>NZ_JBNPQH010000002.1:0-1131874 GCF_050315415.1 Pseudoclavibacter sp. Marseille-Q434 | reverse complement strand
GGATGAGGAACCCGGCCCCCGCCCCCAGCAGCCCCGCGAGCGCGACGATCCACCAGAGAGCCCTGCGCGTCCAGGTCCGAGGCGCGAAATGGTCCGCGTACTGCTGAGGTGTCCCGAACGAATCCATCGGGTCCTCCCCGGATTCCGCCGTGTGACTCCGCACCTCGCGAACGATGCGCTCGATGGCATCGATCGGGACGTCGCGAAGTTCGAGCTCGTCGGTCAGTTGATCACCGTAGTCGTCCAGCTGTCCGCTGCTCATCTCGTGTTCCTCTTCTCGGCGAGAACCGCCGTCGTCGTCGTCGTGAAGTCCTGCCAGAAGCGTCGGTGCTCCTGGAGCCGGTGCCGGCCCGCATCGGTGACCGAGTAGTACTTGCGACCCGGCCCCCCGGAACCGTCCTGCCACGTCGAGGCGAGGACACCGTCCTGCTCGAGGCGAGCCAGCAGCGGATACAGGGTGCTGCCCTTGATCGTCCCAAATCCAGCCGCCGCGAGTCGCTGCGCGATGAGGTACCCGTAGGCGTCCTCTTCGCTCACGAGTGCGAGCACCGCTCCGGGCAGGGCAGCTCGCACCCACTCGCCCGGCCAGTCAGTCGAAGTCATGACTAGATCATTGCACGGACTAGTGCGCATTCGCATCTAGTCCGCTTCGCGGCGCATCCATTCCACGTCCAGCACGGACGGGCAGGATGCGCACATGAGGAAGCTGCTGCTGAACACATACGCGTGGGTGGCGCTCGCGTTCTTCATCGTCGCGCTCATAGATCTTGGCAACGACGGCAGCATCTGGATCGTCTGGTTCGCGCTCGGCGTGGTGTTCGCCATCATCGCGTACCGCAAGCCGACCCCGAGCACACGAACCGATCCACACTCTGACGGCCCGAACGAAACCGACGGCAGCGACAGCAGCAGCGAGGAGACACCATGACCGCAGACTTCAGCAACGGCGACCGCGTGAGCTGGAACACGTCGCAGGGGCGCACGCAGGGCAAGATCATCGAGAAGAAGACCAAGGACTTCCAGTTCGACGGGCAGAAGTTCACCGCATCGACGGACGAGCCCGCATACCTCATCGAGTCGGAGAAGACTGGGGCGAAGGCCGCGCACAAGGGGTCAGCGCTCCGCAAGCTCTCGTAGGCTTGCCCGCATGGCAGACACCGTTCTCGAGACCGCCGATCGCCACTACGAGACGTCGCTCGACGGCAACGACGTGCGGCTGGTGGTCGCCGACATGGACGGCACACTGCTCCTCGACGACCACACCGTTCCCGACCAGTTCTGGGCGCTGCTGACGCGGATGCGCGAGGCAGGCGTCGAGTTCACGCCAGCGAGCGGCCGCCAGTACGCGACGCTCGCGAAGCTCTTCGAGCGTGACTCGGAGGGCATGTCGTTCATCGCCGAGAACGGCACCTTCGTGGTGCGGGATGGAGCGGAGGTCAGCTCGCTGACGCTCGAGACCGCGTTCATCGCGCGCGCGATCGCGCTCCTGCGGGGCCTCGCCGCAAGTGGCCACGACCTCGGCTTCGTGCTGTGCGGCAAGAAGTCCGCGTACATCGAACGCGGCGACGACGAGTTCATCGCCGAGGCCCGCAACTATTACGAGGCGCTCACCGTCGTCGACGACGTGCTCGACACGGACGACGAGTACGTCAAGATCGCCGTCTACGACTTCGCTGAGGTCGAGACGGGCGCCGCCACCGAGGTCGACGAGCTCCGCGAATCCCACCGAGTCGTCGTCTCCGGCCACCACTGGATGGACATCATGCCGCCAGAGGCCAACAAGGGCAGGGCGGTTCGGCAGCTGCAGGAGCGCCTCGGCGTGACCGCCGCGCAGACGGCAGTGTTCGGTGACTTCTTCAACGACGTCGAGATGTTCCGCGAGGCCGACCGCTCCTACGCGATGGCGGGCGCGCATCCAGAGGTCAAGGAGCTCGCGCGGTACCTCGCGCCCTCCAACCAGGAGCAGGGTGTACTCACCGTCGTGAGCGCGCTGCTGGACGCGAAGGGATAGGTGTCGAAGCACCCTCTACCTAGCGCCGCGCAACGCGGTTTCGACTCTGATGGGTTTTGCCAACCGGTGATGGGTTCCGCCGGACCAGCGTGATGGGTTTCGCTGACCGGTGGTGGGAATTTTCCCATCACAAGTCGCGAAAACCCATCAATCTGGCCGGCTGAAACCGAGCCAGCCCGGCGGCCAGCCCAGCCCAAAGCGTCCGAAACTACGCGCGGTCGGGTGCCGCTTCGATGAACGACGTCGGCACGTAGCGCTTGAGCTGCGTGACGTGCGACGGGTTGAGCTCTTCGAGCGTGTGCGCGCCGAGGAGCTTCATGGTGCGGATGATCTCGTCGGAGAGGATCGCGATGGTGCGGTCGACGCCCTCGCGTCCGCCGGCCATGAGGCCGTACAGGTAGGCGCGGCCGATCATCGTGAAGTTCGCGCCGAGCGCGACCGACGCGACGATGTCGGCGCCGTTCATGATGCCGGTGTCGACGCCGATCTCGAGATCCTTGCCGACCTCGCGTGCGACGGCGGGGAGCAGGTGGAAGGGGATCGGAGCCCGATCCAGCTGCCGCCCGCCGTGGTTGGAGAGGACGATGCCGTCGACGCCGAGGTCGGCGAACGTCTTCGAGTCCTCGAGGTTCTGCACGCCCTTGATGACGATCTTGCCCGGCCACATCTCGCGGATGACCTTGAGGTCCTCGAAGTTGATCGTCGGATCCATGGCCGAGTCGAGCAGCTCGCCGACCGTGCCGCCCGTCGTCGCGAGCGACGCGAACTCGAGTTTCGGGGTGGTGAGGAAGTCGATCCACCACCAGGGGCGCGGGATGGCGTTGATGATCGTGCCGACCGTCAGCTGCGGCGGGATGGAGAAGCCGTTGCGCTTGTCGCGCAGGCGGGCGCCCGCGACGGGGGTGTCGACCGTGAAGTGCAGCGTGTCGAAGCCCGCCTTCGCGGCACGCTCGACGAGGCCGTAGGAGATCGAGCGGTCCTTCATGACGTACAGCTGGAACCAGTTGCGTCCGTTCGGGTTGACCTTCGCGACCTCTTCGATGGTCGTCGTTCCGAGCGTCGACAGCGTGAACGGGATGCCCGCGGCCGCGGCAGCGCCGGCTCCGGCCGTCTCGCCCTCGGTCTGCATGAGGCGCGTGAACCCGGTCGGGGCGATCGCGAACGGCATCGCCATCGGCCCGCCGAGGACCGTGCTGGACGTGTCGACGTTCGCGACGTCGCGCAGCACCGACGGGTTGAACTCCACGTCGCGGAACGCGGTGCGCGCGCGGCGCAGCGACAGCTCGCCCTCGGCGGCGCCGTCGGTGTAGTCGAAGGCCGCCTTCGGCGTGCGGCGCTTCGCGATGCGGCGCAGGTCCTCGATCGTCAGCGCCGAGTTGAGGCGACGGCGGCGACCGTTGAGGTCGGGCTTCTTGAACTGCATGAGCTCGAGCAGCTCGAGGGGCTTGGGGGCTTGACGTTTCACCATGGGGCAGCTGCCTTCGCTTCTATCGGGTGTGCTTCGGGTCGTAGCGGATGATCTGCGTCGATCTCGCGACGATGGATCGGATCTCGGCGAGGCTGTCGGGAACCCAGCCGTGTGCGCGTGCCTGCACCAGCAGGTTACCCATGGCGGTCGCCTCGACGGGGCCGGCGAGCACGGGCAGGCCCGAGCGGTCGGCCGTCGCTTGGCAGAGGAGCGTGTTCTGCGACCCTCCGCCGACGATGTGGATGACGCTCACCGGATGCTCGGCGAGGTTCGACGCCGTCGCGACGGCGTCGGCGAAGGCCTGCGCGAGGCTCTCGACGATCGAGCGGACGATGCCGGCCGGCGTCGTCGGCGCTTCGAGGCCACGCTCGGTGAGCCAGGCGGTGATGCGTCCGGGGATGTCGCCCGGCGCCATGAAGACGGGGTCGTTGACGTCGAAGATCGGCACGTCGCCGGCGACCTGCGCCGCGTCTGCGAGCAGCTGCTGGAGGGTGCTCGAGCGCTGCGCATCCGTCGCCGCAGGCTCCCAGTGGCGCTGCGATTCGGACAGCAGCCACAAGCCCATGACGTTGTGCAGGAAGCGCACGCGGCCGTCGACGCCGCCCTCGTTCGTGAAGTTCGCCTCGCGAGCGGCGTCGGTGACGACGGCCTCGTCGAGCTCGAGGCCGACGAGTCCCCACGTGCCGCACGAGACGTAGGCGAAGTCGCGGCCCGTGTTGGGGATGGCGACGATCGCGGAGGCGGTGTCGTGGGAGCCGACCGCGACCACGTCGATGTCGCGTCCGACAACCCGAGCGGCCTCGCCCTCGAGCGAGCCGAGCACGGCGCCCGGGTCGACGAGGTGCGGCAGGATGCGCGCGGGCACGCCGACCTGCTCGGCGAGCTCCGCATCCCACTCACGAGTGTCGGCGCGGAGCAGACCGGTCGTGGAGGCGTTGGTGCGCTCCGCGACCTGCGCGCCCGTCAGCCAGTAGGCGAGCAGGTCGGGCAGGAGCAGCATCTGCTCGGCGAGCTCGAGCAGCTCGCCGTCGGTGGCGAGCTGGAAGACCGTGTTGAACGGCAGGTGCTGGAGGCCGTTGCGGCGGTAGAGCTCCTCCGGCGACACGATGGCGTGCACGGCCTCGACGCCGCGCGCGGTCCGCTCGTCGCGGTACGCGTACGGAACACCGAGGACACGACCGTCGCGCAGCAGCGCGTAGTCGACGGCCCACGAGTCGATGCCGATGCTCGCGATCTGGCCGGGCGCATCCCGCTCCGCCGCCGCCAGCCCGTCGAGGACGTGCTGGTACAGGCCGAGGAGGTTCCAGTGCAGCCCATCGCGGGTGCGCACCGGGTTGTTCGGGAAGCGCGCCTCGTGACGCATCGTGAGCACGCCATCCGTGATCGTGCCCGTGATGACACGACCGCTCGTGGCGCCGAGGTCGACCGCCGCGACCGTGCGAGGCGCATCCGCCCCACCGCGGCCGCCGGCAGCCGTCCCCTTCGCAGCAGACTCGGTCATCGCAGGAAGGCCGCCGCGACGCCCGAGTCGACGGGGATGTGCAGGCCGGTCGTGCGCGTGAGCTCCGGGCCCGTGAGCACGTACACCGCGTCGGCGACGTTCTCGGGCACGACCTCGCGCTTGAGGATGGTGCGGTTCGCGTAGTACTGGCCGAGGTCTTCTTCCTTCACGCCGTAGGTCGCGGCGCGGTTGGCGCCCCAGCCTGCCGCGAAGATGCCGGAGCCGCGCACGACGCCGTCGGGGTTGATGCCGTTGACGCGGATGCCGTGCTCGCCGAGTTCGACCGCGAGGAGGCGGACCTGGTGGGCCTGGTCGGCCTTCGTCGCCGAGTAGGCGATGTTGTTCGGGCCGGCGAAGACGGAGTTCTTCGAGGAGATGTAGATGACGTCGCCGCCGAGCTTCTGCTCGATGAGCGCCTTGGCGGCGGCCTTCGACACGAGGAAGGAGCCCTTCGCCATGACGTCGTGCTGCAGATCCCAGTCCTTCTCGGTCGTCTCGAGCAGCGGCTTCGAGAGCGAGAGGCCGGCGTTGTTGACGACGAGGTCGATGCCGCCGAACGCGAGGAGGGTCGCGTCGATGGCGGCCTGCACGCCGGCTGCGTCCGCGACGTTCGCCGCGACGCCGATCGCGACGTCGGTGTTTCCGAGCTCAGCCGCTGCGGCCTGCGCCTTCTCGAGGTCGAGGTCGGCGACGACGACGCACGCGCCCTCGGCCGCGAGACGGGTGGCGATGGCCTTGCCGATACCGGATGCGGCGCCAGTGACGAACGCGATGCGCCCCTGGTGCGTCTTCGGCTTCGGCATGCGCTGCAACTTCGCCTCCTCGAGTGCCCAGTACTCGATGCGGAACTTCTCCTCGTCCGAGATCGGGGAGTAGCTCGAGAGCGCCTCGGCGCCGCGCATCACGTTGATCGCGTTCAAGTAGAACTCACCGGCGACGCGTGCGGTCTGCTTGTTCTTGCCATACGAGAACATGCCGACGCCCGGGACGAGCACGATGAGCGGGTCGGCGCCGCGGATGGCGGGCGACTCGGCCGTCGCGAACTTGTCGTAGTAGGCCTTGTAGTCGGCGCGGTACGCCGAGTGCAGCTCTTCGAGGCGGGCGAGCTGCTCCTCGAAGGATGCCGTGGTCGGCAGGTCGAGCACGAGCGGCTTGACCTTGGTGCGCAGGAAGTGGTCGGGGCAGCTCGTCCCGAGGGCGGCGAGCTCGGCGAGCTTCTCGCTCGCGAGGAAGTCGAGCACCCGCTCGTCGTCGGTGAAATGCCCGATCATCGGGGCGTCGTGCGACGCGACGGCGCGGATCGAGGGTGCAAGTGCCGCCGCACGAGCGCGACGCTCGTCTGCGGGGAGCGCCTCGAAGCCGCTCACGACGCCGCCGAACGGGTCGGCCTTGCCGTGTGCATCGATGTATGCCGCTGCAGTGTCGATGATCCAGAGCGAGTTGCGCTCCGATTCCTCCGACGTGTCACCCCAGGCCGTGATGCCGTGGCCGCCGAGGATGCAGCCGATGGCCTGCGGGTTCTCGTCCTTGATGTTCGCGATGTCGAGGCCGAGCTGGAAGCCGGGGCGGCGCCAGGGCACCCAGACGACCTTGTCGCCGAAGATCTTCGCCGTCAGCTCCTCGCCGTCGGCCGCCGTCGCGATCGCGATGCCGGAGTCGGGGTGCAGGTGGTCGACGTGCGCCGCATCCACGAGGCCGTGCATGGCCGTGTCGATCGACGGAGCGGCTCCGCCCTTGCCGTGGAGGCAGAAGTCGAAGGCCGCGACCATCTCGTCCTCGCGCTCGACGCCCGGGTAGACGTTCGTGAGCGCACGGAAGCGGTCGAGGCGCAGCACGGCCAGGCCCTGCTCGGTGAGCGTGCCGAGGTCGCCCCCGGAGCCCTTCACCCAGAGCAGCTCGACGGGTTCACCCGTCACGGGGTCGGTCTCGGTGCCCTTCGCGGACGTGTTGCCACCCGCGTAGTTCGTGTTCTTCGGGTCTTCGCCGAGGCGGTTGCTGCGCGAGATGAGATCGGCTGCTGCTGGGTTCGTCATGTCAGTTCCTTCGAAGCTCTGAGGTCGTGAAGTCGTGGGCTCGTTGGCGCGGTGGCGCTTACGCGCCCCAGCTGGCCTGGACGCCGCCGACGCGCTCCTCGGCGACCTGCTGCTCGTAGCCGGATGCGCGGAACGCGGCGAGCGGGTTCGCGGGCAGGCCGCGCGACTCGCGCCACTCGGCGAGGGCGGGACGCACATCCGTCGAGAACGCATCCATGTAGACCTCGTGCGCGACGAGCACGTCGCCCGACTTCTGGGCCGCTGTGAGGGCGTCCTTGTCGATGAGCAGCGCGCGCGCCGTCATCTCCTGCACGTTGAGGACAGAGCGCATCTGGCCCTGGATCTTCGACTCGACGTTGTGGCACTGGTCGAGCATGAAGGCCACGTCCGGGTTGTTCAGCCCGCCGCCGCGGATGACCTCGGCGAGGATGCGGAACAGCTGGAACGGGTCTGCCGAGCCGACGATGAGGTCGTCGTCGGCGTAGAAGCGCGAGTTGAAGTCGAACGAGCCGAGGCGGCCGAGGCGCAGCAGCTGCATGACGATGAACTCGATGTTCGTGCCAGGCGCGTGGTGGCCGGTGTCGAGGCAGACCATGGCCTTCTCGCCGAGGGCCGCGACCTGCACGTAGCTCGTTCCCCAGTCCGGAACATCCGTGTGGTAGAACGCCGGCTCGAAGAACTTGTACTCGAGCACGAGGCGCTGGTGGTCGCCGATGCGGGCGTAGATCTCCTGCAGCGAGTCGTGCAGGCGGTCCTGGCGGCCGCGCAGGTCGGCCTGGCCGGGGTAGTTGGAGCCTTCGGCGAGCCAGATCTTCAGGTCGCGCGAGCCGGTCTCGTCCATGACGTCGATGCAGCGCAGGTGGTGGTCGATGGCCTTGCGGCGCACCGCTGCGTCTTCGTGCGTGAGGGCGCCGAACTTGTAGTCGTCGTCCTGGAACGTGTTCGAGTTGATGGTGCCGAGCTCGACGCCGAGGTCTTCAGCGTGCTTGCGGAGGGCGGCGAAGTCGTCGACCACGTCCCATGGGATGTGCAGGGCCACGCTGGGGGCGAGCGCGGTGTACTTGTTGACCTGGGCCGCGTCGGAGATCTTCTCGAACGGGTCGCGCGGCGTTCCTGCCGTCTGGAACACCTTGAATCGGGTGCCTGAGTTGCCGAACGCCCAGGACGGGAGCTCGATGCCCTGTCCTTCGAGCGCTGCAAGCTGGTCTGCGGAGAGGATGCTCACGGTTCGTCGCCTTCATTGGTCGGTTGTGGGTCTGCCCCGGGCCGAACGACGTCGTCCACGGCTCCGGGAACACGATCAGGTATTGAATCGTTTCAGTGCGTTCAGGTTACGAGGCGGCGTCCGCGAAGTCAAGAACGTTTCAATCGCGTCGCAGCGCCGGGGCAGAACTGCCCGCCGAACGCACGACGCCGCGCCGAGGACGAGGTCCGGGAGCGCTCACCCGTGGCCTATCCTGCTCAGTACACCAAAGGAGGCCCATGGCAGTCAGCGTGCGCGACGTCGCGACTCTCGCCGGCGTCTCCGTTGGCACGGTCTCGAACGTCCTGAACCACCCCGAGAAGGTGTCCGAGGCAACCGTCGAGCGCGTCCAGTCGGCCATCGAGGAGCTCGGCTTCGTCCGCAACGACGCCGCCAGGCAGCTGCGCGCCGGCGAGAGCCGCACCGTCGGCCTCATCGTGCTCGACCTCCGCAACCCCTTCTTCACCGAGGTCGCACGCGGCGCGGAAGAGCGCGCCGCCGAGCTTGGCTTCTCAGTGCTCGTCGCCAACAGCGACGAACAGGAGGAGCGGGAGCGCACCCACCTCGGGCTCTTCGAGGAGCAGCGCGTCTTCGGGGTGCTCGTCACGCCCATGGCGGCGAACATGCCCCAGCTCGAGCTCCTGCACAAGCGCGGGACGCCGGTCGTGCTCGTCGACCGCGAGAGCGACGACGAACGCTACCCATCCGTCGCCGTCGACGACCGAACGGGCGGCCGCATCGCCGTCGAGCACCTCCTCGAGACCGAGCACCGACGCATCGCGTTCGTCGGCGGCCCGATGGAGATCCAGCAGGTCACCGACCGCTTCGAAGGAGCCCGCGACGCGGTGAACGAGGTCACCGGCGCGACGCTCGAGGTGCTCGCGACGGATGCGCTCTCCATGTCAGAGGGCCGGCGCGCGGGGCTCGTCCTCGCCGAGCGAGGCGCCGCAGAGCTGCCGGACGCCGTCTTCGCCGCCAACGACATGCTCGCGCTCGGCCTCCTCCAGAGCCTGCAGGGCACCAGCCATGCGAGGGTGCCGGAGAACATCGCCCTCATCGGCTACGACGACATCGACTTCGCCGCCTTCGCATCGACGTCCCTCAGCTCCATCCACCAGCCGGCGCACCTCATCGGGTCCAAGGCCATGGACCTCCTCGTCGCATCAGCCCGCGACCCGAAAGCCAGCCCTGAGCACATCCGCTTCACTCCGGAGCTCGTGCCCCGCGCGTCCACAACGCCTCGCGTCTAGCGCCCCCGCGCCGCTCAACCTCCCGGAGGCCCGGGGTTCGCGCACCTCCCCGCGCCGCCCGGCATGCACAACCCCCAGGCCTAACGGCAACCCGCGCGCAGACCTCGGGGTTGCGCACGCGCATCCGATGGTGCGGATGCTCAAGCCCCAGGTCTTGCAACCGGGGCGGAGGCAGCAGGCAGGCAGCAGACAGGCAGGCAGGCGGCAGGCAGGCAGGCAGGCAGCAGACGCGCAGAGGCGCCTGTGCCCTCAGACCAGGTCGAGATCCATGAAGACGTCGGCACGCGAGTAGGGGGTCGGTGCGTGCGCCGATGCTGGCACGTGTCGGAATCCGACCGACTCGTAGAGGCGAACGGCCGGAGCCAGCGACTGGTTGCTCTCGAGCATGAGCTTCGTGAGGCCCTGCTCGCGCGCAGTCTCGATCGCGGCCGTGATGAGCATCCGCCCGATCCCCGCCCCGCGGGCTTCCGGGGCGACCGCCATCTTGACCAGCTCAGCGACGCCCTCGCCGACCCGCAGTAACGCGACGCAGCCCACGCGCGCCTCACCGTCGCGTGCGATCAGCACCGTCCCGCCCTGGTCGACGATCGCGCGCTGAGGGTCACCGAGCACGGCACGGTCGGCGTCCTCGAGCGCGAAGAACGTGGTGATCCACTCCTCGTTGAGGGTGCGGAATGCCGCCGCGTCCGCGTCATCCTGCAGCGGGGCGATGGTGATGGTCGTCGTCGTCATGAGCTGAGTTTCGCGAAGCGAAGGCCGCGAGTCCAATACGGATGCGCACGCATCCATAAGCTGGATGCATGGATCTGGAGATTCGAGCGCTTCGGTCGTTCCTCGCGCTCGCTGACGAACTGCACTTCGGCAGAGCCGCGGCCGCGCTGCACGTGGCGCAGCCCGCGCTGTCCCAGCAGATCAAGCGACTCGAGACGGAGCTCGGCGTCGAGCTGTTCGCCCGCTCCTCCCGCAGCGTGAGCCTCACCGCGGCGGGCGTCGTGCTCCGCGAGCGGGCCATCTCGCTGGTCGCGCAGTCCGAACGCATCGTGGATGAGGTCACCCGCATCGGCCGCGGAGAGCAGGGCAGACTCGACGTCGGGTTCGTCAGCTCAGCACTCCCGCTCGGCCCCGTCGAACGGGTCCAGCGGTTCGGAGCACGATTCCCTCGAGTGCACATCGAGCTCTTCGAAGGATGGACGGCGCACCTCCTCGTGAAGGTCGCGCTCGGCGAGCTGGACCTCGCGATCGTCCGCGACCCGGACCCCGTCGACGGTGTGCGGCTGACGCCGTTCCGCGCGGAAGGGTTCGTGGCAGCCGTGCCCCTCGCGCACCCACTCGCGACGCGGGGCAGCATCCGCGCGAGTGAGCTGGCCGGCGACCCCTTCGTGTTCTTCCCCGCCGAAGCCGGGGCGCTGGCGACGGAACGCAACCTCGCGCCAGTGCTGGCAGGCGGGCGGATGCCGACCATCGTGCAGACAGGGAGCACCTGGACGACGCTGCTGCACCTCGTCGCGGCTGGCATCGGGGTGACCGTGGCTCCCGCGAGCACCGTCCTCTCCCCGCCGCCAGGCATCGCGGTGCTCGGTCTGACGGACACCGACGCCTTCAGTGAGCTCGCGTGGGCATCGCGCGCCGACGATCACCGGCCCATCCTGCGCGCCTTCATCGACGTGGACTGAGAGATCATCGCCGGGGGTCGGGGGCCTGCGCGACCCGTGCCCGCTCGCTCCCCACACGTATCCTGGACGCGTGAACCCTGAGCTCGCGCGCGCCGAGTCGCTCATCGCGACGATCCCCGACTTCCCGGAAGCGGGCATCCAGTTCCGCGACATCGCCCCGCTCTTCGCCGACGGGCCTGCCCTGCGCACCGCCGTCGACGCCGTGATCGAGCCCTTCGCCGGAACATTCGACGTCGTCGCAGGCGTCGAGGCGCGAGGGTTCCTGCTCGCAGGCGCCATCGCCAACGCGACGGGCGTCGGCCTCGTCCCCATCCGGAAAGCGGGCAAGCTGCCGCGCCCCGCAGTCTCAGTCACCTACGACCTCGAGTACGGGACGGACCGACTCGAGGCGTCGAAGGACCTCCCCGCCGGCACACGTGTGCTCCTCGTCGACGACATCCTCGCGACCGGTGGGACGCTCCGCGCCGGGCAGCAGCTGCTCGAAGAGCTGGGCTACACGCTCGCCGGCACCGCCGTGCTGATGGAGCTGCTCGAGCTCGACGGTCAGCGTATCTGCGGCCCCGTGCACAGCCTCTTCGAGGTCTGAGCTCGGCTCGACCTGCGCTCCCCCGCCGCGCGGCCCCAACCTGCGCGCCGCCTGCCCTCTGCGCGCCGCATCCGACGCACCCCTCGCCGAGTGGGGCACTTTCACCCCGTATCGGGCGCCGGGACGGGGCAAAGGTGACCTATCAGCGGCGGGGACGCGCCGAGACCCCGCGAGGAGTGGACGCTAGGCGCCGAGCTGGTCTTCGAGGTTGAAGACCTCGACGAGAGGTGACGCCGCCTGATCGGCGCGGCCCTCGAGTCCGTCGAAGAACTGGGACATGTCAGCCTCCCAGCGGGCAGCGACCGGGGAGGCCGCAAGGTAGGCGTTGGCCGCGGCCTCGTCGTCGACGTCATAGCTGCCGAACAGCGTGCCGTCCTGGGCGAGGAACAGCGAGTAGTTGCGTCGCCCTGCGGCGGCGATCTCGGCGAGCATCTCGGGCCACACCTCGGCGTGACGGCGGACGTACTCGTCGATGTGCTGCGGTGCGACCTTGAGCTGGAATCCGATTCTTGGCATGAGGTTCTTCCTATCTGGTTTGGCGGCTGGCCTGAGTGAGTGCCGTTCCGCATCTGCCGACCCGTCCGCCACCACCCACCTCCGCAAACATCCGGGAGGTGCAGCTTCGTTGCGCGACGAGCATGCATCTCCCGCTGGATGCGCTCGGGGGGGGGGGGATGCGCGAGGAACGACGGGCGCGCAGTGAGCGGGACGCGCAAACGCCGCGCCGGGAGGTGGCCCCGGCGCGGCGTCTGCAGTTCGGTTCGGCGTGGCGACTGGCGCCCGCCTTCAGCTGCTCAGCTCTTAGAAGCTGAAGTCGCCGATGTTGTCCTTGTCGAAGACGAAGGGCTCTCCGAGGAGGACGGTGCCGTCGGCGCCGACCGTGTACTCGCCGAGCTCGCCTGCGGTGAAGGTGTCGCCTTCAGCGCCGGTGATGTCGCCTGCGATGAGTGCCTGGGCTGCGAAGGCCGACAGGTAGCCGAGGTCTTCCGGGTTCCAGAGGGCGAACGAGGTGACGGTGCCGTCCTCGACGAACTCGCGCATCTGGTTCGGCGTGCCGAGACCGGTCACCGCGACCTTGCCCTTGAAGTCGGACGTCTGGATGTAGCGTGCTGCAGCCGCGATGCCGACCGTCGTGGGCGAGACGATGCCCTTGAGGTTGGGGTGCGTCTGGAGGAGAGCTGCGGTCTTGTCGAACGAGGTCTGGTCGTCGTCGTCGCCGTAGACGGTCTCGACGATGGTGATGTCGGGGTACTCGGTGCCGACGTACTCTTCCATCTTCTCGATCCAGGCGTTCTGGTTCGTGGCGTTGGCCGTTGCGGAGAGGATGGCGATCTCGCCGGATCCGCCGATCTGCTCGGCGATGAGGTCGATCTGGGCCTTGGCGATGCCGTCGGCGTCGGCCTGGTTGATGAAGAGGTCGCGGCACTCCGGGTTGGTGTCGGAGTCGAAGGTGACGACCTTCGTGCCGGCGTCGCGGGCCTCGTTGAGGGCGTCGCAGATGGCTTCGGGGTCGTTGGCGGCGATGACGATGCCGCCGACGCCCTGCTGCGTGAGGGTGTTGATGTAGCTGACCTGCGCGTCGGGGGTTGCCTCCGACGGGCCGACCTCGGCGAAGGTGCCGCCGAACTCGGTGGCAGCGGCCTGGCCGCCGACGCTGGACGCCTCGAAGTACGGGTTTCCGAGGTTCTTGGGGAGGAAGGTGACGGTGAGGTTGCTGGTGTCTCCGCCGCCTGCTGCGGTGTCGTCGCCGCCGGTGGTGCATCCAGTGAGCACGAGTGCTGCACTCAGTGCGAGTGCGCCAGCTGCGCTCAGCCGCTTCGTTGCGAGCTTCATGGGGTTTCCCTTCGGGTACTGAGCCGCTCGGTGTTCCGGGCGACGGTTGGGGTGTTGCGTGTGTGGGTGGATGTGAGCTTCAGTTCGTGGGGCCGCTCAGGCCTTCGGAGCTGTCCCGCTGGTCGTGCCGACCAGCGGTTTCTCTACCCTGGGCCGCTTGCGGCGGATCCTGGGCAGGAGGCTTGCTCCGACGACGGAGGCGATGAGGAGCACTCCGGTGATGATGTTGATGACGTCGGAGGTGACGTTGGCGAGGCGCAGGGCGCTCGCGAGGACGCCGATGAGGAGGACGGCTGCGACGACTCCGAAGAGCTTGCCGCGTCCGCCGAAGACGGAGACGCCGCCGAGCACGACCGCCGCGATGACCTGCAGCTCCAGGCCGGTCGCGTTGTCGCCTCGCGCTGAGCCGTAGCGCAGCGTGAAGTAGATGCCGGCGAGGGCCGCGAGGGCGCCGGAGAGCACGAACAGGATGAACTTCGTGCGGCCGACGGGGACGCCCGAGAAGTGGGCGGCTTCCTTGGAGAGGCCGATCGCGTAGACCCCGCGTCCGAAGGGCGTGTAGTGCAGCACGATGATGAAGATCGCGAGGAGGATGAGGAACGGGATCATGATGGCGGGCAGGGGCGTGCCCACGATCTTGGCCTTCGCGATGTCGGTCCAGAACTCGGGGAACGACGTGACCGCCGCGGTGCCGAGGACGCCGACCGCGATGCCGCGGAAGAGGGCGAGCGTACCGATGGTGACGGCGAGCGATGGCAGGCCGACCTTGGTGACGAGGAAGCCGTTGAACGCTCCGCCGATGACGCCGACGATGATCGCGGCGAGGGCTGCGACCTCGAACGGGAGGCCCGCCTGGTAGAGGGCGCCGGTGGTGACGCTGGAGAGTCCGACCATGGAGCCGACCGACAGGTCGATCTCGCCGGTGATCATGATGAGCGTCATCGGGAGGGCGATGATGAGCACCGCGGCGACGTCCATGAGCAGGTAGGTGATGGTGATGGGCTGCGAGAAGCCCTTCACCGCGGCCATGGAGACGACGCACACCACGACGAGCAGGGCGACGATCGCCATCTCTCGGGTGAACAGCATCCGCCGCCAGGCTGGCTGCGAGTAGTTCTCGATGGTGCGCTGCGTGGCAGCGGACGACGTTGGGGTCGTGAGAGCGGTCATGATTCCTCCCTCGCTTCGACGAGCTTGCGGGATTGGCGGATGGCGAGGACGCGGTCGAGCACGATCGCGGCGAGGATGAGCACACCTACGACGGCGCGCTGCCAGAAGTCCGGGATGCCGACGAGCGGGAGCACGCGGTTGATGGTCATGAGGAGCATCGCGCCGATGGCTGCACCCCAGAGCGTTCCGACGCCACCGGTGATGGCGACGCCGCCGATGACGGCAGCGCCCACGGCATCCAGTTCCCAACCGGCTCCGGCTTGGGAGCTGACGGTGCCGTAGCGGGCCACGTAGAACACTCCGGCGAGGCCGGCGAGCGCGCCGGAGAGCACGAACGCGGTGAGCACGCGGCGCACGTCGGGGAGGCCGTAGAGCTTCGCGGCGTCGGGGTCGGAGCCGATGGCGTAGAACTCGCGGCCTGGGCGGGTGTTCTTCATGACCCAGGCTGCGATGGCGAGCACGATGACGGCGACGATCGTGAGGATCGGGATCGTGAGGATCTGACCGGTGCCGAGCCCGAGGAAGTCGCGGGGCATGTCGCTTGCATTGATGCGGCTCGATCCAGCCCACATGACGTTGATGCCGCGGTAGGCGTAGAGCGTGCCGAGCGTGATCACCATGGCGGGGACTCGCACGTAGGCGACGAGCGCGCCGTTGACGAAGCCGAGGATCGCGCCGAACAGCACGGCCGCGACGACGACGACGGGGATCGGGATGCCCGGGAAGTCGATGAAGAGGCGACCCGTGAGGAAGGCGGTGAGGCCGATCACGGAGCCGACGGACAGGTCGACGTTTCGGGTGATGAGCACGATGGCCTGGCCGACTGCGACGAGCAGCAGGATGGACGGCGTCAGGAAGAGGTCGCGCCAGCCGTCGGGGCTGAACAGGAAGTTCGGGTTGGCGACGGTCGCGACGATGAGGACGATCGCGAGGGCGAGGAGGATGCCGAGCTCGCGCGCCTTGCCGAAGTTGCCGAAGCGGAGGGCCTTCTTGGGCGGCATGGGTGCGCCGGCGGTGGGGTGCGGCCCCTGGGTGGTGGTCGTGGTCATCAGAGCACCACCGTCACTGCGCCGGTCGCGGCGCGCATGACGCTCTCGCTGGTGGCCTGGCTGCGATCGATTTCCTGGGCGATGCGGCCTTCGTGCATGACGAGCACGCGGTCGGCCATGCCGAGGACTTCTGGGAGCTCCGAGGAGATCATGAGGATTCCCATCCCGGTGCCCGCGAGCTGCGAGAGCAGGCGGTGCACTTCTGACTTGGTGCCGACGTCGATGCCTCGCGTCGGCTCATCGATGATGAGCAGTTTGGGGTTCGTCGCGAGCCACTTGGCGATGACGACCTTCTGCTGGTTGCCGCCGGAGAGGGTGCCGGCGATCGTGTCGAGCGCCTGCGCCTTCACCTCGAGCTTCGTTGCCCATTCGCGGGCGTCGTCGTTCTGCTTGCGGCCGCTGATGACGCCGAGCTTGGTGAGCTGGTTCAGGATGACGCTCGTGATGTTCTCGCCGACTCCGGAGTCGACGACGAGGCCCTGCTTGCGGCGGTCTTCGGGGATGAGCGCGAGGCCAGCCTGCATGGCGGCGACGGGTGAGCCCGGCTTGACGGTCTTGCCGTCGACGGTGACACGCCCCGACTTGTACTTGTCGACGCCGAAGACGGCGCGGGCGACTTCGCTGCGGCCGGCGCCGACGAGGCCGGCGAGGCCGACGATCTCGCCGGAGCGGACCGTGAAGTTGATGTCGTGGAAGATGCCGGGGCTCTCGAGGTCCTCGACGACGAGGACGGGTTCGCCGATGACGGCGTCCTGCTTCGGGAACAGCTCGGTGACCTCGCGGCCGACCATCTGCTGCACGAGCGCATCCACCGTCGTCTCGCTGATGAGGTTCGTGGCGATGTAGCTGCCGTCGCGCATGACGGTGACCTTGTCGCAGAGCGCGAAGACCTCGTCGAAGCGGTGGGAGATGAACATGAGGCCTCGGCCTTCATCGCGCAGGCTGCGCGCGATGGCGAAGAGGCGGTCGACCTCGACGCCGGAGAGGGCGGCGGTCGGCTCATCCATGATGAGGACTCGCGCGTTGAGCGAGACGGCCTTGGCGATCTCGATGACCTGCTGGTCGGCGATCGAGAGGCCCTCGGCCGGGCGGTCGGGGTCGATGTTGACGCCGAGTCTAGCGAACAGCGCCTGCGCCTCATCGCGCATCGCTGCGCGGTTGATGCGGCCGAAGCGGTTCGTGGGCTGGCGGCCCATGAAGATGTTCTCGGTGACCGAGAGGTCGGGGAAGAGCGTCGGCTCCTGGTAGATGACCGCGACGCCCGCGGCCTTCGACTGGGCCGTGGATGTGAAGTTGACGTCTTCGCCGCCGAGCTGGAAGGTGCCGGCGTCGCGCTGGTAGAGGCCAGCGACGATCTTGACGAGCGTGGACTTGCCGGCGCCGTTCTCACCCACAAGTGCGTGGATGGAACCGGACTCGACGGCGATCGTGCCGGATCGGAGTGCGACGACGGATCCGAATGACTTCTGCACATCGCGCAGCTCGAGTACGACTTGCGAACTCGTCACGGTGGCTCCGTTCTCTTCGTTGAGTATTGCGGGGTATCGAGGGGATGCTCGGTGGCGAGCGTGGTGATCCGCTTGTCGTTCACCTACTTTGTGAATCGTTTCAAGCGACTGGATGTGACACTACGCGACGCTCGCAGAAAACGTCAAGCGGGGGATGCAGAGTTGTTATCGACGGGACTCAACCCGCACCTAGAGCGCCTCGGTCACGTACGACTGCAACTGCACGCGGAATGCTCCTACCGCATCCACCTCGGGCGCCAGGAGCCACTGCTGCGTCAGCCCTGCCCTGAGGCCGGCGATCTGGACTGCCGCGAGCTCCAGCGGAACGTCGGCGCGAGCGTAGAGCCCTTTCTCCTGCAGATCCGTGAGCGCGTCGAGTGCCGTCGAGCGCAGGAACTCGTACCAGCGCGCTATCGAGGCGTGTGCTGGATGCGTGGGCGCCAGCGCCTCTGCGGACACGATGCTGAACATGAGGACCCCCTCCGGCTTCTCGACGTCGCGAGTGGCGAGCGCGATCAGTCCTCTGAGGTAGGAGAGCCCGGTGGAGAAGTCGAGGCCGACCTCCGCGGCGGCGCGCTGGCCGCGGCGCTCGAGGAGCGTCTCGAGCAGCACGGCCTTGTCGGGGAAGTGGTGGAGCACGCCGGTGTGGGACATGCCAGCCTCGACGGCGATCTCGCGGATCGATGCCGCGTTGAAGCCCTTGACTGTGAACACACGCGTCGCCGCATCCAGGATCTCGTCGCGTCGCGGATGCGGGGTGACGTCCCGTCGCGAGTACCGCGGGATGGAGCTATCGCTGAGGCCTGGAGGCATGTCCTCATTGTCTCTTGCCGCGTTCCCTAACACGTGTTAGGTTCACCCGTGAATCGATTCAATCGAAGCGGTTCGCGCCGCACACCGCAGCTCTCCCCCACGGTGTGCGCCCGCGCGACAGTTCACACCCCGTCATTGGCAACGATGCCAGAGAGGTCCAAAGATGAACGATCAACGAAGAAGAGGGCGACGGGCGCTTGCGCTCGGAGCGGCCTTCTCCGTGGCCTGCACGCTCGCGGTCGCGGGCCCCGCCGTCGGAGACGAGCACTCCACGACGACCAGCGCCATAGACCCCACCGAGTTCGCCGAGCCGGGCGTCGACTTCCGGCCGGGCGTCCGCTGGTGGTGGCCGGGGAACGCGGCCAGCCAGGAGGACCTGCTCGCCCAGGTCGACTACCTGCATGAGAACGGCTTCGGCGCGGTCGAGATCGTCGCCTTCTCGAAGGGGTTCCTGACCGAGGAGGGCATCGCAGGCAACGGCGGCAACGGCGGTTCGATCTACGACGCGGCGCCGGGTCACGACACCGAGGCCATCCTCGGCTACGAGTCGCCCGAGTACTTCGCGAAGCTCGACGCGGTCGTCGCCCGCGCCAACGAGCTCGGCATCACGGTCGACCTCAACATCGGCAGCGGATACCTGGCGAGCGACGACTCCATCGGCCTCGAGGATAGCCAGAACACGATGGCGCTCGGCCGCGCGACCGTTCGCGTGGACGCCGCGGGCACCCTCACCCTCGTGTCCGGCGACGTGTCGGTCCCCTCGGGGACGGGACCTGTCTCACTCGGCATCCCGAACCCGGAGGTCAGCCCGCTCTTCGCGTCCGAGAAGTTCGGCTTCGACTTCGGCGAGTGGGACCCGGCGAACGTCCACCTCAACTCGGTCATGCTCGCCCCGATCACCGGCCAGGGCGCCGACCTGACCACGGCGAACCAGACACTCACCTCCGATCTCAGCGCCGTCAAGACGTACGAGCAGCAGCCCGTCCTCGATCTCGACGCCGCCCAGCTCGCCTACCCGAGCGACGGGCAGACGACCTTCGGCGTCGACACCTCGAAGCTCGAAGCCGGCGACTACGAGGTCGTCGCGCTCTACAGCGCCGCGACGGGCGCCTACGGCTTCAACTCGATCATCGAGAACACGACGACCGACAAGCGCAACTACGTCGTCGACCACCTCAACCCGGTCGCCATCACGAAGCTCGTCGACGGCTGGCTCGGCGAAGCGGCGCTGAACGACATCGTCGAGTCGCGCGACATCCGCGCGGCCTTCAACGACAGCTACGAGTTCTACACCGACCGCCACTACAACGACCTCATTCAGGCCGCGGCGGAGTCGCAGGAGCTGCTCGGCTACGACATCACCCCGTACCTCCCCTCCCTCTACTCGCTCTACCAGGACTCGTTCCTCATCGACGGCACCCCGACGGTCAAGCCCGAGTACGCGGCCCTCGGGATGCAGACCCCCGAGGTCAGCCGCTTCGGCGGCGGCAGCGGAGTCCCGCTCCTCGCCTCGAACCTCAGCGAGGAGGAGTCGCAGCGAATCGTGCACGACTACGGCGTGCTCCTCAACGACTCGTTCCTGCAGGGCCTCGAGGCCTTCTCGACGACCCTCGGCGAGTACGGCATCGACTACCGCCAGCAGGCGTACAATCCACCCATCGACACCCTCAAGTCGTCGCAGTACGTCGACATCCCGGAGACCGAGGGGCTCGACGAGTACTCGCTGAAGCGCGTCGCATCCGGAGCGCACCTCTACGGCAAGAACCTCGTCACCTCCGAGGTCTTCACGCTGGGTTCGGTGCCGTTCCAGATCACGCCCGAGTTCATGAAGCAGGGCTACGACCTCATGGCCACGAGCGGCGTGAACAACTTCTTCTACCACGGCCTCAGCGCCACCTACAGCGGCAACGACGACCCCGCCTTCACCTCCGACGACAACCTCTACGCCGAGGAGGGCTGGCGCGCCTGGCCCACGATCGGCGTCGAGATGGCCGACACTGCGGGCATCGCCGACTACTACGCGTCGATGAACTCCTACGCCTCGCGTGCGAACTACCTGATGCAGTCAGGCACCAACAGCAGCGACGTCGCCATCTACATGCCGCTCTTCGGGGCACTCGCCAGCGGCGGCGGGTTCGGTGGCGGCTCCACGCCGCTCGCATCCGTCACCACGGCCCAGGCGAACGGCTGGGCGTGGGATGCGATCAACGACGACACGATCCAGACCGGTCTCAGCTGGGACGGCTCGCACCTCGTCGCGAACGGCGGCAACGCATCCTTCGACGCGATGCTCGTCGAGAGCGGCACCGTGCCGCTCGAGACGATGCAGGCGCTGCAGAAGCTCAAGGACGCGGGCGCTCCGATCGTCTTCGTGGGCGCCGCTCCCGCCGCGCAGCCCGGTTACGCCGGCGGCGACTACGCAGCCCTGGACGCACAGGTCGGTGAGATCGCCGCGGCCATGGGCGGCGCCGTCGATGCGGCCGCCGTTCCCGCGGCCCTCGCGGCCTCGGTCGACGCACCCATCTCCTACGAGGAGAACACGGACGTCCGCTTCGGGCGGCGCACGCTCCCGACCGGAGGCGAGCTCGCCTACGTGCGCAACACCTCCGCGGAAGCGGCCACGGGTGTGAACCTCACCGTCGGCGATGGCCTCGACGCGTGCTGGTGGCTCGACCCGGAGACGGGCGAGATCTTCGACGCGCAGGTCGACGGCAACGTCGTCTCAGCGACGCTCGACGCGAGCGGAGCGGTCGCCCTGCTCTGCGAGCCAGCCGGCACCGGCATCGCCAACGCCGCCGTCTCCGCCGGGACCCCCTCGTCGATCGACACCACCGAACGCGGCGTCGCCTACGAACTCGGGGCGTTCTCGCTCGAGGTGACGGCCGACAACATCGGCTCGAACGCGCCAGGCGAGGCGGGCACGTCCGAGTACACGGGCGAGGTGCTCGGCGACTGGAGCGCCGACGGCTTCCTCGGCAACGAGCTTCGGTACGTCACCGACTCGGGCACCTACCGCACTTCAGTGGAGATTCCAGATGCGGCCGACCTGCTCGAAGGCGGAGCGGTGCTGAACCTCGGCACCGTGCACAACGCCGCGACGGTGCGCGTGAACCCCAACACCGAGCACGAGTTCGTGACGCAGCTGTACGCCGCACCCTACGAGGTCGACATCGCGCCGGCGCTCGTGAACGGCTCCAATGTCATCGAGATCGACGTGCAGCCCGTGCAGAGCAACCGCCGCGAAGGCCTCAAGGAGCTGTACAACAGCGATCCCGCCGCGAACGTGAAGTACCAGGCGTACAACAGCGTGCACGGCGGATCCGGTCTCATCCCGGCCGGCCTCACAGGTCCCGTCACGCTGAACAGCGCAGTCGAGAGCATCGCGGAGCCGGGGCCGGAGCCGACCGGCACGACCGAGCCGACGCCGCAGCCGACCTCGACTGACGGCACCGGCACGACCGCGCCAACGTCGAGCCCCGGAAACGGAGACGGCTCTGGAGACGGCAACGGTGGTTCGGATGCTGGCGGACAGGACGGCGACCTCGCCACCACGGGCGTCGACGGCAGCCTCGCCGGCTTCCTCGCGCTCCTCGGGGTCGTCCTCGCGGGCACCGGAGCAGCGTTCCTCATCAAGAAGCGCCGAGGACGCGCGACGAGCGAGTAGCTCACACCTGCCCCACGGCCGCGGCCCTGTGCATCCACCTCGGAGGTGATGCGCGGGGCTGCAGTCGTCTTCGCCCTACGCCCCGCGCCACTCCCACTCCCACTCCCACTCCCACTCCCACTCCCACTCCCCGTGAGTCGCCTCAAATGGTCGCCTTGGAGCCCTCCTAAACAACCATTTGGGGGATCTCGCGCCGGGAGGAGCACGACCAGCGACCATTCGGGGCAGCTCGCGGGCGAGCTCGCAACGCAGCGGCTACAGTGGCAGTCATGTCGGATGCGCAGCCAGACCAGCCCACGCATCACCCGACGCTCGACCCCGACCACGCCCGCGAGACCGTGACCGCGCCCGTGCACGGCCGTGCCGGCTCGATGCGGGCGATCGTGAACTCGACGGACGGCGGACCGCGCAGCCTCGAGCTCCGCGACCTGCCCGTCCCGCACCGGCCGCCCGGCCACGTGCTCGTCGAGGTGCGTGCGGCCGGCGTCGCGTTCCCGGATGTGCTGCAGTCGCGCAGCGAGTACCAGCACCGCATCCCGACCCCGTTTGCGCTGGGCAGCGAGTTCGCGGGCGTCGTCGCCGAGGCTGGCGAAGGCTCCGGGTTCGCAGAAGGCGACCGGGTCTTCGGCGTCGCGAGCCATGGAACCTTCGCCGACTACGTCGCCGCTCCGGGCGACCGCGTGCTGCCCTTACCCGACTCGATCGGCTTCGTCGACGCCGCCGCGCTGCCCATCAACCTCCTCAGCGCCGACTTCGCGCTCCGCGACCGCGGGCAGGTGCAGCCCGGCGAGACCGTCCTCATCCAAGGCGCCGCCGGCGGTCTCGGCGTCGCCCTCATCCAGCAGGCGAAGCTCATCGGCGCCACCGTGATCGCCGTCGTCTCGACCGAGGAGAAGGCCGCGCTGGCACGCTCGGTCGGCGCCGACCACACGGTGTTCGCGGCCGATTTCCTGACCGAGGTCCGCCAGCTCACTGACCACCGCGGCGTCGACGTCGTCCTCGACCCGGTCGGCGGTGACCGCTTCACCGACTCCCTGCGGTGCCTCGCGAAGCGCGGGCGCCTCGTCGTGCTCGGGTTCACCGGCGGCAGCATCCCGACGGTCAAGGCCAACCGACTCCTCCTGAACAACATCTCCGTCGTCGGAGCCGCCTGGGAGGGGCTCATGCCCGAGTGCCTCGTCTCGCTCCCCGAACAGTGGGCACGGCTCTCGCCCGCGGTCGAGCGCGGGGAGCTGCGCGCTTCTGTCAGCGAGGTCGTACCGCTTGAGCAGGTCCCCGAGGCCGTCGCGAGCCTCGACGAGCGCCGCGCGCGCGGCAAGATCGTCATCGACCTGGGGCTGGAGTAGGCGGACAGCGCGAGCCCGCGAGCACCCGCGCGACGGATCCGCACCTCGACCGACCACGTTCCGATGCCAGACTCGAACGATGACCTCCCCCACATCCCCTGCACTCGTCGCCCAGCTCCCCGCCGCCATCGCCCGCCTCGTGGAGGGCGTGGAGCTGCTCGACCCGGTGGATGCGCCCCCGCTGCGCTGGGGGATCCTCGGCGCCGGCCACATCGCGCGCAGGTTCGCGCGGGAGGTGCCCGAGCACACCCTGTCGACGATCGCGGCGGTCGGGGCGCGCGAACTGGCACGCGCCCAGGTGTTCGCCGACGAGCTGGGCATCGAGCGCGCGCACGGCTCCTACGCCGAGCTCATCGCCGACCCTGACGTCGACGCCATCTACCTCGCCACCATCAACTCGAACCACCGCGACCTCGCGCTCGCGTGCATCCGCGCCGGCAAGCCGGTGCTCCTCGAGAAGCCCTTCGCCCTCAACGCCGCCGAGACCCGCGACGTCTTCGCCGCCGCAGAAGAGCATGGAGTGCTGGTCGTCGACGGCATGTGGACCCGGTTCCTCCCCCAGTTCACGGTGGCGAGGCAGATCGCCGCCAACGGACTGCTCGGCCGCCTCGTCACGGCGCACGCGAACTTCGCCGGGATCATGCACGCTCCCGTCCCGCGCATCGTCGACGTCGAACAGGGCGGCGGTGCACTGCTCGACATCGGCGTCTACTCGATCGCCGCCGTGCACGACCTCCTCGGCCCGCCCGTCGAGGTCGCCGCAGCCGGCAACCTGCTGCCCGGGTACGCCGTCGACGGGTCCGCATCCGTCATCATGCGCACCGCGAGCGCCGTCGGCACAGCCCGCTGCAGCTTCGAAGGGCGGGCCCCCTCGAGGGCGGAGTTCGTGTTCGAGCGCGGCATCGTCGAGCTGCCCGCCGAGTTCTTCGTCCCCGGGATGCTGCGCGTGAGCGAGTTCGGCGGTGACGGTTCCGAGCAGGCGTCCGAAGAATCGACCGACGGTGTCAGCGGTACCCTCACCACCGAGTGGGATGCGACCGTACCGGGCGGCTTCCAGTTCGAGGCCGCGGAGTTCGCGCGCCTCCTCGCAAATGGTGCCACGCAGTCACCGGTGATGCCCTGGCAGGCATCCATCGAGATCATGGAGGTGCTCGACCAGGCTCGAGCCGCCATCGGCGTCGTCTACCCGGGGGAAGCCACCGCGTCGTGAGGCGTCGCTAGGCTGGAGCCTCTCCCCAGCCTGAAACGGACCCCATGTCCCCCTCCCCCCAGCGGCGCCGCATCGCGCTGTTCGTGCTCTTCTTCCTCCCCGGCATCACCATCGCCTCCTGGGTGACCCGCACCCCGGATGTTCGGGATGCGCTCGGCGCCTCGACCGCGACGATGGGGCTGATCCTCTTCGGCCTGTCGGTCGGTTCGATGGTCGGCATCCTCAGCTCCGGCAGGCTCGTCAGCAGGTTCGGCGCCCGCCCCGTCATCACCGTGGGCATGTCGCTCGTCGCCGCGAGCGCCCTCACCATCGGGGCGGGCGCAGCACTGGCGTCCGGGGCCGTCGTGGCGCTCGGCCTCGCACTCTTCGGCCTCGGCATGGGCGGCGCCGAGGTGGCCCTCAACATCGAGGGCGCCGACGTGGAACGGCAGCTCGGCAAGTCCACGCTGCCGGCCATGCACGGCTTCTTCAGCCTCGGCACGACCATCGGCGCGGTGGGCGGCATCGTGGCCACGGCCACGTCGTTCCCGGTCTTGCTGCACCTCAGCATCGCGGCGGTGGTCGTCGCGGTCGGGCTCGTGGCGTCCATCCGCCTCCTGCCGCCCGCCACCGGGAAGGCTGCGACCACCGTGAGCACCGACGAGCGAGGCGCGCCTGCGAGCCACCCGCTCTGGCGAGACAGGACGCTGCTGCTCATCGGCGTCATCGTGCTCGCGCTCGCCATGGCCGAAGGCAGCGCCAACGACTGGCTGCCCCTCGTCATGGTCGACGGCCACGGCTTCGACGCCGCCTGGGGCTCCGGGATCTTCGCGGTCTTCGCCCTGTCGATGACCGTCGGTCGCTTCGTGGGCGGCTCGTTCGTCGACCGCTTCGGCCGGCCCGCAGTGCTGTGCGCGAGCGCGCTCATCGGGGCGGCGGGCCTGGCGCTCATCATCTTCGTCGACAACCAGGCGGTCGCGGCCGGCGCCGCGATCCTGTGGGGCCTCGGCACCGCACTCGGCTTCCCCGTCGCGCTGTCGGCAGCCGGAGCATCAGGCGACCGGCCGGATGCCCGCGTCGCGTTCGCCGCCACCCTCGGGTACATCGCGTTCCTCGTCGGCCCGCCCGCACTCGGCTTCCTCGGCGAGGACTTCGGGCTCAGGTCCGCGCTCATCGCCGTGCTGGTGCTGGTCGCCCTGGCAGCCGTCTCCAGCTGGCTGGTCGGCCGGAGGACGCCGACGCACGAAGATTCGGCCGGAGCCCCGATGGCGCCCGCGGGCACACGAGCCGACTGAGCGCATCCGAGCTACTCCCGACCTCGCCGCAGTGAAGACGCGCGGGCTCGCAAGCCAGCTGATCAGGAGATCCGCGGATGCGGCTCCCCCGGCCGCCGGAACGCCTCGGCGTTCGCGACCACCACGCCGACGATCACGACGCCGCCTCCCACCAGCTGTCCGACCGTGAACGGCTGGCCCGCCAGCAGGGTGAACGCGACCGTGAACACCGTGATCAGGTTCAGGAACACCCCCGCTCGAGCCGCCGGGATCACCGCGAGCGCGCGGTTCCAGAGCAGGTAGGACAGCACCGACGGGAACACGGCGATCAGCACCAGCGAGGTGGCCGCATCCGCGGACACCGGGAGCTGCGGACCACCCGTCGCGAAGGTGACGGGCGCGACCAGGAGCACCGTGATGACCGCCTGGATCGACGTCGACGTGATCGGCGGCAGCGGCGGTGACCTGCGGCCGATGATCGTGTAGGCCGTCCAGATGCCGACAGCACCGAACATGAGCATCTGCCCGACGCCGAACCCCGTCTCCAGGAACGCACCGACGTCGCCACCGCTCACCACGACGAACACCCCGACCAGGGCGATCACCACGCCGGCGACACCGGTCCGCGTGAGGCGCTGCCTGAGAAAGATCGCCGCCGCCACCGCGATCACGGCAGGGTTGAACGCGTTGATGAGCGACGCGCTGAAGGCGTCGCTGTACTGCAACGCCGCGTAGAGCGTCAGGTTGTACCCGGCCAGGCCAGTGCAGCTGAGCGCCAGCAGCCACGGCCACGCCCGCAGCACCTCGCGCCAATCCGGGCGCTCCACGAAGTGCGCGATCGCGAGCAGCGGCACGGCTGCGAGCGTCCACCGCCACAGCACGAGACTGAGCGGGTCCATCGTCTCGAGCACGGCCGCGCCGACGATGTAATTGCTCGCCCAGAAGAGCGTGGCTCCGAGCAGCGAGAAGACCGCGATCAGCAGCGAACGGCGGGCCGACGCATCCGATCCCGCGGTCCTCGACTCCACACTCAAGCGCGCACCTCCCCGACCCCGCGCAGCGGAGCGCGCCTCGACCCCGCCAGCCTAGCCAGGTGCCGCCGAACCGACCGCCCCTCGCGGCAGAGCCCCCGGTGCGCGCACCGAGCTGCCAGCCACGGTGACGACACAGCCCGATCACGCTTCCCGGAGACAGGAATCGCGCTGTCGTCACCGTGACTGTCAACCCCGCGGGAGCTGAGCACCGACCAGAGCACGTTCGCGTAGCGTGGCGCGGGTGAAAACCGTTGGCGTCGACCTGGCAGCAGAACCCACGCGCACGGCGCTCGCCAGCATCGAGTGGGGCGCCAGTACGGGTGCAGATGCAGGCGCAGCACGCCTCACCCAGTTGCAGCTCGGCATCTCGGACAGCGAGATCATCGAGCTGGCCGAAGACGCGGCGAGCATCGGCATCGACTGCGCGTTCGGCTGGCCGATCGAGTTCGTGGAGTTCGTCTCAGCCCACGCCACCCGAGTGCCAGGCACGCACGCACACACCGGCATCGACCTGCGCCGTCGCCTCGCCTACCGGCACACCGACCGGGTCTTGCGGGAGCAGACGGGCCGCTGGCCGCTCAGCGTCTCCACCGACCGCCTCGGCATGACGGCCATCCACTGCGCCGAGCTGCTCGACGGGTTCGCGGCCGCAGGAGAGCAGGTCGACCGCTCCGGCGGCGGTCGCCTCGCCGAGGTGTACCCGGCGGCGGCCCTGCGCGCGTGGGGCCTGCTGACACCCGGCTACAAGACCAAGCCGGAAGCGCGCGTCCTGGCCGCGCAGATGCTGCTCGAGGCGCTTCCCTGGCTCGAGACGACTCAGGAGCAGCAGGCGCTCCTGGGCAGCTCCGACGATGCGCTCGACGCCGTCGCGGCCTCCCTCATCGCTCGCGCCCACGCGCTCGACAAGACGCTACCGGTGCCGACCGAGCTGCTCGAGGCGGCGAAGATCGAGGGGTGGGTGGCGCTGCCCACCTGCGGCGTCTCCGAGCTCGCGGGGACCGCATGATTCGCGCCATCCGCCGTTCAGCCACGCGCCTCTGGTGGTGGGCCCTCGACTACGCCTACGTCGTCGCGCAGCAGGCACGCGCCGCACTCGATCGCACGGACCCAGCGGCATTCCTCGACGGCCACCGTGCCCCCGTCGTCGTGATCCCCGGGGTGTACGAGCCGTGGCGCTTCATGCTGCCGACCATCCGCGCCATCCACGCGACGGGACACCCGGTGCATGTCCTCGACCCGCTCGGCTTCAACCGGAAGCCCGTGCCGGACGCGGCCGCGCACCTCGTCGAGGCGCTCGAGCGCGACGACCTCGACGACGTCATCATCGTCGCCCATAGCAAGGGCGGACTCGTCGGCAAGTACGCGATGACGCAGGGCGCGGGGGTGCCGCGCATCCGCTCGATGCTCGCCGTGGCGACACCCTTCGGAGGATCCTCGTACGCGCGCCTCCTGTTCACCCCGAGCCTGCGGATCTTCTCGCCGCGCGACCGCACGATCCTGGCGCTCTCCCTCGAGGAGGAGGTGAATTCCCGGATCGTGTCGGTCTACGGCTGCTTCGACCCGCATATCCCGAGGGGCAGCTTCCTGCTGGGCGCCGAGAACGTGCAGCTGGACACGGGTGGGCATTTCCGCGTGCTCGAGCACCCGCGCGTCCTGGTGGAGTTCGAACGACTCGCCGCGGAGACCGCCGCGGAGTGACCGTGGCGCGTCCAGCTGTCCGGCCTAGCATCACGGCATGACCCCGGATGCACGCAACTGGTTCGACGAGGGCGGGCAGGCGTACGCCCGCTTCCGCCCCAGCTACCCGGCCTCGCTCGCGGCCGACCTCGCACGGCTCGCCCCGCGCACGGACCTCGCCGTCGATGTCGGATGCGGGAACGGCCAGTTCACGACGACGCTCGGGGGAGCTTTCGACCGGGTGATCGGTGTCGACCCGAGCGCGGAGCAGATCGCGAACGCGGCTCCGCATCCGGGCGTGGAGTACCAGCAGGCACCCGCGGAGTCGTTGCCTGCTGGCATCGGCAGCGGCTCCGTCGGACTGGTCAGCGCCGCTCAGGCCGCGCACTGGTTCGAGCTGCCCAGGTTCTATGACGAGGTCACCCGTGTGAGCGCCGATGGCGGTGTGATCGCGCTCCTCTGCTACGGCGTCCTCAGCATCGAGGACCCCGCCATCGACGAACGAGCACAGCGCTTCTACGCCGACGACCTCGACGCGTACTGGCCACCGTCCCGGCGGCTGGTCGAGCGCGAATACCGCGACCTGCCGTTTCCGTTCGAGGAGCTCGACTTCCGGGCCCCGAGCATCCGGAAGCGGCTGACCCTAGACGGGCTGCTCGGGTACTTCTCGACGTGGTCGGCCGTCCGCGCCGCGCGGGAGGCGGGCCGGGCGGGCCTGCTGGAGGACGTCGGCCGTGACCTGACGGCCCTCTGGGGCGACCCGGCCACGGAGCGGCTCACGACCTGGCCCATCAGCGGCCGCGTCGGTCGGGTGAGAGCCAGCGGCGTCTGAACCCCGCCCGCGGCGACCGCCCTACCCGGGATTCCGCATCCGCTCGACAGCGCTGGGTAGCATGCGGACCATGCCCATCAGACTCGAGAACGTCGGCATCGCCGTCCGCGACATCGAAGCCACCATCGCCTTCTTCACCGACCTCGGGCTCACCGTGCTGGGCCGCGACGAGGTCAGCGGAGACTGGGCCTCCACCGCGGTCGGCCTCGACGGCAACCACGCCAAGATCGCTGTGCTGCAGACGCCGGATGGGCACGGGCAGCTCGAGCTGTTCGAGTACCTCCACCCGGATGCCATCGAGACGGAGCCGACGCTGCCGAACGAGATCGGGATGCACCGCGTCGCGTTCTCCGTCGACGACATCGACGAGTCGCTCGCGATCGCCGCGAAGCACGGCTGCCACCCGCTGCGGGGCGTCGCCAACTACCAGGATGTGTACAAGCTCACGTACCTGCGGGGCCCGAGCGGCATCATCGTGATGCTCGCGCAGGACCTGACGAAGAGCTGACGCGCCGCGCAGGCGCTATGCGCTCGGCTCGAGCGGCACGATCTGCTGGAACGGCGGGATCTTGTCCCCGCTCTGGTCGCCGCCGAAGACCGTGCTCTCGCCGCGGTCGTAGACCAGGTCGAACTGCGTGTAGTCATCGCGCAGCCACGCTCCGACCCAGCCGGTCACCGTCTCACCCGGCTGGACGCTGTTGATCGGCGTGTATCCGGCGGCGGTCATCGCCGGCGCGAGCGTCTCCGGGTTCGTCAGGCCGAGCGAGACGTAGTCGAGGTTGACGTCGCGGTCGGTGATGGAGACCAGCGTCGGCCTCTCCGCGCCGCCGTACTCGTCGCCCGCAGTGAAGCGGACCTTCACGAGCACCGCCTGGAGCCCGTCGGAGACGGACGCGTTCGCCGCGGACTCGAAATCTGTCACCATCGCGAGCGTGGTGACGGACGTTCCCGTGAGCTCGTCCGTGATCGTCTGCTCGGCGATCGGGGTGCTCGGGGGCTCCGCGATCGTCGGCGTCGGGGACGCCGCCTCAGGGGACGAGCCCCCAGAGGTTCCCGTCCCCGTGCAGCCACTGAGTGTGAGCGCCGCGGCGACAAGCGCGGAAACGAGAGCGAGGCGAGCGGCTGCGAACGTCATCGAAAGATTCTCGCACCGAGCACCGCTTCCTGCGTTCCTGACGCCCGCTACTCCTCCGCCAGGTATGCCGCGAACGTCAGCGGCGGCCGGCCGGTGACGCGCTCGACGTCACCGGTCACTCGAGACAGCTCACCGCTCGCGATGGCCGTGTACGTGCTGACCCAGGCGTCGTTCTGCCAGGCGGGCGCACCCCACTTCGCCCGCGACTCGTACGCCTCCTCAAGGCTCTCGTCGTGGAACGTCACCGCCGTGCCCCGAGCGTGCGAGATCGCCGCGGCGATCTCGGTCGCCGTGAGCGCCTCAGGGCCGGTCAGGTCGTAGGTCGCCCCGCGGTGCGCATCCGGTGCGAGCAGCACGCTCGACGCGACCGCGGCCACGTCGGCGCGGCTCACGACCGACACCCGGCCGTCGCCAGCTGGCCCACGCAGTACGCCGTCGTCGCCGACGAACATCGTCATGACGTCCATGTAGAAGTTGTCCCTGAGGAAGGTCCACGTCATCCCGGAGGCCTTGAGGTGCTCTTCCGTCGCGAAGTGGTCGCGAGCGAGCGTGAACGTCGAGTCCGGCGAGGCGCCGAAGAAGGACGTGTAGACGACGTGCTCGACGCCAGCTTCCGCCGCGGCGTCGATGAACGCCTTGTGCTCGTCGAGCCGCGACTCGCTCTCTGCCGCGGACACCATGAACAGCGTCCGGATCCCGCGAAGCGCGGCGGTGGATGCGGTGCGGTCCGCGTAGCTGAACGGCGCGACCACGCACCCGGGCAGCTGCGGGGCCCTCGCCGGAGTGCGGGCGAGGAGGAGCTGAGGGGCTCCCGCGTCGGCGAGCAGCTCGGCGACGACGCCTCCGACCGCTCCCGTGCTGCCGGTCACCGCGATGCGGTCGGTGGATGCTGCGGTCATGGTGAACTCCTCGGACTCGGTGCCGCTGTGGTGGGGTTGTGCTGCGGTGGTGGGGCTTCGTGCGTCGAGCCCGGCACGCGTTCGTCTCGGTTCGGCCGAGCGCTCATCCGCGCGCCGCGTCGTACTCGAGCTGCGCATCTGCGACGCCGGACATGTGCTCGGTCGCCCACTCGGTGAGCACGCGCAGCGGGCCGAGCAGGCTGCGTCCGACATCCGTCAGCTCGTAGTCGACGCGGGGTGGCACCTGCGGGAACACGGTGCGGGTGACGAGGCCGTCGCGCTCGAGCCCGCGGAGCGTCTGGGTGAGCATCTTCTGCGAGACCCCATCGATCGCGGCCTGGATCTCCGAGAAGCGCTTCGGCCCCTCGTGCAGCGTGCCGACGACGAGCACCGTCCACCGGTCGCCGATGCGGTCGAGCAGGCGGCGCGACGGGCAGTCGCGCACGTACGGGTCCCAGAGCGGTTCGGGCATGCCCCACCTTTCGTTGGTAACTGCACGGTACTAAGTCACCGAGAGAGACTCAAGGGCTGCGCCACAGGCACTTTGCGGTAACCGACGCCCCCTAAAGTGCCTTCTTCCCCTCCCCGCAGTCGGTCTCCTACGGTGACTGTCGGCGCCCGACACCGGTCGCCGAGACGAAAGGACCACCATGGCCAAGATCACCATCCTCGGCGGAACCGGATACGCCGGAAGCAACCTCGTCAAGGCGGCGGCGTCCGCGGGCCACGAGGTCACCTCGTTCAGCCGCTCGCGCCCGGACGAAGAGATCGAGGGCGTCGCCTACGTCAGCGCCAGCGTCCTCGAGGACGGCACGCTCGAGCACGCCATCGACGGCGCCGACGTCGTGGTTTCCGCACTCGCGCCTCGCGGCGACCTGGAAGGCCGAACCCGCGGCGTGCTCGCGCAGGCCGCGGCACTCGCCACCGCGAAGGGCGTGCGCTTCGGCGTCGTCGGCGGTGCCGGTTCGCTCTTCGTCGCCGAGGGCGGCCCACGGCTGTTCGACACGGAGGGCTTCCCGGATGCGATCAAGCCGGAGGCCGCCGAGATGGCGGGCGTGCTCGACGACCTCCGCGCATCCGCCCCGGAACTCGACTGGTTCTACGTCAGCCCCGCCGCCGCGTTCGGCGCCTGGGCACCCGGTGAGGCGACGGGCGAGTACCGCATCGGCGGCGACGTGCTCCTCACCGACGCGAACGGCGACTCGAACATCTCCGGCGCCGACTTCGCAACCGCGATCATCGCCGAGATCGAGCACCCCGCCCACCGTGGCGCGCGCTTCGGCGTCGCGTACTGAACCGCGGCACCGGCAGACCTTGGGGTTGCGCATGCTCCTGGCTCAACCACCATGCACAACCCCCAGGTCTACGGGCGGCGCAGCGGGGAGGCGGGAGCGAGCTGGCGCGAGCTACGGGACGATGACGGCGCCGCTGACGACACCCACTATGCTACGCCTCGCTATGTGGCGAGTCAGCGAATTCCGGCTGGGCGAGCACAGCGCGACGGCCCCACCAAGCCCTGACGCCGCTCCTGACGCCCACCCAGACCGCGAGCAGGAGCAAGACCAGCGCGGCGCATCCGCTCGTCGCCCACATGACTGCACTCCAGCCAGTGTGGTCGCCACCGCCGGTGCCGAACGCATCCGCGATATTCATGCCGACACCGAACCACGCCCAGAAGAAAGGAAGCCCACCGAGGAACAGGAGTCCCGCTGCCACGGCAGCGCTCTGGACCCACGTCGCGCCCCGCCTGAAGGAGAGCACAAGACTTCCGAACCCCAGCAGCAGCCCCGGGCCTAAGAGCATGACAACCACCCAGACGTGAATGGTCTCGTTGGAGCGAGCTGCGTGGATGTAGATCTCCTCGAGGGTCATGTCGGGGACCGCTGCGAGAGGGTCGAGCACAAGAACCTGCAGCATCCCGAGGCCCGCGTACCCAGCCACAAGCAGGAACCCGACACCGCCGACCACGATGGCAGCGGCCGACCGCTCCGGCTTCTCGACGCTCATGTGAGTGAGACTACCCATGGCCGCCACGATGCCCACACTGCTCACACGAAGAAGGCGGCGACTGCGACGCAGACGGCCGCGAGCGTGAAGTGCAGCCCGGCCATGGTTCGGCTCGCGCTCACCTCGCCGCTCGTGAGGCGCGTGTACACCGCGCGGAACCGGTCGCGGGGGCGATCCTTGAGCACGATGCCGACCACCAGGACCGCCACGGTCGGCACGGCGTAGATCACGGTGTACCCCGCGAGAGCAGCAACAGCCGCGGCGCTTGGAACCTCGGCGTCGATGAGCCGTTCCACCGCGAAGAACATGGGGAACGCGTTCGGGAGGTCGGCGAGCGTCGCGACGACACCGAGTGGGAACGCGGTGAGGGGATTTACCCAGCGCAGCAGCGGATAGCCGCGGCGCTCGCGCGTGCGGAAGCGTCGAACCCCGAACACGACGAACATGACCCCGAAGCCCACGAAGATGATGCGCCGCATCCACGTCGCCAGATCCTCGACGAGCGTGCCCGCGAAGCTCGCCCCGAAGTACACGAGCATCGTCAGCCCGAAGAACGCGACGACCGCGCCGGCTGCGTAGACCCAACCGGTCGCGGCGGGCCGTTGCACGGTGAGCAGGATGAGGATCACGACGGCGATCGTCGACAGGTTCAGCGAGTCGACGACCGCGAGGCCGATGAGCGCCGCGATGAGACCGCCGCTCACTGCTCGCTTCCCCGCATGCCGTGGACTCTACCGGGCGCGGGCACCCTCAAAGGCCTCTCACCCCTCGCGACGTGGCACCCCGACAGCGCACGCGTGGGCGCCAGCCGTGCGCGGCGCGGCGCGGCCCCCAGGAGGCGCCTCTGATTGCTGCCCGGGCAGTCAGGGTGACGTGGCACACGGATCGATCGCAGATTGCGCAAAGCACACCCCACGTCACCTTGAGTGTCAGCCCGGCGACCCAGAGCGTCCCGATGAGCGCCGCAGACGCGGCACCCCATCGACGCAGTCGCCTCAGCGCGCAGGCACGTCCGCGAGCGCCGCGGCGAGCGCATCCGTGAACCGGTCGATGTCGTGCTCCTGGAACGACAGTGGGGGTCGCACCTTGAGCACGTTGTTGTTCGGCCCGGCGGTCGAGGTGAGCACTCGGTGCTCGCGCAGCGCGTTGACCAGCGCGAGCGCGGTCGCACCGTCCGGGGTCTTCGAGGCGGGGTCGACCACGATCTCGACTCCCGTGAACTGGCCTGCACCGCGCACGTCGCCGATGCGCGAATCCCCCACCGAACGGATCGCGGCGCGCAGCTGATCGCCGACAACTGCCGCGCGCTCTGGCAGACCCTCGTCGCGCAGCACGTCGAGCACCGCCTGCGCGGCCGCGATCGCGACCGGGTTGCCGCCGAAGGTGTTGAAGTACGGGATCCCCGTGGCGAACGGCTCGAGCACCTCTGGCCGCGCGGCCATGCCGGAGACGGGGATGCCGTTGCCCATGGGCTTCCCCATGGTCACGATGTCGGGAACGATGTCGTGCCTCGCGAAGCCCCACATTCGCGGGCCGAGGCGACCGAAGCCGGGCTGCACCTCGTCCGCGATCCAGACGCCACCCGCTTCGTGCACGGCGTCGAACGCGGGCCTGAGGAAGCCAGCCGGGTCGGCGGCGACGCCGTCTGAGGAGAACACCGAGTCGGCGAGGAACGCCGAGAACTTCACCCCGTGCTTGGCCAGGTCGGCGATCGCGGCGCGGATATCGGCAGCGAGCTTCTCCCCGACCAGCTCCGGCGCGGTGCGGTAGGTGTCGGGCCCCGGCACCGTGCGCACCTCGAGGCCGAGCGTCTGGCCGCTGCCGAGCGCGGGCGAGACGGCCGAGGTGAGCCCGGACGTGCCGTGGTACGCCTCGCTCGTGACGATGACGCCGCTGCCACCCGTGTAGGCGGCCGCGACGCGCAGAGCCAGGTCGTTCGCCTCCGAGCCGGTGCACTGGTACATGACCTGGCCGATCTCGGCGGGCATGGTCGAGAGCAGGTCCTCGGTGTAGTCGAGGATCGCCTCGTGCAGGTAGCGCGTGTGCGTGTTGAGCGTGCCGGCCTGCGCAGCCATCGCCTCCACGACCCGCGGATGCGCGTGGCCGAGGCTCGCGACGTTGTTGTACATGTCGAGGTACTCCACGCCGTCGCTGTCGTAGAGGTATGTGCCGCTGCCGCGAACGAGGTGCACGGGGTTCGAGTAGAAGAGCCGGTAGGAGGGCCCGAGCAGCCGCGTTCGCCGCTCGATCATGGCCGAGGTGCCGGCCGCCGTAGAGGACTCCCCCGCCCGGTAGCTGTTGCCGTCCATGATCGTCGATCTGCTCACGTGACGTGTCCTCTCCCGCGGGCGCACTTCGCCCGTTCGGCGCTCCGATCCTGACCGGCGCAGGCAAGCGCACTGTTTCCTCCCGGTAAATCGTGTGTAACGAGTGCCCATCTGGGCCGCATCTTCAGCGAATCAGCACCTAGACATGGAACACCCCGCACTCAGCCGGCACACACCAGAGCCGCCGCGACCCGCGCATCCGCTGCCCGGATCGCCCCAGCCCGAGGAGACGACCATGATCGAGGCAACGCTCAAGCAACCCGTCTCGGGGCTGCGCGTCTTCGACGCCCTCGTCAAGGGTGAGCCCGCGCCCAGCTGGCTGCACGACGGGATGCTCGCCGCGTTCGGGATCCCACCGGAGGCCTCGACGAAGCTCATCTCCGTCTCCGAGAACGCGTCGTACCTCGTCGAGCTCGGCGGCCAGCCCGTCGGCGTCGTCCGCCTCCAGCAGCCCGGCTACCAGGAGGGCGACGAGCAGCTCCGCTCGGAGATGCTCTGGGTCGAGGCCATCCGCGACTCCGGATGTGCGGACGTCCCGTCCCCGATTCCCGGGGCGGACGGGCAGGTGACGCAGCGCATCCAGTCGCCGGACGGGCTGACGCTGAAAGCCGTCTACTTCGAGCACGTGACGGGGTCGATCCTGCAGGACGTCGACGACGCCGCCCCGTGGTTCACGGAGCTCGGGCAGATCACGGCACGCCTGCACGACCACGCCCGCAGCTGGCGGCGGCCCGCCGGCTTCGACCGCTTCACCTGGGGCCTCCCCGACCTGCTCGGGTCCACCGCACGGTGGGGCGACTGGCGACGCGCCTCGCTGACGCCGGCGCAGCTCGACCACCTCGAGCGCGCCGAGATGGCGGCGCTCATGCGCGTGCAATCCGCGCCAGCCGGCTGGCAGGACTGGGGGCTCGTGCACTCAGACCTCCGCCCGACCAACGTGATCCGCGACGGCGAGCGCCTCATCGTCATCGACTTCGACGACTCGGGCTTCAGCTGGTTCCTCTACGACTTCGCGTCTGCCCTCACCTTCCAGGAGCACAAGCCTGAAGTGCGCACCATGGCGCGCAACTGGATCGACGGATATCGATCCGAGGGGCAGCTCACCAGGGCGCAGCTCGAGCTCGGCTGCGCACTCTCGATGGTGCGCACCCTCACGATGCTCGGCTGGAGCACCACGCACCGCGACGAAGCCCTCCCGCCGGACCTGCAGGGCGGAGGCGTCATCGACGCTGCCATCCTCGCCGCCGACAACTTCCTCGCCTCGCCCACCTGGCTCGTCGACTGACTTCGGGGCGACCACACCCCGACTGCTCCACCCGTGCACCCCGCACGGCCCTCTCCCATGACCCCAACCCAAGGAGCCATGTATGCCCGCTGCCGATCTCGCCTGGATGCTCGCCGCATTCGGTCTCGTCCTCCTGATGTTCCCCGGAATCTCGTTCTTCTACGGAGGAATGCTCAACAGCAAGAACATGCTCAACATGGCCATGATGGTCTTCGGATCCATGGCCGTGGTCGCCGTCATCTACGTGCTCTTCGTGCACGGCATGGTGCTCGGCAACTCGGTTGGCGGTGCCGGAATCATCGGCGACCCGCTCGCGTTCGTCGGCATGGAGTCGTTCATGACCGACGCGTCCGAGGGCGACATCATCTCCGTCGACGCGTACTGGGGCGCCTTCTACATCCTGTTCGCCGCCATCAGCATCGCGATCGTCGCGTCAGGCGCCGCCGGCCGCATGAAGTACTGGGCGTGGCTGATCTTCGCCGCGCTCTGGACGATCCTCGTCTACGCGCCCCTCGCCCACTGGGTGTTCGCGTTCACGAGCGATGACGGCGAGACGGTCGGCGGGTGGATGCGCAACGTCCTCGGCCTGCACGACTACGCCGGCGGCACGGCCGTGCACATGAACGCAGGCGCTTCCGCCGTCGCCCTCGCGATGGTGCTCGGCCGCCGCAAGAACACGGAGCTGCGACCCCACAACATGCCGCTGGTGCTGCTCGGCGCGGGCCTCCTGTTCTTCGGCTGGATCGGCTTCAACGGCGGCACGGCCGCTGGCGCGAACTTCCTCGCCGGCTACGTCGTGCTCACCACCACCCTCTCCGCGCTGACCGGCGCCTTGGGCTACCTGCTCATCGAGCGCATCCGCGACAAGCACGCCACAACGCTCGGCATGGCGACCGGCATGATCTCGGGCCTCGTCGGCATCACACCCGCAGCGGATGCGGTCACGCCGGTCGGAGCCCTCGCGCTCGGCTTCATCACCGGCGCCGTCGTCGCGCTCTGCATCGGCTGGAAGAACCGCGCGAAGGTCGACGACGCGCTCGATGCGTTCTCCGTGCACGGCATCGGCGGCATCGTCGGAGCCCTGTTCGTCGTGTTCCTCGGCGCAGCCGCGGCACCGGCCGGCATCGCCGGCGTCTTCTTCGGCGGCGACCCGAGCCTCCTCTGGCGCGAGCTGATCGCCATCGTCGTGACCTGCGTGTACGCGTTCGTCGTGACCTACCTCATCGCGTGGGTCATGAACAAGATCGTGCCCATCCGCGTGCCGGACGACGTGGAAGCGGTCGGCCTCGACCGGGGCATCCACGCCGAGCGCGCGTACGAGATGGAGACTCGCTGACCATGATGGGTGCATCCGCCCGACCGCAGTTCGCCCCGCGCGACCAGAACACGCAGACACCCCGCGTCCCGAACGACCAGAACACGCAGACAACGCCCGCACAGAAGAGGAGCGCCCGCCGATGAAGCTCGTGACCGCAGTGATCCAGCCGACCAAGGTCGACGACGTGAAGGACGCCCTCGAGGCGGCAGGCTTCACGGGCCTCACCATCACGGAGGTGGAGGGGCACGGCCACCAGAAGGGCCTCACCGAGTACTACCGGGGCCAGGCCGTGAAGGTCTCGTTCCGCGCCAAGACGCGCGTTGAGGTGCTCGTCGCCGATGAGACCCTCGACAAGGCGCTCGAGGTCGTCGTCGAGGCGGCCCGCACCGGCAACGTCGGCGACGGCAAGGTGTGGGTGACGGATGTGAGCCACGTCATCCGCGTCCGCACCGGTGAGTCCGGGCCCGCGGCCGTGTAGCGCCCCGGCCTGCTCCCCCAAGAGCGTTGTGGCCCGTTGTTGTTCCCGGCACTGGGAGCAGCAACGGGCCACAACTTCGTGCCTCGGCGTTGGTCCCCGGAGCCTCAGGCGTGCGGATGCTCGCGGCGGCGGGCGCGGTAGGCCGCGACGGCCGTGCGGTTCGCGCAGCGCGTCGAGCAGAAGCGCTTCGTGCGGTTGCGGGTGAGGTCGACGACGATGCCGTCGCAGCCGTCGGCGCTGCAGATGCCGAGGCGCGACATCTCGTCGGCGCGGATGAGGTCGACGACCGCGAGCGCCGTCTCGACCGAGACGCGCTCGTCGAAGGGACGGTCGGCGCCGATGGCGTGCAGGTGCCAGTCGTGCGTGTCGTGGCGGACGAGCTGCGGGGTGGCGTCGTACTCGACGAGCGTCTGGTTGACGAGGGCCGCGGCCGAGTCCCGGTCGGCGGTGAGCAGCTCCCGCAGGCGAGGTCGGATCGCGCGGACGCGCTCGAACTCGGCGTCGTCCCCGTCGAAGCGGCCCGTGTAGCCGAGGTCGCGGAAGAAGTCCGCGAGCTCGTCCCGGGTGCGGAGCGTGCGGGGCTCGACGTCGCTGTTGACGATCGCCGCGGCTGCAGCGAGCGCCTCCTCCGTGTCATTGGTGAAAAGCACCTTTGCAGATTACCAAACGAGAGCTAGTGTCATGTTCTATGAAGACAAACGCCAATGACTCGACGACCGCAGCCGCCGCGGCGAGCACGCCAGCGCCGAACACGGCACCGCTTGCGCGCCTCGCGCCTGCGGCCAACTCTCGCCTCGCATCCGGCCTCGTCTTCGCCCTGATCTCGGCGGGCGCCTTCGCCCTGTCGGGCCCCTTCGCTCGCGGACTCCTCGACGCCGGCTGGACACCCGGTGCCGCCGTCACGGCACGCGTCTCCCTCGCCGCACTCGCGCTGGCCCCCGTGGCGCTCCTGGTGCTGCGCGGCCGCTGGCACCTTCTCGCCGACCGCGGCAACCTGATTCGCCTCGGCGTCTACGGAGCCATCGCCGTCGCCGGCACGCAGCTCGCCTACTTCACGGCCGTCGCGACCCTGCAGGTCGGCGTCGCCCTGCTCATCGAGTACACGGCACCGGCCATCGTCGTGCTGTGGATGTGGCTGCGGCACCGCCAGCGCCCCCACGCCCTCACGCTCATCGGCGCGGGCATCGCGGCCGGCGGACTGCTGCTCGTGCTGCAGATCTTCGGTGGCGTCCAGCTCGATCTGGTCGGCGTGCTCTGGGCACTCGGCGCGATGCTCGGCGTCGCCTTCTACTTCGTCATGTCGGCCGACACCGACACCGAGCTCCCAGCGACCGTGCTCGCGGGTGGAGGACTGCTTGTCGGAGCCATCGTGCTCGGACTCGCCGGGCTGGTCGGCGTGCTGCCGATGACCGTGACGGATGCGCCGGTCCAGCTCGGCGGGGCGTCCATGCCATGGTGGGCCGCGGTCCTCATGCTCGGGCTCGTGACTGCGGCGGGGGCCTACGTCACCGGCATCGCGGCCGCGCGCCGCCTCGGTCCGCGACTGACCTCGTTTGTCGGGCTCTCCGAGGTCGTCGGCGCCGTGCTGTTCGCGTGGCTGCTGCTCGGCGAGCTCCCCAACCCGGTGCAGCTGGCCGGCGGCGCGCTGATCCTCGTCGGCGTGGTCGTCGTCCGGCTCGGCGAAGCTCGCATCACCCGCTGACCTGCACGATTCGTTCGGCTCGCTCGGCCCGCTCGGCTCGCGACGGCGGGTCAGCCGCGGGCGGCGGGCGCTCTGACCAACATCAGTGTGATATCGCTCGAAAACCGGCGCAAACCGGCCGCGCGGGCCGATTCTGCACTCATGTTGGTCAGGTGAGCTGGTGCGCGGTGCCGACGCGCGCGTCCCAGAGCCGCAGCTCGGTGGCCTGCGCCTCGATCGGCCCCAGCTCGAGCGCCGAGAGTGCGCGATCCAGGTCGGTCAGCTTCAGGCGTCGGGCAAGGGTGACGTGCGGCGTCCAGCTTCCCGGCGTCGTGTGCGGCAGATCCGAGGCGGCCGAGACCGCTCCGGAGAGCGCGTGCACCTCGGCGTGGAGCTCAAGCAAGCCGCTCGTCGGCAGCACGGTCCGGGCGAGCACCGCGCGGTCGCCGTGCCGGAACAGCAGGGGCGCACCCAACGTCACCGCCAGGGGAAGGCGACCGGATGCTCGGCGCACTTCGGCAGACACGAGCGGAGGATGCACCGTCGCAGCATCGGGTTCGGACTCAGCGACGGCGCCAGCACCAGTGTTCAGCCCTCCAGCGTCGACCGGGGCGACGCCGCCGCGCACCAGCAGCGACAGATGCGGACGGTTGCTGGCACTCGTGTGGGCGCCCATGCTGGACACGCCGAGCTCCTGCAGCACGCGCCACTCGTCCCGGATACGGGCCTCGGTCACGGGGTCGAAGAGCAGCTCGAGGCTGACGATCTCACTCACGCGTCACCCGCCGATCCGGAGATCCAACAGCCAGGCAACCCCCTGATCCAGTGATCCAGTGATCCACTCATCCAACAGACCACCGACCCGCGAACCCACTGCCGGGTCGCCGCCTGCCGGGTCGCCACCCGCCGACCGCCCCACCTCAGATCGCGCGGAGCGCCGCCGCGACCGCGCGCTGGCCCGATGCATCCAGCTCGTGCACGGGCCTCGGCAGGTTGACGGTTGGCACGAGTTCGAGCTGGGCGGCGATGGCGGATGCGACGCGGTAGCTGCCGTGGGCGCGGAACAGCTCCCAGAGCGGGTCGAGTCGCGCCGAGAGGCTGAGCGCGAGCTCCGCCTCGCCCCCGAGCGCGGCCCGGGTGATGGCGAGGCACTCGGTGGGGAGAACGCCGGCGAGCACCGAGTACCAGACGTCGCATCCGCCGAGCAGGCCGGCCGCGGCGTAGGGGTCGCCGCTGATGCCGACGGAGATGGGCCGGCCGACCGCGTCGCGGAGCGCGGTGACTCGCGAGCTCACCTGTGCCACGTCCAGCGATGCTGGCGGGATCTTGATCGACCGTACGAGGTCGAGGCCGGCGATGCGCGCGTGCAGGGCGTCGCTCACGACGATCCCCGTGGTGGTGGGGTTGTCGTAGACGATGATCGGCAGGCTCGAGGTGGCGGCGACGTCTTCGTAGAGCCCGTAGACCTCGTCCTCGGTGAGCGGCTGGTAGGACACCGGGGCGAGGAGGACGGCCGCGGCGCCGGCATCTTCTGCCGAGCGGAGGTTCTCGAGCACATCGCGGGTCCGGAGCGCGCCGATGCCGACGATGACGGGCACGGGCCCGGCGTGCTGCACGGTGAGCTTCGCGACGGATGCCCGCTCGGCGACGTCGAGGTACGCGTAGCTGCCGGTCGAGCCAAGCGCGCTGATGGAGTCGACCCCGGCCGCCTGCATCCGCTCGACGAGCCCGGCGTAGCGGGCCGCGTCGACGCCTGTTGATGTGATGGGTGTGAGGGGGAAGGCGCTGAGGCCCTCGAACAACGGGTCAGACATGGGTTCCTCCTCGCGAGGCGGGCCAGGGCAGGTTCAAGGCCGCCCACTGCAGCAGCAGCACGGTCTTCGCGTCTTGGATCTCGCCGCTCGCGATCATCCGCAGCGCCTCGTCGAAGTCGAGGGCGACCGATTCGATCTCCTCGCCCTCCTCTTCGACGCCGCCACCGCCGGTGACTGACGCGTCGGCCGACCAGGGGGCTGCGAAGAAGTGGATGCTCTCGGTCACCGACCCTGGGCTCATGAACAGCTCGAAGACCGGGGTGACCTGGCCGACGACGACGCCGAGCTCCTCCTCGGCTTCGCGGCGGATCGCGTCCTCCGGGGAGTCGCCATCGAGGAGGCCGGCGGCGGTCTCGAGGAGCATGCCGTCTTCGTGTCCGTTGACGTAGACGGGGTAGCGGAACTGGCGGCCGAGGAGCACTTTGCGTGCGTCGAGGTCGTAGAGCAGGATCGTGGCGCCGTTGCCGCGGTCGTAGGTCTCGCGCTGCTGCGTCGCCCATTCGCCGTCGCGTCCGCGGTACCTGAACGTCGTGCGCCGCAGCACGTGCCAGCCGTCGGACGTGACCTCGACGTTCTCGACCTCGACGTTGGGGTTGCGGGTCAGGTCACGTCCGACGCGATCGAGGCCCGTGCGACCGCGGCTGTCGGGCACATCGACGCCGAGATGCCCGTGGGTGTGTGGATGCGACATGCCCCAAAGATACGCACGGGCTTGGGCGGGCGCATCTGGAAATACGCCGTAACCCTGATCGCCCCGCACAGCTCGGGGGAATAGCTTGCAGCTACAACTGGTTGTTGCCGTACGGGTGGCCACGGCCATCTCCCCCGCAGACCCGCGCATCGCGCCAAGAACGGAGTCACATGACCGAGCAGCTGACCGTCCGCAACGAGACTTCCGTCCCGATCCTCGACGCCCTCTCCGACCGTTGGAGCCCGCGCGGTTTCGACGCGAACCATGAGATCTCCGATGAGGACCTCACGGCGATCTTCGAAGCCGGGCGGTGGGCGCCCTCGGCGAGCAACACGCAGCCGACGACCCTCGTCGCTGGGGCCCGCGGCACGGCGACGTTCGACAAGATCTACGGCGCCCTCATGGACTTCAACCTCGCCTGGGCAGACCGTGCCTCGCTCCTCATCGCCGTCACCGTCGAGCATGAGCGCGACGGGAAGGCGCTGCGCTGGGCCGAGTACGACGCGGGCGCAGTTGCAGCGCACCTCTCGATCGAGGCGCAGTCGCGTGGCCTCCACACGCACCAGATGGGCGGCTTCCACGTGGATGCGCTCGCCGAGGCGCTCGAACTGCCCGCCGGTCGGACCCCGATCACGGTCATCGCCGTCGGCCAGCACGACGACTCGGACGCCGTGAACGAGAAGATCCGCGCCCGCGACACGTCGCCGCGCTCACGACGCGAGCTCAGCGACTTCGCTTCGATCGAGCGCTGAGCCGCGGCCCGACGAGGCTCACCGCCCGGCATCAGCCGGGTGCCGTAAGAACAGTGACCGTGGCCGCACGGCCATATCGCTCGGGTCGCCCCGGCCCGCATCACCAGAAGCAGAGGACAGCACGATGACGGATGTCAGCACAGCAGACCGCGCCAATCGCTTGGCAGAACTTCACCAGGCCCGGGAGATCCTCCGAGTCGTGAACGTGTGGGACGCGATCAGCGCCCAGACCGTCGCGGCCCTTCCCGAGACGAAGGCCATCGCGACCGCGGGCCACTCCATCGCCGCCTCCTACGGCTACGCCGACGGCACCATGCCCCTCGACGTCGCCCTCGCGGGCGCCAAGGTCATCGTCGACGCCGTCGACCTGCCCGTCACGGCCGACCTCGACGACGGCTTCGAGGACCCGGCCGAGACCATCCGCCGCGCCATCGGGCTCGGCATCGTGGGCGCCAACGTCGAGGACCGCCTGCGTCCGTTCGACGAGTCGGTCGCCCGCGTCGCCGCCATCATCCGCGCAGCCGAGGGCGAGGGCGTCAACTTCCAGCTGAACGCGCGCACCGACGCCATCGTGCGCGGCGGCGAGCGCCCCATCTCCGAGAGCATCGACGACGCGATCGCCCGCGGTCGCGCGTTCCTCGACGCTGGCGCATCCCTCGTCTTCGTGCCGGGCGCCGTCAACCGTGAGACGGTCGAGCCGCTCGTCGAGGGTCTCGGCGTCGGCAAGCTGTCCGTCATCGGACTCCCCGGCGCGCTGACGGCGGCAGAGTTCCAGGAGCTCGGCGTCGCCCGCGTCTCCTACGGCCCGCTCACGCAGCGCGTCGCACTGCGCGCGCTTCGCGACCTCGCCACCGACCTGTACGGCACGGGCGTCATCCCGGAGGACACGCCCGCGCTCAACTAGTCGCGACGCCCCATTCCGGGGCCGACCGAGAGCGGCCTTGTGGCCGTCAGAGCTGAGTTCTGACGACCACAAGGCCGCTCTCTGCGTCCGCGGCGAAGCGCGGCGGGTGGGATCAGGCGTCGGTCCGTGCTTGTGCGGAGGCAGCAGAACCGGAGGCGTCGGAGACGGACGCGGCAGCCGTCGCCGACCGGAAGTGGGCGGCGAGCAGTTCGCCGGAGTGGATGATGTGCTCGCTCGCGGCGTGCCTCGCCGCCTCCGCGTCCCTGGCCTTGATGGCGTCGATGATCTGCGTGTGGTCCGCGCGGGTGGCTTCAGGCCAGCCCTCGATCTGCGCGTAGAAGTTGCGGGGCACGTACTTGGAGAAGAGGGCGACGAGCCAGCGCAGGCGTGGCGCGTCCACGATGTGGTTGAGCAGGTGGTGAAACTCGTTGTTGCGCGCTTCGAGCGCTTCCACGTCCCCCCGCACAGCTGCGGCGAGCAGCTCGTAGTGGAGCGCCTCGAGCACGCGCAGCTGCTCGTCGGAGATCGAGCGCGCGGCGCGGGCGGCGAGCTCTCCCGCGACGTTCGCGTGCACGAGGAAGACGTCCTCGATGTCGGCCGCGGTGATGGGGTGCACGCGGAACCCCTGGCCTCGCACGCCGTCGACGAATCCCTCTACACGGAGCGACTGCAGCGCCTCGCGAACGGGGGTCGCCGACACCTTCAGTCGCTGCGCGATCTCGTCGATCTGCAGGGACTCCCCTGGCAGGAGCACGCCTGAGATGATGCGCTCCCTGAGGTACTCGGCCGCGAACGAGCGCATGCTGCCGTAGCGACGGGCTGCGTCTTCGAGGCGTTCGTCGGGTGGGAGCGGCACGGGGCCATCCTACTGAGGGGTCGATTCGGGCCGCGGCATGGCTTCGACGAGTGCGGCGACGGATGCGCTGCGGTCGTGTTCGACGAGCGTCCAGAGCTGGTTCGCGCATGTCTCGCCGACGAGGCCCCGCGCCTTGGCGTGGAGGTCCTGGCGGGATGCGCGGGCCCCGGGTGAGCCGCGGTAGGCCTTCGTCGAGGCTTCGTGGACCGTGCCGTCGGTGAACGTGACCCGCACCTCGGCGGTCCAGTCTGCCGGGAACGCGGCTTCCACTGCGGGCGAGGTGACGCAGCGTACTCTGCGCATGAGCGGGAGCAGCTCACCCGTGAGCTCGGCGGCCCGGTCGAACTGGTCGACGGTCGCGGTTCCCGTGGTGAGCGCGAGCGCGGCACCGAAGGGCATGTTGAACTGCGCATCCACTGCCGACTCGACGCGGAGCTTGGCCTCGGCCGGCACGCTGACGAGGCGCGCGCCTGCCTCGATCACGGCGACCTCGACGTCGTCGATGTCGGCGGGCGTGAGGTCTGGTCGCTGGGCTGCGACGTCGAGGAGCAGGTCGATGTTGCCGTGCATGTAACGGCAGCACGGGTAGAGCTTGATGCTCGTGCGCCACGCGTAGTCGCCCGGCGTGATGGGGCGCACTCGGTCGGCGTGGAACCCCTCGCCGTAGTTGGCAAGGAATCCGTCGCGGCCCTCGAGCGCTGCGGCTGGTGCGACGAAGCCGACGGCCGCGAGTCGGGTCGCGCGGATGCCGACGGCGGCGGCGTGCCCGGCGTTGAGGCGTTTCGTCCAGGCGCCGTCGGAGAGGAACTCGAGCGAGCCGGCCGCGAGGTTCGCGGCGAGCCCGATGGCGTCGACCGTCTGCGATTCGTCGAACTCGAGGAGCCGGGAGAGGGCGGCGGCGGCTCCGATCGCGCCCGCCACCCCCGTGGGGTGGAATCCCCGGCCGTAGCTCTCTGCGGCGCCGAGGACGACTCCGACGTCGCACATCACGTCGTAGCCGACGACCGCGGCGTCGAGGAGGGCGCCGTAGCTCGCCCCGCGTTCCTCGGCGACGGCGAAGAGCGCCGGGAACAGCACCACGGCGGGGTGCAGGGATGCCTCCTCGAAGGTGTCGTCGAGCTCGAGCCCGTGTGCGGTGATGCCGTTGACGAGTGCCGCATCCTCCGCCGAGAGGCGGAGGATGCTTCCGAGGACGGATGATGGCGAAGACTGGGAGGCGTGCCCGCCGCACGCGGCGCGGGCCGCTCGGGCGGACTCGCGGTTGAAGCCGCCGAGCGTGACGGCGAGGGAGTCGAACAGGAGCGCGCGCATCCACGCGGATCGCTCCTCGTCGAGGTCGACGGGGCGCAGTGCGTGCTGCGCGTAGTCGCGGGCGAGTGACATGTCAGTTCCGTTCGTCGGGGGCGGTGAACTCCCGCCGCACTCGGTCGGTGTGCTCGCCCGTATCCGGCACGGGCTTCATGGCGGGGCGGTAGGAGTCGGCGGTGACGGGGGGAAGAAGCGATCTGGCTGGGCCCCCAGGGGTCTCGACGTCGACCCACCTGCTGCGTTCTGCGAGCTGTGGGTGCGCGGAGAACTCCGACATGGTCCTCATCCGGGCGTTCGCGATGGCGAGGGAGTCGAGCCGCCGGATGACTTCCTCGCTCGGGGTGTCGGCGAGCGCTGCGCCAATGAGGCCGTTCAGCGCGTCGCGGTTCGCGACCCGGTGCTCGTTGAGGCTGAACCTGGAATCGTCGGCGAGCCCGGCGTCTCCCAGGACGTCGCGGCAGAAGCCGGCGAACTCGGTCTCGTTCTGGATACCGATGAACACGGTCCCGTCGCAGGCCTCGAACGGCCCGTATGGGGCGATGGTGGCGTGGGACGCGCCGTGGCGCTGGGGCGGGGTGCCGCCGTATTCGGCGAACAGGTACGGCTGCTGCATCCATTCGCCGAGCGCTTCGAGCATGGAGACCTCGATGCGGTCGCCAACGCCGGTGCGTCCGCGCTGGATGAGGGCGGCGAGCACGCCGGAGTACACGTACATGCCCGCTGCGATGTCGGCGACGGAGGCTCCGACCTTCGACGGCTGCTCTGGGGTGCCGGTGACGGAGAGGAGTCCGACTTCGCATTGCACGAGGAGGTCGTAGGCCTTCTTGCGCGTGTAGCTGCCACCGGTGCCGTAGCCGGAGATCTCGGCGTAGATGAGTCGGGGGTTGCCTGCCGAGAGGGCGCCGTAGCCGAGGCCGAGGCGGTCGAGCGCGCCGGGCGCGAGGTTCTGCACGACGATGTCGGCGGTCGCGGCGATGCTGCGGAAGAGCTCGGCGTCGGCGTCGGTCTTCAGGTCGAGCACCACCGATTCCTTGCCGCGGTTGAGCCAGGCGAAGAAGCTCGACGTGCCGTGCACGGTGGAGTCGTAGCGACGAGCGAAGTCGCCGTCTGCGCGCTCGATCTTGATGACGCGGGCGCCGAGGTCGGCGAGCTGCCGTGTCGCGAAGGGGGCCGCGACCGCCTGCTCGACGCTGAGTACGGTGATGCCGTCGAGCGGCCGACCGTTCATGATGCATCCCCGACGGTGGCGAGCATTCGGCGCGCACGTTGGAGGACGGGCGCGTCGACCATGGCCCCGTCAATCTGGGTTGCTGCGGCGCCAGCCTCGATCACTCGTCTGGCCCAGGCGATCTGCTCGTCGGTCGGGCGGAATGCTGCCCCGATGCCGGCCAGCTGGGCGGGGTGAATGGCGAGCATGCCCCCGAATCCGAGCGCGACGGCATGCTCGGCGGCGGCCGCGACGGCGTCGAGGTCGCGGATGTGCGCGCTGGGGGACTCGACGGGCGCTGCCGCTCCTGCGAGACGCGAGGCGAGGACCAGCTCGACGCGCGCCGTGTCCAGCAGGATGGTCGCGTCTCCTCCCGCGTCGACGGCGAAGTCGAGGGCACCGAACGCGAGACGCACGTCGAGGTGGGGTGCGCCGGGGTCGGGGGTGAGCAGCGATCCCGCCGCCCTGAGGCCGCGAACGGTCTCGACGAGCGCGAGCAGCGGCACCGCGCCCGAGGCGTCGCTCACCCGTCTGAGGTAGTCGCGCGATTCGGCCTTCGGCACGGCGACCCCCGCCAGGACACGCTGTGACCGGGTGGAGATATCCTCGAGGAGCGCGAGGTCGGCGCTGCTGTCGGTGGAATCCTCCGGGTTGACCCGCACCAGCACACGACCGGGTGCCGTCGTGGTCAGCAGGTCGCGGACGGCGACTCTCGCCTGCTCCCGGTCGTCGGTGGCGACGGCATCCTCGAGGTCGAGGATCACCAGGTCGGCAGCGGAGTCGAGCGCCTTCCGGAAGCGGTCGGGGCGACTGCCTGGGACGAACAGGAACGTCTGCGCGGCCGCGAGAGCGCTCATGCGTCGACCGCGTCCGGCAGCGACGACTCGTCGGGGCGTGGGGTCGGGGACTCGGGCAGGAAGCCGCGCCGCGAGACCATGAAGGTGCGGCGGAACCTGATGACGACGACCCCGTCCTGGTTGTACCCCTCGGTCGCGACCTCGACGATGCCGACGGACGGCCGCGAGCGCGACTCGCGGAGCGAGAGCACCTTGGAGCGGGACGAGATGGTGTCCCCCACGAACACGGGGTGCGGGAGTCTTACCTCGTCCCAGCCGAGGTTCGCGAAGACGTTCATGGACAGGTCGATCGTCGACTGGCCGGTGACGAGGGCGAGCGTGAAGCAGGAGTTTACGAGGATGCGCCCGAACTCGGTGCCCTCCGTGAGGCGCGCGTCGACGTGCACCTTCGCCACGTTCTGCGTCATGAGGGTCGACGTCATGTTGTCGTCCTCGGTGACGGTCTTGGAGAACGGGTGGTAGTAGAGGTCTCCGGGGGTGAAGTCCTCGAAGACCCGCCCCGTCCACCCTTCTACGATCTGCGTCATGATGCTCCCTACAGTTTGACGATGACGGTCTTGGTCTCTGTGTACGCGTCGAGCGATTCGACGCCCTTCTCCCTGCCATAGCCGGATTTCCTGAAGCCGCCGAACGGGTACTCGACACCGCCGCCCGCTCCGTAGGCGTTGACGTAGACCTGTCCAGCCTCCACGCGAGCGGCGAGGCGGTGCGCCCTGGAGATGTCGCGGGTCCAGATCGCCGCCATGAGCGCGTAGTCCGTGCCGTTCGCGATGCGAACCGCCTCATCCTCGTCGGTGAAGGTCGTGGCGACGAGGACAGGGCCGAAGACCTCCTTCTGCGCGATCTCGGAGGCTGGGTCGACGTCGGCGATGAGGGTCGGGGCGAAGAACGCGCCCGCCCCGTGCCCGTCCGGCACGTGCCCGCCCGTGATGACGCGGCCGTCGGCGCCGTCGACGAGGCCGCGCACCCGGTCCTGCTGCTTGACGGAGACGAGGGGGCCGAGGTCGCGGTCGTCTGCCCCCGGGCCGATCGTCACCCGCTCGAAGGACGTCTTGAGCTTCGCGAGGAGCTCGTTGGCGACGTCTTCGTGGACGATGAGTCGTGAGCCCGCCGAACAGGTCTGACCCGCGTTCTGCAGGATGCCCTTCGTGATGAACGTCGTCGCCTCATCGAGGTCGGCGTCGGCGAACACGACGTGCGGGCTCTTGCCCCCGAGTTCGAGCACTGCGGGGATCACGTTCTGGGCGGCTGCGGTGGCAATCGAGGTGCCCACCGCTGTGGACCCGACGAAGCCGATGTGGTCGATGCCCGGATGCTCGGCGAGGGCGGCGCCGACTTCCACACCGATGCCGGTGACGATGTTGAGCACCCCGGCGGGGATGCCGACCTCGACGGCGAGCTCCGCGATGCGAACCGCGGTGCGTGGCGTCTCGTCGGCGGGTTTGAGCACGACGGTGTTGCCTGTTGCGAGGGCTGGTGCGACAGCCCGGCCGAAGAGCTGCATGGGGTAGTTCCAGGCGATGACGCTGCCGCAGACGCCGAGCGCCTCCCGGCGCGTGTACACGTGGAACGCCGGATCGACGGGCAGGGACAGCCCGTAGTAGGAGTCGATGGCCCTGCCGTAGAAGGTGAAGTACCTGGCCGCGACGGTCGCATCGGTCCTGGCCTGCGTCAGGGGCTTGCCTGTGTCCTGCGATTCGAGCAGCGTGAGCTCCTCGCGGTTCGCGATGATCGCCGCGGCCAACGCCTGCAGGAGGTCTGCGCGCGCCTCCGGCTTGGTGGCGGCCCACCCGGGTTGCGCGGCGCGGGCGGCGGCGACCGCGGCATCCACGTGGGATGCGTCGCATCGTGCGGTGAGGCCGAGCACCTCCCCCGTCGCCGGGTCGATGTTCTCGTAGCTGCGGTCAGCGGCCACGAGCTCGCCGCCGATGTATGCCGTCGTCGTGGCCGTTCCCGGCGCGGTGTGCACTGATTGGGACATGTCTCTCCTGGAGTCTCTGCTGGTGATCGGCGGGATGCGGGTGGTCAGAGTCCGACGCTCGGTCGTCGACGCTCAGTCGTCGATGACGATGCCGGCGCGGGTGACCTCCCGCGCCTCGGCCGCCGCGAGGGCCTCTGGAACCTGGTCGAGGGTGTAGTCGGCGTCCACGAGCGACTCCCAGGGGAACTGCGGCGTCGCCTCGATGAAGCGCACCGCCTTGCCGAGCACCTCGAGCGGGTAGCGGATGGCGGCGCGGATCTGCACGCCGGTCCTGGTGAACAGTCCCGGGTCGAAGTCGGTGAACTTGTTCGGCGAGATGTTGCCGATCTCGACGACGATGCCTCCGGATCTCGCCGAGCGGACGGATTCCGAGAACGCGGATGGCACGCCGGTGAGGTCGATGACGACGTCGCCACCGCCGCCCGTAGCGTCGCGGACGAGCTGCACGCGAGCGGCCCCGTCTGCCTCCTGGGAGAGATCGATCGTGTGGTGCGCGCCGAAGTCCTTGACCTTCTCTAGACGGCTGGGGGTCATCTCTGCCACGAAGACTTCAGCACCGAGTACCGAGGCGACGGCGGAGGCGCAGACGCCGAGCCCTCCTGCGCCGAAGATGACGACCTTGTCGCCGTAGGAGACGTCACCGAGGAGGCAGCCGTAGTAGACCTGCGAGAGGGCGCAGTTGGCGGAGGATGCCGCCTTCGACGAGACGCCGTCCGGCACCTTGTAGACGGCCTGGTTCGGGCCGACCGCGTAGTGCGTGCCGAAGGTGCCGAAGAAGTGCGGGGCCTCGTCGGCCTGTTTCGACCAGCCCGTGTAGGCGTTACGGCAGATGTTGCCGTGCCCGTTGTTGCATTCGGGGCAGCGGCGGCACGCCTGGAAGTAGGTCGCGACCACCCGGTCGCCGACGGCGAGAGGCTCTCCCGCGAAGTCGGTCGTCACGCCGTCGCCGAGGGCGGCGACCCGGCCGACGCCCTCGTGCCCCATGACGCAGCCGGGGCGGACCAGGGGGTGGCTGCCGTGGAGGATGTGCACGTCGGATCCGCACACGTTGGCGCGGATCATGGCGAGCACGAGCCCTCCGGGTACGGGCGAGGGAACTTCGTAGGAGCGGGACGCGGTGCGGTCGACGTCCTCGAGGATCGTCGTCGTGCCCTGCGCCTGCTGCGCTTCGGCCTGGTCGTGCGTTGAACCTGTCGCGGTCATGCTCCGGTACCTCTCCTGGTGGGTGTGCTCGGCGTGGAGGCGTGCGGTTCCTGCGTGAGCGTTGCGGCGGCGGCCGTCGCGGAGGCGACGGATGCGTCGATGTCGTCGCCAGCGCGCAGCGGGCGGCCTTGGAAGATCCCCTCGTGCGCGAGGATCGGGCGGCGGTCCCCGGCGAGCTCCGGGTACTTCGCCTCCAGCTTCTCCCGCTTCTCGATCTTGGACCGCCAGTGGGCGACCGCCTCGGGGCGGCCGCGGTCGATGCCCTGCCAGCTGTGCGGCATCTCGGCGCGGCTGGGTCCCGCGTCTGCGGCGCCGCCGATGCGGACCGCGGAGGGGACCCGGCTCGTCGGCGTGCCGCATCCAGGGCAGACCGGGTTGTCGGCCAGCATCGATTCGATGCCGGCCTCGAACCGGTGCCCCTCCTGGCAGCGGAAGTCGTAGAGGATCATGAGTAGAACCCGTTCGGCGCGAACGTGAGCTCCTTCTTCTGCTCCTCGTCGTGGCCGAAGATCACCTGCGCGTCGGTCTCCTGCGCGATGCGGCGCAGCTTCTCGACCGACTCGAGCCAGGCGAGGTTGTTCCACACGATGGCCGCCCCGACTGCGGGTGGTCCCCAGGAGTCGGCGAGGTACACCGCGTCCGAGGTGAAGATCTTGGTGCCGTCGTTGGGCAGATCGACTTTGAGGGACATGGTCCCCCAGGTGTGGCCGGGCGTCTGGATGACGCTGACGCCTGGCAGGATCTCGTCGTCGCCGGCGATGCCGCCGATGCGGAGGCCCTTGAAGTCGTCGGGGATGTGGGCGCCCTGGTTGTATCCGGTGATGCTGGCGACACCGTCGAGCTCGGCCTGGCTGGTGACGATGCGCGTCTTGCCGTTGTCGAACATCCTGGCGTTGGCGGCGTGGTCGAAGTGCAGGTGGGAGAGCACGAGGATGTCGATGTCGTCCGGGGTGAGCTCGAGCTGCTTGAGGCTCGAGTCGAGGTAGCCGGTGTCGGCTTCCGGATCGTCGATGACGGGGAAGAACTCGTCGAATCCGGTCGGCGCCCAGTGCTCGGCCCAGTTGCGGGGCACGCCCGTGTCCCAGAGGATGCGCCCCTCCGGGTGGTCGATGAGGACCGCGTGCGTCGGCACCTGCCCCCAGGCGCGTTCGTCGTGGCGGTGATCCCGGGTCTTGATGACCCTGCCTGGCTTCAGGAGCAGCCAGGTGAGGTCGGCTTCCATGGTTCCTGACTCCAGGATGTGGAGCTTGATGTCGTTCGTCATGTGCCATCTCCTTTGATTGGCCCAACGGGGGGAGGCGCTCGGGCTCTGCGGGTGACGAGCTTGCGGAGCGCTTCCCGATCACCGTAAGCGAATATATTCACGTGGTCAACGTCTTGTAGCTGGCTATCAGCCTTGCTACGTTTGGCGCACGCTAAAAATATTTGAAGGTCTGTCGCTCAGAAGAGCGGTGTGCCCATCGATCGAAGGAGAGCAGCCGTGACCAGCCTGACTGCCAGCGACGACAGGACCGCCCTGCGCGAACGAACCGAAGCGGTCTGCGAGCGCTTCGGCGATGCCTACTGGCGAGAGACCGACCGCGAGCGCCGCTACCCGCAGGAGTTCGTGGATGCGATGGGAGCCGCGGGCTTGCTGTCGGTCATGATCCCCCGCGGATACGGCGGAGGCGGCTACGGCATCGACGCGGCAACCGGCGTCATGGAGGCCATCAATCGGTCCGGCGGGCACTCCGCCGCCTGCCACGCGCAGATGTATACGATGGCCGCCCTCCTCCGCCACGGCACCGACGCGCAGAAGGACCGCTACCTGCCGGGCATCGCCGACGGCAGCATCCGCCTCCAGGCGTTCTCGATCACCGAGGACGCCGGCTCGGACACGCTCGCCATCACGACGACGGCGACCCGCGTCGGCGACGACTACGTTATCGACGGCCACAAGACCTGGACGAGCCGCTTCGAGGAATCCGACCTCGCCCTCGTGCTCACCCGCACCTCGGAGACGCCAAAGGGCACAACGGACGGCCTGACGCTGTTCCTCCTCGATCTGCGTGAGATCCGCGAACAGCAGCCAGGCGCCCTCGTGGTCACACCGGTCCGCACGATGTTCAACTACGCCACCAACCAGGTCACCTACCGAGGGGTCCGCGTGCCCGGCGACGCCGTCATCGGACGCGTAGGCAACGGATTCCGCCACGTCCTCGACGGTTGGAACGCCGAGCGCATCCTCCTCGCCTCCGAAGCCATCGGCGACGGCTACTGGTTCATCGAGCGGGCCGTCGCCTACGCCAAGTCGCGCCAGGTCTTCGGGCGGCCCATCGGCGCCAACCAGGGCGTGCAGTTCCCCATCGCGGACGCCTACATGAAGGTGCGCGCGGCGGAGCTGATGCGGGACGAGGCGACCGCACGCTTCGACGCGGGCGAGCCCGCAGGCGCTGAGGCCAACATGGCGAAGCTGCTCAGCTCCGAAGCATCCTGGGCGGCCGCCAACATGTGCCTCGACACGCACGGTGGCTACGGGTTCGTCGACGAGTACGACGTCGAACGCAAGTTCCGCGAGACGCGGATGTTCTCCGTCGCCCCTATCAACAACAACCTGGTCCGCAGCTTCGTCGCCACGAAGGTGCTGGGGCTGCCGAAGTCGTACTGAACCGAGCCCGGAACGGGCCCAAGCATCCACCGCATGTCCCGACGAAGGAGTCAGCATGAACATCCAAGGAGCGGTCCTCGAGGAGATCGGCCTGCCACGGCCCTACTCGGAGTCGAAGCCGTTGAAGATCGTCGACATCGAACTCGACGATCCGGGACCAGACGAGGTCCTGATCCGCATCAGAGCGGCTGGGCTCTGCCACTCCGACCTGTCCGTCGTCGACGGGAACCGGGTCAGGCCGACGCCCATGCTGCTCGGCCACGAGGCCTCCGGCATCGTGGAGAAGGTGGGCGCGAACGTCACCGACCTCGAGATCGGGGAGCAGGTGACGACCGTCTTCCTCCCCCGCTGCGGCGAGTGCGACAACTGCAGGACCGACGGAAAGCTGCCGTGCACTCCCGGCAGCGTCGCCAATAACGCCGGATACCTCGTCGGCGAGCACTTCCGGCTCCACCGCGACGGGGAGGACGTCTTCCACCACGTCGGCGTCTCCGGGTTCGCGACGCACGCCGTGCTCAACCGCCAGTCGGTCGTCCCCATCGGACACGACGTGCCGCCGGAGATCGCAGCCGTGCTCGGCTGCGCAGTCCTCACCGGCGGCGGCGCGGTCATCAACGCCGGGAAGCCGCAGGACGGCGACGCCGTCATGATCGTGGGACTCGGAGGAGTCGGGATGGCTGCCCTCCTCACCGCTGTCTCGCTGGAGAAGGGCAAGGTCATCGGCGTCGACGCGAACCCCGAGAAGCTGACCCGCGCCCTCGAGCTCGGCGCGAGCGAGGTCTACACACCGGCCGAACTGGCCGAGAACGGTGTGAAGGCGCCCATCGTCATCGAGGCGGCCGGACACCCCCGCGCCTTCGAGACGGCAGTCGCAGCCACCGGCATCGGCGGCACGACGGTCACCGTCGGCCTGCCCTCGCCTGACGCCCGCTCATCCATCGCGCCGCTCGGGCTCACCGGAGAGGCGCGGACCATCGTCGGGTCCTACCTCGGGTCAGCCGTGCCCGCGCGCGACATCCCCGTCTACGCGCAGCTCTGGCGCGACGGGAAGCTGCCGGTCGAGGAGCTCATCTCCGGACGCATCCGTCTGTCGGAGATCAACGACTCGCTCGACAAGCTCGCCGACGGGCAGGCCGTGCGACAAGTCATCATCTTCGACGAGTGACCCGACCCCCTGCCGGTCCCGCGAAACGCAGAGGGGCCTGTCGTCGTCGCACCTCACGGTCGACGACCACAGGTCCGCTCTCGGCGTGCGGGATGCCTCTCGCCTCGCGCAGCGCAGTGCGCTCCAGCGCCGACAGGTTCCGCTTCATCCAGCCCCGGTCGCAGACTCCGACCGGCGCGCGGGCTGGAGCGCGTCGGCGGCAGCCACGAGGTCGGGGTGTCCCGCGAGCCCTCGCGCCCCGTGCATCGAGTACGTGGCCATCATGACGGCGACGGGCACGTGATCACCCACGAGCATCAATGGCTCCGCCCCGTCGAACTGCAGCACCAGCGACCGCTCACGCAGCGACGGGTAGCTCGCGACGACGCCCGAGTACCAGAACGACAACCACCGCCCACCCGCAAAGCACACGAGGCGCTGGTTCGAGACGAGGACACGAGCGGTCTGCCACTCGCGCCACTGCTCCGCGGCTTCCATCTGAGCTCGAGATCGCGCCGAGGCGTTGCCCATGGCGGTCACCGCGAGACCAGCCACGACGAAAGCCGGGTGGCCGAAGAAGAAGCCTGAACTCGTCGAGTACGCGACGTCGCGGCCGTAGTACCGCGCATAGGTCGCCGGCGCGTCCTGGAAGAACACCTCGCCGTCCGCGGCTCCGAAATCCCAGACATCGATGGTCTGCGGAACGCGTTCATCGAGCAGCTCATCTCGGAAGCGGAGCGCGGCCGCAAGCCGGTCATGCGAGTACCGCTGAGTCTCGAACTGCGAACGCTCCTTGCGCGTGTAGTTGCCTTTGCGGTGCCTGCTCTCTCGTCGATTCGCAGCCGCCCCGCGAAGCGACGCCCGCCCGAGTCCGAAGAGCAGAAGTACTGCGAAGAGAACGCTAGCCCAGAACAGCAGCGCCAGGCCGAGACCCCTGAGTGTCCGAGCGACGTCATCTTCCGCGTACGGACCCCCGTCATACCCGGTGAAGGCCAGGGCGACGACAGCCGCGGTGAGCGCAAGCGTTCCGGCCAGCGCAAGCAGCGGCAGCGCCCAACGTCCTCGCCTCCGCAACTTCTCGGCGTTGCTGGATTTGGTGGCGCCTGACTCAGTACGAATCCGGGATGCCCACCGACTCTCCATGGCGTGCAGGAGGTCGACGCGGACGACGTACGTCGACAGGATCACCAACGCGAGCAGCGCGGCGGGGAGGAGCAGGAAGTACGCGAGCGTGGCGAAGCTGAACGCGACCTCGTCTGCCCCTGGACCGAGGTGGAGCCCCTCGAGCAGCTCAGGCGCGGTTGCCAGCCCGAAGATGACCAGGGCGACGAGCATCCCGAGCCAGATGAAGCGACCGACCTGAGAGCCTCGTTTCGACGTCATCCTGCCAACGTACGACCGCCCGCCGACGTTCGGCCAGGTCAGTCCTCCCCGCTCCGTCGCAGAAGCGGAAACGGCACCCGAATGCGGGTACGACGCCGACCTCAGGCGGTGACGCCGACCTCGCCGGTCACCGGCGCCGCCTCCGCGGCGCGCTTGTTGGCGCGGGCGCCGAGCGTCGCACGGAACCACAGCGCACCCGCGACGGCGAGGCACACCATGAACGCGCCGAACGCGCTGACGACCGGCACGAGCGCCTCGCTCGGTCCCGCGACGAACGGCATGAACGCGACGACGAAGAAGGCGACCACGGCGATGGCTGGCGAGAAGAGCAGGGGCAGCGTCCAGGTCTTGAAGAGCGGGGTCTCACGGAGCGCGATCCACCCGAACGTCGTCCCGACGGCGTAGACGGCGTAGACGATGAGGCCGACGATGAAGACCAGGAGCACGAACGGCACGAGCGTGCCGAGGAAGAACTGGTAGGCGTCGCGACCGAACAGCACCATGACGTCGTCGCTCGCGACCGGCGCGGACGTGAGCCTCCGGAACGAGAGGGCGATGACGCCGACGATGCCGAGCACGGCGACGACGGGCGCGGCGATGAGTGGCAGTATCCAGCGCAGGTGCTCCATGCCGCTCAAGATAAGCGCGGATGCGGACAGGCGATGCGCACGACGCGCCCGAGTTACCCACCAGAGATCTCCGGCACCACGTTCCCCCGCCGCCAGCCGCCTACTCCACTGCGGCCGTGTGCGGCGTCGTCGACTGCACGTTGAGCGAGTCGCCGTCGCTCGCCACGACCACCGAGACGGTGTCGCCGTCGCGCACGGTTCCCGCGAGGAGCGCCCGCGCGAGGCGGTCGTCGATCTCGCGCTGCATGAGGCGCCGCAGCGGCCGGGCCCCGTAGATGGGGTCGTAGCCGCGCTCGGCGAGCCAGGCCCGCGCATCGTCGTCGACTTTGATCGTGAGCCTCCGCTCGCCCAGCCTGCGCTGCAGGCGGTCGATGTAGAGCGCCACGATCTGCGCGAGCTCGTCCTGCGAGAGCGCGCTGAACACGACGATGTCGTCGAGGCGGTTCACGAACTCCGGCTTGAACGACTGCCGGACAGCCGCCATGACGCGGTCCTCGCGCTCCTCCTGGGAGAGCAGCGGGTCGATCAGGAACTGCGAGCCCAGGTTGGAGGTGAGGATGAGGATGACGTTGCGGAAGTCGACCGTGCGGCCCTGCCCGTCGGTGAGCCGCCCGTCGTCGAGCACCTGCAGGAGGATGTCGAAGACCTCCGGATGTGCCTTCTCGACCTCGTCGAACAGCACCACCGAGTACGGCCTGCGCCGCACGGCCTCCGTGAGCTGCCCGCCCTGCTCGTAGCCGACGTACCCGGGAGGGGCGCCGACGAGTCGGGCGACGGAGTGCTTCTCCCCGTACTCCGACATGTCGATGCGGATCATGGCCTTCTCGTCGTCGAAGAGGAGCTCGGCGAGCGCACGCGCCAGCTCCGTCTTGCCGACACCGGTCGGGCCGAGGAACAGGAACGAGCCGGTTGGACGGTCGGGGTCTGCGATGCCCGCGCGGGTGCGGCGGATCGCATCCGCCACCGTCGCGGCGGCCTTCTCCTGGCCGACGAGTCGCTTGCCGAGCTCACCCTCCAGGTGGAGGAGCTTCTCCATCTCGCCCTGCAGCAGCCGCCCGACGGGGATGCCCGTCCACGCGGCCACGACCCCGGCGATGTCCTCGGCCGTGACGTGGTCGTTGACGAGCTTGGGCCCGCCATCTTCCGTGGCCTCGGCCTCATGCAGCTGCTTCTGAATGCCAGGCAGCTCACCGTAGAGGAGACGAGAGGCGAGCTCGAGGTTGCCCTCGCGCTGCGCCCGGTCGGCGCGCATGCGGATGTTGTCGAGCTGCTCGCGCAGCTCGCCGATGCGGTTGAGGGATGCGCGCTCGACGTTCCAGCGCTCCTTCAGCTCCCCCAGGCGCGCATTCTTGGCGTCGAGGTCGGCACGGAGCGCGGCGAGACGCTGCTTGGACGCGTCGTCGTGCTCCTTCTTGAGCGCCAGCTCCTCGAGGCGAAGCCGGTCGACCTGCCGCTGGAGCGTGTCGACCTCGACCGGCGAGGAGTCGATCTCCATGCGGAGGCGGGACGCGGCCTCGTCGATCAGGTCGATCGCCTTGTCCGGCAGCTTGCGGCCCGTGATGTAGCGGTTCGAGAGCGCGGCAGCGGCGACGAGCGCCTGGTCGGCGATCGAGACCTTGTGGTGCGCCTCGTACCGCTCCTTCAGGCCGCGGAGGATGGCGATCGAGTCTTCGACGCTTGGCTCGCCCACGAACACCTGCTGGAAGCGTCGCTCGAGCGCCGCATCCGACTCGATGAACTGGCGGTACTCGTCGAGTGTGGTCGCGCCGATGAGGCGCAGCTCGCCGCGAGCGAGCATGGGCTTGAGCATGTTGGCGGCCGAGATGCTCGACTCGCCGCCGCCAGCGCCCATGAGGGTGTGCAGCTCGTCGATGAAGGTGATGATGCGGCCGTCGGACTCGGTGATCTCCTTGAGCACCGCCTTGAGCCGCTCCTCGAAGTCGCCGCGGTACTTGGCCCCCGCGATGAGCGCCGACATGTCGAGGCTCACGAGCTCCTTGTCCTTGAGCGACTCGGCGACGTCGCCGGCGACGATGCGCTGGGCGAGGCCTTCGACGACCGAGGTCTTCCCGACGCCGGGCTCGCCGATCAGCACGGGGTTGTTCTTCGTGCGGCGGGTCAGCACCTGGCTGACGCGGCGGATCTCGGAGTCACGACCGATGACCGGGTCGAGCTTACCCGAGCGGGCGATGTCGGTGAGGTTGATTCCGTATTGTTCGAGTGCGCTCTTGGCCTCTTCGTCTGGTGCCTGAGCGCCTTGCATGTTTGCCATGGGGCTCCTTGTTGAACGTGTGCTTTCGACTCAGACGAACAAGAGTTGAGTCGTGATGACTCAAGTTTAGAGTCTGGAGCGCGTCAGTGCCACCATCGGCGGCCTCCCTCAGTCAACTCCCAGCGTCGCGCATGCCGCCCTCTTCCGCGCCTGATCAGGACTTCTCCGAACGTGGCAGAGTTCTTGCCATGGCCGATACCCACGACGAGAGAACCGCCCCCTCCTTTTCGCTCCGCGTCGGCAGCGTCGAGCTGCTGGGCGAGCAGTTCTCCGTCGTGAAGGCGGGCGACTCGGACACGGTGCGCGCGGCCGGCTTCGGCAACCCCAGCTCGCTCGCCTACTCGGTGTTCGGCCGCCAGTCGGAGCTCCTCGACGTGCAGGCGCTCGGCGACACCGACCCGGCGCTCGCCGCCGTCCGCGCCTACGACGACGGCGACCCCGCGCTGCTCGAGACCATCGACATCCACCAGGACGGCACCGAGCTGCGCCGCGCCATGTGGCGGGCGGCGAGGCTCGTCGAGCCAGGCACCCTCGCCAGCTACGGCGACGTGGCCGCGATCGCGGGGCATCCCCGCGCCGCCAGGGCTGCCGCGAGCGCCTGCGGGGCCTGCCTCGTCGGCCTCTTCGTGCCCGTCCACCGCATCGTGCGGGCGAGCGGGAAGCTCGCGGGGCACGCTGCCGACATCGCCGTGCGGCAGGCGCTCATCGACCACGAGCAGGCGATGGGGATGGGCCGCTGACGGTCAGGAGGGGACGGCGGTCGACCTGCGCGCGTGCAGCACGGGGAGGACCCGTGTGCGCTGGACCGGGCGGCCTGGCCCCTCGTCGAGGCGAGACACCATCGTCTCGACAGCCAGGCGCCCGATGTGCTGCTTCGGGGGACGCAGCGCCGTGATGGGCGGCTCGGCATTCTGCGCCACCTCATCGTCGTAGGCGATGATCGCGAGGTCTTGCGGAATCGACCAGCCATGGTCGCGGGCGTACTGCTGCAGGAGGACCGCCTGAGGATCCGAGTGGATGAGCAGGGCGCTCACCGAGGCCCGGCGACAGTCGTCGAGCACTCGGGCGATGAGCTCCTCCCTCGCCTGCCCATCCATGGCGTCGAGATTCGCGTCGACGTCGACGGCCGTCTCAAGGCCGAGCTCCTTGACGGCGCCGGTCCACCCCTGCCGCAGCTGCGCGGAGGTCGGGGAACCCGCCGACGTCAGGATGCCGACCCTGCGGTGTCCGAGCGCCGCAAGGTGCTCGGCCGCGAGGGAACCGCCGAAGACGTGGTCCGTGGTGACCCATTCGAGACTCGTGAGCGAGCCGACAGACGCGGCATGGCGTTCCGCCAGCACGACGGGCACCGGGAGAGACTCCAGCCAGTGCAGGAGCGCCCAACCGTCGGGGCCGCTGGTCTCCGGCGCCGCGATGATCCCGTGCAGGCCTCCGGATTCGACGAGGGACGAGATCTGTCGACGCTGATCATCGACGGAGTAGCTGGCGCCGCGGAGCACCAGCTGCACGCCGAGGTCGGTGGCCGCCGCCCGCGCCCCGACGATGACCTGCGGCCAGTAGTAGCTGAGCGAGGGGGTGACCATGCCGACCCGGAAGCGGATCGGGGTGGCCTGTGCTGCGACCGTTGGCACCGACGTGTCGAGGCGACTCCGCAGGGTCGCGCCGCCGTGAACCCTGGTGAGGAGACCTCGGTCGGAGAGGTTCGTGATGTCACGCCGAATCGTGAGCTCGGACACCTCGAGCTGCCGCGCCAGCGCAGCCACTCGTACGGAGCCCGCGCGCCGGAGCTCGCCGAGGATGCGTTCTCGCCTCGTCAGACCGAACTGCGGCATGTCTTCCACGGATCCGAGCGTACAGAGGTGTTCGCTTCGCGTCGAGCATGAACGATCCTGTTCGTTTTGCTGGCCTTTTCCCCGGGCCCCCTCCAAGATCAGCTCGGAAGCACACAGTCGTGCCCGCCGCGCACTCGGTCGACGAGGCAGCGCGGACAGCGCACAGAACGGAGAGCGCACATGCCTCAGGACCAGCGGCTCGATCGAGTCTCGAGCACCCCGAGAGCTCGCAGGAGGCGGATGAGCCTGTCCCTCATCGCGGCGACGGCCGTGGCGATGATCGCCCCGGTCCTCGTCTCACCGACACCTGCCCAGGCCGCAGGATCAGACCCGGTCTCGGTCACCATCGACGCCGCAGACGTCGCGGCGGCCGCCGAGAACGTGAACGGGCTCACCTTCAAGGGCTTCGGCGTCCTCACCGCCAACTCGACGAGCGCGCTGCTCCTCGACTACAAGTCGCAGCATCCGGAGAAGTACTGGGAGCTCATCGAGACCCTCTTCGGGGGCGACCGCCCGATCATGAACACCATCAAGATCGAGATGGGCAACGACCGCAACACCTCCACGGGACCGAACCCGTCGACGATGCGCACGCGTGACGAGTACCCCAACGTGCAGCGCGAGCCGGGCTTCCAGCTCGCCGCCGACGCGCAGCTCGTCGCGCACGGCGACGTGCACGTCAGCATCCTGCGCTGGAACCGGCCGGCCTGGGCCACCGACCACGCCGCCCAGTACATCTGGTTCAAGAACACCGTGCTCGCCGCCTACCGCGAGTACGGGATCATGGTCGACTCGATCAACCCGGACGCGAACGAGACGCGTACCCCCGAGATCCAGCTGTACAAGGACTTCTCCGGCTGGCTCCGCGGCGACGAGAAGGGCTACGAGGGCACGAGCTCGGCAGACCCGAACAGCGGCTTCGCCTCGGATGAGGAGCGGGACCTCTACCGATCCATCGAGACGGTCGCCGCCGACACGGTCGGCACCCCGCCGGTCTCCTTCGGCAACGAGATGATGTCCCCCACCGATTCCTCGCTGCGCGACGCGGTGGATGTCGTGGGCTTCCACTACTCGAGCGCCGACGACAGCGCCGGCAACCTCAAGAAGGTGGCCGAGCAGCTCGACAAGGAGGTGTGGAACTCGGAGGGCCAGTCCACGTTCTCCAACTCGGCCGACCGCCCGAACAACACCAACAGCGACGAGCAGGGCGGAACGGGCACCGGATTCGGCGGGCCGAACAGCGCTCTCGAGATGGGCAACTGGGTGACGACCGGGTTCGACGAGTCGCGACGCACCCTCAACATCTTCCAGCCCGCGATCGGCTCCTTCTACGACGGGTTCCAGTACTCGTCCAAGGAGCTCGTGAGCGCTCGCGACCCGTGGTCCGGCTGGCTGTACTACGACGGCGGTCTCGCCATGATCGAGCAGTTCACCAAGTTCGCGAAGCTCGGCTGGGAGAACGACGACAACACCGCCGGCATCTGGCGTGCCATCCCGCAGGCTTCCGACAGCCAGCTCGGAAAGGGCAACCCGCCGGACGGCGCACGTCTCGGAGGCGCGTCCTACACGACCCTGGCGGCTCCAGATGCCAGCGACTTCTCGACCGTCATCATCAACGACAGCAGCTTCACGAAGAGCTACCGCATCACGGCGAAGGACATGGCCCTCGGCGCAGACCGCACGGCCGAGCTCTGGGAGACTCGCGCCGCGGATGCCGGGCAGGCGTACAACGCCAACTACCTCGCACCCGTCGGGGAGATCGAGCCGAACGGGGACGGTCTCTACACCGTCGAGGTCAAGCCCTGGTCCTCGATGACCCTCACGACGCTCGACCAGGCGACAGCAGCAGCCGACGGCACGCTCACCGCCAAGGACGGCTACGCGAGCGCACTGCCCACGTCCCCCGAATACACGGACCCGGCCGGCGGCCGCGACGTCCTGGACACGGACTCGACCGGCGCCCAGAACGGTGTCGCCGACGACACGTTCCTCTACGCCGACGACTTCGAGTACGCCAGCACCGGCAATATCAGCGGCTACGACCCTGCCAACGGATCGCTCGTCGACTCCGGCGAGTCATTCCTGGACAGCCGCGGCGCCAAGGCGAAGCCGAGCGGGACGCCAGCCCTGCAGCCAGAAGATCAGGGCGTGACGCCCCGCTATACCAACGACACCAACGGCGCATTCGAGTCGGTCGCAACGGCCGATGCCGCCCACGGCCGCGTGCTCAGGCAGCAGGTGGGCCCAGGCATGGCCGGAGGCGCCTGGAACAGCGGCGACCCCAAGACGACGATCGGCGACGCCCGCTGGGCGAACTACACCGTGTCGGCCGACGTGCTCTTCGAAGCCGCGGGGGCGCAGTACGCGACCATCGGCGCCCGAGAGCAGGGCGGCACGGCGAACGGGCAGAACGTCTCGGCAGCCGAGCTCAAGGTCGAGCCCACCGGAGCGTGGACCTTCACCCGCTACGGCACGACGCTCGCCACGGGCACCGTGGCAGGCAATGCGGACGTCGCGTTCAACGCGGGCGCGGGCGTCTGGAACACCATCGCCGTGACCGTCGCCGCCGACACGTACACGGCCTCGATCAACGGCGTGCAGATCGCCACGTACACGGACGCCGCGCCGCAGGCAACCGGGCGCATCCAACTCGGGTCCAGCTTCAACTTCGTGCAGTTCGACAACCTGAAGATCGAGACGCTGCCCGGATACACGCCATACGCCACGCAGATCATCGACGGGATGCACCAGAGCAGCTGGTCGAACACGTCGACGCCGGTGCTCGAGTTCGACGCCAACTGGAGCCACGTCAACGGACAGGGCATGTTCGAGTGGCAGCGAACCGCATCCAAGAGCACCGCCAAGGGCGCCGCGCTGAGCTACTCCTTCACCGGAACGGGCCTGGACATCATCGGCTCCAACCCCGGAACTGCAACGCTCGATGTCGAGGTGGATGGGATCCCCGTCGCGCTCGGAGCCCCGACCTGGAGCGCGGGCAGCGCCCGAACGACGTTCACGCTCCGCGGCCTCGCGAACGGCGCTCACACCGTCGTCGTCAAGACGGCCAACGACAGCTCGCTCAACGTCGACTCGGTCGCCACGATCAGTGCAGTCGCGGATTCGACGCGCGTCGACACGGGAGCACTCACCGAAGCCGTCTCCACCGTCGCGCAGCTCGTCGAGGCTGACTACGCACCCCAGTCATGGGCCCCGTTCGCTGCCGCTCGAACGGCGGCGCAGTCCGCGGTCGCCGACCCGGTCGGGTACGGACTCGACGTCGAAGGCGCGACGGCGATCGAAGCGCGACTCGCATCCGCTGCAGACGCACTCACCCCGAAGGATGTGAGCGCCGACGTGACCGACCTGGGTTCCGTCGCCATCACCACCGCCGAGCGTGCCCTGCCCGGTTCCCTCACGCTCTCGGGGACCGAGGCGGATGTCATCTGGACTGCCGCGTCGAACGCCAGCGCGAAGACCACGGGTGAGCTTGCGACCTTCACGGCCACCGGCCGGACCGCGGAGAAGACCGAAGCCGGCGTCTACCAGCGGTTCTCGGCGAGCGTGCTCGTCATCCCCGCGGACCTCGACTACTTCATCGACTCCGGCTCGAGCGGGTCAGCAGCAGGTTCAGCTCATGCGGCCGCGGCGGCCGTCTCGCCCGAGCTCCGCAACGAGACTGCCGATCAGAAGTGGGACGGCGCGGCCCCAGGCAGCACGTGGGGGTACTCGACTGCGGCGACGACGCTCGCGGGCGGCACCCCACAGGACTGGGGGTCGTCGTACATCGGCGCCGACTTCAACAAGCCGGTGACCTACCACCTCACTCTCCCCGCCGGTTCCTACAACATCGTCGGCGTGCAGGCACCCCGTGCCGGACTCACGACGAACCTGTCCGCGAAACTCACCGCGAACGGCGAGACCACCTCGAAGACAGCGGTCTCGACAGGGTCGGCGACGCCGATCGCGCAGACGCTGACGCTCGACGAGGAAGCCGTCGTCGAGCTTGAGTTCGGCACCAACGGGACGAGCGGCTACAACGCCCGACTCGCGCTCGTCTACGTGCAGACGCTGCCCCGCGACCTCGGCGTGCAGGGCGTGCTCGACACCGATGACCCGCTCCCCGACACGGTGATGGTCGCAGACGTCGAACGGGCCGTCACGTGGGAGCCAGCCGCCCACGAGCAGGCCCGCACCGAGTACGAGACGATCACGGCGCACGGACGCCTCGACGACAGCGACGCACCGGTCGTCGCGCAGTTCGAGATCGTCCCGCCCGGGCTCGTCTACTTCATCGACGCCGGGACGAACGGCGTCGCCTCGCCGCAGTACGCGGCAGTGTCAGCCGCCGTCGACGGACTGCGAAACGACAAGGTCGACCAGGTCTCCACGTCGGCCGAGCAATGGGGGCATGTCGCGGATGGCATGAAGCTGAAGACCGGAACCGACCTCAAGGACAAGTACTCGACGGGTCTCTACCAGGACACCACCAAGCTGAGCTACCGGCTCCCACTCGAGGCCGGAACCTACACGCTGACCGGTGGCTTCACCGAGTGGTGGAACCTGAGCAGGACCATGTACCAGACCGTGTCGGTCAATGGCACGGAGCTCGCGAAGGGAAGCATCCCGCTCTCCGGCTCCACCCCCAAGCTCTCCGCAGGGCTGACCTTCACGCTCTCGGAGGCAGCCACGGTCGACTACCTCGTGACCAACGAGGGCGCTGGCGGCGAGAAGCCGGTCATCTCCTGGCTGGCAGTCGCCGACGAAACGCTGCCCGGCACCCCGCAGAACGCTGTCGCGACGCAAGCGGGCGACACCGCCATCACCGTGTCCTGGGACGACCTCCAGGACACCGGTGCAGGGTTCACCGGCTACCGCGTCTACGAAGCGGGCGGTTCGGACCCGGTCTGCGAGGCAACCGAGACGAGCTGCACCGTCGAGGGGCTCGCTCCCGGCTCGACGCACTCCTACGAGGTGACCGGCGTCAACGCCTCCGGAGAGAGCCCCCGCTCGGCTGCGACCGCACCCGTGACCCTGAGCGAAGCTCCCACGGACGACGGTGCGACGAAGGCGCCAGGCAAGGGCGTGCTCTCCTCCAACGACGGCTGGAACACCGGCCTCCGCGACGGCGAGTTCCAGCTGACCATGAACCTGTGGTGGGGTGAGAACGGCTCCGTCTTCCGCCTCTACCAAGACGGCCAGCTGGTCAGCACGACACCGCTCGGCATGAACTCACCGGCGGCTCAGTCAGCTGTCGTCGACATCGCCGGCCTGAAGAACGGAACCTACGTCTTCACCGGCGAGCTGGTGAACTCGAAGGGGATCACCGCGACGGAATCGCTCACGGTGACGGTGACCAACGCCTCCCCCGGCGCACCGTCCCTCTCCTCGGACAACTGGGACGGAGACGGCAGCTACACCGTCACCGCGAACCTCTGGTGGGGCACCAACGCCACCTCCTACCGGTTCCTCGAGAACGGTGTCGAGGTCGGCGCCGGCACGCTCACCGCAGCGAGCCCCGCGGCCCAGAAGGCGGTGCTGGAGGTCGAGGGCAATGCCCCTGGCCAGTACGAGTACACGGTCGAGTTCATCAACGCCGCAGGCAGCACGGTGAGCACCACGCACACCGTCTCGGTCACGAAGTAGCCGCACGCACTGGGTGGGCGCCGTATCGCAGGTGGATGCGGCGCCCAGCCAGCGGCGGAGCGACTTCGTTACGGTGGTGTTCGATCGCAGCGCCGAAAGGCTCATCAAGCACGCCGAATCAGGGATGTGGGATGGCAGAGAAGCAGAGACGGCGTCCACTGCTCGCCTTCTGCATCGCGACAGGCGTGTTCTTCGCGATCGTCACGATCGCGGGACTGCTCGGGCTCCCGGGGAGCTGGATGGCCCTCCTGATCTTCGGCGGGCTTCCCTTCCTCTTCGCCTTCGCGGCGATCATCGGCCTACGCGCGACCGACTCGAGGATGGCGAAGGCAGGCCCCGGCGTGCTGTCCGCGCTCGGCCCCGGCGAGATCCGCGAGGTGCCGGTTCCGGATGAGCCCATGACAAGACTCGGGTGGCGGTCGGCTTGGCAGCACCTCCCTGCGCTTCTTCCCGCGCCGCGACGCGTCGGCCTCGCGCTAGTCGCGGGCTTGGGCGCCGCCGCGGCCGGACTTCTCGGCATGGACCTGGCCGAGGATCTCGCACCCGGACACCTGGCGCTCAGCGTCGCACTCTGCGCTCTCAGCGGCGCGCTCGCGGCCCCGCTGGTGCCGCTGGCCCTTTGGACGGCCATCGCACATCGCGATTCGCCTCTTCCCCGCGATGTGCGCCGACTCCTCGAGAACTCGATCAATCCCGTCAACGACCGGATCCGCATCAACCTCGCTCGGACGCATGAGATCGACCAAGCCGTCGAGCAACGGCGGGCCGTCTACCCGCTGCTGCTCCCGATAGCGATGTGCGCTTCGGGCGCCCTGATTCTGAGCTGCGTCGCCCAGCTCGTCCTCACGAACGGCGAGGATCTCCCGCCCTTCGCTGGGTTCGCGGGGATGGCCATGATGCTCTGGGTGCCTCTCAGCACACTTGGACGGAACGAGCAGATCGCCCTCGCCCTCGCACGCCTCCGAGCCTCGGACGATGTCGAGTGAACGACTACCACCACATCGACTAGCTGTAGTCGAGGCGCAGCCGTAGGCGCTCGCCGACTTCGAACTGCACATCGTCGAGTTTCAACGGGTCGAGCTGCAGGTCGCGCAGATCGATGGGGTCCTTCAATTCTTCGCGGATCTGCTTCCGCACGGCGAGCAGCAGTAGCCCGATGATGGGGTTGTGGCTCGTGAGCGCGGGCTTGAGCAGCCGCAGCTTGAGGTCGTCACCGAGCTGAGCCTCCGTCGTGAAGAGCAGACTGGCCCCCAGCAGTCCGCGCTTGACCTTGCCCGAGACCTGCACGTGCACTCCGCGAGGCCCGGCCTGCGTCAGCTCGAACTCCAGGCGCGGCACCCTGAAGCCCTGGCTGGCAGCCGACTCCTGCACCAACCTGATCACCGCGTCCGACACCGCCTGCTGCTGCGCCGAGAGATCGATCGACAGGGCATCGACGGGGAAGACCGTCACGGCCTCACCCCCGGCCGTGCCGCGCTTGAGCGCGAGGGCCAGCTGACCGAGATCGTCCTCCGCCCAGTCGACGTGCACCCCGGTCGCCGTGACCGTCGCATCGACGTCGACGTCCTGGATGCGGATGGGGAGCGCACGCGCACGCACCTCGGCGACCTTCGCATCCGCCCTCGACACCTCGGTGCCGAACGCCGGGAAGTCGGGCGCCGGCGGGGTGTCCACGACCGTCGGATCGAGGGTCACCTCGAGGCCGGTGAAGTCGAGGTCGAGCCCCACGAGGTCGCCGGCAAGAGGATGCGCGGTGACGCGCGCCGCATCGAAACCGCGCACGTCCATGGTCGGGTCAAGGGCGAAGATCGGGGGGACCGTCTCGCGCAGGAACCGCTCGAGCACCGCAGCCGCCTCGTCAGACGTGGTCGGGCGGGAGCCGGATGCGACGACCAGCGCCTCGAGCTCGGGCTCCGGAGAAGCACCGTCTTCTGGGACCTGCTGGGGAGTCTCCATGCCCTCAAGCCTACGGGCGGAGGCTCCCCCGACCCTGGTCGAGCGCCAACACCAAGTAGGATCGATGCTCGACGCGACCCAAGCGGACGCGACAGTTCACTCCGGCTCGACGAGCCCGAGCACCACTCTCGAGAGAAACGCAGCTATGGACAGCAAATTGATCGCGTGGAACGGCGACGTGCAGCCAGAAGCCGTCGACATCCTCACCGGAGACGGCGGACTCGTCGTCGTCCCGACGAAGGTCGGCTACATCATCATGACCTCCGACAAGGAGGGACTCGAGCGCAAGTTCGAGGCGAAGGAGCGCAACCGCAACAAGCCGGGCGTCGTGCTCTGCGGCTCGCTCGAGCAGCTCCGTGCGCTCGCGCAGCTCACCCCGGAGATCGACGCGTTCTACGAGCGCCACTGGAACGACGACATCCTCCTCGGCTGCATCCTGCCGTGGAAGGAAGAGGCCGTCGCGGCCCTTCCCGATGACGGCACCAAGGAGCTCATGATGGACGGCCGCGGAACGAGCTGCTTCGTCATCAAGTTCGGCGTTCCCGGCGAGAAGCTCGCGAAGGAGCTCTACGAGAAGCACGGCCGCTTCGCGTTCGCCAGCTCCGCGAACCCGTCCGGCAAGGGTAACCGCGGCCTTGTCGAGGGCATCGGCGAGCGCATCCACGACCGCGCCGACCTCATCATCGAGGCCAACGACTACGTCGCGTCGATCCAGCCGGAGGCGACGACGGAGACGCGCCACGAGCAGGGCGTCATGATCTCGATGGTGGACGCCGACGGCACCCTCATCCCCGAGCAGGGCGGCCAGCGCTCGATCTCGCCGGCGCCCGTCGTGATCCGCAAGGGCCTCGACATCAACCGCATCATGGCGATCCTCGCCGAATCGTTCAACAGCTGGGACTTCCGCCAGGGCGAGTACTACTGATTCTGGCTGGCGCCGGGGGCTGACCGCCTCCTGTGCCTCGGCAGATTCACGTCGTGGATTGTCGGACGGGCTCGCTACGCTTTCTGCGTGCGAGCCCGTTCTTCGTTAGCTGACCTCACCCGCCTGATCGAGTCGAGGCCGATCTCGCGCGGGCGCCTGCGCCGCGTGCTGAACGCGCCGCCCTCGGCCGCGACGACGCGGGAGTGGTGGGGTGCATTGTCTGCCTCGGAGCGGGCGCGGCTGCTGCAGCAGGTGCCGCTTCTCGTCGGCAACCTCGACGGCATTCCGTGGGCCCTGCGCGTGCGCGCGAATCAGGAATCGCTTGGGCGGGCCATCAAGGCGCTCGAGTCCGGCGCCTCCATCGAGCGGGCTCTCGGTAGTGCGAGCGCGTTCGCGGGTGGCGAGATCAAGAGCATCCTGGCGGACGCGAGCCGGGGTGAGCTGCGTGACCGCGAGCGTCTTGTGCATCAGTTGAAGGAGCTGCACGGCGGTCGCGGTTTCGTGGATCGTGGTGGGAAGCCTCGATTCGTGCTCGCGTTCGATCCTGAACGGGATTCGATCGTCGAGTACGTGGGGACTGCGATCTCGGAGTCGGAGGATCCCATGGCTTCTCCGTTTGCGGAGGGTGTCTCCTCGGTGGGCATCTTCGTGCCTGGCAATGAGGCGAGGTTGTTGGACTTCGAGGGCAAGGCGCACACCATGTCGGAGTTGTTGAAGCTCGCACCAGCTGGGGAGGCTGGGCTGGTGGTATGGCAGGGTGGCCGTTTCCCTCGTGGCCCGCTGGCGTTGTCGGCCGCGATGGCGGATGGCCTCGCCCGCAAGCTCGGGGCGTTTGTGAACGCGATTCCTCGGGATGGACGGGTGGCGTTGACCGCGTTCGGCTTCAGCTTCGGCGGTGGGGTGACGGGGCGTGCCATGTCGTTGGGGATGCGCGTAGATCGGGTCGTGCATGTGTCGAGCGCTGGTCTTGGGCATGGGGTGACGTCGCTTGATGATCTGCCGGCGTCGGCTCGTGTGCCGCACTATGCGTTGCTGTCCCCTGTGGATCCGTCGGTTGGTCCGATTCTCGGCATCAACGTGCATCTCCCGTTCCTGGGTCGGGCGGGGCATTTCGGGCACGGAGCGGATCCGGCGCACGCGCAGGGTGTTGTTCGTCTTGAGACGGGTGTGCTGGGTGCGGCGCAGGAGAAGCGCGCCTCTGGGGCGCCGTTGGCCTTCAGGGACCTGTTGACGGGGCACACGTCGATCTTGGAGCAGTGGGGTACGACCGCGAAGCGCAATCTGGCTGCGGTGCTGGTGGGTGGTGGAGCTGAGGTGGAGCTGGCTCCGGACGCCGGCGTGCTCGGTCGGCTGGCGCAGCGGTTCCTGCTGCCGTATGCGCCGTTCCTGCGGGTGCGGGAGCCGGAGCTGCGCCGGGTCGGTTGACCTGACGCAGCCCGGCGACCTCGGTGTCGGTTCAGCGTTCTTGGACAGGGGCTGCTTGCTGCGTGTGCGTGCGCACGGCTTCAGGCTGCAGCCGGGAACTGGTGCCGAGTGTCGTGTCGAGTGTGGTGGTGAGCTGCGACTGCAGCTGCTGCGTGGGCGCAGCGGCAGCTTGGTCGTGCCCTGTTCTGCGTTCCAGAGCGTCTCGCGCTTGGCTGGTTCGGTCGCCGAGGGCTGCGAGCCTGGCGGCTGCGGTGGACGCTGCCGCGCTGTTCGGTTCGTGCGCGAGGGGTGCGATTCGGGCTCCGTCGCGGCGGAGGTCGTCGATGGTGGACAGCACGTCGCGGCCCAGGGTGGCGCGGTCGAGGACGTCGTTCGCGTCTCGGTCGAGCGTGCCGAGCCATGAGCGGGCGGAGGCACGGTCGAGGTTCTGGAGCGCCCTGCCGTTGTCGACAGCGGTGCGAGCGTGAGCGCCGTCTCTCGCGTCTGGCGAGCTCGCCAGGGCGGGGTCGATGTCGGCGGCGTAGAGCGTGCGGCCGGCGCGGTCGACGACGAGCGCCCTGTCCACGTAGCCCTCGGAGATCACCCGTTCGAGCGACTTCGGCATCTGCTCGGCGGCGTTGTCGTGGAACTCCTGCGGCGTCCAACGGCCCACTCCCTGGTCGCGCACCTGCTCCGCATAGCGCGACAGCACCCCGAGGCGTGAGACGGCCTCGGGAACGGCAAGCGCACGCACCTCGACGCGGTAGCCAGCATCCCGGAACTCCTTCGCCGTCGCCACGACCGCGTCCGGCTGCCTGAACGTCGTCTCGAACACAACCGACGCCTGGCGCTCCCGCAGGTAGTCGCTCGACATGCGCGCCCACGCACCCGCCGCCTGCGCCGTCACCTCCGGCATCCGCAGCGGATCCTCACGCATGAGACGCGCGTAGTCGGGGTGAAACTGTCGAAGATCGTCCCCCACCACTGCAGTAGCGTCTGCATGGGCTCGCTCTGCTAAGGCAACGACGCGTGTCTTCCCGGCGCCGGGCTGCGCACCAACCAGCACCAGAGTCGGATGCGGTGCAGACGTGCTTGTCGGCAGCTTGCCCCGGATGGATCGGTCGAAGATCTCGGCAAGCTCATCCCTGCTGAGTTCGTCGCGGTACATCAGTGGCCCTCTGCAGTGAATCGAGCCACGAAGTCTGCACGCGCGCGCTGCACGTCTTCGAGCGAGGCCGGGTCAACCTCGCGTGATTCACGCCAGACCTGATCGTTTAGGGCAAGCCATTTGGCTTTTCCGGCTTCGTCCCTCGCCTGGTGCCAGCGCTCCATGTACAAGCCGCCGAGCCGGTTCGCGGCTTCCCGCATCGCGTCGTAGATCATGGGGTCGTAGTCGTCGGCGGGCTCGACAGGCTCGACGCGCTCGTCGTTCTGGGGTTCCTCGGTCATGCTCGTCCTCTCATCGTGGTTGTCTGCACGCATCGCCGTCGGTCAGCTCGCGCCGCGCACGGTGCCCGCCCCTTCGCTGCCGCGCGTCTCGGCGCGGTAGCGCTCGATCAGCTCGTTGCGCTTCGCGACGACGCTCACGTTCGACTGCGCATCGACGTCGGCGATCTCCTCGCGGAGCGCGGCGAGCTTGTCCTGCCAGCGCCGGTACTCGTGGGCGCTTCGAGCTCGGGCGGCTCTTGCCGCGTAGAACGAAGCCAGTCGCCCACCCGCGTCGAGCAGCAGGTCGTACACCTCGGGCGAGTAGCCTCCGGCGCTCGGCACCCCTCGCGGGTCGGTCACGAAGCTGTTGAAAGTGTTGTCACGCGTCACGTACGTCCTTCCGGTTGCGTACTCGCGAACGTAGTCGCGAGGACGCACCCGGAACGATGGCGTGCCTGATCTGTGGATAACTTCGTCTGCATCCCAAACCGACGACCAGCCATCAGGGACCAGGGGCCGAGCGGGAACCCCGCCTCCGCTCAGGCGAGGATGCGTTGCACCGCCCGCACGGGGATCCGCAGCCAGGCCGGCCTCTGCGATGCTTCGTAGATCACTTCGTAGAGGGCCTTGTCGAGTTCGAACACGCGGATGAGCGCAGCAGCCTCGGCGGCGCTCAGCGGTCGATTCTCCGACGCGTCCGGTCGCGGATAGCCGCCTGACGGGCCCTCGCCCGCGCCTTCCCGAGCGCTGCCACCGTCGCGTGCATCCTGCGCCTGTCGGCGGGCCGCCCGTCCGTCAAGGGTGATCGCACCGGTGTGGCGACCGACCCGCGGCTCACCGCTCACTGCTGCGGCGTAGCCGTTGAGGAACGACTGGCGGGCCCGCGCGGCCCAATCGCCCGCGACGTTGCGGCCGGTCGTCATCTCGAGCGACCCTGCGACGTAGTCGAAGGAGCGAAGGATTCCGGCGATGTCACGCTGCGGCGCATCCGCCGTGTTGCGCTGCTCGATGCTGCGCAGCGGCTCACCCTCGAAATCGAGGAACACCCAGCCGCGATCTTCGACGGCCAGCACCTGGCCAAGGTGAAGGTCCCCGTGCACTCGCTGCAGGCGGGGCCAGTTCATGTCCGCCGCGCGCGCGTAGACCTCCTCTGCCGCACCACGCAGGCGCTCCAGCGACGGCGCGACCGCGATGGCCGCATCCAGCCGCTGGCGCATAGCGGCGACCTCGGCCTGCACCTTCGGGGCGGTCGCCTCGACGCTCGGAAGCACGTCGCGCAGCGTGCGATGCACCTCAGCGGTTGCCGTTCCGAGGGTGTACGCGGCGTCACCGAAGTCGTCGCCCGTCTCAGCGGCACGAAGCGCGACGCGCCACGCGTCCTCGACGCCCGGAAGGAACTCCTGCGCGAACACGAAGTTTCCCGACGCACGACCGCTGCTCGTGCGCGGGTCAGGCCAGAAGCCCGAGAGATGCCCGATGGCCGGGGGCACCCGCACCGATCCGGCCGCGGTGAGCGCAGACTGGAGCGTCACCTCCGGATTCTCGCCGTCGTGCAGCATCCGGAACACCTTGAGGATGAGCGGTGGAGCATCGCTGCCATCCGGCAGCCGCATCTCGCAGATGATGGACGTGTTCGACTGCTCACCCGACAGCACCCGGCTGGTGACGAAGCTGCCGACGACGGCCCCGGGCATCGGCAGACCGTACGCCGCGATGTCGCTTCGCCCGCCAGCCCCCGTCGCATGTCCCTCCCGCTCCAGCAGCGCCAGGAGCGCTTTCGCGAACGCGATGTCGTGAGGTCCGTCCACGACGGCGCTCACGCGCCCGGCCGCGTTGCTGATCGACCCGATGTACCCGAGGGCGGGCACGCGCGCATCCACCTCGCGGAGCACGATCGGCACCTGATAGACGACCGGCACGTCCCCGGAGGAATCGAGCATGCACGGCACCGTCACGAGGTGCACACCCGCCTCGCCATTCGGGTTGGCGAGCACGTAGCTGCCGAGGTGGGTGAGCTGCGGTGCTCGGCCCTCACCGCCCGAGTACCAGCGCTGCTTCGGCATCCAGTCGCGAAGCATGTGGATGAGATCGGTCATTGCGCCTCCGGTTCAGATGATCAGCCTACCGACCGGATGCCCGCCGGTTCGCGTCAATCCGCCGCTGTGTTGCCTGGCAGGGCGCAGGCGACGATCAGTCGCGTCTTCGGCTGAGGACGACGGTGAACTTCGCGCCTCGAGCGATCTGCGTGCTCGGGCCGACGATCCGCTCGAGCGCCGCACGATGAGCGAGGCCCGAGTTGAACACCGTCAGCATGGCGCCGCCCGGCTTCAGCATGCGCGCGGCCTGCTGGAAGAGCGGATGCGCCATGTCCTCGACGACCTCGTGGCGGTCGTGGAAGGGCGGGTTCAGGAGCACCACGTCGACGGTCGCGGACTCGATGCTCGACCCCGCGTCCTCCCGACGCACCTCCACCTGGTCCTCGACTCCCGCCCGCCGCGCCGTCTCGCGGGCAGAGGCGACCGCCGTCCAGGAGCGGTCGCTGGCGATGACCTCGAAGCGCGGGCGGAGCCTTGCGAGCGAGACCGCCAGCACACCGGTGCCGCAGCCGAGGTCGACGCCGACACCATGCTCTGGCAGCACGTCGGCGGGGACGTCACGAAGCGCCGCAAGCAGCTCGCGCGTGCCGAGATCGAGGCGAGGACCCGCGAACGCACCGCCGTGGCTCGCGATCGCGAAGCCCAGTTCGTCGGAGTTCTGCACGATCGGGTACCCGGTCTCCGCGTCGCGCAGCTCGGGCTTCGGACCGCTCGCGTGCAGCACCCTCGACTTCTGCCTGCCGAGGCTCGCGGACACGGACGCGAAGGACCGCTCGAGAGTCTCGTTCATGCCGCGGCTCATGTGCTTGATGCGCCCGCCGGCCACGACGCGCACGTCCGGATGCGCATGCGCGGCAACGAGCCGCAGGACCTCGTCGAGTTCAGCGAGCGACTTCGGGAGGCGCAGGAGAACGAGCCGCACCCCGTCGAAAAGAGCTGGCTCGAGCCCGAAGCGCACCGCCTTCAGTGAGCGGAAACTCGCCCGGACCGCTTCGTCACTCGCCCGCTCATCCGTGACCGAGTCGTGGAACGTGCGGATCGTGTCGAGCTCGAACCGCTCGGCAGCCGCGACGGCAAGCGCACCAGTGCCGTCGCCGACGACCGCGAGCGGCGCATCCACACCCTCGAGTTCGGAAGCCTCATCGAGGATGAGGCGATCGACGGGGTCAGGCTGAACGCCGAGCAAGGGCAGGCCCGGAGAGGAATCGCTCACGGTCACGCGACGGTGTCGATGAGCGGCTCGGGCTCGTCACCGGTGATGTACCGGCGGCCGGTGACCTCCGCCACCGTGATGGCGACATACTCGTTCTTCGGCGTCGCGATGAGGGGGCGCACGTCGAGCTGCTCTGCCCGCTCGAGTTCCGCCTCAGTGCTGAGCACTCGCGCCACACCACGGGCGACGAGGCTCGTCGCGAAGCCGTCACCGACCGCATCGGCCTGGAAGACGACCTCTTTCGCGATGGAGGCCCCCGCGAGCTTGAAACCGGGCGCCGACTTGAAGACGAGCTCGCCGTCGTCTTCACTGAACACGATGTTCAGCGGATAGATCTCGACGCGGCCGTTCACCGCGAACGCGAGGCGCCCGAACTTCGTGGCCCGCAGGAGCTCGCGGCTTTCCTCGTCGGTCAGGACGGTGATGAGTTGCTCGTCTTCCATGCGTCCATCATGGCCTGCGACAGGCTGAACCGCTTGACCGTTTCGCACCAGGCCCACGAATCGGAGACTGAGCATCGATATACGCCGCGAGCGGTGCGAAACTTGATGCACCCCGAGCGACGTCCGCTCGATCCGACACGGAGGTCATCCCATGGGCTACGGCAGCGGCATCGCACTCATCGTCATCGGCGCCATCCTGGCGTTCGCCATCAACATCGACCTCGACGGCTTCGTCGACCTGAAGACGATCGGCTACATCCTCATGGGAGCGGGTGCCGTCGTGTTCATCATCAGCCTCGTGACCGCCCTCCGCCGCAAGCAGTCGACCTCCACGACCCGCAAGGTCATCGACCCCAACACGGGCCAGGAAGTCATCGAGCGCACGAACCGCAGCAACTGACCGGCGCCAACGCCTGAGCGGGGCGCCCGCCCGGTTCAGGCGGAGACGAAGAACAGGCGCTTGTTGGCGAACTCTCCGATGCCGATGGGGCCCATCTCGCGACCGAAGCCGGAGTTCTTGACGCCGCCGAACGGCAGCTCGGCGGCCTCCGCGGCGATCGTGTTCACATGCGCCATCCCGACCTCGAGTCGCTGGGCGACGCGGGTGGCCCGCGCTTCGTCGGTCGAGAAGACCGAGCCGCCCAGGCCGAGGGCGCAGTCGTTCGCGAGCTCGAGGGCCTCCTCGTCGCTCGACACCCGGTAGACGGTGGCGACGGGGCCGAACATCTCGACACCGTACGACTCGGAGTCGCGCGGGACACCCGTGAGCACGGCTGGCGAGTAGTAGGCGCCAGGTCCGTCTGACAGCGCTCCGCCGACCTCGAGGGTCGCGCCCTCTGCCACGGCCTTCTGCACCTGGGCGTGCACCGTCTCGGCGGCCGTGCGGCTCGACATGGGCGCGAAGGCGCCATCGGCGAGGTCGAGCTGGTCGCCGGGCACGAGCCCCGTGGCGAGCTTCTTGAGCTCCTCCACGAACTCGTCGTAGATGTCATCCATGACGATGAGGCGCTTGTTCGAGTTGCAGACCTGGCCGACGTTGTAGACGCGGAAGTCCCACGCCTGCTGCGCGACGGCCGCGACGTCGTCAGAGTCGAGCACCACCATCGGGTCGATGCCCCCGAGCTCGAGCACGCACTTCTTGAGGTTGCGGCCCGCCTGGGCGCCGATGATCGCGCCGGCACGCTCGGATCCCGTCAGCGAGATGCCCTGGACGCGGTCGTCCGCGATGAGGGTCGCGATCTGGTCGTGGGATGCGAAGACGTTCTGGTAGCCACCGACCGGCACGCCAGCCTGCTCCATGATCTCCTGGATGGTCAGCGCAGACCGCGCGCAGATGTCGGCGTGCTTGAGCAGGATGGTGTTGCCGAGCACGAGGTTCGGGGCAGCGAAGCGCGCCACCTGGTAGTACGGGAAGTTCCACGGCATGACGCCGAGCAGCGTGCCGACGGGGCGGTGCTCGACGTACGCCTTGCCCGGGATCGTGCTCGGGATCTCGAAGTCGGTGATGAGGCTCGGGCCGTGCACGCCGTAGTAGTCGATGATCGACGCCGCGAACTCGACCTCGTCGATCGACTCCTGCACCGACTTGCCCATCTCGACGGCGATGAGGTGCGCGAGCTCGTCCTTGCGCTCGAGGAAGATCTCGGCGACCCGCCGCACGACGGCGGCGCGATCCTGCACGCTGCGCTCCCGCCACTCGCGGTAGACGGCGTCCGCGCTCGCGACGGCCTGCTCGATCTGCGCATCCGTCGCGTCGTCGAAGGTCTCGATGATCTCGCCAGTCGCAGGATTCTGCACTCGGTACTCGGACATGTCGCTCCTCAGCTCGGCCATCGTGTCGAAGCCAGTCTGACGCAAAACCCGTTGCCAGTTTGGTCGAATGCTGACCCTCGACTCTACAAAGCCGCCACTCGGGCGTGGGTGGCCGTCCGTAGTCTGACCATGCTTCTGCTCCGCAGACACCAGCCATCCCACCAGCCAAGCAAGCCCGAGGAGTAACACGTGGACTCTGCACTTCCCACGATCCAGCACTGGATCGACGGCGCCCTCGCAACGACGACGCCGGCTCGCACAGCCCCGGTCTTCAACCCTGCCCTGGGTGTCGCCACCGCGAACGTCGCGCTGGCGGAGCAGGCGGAGATCGACGCCGCGGTCGCCGCAGCCAAAGCCGCGTTCCCCGTCTGGTCGAACGCCTCCGTGGCGAAGCGCCAGGGAGTGCTGTTCCGCTTCCGTGAGCTGCTGAACGAGCGGAAGCTCGAGCTCGCGAAGATCATCACGTCCGAGCACGGCAAGGTCGTGTCCGACGCGGCCGGTGAGATCCAGCGCGGCCTCGAGGTCGTGGAGCTCGCGACCGGGTTCCCAAGCATCTGCAAGGGCGACTTCACCGAGAACGCGTCCACCGGTGTGGATGTGTTCTCCATCAAGCAGGCGCTCGGCGTGGTCGGCATCATCAGCCCCTTCAACTTCCCCGCGATGGTGCCCATGTGGTTCTTCCCCATCGCGATCGCCGTCGGCAACACGGTGGTGCTCAAGCCCTCCGAGAAGGACCCCTCCGCGGCGCTCTGGCTCGCGGAGCTCTGGAAGGAAGCCGGCCTCCCCGACGGTGTCTTCAACGTCCTCCACGGCGACAAGCAGGCCGTCGACGGCCTCCTGAACCACGACGACGTCGCCGCGATCAGCTTCGTCGGCTCCACGCCCATCGCGCAGTACATCTACGAGACCGCCTCCAAGAACGGCAAGCGCGTCCAGGCGCTCGGTGGGGCGAAGAACCACATGCTCGTGCTCTCCGACGCCGACCTCGACCTCGTCGCCGACCAGGCCATCAACGCCGGCTACGGATCCGCGGGCGAGCGGTGCATGGCCATCAGCGTGGTCCTCGCGATCGAGCCCGTCGCCGACCAGCTCATCGAGAAGGTGAAGGAGCGCATCGCGAAGCTCCGCATCGGCGACGGCACCCCCACCGACACCCACACGGAGCCCGACATGGGCCCCATCGTGTCGGAAGTGCACCGCGACAAGATCGCCTCCTACATCCAGATCGCCAAAGACGACGGCGCGGACGTGCTCGTCGACGGCCGCGAGATCAAGGCGGAAGGCGCCGACGGCGGGTTCTGGCTCGGCCCGACCCTCATCGACAACCTCCCCACCACCAGCCGCGCCTACATGGAAGAGATCTTCGGCCCCGTCCTCGGCATCGTCCGCGTCAAGTCGTTCGAGGAGGGCGTGGAGCTCATCAACACCGGCCAGTTCGGCAACGGCACCGCGATCTTCACCAACGACGGCGGAGCCGCACGACGCTTCCAGAACGAGATCCAGGTCGGCATGATCGGCATCAACGTGCCCATCCCCGTGCCCGTCGCCTACTACTCCTTCGGCGGGTGGAAAGACTCCGCCTTCGGCGACAGCAAGGCCTACGGCCTGCAGGGCTTCCACTTCTACACCCGCGAGAAAGCCGTCACCAGCCGCTGGCTCGACCCCGCCAAGCACGGCGGCATCAACCTCGGCTTCCCCGAGAACGACTGAGCAGCCCACCACGGCTGAGCCCCGTTCACGACAGGCCGGGACAGACCCCTGGCTTGTGCATCCGTTTCCAGCGGTCCGGATGCGCAAACCCGGGGTCTGTGACTGCGTGCGTGTGTACGCCGGGACAGACCTCGGGATTGTGCGTCCCTCGCAAGCAATCCGGATGCGCAAGCCCGAGGTCTGCCACTGCGCGCGTGTGCAAGCCCGAGGTCTGTGACTGCGTGCGTGCGCAACCCCCGGGCCTGCCGGAGCCTAGGCGTCTTCCGAGGCGAGCAGGTGAGGATGTGCCAGTGCGCATCCTCCTGAAGCTCGAGCTCGACTGCCCAACCGAACTGCTCGCCGACGCTCTCCAGCGGCCGGAAGCCTTCCGCGCAGTGGCGGGCCCCCTCGCGGAAGTGCGCTCGCTCGAACCTGGCGGCTTCCCCGAGCGGTGGTCACCCGACAGCCCGCACCGCGTCGAGATCCGCCTGCTCGGCGTGGTCCCGCTGGGCACGCAGGTCATCGACGGCCAGTATCGCGACCTGGGAGACGGGATGCACGAGCTCCGCGACCGCGGGTACCCGGAATCCGGGCTCATGGCCGTCATGACCACCTTCGATCACCGGATGGTCGTCTCGCCGCTGCCCGGCGGCCGCACGCTCTACCGCGATCAGCTGAAGATGAGCGCCGGCCTCCTGACCCCGTTCGTGTGGCTCGGCATGTGGGCCTTCTGGCAGAAGCGCGCCCTCAGCATGCGGCAGCTCGCGGCGAAGCTCCGCGACGAGCGCTGACGGCCCGGCGCGGGCCGCCAGCCGAATCACGTCACGGCCGAGCCGAGTCTCGGGCCGCGTCGCGCCGCGGCCAAGCAGCCGCAGCTCAGGCGTCGTCGAGGAGCCGCATCGCCGACCAGACCTCGGCACGCCCGGCGAAGGTCTGCAGGTCGATGCCGAGCAGCTGCTCGGCGGTCGTGACGCGGCTGCGCAGTGTGTGCCGGTGGATGCCAAGCGACTTCGCGACCGGGTCCCACGCACAGTTCCCCTCGGTCCACGCAGCGAGCGTGTCCAGGAGGAGTCGTCCCTGTTCTCCGTGTTCGAGCAGGGGCTGCAGCACACGGCGTGCGGTGACGCGGCCGTCGGCGGCCTCGAGTGCACCGAGCATGCCGGTTGTCGCGAGGTCCTCGAAGCGCACCGAGGGCCGGCTCGGTGTGCTGCGTTCCGCCGCCTTGCGCGCCTCCGCGAGCAGCCGAGGCAGCTCGGCCCAGTCACCCGGTGCGGATGCTCCCGCCGAGAAGCCAGCGTCGGCGAGGGCCTCGACGAGAGTGGCCCCGCCGCCAGCGGGGACGATCGCGATGAGCTCCTGCTCCCTCGCCGCGAAGAACAGGGGCTCGCCGCCAGAACCGGCAAGTCGCTCGAGTCGGTCCAGCAGCGCCTGGCCGGGTTCCCCGCCCCTCGCCTGCACGACGCGGACGGGAGCCGCAGGCAGCTCGCCCCAGACAGTCTCCGCGGCGCGCCTCGCCACCTCCATCTCGCCAGCGAGCAGCAGCTCGAGCAGGCCGACGCGGAGATGCCCGCGCGCTGCGTCGAGCTCCCGATTCTGTTCGAGCGCAATCGACGCGTGGCCGATGGCGCTCGCCACCAGATCATTGCCGGCGAGGTCGAGCGGCGCCCGGCCGCCGACGGCGAGCACCCCGCGCAGCTGCCCGTGCTGGCCGACCGTCTGCAGCGTCACGTCGCCGCTGTCACCGTGCAGACGCGCGCCCGATCGACCCCCGCGAGCGAGGAGGCTCTGCACCATCCGCTCCACCTCGGGCACCTCGCTCTCGGGCACGCGGATGCGCGTCGGCGCATCCACACGAAGCCCCGTCGAGTCGTAGAGCGCGACCCAGCTCTCCAGCTGCCGTTCGAGCTCGACCAGGATCGCACCGAGCCCGCCGGGCCTGAGCGCCGCTCGTGCAAGCTTTCGCTGCGCCTGCAGGGACCATTCGAGGCGAGCCCGCTGCTCCAGGGCTCGCTGGTCGGCGAGGTAGCGGATGATGCCGATGAACGGGGTCCGCTCGGTCACCTCGACCAGCGTCAGGCCGTGACGCGTGCACGCGGTGACGAGGTCGGCGGGCACCTCCGCGTGGATGACCTCCGTCGCGAAGCCGAGCGCAGCGACGTCCGCTGCGCGAAGCCTCGCCACGTAGGCGTCGAAGAAGCCTTCACTCGCGAGCGCCTGGAACCGCACGGTGGCCGTCGCCGACACGGGTGAGCGCAGGATCGGTGAGCGCGAGACCGGTGCGCGGGAGATCGCGGCGGACGTGTCCACCGCCGCATCAAGGCCGGACGCTTCCGGGTCTTCCGGGGCTTCGGCTACGGCGAACTGCATTCCGTCGGTCAGGAGGAGCTGGCCCGCCTCGAGCCACGGCGTGGGGTCGACCAGGTCGGAGCTGTGCGCCCAGACGACCGCGCGCTCGAGGGCACTGTCGTCTGCGGCGTGCAGCACGCGCAGCTTGAACTCCGTCTCTTCGACGAGTTCGCGCAGCGAGACGCTCATGACAGGCCCCACCCTGTCGGGGGCGCATGACGCTTTTGTCGAGTCATGGCACCCATTCTCGCCGATTTGTTCACCTGCTGCGCGCATCCGCGGCCCCAGAGTTGACGCATGACCGCCCCAACCGTGAGCCGTGCCGCCAGCAACACCGACGTTCGTGACCGCGACCTCGCGTCCGTGTTCCATTCATGGTCTGCCCAGGGCAAGATCTCCCCGCTCCCCATTGCCCGGGGGGAGGGCGCCAAGCTCTGGGACCACGACGGCAACGAGTACCTCGACTTCTCGAGCCAGCTCGTGAACGTCACCATCGGCTACCAGCACCCGAAGGTCATCGCCGCCATTCAGGAGCAGGCCGCGCAGCTCATCACGATCGCCCCCGCGCACGCCAACGAGACCAGGGCGAAGGCCGCGGAGCTCATCCTGTCGCACGCCCCGGAAGGCTTCTCGAAGGTGTTCTTCACGAACGGCGGAGCGGATGCGATCGAGAACGCGATCCGCTTGGCCCGCCTCTCGACCGGGCGTGACAAGGTCGTCTCCCTGTACCGCAGCTACCACGGCAACACGGGCGCGGCGATCGTCGCGACCGGCGACTGGCGGCGCATCCCCAACGAGTATGCAACCGGGCACGTGCACGCCTTCGGGCCGTACCTGTACCGCTCGGAGTTCTGGGCTGAGACGCCCGAGCAGGAGAGCGAACGCGCGCTGCACCACCTCGAGCGCGTCGTCCAGGCCGAAGGGCCCGCCTCGGTCGCCGCCATCCTGATCGAGAGCATCCCGGGCACGGCCGGCGTGCTCATGCCGCCGCCCGGCTACCTAGCGGGTGTGCGCGAGATCTGCGACCGCTACGGCGTGCGCCTCATCCTCGACGAGGTCATGGCCGGATTCGGGCGCACCGGGGAGTGGTTCGCGTTCGACGCCTTCGACGTGCGCCCCGACCTCATCACCTTCGCGAAGGGCGTCAACTCCGGGTACGTGCCCGTCGGCGGGGTTGTCATCTCCGAGGAGATCGCGGCCCAGTTCGACGAGCAGGTCTTCCCCGGCGGTCTCACCTACTCGGGGCATCCGCTCGCCGCCGCCTCGATCGTCGCGACGCTCGAGACCATGGAGGAAGAGGGCATCGTCGAGAACGCGGCCCGCCTCGGCCGCGACGTCATCGGCCCGGCATTGCACGAGCTCGCGGCCCGCCACGAGGTGGTGGGCGAGGCGCGAGGCAAGGGCGTCTTCTGGGCGATCGAGCTCGTGAGCGACCCCGTGACCCGGTCGCCGCTCGCCGCCGCCGACATGGCCACCATCAAGTCGCAGCTCGTCGCGCGCGGCCTGCTGCCCTTCGTCGCCGACAACCGCATCCACGTCGTGCCACCCGCCGTCATCGCCGACGCGGATGCACGCCGTGGCATCGCGATCATCGACGAGGTGCTGGCCGGCTTCTAGGCGCTCGCCAGCACGCGGCTCGGCGGATGCGCTGCAGACCAAGCGTGTAACCGCAAGCGTTTCCGGATGGCTTCCGCGCACGCGGATGCGTTGCAAGCCATCTGCGTGCGTGAAAGCCATCCGGAAACCCGCGTCCGCAAAGGTTCGCGCGCGTCGGCCGCGGGACGCGCGCTACTTGCCCTTGGGCGTCGGGATGAGCGCGATCAGCGTCGTGATGCCGCCGATGGCAAGCCCGGTCTTGGTGTGCGCGGCAGTCACTCCTCGTTCGGCGCGGCGCTCGCCGAACCGATAGATCCCACGCTCGGCTGCCGCGATTCCGGCGACGGTCGCGAGCGCACCCGCGACGCCGAGGCCGCCGAGGGCCGCCCGCCTGGCCGGCGTGAGCGAGAGCCAGAACGCGGAGAAGCTGTTCTCCTCCGAGCCAGTACCGCTCTCGTCACGGGATCCCTCGGCTGGATGCGGCGCGTCGTTCTCGTCGCGCGGGCCGCCGATGAGCTCGCCGGGTGCCTGCGCCGCCGGCTGCACCAGCAGATCCGAGTCTTCGAGGGCTCCCTGCTTCGCGTCGCGACACTCGAGAACCGCCAGCCCGGTGATGCCGAGCGTGATCGCGGTCTTCAGGACACCGCGAGCCGCCTTCGAGGGGATGAAGTCGGGGGTGGCGTAATAGGCGGCGGTCAGCAGCCCCTGCCCGGTCGAGAGGATCGCGCGATTGCCGAAGGCCTTGCTCTGGGAAGTCATGAGGAGCAGTCTCCCGAGTGCACCTGACCAGACCCTCCGCGTCGTCCCGTCGGCGCCGCATCCGCCGCAGCCGCTGCGCATCCAATGACGGCGCAGCCACCGGCCGCACAGCCACCGACTCGGGATGGCGAAGTCACTTCGCCTCAGAGAACTTTCCTCAACGAAGTGACGTTGCCATCCCGAGTCGAGTGAGGCTAGCTTGCGCCGCCGCCCGCGGCCATGCGCATGAGGTCGGAGCCCAGCTCGATACCCAGCTCGGTTCCGCCCGCGCTGCCGAGCTCGTGCTGGTAGCCGCCCCAGTTGTCGTCGCGGATCGTCTGCTCGACGCCGGCTTCCATGAGGGCGAGCAGTTCGACGGATGCGCGTTCGATGCGGGATCCGAGGCCCGTGTCCTGCCAGTCCTCGGTGGAGGCGAACAGCGACGTCGGCACGGTCATGGTGCGCAGGTAGGCGAACATTGACCGCATCTGCTCGTCGACGACCAGCGCGTGGCGCGCGGTGCCCGCCGTTGCGGCGAGGACGACCGGCTTCGCGATGAGGAGGTCGTTGTCGAGCGTCTGGAAGAACGAGGTGAAGAGTCCGCTGGGTCCGGCCTTGTAGACGGGGGCGGCGGCGATGATGCCGTCGGCGTCGCGAAGCGCGCTGATGGCGCGCTCGAACTGCGGGCCGAAGCTCTGCGAGCCGAGGGCGGCTGGGAGTTCGGGGAGGAGCATCCGCAGATCGATGTGTGTCGATGCAACGTCGCGCCCACGGGTGGACGCGAGTTTTGCGACGCCGCGCTCGATGCGGTCGGCGAGCAGCTTCGTCGATGACGGATCGCTGATGCCGGCGTTGACGACGACGAGCCGGTAGGCGCCTTGTGCGTTGGTCATGAGAGTCCTTCTGAGCATGTTCGAGCGGGGATGCGGAAACGGTGGTGGGCGGATGCGCGCGGCCGGCCGACGGGGCCGGCCACGCGCATCCGCTCAACGGCGGGAGCTAAGCGACGAGCGCGGTGTCCTGGTAGGGCGAGGAGCCGGTGACGTTGTCGCCGCGGTTCTCGTTGGGGCGCGGCTGACGCGGGGCGGCGTCGCCGTACTTGGCGAGGACGAGCGACTCGTGGGTGGGGGCGTCCGGCACCTCGGCGGGGCGGAGCGCCTCGAGTTCGCGACGCAGCACGGGCACGACCTCGGAGCCGAGCAGCTCGAGCTGGTCGAGCACCATGCCGAGGGGCAGGCCGGCGTGGTCCATGAGGAACAGCTGGCGCTGGTAGTCGCCGAAGTGCTCGCGGAAGGTCAGGGTCTTGTCGATGACTTCCTGCGGGCTGCCGACGGAGAGCGGCGTCTGCTGCATGAAGTCCTCCATGCGCGGGCCGTGGCCGTAGACGGGCGCCTCGTTGAAGTAGGGGCGGAACTGGTCCTTCGCGTCCTGCGAGTTCTTGGCGATGAACGCCTGCCCGCCGAGGCCGACGATCGCCTGCGACGCCTTGCCGTGGCCGTAGTGCTCGTAGCGCTGGCGGTAGAAGTCGATGAGGCGCATGTAGTGCTCCTTCGGCCAGAAGATGTTGTTCGCGAAGAACCCGTCGCCGTAGAACGCGGCCTGCTCGGCGATCTCCGGGGTGCGGATGGAGCCGTGCCAGACGAAGGGTGCCACGTCGTCGAGGGGGCGGGGCGTGGAGGTGAAGCCCTGCAGGGGTGTGCGGAACTTGCCTTCCCAGTCGACGACGTCCTCGCGCCAGAGGCGGTGGAGGAGGTTGTAGTTCTCGAGGGCGAGGGGCAGGCCGGAGCGGATGTCCTTGCCGAACCACGGGTAGACGGGGGCGGTGTTGCCGCGGCCGAGCATGAGGTCCATGCGCCCCTTGGAGAGGTGCTGCAGCATCGCGTATTCCTCGGCGATGCGCACGGGGTCGTTGGTCGTGATGAGCGTTGTGGAGGTGGAGACACGGAGGGTCTTCGTGAGGGCGGCGATGTGCGAGAGGAGCACGGCGGGCGATGACGAGAAGAAGGGCGGGTTGTGGTGCTCGCCGATCGCGAAGACGTCGAGGCCGACCTCTTCGGTCTTCTGGGCGATCTTGACGATCGCGTCGATGCGCTCGGCCTCGCTCGGCGTCTCGCCGGTGACCGGGTTGCGTGTGATGTCGCTGACGGAGAAGATTCCGAACTGCATGATCAGCCCTTTCGTTGTGGATGCATGGGGCTGGTAGGTCCGGAAGGGGCTGGATCCTGAGTCCCAACTCCATGCATATGCATACAACGTGGTGCGAGCGGAACTATTCCCGGGCCTCCAGAAAGGCCATGACTCGGTCCACGATCACTGGAGGAGCATCGTCGACGTTGACCACGACCCCCGCCTCCCAGGCGGCGAGCGGTTCGAGCACCTCGAACTGGCTGTCGAGGAGGGTCGTCGGCATGTACTCGTGCTGACGAGTCGCGAGGCGGGAGGCCACGAGGTCACGCTGGCCGGCGAGGTGGACGAACTGCAGCTCGGGCACGCTCGAGCGCAGCAGCTCCCGGTACCAGCGCTTGAGTGCCGAGCACGCGACGATCGTCGTCCGACCCTCCGCCGCGTTGGCGGCGATGGTCGCACCGACGACCTTGAGCCACGGCACCCGGTCCTCGTCCTCGAGCGGCGTCCCGGCCGCCATCTTCGTCTTGTTGGCGACCGGGTGCAGGTCGTCGCTGTCGATGAAGGTCACGCCGAGCCGCTCCGCCAGCGCCGAGCCGATCGTCGTCTTGCCCGTGCCCTGCACACCCATGACGATCATGGGCGGGTGGGTGAGGGCGGGATGCCCGGCTGCGGTTGCGCGCGCCCGCCGTTCGGCCTGGTCAGAGCTCACGAGGTACCCCTTTCTTCTGGTGATCCATCATCCTCGGGGTCGAAGGAGAGCAGCACCTTCGACGAGCGGGATGCATCGCCGGCGACGGCGAACGCGTCGAGCGCCTGCTCGACGGGGAACTCGTGGGTGAGCACTGCATCCACGACGAGCGATCCGTCGGCGAGGGCGTCGATGACGGCGTCGATCTCGTCGGCGAAGCGGAACGAGCCGACCAGGGTCAGCTCGCGGGTGATCGCGAGAGAGAGGAGTGCTGGCACCTCGCCGCTGCGCTGCAGGCCGAGCAGCACGACACGCCCACCCCGCCCCGCGCCGCGGATGGCGCTCGCGAGCCCGGGCACGGTGCCGGACGATTCGATGACGACGTCGGCGTGCACTGCGGCGATCGCGTCGGCATCGCGCGCGTCGACGACGCGGTTGGCGCCAAGCTCGGTCGCGACGGCGAGCGGCAGCTCGTGGAGGTCGCTCGCGATGATCTCGCCCGCGCCATGGTGCTTCAGCACGGCGACCACGAGCGCCCCGATCGGGCCGGCGCCGATGACAAGCACCCGCTTGCCCCGGACATCGCCGGCCTGTCCGACGCCATGCCACGCGACAGCGGCTGGCTCTGCGAGCGACGCCAGCTTGAGGTCGAGCCGGTCCGGCAGCACGCGGAGCATGCGTGCCGGGAGGGCGACTCGGCGCGCAAAGGCCCCCTGCGTGTGCGGGATGCGCGCGGCAGAGCCGAGGTAGGTGCCGGCGGGCGAGAGGTTCGGTCGATCGTCCGGGAAGGGCGTCTCTCCGTCGTCGCCGGGCGTCGCCGGGTGGACCGCCACGCGCTGTCCGACGGAGGGGCCGCTGCCGTCGGCGGCGGCGTGGAGGACGGTGCCGACGATCTCGTGGCCGAGGACCAGCGGGTCGCGGAGGATGGACTCGCCGGCAGCCCCGTGCATCCAGTAGTGCAGGTCGGACCCGCAGATGCCACCGTAGGCGATCGCGACGACCGCCTCGTCAGCGCCCGGCGTGGGCTCGGGCAGCGCGTCGAGCCGCAGGTCGACCTTGCCGTGGGCGACGACTGCGAGGTTCTCCTGGGTCACGAGCACCCTCCCTTGGTGTCGGGGCGCGCCTGGTTCACACGCACGGGGTGACGAGGGGCACGCCCGCGACGGTGATCTCGACGAGGTCGCCCGGCTCGGCGGGGAACGCCGACCTCGGGGCGCCCGTCATGATGATGTCGCCGGGGCCGAGTGGCACCCAGCTCGTGACGTAGGCGACGCACTCGGCAACGCCGGCGGGCAGCTCGTGGCTGCCGGTGAGCACCGTGCGCTCGCCGTTGATGCGGACCTCGAGCTCGGCGCTCGCAAGGTCGGCGCTCGTCTCGATCCACGGACCGAGGGGCGTGTAGCCGACGCCGCCCTTGCCCTCGAAGTTGCGCGGGTCGACGCTGCCGCGCTCGGGGTTGGAGATGTCGTTGACGGCGGTGAGGCCGAGGATGACGGTGTGGGCGTCCTCGGCGGATACGTCGGCCGCGTCACGACCGATGACGATGCACACCTCCCCCTCGATGACGACCTTGCCGACGTTGCGGCGCAGCTCGACGGGGGTGCCGCTCGGCACGACCGTCCGGGGGCTCTTCAGCCAGGCCTGCACGGGTGAGGGATGCTCTGGCCCGTTCTGCGCGATGCCGACGACGATGCGCGGCTCGGCCGGCGCGAGCAGCGTCGCGTCGGCGACCGGATCGCCCTGCCGCGCGGGTTCCTCCCCGCGCGCGAAGGCCTCGTAGGGGTCACTGCACGGCACCCACGAGTCGCCCTCGGCGAACGCGTGCGTGACCGTTCCGTCACTGGTCTGGATCCTGGAGATTCGCATCACACAACCGCCGTCATTCCGCCATCGACATAGATCGTCTGGCCGTTCACGAACGCCGAAGCGTCACTGGAGAGGAACACGAGCGTACCGACAAGCTCATCCACGTGGCCCCAACGCCCGGCCGGGGTGCGCTGCGCGGCCCAGGCTGAGAACTCTGCGTCGTCGACGAGCGCCTTGGTGAGCTCGGTGGCGAAGTAGCCGGGCGCGAGCGCGTTCACCGTGATCCCCGACGGGGCGAGGTCGGCGCAGAGCCCCTTCGTGAGCATCACGATGGCGCCCTTCGTCGCGCTGTACGGCGCGATCGAGGGCCGGGCGATCTGCGACTGCACGCTGCCGATGTTGACGATCTTCCCGCTGCCCCGCGATTGCATGCCTCTGGCCACCCGTCGCGAGAGGAGGAACGCGCTCGTGAGGTTCGTGGCGAGCAGCTCGTGCCAGTCGGCATCGGAGAACTCGGCGATCGGGGCGCGCCGCTGGATGCCCGCGTTGTTGACGAGGATGTCGACGGTGCCGATGCTCGCCTCGAGTTCGCTGATGCCCGCATCCACCGCCGCCGCGTCGGTCACGTCGAAGGTCGAGACGATCGGCTCGGACGCTGTGCCCGCGAGGCCGAGTGTCTCGGCGATGGATGCGGCGGTGCGCTCTGCCTTCGCTCGGTCGCGCCCGTGCACCACCACCCGCGCGCCCGCTGCTGCGAGACCGCCCGCGAGTGCGCGGCCGATGCCCTGGCTCGACCCCGTGACGAGGGCCGTCCGCCCGGTCAGATCGAACGACTTGAGTCCGACCGGCAGGCTCATCGCCCGCTCCCGGCCGCAACCGGCGCGGCCTCGTAGACATCCTGCAGGTCGATCAGACCGGTGTCCTCTTCGTCGGTGGAGACGCGGATCGCGTCCTCCTTGCGGAGCAGGTCGCGCCCCTTCGTCTCGGGCACGAGGAACGTCGCTGCGGTGGTGATGGCGGCGAGCGTCGCGAGGTAGAGCCCCATGACCACCCAGTTTCCGCCGGTGAGGGTGAGCAGCCAGGTGCCGAGCACACCGGCGAGGCCGCCGGCGAGCACCGCGGAGATCTCTCGTGCCATCGCGACGCCGAGATAGCGGTGCTTGTTGCCGAACAGTTCGGGGAGCATGGCGCACTGCGGTCCGAGCATCGAGTTGACGGCCACGCCGATGCCCACCGCGATGACCGCGATCGTGAGCGGCCCGTTGCCGAGCGAGAGCATCCACCAGGCAGGGAAGGCGAAGAGCAGCATGAACACCGCTCCGAAGCGGTAGACGGCGCGGCGGCCGAACTTGTCGGAGAGGTGGCCGGTGAGGGGCACCGAGAAGATGCCGATGAGCGAGCCGATCGTGACACCCCACGTTGCGACGCCACGGTCGACGGGGTTCGCGATGAAGGTGCCCGCCACGAACGCGAGCGACACGTTCTGGAAGATGTACGAGCCGCCGTTCTCGGCCATGCGAAGGCCGATGCCGGTGATGACGCCTGGCATGCCGCGCGTGAAGATCTCGCGGATGGGGCGGTCGGAGACCTGGTCGCTCTTCTCGAGCTCGACGAACGTCGGCGTCTCGCGGAGGCGCATGCGGATGAAGAGCGCGACGAGGATGAGCAGGAACGATGCGAGGAACGGCACACGCCAGCCCCAAGAGAGGAACGCCTCGTCCGGCATGAGGGTCAGGAGGCTGAAGACGACGGCGGCGAGGAGGGTGCCGGCCTGGATGCCCACGAAGGGCAGCGCCGAGAAGAAGCCGCGACGCTTGACGGGGGCGTACTCGGCCATGAGCACGGTGGCTCCGGCCTGCTCGGCTCCGGCGCCGAAGCCCTGAGCCAGGCGCAGCAGCACGAGCAGCGCTGGAGCCCAGAGGCCGATGGTCTCGTAGGTGGGGAGAAGCCCGATGGCCGTCGAGGCGCCGCCCATGAGGAGGATGGTGATGACGAGCACGCCCTTGCGGCCGAGGCGGTCGCCCATGGTGCCGAAGAAGAGACCGCCGAAGGGGCGGGCGACGAAGCCGACGCCGTAGATCGCGAACGCGCCGATGACGGCGACGGCCGGGTCGCTCTGGTCGAAGAAGAGCTTGTTGAAGACGAGCGCCGTCATGAGCCCGTAGAGCGCGAAGTCGAAGTACTCGAGGGCGGAGCCGATGCTGGAGGCCAGCGTGGCTCGGCGCAGGTTGTCGGCGTACTCCGGGTCGTCGGACGGCACGGGGGGCCGGGGGGTCTCAGTCACGGAACATCTCCTTTGATGTGCGGATTGCCGCGGCGTGGGTGACCGAGGCGTCCGGTGGTGCATGCTTCTCACCCCAAGCTAACACTCCACTGGACGACGTTCAACACTTTGAACGCGACGGTTTCGTGAGACCTGGGGAACTACCTCCCGGCGAGCGGGTTCGTGAGCTCCTTGGCAGCCTCGATGAGCGCCTCGCCGACCCTCGCGACGTGCTCTTCACTCGCGAGCTCCGTCGGCAGCGCGGCCCCGAGCGCGAACGGAGGATCGCTCGGCGACCAGGACGCGAGCGGCACCGCGACCCCCGTCACCCCGCCGACCGAGCCGTTCGCGTCGATCGAGTAGCCGCGCTCACGCGCGACCGCGAGGCAGTCGAGCAGCTCCTGCGTCGTGCCGATGCTCTGCGGCGTCAGCTTCGGGAAGGGTGCGGATGCGCCCACGAGGTCGACAACCTCCTCGTCGTCCAGGCGCATGAGCAATGCCCGGCCAGACGCGGTGAGAGCCGCTGGCAGGCGCGACCCGAGCGGCGTGCCCAGCTGATAGCGTCGCCGCCCCTCGTGCCGGGCGAGGTAGACCGTGTCAGGCCCGTCGAGCATGACCACCTGCACCAGTTCACTGCGCAGCACCAGCGATGCGTCGCACACCCCGAAGAACTCGCGGATCTGGTTGAACTGCTGCGCGTAGGCTCCGCCGAGCTCGGCCGTGCGCCTGCCGAGCTGGTACCCCTGCGGCACGCGCTGCAGCATCCGCCCTTCCTCGAGCACCGTCACGAGGTTCGCCGTCGAGGACTTCGCGATGCCGAGGGCTCTCGCGATATCGCTGAGCGTCATGGGCGCGCCGTCCGCCTCGGCGAGCAGCGTCAGGATGCGCAGCGAGCGCGTGACGGCGGGCGCGAGGTCGCGCTCCGGTGCGTCCTGCTCGCCGGTCTTCGGTGATGCATCCGTTGCGTCTGGCACGGCGTCGCCCCTCGTGTCGAAACGTCCGGTGCTCGTCACGCTGCGACGAGCACCGGCCGTGGAATCAGTAGAACTCGACGATATCGACAACGTTCTTGAGCGGCTCGCCGTCGAGGAGCCTGCGCGCGTTCTCGGCGAAGAGCTTCGCGATGCGCGGCTCCTCGGCGCTCGAGAGTGCGGCCGTGTGCGGGCTGACGAGCACGTTCGGATGCGACCAGAGCGGACTCCCGGTCGGCAGCGGCTCGACCTCGAAGACGTCGAGCGCGGCGAAGCCGACGCGGCCGTCATCGAGCGCCTCAAGCAGCGCGGACTCGTCGATGACCGTTCCACGCCCCACGTTCGAGACGATGACGCCTGGCTTCACGTTCGCGAAGACCTCGGCGCTGAGCAGACCGGTCGTGGCGTCGGTTCCGGGGAGGGTGACGACGATAGCGTCGGCTTCGGACACCGCGGACGCGAGCTCATCGATGGGCACGAGGCGGTCGACACCCTCGACGGCCTCGCCGCTGCGCGTCGTGCCGAGCACGGTTGCGCCGAGCGCTGAGAACTTCGCTGCGGCCGCCTTGCCGATGCCGCCGAGCCCGACGATGAGCACGGTCATCTCATCGAGCTGGCGCATCTCCCAGCGGTCCGTCCACCGCTTGGCCACCTGCTGCTGCTGGAGACGCGGGAGGTCCTTCGCCCCGGCGAGGACACCGAAGAGCGCGAACTCCGCGAGGGTTCCTCCGTGGACGCCGGCGCTCGTCGTGAAGACGATGCGCTCGAGCGCATCCTGGTCGAGACCGGCAGCCTTCACCTGCCCGCCGCCGCCAGCGGCGGTCGCGTGCACCCAGCGGAGTCGCGGGTTCGCGGCGACGGTGCGCGCAAGGGAGGCGGGGTCGACATCGGGAAGCCCGAACAGGATGTCCGCCGAGTCGACGAGCTCGTCGAATGCCGCCTGCTGCTCAGGAGTGCGTGTGACGCTCGGGTCGCCGGACCAGTCGGCGGGTCCGCGCATCGGACGGTAGAAGGAGTGGTCGCGCACGACCTCGAGGCGGGGCTCGAGACGCTCGATGAGCTGGCACAGCTCTTCGCTCAGGTCGACGGCGACGACCGCGCGCAGTGTCTGGGGGCTGTCAGTCATAGGATCCTCTTCGATTCGGTGGCGACAGGGAGAGCTTACGCTGATTCAACACTGTGAACACTGTCCTACACAATGTTCTCCGAGCTAGGGTGTGCTCATGACCACTGCTGCTCACTCCCCTCGCATCGGCGTCCTCGGCCTCGGCGCCATGGGCCTGCCGATGGCGGGCCACCTGCTCTCTGCGCACGGCATGCTCCACCTCACCGGCCGGCGCCCAGAGCGAGCGGCCGAGCTCGTCTCCGCCGGGGCCACCTGGCATAAGACACCGCGCGAGCTGGCCGCCGCCAGCGACGCGGTCCTCGTGATGCTGCCCGACCTGCCCGAGCTCGAGGCCGTGCTCGGCGGCGAAGACGGACTCCTCGCCGGCGCCGGCGAACTGCTCATCATGGTCGGATCGACCGTGTCGCCGACCGGGCTCCGCGAGCTGGCCGACCGCCTCGCCGCCGAAACCGACGGCCGAGTGCGCGTCGTCGACTCCCCCGTCTCCGGCGGGGAGGACGGCGCGAAGGCCGGCACGCTCTCCATCATGCTCGGCGGCCCGGACGACGACGTCGCCACCGCCGCGAGCATCCTGAACGCCTGCGGCCGCCCCGTGCACCTCGGCCCGCTCGGCGCGGGCGAGGTCGCGAAGGCCTGCAACCAGATGATCGTCTCGTCCACGATCCTGGCCCTCGGGGAGGCGAGCGTCCTCGCCGAACGAAGCGGCATCGACCTCGGCGTGCTCTGGGATCTGCTGGGCGGCGGCTACGCCGGCTCGAACCTGCTCGAGAGCAGGCGGGAGAAGCTCGTCTCCGGCGACGACTCCCCCTCCGGCGTCGCGAAGTACATGGTCAAGGACCTCACCTTCGCCGCCGACGTGGCGTCGGCCACAGGCACGAACACCGTGCTGCTCCCAACCCTCCGGGCGGCCTTCGACGAGCTCGTGGATGCTGGCCTCGGCGAGCGGGACATCGCCGTCACGAGGCGGTTCATCGCCGACCGGTGAGGGCTCTCACGCCCGTCGAGCTCAGGCGAACGGCACCGCTGCGAGGACGCTGACGCGCTGCTGTCCCGCCGGTGGCGTGAAGGTCACGGTGCTGCCGACCGTGCTGCCGACGAGCGCCCGGCCCAGAGGCGAGTCGGCTGAATAGACATCGACCTCGACCGTGGGATCCAGCCCGGCGAGCGCTCGACTGCCGAGCAGGAACGTCGCCTCCCGACCGGTGCTCTCGAAGCGGACGCTCACCTGCATGCCCGGCTCGACACGGCCGTCGTCGGGCTTCGCCGCCACCTCGGCGTGCTCGATGAGCCCACGCAGCTCGCGGGCTCGCGCCGACGACTGGGCACCTCCGCGCGTCAATTCGGCGAGCTCTTCCTGAAGTCGCTGCAATGCCGTCGGCGTCATCCAGATCTTTTCCACGACGTCCTCCATGTGATGCCGCAACGCGGCGCGGGTAAAACCCCCAGCCTAGCCCAGAAGGCACCGGAGCGAGCGATTGGTGACGGCCGAGATATATTCCTTGAAATGGGCTATGGTCATCCGGATACCGCCAGCTGAAGAAAAGGGAAGCGAGTATTTCGATGGCAGAGAGAAAATCCAGGGAAAGCGCGAAGAAGGCACCGCAGCTCACCCTGAAGGAACGTCGGGCGCAGAAGCGCGAGAAGACGCAGGCAGCCGATCCGTTCAAGCGGAAGAGCTAGCCCGCCGGGCGGGCGCAGCCACGGTGCGACTGCGCCCGCACCACTCCGCCGCCGGCCGCGCCAGTGCGATTCGAGCTGACGGCCAGAGCTCGCCGGAATCGTCGATCAATACATTGTGAAGCGTCACTGCTGTGGACAAGGAGTCACGCCATGACCTCGCCCGAGGCGGCCGCAGATTTCGCGGCGATCTCTCGCGGACCTCGTCGTCGCGAAATGCGTCTATTTCTGCTCGGCGACCCCCTGACGTGCCTTTCCGCATTCTCGGCGAGATATTCCCCCACCGGTTACCCGGCACCGAATTCGGTGCTTTTCGATAAGAATCCAGCCGCCGCGGTGATCGGCGCCGACGCCTCCTCCGCGACAACGCGACGCCAGCTCGCGTGGACGCTGGACTCCACGATCAGGACGGCGATCGAGCTGTCGTCGCGACTCCCGGCGCTTCACCACGTGGTCGTCGTCCTGGACAACCCGACGCTCCCGTCCCGACTCGTCCTCAGATGCGCAGACCAGGCAGCCAATCGCATCCACGAGCAGGTCGCGCGCGAGCACGGTGACTACGTCGTCGTCACCTTCCTCGTCGTCACCGACGCAGTCGATCCCGGGACGCTTGCCGAGCGCATCCACGATCGGATCATGCAGGCACCTGCCTCTGACGTCGCAACAGCGCTGAGCTGGGATGAGGTCGAGCACGGCTCGATCGCGCAGGCCGCGATCAACGACTACCTGTGAGCTCGTCTTCCTGCGCGGCCCGCTCCGTGACCCCGCCGACCCCTGCGACCCGAGAGAGCCGTCGGCGCCAATCTTCGAGCCGGTCGACGAGCTCCGGTGGCCCCACCACTTCACAGGGCGCCTCGAGCCGGGCGAGCAGGTAGACCACGTAGTCGAGTTCGTCAGTGCGCATGCGGACTTCGCTCCAGCCACCCTCGAGCTCGCTGACGCCTCCCCACTGGCCGACCTCCGCCCTCGCCAGCTCGGCCGGCACCTTCACGCGCACAACCGCCTCGTATCGCGCAGGGAGGTTCCGGATGCTGGCCTGCACGAACGCATCCGCATCACCTCCGGGGATGGGGCGGGACCCGAAGCGCTTTGGCCGAGACTCGACACGGCGCATCCGGTCAAGGCGGAATGTGCGCCAGTCGCCGGCGTCACCGTCGAACGCGACGAGGTACCAGCGCCTGGCGACCGGGACCAACGCGTGCGGCTCCACGAGGCGTTCCGAGAGCGCACCGTCGCGTTTCTCGTAGGCGAAAGCGAGCAGCGTGCGGTCGCGGCAGGCCGTGGCGACGCTCGCGAGCACGGCGACCTCCACCTGCGGCGCACCGTCGCGCGCCTGCGCCGCCGAGACCGTCGAGCCGATGCCCGCCGCCAGCTTGCGCACATGCATCGGCAGCACCGGGACGATCTTCGCGAGCGCACCGACCGCCGCATCCTGGACCCCCTGGACCCCGCTCGCCGTCACCGCCCGCAGCCCGAGCACGATCGCGAGCGCCTCCTCATCGCTGACCATGAGCGGCGGCAGCGAACCTCCCGCGCTGAGCCGATAGCCGCCGCCGAGACCGCGCGTGGTCTCCACCGGGTAGCCCAGCTCACGCAGCTGCTCGACGTCGCGGCGCAGGGTGCGCGGGCTCACCTCGAGCTTCGTCGCGAGTTCCTCTCCGGCCCAGAACCGGTGGTTCTGGAGGAGGGTGAGGAGCTGCAGCATGCGGGAGCCGGTGGACATGAATCCATCGTACGAACATTGCGGTCAAGACCTGACCGCAATGGCTGAAAACCTCAGTCCTGCAACCATCACCCGAACCGCTTCCGAATGTCGGCGGCCAGGTGAATGATGAGATCACCGATTCACGAGACCAGGAACACTCATGACCGACCAGCCGACCCCGCCCGCTCTCCCACACCAGGACGTGCCGACGCTCGCGACGCTCCGCAGCTTCTACCAGGTGCTCGTCAACACGCTCATCGCCAACGTCACGACGAGCTACCTGTGGTTCGCGCTCACGTTCTGGGCCTACCTCGAGACCGGCTCTGTGCTCGCGACCTCCATCATCGGCGGCAGCTACATGCTGCTCGTCGCCGTCTTCGGCATGATCTTCGGCGCGATCGTCGACCATCTGAAGAAGAAGGCCGTCATGCTCATCTCGAGCGCGGTCACCCTCATCACGTACCTCCTCGCTGGAGTCCTCTATCTGAGCTTCCCCGAAGAGACGCTGGTCGACTGGAACGGCATCTGGTTCTGGCTCTTCGCGGGCGTCATCCTCGTCGGCGGCGTGGTCGAGAACCTGCGCAACATCGCCCTCTCGACGACGGTCACGCTGCTCGTGCCCGCCGACCGCCGAGACAAGGCCAACGGCCTCGTCGGCACAGTGCAGGGAATCGCCTTCATGGTCACGAGCGTGTTCTCTGGACTCTCGGTCGGACTCCTGGGCATGGGGCCGACCGTGTTCATCGCCATCGTCGCGACTGCCGTTGCGTTCGCCCATCTCCTGTTCGTGTCGATCCCCGAGCGCGGCATCGCGCACGACCCTGCGGCCGGCGCAGCGAAGGTCAACTTCCGCGGCGCCATCCCCGCGGTCATGCTCGTGCCCGGCCTGCTTGCGCTCATCCTCTTCACAACGCTCAACAACCTCGTCGGCGGCGTCTTCATGGCGCTCATGGACCCGTACGGTCTGACCCTCTTCTCCGTTGAGATGTGGGGCGTCTGGCTCGGCGTCACGAGCATCGGCTTCATCGTGGGCGGTGGCCTCGTCGCGAAGTTCGGGCTCGGCAAGAACCCGGTCCGCACGCTGCTGCTCGTGAACATCGGCGTCGCGCTCCTCGGGGCGGCCTTCACGATCCGCGAGTACGGCTGGCTGTTCATCGTCGGCATGTTCCTGTTCATGGCGATCATGCCCATCGCGGAGGCCGCCGAGCAGACCGTCATCCAGCGGGTGGTTCCGTTCGAGAAGCAAGGTCGGGTGTTCGGCTTCGCGGCGACCGTGGAGTCGGCGTCGACGCCGATCAGCGCGTTCATGATCGGCCCGATCGCCGAGTTCTGGCTCATCCCCTTCATGGAGACCCGCGAGGGTCAGGAGTCGCTCGGGTGGCTGCTCGGCGACGGGGACGCTCGCGGCATCGCCCTGGTCTTCCTGATCGCGAGCATCCTGCTGCTTGGACTGGTGATCGTCGCGTTCGCGTCACCGCAGTACCGGCTCCTGTCGAAGTCGTACGCGGAGACCCAGCCGCCGAACTCGGAGGCCGCCGAGTCGAAGGCGACGGCAGAAGTGGGCAATGCGGCTGCGGTGCCCACCTCTCCTGAGCCGTCCGAGACTTCAGGGGGCGCTTCTCGGGTCGGTCGAGGAGAATCGCGGCCATGAGCGATCGAGTCTCACCTAGCGAGTTCCGCCAAGCCGACGGCACCGGAGATTGGCGGGTCGTCGGCGACGGTGCCCGCGCGAACTTCCGGACCGGGGACTTCTCGAAGGGGGCCGCGTTCGTCGCCGAGATCGCCCGGGCTGCCGACGACGCGAACCATCACCCGGACGTCGACCTCCGCTACGGCTCCGTCATGGTGCGCCTCATCAGCCACGACGTCGGCGACCTCAGCGAACGCGACATCACCCTCGCGGCACGCATCTCCGAGATCGCTCGTGGGCTGGGCATCGAGGCGTCCCCGGACACGGTGCAGAGCATCCAGATCGCGATCGATGTGGTGGATCTCGACGCTGTGCTCCCCTTCTGGGAGGCGGTCCTCGCCTACGAGCGGCGAGGTGGTGAAGACCTGGCCGACCCTATCGCCGTCGGCCCCAGCGTCTGGCTCCAGCAGATCGACGCGCCCCGCACCGAGCGGAACACGATGCACGTCGACGTCTACGTGCCGCGCGACCAGGTCGATGCGCGCCTCGAAGCGGCCCTCGCCGCCGGAGGGCGGGTCGTCAACGACGCCTCCGCCCCCGAGTACTGGACGCTCGCCGATCCCGAAGGCAACGAGGTCGACCTCGCCCCGTGGAGAGACGACAGCACCTGGAAACCCGAGTAGGGCACGCGTCGCAGTGGGTGCGCCACCACGTGCACCTCGGCTGGATGCAGAACTCCTCCGCGATCGACCGGGCCGCGCATCCGTCAATAATGATGCCGTGCTTGCAGGATGACGATCCGCTCGTCCTCGACCAGGTACACAAGCCGATTGGTGTCGTCGATCCTGCGCGACCACGCACCGCTGAGCACGTGGCGGAGGGGCTCTGGCTTGCCGATTCCGGAGAATGGATCACGAAGGACATCACCGACGAGTTGATTGATGCGCCTGAGGGTCTTCCGATCCTGAGCCTGCCAGTAGACGTAGTCCTCCCAGCCGTGCGTGTCGAAAGCCAGCTGACGACTCATTCTTCGATGAGGTCGCGTACCGTGACATCACCGTTTCGAGCGCGCTCCATCGACTCCAGCAGCCGCTTCGCGTTCGCAGGACTGCGCAGCAAGTACGCAGTCTCCGCCAAGGCGTCGTAGTCGTCCTTCGACATCAGGACTGCGTTTCCATGCTTTGAGACGACTTCAACGGGTGCGTGATCCTCGTTCACCTGTTGAATCAACCCGAACAGACCCTTGCGTGCTTCCGTGACGCTGATAGCTGCCATAACGCACCTCCAGATGGTACCGGATAGCGTACCACTCCAGCCTCGGGTCAGGGAGTGACAACCACGTCGAGCACCCAGGTCACGCCGAACCGGTCGCTCAGCATCCCGAAACCGGGTGACCAGGCGGATGCGGCCAGCGGTTCGATGACGTCAGCCCCGGCCGACAACGCTTCCCAGTAGCCCGTGACCTCGTCGAGCGTCTCTCCGCTCGCCGCGAGGAAGAACGGCGCGCTCGTGACGGTGGCGCCCTGCTCGCGCCTCGTCTCCCCCGCAGTACCGGCGAGCCCCTCCCCTGGCCGGCCCGGGGTGTCGTAGGCGAGGACGCGGAAGCCGTTCGGCGCATCCACTCGCCCGAACACGACGTTGGATGCGCCGGGCAACTCGGCGGGCATCCCGAACTGCGCGTAGGTGGCGATGGAGACCTCGCCGCCGAAGACCTCGGCGTAGAACTCGAGCGCGGCCCGGGCCGTCCCGGTGAAGTTGAGGTGGGTTGTCGTGGTGATGCTCATGGTGTTCCCGCTTCCTTGGTGATGTGCTGGCCGCGGCACCTGCCGCTGCGGTGAGCCTCCCAGCAGTAGAGGACGGGTTCGGTCCGCTACTGCTGGGAGACTGGGCGCATGACCTCGGCTACCTCTTCGCGCATCCTGACGCTGCTCTCGCTGCTGCAGACTCGGCGCGACTGGTCGGGGCAGGAGCTCGCCGACCGCCTCGACGTGACGCCGCGCACGGTGCGCCGCGACATCGACCGGTTGCGCGAGCTCGAGTACCGCATAGAGGCATGGAAGGGGCCGGCCGGTGGGTATCGCCTTGCCGCGGGCTCTGAGCTGCCGCCACTGCGGTTCGATGACGAGCAGGCCGTCGCGATCGCCGTGGCACTGCGGGGCGCGCCAGCTCTGGGCGTCGACATCGACGAAGCCGCAGCGCGGGCCCTCCAGACGGTGCGGCAGGTCATGCCGTCGCGGTTGCGGCATCGGGTCGACGGCATCCGGTTCACTGGGTCAGCGGATGCGATGGTCGAGATGCGCGTGGACCCTGACGTCCTCGAGATCGTGAGCACGGCGACCCGCGATCGCCTCGTTCTCCGGTTCGACTACACGCCAAGCCCAACCTCGGAGTCAGTAGGCGCCGACGACTCGACGCCGGTCGCCCCTCGCCGGGTCGAACCTCACGCGGTCATCGCGCGCGGCGGCCGCTGGTACCTGGTGGCCTGGAAGCTCGACAGCGCCGAGTGGCGCGTCTACCGCCTTGACCGCATCACCCCCAGGGTGCAACTCGGGGCGCAGTTCGAGGAACGCAGCATCCCGACCGGTGACGCGCGCACGTTCCTCGAAGCCCGATTCAAAGGGGCGGGCGACGCCAACGAGTGGCCGTGCACGGGCGACGTGCTGCTGCGTGTGCCCGCATTCGAAGCGGCGAGCTGGTTGCCGGATGCGTTGATCACCGAAGTAGATGAGACTTCCTGCCTGGTCCGACTCGGCTCGTGGTCGTGGACCGGCCTGCTTGCCTCGATCGCGAGGTTCGACGCCGACTTCGACGTGCTCGGGCCTCCGGAGCTGGCCGAGGCCGCCGCCGCTCTCGCCGCGCGATTCGCCGCGGCCGCCGACGGTGCTCCCTGAGCGCGGTTCCAAGGTCGCCCGCGCAGACTCTCCTGGTGCCTACTCTCATCGTCACCGCGCATCCCGATCAAGATTCCCTGACTCACACGGCGGCGCAGCAGCTGCGCGAACGCCTCGAAGCGGAGGGCGTCGAGGTCGACGTGGCCCACCTCGCGCAGGAGGGTTTCGACCCGCGCTTCTCGGCAAACGACCGGGCCGATTACAAGGGCGGTTCGATCACTGGGCCCGACGTGCTCGCGGAGCAGGCTCGCCTCGACCGTGCCACGGATGTCGTGCTCGTGTTCCCCGTCTTCTGGTGGTCGATGCCCGCGCTGCTAAAGGGGTGGATCGACCGCGTCTTCATCACCGGCTGGGCGTTCGAGCTCGGCGAGAACGACCGGGTCGTGCCGAAGCTGGGTCATCTGACCGCGCACCTGCTGCCCGTGTCCGGCTTCTCGGAGGCTTCGTTCGCGCGGCACGGATATGAGGAGTCGTTCAGCACGCAGATCGAGCACGGGGTCTTCGACTACTGCGGCATGCCCCGAGGGGCGAAGGCGTTCATCCGCGAGTCGGAAGACCCGGATGCGGCGAGGGCCGGTCTCGAGGCTGCCGTCGCGCAGGTCGCAGCCGCGGTTGGAACCTGACCTACGGTCAGTCCCGGTCTACTAATTTCCCCGGACGTTGTGGGGAGCGGCTCCGGGCTGATTGCATCGCTCCATGAATACGCATGAGGCTTCCACACCTCCAGGCTGGCACCCAGACCCAACGGAGCGGTTCGAGCATCGTTATTGGGATGGGGTGCGATGGACTGAGCACGTTCAGCGCGAGGGTCAGCAGGCAGTGGATGCACTGGAGCTGAAACCAGCTGAGGCGATTGAAGCGCTATCGCCACTGACAGCTGCAAAGATTCCTTTTCTCGGAACGCGTCGGCACGCCGAACTCCTACGGGACGAACTCGCGAAGATGACCAGATTGGTCCAGCACCACGGGTTGCTCGAGGTCGAGGCGCGCGCCGCGGCGGTGGACGCACTCATGGCCGAGGAAAACCAGATCCGATCGCGTATCCGGGGCGCCGAGGATGACCTCGCTCAGAGACAGCAAGAAATCTCCACATTGAACGGAAGCCTCCTCGACCTTCGCGGGGCCGTCGAGGTGCAAGAGAACGGCCTCTACGACTTTGAGCACCCCGCGGAGGACTCGATCGCCATTTCAACTCGCTTAGAGACCGTCCGATCGAACATCAAAGTCGCCGTCCGGGACGGCCACGCTACACAGGCGTCGAACTCGTTCACCTTCAATAACAGTGAAGCGCAGGGGCGCAAGTTCGTCCGGGACATGTCAAAGCTCATGCTCCGCTCGTACAACGCCGAGGCAGAGAACTGCGTCAAGGCGGTTCGGGCAGGCAATCTCCACACGGCGCAGACGCGTTTGAGCAAGGCGGTAGAACAAATCGAACGTCTCGGTTCGATGATCTCGCTTCGCATCTCTCCGCGATTCCATGCGCTTCGCCTCGAGGAACTCGAGCTGGCGAACCGCCATCTCCGTGCAGTGCAACGAGAGAAGGACGCGGAGCGCGCCCACAAGGAAGAGTTGCGGGAACAGCGTAAGGCCGAGAAAGAGCTGCAGGCCGAGAAGGCTCGCCTCGAAAAGGAGCGCACGCATTACTCGAACACCATCGCAACCCTCGAGTCTAAAGGCGACTTCGAGGGTGCTGAGCGAATGAGGACTCGCCTCGAAGACGTCGAGCATGCGATCGAGAACGTTGACTACCGAGCAGCCAACATTCGGGCCGGCTACGTCTATGTCATCAGCAACGTCGGCTCCTTCGGGCCCGACGTCGTGAAGATCGGCCTCACCCGGCGGCTCGAGCCTATGGACCGGGTGCACGAGCTCGGCGATGCGTCTGTGCCGTTTCGCTTCGATGTTCACGCGCTCTTCTTCGCCGACGACGCAGTCTCCATCGAGGCAGAGCTGCACAGGCATTTCGCGGAGCGGCGCATCAACAAAGTCAATTTTCGCCGGGAGTACTTCCGCGCCACGCCCACTGAAGTCCGGGATGCGCTCCGCGAGCGCCGCGTTGAGTTGCTGGACTTCAGACTCGACCCGCAAGCAGAGGAATTTCACGCCACTCGTGCGCTCGAGTCGAATCCCTGACCGAACTGCTTGCCGCCGATAATCGCAGAACCAGAACGGACCCATTTCCCTTGAAGCCCTCAGCAGCCGCGCTACGCTCGCCTCATGACTGACAAGCTCGTCTACACCGGTGAAATCGTCAACCCCGAGTGGATGCCCTCGTGGTCCGTCATCGAGGTGCCCGGCTCGAAGGACTTCTTCGGCACCGGCAAGTCGGTGAAAGCCGACACGACCGTCGACGGCGTCGTCGTGACGTCGGCGCTCATGCCAACAGGGCAGGGCGACCACTTCATCTCGGTCAGCGCGGCGCTGCGGAAGAAGCTGAAAAAGGACGTCGGCGACAGCGTCGATGTGGTGATCGGGCGCTTGAACGCCTGACGCCTGGACTCCCGCGCGGACGCAGGTCAGCGTCGGCGCGCATCCAGCAGGAGATCGAGCTGCTGTTGAGCAGCTGAGCGCACCCCGACGAGCACAAACGCGACCATGAGCATGGCGAGTCCGACCAGGAACATGACCGTGCCCACCATGGTGGGTGTCTCCGCGAGATCGAAGGTGGCGCGGGTCGTCCCGGCGACCGTCAGTCCGCCGAAGAGCATCAGCAGCGGAGCGACGATGAAGAACGCGACAGCGAGCCAGTGGAGGCGCACGCGAGGGTGGTCGGGAGCGGCGATGTTCGAGGATGCTGGCTTCGTCACGCAGCAACCCTACCGACGCGCAGGTTTCGCTCGACCTCGGCTGCGACGGCGCACGCCGCGATCGCGCCGCTGGCCAACACTCCGATGCACAGTTCCGCTCACGGGCTCGTCCAGCGTGAGCCTTCACGAATACGCTTGCACTGGGCAGTCGTTGTCGCTCGCTGCCAGCCACGCTCCGCTCGACAGATTCGGTCACTGACCGGTCACCAGCGCAGCACGGGTCCGATTCACGTCAAATGAGGAAATCCGCATGCACGAGATCACCTGCCCCCACTGCCACAAGGCCTTCACGATCGATGAGGCCGGCTACGCGGACATCCTGAAGCAGGTGCGGGACGGCGAGTTCGAGAAGGACCTCCACGAGCGGCTCGAGCTGGCCGAGGCGGCGAAGCGCGCCGAGATCGAGCTGGCGCAGGCGAAGGTCGCGCAGGAGTTCGAGGCGGCCGCGGCGAAGCGGAACATCGAGCTGCAGGAGCTGAAGGCGAAGCTCGAGGCCGGCGAGGTCACGCGGCGGCTCGCCGTCAGCGAGGCGCTGCAGTCGGTGGAGAAGGAGCGCGACACGCTCGCGAACGAGCTCGAGCAGGCCCGCCACGACAAGATCGCCGCAGAGGAACTCGCGGCGGCCAAGCGCGTGAGCGACCTGCAGAAGGCTGCAGCCGAGCGGGAAGCCGAGGTTCAGGCGCTCAAGTCGAAGCTCGACAGCCTCGAGATCACGCAGAAGCTCGCCGTCAACGAAGCCGTCGGGAAGGTCGAGAAGGAACGCGACGAGCTGAAGGGCACCCTCGAGCGGGCCGCCCTGGAACGGCAGTTCGTCGAGACGTCGCTGAAGGACAAGTACGAGACGCAGCTCCGCGACCGCGACGACGCCATCGAGCGCCTCAAGGACATGAAGGCTCGCCTCTCCACGAAGATGCTCGGCGAGACCCTCGAGCAGCACTGCGAGACCGTCTTCAACCAGATCCGCGCCACCGCGTTCCCGACGGCCTACTTCGAGAAGGACAACGACGCTCGCACCGGAAGCAAGGGCGACTACATCTTCCGCGACTCGGACGCGGGCGGCACCGAGATCACCTCGATCATGTTCGAGATGAAGAACGAGGCCGATACGACGGCCACGAAGAAGAAGAACGAGGACTTCCTCAAGGAGCTCGACAAGGACCGGCAGGAGAAGGGCTGCGAGTACGCCGTCCTCGTCACGCTCCTCGAGCCCGACAGCGAGCTCTACAACTCCGGCATCGTCGACGTCTCGCACCGCTTCCCGAAGATGTACGTCATCCGGCCGCAATTCTTCATCCCCATGATCACGCTGCTCCGCAACGGGTCCATGAACGCACTCAAGTACAAGACCGAGCTGGCGTCCGTGAAGGCGCAGAACGTCGACATCACCGACTTCGAGGAGCGCCTCGATGAGTTCCAGAACGCGTTCGGACGCAACTACGAGCTCGCCTCTCGCCGGTTCGGGGAGGCCATCGACGAGATCGACAAGGCCATCGTGCGACTCCAGAAGGTGAAGGATGCGCTGCTCGGATCCGAACGGAACCTGCGCCTCGCCAACGACAAGGCGCAGGACGTGACCATCAAGAAGCTCACCCGCGGCAACCCGACCATGGCGCGCAAGTTCGCCGAGCTCGCGAGCGGCGACGCCGAGCGCTCACAGGACGACGACTCCGCGAGCGCATAGGCTCCCGCGCAGCACATCCGCCAGCACCGGCGGATGGTCGAACACCCCACCGGCAGGAGACGTGCCCATGGCAACGGCGAAGAGCAGAACCCGTGAGCAGCACATCGCAGTGTTCGGCGGGAGCGGCAGCGGCAAGACCGTGCTCGTCTCCTCCTTCTACGGCCCAACGCAGGAGCCGCAGTTCGCGAAGGAGAACCTCTATGAGGTCGTCGCCGACGACACCGGGCAGAGCGACAAGCTGTACCAGAGCTACCTCGGCATGAAGAACGCCGCGAAGGTGCCCGCATCCACCCGCTTCACGCACACCGCGTACTCGTTCCTGGTGAGGCCAAAGGCCTGGTCGGAGGAACGCGCGAAGAACTCGAAGCCGTTCGACGCACTCCGCCTCGTGTGGCACGACTACCCCGGCGAATGGTTCGAGGAGTCCGCGGAGGGCGAGGAGGAGAGCCGCAGGCGCGTCGAGACGTTCACGGCGCTCCTGAGCTCCGATGTCGCGCTCCTGCTCGTCGACGGTCAGCTGCTCCGCGACAATGAGGGCTCAGAAGAGCTGTACCTGAAGTCGCTGCTGACGAACATCCGCTCCGAACTGCTCCGCCTGAAGCCCGAGCTCCTGAAGAACGGCAAGCCCCTCGCGCAGTTCCCGCGCATCTGGGTGCTCGCTCTTTCGAAGTCCGACCTTCTTCCCCAGATGGATGCGCACGCTTTCAAAGCGCTGCTCGTCGAGAAGGTCAGCGACGAGCTCGATCAGCTGCGTCAGGAGCTTCGCGGTTTCGTTCAGGTGCCGGAGGCGATGTCGTTCGCCGAGGACTTCATCCTGCTGTCCTCCGCGAAGTTCGAGCCGGGCAAGATCGAGGTGACGGAGCGCGTCGGCGTCGACGCCGTCCTCCCACTCGCCGCGATCCTGCCCTTCGAACGCCACGTCAGCTGGGCGAAGAAGCTCCACGATGGCGGGAAGGTCGCGGAGAAGATCTTCAGCAAGGCGGGCGGGATGGCCGGCCTCGCCGCGATGGGGGCCCTGTTCGTCGTCAAGAAGATCAAGCTGCCTGGCCCCCTCGGACTCATTGCGGGGTTCGCGGCGTCACTCGTCTCGAAGGACTCCATCGAGCGGGGAGCGGCACTCGCCGGCGAGAAGCTCAAGACTGTCAACGCGGAAGCGCTCGCCAAGCACGACTACCTGACCGCGATGCTCACCCGCTTCAAACTCGACCTCGAAGAGGCAGAACGCAAGGGGATCCTCGTCAGGAGCAAGAAGTGAAGCTCATCTGGGCGACCCGTGGGCGCACGTGGGGGCACCGATTTCTCCTCGACGGCGGTTTCGCGGACCCGCTCCCCGAATACGACAGAGCCTTCGCGCAGCTCGGCGATGACTCGGAGCTCTGGCACCTCGGCGATGACAGGGCGGCGCTGCGCTTCCCTGACCCGGAAGGGCGCACAGACCGCGCCGGCAGGCCCATCACTCACGAGTTCGTGGTGTTCACGCCCGAGCTGCACGAGATCTCGTCCGTTGCCACCGGACTCTCCCTGATCTGGGCCCAGCCGATCGTCTCGGCCCGATTCGCCGACGTCTGGGATCTGCCGAAACCTCCGGCGCGTTCCTGAGCCGCGAGCAGACCGCCCGACCCCGAACTCCGAAGAGACGCGAGGATCCCGATGAACCACCACACTCTGGAGCCAGAAGCCACGGGAACCGTCGGCGACGGCGCCGTATGGACGCAGGACGCATCCGGATCGAGGACCCAGACGGATCCGCTCCGGTGCGAGTTCGCGGGCTGGCTCGGGGACGAGCTCGTCGGCGTCCATCCGGACTTCATCGTGGCCGGTTCACTCGCCGATGCACTGCGCGCTTCCGACTTCTCGGGGTTCGAGTTGCGCGAGGCGGTCGTCACGACGTCGCCGGAGTTCGTCTCCTACGCCGGCGGTCTCCCGGAGCGTTGGGAGCGGCTCGAGCCGACCGGCCGCGCAGATGGGAACGACGACTTCGCCCAGCGGGACGGGATGCTGCTGGTCAGCGAACGCGCCCTCGCGCTCCTCAACGAACACCGCATCGTCGAAGCGCAGCTCGTGCCCGCCGAAGAGACCCCCGAGGTATCGCGGTTCGCGCATCACCGCGACGCGGCACGAGCCGCCGCCCGGCTTCGCGAGCGCGCCGGCCAGGCGGCCGAGGCTGACGAGGATGCCCTGGAAGTCGCTCGTCTCACCGCACTCGTCGACGCGCTCGACGCAACCGCATCCACACCGCCGAAAATGCGCGTCAACGGCGACGCGAAGCGCACGGTGGCGGGAGACCTCACCCTGGCCGCGGCCGCGCTCGGCAAGAAGATCGAGGATCCGGCGGCCCTCGCTCTCCTCGGACTCATCGACGGCCCCATCGAGATCAACCGCTCTGGCGCTTACCAGTGCGCCTACCGGAACGCCGACCGCTCCCTGATCGTGGGGATGAAGGGAGGCGCCGTGAAATGCGTCGAATTTACCTTCCACCCGCACCGCAACGCCCCGGAAGCCAACTACCCGCGCACGGCGCACCTCATCGAGGGGCTTGCGACGTTCACTCGCGAAGGAGTTTTGGAGCATCTCGGGGAGCCCAAGGAGTTCCTGCCCCCGGACGACGGAGAGCGAAGCCGCGACGAGTATCGCATCGGACGACAGCGCGTGATGCTGTACTGGAAAGGGCAGGACTACTCGCCGCGGACGGTGATGGTCGGCCGCAAGGGCTGAGGGCCTCCCCCTGCGTCCGCGCGACTTATCCCCAGGCAGACAGGCGGTCCGTTTTCCCGCCGCACGGAGGGACAGACTGGGGGTCTCACATGAGTCGCCGGCCGGGGATGCCGCGCGGAGAGCACGGGGAGATCGACATGTCAGTGGTGCACGTAGTTGCCAAGAGGTGGCGCGGCGGATGGGAGTTCCACCTCGGGCCTGAGGACGTGACGCAAGGAGCGACGCTCGGTGACGTTGCACGGCAGGTCTTCGACTACCTCGAGACGCGCGAGCCCGGGGTCGATCACAGTGCGACCAGCCTCAGCATCACCTTCGACCTCGGCACGCTCACAGAAGCGGTCGACACGGCGAAGAAAGCGATCGAGAAAGCGCACCATGCGCATCTCGTCGCTGATACGCGCCTCAGGACTGCTGTCGCCGCGATGCACCGCGAACGGTACGCGAACCGCGATATCGCGTTGCTTCTCGAGATCGACCGCGATCGCGTGGACGAACTGCTCCGAAGCACAGACTCTCGCTGAGCACCGTCCGCTGCGCGGGACTCCGCACATCGCGGACGTGCAAAGAACCGGACGTGCCGGTCGCGGCCTTCGGCCTCCTCCTCACGACGAACAATCACCCCGTCCGGACGAGAGCAATCGAAGAGCCAGCTACGCGTCCGATCAGACGGAGCCTGGTATCTGACATAGCCGAGTTGCGAGAACTATGGTCCTCCGCCGTCCGTGGCCCTGCGCAACGCCGCGCGCACCTGCTCGACAAAACGGGTTGGCGTGGGCCAGAGTTGCGATGTGGTCGCCCGGATCGCGAACCAGTCGATCTCCTGCAGACGGTTCACGCGCCCGATGTCCTTGCGCCATTGGCGCTTGTCAGTGCGGTGATGGTCCCCCTCGTACTCGATGGCGATCTTCTGAGCCCGATACGCGAGGTCGACACGCCCCACGAACTCCGACCCGTTCCAGACCTCGACGCCGACCTCCGGTTCCGGAAGCCCGCCAGCGACGACCACCAGCCGCGTCCAGGTCTCCATGGGCGATTCGACGCCTGAACGAACCCGTGCAACGGCCGCCCGCAAGGAGGCCCCACCGACACCGTTGCCCCAGGTTCGCGCGATCTCCTCGAGGTCCTCCAGCGTCGCGAGGGGCGGCGCCGTCCGCGCGCCCTCCGGTGGCTCCTCGGGCCGCACGATGCCCTCATAGTTCGTGGATGTGGCGACGAGGGCATCCCCCAGCACGACCAACTCGTTGACGTCGAGGTGGCGGGCGCAGGTTGCCCAGGTCAGCGCGGGCGACGCGACAGGTGCGCCGCGCAGCTCGCGAGCATCCCACAGCGACGCCCTGATGCTTCGCGACTTGACCCCCAGACCGGCGGGCCGGTTCCTCCCAGCCGGCACGAGGAGGTACACGGTCGAGTCGCGGTCAAGTCGGCGGGGCACGGGCAGACCCCAGATTCTCGCCGCTGTCAGCCCGCCGAGCACACAGCGGTCCTTGATCCTCGGCACGAAGGCGCGTGCGATCTCGAGAGGAGACCGCACTGCCCCTCGCACCCGCACGCCGCGGTGAGGTTTGGAGAATTCGGGGCCGTTCAGTTCCTGCCGTGTCAGGCCCGCGCGCAGCCCATCCCTGAACGCGAAGGGTTCGTTCCCCACTCCGGAGAGCATCTCCTCAGGCTCAGGCATGGGCCAAGGGTAGAGGGATGCAGAGCTTGTCTTCCGAGATATCCACAGCCCGAAGGTGCGTTGAAAGTGACACCGAAGGTCGTGGCGGCCCGTCCCGGTGGATCATCCTGATGGGTTTCGCCGAGTCGTGATGGGAATCCCCCCATCGCGAGTCAGATAAACCCATCAATGTGAGGGCCGACGAGCCCTGCGCCAGACTTCGATGGGTTTTGCCGACCGGTGGTGGGTAACGCCCCATCACGAGTCGGAGGAACCCATCAAAGTGGGCGCAGCTTCAGGAACCTCAGCCGACCTACTCCCCGCCCTCCACGACGTACAGCTTGCGCAGGGGCGCTCCGGTGACGGTCCACCGGGTGCGCATCCCTTCGCCGAGACGCACGATGGAACCCGGTTCGAGGTCGATCGACGGCAGCTCGGGCTCGAGGAACTCGACCGTCGCCGTTCCGCCGATCACGAGGAACACCTCGTCGGCTTCGACGTCGAGCATCGACCCGGCCGACATCTCCCACAGCCCGAACTCCGTGCCCGCGAAGGCGCCGAGCTCGTGCGCCGCGGTCGTCGGCTCGCCGCTCACCTTCTGCCATCCCTCGACGGGTTCGTGTGACAGGGATGCGCCCCGCGCGTGCACGACCGATCCGGGCTGCATCCCGGTCACACCACCGGCACCGGTCGCGGCAGCGGCCTCATCGGCTGCGCTCTCACCGCCCGCGCTCACGAGTCGAACCCCAGGCCGACCGCGTCCATCGTCTTCAGCCACAGCCCGCGCTTGCCTTCGTTGCGGTCGGCGCGCGCCATTTCGGCAAGCGACACCTTCGCACCGATCGACGCGAAGGGCTCCGGCGGGAACGGCAGCGGCTTCTTCTTCACGAAGTCCATGCGCGTGCGCTCCGTCTCCTCGCCGCTGAGCAGGTCGAGCAGCACGTTCGCCGCGTACCTCGTCGCGCCGACGCCGAGCCCCGTGAAGCCCGCCGCGTGCGCGACCCTGCCGTCGAACTCCGTGTCGAAGAAGGAGAAGAACCGCGTGCAGGTGTCGATGACGCCGCCCCACTTGTTCGAGAAGCCGAGACCCTCGAGCTGCGGGTAGGTGGCGATGAAGTGCGCCGCGAGCTTCTCGAACGTCTCGGGGCGCTGGTCGTACTCCTGCTTGATGCGGCCGCCGTAGTTGTAGACGGCGTCGTACCCGCCGTAGAGGATGCGGGTGCGGCCGTCGGCGTCCGTGACGAGCCGCGAGTAGTGGAAGCGATTGTTGAGGTCCGTGATGCCCTGCCTCCGCTTCCAGCCGATCGATTCGAGCTGCTCGTCGCTCAACGGGTTCGTCATGAGCACGTAGTCGTAGACGGGCACCGTGTAGAAGCGGTCGCGTTTGATGAGCGCCGGGAAGGCGTTCGTGCCGAGTGCCACCCGCTGCGCGTAGATGCTCCCCTCGTCGGTGGTCACCGTGATGCCGCCGCCGTCTGCCTCGAGCGACCTGACGGGAGTGTTCTCGAAGATCGCGACGCCCATGCCGAGCACCACGCGGCGCAGCTCCCACACGAGCTTCGCGGGGTTCACGAGGGCGGTGCCCTCGCGTTCGTAGTTCGCGGCGAGGAACAGCGGGGAGGCGACTTCCTGCTGGAGCGTCTTCCTGTCGAGGAACTCGAGGCCGGAGTCGCCGACCGCCGCCTGCTCGAGCTCGGCGACCTGGTGGGGCTCGGTCGCGACGTTGAGCACGCCCGTCTCCTCGTAGTCGCAGTCCATCGAGTAGCGTTTGACGGTCTCCCCGATCTCGCGCAGGTTCTCGAGGCCGAGCGCTTCGAGCTTCGAGTACTCGTGCGACAGCCGGTCCTTGCCGTTCGACTCCCCGTGGGTGAGGCTCGCCTCGCAGAACCCGCCGTTGCGGCCGGATGCGGCCCATCCGAGTCGCTTTCCCTCCAGCAGCATGATCTTCCGCTTCGGGTCGCGTTCCTTCGCGAGCAGCGCTGTCCACAGCCCCGTGTATCCGCCACCGACGATCACGAGGTCGGCAGTGTGGTTGCTTCGAAGCGGCGGCGACGCGGCGGGACGAGCCGGGTCGTCGAGCCAGTAGGTCGTCGCCTTCGCTCCGGCGAGAGACGCGGCAATGCGCTCCTCGCTGATCTCGGCTTCCGCTCGATCGAACGTGGTCATTGATGTCCTCCGGGTGGGGGTTGACGGCCATCTGCTGCTTCGTGTCTACCCTGCTTACCTACCGTTTGGGTGGACGCCGTGTCGGTTCGACGCACGACGCGTCGACGATCTGTCCGACAAGCTCAGCACGATCTGCGGCGAATGCACCACCCCCAGCGCTACCCTCGTGGTCACGCGACCCCATGATCGGTGTCGCGTCATCGAACAAGGGGAACCCATGACCGACATCAACGAACTGCTCAAGCTCATTCCAGTCGACGACATCGCCAACCAGCTCGGTGTCGACAAGCAGACCGCCCAGCAGGGGATCCAGGCAGCGTTGCCGACCCTCATCGGCGGTCTCCAGGCGAACGCGGCCGATCCCGCAGGTGCCAAGTCGCTCGAGCACGCGCTTGAGAAGAAGGACACATCCCTCGTCGAGGGCCGCGTCTCGCTCGCCGACATCGACACCAACGACGGCGAGAAGATCGTCAAGAACGTCTTCGGCAGCAACACCGACCAGGTCGCGGCAGCCCTCGGCTCAGCACCGGGCGGCCAGACTTCGGGGCTCGTGCAGAAGCTGCTCCCGATCCTCGCGCCGATCGTGCTCGCGTGGCTCGCGAAGAAGTTCCTCGGCGGCCAGCAGGGCGCATCCACGACCGCGGGCTCGGGTTCGGGCGGCGGGCTCGAGGACCTTCTCGGCGGGATCCTGGGCGGTGGGTCCGGTTCCTCCGCAGGTTCCGCGAACGCGGGCGGCGGGGCCGGCGGCGGACTCGGTGACATCCTCGGGCAGGTGCTCGGCGGCGCGAGCGGTTCCAGCAAGCCAGCAGGTGGAGGACTCGGCGGAGGTCTGGGAGACATTCTCGGCGGGCTGCTCGGCGGCGGCAAGCGCTGACTCGTCGGGCAGCGGATGCGCGCGGGAGGGAGCGCGGGTCGAGCAGCGCCGGCCTGCCCCTCCCCCGCATCCCGAAGCGCATCAGACGGCCGAGCACCCAGCGGATCTGACCGCCCCCACCGCCTCGTGAAATGAGCCCAGCATCTTCGACCCCGCCTCCGAGACCTTCGTGCGCGCCCTCGCTCTCGTGGTGTTCGCGCTCGTCACCGCCGGCGCGATCGCGCTCCTCCTCACAAGATTGCCGATCTGGCCCAGCTCGCGACTGCTGCTCACGCCGCTCGCAGCGCAGCACCGCCTGACCCGCCTTGACGACGACAGTCGTGGCTGGGAGACGGCGTTCGCGGGCGAACTCGTGTGGCTCGCCCACCGCGGCGCGCTTCGCATCCACGAGGTAGCGGATGCGGGGGCCGCGCAGCGGATCGGAGACGCCGGCTACCGCGCCCCACGATCGACCGGATGGGAGATCGAGTGGCTCGGCGCGGACCCACTTCTCCCCGGATGGTCCGGCGCCGTCATCGACGCCTACTTCCCTGGCGGCAGGCGCGCCCGCGGCAACCGCGCGCGAGTGGACCGCACTGGCGGAGACGACTCCACCCGCCGCGCCGCCATGAAGTCCGCTGTGGTCGCCGAGCTCGACCGCGCCGGGGTCGACCGCACTGACCGCGACGGCTGGGTCTCGCGGCTGCTCGCCAGCCCGTACAGTCGGGCGTTCGCGGGACTGATCATCGTGCCGATCGGGCTGCTCCTGCTCACCCCGTGGCTCCCCGCATGGGCGGTTCCGATCTTTCTCGTCGCTCTTGCCACGGTCATCGTGCTCACGTTCATCCGCCCGCCGTTGCAGCGACGCTGGACGAAGCTCTGGGAGCGGTACCGGACCGAGAGCCAGCACCTGCACGAGCTCCCCCTCGACGAGCGCGGCACCGGGGCCACTCGAATCGTCTACCTCGACGCGTTCGCCGAGAACCTCGGCTTCGCAGACATCGTCGGATACGGGTCGTCAGAGGACATGGCGCGCGGCTACGCGCAGCAGGCCGACGCGATGGTGCGCGAGGGATTGCTCGACGACATCCGTCCCGAGTGGCTGTCGACAGCCCGCGAACGGCTGACCGAGAAGCAGCTCACCGACCTCATCGACGGGTTCCTCTTCACCGTGCGCTGACGCCGCCGGTGGCCGGATGCTCGACGTGCGCGGACCCTCCGGCCCGCGCCGTCGGGGCGGGCCCGCGCATCCACACCCCTAGCGGTGTGACGGGATCCGGAACGTCTTCACCTTGTCGCCCTCGACCGTGACGAACGCACGCGACGTGCCATTGAAGCGGTTGCTGCGCCAGTCGAAGAACAGCTCGGTCGTGTCGCCCTCGGTGCTGGCGTCCTTGATCACCATCTGGGCGCTCTGCCCGATGGCGTCGCTCTGCGACCAGCTGCTGACACCTTCACGCCCCTCGAGCACGCGACCCCAGTCGTCGACCGAGCCATCCTCGGCGAACGCTTCGACAAACGCCTGCTCGTCTCCGCTGTTGATCGCGTCGACAAGAGCCTGCACCGGTGCAGGCACTGTGAAATCAGTCATGGAACCCCCATCTCTCCGCGGGCGAAGGCCGCCCGAACGGCCACAATGTAGCAAGCCAGCCTCCGGATTCCCGGGCATGGCCGTAAGCTCGGAATCTCAGGATGCGCGGCAACCCGCCCTGCGCTTCCGCCCTCCGCCTCTTTCCAAGGCAAGCCCGGCTCGTCAAAAACAGGCCACGTCAACAAGCAGAAGGTGAATTGAGCATGAGCGACTTCTCGCCCCTTGAAGTATTCGACCGTCGCGAGTCAGAAGTCCGCGGATACATCCGCTCGTTCCCCGTGGTCTTCGACCGCGCGTCCGGCTCCACCCTGGTGACCGCGGACGGCGACGAGTACCTGGACTTCTTCGCCGGCGCCGGCGTGCTCAACTACGGGCACAACAACCCGCACTTCACGAAGGCCCTCGTCGAGTACATCGAACACGGTGGCATCCTGCACGGGCTCGACATGGCGACATCTGCGAAGCGGGCCTTCATCGAAGCGTTCGAGCAGTACGTGCTCGAGCCCCGCGGCTACGACTACAAGATCCAGTTCACGGGCCCGACCGGCGCGAATGCCGTCGAAGCCGCCCTGAAGGTCGCCCGCCAGGCCACCGGTCGCACCAACGTGGTCGCGTTCACGAACGGCTTCCACGGCCTCAGCCTCGGCGCCGTCGCCGTCACCGGGAACAAGAAGTACCGCGACGCCGCGGGCACGACCCTGGGTGATGTCACCCGCCTCCCCTTCGAGGGCTACCTGGGCGACAAGCTCGACACGCTCGACCTGTTCGAGAAGATGCTCGACGACACCGGCAGCGGCCTCGACCTGCCCGCCGCTGTCATCGTCGAAGCCATCCAGGGCGAGGGCGGCATCAACGTCGCGAGCCCGGAGTGGCTGCGACGTCTCCGCAAGATCACCGAAGAGCGCGGCATCCTCCTCATCCTCGACGAGATCCAGGCTGGCATCGGGCGCAGCGGCTCCTTCTTCGCGTTCGAGGAGTCCGGCATCGTGCCCGACCTCGTCACCGTGTCGAAGTCGATCTCCGCATCCGGCCTGCCCATGTCGCTGGTGCTGCTCCGCCCGTCGGTGGATGTGTGGAAGCCGGGCGCCCACACGGGCACCTTCCGCGGCAACAACCTCGCGTTCGTCACGGCGCGTGTCGCCCTCGAGGAGTACTGGGCCGACGACGCCTTCATGACGACGGTCGCCGAGCGCTCCGCCGAGCTCCGCGCGGGCCTCGAGTCGATCGCCGCCGACTACCCGCAGCTCGACTTCAAGGTCCGCGGCCGCGGCCTCATGTACGGCATCGTCAGCCTCCGTGACCGCGACCTGCCGTCGCGCGTCTCCGCTGAGGCGTTCCAGCGCGGGCTCGTCATCGAGACCGCTGGCGCCTTCGAGGAAGTCCTGAAGTTCCTCCCCGCGCTCACGCTCACGAGCGAGGAGCTGCAGACGGGCCTCCGCATCGTGCGCGAAAGCCTCGACGCCGTCATCGCGGGCGACGACTCCGAGGCGGAGCACGCCGTCGAAGACCACGTCGCCTCGCACGCCTAGTCCTCCCGGCCGCGCGGCTCGACTGCCAGGCGCATCCACCCCACCCCGTGGGGGACATTCACGCGAGAAATGCCTGTTCCTGAGCAAGGGAACAGGCATTTCTCGTGTGGATGCGGATGCGGAAGAGAGCTGGTGCAGGCGCGACCACGGGCGGGTCAGTGCTTGCGAGTGCCGCCTCCGGAGAACGTCGAGCCGTAGGAGTGCGGCGTCGGCGCGGGTCCGAGATCACGGGGTCGCGGCGTCGGTTCGGGTCCGCTGGGCGATGTTTCCGAGCCAGGCGCGTGCGAGACAGGCGCAGGCGAGGCAGGCGCTGGCCAAGCAGGCGCGTGTGGCGCAGGGGCATGGGGCGCTGAACCCTGCGATCCCGAGGCTTGCTGCACCGACGCGGGAAGCCACGACGCTGGCCGCTCGGTCCGTCGAGGCGCGGCGGCCCAGGGCGAGGGAGCGCTGGGCGAGCTGGGAGCCGCATCCGGGATCGGCTGCTGCACAGATAGCCCGAGGAGCGAGATTCCGCCACTGGTGTCGGTGTCTTCGTGCAGGCCCGCGACTCCCGCCTCTACCGCCTTGCGCCGTTCGGCCTTGCGGAGCTCCGACGCGGCCTTGGCCTTCTTCGTTCGGCGACGCTGCACGAGGATCGCCACGAGCAGACCGAGGCCGAGCACGAGCACGACGAGCAGCGCGAACGCGACGATGGTGAAGATCTGATTGGTGCCGGCCATGACTGCGTCAGCTCAGCGCATCGGCCGGATCTTGAGCTCGTCGACCGCCCCACCAGCCGGGGTGTCGACGGCGAGACGCACCGCCTGCGCGACCGCCTGCGGCGTCAGGTAGCGCTCGCGCTCGTAGCTGCCCTGCTCGAGCTGCCGCAGCTCACGCTGCATGTCGGTGTCGACGCGGCCCGGGTGGATGCTGGACACGCGCACGCCGTGCTGGCGTTCTTCCTCGCGGAGCGCGTCGGTCAGCGCGCGCAGGGCGAACTTCGTGCCGCTGTACACGCTGGTGCCCGCGCCGCTCGCGTAGCCGGAACCCGAGTTGATCATGACGATCGTGCCCTCGCTCGTTCGAAGCAGCGGCAGCAGGAGGCGGGTGAGGTCGGCGACGGCGAACACGTTGAGCTCGAAGGCGCGGCGGAATCGCTCGCGCGAGCTCTCAGCGATGGCGTCGTGCCCGCCGAGCACGGCCGCCGAGTGCACGAGCACGTCGAGGCGGCGGATGCTGCGGGCCGCCTCGGCGAGCTGGCGCTCGTCGGTGAGGTCTGCGACGAACGGCGTCGCGCCCGGGATGCGGGCGGCGGCCTCGGCGACAGCGCGTGGCTCGCGCCCGCCGACCAGGACGTGGTGGGTGCGGCTCAGCTCGTGGGCGATGGCTTCGCCGATGCCGCGAGTCGCTCCCGTGACGAGCGCGACCGGCCGTCGGCGTTCGCCGTCGCGCTCACCGTCGAGAGGTGACGCGACGTGGCCTGCTTGAGTCATGGATGGTCCCCCGGGTTCTGCACTCTGCGACCGCGGAACGCGGCGGCACCCACATTCTGCCACCGCGCATCCGACGAGCCCCTCCGAAGCGGGTCAGAGGAGCAACTCGGTGAGTGGGTACAGGAAGTACCGCAGGGAGTAGGCCTCCCAGAGCGCTCCCACGACGAGAAGAACGAATGCGGCCAGTGCCAGGATGCCGACGCGTCCGAGGCCGCGGAGGTAGGCGCGACCTCGGGTCGCGGCGCCGACCGTTGTCGGCGACACCCAATGTCGGCCGAGGAGCCATGTGCCGAGCAGAAGCAGGACATACGCCTGCAGTTCGATGACGACGGTGAGCGAGTGAGGGATGAACTGCACCCAGGCGGTCGGCGTCGTGGGCGCTAGCGTGATGCCGGTTTCGACCGCCCAGTACCCGAAGAAGGCGAACCCGGCGAAGGGCACGACCAGCGACGGCAGCACGATCGTCGCCAAGCTGAGCTTGCCGACGTTCACCGCCAGGATCACGAGCGCAAACAGCGGTGGCGTTGCGACCAACCCCTGCACGAGTTCCGTAGTGCCGTCGTCTTCGAGCGCGACGGATCGCGCCGCGTTGAGCGCCGGGAACATCAGACCGACGATGAACCCGACGGTGAAGAGCCCGTAGGCGAAGACGTTCACGAGCAGGTAGGCCCGCAGGTTCGTGCGGATGAGGTGAAATGGTCGCCGCCAGAGAGGTACGGGAGTATCGGGACCCTTCATTGCTGGTGCTGAGGACATACTTCAAGCTCACCGGACCTCGCGAGGTGACGCCAGTGACGCGGCGTCACGAGAACCCGTGACATGTGTCATGCGTCGGCCGACCGTCTCCGCTGCCTGCTCGCCTCGCCGGGCATTCTCTGTGGCAGTCTGGTGCGGCCACCCCGCTCGAGAAAGTTCCCAGTGCTTCCCTTTCCTGCATCCGCTCACGCCGCCGCCACCAGACGATCAAGACGCCGCACGCTCGCAGCGCTCGCCCTCGCCGGTGCCGCGACCCTGCTGGTCGGATGCACGCCCGTGGGCACGCAGTCCACGACACCCGACGGCGCCTCGTCTCCCGAGGCCAGCCAGCTGGTGGCGCTGACCGACGAGGTGGAGGCGGCTTCCGCCGACGGCGACGGCGACGGGTCGACGTCGTTCGCCGCCGATGCGCTCGACGTGCTCGGCAAGCTCGACATCGCACCGCGCGCGGAGTGGGAGGAGTTCGACCGCGAGGGATCGTTCGGCGAGGGCTGGCAGGACCCGGACGGCAATGGGTGCGATGCACGCAACGACGCCCTGGCCGCATCCATGACCGACGTCGACCTGAACCGCGACGGCTGCCGCGTCGACACGGGCGTCTTCGTCGACCCGTACTCGGGTGACGAGATCGACTTCGAGCGCGGCCCCGACACGAGTCCGTTCGTGCAGATCGACCATGTGGTGGCGCTCGCGAACGCGTGGCGGACGGGCGCGAAGGAGCTGTCGTTCGTGGAGCGGGTCGAGCTGTCGAACGACCCCATGAACCTGCAGGCGACGGCCGGCTGGGTGAATGACGACAAGAAGAGCCAGGATGCGGCGAACTGGCTGCCCCCGCAGGAGTCGTACCACTGCACCTACGTGGCCCGTCAGATCGTGGTGAAGGCCACCTACAACCTGTGGGTCACGCAGGCAGAGCACGACGCGATGCGCGACGTGCTCGAGGGCTGCGCGTAACCGGGCCTTTCGGGGCGCGGGCGGTAGCCGTCGCGGCGCCAGACGGTCACCGTCCCAACGGATGGCGACCGCCCGGCCCGACGTCACACGACCAGCAGGGTGGCCACGAGGATCACGAGCACGATGGCGAGGCCGACCCAGCTGAGCCACGCCCACCTCTTGGGCTGGAACCGGAGCGCCGGGGAGCGCAGCACCCCGACCGCAACCGCCGCGAGCGCGGGAGCGAGGGCCAGCCCGAAAGCCCAGCCGCCGACGGCTGCCCAGGGTCCGGCGAACCAGAGGCTCACGAGGCCGGATGCCGCGAGCAGCAGCCAGTTCACGATGGGCAGGGCGGCCTTCGAGCGGAACGCGAAGAGCAGCGCGAGACCGGACGCGATGAGCGCGAACCCGAACGTCACCCACAGGAGCAGCGACCCCTGGGCGCCGAGGTCGGGCACCTCCGCCTCGGTCAGTAGCGAGACGGCGATGGGGTCGACGATCTGCTGCGTGTTGCCGAGCACCACGACCGCTCTGTCGGCCTCGTGGTCGAGCATGACGACGGACGCGAATCCACCGGTTCCACCGCTGTGCCAGGTGAGACTCGGGTTCGACGTCGCCGTCGGGTTGGTGACCTGCGTCGTCTGCCAGATCCAGCCGATCTCGCTGCCTTCGGCGAACTGCGCCGTCGGTTCGAGTGATGCGACGCCGGGTGCCGTGCCGTCGAGGTTCGCGGACGCCCAGGTGGCGAGGTCGGCGACGGTGGTGGTCGTCGAGCTGCCGGTGGGTGCGTACCCCTCGCTCCACCAGTCGTCGGTCGGGATGCCGTTCGTCAGGAATCCGGGCGTCGTGGCCGCAGGAACTTCGGCCTCGGTCGTCGCGATGCTCGTCGACTCCATGCCGACGGGCCCGAGCACCCGCTGCTCGAGGAGCGCCGGGTAGCTGTCGGCGCCCGCCGCGTTCGTGAGCGCCGTGCCGAGCAGCGCGACGCCGAGGTTCGAGTAGACGGGACCCTGCGCTGGGTCGACAGGCGCGGCCGCCGCATCCTGGATCATGACCTCGGTGGTCTGCGGCCCGTACGGGTTGCCGCCGGAGAGCGACGCCGCGAGCGACTCGACGGCGAAGGTCGGCCCCAGGCGTGGGAGGCCCGAGCTGTGCTGCGCGAGGCTGGCGAGCGTCACCTCGCCGGCCGGGGTCCCCTCGAGCTCCGGGATGTGCGCCGAGAGCGGGTCCTCCGCGGTCACTTCGCCGCGGTCGATGGCGTCCGCGAACAGCGACGCCGTGAAGGTCTTCGTGACCGAGCCGAGCTCGTAGAGCGTCTCGTCCGTGGGAGCCGGGCCGTCGCGACCCTCTCCTGTCTTGCCGACACCCGCCCACGTGGTGCCCTCCGGCGTGACCTCGGCGACGACCACCGACCGGAAGCCGCCATGGCCGCCCACCGCATCCACGACCCGCGCCGCGAGGGCCTCATCACCCGAGGTCTGCGTGCCGAGCGCCTGGCGCTGCGGCCCCACGAGCATTCCGAGCACGACCGCGACGACCCCCGCGACAAGCGCGGCGATGAGAAGGATGCGCCTCGCGGGGCCGCGTGGCGGTGCCGCGGGGGCTGGTTGCTGCTGCTGGTGTTCGTGAGACATGCGCTTCCCCTTGCTTTCGGTGCTGTTCCCCGTTCCGTCCTTCAACGCTACGAGCAGCTACCGACATCGGCCTCGGTCGCAGGCGGGAGATGCATCCGCCGCGCGCCGGAGATGGGACCGACATGCGGAGCTCCAACGAGCTCGCTTACTCGGCCAAAAGTCCGCGGAGAGGCTAGCCTCAAAAGGCCTGGAACTAGATGAGGCGGCATGTCCCGCGCTGGTCTAGATGGCGACCGTGCGTACTGCGAACCAATCTGGAAGGTAAATCGTGTCGACTTCACTTCCCACTTTCACAAAGAACACGCAGCAGCGGATTGAGCATGGCTGGAATATATGGACAGTTGGCACCCCACATGAATTGACACAGATCTCTGGATACCTGAAATTCAGGGGCAGCGGGGGCCTCTCACTCTTCCGTGGGCAGGCGAGCTTGCACTCGACCATGTCGGCATCGGCTTTTCGCGGCGAGGCAGGCGCTCCTCTAGCACGAGGCGGGGTGAGTCGACATGGGACTGCGCTCCGGGACTACATCGACGAGATCGTTGGTTCGCCCTGCACTTGTCTTCGAGCGCGCGAGTACCGATATGCGCACGAATGCACGGAGAAAGTCGCCAGCAAGGGAGCTTTGATCAACAGCACACATCGCGCCGCAGTCGAACCTCTCCTCCAGCACTACGGCCTCAGAACACGTTGGATAGATGTCGTCGACAACATCTGGGTTGCGCTTTGGTTTGCGTGTCACCGGCAGATCACCGTCGGCAGATATGCACATCATTCTCGCCGTTCAGTGTCACAGGAGCCGGCATCCGCCAAGGCGTATGTGTTCGTAATGTCAACTGGCACGCTGGAGAAGACACATATACCGGGATACAGCCTCTCTAGCACCACTCGCTTCGTGGATCTTCGTTATTGTGTGCCATCCTTGTATCTCAGACCACACGCTCAACACGGAGCTTTGATCGCTCCTTTGAAACTCGATCTCAGCGCGCCTAGGGGCAGCATTGGGTCACTCTCTTCGAGCGTGGAAGGGGTGCTTGAAGTCGACTTGAACGATGCACTGAGCTGGCTGGGTCAAGGGGTGATGACCTCCGCTGCAGCACTTTTCCCGCCTGCAACCTACGACGAAGGCTACCGTCTACTTCTCGACAATTCTCCAATGCCTGGACCTGCTCTAGGCCATCTGACAGCCTTTGGCCCAGCCGAGTAGGGTTCGAAGTTCGCAGATAAGTTCTGTCCAATAGTTCGGGCGTGGACAAGGGGCGGCGTCCGTACCTCCTACGCGGAGACCGCGAGGCGACGACCATCGGCAGATGTGACCGCCTCTCCGTGGCAGACAGGCACCGGAGCGCGCATCCGTCGCACGGCGTCGTCCGGCGGCAAGCCGGGGTTCGGCGTGGGAAGATCGAAGGATGAAGATCCTGTCGATCCAGTCATCGGTCGCCTACGGGCACGTGGGCAATTCGGCTGCGGTGTTCCCGCTGCAGCGTCTCGGACACGAGGTGTGGCCGGTCTCGACCGTCGTGTTCTCGAACCACACGGGCTATGGCGCTTGGCGCGGCCCGCTCCTCCCCGCGTCGGACGTGCGCGACGTGATCCTCGGCGTCGAGGAGCGCGGCGCGCTCGCGCAGGTGGATGCGGTGCTCTCCGGCTACCTGGGCGGCGAGGAGATCGTCGACGTCGTCGTCGACGCGGTGAAGCGCACCAAGGAGCTCAACCCCGCTGCGACGTACACGTGCGACCCCGTCATGGGCAACGCCAAGTCTGGCTGCTTCGTCGCCCCCGCCATCCCCGAGCTCATCCGCGAGCGGGTCGTGCCGGTCGCCGACATCCTCACGCCGAACCAGTTCGAGCTCGGCTTCCTCACCCGCACGACACCCTCGACGATCGACGAGACCCTCGAATCGGTCGACCTGGCACGCGAGCTCGGCCCGCGCACGGTGCTCGTCACGAGCGTCGAGCGCCCAGACCGCCCGGAAGGCACCATCGAGATGATGGCGGTCGATGACACGGGCGCCTGGATCGTGCAGACCCCGTACCTCCCGTTCAAGGCGAACGGATCGGGCGACGTCACCTCGGCGCTCTTCACGGCGCACTACCGCACGTCCGGCTCGGCGTCCGAGGCGCTCGCCGCGACGGTCTCGAGCGTCTTCGACCTGCTGCAGATCACGCTCGACTCGGGTGAGCGCGAGCTGCAGATCGTCGCGGCTCAGGATGCGTTCGCGAACCCGCGCATGCAGTTCCAGGTGCGCCAGATCCGCTAGCCCCTGCGCTGCGCTGCGTAGCCACTTCGCCGCGTAGCCATTGCGCCGCCGTGGCAAAGGTTGTGGCGAAGTGCTGTCCGATCACGCTCAGACAGCACTTCGCCACAACCCTGTCGAGGGCTGACCGTCGCAGGGGCGTTGAGCGCCAGCTCGCGACCGCGCCCGCACCCGCTACACCAGCGCCCCGCCCTGCATGACCCAGTCGAGGCGCGACTCGGCGAGCACGCTGACGTCGTCGAGCGGGTCGGCGGATGCGGCGATCAGGTCGGCGTGCGCGCCGGGTGCGACCACGCCGAGCTCCCCTTCGCGCTGCAGCAGGCGAGCCGCGGTCGTCGTGGCGCTGCGGACGATGTCGAGCACCGGCATGAACTCGGCGCGCACCTCGAACTCGCGGGCCTGGTGGCGCTGCATGCCGCCGAGCAGGTCGCTGCCGTAACAGAGGTTGACGCCGCCCTTGTGGGCCTTCTCGAGTGCGACCTTGCCGCCCTCGAGCACGTCGGAGACCTTCTCCCAGTTGTCCTGCGGCAGCCCGTGCTCGCGCCCCTCTTCCATGAGCGCCCAGTAGGTGACGAGGTTCATGGTGAGGAACGCGTCGTGCTCGAGGAACAGCTCGATCGACTCGTCGTCGAGGAGGTTGCCGTGCTCGATGCCGCGCACGCCCGCCCGCAGGGCGCGATTGATGGCCCGGGCCGTGTACGCGTGCGCCGTGACGTAGCGGTTCGCGGCGGTCGCCTCCTCGACGACGGCCTCGATCTCTTCGACGGAGAACTGCGTGGAGTCGACGCGGTCGGTGGGCGAGGCGACCCCGCCACCCGCCATGATCTTGATGTGGTGGGCGCCTCGGCGGATCTCGTCGCGGGCCGCGTGGCGGACGGCGGAGATGCCATCCACGACCCGGCCGATGTGCGAGCACGTGTACTCGCCGTCGTGGCTGTCGCGTCCACGCGAGCGGGGATCACCGTGCCCGCCGGTCTGCGAGAGCGCCTTCCCGCCGAAGAAGAGGCGCGGACCGCGCACGAGTCCGTCGACCTGCGCGTCGTGCAGGCCGAAGTCGGCGCCGGCGACGTCGCGCACGGTCGTGAAGCCCCGGCTGAGCATGTCGCCCATGAGCTTCGCGGCCTGCAGCGCCACGTAGTTCGGCGACTCCTCGCCGATGGAGGCCAGGTCGGCCGTGTGCGCCGTGACGTGCACGTGGCAGTCGATGAGGCCGGGCAGGAGGTAGCGACCGGATGCATCCAGTTCCTCGACCCCGTCGGCCGCGGCGACCTCGCCGCCGACCTGCTCGAAGCGCCCGCCACGGATCGAGAGATCGCCAGTGCGGTACTCCCCCGCGTCGACGTCGAGCCAGGTGGCGTTGCGGATGTTGAGGTCTGCGGTCATGCGGATGCTCCCTGCTGCTTGGCGCTCTCCACGCCGGTGTCGATGATCTGAACGGCGCGCTCCTGCGCCGTCGGGGTGTATGTGCCTTCTGGTGCGCACATGTTGACGGTCGCGAGCGGCGCCCCGTCGGGCCCGGGGATGGGCACGTTGAGGATCGACCCGCAGCCGAGCGCCTTGATGGTGCTGGCGTCGTCGAAGATGCGGTCGAGGTCTGCCGGGGTTGCGCCGAGGAACGGCTCACCGGAGTCGCGGCAGGCGGCCACCCAGTCGGGCGAGACCTGCGTCGCGACCTGCTTCGTGCCGCCCACCGGGTACTCGTCGGCGTGCGAGCTGTAGATGCGTTCCATCACCTCACCGCCTTGGGTGAAGCGCAGCACCGTGAACAGTACGACCCCGACCTCCTCTTCGATGGTGTGGTGGATGCTCGCCCAGTCGACCGCGTCCAGTGCCGTCTCACCGCCCTGTCCGCTCTGGCCCTGCTGTCCGCTTCGCACTCGTGCGCCGTTGGGGGTCATGCGTTGGTGCCTTCCTTGTCGTCGGTCTTGGTGATGGCACCCTTGCCGCTGTTGGTGATGTCCTCGAGCGAGCGCCCGGCCGTGCGCACCGCGAAGAGCAGCGTGCACGCGACGCCGATGACCAGCACGGTCGTCGTCATGCCGAAGACGCCCACGAAGCCCCACTGGGCGGCGAAGGTGCCGATGATGATCGGCGCGGTGATCGAGCCGATGCGGCCGAACGAGGAGCTCATGCCGACGCCCGTGGCGCGCAGCCAGGTCGGGAAGACCTCGGGTGTGTAGGCGTAGACGCCGGCGTAGGTGCCGTTGAGGAAGAACGAGAGCACGATGCCGGCGACGGTGACCATGATCGGGTCGTTGGCCTGGCTCATCCACAGCGCGGCCCCGGCGGAGCCGATCAGGTAGAGCGCGATCGTGAACTTCCGGTCGAGCTTCTCGTTGAGGTAGGCGGCGCTGAAGTAGCCGGGGATCTGCGCGAGGTAGATGTAGAGCGAGTACGTGAAGCTCGTGGTGACGTCGATGCCGCGGTCGACGAGCAGCGTCGGGATCCAGGTGAAGAAGCCGTAGTACGAGAACGTGATGACGAACCAGATGAGCCAGGTGGTCGCCGTGATGCGCCACATCGTGCGGCCCCAGAGGAACTTCACGGCCTTGATGAAGCCGAACTTGACGGGCGCTTCCTCTTCGGGCGCGTTCGGGTCGACGGCCGGGAGGTCGTTGCCGGTGGATGCTCGCACCCGGTCCTCGAAGCTCGCCACGACGGCCTCGGCTTCCGCGTGCCTGCCGACGCTCGCGAGGTAGCGCGGCGACTCGGGGAGCGAGCGCCGCCACCACAGCAGCATGACGATGGGGAGGAAGGTGAGCACCTGCGCCCAGCGCCAGCCGTCGTCGGACGCGGGGACGACGAAGCGGCCGATGAGGGCTGCGGCGACGAACCCGAACGAGAAGAACCCGGCGAGGGTGCCGACGAACCAGCCGCGGCGATGCTTGGGCACGAACTCCGACAGGAAGGGCGCGATGATGGCGCTCTCGGCACCGGCGCCCATGCCGGCGAGGATGCGCATGAAGAGGAAGACCTCGAAGTTCCACGAGAGTGCCGCGACGAGGGAGGCGACCGCGTAGAGCACCAGCGACCACATCATCACCTTCTTGCGGCCGATCTTGTCGCCGAGGTAGCCCGCGAGGAGCGCGCCGAAGAGGAATCCGAACGGTGCGGCCGAGCCGACGAGGCCAAGCTGTGCGGCCTCCAAGCCGAACACGTCGCGGACGCTCGGCATGAGGAAGGCGACGATCGCGCCGTCCATGCCGTCGAAGGTGTAGCCGAGCCCGCCGATGAGCAGGAGCGCGTAGTGGGGTCTGCTGATCGGCAGGCGATCGAGCCGTGCGGTGAGTGACAACGGAGTCTCCTGGGGATCGGGAACGTCGGTGTTCGAGAAAGCTTGATCCAGCAATCACCATCATGCAATACAGATTGCAGAAATGTAACCCACGCGAAATCTCTTGCAAAAGAACCGCCGCCTCAGCCCCGCCCAACGCATCCCGGGCCGGATCCGTGCTGAAATGAGAGCATGTCCGCCGCCGAGCCGCCCACCGCAGACGAGACGCGACTCTCTCCCGACGCCTGGCTGCGCGGGATGCTCGCGGCCCGGAATCTCGGCCCCACCAGCCAGAAGCTCGCGAACTACCTCGTCACGAACATCAACGCGGCCAGCTACGCGCAGGCGTCGGAGATCTCCGCGTCCGCCCAGGTGAGCGCATCCACGACCACACGCCTTGCGCAGCAGCTCGGCTTCAAGGGGTGGCCCGACCTGCAGCAGGCGCTCCGCACCCGCTACCTCGCGCAGCTCTCCATGGTCGATATCGCCGAGATCCACGGTCTCACCGACACCCCGTTCCAGAACGCGCTCCGCAACGACTCCGAGCTGCTCGCCGCGACGATGCGCGACGTCGACGACGTGGCCATCGCCCGCGTCGCGGCGGCCGTGCAGTCAGCGAAGCGGGTGCACGTGACCGCGATGGGCAGCTTCGCCGCGGTCGGGCAGGCGCTCGTCCACAACCTGCAGATCGCCGGCTACCACGTGCACGCGCTCCTCGACCGCGACAGCGCACTCTCGAACAGCGTCGCCCAGATGGGCGACGGTGATCTGCTCATCGTCTGCAGCTACTGGCGGCATTACCGCACGATCGTCGCGGCCGCCAACGCCGCGCACCGCCAGGGTGCGACGGTCGTGGCCCTCACCGACTACCTGCCGCCGCAGCTCGAGGGGGCCGTGGATGACCTCATCATGATCCCCGCGGAGGGCACGTCGTTCTTCCCGTCGCTCACCGTGCCGATGGCCGTGCAGCAGGGGCTCGTCGCGACGCTCGCCCAGCTCGACCCGGAGGCCACCAAGGTGCGGATCGACGCGGCCGAGCGACTGTGGAACGAGCTCGAGATCCTCATCGACCCGCGCTCGGCGCAGTAGCCCAGGCCGAGCTTTCTGGCCGCTCAGAACATGGGGTGGTCGTGCACGCTCGTTGCGGGCACGGGCTGGAGCACGTCCCAGTGCTCGAACGCTGCGCGGTTGTCGGTCATCGGGAGGTCTCGGCCTTCGACTTGGAGGGAGCGCCGGTGCCGACGCTGGCCTCACCAGCCTGGCCGCGAACGTCCCGAAATGCACATCACGGGCGCGGATGCGGTGCATCAGCCAGCGAGTCGGGAGTGGCTGGCCCGCCCGCTCACCCCTTCGGATGAAAGCGATGACCGGATGCGCGCTCGCGACCATCCGCGTCCGGAATCACCCCTAGCTTGGTGAGCATGCTCCGACTGCGTGATCACCTCACCGCCGCCACCGCGCTGCGGTGGCTCCTCGAACCCGCGGCTGGGGCACTCTTCGTCACGATGTGGTGCTTTGCCGAAGTCGGCCGGTGGGGCAGCTACCTGCCCCTCTACGCCGCGCCACTGATCTACGGCGTCGCCATCGGCATCTCGCGGCGGTTCCCCCGGGTAGCGATCGGCATCGGGCTCCTCGTCCCGCTCCTGCAGCTGACCTGGGCGATCCCGATGGCGGACTCCACGGGCTGGCCCATCCACTTGGGCATGCCCATCGTGGTGTTCTTCGTCGCGCTGAGCACCGTGGGTCTGACCCGCTGGATCGCGCTGGGAGCCGGCGTCGTGCACGGCATCGGGATCGCGTTCCTGTTCGTGTATGCGGGCCAGTGGCTCCTCTGGTCGGGGCCGCTCGGCGGTGGCACGATGGGGTACCTCTCCGGTGTCAACCACTACACCCCGAGCGGCGAGCTCGTCTACCAGGACGGTTGGGACGGACCGACGGAGGGGAACAACGTCGTCCAGGTCGTGTACAACGACCAGGGCAGCATGGAGTTCGTGAGCGTCGGCGGCCCCATGTCCGAGCTCATGCTTCAGACGGCCGCGCAGCTGGCGTTCATCTTCGCGCTCGTGGCCGCGGCGGCCTGGGTTCTCGGCGTCGCCATCCAGTACGCCATCAAGCGCAGCCGCGACCAGGCCATGCGCGCCGCCCTCGCCGGCGAGCTCTCGGCGTCCTCCGCGGAGGTGCTCGTCCTCCAGGAGCGGTCCCGCATCGCCCGCGAGGTCCACGACGTGCTCGCCCACTCGCTGACCGTGACGATCTCGATGGCGGAGGGCTCGCGGCTGCTGCGAGAGTCACGCGGGGAGCCCGCCGACGATCTGCAGAAGATCGCCGACAACGCCCGCAGCACCCTGCTCGAGTTGCAGGGGCTGCTGGAAGGCATCGGCGGCGAGGGGTCCGCGCCGCAGCCGAAGCTGGACGAGCTGGACGCGCTTGTCAAGCAGGCAGCAGAGACCGGGTTGAACGTCGAACTGCGCAACCTCGGAGAACGGAAGCGCCTCTCGCAGGTGCAGGAGCTGAGCGTGTTCCGCATCGTGCAGGAGAGCCTCACGAACTCGATGAAGCACGCCGGTTCCGAAGCGTCGGCAACCGTCTCGCTCGACTGGCGCGGGGCCGGGCTGTCGCTCAACATCGTCAGCATGGGAGTGGGCGACGACGACTCCAAGGCCGAACCCGCGGAACGTTCTGGCCTCGGCGTGGCCGGGATGCGCGAGCGCGCTCGCCTCGCGGGCGGTTGGCTGACCGCCGGGGCAGAGCCTTCCGTGAACCAAACCAGTGGCCACCAGACGTTCGTGGTGACGGCGTTCATCCCGACGCAGGACATCGTGCCGAAGGTAACCGGCACCGAGAACGCTCAGAGCGCGAGCCCAGTCACGGTTGAGACCGCATCCGATGAGGACAAGCCGTGATCGACGACACCGACACCCAGCCCATTGCAATCGCGACGGCGCAGCCGGACCCGGCCCCGCGCATCCGCATCGCCCTCGTCGACGACCAGGAGCTGTTCGTCTACGGCATGCGGATGCTCGTGGAGTCGCAGCCGGACCTCGAGCTGATCGGCACCGCGGCGGATGGCGAGGAAGCCGTCGGGCTGGTCGTCGCCGGGCGCCCAGACGTGGTGCTCATGGACATCCGCATGCCCGGCCTGAACGGCATCGCCGCGACAAGGCGCATCTTGGAAGCTGCGCCGTACGCCGATGAGACCGGGCCGCGCCCGCGCATCGTCATGCTGACGACGTTCCGGCAGGATGAAGCGGTGTTGCAGGCCATGCACAACGGCGCGAGCGCCTACGTGACGAAGGATGCGACGCCCGAGATGCTGCTCGACACGATCCGCGCCGTGCACGCTGGCGACGCCCCGACCATGCCGGTCGGGCGTATGGCCCGCGGCGCCGCCCCGACCGCGGAGCCCGCCGAGATCGCCCCGCGCCCGGACCTGGCGATCGCTGCCCTCTCACCCCGCGAGCGCGAGATCTTCCTCCTCGCGGCGAAGGGGCTGCGCAACAGCGAGATCGCGGCAGCCGCGTTCGTGAGCGAGGCGACCGTGAAGACGCACGTGCGCAACGTGCTCGCGAAGCTGGAGCTGTCGAGCCGCGCGCAGATCGTCGTGTTCGCCTACGAGCACCGCCTCGTCACGGGGTAGCCGGCTTCCTGACGCACGCCCGCGGCGGCCCTCCCCGGGCGCAGAGTTGTGGCGAAGCGCTGGCGGCTATCTCGCTGGCGGCTCTTCGCCACAACTCTGCAGGCTTGGGTTCGGCCGGCGTCGCGCGAGGCTGAACCGGCGGCGCTGCTTCGACGCACCTCGACTTGACACCGCTGTCCTCACGGACAAAAGTACAACTGGTACAGACCAGTGAGTCATCTCGAGAAGCGGAGCCCGCAGAATGATCGTCAGCGCCGCGAACGTCATCACTCAGGAACGTCATCTCTCGCCCGGCTGGGTGGAGATCGACGGCGACTCCCTGCTCAGCGTTGCCGCGGGGCGGCCCCAGGCCGACCGGGGCGACGTCGTCGACCTCGGGGACGCGACGATCGCGCCCGGGTTCGTGGACGCGCACGTGCACGGCGGCGGCGGCGCTTCGTTCGATGGCGGCGATCGAGATTCCGCCGCGACGGCGGCCCGCACGCACCTCGAGCACGGCACGACCTCGATCGTGGCGAGCCTCGTCACGGACGCGGTCCCGGCGATGTGCGATTCGATCTCGGGCCTGGCGACGCTCGTCGAGGAGGGGACGCTCGCGGGCATCCACCTCGAGGGGCCGTGGCTCAGCCCCCTGCACCCGGGCGCCCACGCGCAGCAGCATCTCCTCGCGCCGAACGGCGAGGACATCGCCACTCTCCTGAAGGCCGGGCGCGGTCACGTGCGGATGGTCACGCTCGCGCCTGAGCTGCCAGGTGGCCTCGACGCCATCCGGACGCTCACCGAGGCCGGGGTGGTCGCGGCGATCGGGCACACGGATGCGACGTACGACGTCGCCCGTGACGCACTCGACCAGGGCGCTACGGTCGGCACGCACCTGTTCAACGCGATGCGGACGCTGCACCACCGCGAACCCGGCCCGGTCGCGGCGCTCCTCGAGCACCCTGACGCGGTGATCGAGCTCATCGCGGATGGCACGCACCTGCATCCCGCGGCCCTCCGCCTCGCCGCGGTGGCGAAGCCGCACCAGTTCATGCTCGTCACCGATGCCATGTCGGCGGCGTGCATGCACGATGGCGACTACGTGCTCGGCTCGCTCGCTGTCGAGGTGCGGGGCGGCGTCGCCCGCCTCACGGAGGGCGGCGCCATCGCCGGGTCGACGCTCACGATGGCCCAGGCCGTGCAGTACGCCGTCGGCGTCGCCGGCCTGCCGCTCGTCGACGTCGTGCGCGCCGCGACTGCAACACCCGCCGCGACCCTCGGGCTCGAGAGAGTCGGTGCGCTGGTCGCCGGGAACTCTGCCGACCTCGTCGTCCTGGATGCGTCGCTTGGCGTGCAGCGCGTCATGCGGCGCGGCGAGTGGGTGCGCTGAGCGTCACCGCTCGGCCGCGGCCCGCTGAGGCCGCTTCCACTCCCGGCGTCGAACCGCCTCAGCCGTTGCACCGTGATGGCTTTTGCTAACTCTGATGGGTTTTTACCCATCACCAGTCACCGAAACCCATCACGCGCATCCGGAAAACCCATCAGCGTCGCCGGAACCCATCAAACTCGGGCGCGGAAACCACCAGCGACGCGAGAACCCACCACGAACGCCCGTGGCGCGGATCGGCCTGCGACAGCCGATCTGCGCCACCGGCCAGGTGGGCCCGCCTACGCCTGCGGCTGCACGCCGGCGCGGTGCTCGACCGTGTATCGGTAGTAGTCGGCCATGGTGAGCTCGGATGCTGCGGCTTCGTCGATGACGATCGTCGCGCGGCGGTGCAGCTGGAGCACGGAGCCGGGCCACATCGAGGAGACGGGGCCTTCGACCATGGCTGCGACGGCGCGCGCCTTGGAGGCGCCTTGCGCGACGAGCACGACGCTTCGCGCGTCGAGGATGGTGCCGAGCCCCTGCGTGAGGCAGTGCACGGGCACATCCTCTGCCTTGTCGAAGAAGCGCGCGTTGTCGTCGCGGGTCTTCGGGGCGAGCGTCTTGACGCGGGTGCGCGAGGAGAGGGAGGAGGTGGGCTCGTTGAAGCCGATGTGTCCGTTGGCGCCGATACCGAGGAGCTGCACGTCGACGCCTCCAGCGGCGAGGATCTTCGCCTCGTAGTCGGCGCAGGCCGCGTCGAGGTCGGAGGCGAGCCCGTCGGGGACGTGCACGCGTGCAGGGTTCAGGCCGAGCGGTTCGACGACCTCGCGCCCGACCACCGCGTGGTAGGACTCCGGATGCGATCGGGGGATGCCGACGTACTCGTCGAGCGCGAAGGCGGTCACCCGGCTGAAGTCGAGTCCCGCGTCCCTGCGGGCGGCGAGCGTCCGATACGTCTCCAGTGGGCTCGAGCCCGTGGCGACTCCCAGCACTGCTTCCGGGTTTCCCGCGACGACATCCGCGATGCGTCCGCCTGCGAAAGCACCGACTTCTGCCGGCCCGGCCATGATGACAACTTCCATGCGCTGCTCCTAGGGATCGACGAAGATCGGTGTTCCTCAGCCCAGTCTCATGGATCGCGAGCCTGATCAGCGAGGCGTGTTGCGCATCACCTTACCGACAATCCCCCGAGTGGTCTAGTCCAGAAGAACGGAAGGGGTGAGCTGCCGAACCCGGCAGCCCACCCCTCGACCCCGGCGACGGGTCAGCCTCAGCGCAGCTTCAGCTCGATGTCGCCGCCGCCGAGCACGATGACCGGCGTGACGGCGGGATGCCCGGCCGCACGGATGGCCTCGAGGTCGAACCGCAGCAGCGGGGTGCCCTCGGTGACCACATCCCCGACCGAGACGAGCGTCTCGAACCCCTGACCCTTCATCTCCACGGTGTCCACGCCGACGTGGACAAGCACCTCGGTGCCATCGCCGAGCGTCATCGCGACCGCGTGGCTCGTCGGGAAGAGGTGAGCGACCGTGCCGTCAGCAGGAGCCCACACGGTGTCGCCCGTCGGCTCGACTGCGACGCCTGGCCCCATGATGCCCTCGGAGAAGGTCGCATCCGGAACCTCGGAGAGCGGCACGACGCGACCCGCGACCGGCTGACGCAGCGTGAGCACGGTCTTCGTGGCGACGCCGCCCTGCGAAGCCTCGCCCGCGCCTGCATCAGCCGCGACGACCGGCGCGGCGACTGCCGGAGCCGGCGCTTCGACTCGGCCGGCGATGAGGTCCTCCATCGCGTCCTTCACGAACTGCACCTCGAGGCCGTAGATGACCTGCACGGACTTCCCGCCCGGCTTCATGATGCCCGCAGCCCCCGCGCGGCGGATCGCCGCGTCGTCGACCTTCGACACGTCGGCGATCTCCATGCGGAGCCGCGTGGCGCAGTTGTCGAGCTCGAGCACATTGTCCTTGCCGCCGAGCCCCTTGAGGATCGCGGAGGCCTGGCTCAGGAACTTCGACGAGCCTGTCGACGTCTCATCCACCTCGACTTCCTCGTCTTCACGACCCGGCGTCTTCAGGTCGAAGCGCTTGATGATGAAGTAGAACGACACGAAGTAGATGACGAACCAGATGGCGCCCGCCAGGAAGATCGCCCACGGGTTCTGCGCCAACGGATTGACCCAGCCGAGCATGAGGTCGATGAACCCGCCAGAGAACCCGAAGCCCATGCGCACCGGCAGCAGCGCCATGATGAACATCGAGATGCCCGTGAAGATCGCGTGGACGACGTACAGCGCCGGCGCGAGGAACATGAACGCGAACTCGAGCGGCTCCGTCACGCCCACGAAGAACGAGGCGAAGGCGCCGGACAGCAGGATGCCCGCGGTGACCTTGCGGCGGTTGGTCTTGGCCGTGAGGTACATGGCGAGTGCGGCACCGGGGAGGCCGAACATCATGATCGGGAAGTAGCCCGTCATGTACTGGCCGGTGACACCCGCCGTGCCCGTGCCGTTGAGGAAGTTGCCGAGGTCGTTGATGCCGGCGACGTCGAACCAGAACACCGCGTTGAGTGCGTGGTGCAGGCCGAGCGGAATGAGGAGGCGATTGAAGAAGCCGTAGAGGCCGGCGCCGACCGGGCCGAGCCCGACCATCCACTCACCGAACGAGACGAGGCCGCCGAACAGCACCGGCCACACGAAGTAGAGGACAAGCGCGACGACGAGGGATGCGCCGGTCGTGACGATCGCGACGGAGCGCTTGCCCGAGAAGAACGACAGGGCGGCCGGCAGCTGGACGTCCTTGAACTTGTCGTAGCAGTAGGCGCCGATGAGGCCGCAGATGATGCCGACGAACGCGTTCTCGATGCGACCGAAGCCGATGTTCACGTCCTCGACGGCGATGCCCTGCAGGGTTGCGACCGTCTCAGGGCTCAGGAGCCGCGTGACGACGAGCCAGGACACGAGTCCCGCGAGCGCGGCGGTACCGTCTGGCTTCGATGCCATGCCGATTGCCACGCCGAGCGCGAAGAGCAGGGGCAGGTTGTCGAGGAGCGCGCCTCCCGCTGCGGTGAAGAAGGCCTGGACGAAGTTCTCGCCGGCCGTGTTGAGGATCCAGTACCCGATACCGGACAGGATGGCCGCTACCGGCAGGACAGCCACCGGCAGCATGAGCGACTTGCCGAGTTTCTGGAGATATTTCATGACGAGACTCCGTGGTCAAAGGAAAAGTTAGGGGGACTCTACTTGGAAAATCCGCCCTGGTATAGACCAGAGTTCGTCGGTGGTGCGGTTTACTTCACGAGAAGGGCAGTGTGAGGCGCTCCTGCAGGGGGAAGGTGAGCTCGAAACGATCCGCGGGGAACGTCGCCCGCGAGTACGACATGGGCAGGCCGCGGGCGATCGCGGCTCGCGTGAGGCGCAGCACCGGGTAGCTCGCGGCGATGCCGAGCACCTCGATCTCCTCCGGGCTCGGCAGCGTGGCGGTGACCACCTCGACACCCTCCGTCGGCAGCAGGTCGAGGGTCTCGAGCATCTCGTAGAGGCTGCCCTTCGCCGTCTCCTCGTTGAGCTGGGGAACCAGCGCCGCGGGAAGCCACTCATCCTCGAGCGCGAGCGGGCGGTCATCGCCGAGGCGCAGTCGCCGCAGGTGGATGGTCTCGGCGCCCCGTGGGAGCTGCAGGTGCTCATCCACTTCGGCCGGGCGGTCGGTGCTCCGGACGAATGACAGCACCTGCGTCTCGGCGCGCATCCCGTGCTCGCGAACGGCGCTCGCGAAGGACCGCAGCCGGACCTGCAGGGACACGGGCGGGGCGAGCTTCTCCGTGCCGATGCCGCGCTTCGTGCGGACGAGGCCCTCGCGCTCGAGGACATCGATCGCTGCACGCACCGTCATCCGCGCGACTCCGAGCTCCGCTGCGAGGGTGCGCTCCGAGGGCAGCAGCTCGCCTGGCGAGAGCGAGGCGGCGAGGGCGCGAACACCCTCGAGAGCTGTTGAACCACTGAGCCTTGCCATGTCGCAAGTATCCCATCGCGTCCGGACCCGGGCGCGGTCATCCGGCTCACGATCGCCGCCCCCGCATGCGCCGGTAGGTCACTTGACGCCCGTTCGCGGCCTCGGGATGGGCTGAAACTGACCCGACGATCAGCTGGGATGTATGGGCGGCAGCGGGAGCCATGTCGCTCGATCAGGCGCGTGCCGTGCTCCTGCGTACCGCGGGGTCTCGGGTGATGGCACTGATGTTCTCGGTGGCCGCCCAGGAGGAGAGCAGCCGCAGGCCTTCCTCAGATGGGCTTGCGGGGAGTGGCGTGTAGACGGTCATCGTGTGGCCGGGGTCGTCTTCGAGGTCCATGGCGTGGTAGTTCAACTCGAGAAGTCCGACCACTGGATGCTGGAACTGCTTCGCCCCCGAGTAGTGGCGGCGGACGTCATGCGCGGCCCAACGTGTGCGGAACTCGCCGCTGCGGACGGAGAGCTCGCCGACGAGGTCGGTGAGCTGCTTGTCGAACGGGGATCGGCCGGCTTCGCGGCGAAGGATCTCGACGTTGACGTTCGCCGCGCGCTCCCAGTCGGGGTAGAGATCGTGCGCCCGCGGGTCGAGGAAGATGAACCGGGCGTGGTTCGCCGGACGCGCGCTGCTCCGGTACATCTCGGAGTAGAGGGCGAAACCGAGGTCGTTGGCGGCCACGATGTCCATGCGGTTGTTGCCGATGATGGCGGCGGCTCCCGTTATCGAGTCCAGGAGATGCTGCGCGGTGGGGCCCAACCCGGTGGCACGCGGCTTCGCGGGGCGCACCTGCGCCCCGAGGTTCGCGGTTCGCGCGAGGTCGCGGAGGTGATCGTGTTCGGCGCGGCTGAGCTGCAGCGCTCGAGCGACGGCATCGAGCACGTTGTCGGAGACGCCGGTCAGGTTCCCGCGATCGACACGGGTGTAGTACTCGACACTCACCCCAGCGAGGCGCGCGACTTCGTCTCGGCGCAGCCCGGTGACACGGCGTCGCGTCGTCCCAGGGTCGATGCCCGCCTGTTCCGGCGGGAGCCTGCCGCGGCGGGAGCTGATGAATTCTCGTACTTCGCTCCGGTTGTCCATGAAGCTCACGCTACGACGCGGACCCGAGCCTAGGGGTACCTCTGCTGGAACCCCTTTGGCCCGCCCCTCCCTCCTTCTTCGCACGAGGCGTTGACTGCAGGCATGAGAGAACCGAGCCTCGGTCCCTCGGAGAGGAGCACATGAGCACCATCGCGCCAATCGGAACAGCGAGACGGCTCTCGTTCCCGGTCGTCCTGCTCGCAGCGGGCGCCCTGCTCACCGGATGCGCGAGCACCGCAGCGCCAGGAAGCAGCACCACGGCGGCGGTGACGACCGACCCGGGCCAGGTGACGGCCCACGAGCCTTCGCCCACGGAGAGCCAGGTCCCCGAATCGGAGGAACTGACGAACATGACGACGAACATCACCATCACCATGGGTGACACCACGGTGCGCGGAACGCTCGACGCAAACACCACGACTGCCGACCTCATCGCGCAGCTGCCCCTCGAGCTCTCCTTCGAGGACTTCGGCGGGCAGGAGAAGATCGCGACGCTCCCGACGGCGCTCTCGCTGGACGGGCTGCCCTCCGGAAGCGATGCACCAGCAGGAACCCTCGGGTATTACGCGCCGGACCAGGGCCTCGTCCTGTATTACGAGTCGGTCGGCTACTACCCGGGCATCATCCCCCTCGGCACGTTCGAGGGCGTCGAGGCGGTCCGTGACGCAGCGCCGTCGACTGGAACCGTGTCCGCGGAATGACCTCCCTGCAGTCGCCGACCTCCGACGTCCCGACGGTCCGGAACAGCGCGGAGCCCACCAAGCTCCGGCTGACGGCGCTCGTCGTGCTCGCCCTCATGGGGTTCATCCTCGTCGCCATGGAGACCATGCCCGCGGGCCTCCTGCCCGAGATCGCCGGCGAGCTGGGCGCCTCGGAGGGAATCATCGGATTGTTCGTGAGCGCCTACGCCCTTGGCACCGTCGTCGTGACCATTCCGGCCATCTCGCTGACGCGTCGATTCCGCCGCAAGCCTCTTCTCCTGGTCGGCATCGCGGGGCTTCTCGTCGCGAATGCGGTCACCGCGATCTCCTCCGACATCGCCCTCTCATTGGGGGCACGGTTCGTGGCGGGGGCGTTCTCTGGCGTCATCTGGGGCATGCTCGCCCCGTATGCGATCCGCATCAGCCCACCCGCCAGATTTGGTGCCGCTCTCGCGATCGTGTCGATCGGCGCACCCCTGGGGTTCGCGTTCGGCACGCCGCTCGGCGCGTGGATCGGCGCCGTCTCGGACTGGCGCTGGTCGTTCGCTGGCCTGTCTGTGCTTGCCCTCGTCGTCGCCGTCGCCGTCATCCTCTGGGTGCCGGACGCCCCCGGGCAGCGAGCGGTCGCTGGACTGCCATTGGTGAAGGTCTTCGGGCTGCGTGGTGTACCGATCGTGCTGTCGGTCATCTTCGTGTGGATGCTCGCCCACAGCACCATCTACACCTACGTTGCTCCATATCTTCGCGAGACAGCGACCGGAATCACGCCGGACCTCATGCTGCTCGTCTATGGAGTCGCCTCGCTCGTCGGCGTGGCCGTGGCGGGCCTGCTCCTCGACCGACACCCGCGGGCGCTGCTGCACCTGAGCGTCCTGGCCTTCGTCGCGGCGGGTGTGGTGCTGCTCGCGGGGCGGGCCTCGGTACCGGCGTTGCTTGCCGCCGCAGCCCTCTGGGGTGTCAGCTTCGGAGGTGCCTCGTCCCAGCTCCAGAGCGCGCTCACTCGCGCCGGTGGCGAGAACTCCGACGTCGCGAACTCCTTCCTCCCCGTCGCCTTCAACCTCGCGATCTTCGGAGCGGGGATACTGGGCGCCGGACTGCTGGGAGCGTACGGCGCGATGTCGCTTCCCGGCGCGATGATCGTCCTCGGCGCGGTTGCCCTGATTTTGACGTTCTCGGGCCGGCGCTCGGCCTTCTTGCCGTCGACGCCCCGATCAGGCGGGATCCGAGATGCGAGGTGATCGGGCAAACGTCTCGGCGATGCCCGAGCGTCAGCTCACGGTCGGCCAGCCAGCATCGTCGAGCGCCCGCCGTGCGTCTTCGCGGGGTGAGTACGGCAGCCGCTCGGCTCCGATGATGCGGTAGTCGGTGAGGCCGGGGCCGGCCCAGAGGATCGTGTCTCCTTGGCCGCTCCTGGCGATGGCGGTGCGGATCGCGGCCGCCGGGTCCGGGATCTCGAGGACCTCGGCGCGGTCGTCGGCGCGTGCGGCTCCCGCCAGGAGTGCTGCACGAATCGCTGACGGGTCCTCGTGGCGGGGATGGTGGTCGGTGACGATGAGCACGTCCGAGTGCAGCGAGCTCATGCGTCCCATCAGCTCGCGCTTGCTCGGGTCGCGGTCGCCGTCGGCACCCATCACCATCGTGAGAGTGCCCGGCGTCACCTTGCGCAGTCCGGTCAGCGTGTGCTCGAACGCCGCCCCGTTGTGCGAGAAGTCGAGGAGGACGAGCGGCCCGGTCGCGCCGGAGACGCGCACGCCCCGCCCGGGCACTTCGACCTGGAGCCCGTCCGCGGCGAGTGCGTCGCGGATCGCGTCGAGGCGGTAGCCGGCCTCCACGAGCATCGCGATGGCAAGGCCCGTGTTGGCCGCCATGTGACGCCCGATCAGGGAGACTCTGCTGCGCAGCTGCTGTCCGTCCGGCGCCGTGAGCTCGAAGCCGGTGGACTCCGCGCTCGAGTCGGTGACTCGCAGCCGCCAGGCCGCGTTGACACCCGGATGCGAGGAGATGGTGGTCACCGGAACGCGGGCCTCGGCGGCGAGGCGCTGCCCGTACGGGGTTTCGACGGAGACGACGGCCCGCCTCGTGTGCGCGGGCGTGAACAGCGCGGCCTTGGCTGCGAAGTACGCGTCCATGCTCGGGTACTCGTCGAGGTGGTCGTGGCTGAGGTTCGTGAACCCGACGACGTCGAACAGCACGTGGTCGACCCGTGCGCGGCTCACACCATGGGCGCTCACCTCCACGGCGATCGCCTCAGCGCCCTCCTCGCGCATCGCCGCGAGGAGGGCCTGCAGTTCCGGTGCTTCCGGGGTGGTGAGGCGACTCGCGACGACACGGCCCCGGATGCGCCGCTCGGCGGTGCTGCTCAGCCCGGCGACGACACCGAGCTGCTCGAGCAGGGCATGCAGCAGGTAGGTGGCGGAGGTCTTGCCGTTCGTGCCGGTGACCCCGAACAGCTGCGGGGGCGTGCGCTCGTCCTGGTACATCCACGACGAGATCGCGGCGAGCTGTGCCCGCAACCGCTCGAGCAGCACGACGGGGAGGCCGGAGGCTGCTGCGAGCTGCGCACCGGACTGGTCCGTCAGCACCGCAACTGCTCCAGCCGTCGCCGCGTCCGTCGCGAAGCGGGCCCCGTGCGCGTGGCACCCGGGGAGGGCGACGAACAGGTCGCCGGGTGCGACGTCGAGGGATGCGACGGCAAGCCCGCCCAGCGGCACGGTCGCCTTGAGGTCGGCACCCTCGGCCGGGCTGAGGTGCTCTCCGCCGAACTCTTCGATCAGTTCGTCGAGCGTGCGACGCCCCAGCGCGGCGGGTCGGAGCAGCTTCGGTCGGACCGTCGCCGCGTCGTCCCGCACCATCACCGTGCCCGACTGTCGTTGCCGCGTGACCCCACGCCTCCGTGCCGGCGGTAGGCGAGGAGCGCCGCTCCGGCGCCGAGAAGGCCGATGCCCAAGCGCCGTGCCTGCGCGGATCGCCAGCCGTCCGTGACGGATGGGATGGGGGGAAAGCGATTCGGGCTCGACACCTTCCCGAAGCTACGCGGCGGCTCCGACGTCCCGCACGGCCTTGACTTCCCAGGCAGACTCCGTCTCGGAGTCGGTCAGCCGATGCTGACCTGCGACTTGTCGAAGGCGACGTAGCCGGCGAAGTCGTGCCCGACCTTCTCGGCCGCGCCCGCGAACGGCTCCGGGTAGCTCCAGGCGGCGTCGCGGTGCGTCTCGCCATCCGTCACCACGTCCCAGTACTGTGCGTGCCCCTTCCATGGGCACGTGTACTGCGTCGCGCTCTCGGTGAATGCCCCTGACGTCAGCGACGACGGCGGGAAGTAGTGGTTGCCTTCGATGCCGACGAGCTCGGACTCGGGCGCTTCGGCGATGACGGTTCCGTTGACAGTTGCCTTCATGATGCTTCCTCCGATGGGTAGCGAGTGGGGAGACGGGAAGCGTCGCCCCACAGGCTGTGAGAACGGTGATGCCTGTGGATGAGCGCCCCGCGTACCTGGGAGAACGTCGGCAGAGCCACGGGCCGGTTGCCCTACTCTCAACGGCGGGGTTCCGCGCCGGGGCTCCGCTCCCCCGCCACTGGAAGGCCTTCCGTTGTCGCACTCCGATCGCTCCCGCCCGTATCCGCTCGGCTTCAGCACTGTCGCCGGCCGCTCGAACTTCGCGGTCTACTCCGAGACCGCCGATGCCGTATACGTGTGCACGTTCGACGGGTCGGGCGCCGAGACGCGCACCCTGCTCGAGGAGCGCACGGGCCACGTGTTTCACGGTTTCGTCGACGCGCTGCAGGTCGGCTCCCGTTACGGGATCCGCGTCGACGGCCCGTGGGCGCCGGAACAGGGCCTCCGGCACAACGTGAACAAGCTGCTCCTCGACCCCCACGCCAGCGCGATCGAGGGCCAGTACAACTGGTCGCAGGCCGTGTTCGGCCACGACATGAACGAGCCCGAGCAGCGCGATGACACCGACTCGGCGGGCTCCGTGCCCCTGAGCGTCGTCACCGATCCGAGCTTCGACTGGGGTGACGACGCCTCGCCGCGCGTCCCGCTCGACCAGACCGTCATCTACGAGGTGCACGTGAAGGGGTTCACGCAGCTCCACCCCGAGGTGCCGGAGGAGATCCGCGGAACGTACGCCGGCCTCGCTCATCCCGCCGCCATCAAGCACCTCGTCGACCTCGGCGTGACCTCCGTCGAGCTGCTCCCCGTGCAGCAGTTCGTGCAGGACAGCCACCTCGAGGAGAAGGGCCTCCGCAACTACTGGGGCTACAACTCGATCGGGTTCTTCGCGCCGCACGGCGACTACGCCGCGGCGGGTGACGGCGGCGGGCAGGTCGCCGAGTTCAAGGAGCTCGTGAAGGCCCTGCACGCCGCGGGCCTCGAGGTGATCCTCGACGTCGTCTACAACCACACCGCCGAGGGCAACCATCTGGGCCCGACGCTGTCGTTCAAGGGCATCGACAACGCCGCCTACTACCGGCTGGTGGAGGGCGACGAGAGCCACTACTTCGACACGACGGGCACCGGCAACAGCGTCAACGTCAGCCACCCGGCGGCGCTCGGCCTCATCATGGACTCGCTGCGCTACTGGGTGACGGAGATGCACGTCGACGGGTTCCGCTTCGACCTCGCCACGACCCTCACCAGGCAGGGTGGCGACGCGGAGCTGCACAGCGCGTTCCTCACGCTCATCCAGCAGGACCCGGTGCTCGCGCCCGTGAAGATGATCGCCGAGCCGTGGGATACGGCCGGCTACCAGGTGGGCGGGTTCCCTGCGGACTGGTCGGAGTGGAACGGCAAGTTCCGCGACGACGCCCGTGACTACTGGAACGGCAGCGACGCAACGCTCGGCACGACGGCGCAGCGCATCCTCGGCTCCCCCGACGTGTACGAGGCGAGCCGCCGCTCGCCTCTGTCGAGTGTGAACTTCATCACCGCGCACGACGGGTTCACGCTCGCCGACCTCACCTCGTACAACGACAAGCACAACGCCGCGAACGGCGAGGACAACCAGGACGGCGAGAGCGACAACCGCTCGGCGAACGGCGGCGCCGAGGGCCCGACCGATGATGCGGCAGTCAACGACCGCCGCGCTCGCAAGCGCCGCAACCTGCTCGCGACGCTGCTGCTCTCGGCGGGCGTGCCCATGATCCTCGGCGGCGACGAGCTCGGCCGCACGCAGGGCGGCAACAACAACGCCTACTGCCAGGACAACGAGATCTCCTGGTTCGACTGGGAGGCCATCGACGGCGACCTGCTCGAGTTCACGCGCACGCTCATCTCGCTGCGCGCCGAGCATCCGGCGCTGCGCCCCGTCTGGTTCAGGCAGGCACCGGATACGGGCGCAGACGCCACGGTGGACGTGCTGCGGTCGGATGCGCTCGGCTTCGACGACGCCGACTGGGACAACCCGGAGGCGCGCTCCATCGCGTTCGTGTTCTCGCACACGGGTGCTGACTCGTTCGCGCTGCTGCTGAACGCGGCCGAGAACGCGGTCGAGTTCACGGTCCCGGATGCGCCGCACGGCACCTGGGAGCTGGCGCTCTCGAGCGATGGCGAGCAGCTGGTCAGCGACCCCGTGACGACGCTCATGGTCAAGGAGGGCTCCTTCACGCTGCTGCGTTCGCCGCTCCAGCACTGACCTCGCTGACCTGCGTGGCCTCTCCGGCGGGCAGCCGACGGAGAGGCCCGCGCGTGCCCCACGTGCCCCAGCGCCAGAGCCATTCGAGTGGGCCCTGCGTGAAGGACCGGAGCCAGAGCGTGCTCGCGACCCACTGCAGCGCGAGGATGCCGACGACGATGCTCAGCAGCAGCGTCCACGAGGTGCTGTTGGGCAGGTCGAACAGCACGCCGGCCGCGAGCATCAGCGGGGCACCGGCGACGTAGTTGGTGAGCGCCATCCTGCCGAGCGGCGCGAACGCGAGCTGGAGGCCGCGGGCGGCTGGGGTTGTCATGAGCAGCGACAGCAGTGCGACGTAGGTGCCGGCCATCGCGAAGCCGGCGAGTCCGGAAGCGAGGTCGAAGCCAGACATCCGAATGTCGCTCGCCTGCCAGAGCGCGAGCGGGATCGAGGCTGCGGTGAAGGCGAGCAGCGCGACGACCGAGCCGGCGCGCGACCGGCCGATCGCCTGGACGACGCCGTAGCGGGTCAGGCTCGCGCCGAGCAGGAACACACCGGGGATGAGGCTGATGCCGCCGCCGGTGAGCGCGAGGCTCGCGGCGATGAGGACCGCGGCGCCCACGGCGACGACCCAGCGCGGCAGCCAGGTGCTGGGGAGCAGCAGGATGAGGCCCGCGATCGCGTACGGCCACAGCGCCGAGCCGCTCTGCAGGAGCTCGAAGGGGATGCCGATGGCCAGCAGGAGCAGGAGTCGCCTGAGCAGGACCAGCCTCGGCCGCTGGGAGCGGCCTTTCGCCGATTCGAAGAAGAGCGCGAAGCCGATGCCGAAGAGCAGCGAGAAGATCGGGAAGAAGCGCTGCTGCACGAACAGCTGCAGCCAGCCGCTCGGGTCGCCGAGGTTGGTGGGCTGGGGAATGCCGGTGTCGTAGCCGAAGTGCACAAGCGGGGCGATGTTGACGAACAGGATGCCGCAGAGGGCGACGCCGCGGATGACGTCGAGGGCAGCGATCCGCTTGCCGGATGCAGGCAGGGCAGCAGATGCGTCGGGCGCGGCGGAGATGCGCTCGGGGGAAGAGAGGGAGGTCAAGACGGGCCTTTCGCGGCGCGGCCCGGATCTCGGGATTGGCGCGACGACCCATCATCAGCCGGGAACTCGGCGGCTCGCGTCCTGCGCTGGAAGGACCCGCGTCATCCGCTGGGCTGACGGGACCACAGCTGCCCGGCTCCCAAGCCGGCCCCTACTCTTCGACCCAGGGCCGGGTGAGAACGGCGTCCATCTCACCGCGTACAACCTCGGCGAAGATCAGGAGAGCCTCGTTCCGGGGCACGTGGGAGAGCACAAGCTCGGGGTCGTGTGGTCGTGCGGCGTGCGCGAGCACCACGGTCCCGGACGAGTAGGCGGTGACGAACCACCCGTACGGGTCACCGGCACCGACATCCGGCTCATCGTCACTCGCACCGTCGAGTTCGGCGAGGAGGGCCGGCAGATCCTCGACTCGAGCGGGATCCGACGAGCCGTCGAGGTGCATCACTCTCATGCCGGGCAGAATACGACCCCGCGATGGGTGCCCCCTCGGCGCGAGCGCCCGCCTGCGACATCGACAACGATTCGGACGCCGCTCGACTCGATCACGCCGGCTCGCAACTCCTGCCCCTAGCCTGCGTGCCATGGCACCCGCATCCACTGACCCCGTCCACCTCCCGGCCCGCGTGATCATCGTCCACGGCTTCCGCGCGAACGTCGACGCGCACTGGTTCCCGTGGTTACGGGAAGCCCTCGCCGACCGGGGCATCGAGGCGACGAGCGTCGAACTTCCGCTGCCGGAGGCGCCGAACGCCGCCGACTGGCAGCGCGAGGTCGCGCTCGCGTTGGGAACCCCCGACGAGCGGACCTGGATCGTGGGCCATTCGCTCGGCGCCGTGACGGCGCTCCGCGCGCTGGCGGCGCAACTCGGTGACTGGCGTCTCGGCGGCGTCGTCTTCGTGTCCGGCTTCACCGGCACGCTTGACACGCTCCCCGACCTCGACGAGTACCTCGCCGACGACGTGGATGCGGAACGCGTCGCCGACCGCATCAACACTCGCGTCGTCATCCGCTCGGACAACGACACCCTCGTGCCTCCCGGCGCATCCGATGCCCTCGCGCGCCGACTCTTCGCCGAGGTCCGCGTGCAACCGGGCGCCGGGCACTTCCTCGAAGCGACCGGCGTGACCTCGCTGCCGGTCGTCCTCGACGCGCTCCTCCAGGCCCGCCCCGCGCCCCGAACCTGAGCGATTCCTGAAAACGCAAAACGAGTTTGTGACACATCGGGGGTCGCCTGCGTCTCACCTGTACAAGCCCACACGGTGCACCGGCACCAGGCAGAGACCAGAAAGAAGAGCATCATGGCGAACACGACACCCACCACCGCTACCGCCCCCAAGACGGCTCAGACGTCCAGCAGCGTCGTCCCCACGAACACCTCGGGCGGACGCGGCACGACGACGATCGTCGACAGCGTCGTCGCTCGCGTCGCAGGGATCGCCGCTCGTGACGCTCGCGGCGTCTACGACCTCGGCGGCGGCGCGGCCCGCGCCATCGGCGCCATCCGCAACGCGATCAACGCGACGGACCAGAGCCAGGGCATCAACGTCGAGGTCGGCGAGAAGCAGGTCGCGGTCGACGTGACCATCGTCGCCGAGTACCCCGTCTCGCTGCAGGACGTGGCCGACGGCGTCCGCGCCGACGTGATCCGCGCCATCGAGACCATCGTTGGCCTCGAGGTCACCGAGGTCAACGTCACGGTCAACGACGTGCACCTCCCCTCCGAAGACGACAGCAACGACAAGACGGAAGAAGCGCGAGTCCAGTGAACACGGCATCCCTCACCCGAACCGGCATCCTCATCGGCGCGGTCCTCGCGCTCACCTGGATCATCCTCGGCTTCTGGGCGTTCTTCTTCGTCGCCATCGCGATGATCATCGGCGGCGTCATCGGACGCATCCTCGAAGGAAAGCTCGACGCGACCGCCCTCGTTGACGTCATCCGAGGACGGAACACCTCCTCATGAGCGCCGCCGCGACCACACTCAGCGGCGCGGCGCAGCGAGGCACAACACGACTCACCGCGAAGGCCCTGACTCGTCTTGCGTCAGCTGTCGCCGGTGACGCGCTCGGGGTCGACGCTGGCAGCGTCAGCGTCGACCTCGACGACCACAACGGCAAGCTCGCGTTGCGCGTGAGGACCCCCATCCGGGTTCCCTCGCTCGCCCGAATCCGCGAGCAGCCGAGCGCGCTCGAGCGCAGCGGCGGCCCACTCCTCGAGCGAGTCGAGACCGCGAAGACCACCATCCGTGACCGCGTGCAGACCCTCAGCGGGTCCCAGGTCGGCCTCGTCACCATCCGCGTGACCGGGCTCAACATCAAGGCAGAGGAGCGAGTCAGATGAGCACCAACACCTCCCTGTACTCGCGCCTCTCCCGGCGAGAGACGCACTCGCCCCGCTCGGCGCTCGCGATCACCCTCGCCGTGCTCCTCATCCTCGTCGCGGCCTGGATCGGCACCGAGATCGTGCTATCGCTGCTCGCCCTCCCGGCGCTGCTCGTCGCACCGGCGGACATGTTCGCCTCGGCGCTGGGCGTGCTCGAGCAGCCCGCCCAGTACGTCGGCATCGCCGGCGTGGTCGTCGCGATCATCGGGCTCGTGCTGCTCATCGCAGGCCTCGCCCCCGGACGACGAGCCAGGCACACGCTCACCTCGACGCGCACCGCGACCGTCGCGGACAACGCGGTCATCGCGTCCGCCCTCGCCCGGCACGCAGCGCACGCCGGCAACGTGAGCCCGGACAACGTCACCGTGTCGGTGTCCCACCGACGCGCCGACGTGCACCTCACCCCCGCATCCGGGCTCCCGGTCGACGCGTCCGCCATCACGGCCGCCGTCAACCAGCAGCTCCAGCAGTACGAGCTCACCCCGCGCGTCACCGCCAAGGTGCGCGTCGCAGAGAACGGGAAGGTCGGCGCATGAACAGCACCAACCGAGGCCTCAACCGACTCCTCATCACCGCCACAGGCCTCCTCCTCCTCGCCATCGGCGCCGCCGCAGCCATCGGCGCATGGCTGCCCGGGGCGAAAGACACGTGGACGCCCATCTCCGAAGGCGTGAACACGCAGACCAGCAGCTGGCTCCAGCAGACCCCGTTCCCGGGCGCTGACTTCAGCTGGCTCCTCATCGCCGTCGTCGCCGTCCTCGCGATCGCCATCATCCTGCTCCTGGTCTTCGCACTCCGCCAAGGACAGGGACGGACCTGCACGATCGTCAGCGACCGCACGCCGGACACCGGGCGCACCATCGTCGACGTGTCGGTTGCCCGCGACGCCCTCTCGGATGCGCTCGATGCCCGCGACGAGTTCCTCACGACAAGCGTCTCCGCGTACGACGTGAAACGCACCCCTGTGCTGAAGGTGTCGGCCACGTGCCGACGCGGCGTCTCGCCTCGAGACGCGACGGAGATCGTCGAGCAGAACCTCGAGGCCCTGGATGCACTCCTCGGCCGGCAGGTGCCCGTGCTGCTCCAGCTCAGCGGCGGCTTCCGCGCCCGAGTGCAGCAGTCGACGCGCCTCCAGTAGGACTCACCACCACAACTCCCCACCGCGGCACCGCGATTCGACGGCACCGCAACCCCCAACAGAAAGGAACTGCCATGAGCGCAGGAGACAAGATCAAGAACGCAGCTGAAGAGTTCGGCGGCAAGGCCAAGGAAGCAGTTGGCAAGGTCACCGACAACGAGCAGCTCGTCGCCGAAGGCAAGGCCGACCAGGCCAAGGCCAACGTGAAGCAGGCGGGCGAAGACGTCAAGGACGCCTTCAAGAAGTAGCTCACACCAGCACAGCGAAACGGCAGTCGACCTTCGGGTCGGCTGCCGCTTCGTCGTGCGCCGTCGTTTCGGTGCTGGCTAGTGCTTCCCGCCGGTCAGGAGTTGTTGCAGTCGTTCCAGCACCTGACGGACGGTCTGGTCGAGGATCTCGGCGGGCTCCCCGTCGAAGTCGTGACGTTCGCTGCCCACGACACCGTCGACACTCCATCCCAGGAACACGGTGCCTTCCGGTTCGCTCTCTTCCGGTCCGGGGCCGCCCGCACCGGTCGTCGCGATGGAGATGTCGGACTCAAGCAGCCGTGCCACGCCGACCGCGAGTTCCTCGGCGCACCGGGCCGAGACGACCGGGCCGGGTGTCACACCGAGGACGCGCTGCTTCACCTCCGTCTGGTAGGCGACGACCCCGCCGCGCAACCACGTCTTCGTGTCAGGTCCGCTGCCGAGCGTGGAGGCGACCCTCCCGCAGGTCAGAGACTCGGCCACACTCAGGGTGCGGCCCGTCTCCGCGAGTCGTTCGGCGATGGTCTCGATGAGGTTCTCGTCACTGAGCTGTGCCATTGCAGCATCGTAGGAACGCGTGCTGAACGGCGGCGGAGTACCTGGTGAGCGTGTCCGCAGAGCGACGCCGGAGTCACGGCGCGTCAGCTCAGACCACGCGCGGGTCCCGACCGTACTGGGCGGGCGCCCCGAGATGGTCGCGAAGGGTCGCCCCCTCGTAGTCGTCGTGGTACATGCCGCGCTCCTGCAGGAGCGGGATCACCTCGTCGACGAACGCGTCGATGCCATGCTCATTGACGTCGACCGACACCCAGAAGCCGTCGCACGCGCCGGCCTCGAACCACTCCTGCATGTGGTCGGCGATCACGCTCGCTGGGCCAACCGGGGTGGGGTGGTAGTCGATGACCCCGTGCGCGAGGATGTCGCGGATCGTCCATCCCTCACGCGCGATCTCGAGGGCGCGCGCGGAGCGCGGATCGTACGGATTCGGGCTGGCGCTGGCCAGCTGGCCCGCGGTGAGCGGCTTGTCGAGCTGGGAGGGGTCCAGCGCCGTGGGCAGGTTCAGCATCTGGCCCAGGTACCCGACGCGGGCGGGCGCGGACAGCTCGCCGAGCGCGACCCGACGGTCGAGCGCCTCGCGCTTGGTCGCACCGAGGGCTGGCATGACACCGGCGAAGAACTTCACGTCGTCTGGGTCGCGCCCGGCCGCACGCGCAGCCTCCCGCAACGCCTCGCGCTGCTGCCGCGCATCCTCGATCGTGAACACCGCCCCGATGACTCCGCTCGCGTGACGTCCGGCGATCTCGGCCCCGTTCGCGCCGCCACCGGCCGAGAAGATCACGGGCTGCCCCTGTTCTGAGGGCGGGATGTTGAGGGGGCCGCGGGAGGCGACATACTCGCCCTGCAGGTTGATGGGTCTGATCTTGTCTCGATCAGCGAAGCGACCCGTCGCCGTGTCCATCACCCACGCGTCCTGCTGCCAGCTCCCCCAGAGCGCCTCGACGATCTGGATCGTCTCGTGTGCGCGCTGGTAGCGCTCGGGTCTCGGCGCGACCGTGCGGCCGAAGTTGGCCGCCGCTCCCGGGTCGCTGGTCGTCACGGCGTTCCAGCCGGCGCGTCCGTGGCTCATGATGTCGAGCGCCTTGAACTGACGGGCGATGGTGAAGGGCTCGTTGAAGGTCGTGGATGCGGTCGCGACGAGGCCGATCCTGTCGGTCTCTCGCGCGATCGCGGCCAACGTCAGCACGGGCTCGATGGAGATCATGAACGACTCGCGGGACAGGTCGACCTGCTCGCCCGGGAAGTCCGGGAAGAACAGGAACGCGAACTTGCCGCGCTCGGCGGCCTGGGCGTACCGGACCTGCGCGTCGAAGTTCGTGTAGTTGGCGGGGTCGACACCTGGCGCCCGCCAAGCGGAGCTCTGCGAGCCGTATCCGCTGCCGATGTGCAACCCGAGGATCATCTTGCTGTTGCCGGTCATCGTTCCGCTTCCTGTTGCTGTCGGGAGCACTGGCACTCGCGACGAAATGGAGATACTCTCCCCTTCGAGAGAAGATACGGAGATGCTCTCCACTTTGTCAACCGAGGGGCACCATGACCGAATCCACCGCGAGCAAGCGCCGCGCGCCGCGTGCAGACGCACGACGCAACCGAGACCACATCCTCGACACCGCAGAGCAGTACTTCTCGGAACACGGCGTCACCGGGTCACTGGATGCGATCGCGAAACGCGCCGGCATCGGCGCCGGCACGCTCTACCGCCACTTCCCCAACCGCGAGGCACTCCTCGCGTCGCTCCTGGCCGCACGCGACGAACAGCTCGTGGCCCGCCGGGATGAGCTCCGCTCCTCAGCGACAAACGCCGCCGAGGCACTCGACGGCTGGCTGAACGCGGTGACCGAGTGGGCATGCGCGTTCGACGGTCTCCCCGAGCCGCTGCGCGTTGCCACGACCACCGACCTGTCCCCACTGGCTGTGACCTGCCAGGGCTTCCTCACGACCACCGACGAGTTCCTCCGGGCCGCTCAGGGCGAAGGACGCGCACGGACCGACATCCGCGCGCTCGACCTCTTCCTCGCAGCCCTCGCCACCAGCTGGGTGCGAGGAGCCGCGATGGCAGACGAGGCCTCCGGCGCCGCACTGGCGGCGCTCACGAGAAGCGGATGGGAACGCAAGCCCGATCAGCCGAACACAAGGAGAACAGCATGAAGCGCATCGGAATCATCGGCAGCGGATCCATCGGAGCAGCGGTCGCCCGCCTGGCGGTCGCCGCGGGCTGGGAGGTGCTGATCGCGAACTCGCGCGGGCCCGCATCCCTCTCGGAACTCGTCGAGGCGCTCGGCCCGCTGGCACGAGCCGGCAGCGTTCGCGAAGCCGTCGAATTCGGCGAGACCCCGCTCCTCGCGGTTCCGCTCGCGGCATACCCGAACCTGCCGCAAGACGCCTTCGCTGGCAAGACCGTCCTCTCGACCGGTAACTACTACCCGCACCGCGACGGGCGCATCGAGCAGCTCGACACGCTCGCCGTCACAACCGCCGAATACGAGCAGGCGCTGCTTCCGGAAACGCGCATCGTGAAGGCGTTCAACAACATCCTCTTCACCCACATCCCGAATCTCGCCAACTCGACACCGCGCACCGCGCTTCCGATCGCGGGCGATGATGCCGCCGCCAAGGCACGTGTCTCGGAACTCGTAAGCGCTCTCGGTTTCGACACCGTCGATGCCGGGACGCTTGCCGAGTCGTGGCGCTTCGAGCCGGAGTCCGGCGCGTACACGCAGATCTATGTCGCTGACCTGGCCGCGTTCCGCGCCGACTACCTCAGCGACCCGGGCGCGCCGCTGCCGGCAGACCGGCTCACCGAGATCCTTTCGACCGCGCACCGCGCGGACGTGGGCGCGCGACAGTTCTGATAAATCACCACCTGAACGCCACGGCGTCGTTCAGCCGGGTCTGAGCAAGCACCTGCGCACGAGCCGGCACCCCACTCAGGTGGGGCGCCGACTGCTCTCCATCAGCGGTTCGCCGCGAGCCTCGTCCACGTCTCGACGATCGTGTCGGGGTTGAGCGACAGCGAGGAGATGCCGCGGTCGAAGAGGTACTGGGCGAGTTCCGGATGGTCGCTGGGCGCCTGCCCGCAGATGCCCACGTACCGGCCGTGCTTCGTGCAGGCCTCTATGGCGAGGTCGATGAGCCGAAGGACGGCGGGGTTGCGCTCGTCGAAGCTGTCCGCGATGAGCGCCGAGTCGCGGTCGATCCCGAGGGTGAGCTGCGTGAGGTCGTTCGAGCCGATCGAGAAGCCGTCGACGACCTCGAGGAACTGCTCCGCGAGGAGCGCGTTCGAGGGAACCTCGCACATCATGATGACCTCGAGGCTGTTCTGGCCGCGGCGCAGTCCGTTCTCGGCGAGGCGCTCGACGACGGCACGCGCCTCCTCGACCGTCCGCACGAACGGGATCATGACCTTCACGTTCGTGAGCCCCATGTCATCCCGCACGAACCTGATCGCCTCGCACTCGAGCGCAAACGCCTCCGCGAAGTCGGCGGAGATGTACCGGGACGCCCCACGGAAGCCGAGCATCGGGTTCTCCTCGACCGGCTCGTAGCGGGCGCCGCCGAGCAGCCCGGCGTACTCGTTCGACTTGAAGTCGGAGAGCCGCACGATGACGGGCTTCCCGTCGAAGGCCGCCGCGAGCGTCGCGACCCCCTCGGCGAGGCGCCGCACGAAGAAGTCTGCCGGAGACTCGTACGCCGCGATGCGCTCGTCGATGGCGGCGCGGATGCTCTCCTCCTGGTCGCCGAGTTCGAGGAGGGCGCGGGGGTGCACGCCGATCTGGCGCGAGATGACGAACTCCATGCGGGCGAGCCCCACGCCGTCGTTGGGGAGCGCGGCGAGCGTGAACGCGGCGTCGGGGTTGCCGACGTTGAGCATGATCTTGCCCGGCAGCTCCGGGAAGGAGTCGAGCTCGATGCGCTCCACCTCGATGGGCAGGATGCCCGCGAGCACCGCCCCGGTCTCCCCATCGGCGCACGTCACGGTGACCTCGTCGCCGTCCGCGAGCCGCTCAGTCGCATCCCCCGCCCCGACCACGGCGGGCACGCCGAGCTCGCGGGCGATGATCGCGGCGTGGCAGGTGCGGCCGCCCCGGTTCGTGACGATAGCGGATGCGCGCTTCATGATCGGCTCCCAGTCTGGGTCGGTCATGTCGGCGACCAGCACGTCGCCCTGCTGGAACTCGCTCATCTGCGACGGCGAGGTGAGCAGGCGCACGACGCCGGCGCCGATGCGCTGCCCGATCGCTCGGCCCTCGACGAGCGTCGCGCCGCGCTCGGGCAGGCTGTGCCGCTCGAGGGTGCCGACGGCCCGCTGGGAGACGACGGTCTCGGGTCGCGCCTGCAGGATGTAGATGCGCCCGTCGATGCCGTCCTTGCCCCACTCGATATCCATCGGGCGCCCGTAGTGCTCCTCGATCGCGAGGGCCGCCTGGGCCAGCTCGGTGACCTCGGCGTCCGTGACCGAGAACCGGCGTTGCGCATCCGGTGCCGTCTCGACGAACTCGGTCGTGCGCCCGACGCGGGTGTCCTCCGTGAAGACCATGCGCGTCGCCTTGCTGCCGACTCGACGCGACAGAACGGCGGGCCGCCCCTCGCGGAGGGTGCGCTTGTGCACCGTGAACTCGTCGGGGTTGACCGCACCCTGCACAACCCCTTCTCCGAGCCCGTAGGCGCTCGTCACGAACACCGCACCGTCGTAGCCCGACTCGGTGTCGACGCTGAACATGACTCCGGCCGCGCCCTCATCGGAGCGCACCATGCGCTGAACGCCGACCGAGATCGCGACCCCGGTGTGCGCGTAGCCCTGGTGCACGCGGTAGGCGATGGCCCGATCGGTGAAGAGCGACGCGAAGACCTTGCGGGTGGCGGCGAGCACGTTGTCGATGCCGGCGATGTTGAGGAACGTCTCCTGCTGCCCGGCGAACGACGCGTCCGGCAGGTCCTCGGCGGTGGCGCTGGACCGCACGGCGACGAGGAGCTCGCCGTCGGTCTCGGCCTCGAGCGCCGCGAACGCCTTCCGGATGGCGGCCTCCAGCTCGGGCGCGAGCGGCGCGGCTTCGATACGAGCGCGGATGCGGGCCCCGACGATCGCGAGGCGCGCCACGTCGTCGACGTCGAGGCCCACGATCTCGCCCCGGATCCACGTGTCGATGTCCGTCTCGCGCAGGTGTCGATTGAAGGCACTCGCCGTCGTCGCGAAGCCGTTCGGGACACGCACCCCGGCATCCTGCAGGTTGGCGATGAGCTCGCCGAGCGAGGCGTTCTTGCCGCCCACCTCGGGGATGTCGCCGAGGCGCACGGCACTGAAGGGGAGCACGTAGACATCGTCGCGGGCGGATGCGCCGGTGTCTGCGGAGAGCGGGGGTTCGTGGAGCAGCGTCATGGTGGGTCCTTCTGGTGTCGTCGTTGACGGTTGTTGCGGGGTGAACCCAGTATTTGATGCAGATCGAGAACTCTTTCCAAGAAACAGAGGTAAATAAGTTCTGTTCTTGCGCTAGCGTCATGCCATGCCCGCCGACGTGTACACCGCCTCAGTGCTCGGAGCCCGCATTCGCCACTACCGCTCGCTCGCGAAGCTCACGCTCGACGACCTCGCGGCGATGCTCGAGACGAGCCCCAGCCGCATCTCACTCATCGAGAACGGACGGCGCGAGCCGAAGCCGTCAGAGCTGCCCTCCTTCGCGAGGGCGCTCGGGGTGACGGTCGAGGACCTCGTGCGCGCCGAGGCTCCGAACAGCCGAGCCGCGCTCGAGCTCGAGCTGAAGCGCGCCCAGGCCTCCCCGCTGTTCGCGGGCCTTGGCCTGCCGAAGCTGCGCGGCGGCAAGGGCATGCCAGACGACACCCTCGAGACGCTCGTCGGCCTCCACCGTGAACTCGAGCGTCGCGCACAGACCGCATCTGCGACACCAGAGGAGGCGCGCATCCGCAACACCGAGCAGCGGGCGTGGATGCGGGAGCGTAACAACTACCTGCCCGAGATCGAGGCGGTCGCCGAGGAGCGCCTCCGCCAGGTCGGGCACGTCGCCGGGGCTCTCACGCACCGCGAGGTGCACCTCATGGTCGAGCAGCTCGGCCTCGAGATCGTCTACGCCGACGACCTGCCCCGCTCGACGCGCAGCATCACCGACCTCGAGAACGGACGCATCTATCTGCCGCCGGAGTCGATCCCGGGCGGCCACGGGCTGCGCTCCATCGCCCTGCAGGCCGTCGCCCACCGCATCCTGGGCCACACGCCGCCGGACTCGTACGCCGACTTCCTGCGCCAGCGCCTTGAGATCAACTACTTCGCCGCCGCCTGCCTCATCCCGCGCACGCAGGCCGTCGACTTCCTGAGCGCCCGCAAGAAGGACCGCGACCTCGCCGTCGAGGACTTCCGTGACGCGTTCGGCGTCACCCACGAAGCCGCAGCCCTGCGCATGACGAACCTCATGACCGAGCACCTCGGGATGCGCGTGCACTTCCTCCGCGTCGGTTCCGTCGGCGAGGTCTACAAGGCCTACGAGAACGACGACCTGCCGCTGCCGCTCGACGTGACTGGCGCCGTCGAGGGGCAGATCGTCTGCCGCAAGTGGGGTGCGCGGCGGGCGACGGAGATCGAGCACCGCACCACCGAGTTCTGGCAGTACACGGACACCCCGGCCGGCACGTTCTGGAGCACCATCCAGACCGGCAAGTCGGCCGAGGGGGTCTTCTCGATCACCTTCGGGGTGCCGTTCGACGACGCCAAGTACTTCCGCGGGCGCGACACCGACAACCGCCAGGTCTCGCGCTGTCCCGACGAGACCTGCTGCCGGCGACCCGACCCGGCGCTCGCGGCCCGCTGGGCGGGACGCGCGTGGCCGAGCGCGCGACTGCACGCGCAGATCCTCGCATCCCTCCCAGCAGGCCGCTTCCCAGGCGTCGACGACAGCGAGATCTACGCTTATCTGGAACGGCACGCGCCCTGATCTCCGGGCCGCGAGCACTCCCCCGCACGACCGATCGGAGCATCACGATGACCCACGCCGAGCACCTCGACGATCTGACCATCGAGGAGAAGGCGTCCCTGACGAGTGGTGGCAGCTTCTGGTCGACGAAGGCGGTCGATCGAGTTGGCGTCCCGGCGGTGACGCTGACGGATGGCCCGCACGGCGTGCGCTTGCAGCGTGAGGGTGGCGACCACCTCGGGCTCGCTGACAGCGTGCCCGCCACCTGCTTCCCGCCCGCCGTGGCGCTCGGCGCGAGCTGGGATGCGGACCTCGCACGCCGGGTCGGAGTCGCGCTCGGCGAGGAGGCAAAGGCGGAGGGCGTCGGCGTGCTGCTCGGCCCCGGCATCAACATCAAGCGCTCCCCGCTCTGCGGCCGCAACTTCGAGTACTTCTCGGAGGACCCGCTCGTGAGCGGCGTCATGGGCTCAGCACTCGTGGGCGGGCTGCAGAGCCAGGGCGTCGGCTCCTCGCTCAAGCACTTCGCCGCGAACAACCAGGAGACCGACCGGCTGCGGATCAGCGCTGACGTCGACGAGCGCCCGCTGCGCGAGATCTACTTGCGCGCCTTCCAGCGCGTCGTCACCGAGCAGCAGCCGTGGACGGTCATGTGCTCGTACAACAAGATCAACGGCGTCTACGCCTCCGAGAACCACTGGCTCCTCACGACCGTGCTGCGGGAGGAGTGGGGCTACGAGGGCCTCGTCGTCTCTGACTGGGGGGCCGTCGACAACCGGGTCACCGGCGTCGCCGCCGGGCTCGACCTCGAGATGCCGTCCAGCGGCGGACGCACGGATGCTCAGCTCGTGGATGCGGTGCGCTCCGGCGACCTCGACGAGCAGCACGTGACCACGGCCGCCCGCCGTGCGCTTGAGCTCGTCGACAAGATCGTCGCGGGCGCAGACGAGTCTGCGAGCTACGACGCCGACGAGCACCACGCGCTCGCCCGCGAGGCGGCTGGACGCAGCATCGTGCTGCTCAAGAACGACGGCGACCTCCTGCCCCTCGACCTCGGCTCCGACGACACCCTCGCGGTCATCGGCGAGTTCGCGCGCACGCCCCGCTACCAGGGCGCCGGCAGCTCGCTCATCAACCCGACCCGCCTCGACGACGCCCTCACCGAGCTGAGCCGGGTCGCCGGCGACCGGGTGCGGTTCGCGCCCGGTTTCACGCTCGACGACTCCGGCGACACCGAAGCGCTGCGAGCGGATGCGGTCAAGACCGCCGCAGACGCATCCGTCGCCGTGCTCTTCCTCGGCCTCCCCGCGCACGAGGAGTCCGAGGGCTTCGACCGTGAGCACATCGACCTCCCCGCCGACCAACTCGAGCTCCTCGCCGCGGTGCAGGCCGCGAACGAGAACGTCGTCGTCGTGCTCTCCAACGGCGGCATCGTGCGCACCTCGACCTGGCAGCACCTCGCTCCCTCGATCGTCGAGGGCTGGCTGCTCGGCCAGGCCGGCGGCGGCGCAACCGCCGACGTGCTCTTCGGCGCCGTCAACCCCTCTGGGCGCCTCGCCGAGACCATCCCGGTGCGCCTCGATGACTCCCCGGCCCACCTCGGGTTCCCCGGCGCGTTCGGCCACGTCCGCTACGGCGAGGACATCTTCGTCGGCTACCGCGGTTACGACGCGCGAAGCACCGAGGTCTCGTTCCCGTTCGGCCACGGCCTCTCGTACACGAGCTTCGCCTACGACAACCTCGCCGTCGAAGTCCAGGACGGCGGCCTGCGCATCCAGGTGGAGGTCGCGAACACGGGCAGCCGGGACGGGCGTGAGGTCGTGCAGGTCTACACGGGCCTCCCGGGCTCCGCTGTACCGCGCGCGATTCGCTCGCTGACCGCGTTCTCGGTCGTGGAGGTCGCGGCCGGTTCGACGGCAGCGGTCACCATCGAGGTCCCGCGCTCTGAGCTCGCTTACTTCCACCCGGTCGCCGGGCAATGGACGGTGGAAGGCGGCGAATACCGCATCGAGGTGGGTGCCTCGAGCCGCGACATCCGCGCCTCGACGCGGGTGTCGGTCGCGGGTGACGAGCTCGCGCTCACCCTCGACGAGACGTCGACGATCGCCGAATGGCTGGACGACGAGCGCGGTGGACCGCTGCTCCGCTCCGCCCTCCTCGAAGGGGATAGCGGACTGGCCGGGATGCTGGCCGACCCGGAGATGCTCAAGATGCTCGGTTCCATGCCGCTCGGGCGGGTCGCTGCGTTCCCGGGAAGCCCCCTCGACGAGTCGGGGCTCGACGAGCTCGTGGCGAGCGCGAAGCGCTAGACGCAGCACACTGTGCCGGTTCGGGAGCTCCCGGACCGGCACGCCGGGTCGGGACGAGCCAGTCAGGTCGGTCGGATCAGGCGGGCAGCACCACGCTGACCTGCGCCCGCACCTGCTCGACGATCTCGTCGTCCGACAGCGAGGCGTTGACCGACGCCGCCATGGTGGTGAACATGATCGCGGAGACGACCTGCGCGAGTGCGCGCGCGGTGTCGGCCGTCGCCGCGGTCTCGCGGTCGATGACGTCAGCGACGAGGTCCTGCGTCTGGCTCGTCAGTTTCAGCGCCTCGGCGTGCCGCGGCTCCTGGGGATCACCGAAGACCATCTCGCGCAGGTAGGTGCGGCCGTTCTCGACCTGCTTGCGGTTGCACGCCACGACGGGGCGAAGCACGGCAAGCACGCCGTCGAGGGCACCAGTCGCCTCAGCTGAGGCCGCGCGGCCCTCTTCGAGCGCGGTCTCGTACATGGAGTTCTGCACGAGCAGCAGCAGCTCGCCTTTGGTCTTGGCGTAGAGGAAGAGCGTGCCGGTGCCGATGTCGGCCCGGTCAGCGATCTCCTGCGTTGTGACGTCATCGACCCCGCGCTCGGCGAAGAGCTCGCCAGCCGCCGCCGTGATGCGCTCGAGCTTGTCGAGCTTGTTCCGCTCGCGGCGTCCCAGTGGCCGGGCGTCGGTGGTCATCGGATCTCCTCCGGGAATAGATATTGAGCAGACTCAGTTATGAGTTTAGTCGCTATCGACTGAGGACCGGTGCTCACGCCGATTCTTCCACGCCCCCAGGGCCCGTCATTATCAGTGACCAGACGACCCGAGCAACAGAAAGACCACCCATGCCCTCACTCAACGGAGCAGTTGTCCTCGTCACCGGCGCGAACGGGGGCATCGGCACGAACTTCGTGCGCGAGGCTCTCGCCCGCGGCGCATCCAAGGTCTACGCCACCGCCCGCACGCCCCGCAGCTGGGACGACGAGCGGATCGTGCCGCTCACCCTCGACGTCACCGACTCGGCATCCATCGCCGCAGTCGTCGACGCGGCGCCGGACGTGACCGTGCTCATCAACAACGCGGGCGCCTCGGTCTCGTCCCCGAGCATCCTGTCCCACAGCGATGAAGAGATTCGGGCGAACGTCGCGACCAACTTCCTCGGACCCGTCTTCCTCGCGCGCGCCTACGCGCCACTTCTCGCGAACCGTGAGGGTGCCGCCATCATCGACGTGCATTCAGCCCTCAGCTGGTACGCGGTCAATGGCATCTACAGCGCCACGAAGGCTGCGCTCTGGTCCGCGACGAACTCGTTGCGCCTCGAGTTGCTCCCCGCCGGCGTCCACGTGGTCGGCGTCCACGTGGGCTGGGTCGACACGGCCATGGCCGCGCACACGGACGACCCGAAGACCGACCCGGCCGCGCTGGTCTCCAAGGTCTTCGACGCGACCGAGGCCGGCGAGTACGAGGTGCTCGCCGACGAGACGTCCGTGCAGTTGAAGGCCGGGCTCAGCGCCCCGCTCGAGGCGGTCTACCCGCAGCTCGGGGGGTCAAGCAGCTAGCAGCAGACCCCCGGATACAGAGTGGCGCGCCTCCCAGAGCTCTCTGGAAGCCGCGCCACTCCTGCGTGCGTCTGACCGGGCCCACCAGCGCTACCGGGTGAGGAACTCGACGGCGACCGGCGCGAACTGGTGATGGTACTGGAAGATGCCGCCGTGGCCCGAGTCGGAGTAGATGACGAGCTCGGAGCCGGAGATGCGCCTGTGCAGGTCGTTGGAGAGCACCGATGGCACCATGCGGTCGTTGTCACCGTTGGCGATGAGGGTCGGCTGCCTGACCTTCGAGAGGTCGGAGGGCGCGGAACGGCCGTAGCGCTGGATGGCCCCCAGCTGCGTCTGGAACGCCTTCAGGCTGATCGACGTGTCGCGGTCGACCGTGCGCTCGGACAGCCGGGCGACGAACGCTTTCGCGGCCCGCTTGCCGCGATCGTCGCGGTTGAAGAAGAGGAACTCCTTGATGTCGGAGCGGGTGAGGATCGAGCGGACGAGGTCGAGGTAGGTGACACCGACGACCTTGTCCATGTCCTTGCCGCCGCGCGGACCGGTGCCCGTGAGCACGAGCCGGCGCACGAGGTCGGGGTGCTTGACGACGAGGTCCTGCGCGATCATCCCTCCCATGGAGAAGGAGAAGATGTCGATCTTGTCGTAGCCGAGGGCGGTGATGAACTCGTACGCGTGGTCGGCGGCTTCCTCGATGGTTCTCGGGACGGTTCCCGTTGAGGCGCCGACGCCCCGCTGATCGAAGGTGATGACGTGGCGCTTCTGTGCGATGGGGTCGACGATGCGGGGGTCCCAGTTGTCGAGCGTGGCCGCGAGGTGCACGAAGAAGATGACGGGGATGTCTTCCCTCGGGCCCAGCTCACGGTAGGCGTAGCTGATGCCGCCCACGGTGATGCTCTTCGCCGGGGCGAGCGCGTACGAGGTGACGACGGGCTCATTGGATGCGGTGCTCATGGTGTTCTCTCTTGAATCTCGACGAAGGCGGTGCGGACGGCACTCGCTACGGGATACTGACGACCGTTTTGCCGCGAATGCCGCCGCCTAGCGACTCGAGCGCCTGCACAGTCCCGTCAAAGGGGAAGACTCGTCCCACGACGGGTTTGATCACTCCGCTCTCGACGAGCGCCGAGATCTCCCGCAGCTGCTCACCACTCGCTCTCATGAAGAGGAAGCGGTACTCGACGCCGAGGCGTTTCGCCTGCCTGCGCACCTTGCCGCTGAGCCCGGCAATAGCGAGGCGCAGCACGGGGTTCAGGCCCGCGCTTCGGGCAAAGTCCGGGGTGGGCGGACCTGAGATCCCGACGGCGATCCCGCCTGGCTTCAGGATGCGGAGCGACTTCTCGAGGTTCTCGCCGCCGAGGCTGTCGAGCACGAAGTCGTAGCCGCTGAGCAGCTGCTCGAAGTCCTCGTTGCGGTAGTCGATCGTGTGGTCAGCGCCGAGGCCACGGACGAACTCGGCGTTGGCCGCGCTCGCCGTGGTGGCGACCTCAGCACCGAGGTGCTTGGCGAGCTGGATCGCGATGGACCCGACGCCGCCCGCACCGGCATGGATCAGGACCTTCTGCCCGGGCTGCACCCGACCGATCTCGACGAGCGCCTGCCAGGCGGTGAGGGCGACGAGCGGGAGCGAGCCCGCCTCTTCCATGGAGATGGACGACGGCTTCGGCGCCACATCCGCCTCATTGATCGCGATGCGCTCGGCGAACGTGCCGATGCGGTGGTCGCGGGGCCTCGCGTAGACCTCGTCGCCGGGCCGGAACGCGCGAACGGCGGCCCCGACCCGCAGCACCGTGCCGGCGACATCGTGCCCGAGGGTCAGCGGCAGCTTGTACGGCAGGATCTGCGTGAACTCGCCGATGCGGATCTTCTCGTCGAGCTGATTCACGCCGGCGGCCTGCACCTGGACAAGCACGTCGTGGTCGCCGACGACCGGTTCGGCGACGTCAGCCTCGCGCAGCGGCGTCTTGTACTTGGAGAGGGTGAACGCTCGCATGGGTGAGGCTCCGGATTCGAGATCGCGTCGGTGAATCGCTCGACATCTGCCGAGCGTACTCAATCCTGAGTCGACTCAGTTATTTTGTCAAGAGCTTCGTCCGAGGCGGCGATCGACAGACACCTGCGCACGAACCCCCTAGAGACGCCCGCCCCTCCGCGCCACGACGATCAGCACGACGACCGCCACGCACATCGTTCCGAGCACCGTCGCGGCGACCAGGACAGCCATGGCGAGCGTCCCACCCGTGGCGATGGCCCCAACCCCGATCGCGGTGCCCGCCTGCAGTGCGTAGGCGATGACGTAGAGCAGCGACAGGCTCGCGCCTCGGTGATGCGCGGGCGCGAGCCGGTTGATGAGGCCGAGCCCGCCCGTGAATGCGAGTGCGTAGGCGACGCCTCCGACGAGGCACCAACCGAAGAACAGCGGCAAGGAGCCGAACACGCTCGCCGCGGCCATGAGCACAAGACTGAGCAGAGTCACGATGGCGCCGGCCAGCACGGATGCCTGCGCCGAGATCCGGGAGAGGAGCAGGCCCGTGACGCCGATCGTCGCCGAGGAGCAGGCCCTCCCGCTGGGCCACCCGGTCTCACCGGTCTCGCCGCTCCCCTCCCGCTCGCGCCGTGCGCACCGCGGAGGCCCAGGCTTCCGCGTCGATGAGCAGCAGTTGCGCGTTGAGGTCACCCCGCGGACGAGAAGGAGCGGGCACCGCGACGGCACCGGGGACACCTCCCTGAGCCTTCTCGAGACGCAGCTGCCGCATCACGAGGTTGTACCTGGTCACGTAGGGCTCGGTGGAGGTGAATCCGGGATAGTGCTCGTTGTGCGCGGCGGCGTAGGTCGCTTGGAAGACGCGTTCCATTCGGATCTGAAGGGACTCCTCAACGCTCATCGGCCAGCACTCGATGCCTTCGATGTCCGCGAGCAGCGAGACGTCGTCCCGATGCAGAGCCAGTTCGGCCGGCCTCGCCGCTGCTGCCTCTCCGTACTGGACTCGCCAGCCATCATCCACCCGCGCGATCCGTATTGGTGCCAGCCACGGAGTCGCCTCTGGCTCGCTCAACTTCGCCCGGTCTCGGGCCACCGCGGCAGGCACTGGGGGTCGCCGACCGTACCCATGGGGTGCCGTCGGCGGCCAGAAGAACTCCATCGGCTGGTCCTCATCGACCCAGGGGTCCGTGACCGCCCAACCCCGCGCGAGCAGCGCGACCTGGACCTCCTGGCCCATCTGCCGCACCGTTTCACGCAAGTTGCCCGCGTCCCCGTCAAAAAGACCCATCGCACTCCACCGCCCCGTTCATGTCAGCTTTGATCCCACTCCTTGACGACGACGATCGTCCCCGGCGCCAGCGCCCGCAACTCCGCAACCCGGGTCGCCGTGTCGACCGGGCCACCTTCCAGCGTGAGCTCGCGGATCGCCTGACGCTCAGCTCGCAGGTAGAGATCGATGAGCCCCTCAACGGCGAGCTCGTACCGCGTCGGATAGCCATCACCGCCGTGGGAGATGACCGCCTCCCGCTCAGCAAGTCCTCGCCACGGATGCGGTGCATCGCACCTGCACGTGCCGCCCAAGTCACGCCCCTCACACGCCGAGTTGTCCTGGACCGAAACCATGTCCTGACTGCTCCAACCAGGCAGGCTGCGCTGAGTGCCGTCAGCATCCGTCCAGTGCAGGTAGGTGTGAACCCCGAGCATGGTCGCTCCTTTCGATTGGCTGTCGCCAGTATGTTCCCAGCCGCCGACATTCTGAGCTCGGCGCTGTGCGCTCATCCAGGGATCGGGAATCCCTGGATGAGCGAGTCCTGAATCGAAGAACATCGAAGCATCACACTGGTTCCAGCAACCAGACTGCAGATTCGCTTCATCACCACTCGCGAGCTTGGCGCCCGCACAATTCAGGAGAATCCCGTGCCGAAGAACATCGACATTCAAGTCCCGTCCCTCAACGGCAAGCTCGCCCTCGTCACGGGCGCTAGCGACGGCATCGGCTTCCACATCGCTGGCCGCCTCGCCCGCGCTGGCGCCGAAGTGATCATGCCCGTGCGCAACCGCGACAAGGGCGAGAAGGCCGTCGCGCGCATCCGGGGCTCGAACCCGAGCGCGAAGCTCGAGCTGCGCGACCTCGACCTCTCATCGCTGACATCGGTCGCCGCCCTTACGGGGGAGCTCGTCACCGAGAGACGCCCCATCAACATCCTCATCAACAACGCCGGGGTCATGACGCCGCCAGAGCGTCGCGCGACGAGCGACGGCTTCGAGCTGCAGTTCGGCACCAACCACCTCGGCCACTTCGCGCTCACCACCGGCCTCCTCCCCCGTCTCAAGGAGGGCAGAGCGCACGTCACCACGCAGATCAGCGTCGCCGCCAACCAGGGCGCTGTGAACTGGGACGACCTCAACTGGGAGCGCAGCTACAGCGGCATGGGCTCGTACAGCTCGTCGAAGATCGCCACGGGCCTGCTCGGGATGCACCTGCACCGCCTCAGCGAGGCGAACGACTGGGGCATCACGAGCAACCTCTCGCACCCCGGCATCTCCCCCACGAACCTCCTCGCGGCGCAGCCCGGCATGGGCCGCGCCAGCGACACCACCGAGGTGAAGGTCATCCGCGTGCTCTCGCGCATCGGCCTCGCTGGCACCCCGCAGAGCGCCGCCCTCCCCGCGATCCTCGCGGCCACCAGCCCGGAGGCGAAGGGTGGGCGCCTGTATGGGCCGAAGGGACCCGGCCACATCGGCGGCCGCCCCGCCGAGCAGAAGCTCTACTCGCGAGTCACGAGCGAGGCGGATGCGCGCCGCCTGTGGGAGCTGTCCGAGCAGCTCGTCGCCGAGCACGCGACCCGTTAGCCTCGCGTCATGGACAGAGCCCAGCTTGCCGACTTCCTCCGCAGCCGCCGCGAGGCGCTGCAGCCGGACGACGTCGGCCTGGCGAAGGGGCCCCGCCGGCGCACGGCGGGCCTGCGGCGCGAGGAGGTCGCGGCGCTCAGCGACATGTCGGTCGACTACTACAGCCGACTCGAGCAGAGCCGCGGCCCGCAGCCGTCCGAGCAGATGCTCGCCGCGATCGCCCGCGGTCTGCGCCTCACCGTGGCGGAGCGCGACCACCTCTTCCACCTCGCCGGCCACCAGCCGCCGAAGCGCACGATCAGCGGCGAGCACGTCGCGCCGGGGCTCATGCGCATCCTCGACCGGCTCGCCGACACCCCAGCCCAGGTCATGACGGCCATGGGCGAGACGCTCGTGCAGACGCCAGCGGCGCGGGCGCTGTTCGGCGACGAGACCCGCTTCACCGGCAACGCACGCAGCGTCGTCTACCGCTGGTTCACCGACCCCGGCGCCCGCCACGTCTACCCGGAAAGCGACCATGACAAGCTGTCGCGCGCCTTCGCCGCGGATGCCCGTGGCTTCGCGGCCCAGCAGGGTCCTGACTCTCGCGCCCAGCGGGTCATCGACGCCCTCCTCGCTGCGAGCCCGGAGTTCGCCGAGATCTGGGCCGACCACGAGATCAATGCGATGCACGAGCTCGAGAAGCGGGTGCAGCATCCCGAGGCCGGGGTGATCACCGTGCAGTGCCAGTTCCTCGTCGACCAGGGCCAGACCCTGCTGGTGCTCACGGCGACGCCCGGCACCAAGAGCTACGACAGGCTGCAGCTGCTCTCCGTGCTCGGCACCCAGCGCCTGACCGCGGACGCCTGACGCCCAGGTCGGGGACCCCGTGGCCGCTTCGACTCAGCCGTCACCCCACGGCTGCCCGTAGCGATCGACGAGTTCCTGCACCTCGTCGTCGGTGAGCGGGCGCAGGTCTTCCCGCCCTCCGACCAGAAGCCGGGTGCGCGCGGCTTCCTCGATCTCGATGGCGCGGTCGACCGCCTGCGCCACCGTGATTCCACTGACGATGGATCCGTGATTCTGCAGCAGCGCGCCATGGAACGAGAGCGCACCCGCCCGCACGGCCGCGGCCTGCGCCGGGTCCCCCGGCGCCGCATACGGCACGAGCGGCACGTTGCCCACGCGCATCAGGAGGTACGGCGTGATCGGCTGGAGGGCGCTGTGCGCGCGCCAAGGCGCGAGGCAGGACGCAGCCACCGCGTTCGGCGAGTGGAGATGGACGACGCACGTCGCAGCGGGGTTCCGCGCGTACATGGCGAGGTGCAGGGGTGCTTCCTTCGTCGCCGTCGGCCCCTGCGGATCGAGAGGCTCACCGTCGACGCTCACACGCGCGAACGCGGCCCGTTCGAGGGTGCCGAGCGTCGTACCGCTCGCGCTCATCCAGATCTCGTTCCCTAACCGCACCGACACGTTGCCGGAGCTCCCCGGTGAGAGCCCCATCTCCGCGAGAAGACGCCCCGCTTCGATCAGCTCATCGACGAGATCGCTCATGCGAGCCTCTCCCAAGCGCTGGAGAAGAGATCGACGTCGCCGAAGTTCCCGGACTTCAGCACCAGGTTCAGCTCCGGCGCCGACCGACGGCGCGCGCGGAGCCAGGAGACGCCCGGGCTGAGGAGCTGCCCGACCTCGAGCACGGAGACCCCCAGCCCCTGAGCGACGCTGCCGGAGGTCTCACCCCCTGCGACGATGAACTGCGAGGCGCCGGCATCTGCCAGGCGGGGCGCGAGACGCGAGTAGAGGGTCTCGATGAGCTCCGATGCACGAGGCGAGGCAGCCCGTCCCGCCGCCACGTCGCGGGCGTCACCGACCGAGTACAGCATGACCGGCCGGTCCGGGTCATCCGCCCAGCGCTCGACGAACCAGTCGAGGAGGCGCTGCTCTTCCCCAGCCATGTCGTCGACCAGCGTGCGAACATCGAGCTTCCGGCTCGACATGGTGCGACGCGCATCCTGCACCTGCGCCTGCGTCGCAGTGGATGCGCTGCCCGCGAGCACGACGCGCCTGCCCGGGATAGCCGCGAGATCGCTTGGGGCCACCTGCTTCGCTTCGACCCCGAGCGCCAGCCCGGACCCGCCGGTGACGAGCGGATCGCCACCCGTCGCCGTCGCGATGGTTCGGAGGTCGGCGCCGTCGATCGAGTCGACGACGACGTACCGCGCACCACGTGCGTCCGCCGCATCGATGGCCGCGCGCAGCGCAGCCGACCCGCGCCGGACGACATCGATGTGGACCTCCGCCACAGCGTGTGACGTCTGCGCGGCGAGGAGCGTCGAGACGCGTGAGTCCCACATGGGATTCAGCGGATGATCTCTCATCGAACTGCGGTCGAGCGGATCGTTCCCGACGAACAGATGCCCCTTGTACACGGTGCGACCCGCGTCCGGGAAGCCAGGGACGACAACCGCGGTCCTCGCCCCCGTCTCCTCAAGCAGTGCGTCGGCGATGGGGCCGATGTTGCCCTCAGGCGTCGAGTCGAACGTCGAGCAGTACTTGTCGTAGACCTGCGTGCACCCGAGCTCCCGCAGCACAGCAGCGGCCTCGCGCACCGTAGCGACAGCCTCCTCCGCTGGTACCGACCGGATCTTCAGGGCGATCACGACGGCGGCGTGCGTGCGAAGCGCATCGAGCCCATCGGCCTCCGGGACGCCGAGCACCACGGCAGTCGAGAGCCCACGTGAGCGCCAGTTGCCGGCCAGGTCGGTGGCCCCGGTGAAATCATCGGCAATCGCTCCCAGCACGGTCAGCCCCTCGCCTCGGCACTCGCGCGGATCTTCTCGACCCACTCCACCACCTGCGGATCGACGTGCTCGAGCACGTCGCTCGTCGCATCCGCCCACTCCGCTCGGTCGATCTCGTGGAACTCAACGCCGTTCTCTTCGAGGAAGGCGATGTTCGCGTCGCGCTCCTCGATGGAGGTCTGCTCGTACCAGTCAGAGACATCGGCGATCTCCGCGTCGACGATGTCGCGCAACTCAGCCGGCCAGCCCTGATAGGTCTCGGCCCAGACCTGGAAGTGGAAGTTGCCGTAGATGTGATTCGTCAGCGTGACGTTCGGCGCGACCTCGTAGAAGGAGTTGAACCGCACCACGTCGATGGGGTTCTCCTGCCCCTCCACCGCCCCCTGTTCGATGGCGGTGAACACCTCGCTCAACGCGAGCGGGGTCGGGCTGGCGCCGAGCGACTCCCACGTGTCCAGGTACGTCTGCTGCGTGGGAACACGGAGCTTCAGGCCCTGCGTGTCGGCGAGCTCGGCAACGGGTCGCTGGGTGTTGAGCACGCGCGCCCCTCGATACATCTGGCCGAGAAGCTGGAAGCCTGTGTCCTCGCGAATGGAGTCGAGGATCTCGTCGCCGAGCTCCCCCTCCCACACGTCGAGGAACTGCGCCTCGTCCTCGTAGAGGAACGGCACGCCTTCGATGGCTGCCAGATCCGTGTAGCGCTCGAGAGATCCCACGGATTCGATGACGATGTCGACTGCCCCGTACTCGAGGCCCTCCTGCATGTCTTCCCAGCTGCCCAGCTGCGAGGCGGGATACACCTCGATCTCGATGCGCCCGTCGGACGACTCCGCGACCTGCTCCGACAGCATGTTCGCAGCGCGATCCTGGAGGCTGCCGACACCGTACGAGTGTCCGAGGCGCAGCAGCAGCTCCGGCTCGGAGGCCGAGGGGGCGACGGTGCATCCGCTGAGGATGAGGGCGGCACCGGCGAGGGCGACCGCACCTCGACGAAGCGACGCGCTGATTCCTTTACTCACGAGGGGAACTCCTTTGGTGGTGGATGTCGCTGCACGCATCGGGATCAGTACCAACCGAGCGCGAACGGCGCGTAGGTGACGATGAACAGCAGCAGGATCGACACGCCGAGCCACGGCAGCATGTCCTTCATCGCCTTCTCGGCGGATATGCCTGCGATGCGGCTCGTGATGAGCAGGTTGATGCCGACAGGTGGCGTGATCAGGCCGATCGCGAGGTTGATGACCACGATGAGCCCGAAGTGCACGGGGTCGACCCCGACGGCCGTCATGATCGGCAGGAGCACCGGCGTGAAGATGATGATTGCAGCGTTGCCCTCCACCACGGTACCGACGAGCAGGAGCAGGACGTTCGCGACGAGGAGGATCACGAAGATGTTGTCGGTGATCCCCAGGACCGCCGCTGCGAGGATCTCGGGGGTGCCGCCGGTGACGAGCGCCCACGAGTACGCCTGTGCCATGGCGATGATGAGCATGATCGCAGCTACGAGCATCGCTGTCTCCCGCATCGCCGTCACGATGCGAGCCCACGTCAGCCCCCGGTACACGAAGAACCCGATGATCGCGGCGACCGTCACCGCCACCGCGCCTCCCTCCGTGGCCGTGAAGACACCGAGGCGGATACCTCCGAGCACGACGACGGGGATGAGGAGCGCGGGAATCGCCTTGAGGAAGGCCCTTCCGAGACCGCGCAGGTCGGTCGACTTCTCAGCTGGATATCCCTTCTTGCGCGCGATGAGCCAGCCCGTGATCAGGTAGACCACGCCGAATGCGAGACCGATGTACAGACCGTGGAAGAACAGATCGCCGATCGAGACCTCGGCGGCCACGGCATAGATGATCATCGTGATGCTCGGTGGGAGCACGAGGGCGATGATCGACGCGGCGGCGGTCACCGACGCCGCGTCACCGGGCGAGTAGCCGCGGCGAAGCATCTGCGGGATGAGGAGACGCCCGACGGCCGACGCATCTGCCACGGCCGAGCCCGACATGCCACCGAATGTGACGTTCGTGAGCACGTTCACCGCCGAGAGCCCGCCTCGGATGCGCCCGACGAGCGCGTAGGCGAAGTCGATGAGTCGCTGCGTCGTGCCACCTGCGTTCATGATGGCGCCAGCCAGTACGAAGAGAGGCACGGCTAGCAGAGGGAAGGAGCGCATACCGGCGATGAAGCGCTGGGCCCCCACTTCAGGTGGGACACCCTCGACTGCCAGGCTGACGAACGACGCGAGGCCGACGGAGATCCCCACCGGGACGCCGATAGCGAGGAGCAGGAGGAGCAGTCCTCCGAGAATCACGGGCATCAGACGTCCTTGTCTTCTGGGGTCTTGGCTTCGTCGACGCTCGTCTCCGCGGTGAGGACCGCCACGACGTCGATGGGCTCGTCGAAGTCGCCACGCAGGGCCGCGACTAGCTTCTCGAACGAGAAGAGGAACGAGAGGCCCATGCCGATGGGGACCGTGAGGTACATCGCCAACAGGGTCACATCCATGCCGGAGGCGATGGTGAGGCCGGTCATGAGCTGCCGGGCCCCTGTGGGCAGCATCATCGCCGCATACACCGTGACCAGCGCGAAGAGGGCTGCGGTCAGGACGTAGGCGACGACGACGAAGGTGCGCCGCACCTTGCCGTGCATGCGATCGACGACGAGCGTGACCGCGATGTGCTCACTGTGCCGCACGGCGACGGGGATGGCCGCCATGACGCACCACACGAACATGAGGGTCGCGAACTCCTCAGACCACACCGTGGGGCTGTTGAGCACGTACCTCATGAACACCTGGAACACGAGGACGAGGCTGATGAGCGTGACCGCAACGGCGGCGATCGTGAGGAGTACACGCTCGATGCCCGTGAAGATCCGGCCGACGACGCCGCCGATCACGGGACCATCACCAGCTTCACGATGTCACCGGGGCCGTCTGCGGCCATCCTGGTGGTGATCTCGGCTCCCTCTTCCAGGGACGTCGTCCGCGAGACGATGGCGTCGGCCAGACCGGGGTGCCGGTCGAGGACGTCCAGCGCGGTCGAGAAGTCCGCCTTCGTGTACATGGCTGTGCCGAGGAGGGCGATCTCGCGAACCTGCAGCTCGCCCACGGGAACCGGCACGGGCTTACCGAAGACGGCGACCTGCACGATGGCGCCTCCAGGTGCGACAGCCGCGAAGGCCCGCTCGAGGAGAGCCGGCACGCCAGCCGCCACGAAGACCGCGTCGTAGCTGTGGGACTCCAGGTCGACGTCCGGAACGTGCACTCCGGTCGCCCCGAGGGACTCGAGCATCGGATGCACATGGGTGCGCGGCTCGATCACATCGAGCGTCTCCGCACCGGAGTCACGGAGCACGCGAGCGACGAGCGCACCGATGGTTCCGCCGCCGAGGACGAGCGACCGCGTGCGGGCCCGCTCTCCCAGCTGGGCGACCGCGTGGGCCGCGACCGCGATGGGTTCGGCGAGAGCGAGGTGCTCATCGGCGATGCCGTCCGGTGCAGGGATGATGGTGGTCGCGGGGACGGCGGTGAACTCCGCGAAGGAGCCGTCCCACGCGGCGATGCCGAGCATCTGCTTGCTCGCGCAGAGGTGGTAGCGGTTGCTTGCGCAGAGTGCGCACTCGCCGCAGGAGCGCTGAGGGTCGATGACAACGCGATCTCCGATTGTGAGTCCGTCGACGCCGGATCCGACCTCGGCGACGCGCCCGCCCGCCTCGTGGCCTGAGATGAGCGGTGGGATGCGGAACGGATGCGTGCCGCGCAGCGCAGCCAGGTCGGAGCCGCACACGCCGGTGGAGGTCACCTGCACCACCACCTCGCCTGGTCGGGCTTGGGGTTTCGGAATGTCGACCACCTGGGCTTTCCCAGATTCGTCGAAACGGATAGCGCGCATTCGGCTGCTCTTCCCCGCGACTCACGGCCGCGTTGCTTCGCGTGCGGGTAGGTGCTTGCGGTGCGAATCCAGCACTGGATGGCACGCGACAAGCTGACTGATTGCATCCTATCATACCAGTTGGGCCGCAGCTCTGGTGCGGCAGAATGGAAACCACACCTACGAAGGGAGCGCTGATGCCTGAGGCAGCCAGCACACAGCGCACACCGCAGACAGGGATCGTTCGCCAGAAGCGGCTCTCCGACCAGGTAGCGGACGCGATCAAGGACGACATCCTGGAGCGTGGGCTGGAGCCCGGCGACAAGCTCCCGTCCGAACGCGAGCTCTGCGAGACCTACGGCGTCTCACGCACCGTCATCCGAGAGGCAGTCCAGGCGCTCACCGCGAAGAGCATAGTGATCGCGACTCCCGGCTCCGGACTCACCGTCGCCCGCGCGAGCATCGACGACGTCGGCCAGATGCTGCAGATGTTCCTCCGAAACGGACCGGACGTCCCCTACCTGCAGCTGCACGAGGTGCGCGCGACGCTCGAGGTCTCCGTCGCGGGGCTCGCAGCCGAGCGCATCGACGACACCGGCATCAGCGCGCTCGCCGACCTCTGCGAACAGCTGCCCTCGTTCTCCGACGACATCGCCGCCGCCTCGCGCAACGACTACGACTTCCACCGCGGGCTCGCCGTAGCCACCGGGAACGACTTCTTCGTCACGCTCTACGACGTCCTCGGAGAGGGACTCATGCAGACCCGCATCGCCACCTTCTCCTTCGACCCCAGGCGCATCGACGTCGTGGCTCGGGCCCATGCGGCGATCGTCGCGCGTCTCGCAGCCCACGACTCCGATGGCGCGAGCAAGGCCATGGTGGATCACCTCGGCGAGGTGCGCGAGACCTGGATCCTGCACCAGTCGCATCCGTCACCCTGACCGCAGCACCAGTCGCTGTGTGACTACACAGCGATTATGGATGCGCGCTTCCTAGCCTTCGTTGGATCCCCGGGCGGCCAGCCACGCGGGCCCAGACGACAAAGGAGTTGCGATATGACAGATTTCAGCGGACGTTCAGTCCTCATCACCGGTGGAGCGGGCGGCATCGGCGCTGCGACCGCAGAGGAGTTCCTCAAGCTGGGGGCCCGCGTGGCTCTGGTCGACCTGTTCGCCGAGCCGCTCGAGGCCACGCGCGAGCGCCTCGCGGCACACGGGGACGTCATCACGATCACTGCGGACGTCACCAATGAGGCAGACGTCGAGCGCTACGTCGCCGAGACCGTCGAGGCGTTCGGCACCATCGACGTGTTCTTCAACAACGCCGGCATCGAAGGCGCCGTCGGCCCGCTCACGGAGGCGAGCGTCGACAACTACGAGAAGGTGTTCGCCGTCAACGTCCGCGGAGTCTTCCTCGGCATGAAGCACGTGCTCAAGGTCATGACCGAGCGCGGCAGCGGCAGCATCATCAACACCTCCTCGGAGGCAGGCCTCGACGGGTCGCCGGGCGTCTCCGCCTACGTCGCGTCGAAGCACGCCGTCGTCGGCTTCACGAAGTCGGCCGCGCTCGAGGTCGCGGCGACCGGGGTGCGGGTCAACAGCATCCACCCGTCCGGCGTGAACACGCAGATGGTGCGGCGCCTCGAGGAAGGATTCGGCGGCGGCGACACCGAGGCCGCGAAGGCAGGCTTCCAGGCGGCGATCCCGATGGGCCGCTACGCGGAGCCGCTCGACATCGCGCGCGTCGTCGTGTTCCTCGGCTCGGACGAGGCGTCGTTCGTGACCGGCGCGCAGTGGCGCGTCGACGGCGGCAACGGCGCCCGCTGACCAGAGCATCCTCCGCGCCGCGCGCGGGCGAAGGCAGACTCACGCAGTCAGAGTTGTGGCCCGGTGCTGCTCCCGAGAACGGGAACAGCATCGGGCCACAACTCTGTGGTGCTCGCGGCTCACCGGGTCGCCTCTCCCGAGGCGCGGCACAGCCCGCGGCACCCGCGCCTCCCGCCGCCCCTCAGGCGAGACTCGTCAGCACGAACAGCGTCGCGCGCAGCGGCGAGAGCGCGATCGCGACGGCGAGGTCGTGAGGCGTGCACCCGGCCTCGAGCCGATGCGACGTGAACGACGCCCCGCTTGTCACGACCGGCGCCCCATTGCGGGAGACCTGAACGCTCGAGAGGCCGACGCCGCGCATCGTCCACTCGGTGCCGTCGACGCCGCCGATGCGAGCCCGCACCGTGCGCGAGCGGCGAGTGAGCTGAAGGTCGAATCGCCGAGCATGCGGCTGCGTCACCTCGCCGGCGATACCGCCGACGACGAGCTGCATCGGGAACCGGAATGCGCCCTCGGGTGCGACCCAGGCCGCCCCGCGGTGGTGCTTCTCGTCGGCGATGAGCTCGGCGGTCGGGAGCCCGTCGCCGGAGGCCGTCGCGCGCCAGGGGTCGGCCGAGTACACGAGCGTGGCCGTGCCGAAGGGGGTCGCAGCCCGCCACACCTCTTCCGGTGACCGGTGGGTGATCGGGAACCGCTGGGACCGGAATGCACGGATGCTCACGGCGCGTTCCTCGGCGTGCCTAGTCGTTCGCGGGCTTCTTCGCGGTGGGGCGACGCCTGCGCACGGGGCGTGGGCGCTCCTCGGCTTCGCGTTCCGCCTCGTGCACGCGAGCCGGCCGCCAGACGACAACCTCGGTGCGGCGTGCAGTGCGGCGCCCGTGCGCGAGTGGCACGACGTCGCCGCGCTCGCCAGCCGCGAAGACCCGGCCGCCCAGTCGGGTGAGACGCTCGTCGGCGAGCTCCACCTCGAGCGCCCGCACGCGCCGCCGCAGCCCGAGCACCTCACGCTGCAGCTCGAGCACGCGCGCGATGCCTTCGAGGCTCACGCCCTCGTTCGAGAGCACTGCGATCTCCCGCAGCTGCGCCACGTCGCGCAGCGAATAGCGCCGCACGCGGCCCGCCGTACGCTGCGGCGTGACCAGACCCATCCGGTCGTATTGCCGCAGGGTCTGCGGGTGCATGTTCGCGAGCTCGGCGGCCATGGCGATCGCGAAGATCGGGGCGTCCTCGTCGAGGTCGGAGGGGAGTGCCATGAGCGCCCCTACCTGCCTTGGCGGGCGAGGCGGAGGAGATCCTCGCGCGGGCTCTCGTCACCGGATGCGGCGACGAAGTCAGCGAGGGCCTTCTCCTGCGCACTTGAGAGATGGTTCGGGACCGCGACCTCCAGGTGCACGAGCAGATCGCCCTTGCCCTTCTTCGTCTCGATGCCGCGGCCTTTGACGCGCAGCGTCTTGCCGTTCGGGGTGCCGGGCGCGACCTTCACGCGCACGGTGCCGCCGTCGACCGTGGGTACCTCGATGGTCGCGCCGAGCACTGCCTCCGCGAAGGAGACGGGCACGGTGACCTCGAGGTTGAGGCCCGAGCGGGTGAAGACGGGGTCCGGGCGAACCGTCACCGTGAGGATCAGGTCTCCCGCTTCGCCGCCGTTGGGGCTCTGGCCGCCCTTGCCGCGGAGTCGGATCTTCTGCCCGTCCTCGACGCCGGCCGGAACGCGCACCTTCACGACGCGTCCGTCCTGCCCCTGCAGCTCCACGGTGTCGCCCTTGATGGCGGTCATGAAACCGAGGGTCGTGGATGCGCTCTGGTCGCGGCCCTTCTGCGGTCCGGTCTGGAACCCGGCGGGGCGACCTGCGCCGCCGCCGAAGCTGCCGGCGCCGAATCCGCCGCCGCCTCCGCCGAACATGGAGCCGAGGAGGTCCTCGAAGTCCGCATTCGACGCGCCTCGGCGCGCACCGCCGCCGTTGAACATCCCGCCGAACACGTCCTCGAAGCCCGCGCCTCCGGGGCCGCCTGGGCCCTGCTGGAAGCGGGCGCCGGAGCCCATCGCGCGCATCTGGTCGTACTCTGCGCGGTGCTCTGGGTCGGAGATCACGGAGTAGGCCTCGGAGATCTCCTTGAACTTCGCCTCAGCAGCGGTGTCGCCCGGGTGCGAGTCAGGGTGGTACTGACGCGCGAGCTTCCGGTACTGCTTCTTGAGGTCTTTTTCGTCTACGTCCTTCGATACGCCGAGCACCGCGTAGAAGTCCTTGTCAAACCAATCCTGACTGGCCATATGGTCCTTCTGTTCCTAGGAATGAGCATGTCTTCTGGATGAACACGAGAGGGGGCCCGCGTCTGCGGTGCCCCCTGCCGTGTTCGATCGGTGCGGGTGCGCCGATCGCGGTGCTTACGAAGCGGGTACGAACACCGCTGCCTTCGCGACGCGGACCACGCGGTCGCCAACCGTGTAGCCGCGCTCGACAACATCGGCGATGGTGTCGGTGGTGACGCTCGGGTTCGGGAGCTGCGCGATCGCCTCGTACCGCTGCGGGTCAAAGGCCTCGCCGGCCTCGCCGTAGGCGGTGAGGCCGAGGCGCTCGACCGCCGTGCGGAGCTTGTTGGCGATGACGGCCATGGGCGTGTCCTCGACGAGGTCGCCGTGCTTCTGGGCACGGTCGAAGTCGTCGAGCACCGGGAGGAGGGAGCGGAGCACTTCAGCCTTGGTGGCGTCGTATGCCTCGCTCTTCTCACGGTCGGTGCGGCGGCGGTAGTTGGCGTACTCCGCCTGGACGCGCTGCAGGTCCTGGAGGCGCTCCTGGGCGAGATCGCTCTCGCCAGGCGTGCCCTCGGTTGGTGCGTCTTCCGCGCCTTCCCCGCTGAGGAGCTTCTCGAGGTCCTCAACGCTCAGACCTTCAGCCGCGGCTTCAGCAGCCTCGCCGGTCGCCGGGTCGGTGTCGTCCGGGGTGGACTCCGCCGACTCGGCACCAGCAGCCTTGCCGAGGTCGCGAACTTCGCCAGTCTCCGGGTCGATCCGACGCTTGTCGTTGATGATCGGCTCGTTTGCTTCTCCCGAGTTCTCGGGACCGCGTGCTTCTGACTCGTTTCGCTCTTCAGCCATGACTACTTGTTGTCCTTGTCGTCCTCGTCATCCACGACCTCGGCGTCGACGATGTCATCGTCGGCCGCCTGGTCTCCGGCGGGTGCGTCAGCCGTGGGGGCTTCCGCTGCCTGCTCAGCCTGGGCTGCGGCGTAGATTGCCTCGCCGAGCTTCGTCTGGCTGGTGTTGAGCTTGTCGAGCGCCGACTTCACTGCCGCGTCGTCGTCGCCTGCGAGAGCCGTCTTGAGGGCGTCGACGTCGCCCTGGACCTCGTTCTTGACGTCGGCGGGGAGCTTGTCGTCGTTCTCGGTGAGCACCTTCTCGACCTGGTAGACCGTGGTCTCGGCGATGTTGCGCTGCTCAGCGCCTTCGCGACGCTTCTTGTCCTCTTCCGCGTGCTCTTCCGCCTCGCGGACCATGCGCTCGATGTCTTCCTTGCCGAGGCTGGAGCCGCCGGTGATCGTCATCGACTGCTCCTTGCCCGTGCCCTTGTCCTTTGCGGAGACGTGCACGATGCCGTTGGCGTCGATGTCGAACGTGACCTCGATCTGCGGCATGCCACGGGGGGCCGGTGCGATGCCGGTGAGCTCGAAGGTGCCGAGGTTCTTGTTGTCGCGGGTGAACTCACGCTCGCCCTGGAAGACCTGGATCTGCACGGACGGCTGGTTGTCGTCTGCCGTCGTGAAGGTCTCGCTGCGCTTGGTCGGGATGGCCGTGTTGCGCTCGATGAGCTTGGTCATGATGCCACCCTTGGTCTCGATGCCGAGGGAGAGCGGGGTGACGTCGATGAGGAGGACGTCCTTGCGCTCGCCCTTCAGCACGCCAGCCTGGAGTGCTGCGCCGACGGCGACGACCTCGTCAGGGTTGACACCCTTGTTGGCATCCTTGCCGCTGAGCTTCTTGACGAGCTCTGCGACTGCGGGCATGCGGGTGGAGCCACCGACGAGGACGACGTGGTCGATCTGGTCGACGTTGATGCCGGCTTCGCGGATGACGTCTTCGAACGGCTTGCGGGTGCGCTCCAGGAGGTCCTTGGTGAGGTCCTCGAACTTGGCGCGAGTGATGCTCGTGTCGAGGTTCGCGGGGCCGTTCTCGGTGAGGGAGAGGTAGGGCAGCTGGATGCTGGCGCTCGTGGAGCTGGAGAGCTCCTTCTTCGCCTGCTCAGCGGCTTCCTTCAGACGCTGGAGTGCGATCTTGTCGTTCGCGACGTCGACGCCGGTCTGCGACTTGAACTCCGTGATGAGGTACTTGACGAGGCGGTCGTCCCAGTCGTCGCCACCGAGGCGGTTGTCGCCGGCGGTGGAGCGCACCTGGATCGTGGAGAAGTCGTCGTCCTTGCCCACTTCGAGGAGCGAGACGTCGAACGTTCCGCCACCGAGGTCGAAGACGAGGATGAGCTCGTCTTCCTTGCCCTTGTCGAGGCCGTATGCGAGCGCGGCCGCCGTGGGCTCGTTGATGATGCGGAGCACGTTGAGGCCGGCGATCTCGCCGGCTTCCTTCGTGGCCTGACGCTCTGCGTCGTTGAAGTACGCGGGAACGGTGATGACGGCGTCGGTCACCTTGTCGCCCAGGTACTGCTCGGCGTCGCGCTTGAGCTTGCCGAGGATGCGCGCGGAGATCTCCTGCGCGGTGTACTTCTTGTCGTCGATGCCCTGGGTCCAGGTGGTTCCCATGTGGCGCTTGACGGAGCCGATGGTGCGGTCGACGTTGGTGACTGCCTGGCGCTTGGCGGTCTCGCCGACGAGCACGTCGCCGTCCTTCGTGAAGGCGACGATGGACGGGGTGGTGCGGAAGCCCTCGGCGTTTGCGATGACCTTCGGCTCGCCACCCTCGAGGACTGCGACGCAGGAGTTCGTGGTTCCGAGGTCGATTCCAACAGCACGTGACATGTGTGGTTCTCCTTTTGTAGAGCTGCTTGTGTGAGTCTGAGTCGGCCCGGGTTGCTGTCTCGATCGTGTGCGTCGAGACAGATGCAGACCTGAGCCGTATGCACTCAAGTTTACTCATCGGGCTCCGACCGTCAAGCTCAGTGGCTGAGAGTTGAGTGTGAGCGACTCAAGTCTGGTGGCCGTCACGTGGGGCAACTTTTCTGCGCGGAACGTCACCGAGCGACCGCCCCGCACCCACTGTTACGCGATTCCTGGACGCCGCCCGAGCTTCCTGCGACGCTCTCGCCAGCCCGCCACTCCGAGCGCGCCGCCTCCGGGCTCCCAGTGCATCCAACCCGTGCATGCATCCGCGACAGGACCGTCATGACCAGACGCCGCTCCATCTTCTCCGCCGCCGTCATCGGCGCCGCCCTCACCTCCCTCCTGCTCAGCGGATGCGCGACCGGGCAGAGCACCGCGAGCGCGGGTTCCGACACCCCCAGGCAGGGCGGTGACCTCGTGCACGCCGTCACCGCCATCGCCGACGGCTGGCAGCAGCAGCAGTCCAACAACTGGCACAAGAGCCAGGTGTGGACGCAGCTCGTCGAGACGCTCGTCTACGTCGACAGCACCGGCGAGGTGCACCCGTGGCTCGCCGAGTCGTAGGAGGAGAGCGAGGACGGACTCCAGTACACGCTGAAGCTGCGCGACGACGTGACCTTCTCGGACGGCACGCCGCTCAACGCAGACGTCGTCGCGAAGAACCTCGAGGTGCTGGGCCTCGGCGACGAGAGCAAGGGCATCACCCGCTCGCCCATCGTGCCCGGCGAGTTCGCGAGCGCCGAAGCCGTCGACGACACGACCGTGCTCGTGACCCTCAGCTCCCCCAACCGCGGGTTCATCCCGAGCCTCGGCTTCTTCGCCGCAGGCATCCTCGGCGAGAGCACGATCGACCTGCCCCTCGAGGAGCAGGCGAAGCTCGAGAACGTCGTCGGCACGGGCCCCTTCGTCTTCGAGTCGCAGGTGCCGGAGCGCGAGATCGTCGTCACGAAGCGCGACGACTACAACTGGGCGAGCGAGGCGTTCGCCCACGAGGGCCCCGCCTACCTCGACTCCATCACCTTCAACGTGCTCGAGGAGGACTCCGCCCGCCAGGGCGCCCTCGAGGCCGGCCAGGTCGACTCGGTGCACTTCGTGCAGCCGAGCGAGGAGCAGCGCCTCACGGACGAGGGCTTCAACGTCATCTACGGCGAGTACCTCGGCACGCCCATCAACTTCGTGCTGCGCCCCAACGCAGAGATCACGGACGACGCGAAGGTGCGCCAGGCCATCCAGCACGGCGTGAATCGCGAGGAGATCGTCGACACCGTCTACAACTCCAACTGGAAGCCCGCCACCTCGTCGGTGCAGGCCGCGACGCCGGGCTGGGTCGACCTGAGCGAGAACCTCGCCTTCGACCAGGACCTCTCGAACACGCTGCTCGACGAATCGGGGTGGACCGAGACGGACGGTGACGGCTACCGGGTCAAGGGCGGCACGCGACTCACGATCCCCGCGTACACCTCCCCGTTCGTCAACGGGTCTGGCCAGATCCTCGAACTCGCCAAGCAGCAGCTCAAGGCCATCGGCATCGAGCTCGAGATTCGCCAGTCGGATGCGAGCACGTACACCGACATCTTCGCCGCGGGCGGCACGTCCATCTTCCCGGTCGCCAACTCGTTCCTCGACGCGACGACGCTGCGCCAGTACTGGGGTCAGGACTACACGAACCAGTTCCAGCTGGAGAACGGCGAGCTCGAGGAGCAGCTGCTCGGCGTCTCGGAGACTGCGAACGGCAGCGAGGAGCGCGCCGCCAACCTCGCCGAGCTGCAGGAGACGGTCATCGATGAGGCCTACACGGTGCCGATCGTCGACAACTACCAGGTGTTCGTCACGAGCCCGAACGTGTCCGGCATCGAGACCAACGCCGTCGGCCGCCCGTACTTCTACGACACCTGGCTCGGGCAGTAGGCCGCGCGTCGGTGGCCCGAAGCGGGAAAGCACATCCGTCCGCGTCAAACTTCGGTGACTATTCGGCCTCTTCCGTCCGTCTCGAGCGCGTTCGGCCGCAGTTGTCACCGAAGTTTGGCGGCTGTCCGCCTCACGGCTCGTGGAACGTCACCGGGAAGTCCGCGATGTGCAGGCCGGATGCGCCGATCCTGCTCTCGATCGCGGCGTGCTGGGCGGCGGGCGCGGTGACGTTCACGTGGCCTCGGCCACCCATCGGCGCGCTCCCGCCGTCTGCCCAGAAGGCCTCGACCTCGTGATCTTCGGCGAGGTCGGTGAGCAGCGCGAGGTAGGGCTCCTGCTGCCCGGGCAGGATCGTGGCACCGAGCGTCGTGGAGTTGATCTCGACCTCCCCGTCGGGGTCCAAGCCCGCGGCGGCAAGCAGCGCCCCGACGTTCTGGACGAGCGGCAGCAGGTGGAGGTAGCCGTCCCTGGTCTCCTCGATGGAGACGAGGGCGAAGCGCCCGTTCTCCCAGATCGCCGGCTGCACGGCCATGCCGGGCGCGATCTCGTCGAGCTCGTCGACGAGCGACACGGCGTCGAAGCCGAAGTCAGGGCAGGTGCCTCCTGACAGCGCTCGCCCAGAGGAGTCGGTCTGGCTGTGCAGCGACATCACGCCGCCCGCGGCGGCGGGCACCTCGAGCGACCAGCCGACACCCTCGGGATGCGCCGACGCGCAGAGCTCGTCGAGCAGGGCGGGTAGGTGCTCCTGCTCGACGTCGAGCTCGATCCGCGAGATGGGGTCGACGAAGATCGGCGCTTCAACCCACCGTTGTCCCGATACCTCGGTCACGCCCGGGATCGCCTCGACCTGCTCGACGAGGGCATCGAACTCCGCACTCGGACGGTCGAAGCGGGTCTCGTTGACCATCCAGCTGAAGAGCGTCGCGGCGCCGAGCAGGACGCCGAAGAGCGCGATCACGAGGGCGGCGAGCCACACCCGAGTCCTGAGTCGCATGTGCTGCCTCCCGTCCGCAGCCGCGCGCACGCTCCGACCGCTTTCCGGGCCAGGGTGCCACGCGCAGGTCACAGTGCGGTTCACGGCAGACGAACGGCGAGCGAACTCAATCGGCCAGGACCTCGCGCAGGGCCGTTCCCCTCCGCGCCGCCTCACGCGCATAGAATCCGCGCATGGCACACCCCGGCCGCGCCGACGAAGGCGCACCCTCCCCCAGCGACCCGACTCCGAGCGGGCGGGTCGAGACCGTCGACGGCGGCGCCGCCGTCACGCCGAAGGAGCTGAAGAAGCGCGCGACCGCCTGGGCGCTGTGGGACGTCGGCAACTCCGCCTTCCAGGCCGTCGTCGTCACCTTCGTCTTCGCCACGTACCTCGCGAGCGATCTCTTCATCGACCCGCAGGTCGCGGCGCTGGGCGAGGCGAACCCGCTCGACCCGCAGTATCTGGCCGCTCAGGCCGCATCCACGAACGTCATCGCCAACCTGAGCACGGTCGCGGGCCTGCTCGTCGCCCTCATCGCACCCGTGCTCGGGCAACGCTCCGACGGGTCGGGGAGGCGAAAGCTGTGGCTGGGCATCTTCACCGGCATCACCGTGCTCATCATGCTGTCCATGTTCTTCATCCAGCCCGGCGAGGAGTACCTGTTCTGGGGCGCGCTGCTGCTCGCAGTCGGCACGATCTTCGCCGAGCTGAGCGGCGTCAACTACAACGCGATGCTGTCGCAGGTGTCGACGCCCAAGAACGTGGGCCGCATCTCGGGCATCGGCTGGGGCCTCGGCTACCTGGGCAGCATCGTGCTGCTGGTGCTGCTGCTCGTGCTGTTCATCCAGTCGTTCGGCGCGGAAGGCCGGAACGGCGTCCTCGGGGTGCCGAGCGGGGCGGATGGGGGCGCGCTCGACATCCGCTTCGCGATCGTGCTCGCCGCTGTCTGGTACGTGGTCTTCGCGTTGCCCGTCATGTTCAAGGTGCCCGAGATCCCGAAGGACGAGACCCGCCGAAAGGTGAGCTTCTTCGCGTCGTATGGCGTGCTGTTCCGCGTCATCGGGAAGCTCGCGAAGAGCGACCCGAAGCTCCTCCTCTTCCTCGCCGCGAGCGCCGTGTTCCGCGACGGGCTGCAGGCGATCTTCGCGTTCGGCGCGATCCTCGCGGCACAGGTGTACGGCTTCGCGCCCAGCGAGGTCATCTACTTCGCGGTCGCCGCGAACCTCGTCGCCGGCCTCGGCACGCTCGCCGCTGGCTGGTTCGACGACCGCTTCGGCCCGAAGCTCGTGATCATGGCGTCGCTCGTCTCGCTCACGGCGTTCTCGGTCGTGCTCCTCTTCCTCCCGTCCGAGAAGACGGTGTTCTGGATCTTCGGCCTCGCACTCTGCCTCTTCGTGGGTCCTGCGCAGGCCGCGAGCCGCTCCTACCTGTCCCGCGCGACCCCTCCCGGCCGCGAGGGCGAGCTGTTCGGCCTCTACGCCACCACGAACCGGGTCGCGAGCTTCATCACCCCCGCCCTGTTCAGCCTCTTCGTGTTCCTCTCCGGCAACCCGAAGATGGGCATCATCGGCATCGGCATCGTCCTCGCCGTGGGATTCCTCATGATGCTGCCCGTGCCGAGCAAGGTGAAGCAGGCGAGCGCGTAGCGGCCCGCTCTGCAACTGTTACCCCCAAGGCCGGGCTCGCTGGCGGAATGTCGGTGGTGCGGACGACACTTGATGCCATGACGCACGAGACGAACGGCACCGCAGCGCAGCTCCCCACGACCCTCCTCGGCGATGGCCTCGTGACGACCGTGCAGGGGTACGGCGCCATGAGCCTCAGCGACGCGTACGGTCCCATCGACGACGAGCAGGCGCTGCGCACGCTTCGGCACGCGGTGGATGCGGGCATCACGTTCATCGACACGGCCAACATCTACGGCGACGGCCGCAGCGAGCGCACCATCGCGAAGATCTTCCCGGGGCAGCGCGAGCGCATCCAGCTCGCCACGAAGTTCGGCATCACGAAGGGCGACGGGGTTGGCAAGCGGGGTGTGCGCGGCGACCGCGAGCACGTCCGCGAGCAGGTCGAGCTCTCCCTCAAGCGCCTCGGCACCGACTACATCGACCTCTACTACCAGCACCGCGTCGACCCCAACGTGCCCATCGAGGACACGGTCGGCTTCGTCGCCGAGCTCGTCGCCGAGGGCAAGGTGCGGCACATCGGCCTGAGCGAGCCGACGGGGGCCGAGATCATCCGCGCCGCCGCCGTGCACCCCATCGCCGCCGTCCAGAGCGAGTACAGCATCTTCAGCCGTGATCTCGAGCACCACGTCATCCCCGCCATCCGCGAGGTCGGCGCCGGCTTCGTGCCCTACTCCCCCGTCAGCCGCGGCCTGCTCACCGACTCGTGGGCCGAACTCACCGCTGAGAAGCCCAACGTGCGCGCCAACTTCCCCCGCTTCTTCGCAGAGAACCTGCCAGCGAACCGCGCCCTCGCCGGCGAGGTCGCGGCCGTCGCGCAGCAGCTCACCGAGCAGCACGACCGCCATGTCTCCGTCGCCGAGGTGGCCCTCGCCTGGGTCTCCGCGAAGTCGGCGGAGTTCGGGGTACGGGTCTCCCCGATCCCGGGAACCCGCAGCCCCGAGCGCATCGACGAGAACCTGCGGGCCATCGGCCTCGACCTGGCCGGCGAGCAGCTGCTCCGACTCGACTCGATCGCCGAGCGCGTCGTCGGGAACCGCTCGGCAGATCCCGCCTGGACGTCCCAGGGCCGCGAAGAGGCGGCGCTCGCGGCATCCTGATCCGGGCTTATCCCCAGCTTTCCGAGTTGCAGGCAAACGAAGTGCAACTAGAATCTCCCCTCATGGAAGACCCTCCCAGTCATAGTCCCAAGCCTCTTGACGTTCCGGCCGCATCTTCGGCCGCCACAGTCTGGAGGCACCACGCATGAACGAATGGGTGATGCTCGGCATCGGCCTCGTTCTCACAGTAGGAACCGGGTTGTTCGTCGCGAGTGAATTCGCGCTCGTCAACCTCGACCGAAACGATCTCGAAAACCGGCAGAGCCGCGGAGAGAAACGACTCGGGCCAACCATCAAGGCCCTGAAGATCACGTCGACACACCTCTCCAGCGCGCAGCTCGGAATCACGCTCACGACCCTGCTCACGGGATACACGTTCGAGCCGGCCGTCAGCTCTCTCCTCGCAGAGCCTCTCGAGGGCCTCGGGGTGGCCGAGGGCCTCGTGCCCGTCGTCGGAGCCATCGTCGGCATCGTCCTCGCGACGCTGTTCTCGATGATCATCGGCGAGCTCGTCCCCAAGAACTTCGCGCTCGCCCTCCCACGGGCGACAGCGAAGGTCGTCATCCCGTTCCAGGCGCTCTTCACGACGGTGTTCAAGCCCGTGATCCTGCTCCTGAACAACACGGCGAACGCCATCATCCGCTCCATGGGCATAGAGCCCAAGGAGGAGCTCTCCGGTGCCAGAAGCGCCGACGAGCTCTCCTACCTCATCCGGCACTCCGCGCTCTCCGGGCTCCTCGAGGAAGACGACGCAGCACTGCTGCGACGCACCCTCAAGTTCTCCGAGCACGACGCGTCCGACGTCATGACACCTCGCGTGCGCATGGCGAGCGTCGAAGTCGACGACACGGCGCAGGCGATCATCGCCCTCGCCATCGAGACCGGGTTCTCCCGGTTCCCCGTCGTCGACGGGACGCCCGACAACATCACGGGCTTCGTGCACGCGAAGCAGGCGTTCGCGGTGCCCGTCGAGACACACGGCGAGGTCACGGCCGGCCAGCTGCAGACCGAGGCGCTGCGCGTGCCGGAGTCGATGGGCGCCTCCGCCCTGCTGACCCTGCTGCGCGCCGAGCGACACCAAGTCGCCGTCGTCGTGGATGAACACGGCGGCACCGCAGGCATCGTCACCCTCGAGGACCTCGTCGAGGAGATCGTCGGCGAACTCGAAGACGAACACGACCGGCACCAGACCGGCTTCATCCGGCGCGGCCGCTCGGTCACGTTCGACGCCTCCTGGCGTCCCGACGAGGTGCTCGACCGCCTCGCGATCAAAGTTCCGGAGGACGGCGACTACGACACCGTCGGCGGCTTCATCACCGACACCCTCGAGCGCCTTCCCGAACTGGGCGATGAGGTCGAGATCGAGGCCGGCACCCTGCGCGTCGAGCGCATCGACGGCACCCGCATCGTGCGGGTCCGCTACCTGCCGAACGAGCCAGACGGAGACCAGAGCCTCATGAGCAATCAGGAGCTCGCTCACGACAGAGCGCACGAGCGAGTCAAGGAGGCGATGATCAATGAGTGAGTACCTGCCAGGAATCCTGTGGCTGTTCGTCCTCCTCATCGGCAACGCCTTCTTCGTCGGCGCCGAGTTCGCGGTCATCTCCGCGAAGCGGTCGCAGATCGAGCCCCTTGCTGAGCGGGGCAGCCGCGCCGCCAAGACGACCCTCTGGGCGATGGAGCACGCAACGCTCATGCTGGCGACCAGCCAGCTCGGCATCACCGTCTGCTCGCTGCTCATCCTGAACGTCTCCGAGCCGGCCATCCACCACCTCCTCGAGATCCCGCTCGGGCTCACCGCGCTGTCGGCCGAGCTCATCAGCGTGATCGCGTTCGCGGTGGCGCTTGTGCTCGTCACGTTCCTGCACGTCGTGTTCGGCGAGATGATCCCGAAGAACCTCGCGTTCTCGGTGCCGGACCGCGCCTCCCTCCTGCTCGCCCCGCCGCTCGTCGTGGTCTCCAAGATCTTCAACCCGATCATCTGGAGCCTCAACACGATCGCGAACGGCGTGCTGCGCCTCTTCAAGGTCGAGCCGAAGGACGAAGCGACGAGTACCTACACCCTCGAGGAAGTGGCCGGAATCGTCGAGCAGTCGACCCGAGAGGGAACACTGAACGACGCGTCGGGCACGCTCGCGGGCGCGTTCGAGTTCACCGAGAAGCGGGTCAGCGACGTGGATGTGCCGATCGCCGAGATGGTGCTCCTGCCTGCGGGCGCGCGCCCCATCGACGTGCAGAAGGCCGTCGCCGAGCACGGCTTCTCGCGCTACGTCGTCACCGACGAGCGCGGTGAGCCGACGAGCTACATCCACATGAAGGACGTCATGGACCTCATGGCCCCGGACGTGTTCACGGCCCCGATCCCGCAGAAGCGACTGCGGAGCCTCGTCTCCGTGTCGCGGGATGCGGAACTCGAGGACGCAATGGCGGTGCTCCGTGACCGCGGGGCGCACGTCGCGAAGGCCCTCGACTCCGAGGGCAACGTGACAGGCCTCCTGTTCCTCGAGGACGTCCTCGAGGTGCTGGTCGGCGAGGTCAACGCGACCGCCGCTGCGAACTAGCCGACACGGTCGAGACCAGCTCGAGGATGCCCCCGCCCGGAAACGGGCGGGGGCATCCTTGGTTTCCGGGTGCAGCTGTAGGCGCATCCGGCACCTGCCTGTCATCGCTCGTTGACAGTGCACGTGGCCAAACGAGAGGGTGGTGAGGTGCAGCCCACCCCACAGACCGCCCAGACCACCACCACTGCGAGCGGGCGGGAGAAGCTCTCGGTCGGCGTCTTCCTCGCTCTGGCCTTCGGCCTGCCGTGGCTCGTGACCCTGCCCCTGTGGTTGGGCGACGGTCTCGCGAACCCGTGGTTCCCGGTCATCTCGATCGCCATGATGATGACGCCAGCCATCGCGGCGCTCGTCGCGGTCTTCGCCATCGAGCGTCCGGCGAGGCCATGGCGCGCGCTCGGGATCGTGCCGCTGAAGCCCGTCGGACGGCTCATCGCCTACCTTGCGCTCGCCGTCGTCGTCCCGGTGGCGCTCGTGTTCGTCGCGCTGCCCATCGGCGCCCTGTTCGGCGTCTACGCGATGGACCTCGTGAACTTCTCCGGCTTCCAGGCGATGCTCGACGAGCAGCTCGCAGCCGAGGGGGTCGGCAATCTGGAGCTCCCCATCCCGGTCGCCGTGCTCGTGCTGCTGCAGCTCGCGAGCATCCCGCTCGGGGCGTTCCTCAACCTGATCCCCGCCCTCGGCGAGGAGCTGGGCTGGCGCGGCTGGCTGCTCCCGAAGCTCCTCCGGTTGGGTACCGTTCCCGCGCTCCTCATCTCGGGGGTCATCTGGGGCGTCTGGCACGCGCCGCTGATCCTGCTCGGCTACAACTACGTGGATGCGCCGGGCTGGCTCGCGCTGGTCATGATGACGGGGATGTGCATCCTGGTCGGGGCCGTGTTCGCGTGGCTGCGCATCCGCTCGGAGTCGGTGTGGCCGGCGGCCCTCGCGCACGGGGCGTTCAACGCCGCCGCCGGCTCGTACCTGCTCTTCGCTGCGGCTGGCGAAGAGGTCGACACGACGCAGGCCACGATCCTCGGCTGGACGGGGTGGATCGTGCCGCTGATCTTCCTCGGCGTGCTGCTCGCGACGAAGCAGTTCGCGCCGCCGAAGCCCGCCGAAGTGCTCGAAGGCCGTCGTGGGCCGCAGCCGACGGCCGCTTCGTCAACTCCCTGACGAAGTTCAGGCCACCTCTGCTTTGATGCCGCCACGAGGATGCATCCGCGGTGAGCTCACGCGAATCGCCAAGCGGATGTCTGGGGGAAGGGGACATCGATGGAGACATTCGGCATCGAGGAGGAGGCGATGCTCGTCGACCCGCGCACGCTCGAGCCGAGGCCAGCCTCCGCACAAGTGCTCGAGGGGCTCCGCCACGATGGGCGCCTTCGCTCCCTCGTCACCCGCGAGTTCCTCAACTCGCAGGTCGAGTACTGCTCGCCCGTGCTCCGGTCGGCGCGGGAGGCGCACACGCACCTCAACGCCTACCGAGAGGCACTCAACTCGGCCGCCGATCATGCCAGGGTCGCGCCCTGGCACGGGGCGGTGCCGTTTGTCCCCGGTGAGCCGCACGCAACCGAGACAGCCAGGTACGGGGAGCTCGCGAGCGAGTACCGGGGCCTCGTGCGGGAGCACCAGATCAACGCCATCCACGTGCACGTGGGGATCTCCTCACGTGAAGAGGGTGTGCGGATCATGAACGCCGTGCGCGGCTGGACGCCGGTGCTGCTCGCGTTGAGCACCAATTCGCCGCACTGGCATGGAGAGGATTCTGGGTTCGACAGCTGGCGCACCATCCAGATGCGGCGTTGGACCACTCACGACTGCCCTCCGGTGTTCGTCGATGCCGAGGACTATCGGCAACGAATGGAGCGTCTTGTCGGGGTTGGAGGAACGATCGATGCTGGCTCGGTGGCGTGGAACATGCGTCTCTCCGCGAACCACCCGACGATCGAGTTCCGGGTCTTCGACGCGCAGCTCGAGACGCGCGAGACGGTGCTGCTTGCGTTGATCTGCCGGGCCTTGGTCACGGCGACTGAGGACGGCGAGGGCGGTGGCGCCCTCGCCGACCTGCCTCCCGAGCTGCTCGAGGCGTCGCTCTGGCAGGCCGCCCGTGATGGGATCGACGCACGGCTCCTCAACCCGGTGACGGGCGAGCTGGCGGGGGCCCGCCAGGTCGCGGATGCCCTGCTCTCCCACGTCGGTCCTGCCGCGGATGCGTTCGGGGACGGCGACGAGATCCGCTCGGGCGTTGACCGTCTCTTCCGCTTCGGGACGGGAGCCGCGCGGCAACGGCAGACATACCAGGAAGGCGGCATCGAAGCTCTGCGTGCCCTCCACGCGGCCGTCTGAGCGGATCGGCCACGCCGAGGGAGCAGACTGGGTGGATGCCTCCGACCACTCCCCCTGCCAAGGTTCAGCGCACCTCGCTCCCGAGGACGATCGCGCGCGTCGTCCTCGGTGGGTTCCTGCTGTTTGCCGGCATCGCGCATCTGAGCTTCGCCCGCGAGGAGTTCCAGGCGCAGGTGCCGACCTGGCTGCCGCTCGATGCGGACTTCGTGGTGCTCGCATCCGGTGTCGTCGAGGTGCTGCTCGGGCTGGCGCTCATCGCGGCCTGGCGATGGCGGGTCGCGGTCGGCTTCACCGTCGCGGCGTTCTTCGTTGCCGTCTTCCCCGGCAACATCTCCCAGTACGTGACGGGGACGGATGCGTTCGGGCTCGACACCGACGCGGCCCGGCTCATCCGCCTCCCGTTCCAGGTGCTGCTCATCGGGCTGGCGATCTGGTCGACCGGCGCGTGGCGCGACCGTCGCGAACTGCTCGAGCCATTCCGCCGGGGACGGATGCTCTAGATTTCTCCTATGACAGATCCCGGCAGCGCAGCCTCGCCCGCCACCGGAAACTCCGGGGTCGCCCCGCTGCTCGTGCTCGGCAAGATCACCGACATCCTCGATAGCTTCACGCTCGAGTCGCCGTCGCTGTCACTCGCGGAGATCAGGTCGAGGACCGGGCTCCCGACCTCGACCACGCAGCGTCTCGTCACGAACCTCGTCGCGCAGGGCTTCCTCGACCGCGACGACGATCGCTTCCGAATCGGGCTGAAGATGGCGTACTGGTCGGCGCCTGCCGTGCGAGGCATCAAGGCCATCGACCTGCTCGCGCCATTGCTCCGCGAGCTGCGACAGGCGACCGGGGAAAGCGCGACGCTGTTCAGGGCGGACGACGACTACCGCGTCTGCATCGCCGTCGACGAGACCCGCCACGAGCTGAAGCAGGATGTGCACGTCGGCAAGGTCGCGCCGCTCACGGTCGGTTCCGCGGGACGGGTCCTTCTCGCCTGGAACGATGACCTGCGCGAGAGCATCCTCGCCCACCCCATCCCGGACCTCGCGGCAAGCACCATCACCGACCCGGCCGAGCTGCGAGGGGTGCTCGATCAGACGCGACGGGACGGGTTCGCGATCACGCGCAACGAGCGCATCGACGGGCTCGTCGGCCTCGCGGCCCCGGTGTTCGAGCCGAGCGGGCGGGTGCGCATGGCCATGGGCGTGAGCGGGCCCGCCGCGCGCATCAAGCCGCACATGCTCGAGGAGTGGGCCCCGATGCTCGTCGAGACGGCCGAACGCGCGACTCGCCTGATCGGCGGGCGCGCCCCCGCCACCGACTGACAGCGGGCACTCGGCTGGCAGCCGTCAGAGCGAGGCCGGCACGACCCATTCGAACGCGGGAGCCTTCGAACGGGCGCCCTGCCTCGCCTTGGAACGGTTGGGCTCGCCGAGGTCGTCGAGCAGCGCCTCCGACTCGCGGACGATCTGGGCGAACGCCGCCGGAGTGAGCCACTCGGGGCGCATCGCGAAGAGCAGGTCCTCCGTGGCCGTGTTGCCGCTGGCGCCCGGAGCGAAGGGGCAGCCGCCGAGGCCGCCCAGCGCCCCGTCGACGACGCTGGCCCCCGCGAGCACCGCGGCGATCGAGTTCGTGACGCCGGCACCCCACGTGTCGTGCCCGTGGAAGACGATCTCGCGCTGCGGGGTCTCGGTCGCGACCCGCGAGATGAGCGACGACACCTGCCCGGGATGCGCCTGCCCGAGGGTGTCGCAGATCACGATGTCCGCAGCACCCTCGGCGCGGGGATCGTTGGCGATCTGTATGACCCGGTCTGGGTCGACCTGCCCATCGAACGGGCATGTGAAGGAGGTGGCGAGGCACAGCTGGATGCGCCCGCCGGCCTCACGGGTGAGGGCGACGGCGTCCGGCATGGCGGCGAGGCTCGTGTCCGTGGTGCGGCCGATGTTCGCCTGGTTGTGGGCGTCGGAGACGGAGAGGCAGTACTGGAAGTTCTTCGCGCCGGCTGCCGCGGCCTTCTCGATGTGCCGCGGGGTCGCGACCCACACCCAGCTGCGCTCGAGCTCCTCCGGCGTGAGCGCCTCGATCACGTCGAGCGTGTTGGCCATGGGCGGGACGAGGTCGCCGCGCGCCATCGAGCCGATCTCGAGCTCTGGCACGCCGACGGCGAAGAGCTCGCGAGCGAGCGCGACCTTGCGGTCCGTCGACAGCAGCTTGCCGGTGAGCTGCAGGCCGTCCCGCAGCGTGACGTCGCGCAGACGCGCGTCGGTGATCGGGTTCTGGCTCATCGTGTCTCCACCTTGCTGTTGTCGTCGAGCTGGGTCCTGTTGTCGTCGAGCTGATCCCGCGGCGCGAGGCTGGCGTAGGCGGCGAGCACCGCCTCGGTGTCCTGTCCAAGCTGGGGCGCGAGGGTGCGGATGGGGAGGGACGCGCCGCCGAGGACCGGGACGATGCCGGGGAACCCGACCCCCTCGACCGTCTGCTCGCCGTCGGCCACGTCGAACTTCTGGATCATGTCGCGGGCCGCGTACTGCGGGCTCTCGCTGATGTCCTCCGCCGTGTAGATGGGGCCGGATGGGACGCCCGCGTCGTCGAGGATGTCGAGGACCTCGTCGGCCGGCATCGTCGCCGTCCACGCGCCGATCGCCGCGTCGAGCTCGTCGCGGCGCTCCCAGCGGAGGTTGTTCGTCGCGAGCCCAGGGTCGCCCGCGAGGTCGTGGCGGCCGATGATGCCCATGAAGCGCACGAAGATCGCATCCGCGTTGCCGGCGATGACGACGCTCTTGCCGTCCGCGCACACGTAGGCGTTCGTGGGGGCGATCCCCTCCATTCGTCCGCCGACCCGCTCGCGGACCACGCCGTGGGCCTGGTAGTCGGGAATGAGGGACTCCATCATCGAGAACATGGCCTCGTTGAGGGCCACGTCGATGACCCGCTCCTCGAGCGGCGCTGGCCCGAGGCCGGCCCCGCGGCGCTGCTCGCGCTGGAACATCGCCATCATCACGCCGTAGGCGGCGTACACGCCCGCGATGGAGTCGCCGATGGAGACGCCGACACGCACCGGGGCGCGGTCCGGGTCGCCGACGAGGTTCCTGAACCCGCCCATCGCCTCGGCGACCGCCGCGAACCCGGGTCTGCTCGAGAGCGGGCCCGTCTGCCCGAACGCGGAGATGCGGCCGATGACGATGCCGGGGTTGATCTCGTCGAGCACGTCGGGACCGATGCCCCACCGCTCGATCGTGCCGGGCCGGAAGTTCTCGAGGATGACGTCGCAGTCGGCGGCGAGCGCGCGCACCGCATCCCTCCCCTCCTCCGTGCGGAGGTCGAGCGTGATCGACTTCTTGTTGCGGTTGATGGTGTGGAACAGCATCGACGTCGTCGAACCGGGGTGCAGGCGCCACGAGCGCAGCTCGTCCCCCGTTCCGGGGCGTTCGACCTTGATGACCTCGGCACCGAAGTCGGCGAGCATCCGCCCTGCCGTGGGGGCCGCGATGAAGTTCCCGAGCTCGAGCACGCGGACTCCCTTGAGCGGGGCGATCTTGGCGTTGGTGTGCATGTCGGTCCTTTCCGGACTGGTGATCGGTCGGAGCGTGCGGGTCAGATGAAGATGCTGAGGACAAGCGTCACCAGCAGCGCGACGACCGAGGCGACGGAGACACCGACGGTGCACGTCTTCAGTGTGCCTCGTGTCGTCTGGCCGAGCAGCGACTGGAGGAGCCAGAACGTGTTGCTCGTGACGTGCACGGCGAACAGGGAGCCGGCACCGGCAGCGAGGGCGATGAGGATCGGGTCGAGCCCGATCACCGAGGCGATGGGAGCGAGGATGCCCGCCGCGGTGATCGCGGAGATCGTGACCGAGCCGACGGCGACGTGCAGCACGGCGGCGATGGCCCAGACGATGAGGAGCGGCGCGAAGCTGTGCGCGCCGAACGCCTGCCCGAGGATGTCGCCGAGCCCGGTCGCCGCGACGGTCGCGGCGAGCGCGCCGCCGACGCCCGTGAGGATGAGGATCTGGCCGCTCTCTCGGAAGCCCGCGACGACCGACTTCTCGACGGCCTTGACGCCGACCGTGAGCCTGCCGATGACGCTCGTGCCGAGCACGGCGATGAGCAGGGCGAAGACCGGGTCGGTGATGAGGACCAGCGCGTCGATCTCGATGCCGGCGATCTGCAGGATCGCGCCGGTGGCGATGAGCGCCAGGCAGAGCAGCAGCGGGGAGAAGAGCAGGATCAGCTTGGGCTCGGAGGTGGTCGTGCGCTCGGCGACCGCGACGCCGCGGGGCACACCGCCGACCTTGCTGAGTCGGTCGCCGACGGGGATGTTCTCGGTCTTGAGCGGTCCGACGGGCTCGGGGGAACCGTCGATGCTGTCGTCCGCCGCGTCTTCCCCTTCGACGGGCTGCGTCTCGTCGAGCTTCTCCTTCCAGAAGCCGATGCGGAACAGCAGCGTCATGATGAAGATCGAGATGACGATGGTCGGCACGATCACGATGAGGCCGAAGAGCAGCATCTGGCCGAGGGGAACGCCGAGCACGCCGGCGAGCGCGAGGGCGGCGACGCCCGGCACCATGAAGACGATGCCGCACTCGAGGCCGATGGCGAGGGCGGTCGCGATGCGCGGTGTGCCGTGCTTGCCGATGAGCGGCGCCATCTTGCGGGCCAGCGGCGCGGAGATGACGAGGAGCACGTCGAGGAAGATCGACTGGAGCACGGTGCCGATCGTGAGCCCCATGGCGTACGGCAGCCCCTTGGGGCCGAAGATGCGCAGCAGGTGCGAGACGAGCCGCTGGATGGCGTTCATCTCGCTGAGCATCGAGCCGAGCAGCACGCCGAAGGTGATGAGGAGGCCGACCTCTGCCATGATCTCGCCGAAGCCGCCGGTGATGGTCCCGATCGTGTCGGTCGGCGAGTTCCCCGTCGCGAGCCCGAGGTAGAGGGAGCCGATGACCAGCGCGACCGCAGGGTTCAGGCGGAAGCGGGTGATGAGCACGACGACGCCGAGGATGGCGATCGCGGTGTGGATGATGGTGATGATCTCTGACGTCATTGTCGTCCAATCGAGGTTCTGGTCTCGCGCGGTGCCCCGGCCGGGTCGAGGCGGAGCGGATGGGGGCTTGGCCTGGGCCCGCGTCCGGCTTACATTATGTGCATGAACTCATTATGTAAGCAAGGGTCCACATCGTGATCCAGGAATCGAGGGTCAGCATCTCGGTGCCGACACCGGCACTCGCAGCGGACATCGCGCAGCTCGACCTCACCGACCGCGTGGAGTGCATCACCTGGGACCTGACGACGCCGTCACCCTCTGCGCACATCGAGCTCGTGGTCCTCCCTTACCAGCAGGACCCCCGCCTCGTTGCGAACCTCGGGGCAACGACAACCCAGCTCGTCCAGGCGCAGACCATCGGCTACGACGACATCGTCGCGCACCTGCCGCCCGGGCACACGGTCGCCAACGCGCGCTCCGTGCACGAGGCCTCGACGGCGGAGCTCGCGCTCGGCCTCGCGCTCGCCTCGCTGCGACGCTTCCCGGAGTACTCGATCGCGGCCCAGGGCGGGCGGTGGCAGCAGCTCCCCGGTCAGAGCCTCGCCGACCGCACCGTCGCCATCGTGGGCTACGGCGGCGTCGGTCAGGCCATCGAGAAGCGCCTCGACGGCTTCGAGGCGCGAGTGCTCCGCTTCGCGCGCACCGCACGCGCCGGCGGCCCGGGCGGGGCGCGCCTCGTGCATCCCATCTCGAGCCTGCGTGGCCTGCTGCCGGAGATCGACGTCGTGATCCTCACGGTTCCCCTCACGGAAGAGACCAGGCACCTCGTCGACGACGCCTTCCTCGCGGCCATGCGACCCGGCGCGCTGCTCGTGAACGTCGCGCGGGGCCCGGTCGTCGACACGGACGCGCTCGTCCGCGCGCTCGAGACCGGCCACATCCGCGCCGCCCTCGACGTCACCGACCCGGAGCCGCTGCCGCCAGAGCACCCGCTGTGGGGGCTCGACGGCGTGCTCATCACGCCGCACGTCGGGGGCGCCTCCTCGGCCATGCACCCCCGCATGGTCGCGCTCATCGAACGGCAGCTCCGTGCGCTCCTGAACGGGGAGACGCCCGAGAACATCGTGGCGTCGAGATGACGCGCAGCTGACCGCCCAGCGCCGCGACGGCTCCGCCCCTACCGCCAGCGTGGCGCGAGGAAGCCGAGCGCGACGAGCTCGCGCACGTCGGGGACCAGGCTCTCGCGCAGCGCCTCCTCCTCGACGTCGACGAGCGAGGCGATGGCGGTGACGATCTGCGAGCCGACCAGCTCGCCGTCGCACACCGACACGAAGCCCGTGAGCTCGGTCGACATCGACATCGTGCGGCGGAACCCGGCGCCCTGGCGGAGCATGATGATGCTCGGGTCCTCGTCGCCCGGTCGCGAGTGGCGCTCCTCGGTGACGTCGCCGGCGACGATGAGCGGCTCGTCGAAGAGCTCGGCGTCGTCGAGGCCGCGCAGCCAGGTGATGGCCTCGAAGCCGTCGCGGATGTGCTCGGCAAGCGGGTGGCCGAGGGCGTGCGCGAGGTGCTCGAAGCGGCGAAGCGGGCCGCCGAAGGCCCCCTCGTGCGTGCGGCGGAGGAAGAACATGCCCATGCCGATGCGCTCGACGTCGCGGCTCGCGAAGTCCTGCAGGTAGCGGCGGAACGCGTGCTGCCAGCTCGACAGCTCGGCGTTCTCGGCCGCGTCCTTCAACCACATGTCGGCGTACTCGACGGGCGTCGCGTCCTCGCGCTGCACGACCCACAGGTCGACGTCGCCCGCTGGCCATGTCTCGATGCGCGAGTGCCAGGTCGCGTCGCCCTCGCGCACCTCCCAGTTGCCGAGCATGCACGCGACGCCACCGGGTGCGAGCACCGTGCCGAGCTCGCGGACGAGCCCCTCGACGATGCTGTCGCCAGGCTTGCCGCCGTCGCGGTACGTGTACTGGTCGCTGCCCTCCTCACCCTCGCGGCGGGGCGTGATGACGAACGGCGGGTTCGAGACGAACAGGTCGAACTGCTCGCCGGCGACGGGCTCGAGCATGTTGCCGAGGCGCAGGCTCACGCGGTCGTCGAGGCCGCCAGGCGCGATGCCGAGCGCCGCAGCGTTGAGCAGGAGGTTGAACTTCGCGAAGGCGAGGGCGCGCTCCGAGATGTCGGTGGCGACGACGTGGCGCGTGTGCGCGAGCAGGTGCATGGTCTGCACGCCCATGCCGACGCCGAGATCGAGGGCCCGCGCGACCGGCTCGCGCGGGGTGAGCTGCGCGAGCAGGGTCGTCGCCGGCCCGATGCCGACGACGTGGTCGCGGCGCAGAGGCCGATCGCGGCCGAGCTGCACCCCACCGAGGTCGGAGGCGACCCACATCTCGACGCTGCCGTTCACACCCTCGCTCGCGTACGGGCGCACATCGACAAGCGCGGTCACGAGCTCGTCGACGAGCTCCTCGCCGGACGCATCGCCGCTCGCATCCCCCGGCGCCACACGCGGCAGGCGTTCGACGAGCCGGGCCGCCAGCAGCTCTTCGAGGGCCGGCACGTCGCCCACCTCCACTGGCTCGGCGAGCACGAACAGGCGGATGAGCGCTGCGAGCGCGTCGTCTGGCTCACGCGACAGCGCGAACGAGGCGGGCTCGAGCAGGTCCCGGTGCAGCGCATCCGCCGCTTCCGCGCCGAGGCGCGACTCGACGCCGTCGACCGTGAAGCCGACCTCGGCGAACGTCACCGCGAGCGCGCGGAGGAGCGCCTCGTCGGTGCTGTCGGGAGCGTCGCTCGGGTCGTCGAAGGTGAAGGCGTCTCGAGAGGAGGCTGAGGTGGCATGGCGCGCGTGGGAAGTCACCCGTCAATTATGCGGATGCGCACCGACAGTCGCGCGCGACGCCCGATCAGCCAAGTCGCGCGACTCCCAGGCAGCGGGGTCCCGGAGCTCGGCGAGCGCCTCGATGGTGCGGATGCGCACCTCAACGTCGTGCGTCGTGGCGGCCAGGAGCACTTCGTCCGCGCCCGTCCGCTCGACGAGCCGGTCGATGCCATCAGCCACCATCTCGGGGGTTCCGACCAGTTGCGTGCCGGTCGTCGCGTCGAAGAGCGAGCGGTCCTGCATGCGCGCGGCGTACGCCGCGGCGCCGTCTGGCGTGAGGACACGGGTGGGTCGGCCGAAGCGGATCTGATGCATCGCGGCCCGGCTCGGGAGCGCGAGGCGAGTGGCCTCCTCGACGGTGTCGGCGGAGATCGCGGAGACCGACACCATGAAGTGCGGCTCTGCCAGCACCGGAGACGGCACGAAATGCTCGCGGTAGTGGTCTGCCGCGGCCTTCGGGTCGGCGTGCATCGCGAAGTGGTGGGCGAAGGTGTACGGCAGACCGAAGGCGGCGGCGAGCTCGGCCCCGTAGAGGCTCGAGCCGAGCAGCCAGATCTCGGGGTGGGTGGCGGCGCCCGGCGTCACGCGGAGACGGTTGAGCACCTCGCGATCGTGCTCGTCGCGCACATCGCCGAGGAATCCCATCAGCTCGAGCACGTCGTTCGGGAACTCGTCGACGCGGTCACGCGACAGATCGCGGCGCAGGGCGGCGGCCGTGAACGGGTCGGTACCGGGGGCACGCCCCAATCCGAGGTCGATGCGCCCGGGGTAGACGGACTCGAGGGCCGCGAACTGCTCGGCGACCACGAAGGGGGCGTGGTTGGGCAGCATCACGCCACCCGACCCGAGGCGGATGCGGCTGGTCCCCGCTCCGAGGGCCGCCAGCAGCACCGGAGGGGTGGTCGAGGCGACGAGCTCCGTGTTGTGGTGCTCGGCGACCCAGTACCGGTGGTACCCCAGCTCGTCGGCACGCTGCACGAGGCGACGTGATGCGGCGATCGCGTCGGCGCTCGTCTGCCCCTCAGAGACCGGGATGAGGTCGAGCACGGAGAGCTTGGTCGTTCCTGGCATGGCAAGGGCAACGTGCGCCATCCCGCCGCTATTCCTGGACGACTTCGGCAGCCTCCAGGGGAGAACTCCCCGTCACCTGGGTTTTCGGCCAGTTCGCGGCCTGACTGTCGGTGGCCCTGCGTAGCATGACCAGGAACGGCATACCCAGCGTGCCGAAGGAGACCCCATGATTCGACATCGTCGCCGACCGCGGGCGCTGCTCGCGAGCATCGGCGCGCTTGCCGCGGTCGTGTTGCTCGCGGGGTGCTCCGTGAGCGCAACTGCCGTCCCGTCTGCCAACGGCTACGACGCGGTGGACGCCCCCATCGAGGGGGGAACGGTCAGCCTGCGCGACTCGTTCGAGTCGTCGCCCCAGGAGTCCCACGACTTCTGGTCGGACCCCGACATGTTCAAGAACGCCGAGGGCTTCGACTACACCTCTCCAGACAACGGCATCACGGTGGGCGTCGGCGACCCCGCGACGGGCGCGTTCGTCGCTCCGACGACGGCGGTGCCCGCAGCGGAGTCGCCGAACGGGTACGGCGACGTCACCGAGGCTGTGCCGTTCGACCGGGCCGGGCTCGGCGCATCCACCTTCGGTCGCCTCTACATGTCGTTCGCGAGCGGCCTCGCCGTCTGCTCGGCGACGGTCGTGAACTCGGGCGAGCGCAACATCGTCGTCACCGCGGCGCACTGCCTCGTCGACTTCGAGAGCAACAAGGCCGTCGCGACCAACGTCGTCTTCATCCCCGGCGACCGCGGCGACGGCGCCGAGCAGCCCTACGGGCGCTGGGCGGCCACCGACTACAGCATCCCGCAGCACTTCCTCGACAACGCCAACTACGGCGACCAGGGCGTGTACGGCGACGGATGGAACAACGACTTCGCGTTCCTCGTCATGGAGGAGAAAGACGGGCAACGCATCCAGGACGTGACGGGCGGCCAGGGCATCGCGTTCGGCGTGCCCGCCAAGGCGATCACGCAGGTCGGCTACCCGAGCGCGAGCCCCTACGACGGGTCGGAGGAGTACATGTGCGCCTCCAGCCAGTGGAAGGAAGGCTCGGCGGGCGGCTACACGCACATGTGCAGCATGACGCCGGGAGGATCCGGCGGGGCCTGGCTCGTCTACTACGACAAGGTCGTCGGCGCCGGTTACGTCGCCGCGACGTCGTCGACCGTCCTCTCGTCCGCGAATCCCCCGTTCCGCTGGGAGGGTTCGGTCCTCGGCCAGACCGCACTCTCGCTGTACGACGAGCTCGGGGGGTCCTGATGCGCACGCAGCGGCTGGTGGCGGGCGCGACGGCGCTGCTCGTCGGGCTGGTGCTGACGGGATGCGCGACGACGACGCCCACGGCGGTCGCGAACCACGAGGCGAAACTCGAGTACCACGCCGACACGGGCGCTGAGCTGCTCGGCGACTCGCTCGTCGAGGGTCTCGCCGGGGTCGAGAACTTCTCGGCGACCGCCTACACGCACGGCAAGGCCTCGACGGGGGCGACGCTCAGCACGCAGCACGAGACGACCGTGGTCGGCGCGTCCTACGTCACGAAGGAATCAACGGCCGAGCCGGGAACCTCGATCGACGAGGTCCACATGGCCGGCAGCGGGTTCACGTACTACCTCTTCGGCAGCGCGTACACGACGGTCGTGGCGACGCCGTGGGCTCGGCTGCCGATGGGCGACCTCGACCGGGCGAACGACCCTCAGCGCACGTGCATCCTCGGCACCGTCATCTTCATGTGCAATCTCGTCGAGGCGTGGCAGCTCTCGAAGGAGAGCAACGGCGAGGAGCTGCCCGAGAAGCTCGAGGTCTCCGCTGACGGCAGCAAGCACTTCACGTCCGCGGTCACCTTCGACTCCCTGGAAGCGGCGGGGCTGTACACGCTGGGCGACGACCTGCGCTCGCAGTTGAGCGACGACGAGCTCGGCACGCTCCTCCCCCTGCACGTGTGGGTGGGCACCGACGGCATCATCCAGAAGATCGAGGTCAACGGCACGATGGACGCGGCCTCCCTCGACGTGGAGGTGCAGTTCGGCTTCGAGATCACGGGAACGCCGACTGCCGACGATCTGCCGGACGACCCGGCGTCGCTCGCGCCGCAGTACGTGACGAACGTCACCGCAGACCAGGCCAGTGCCTTCTGGGATGCCATCGGAAACGCAAGGACCGGCTAGGGGTTGGCCGGGCTCATGAACGCAGCAGCAAGCAAGCTGGAGGCAGCACGATGACCTTCCCACCGCAGGGCGGCCCGCAGCGGCCGTACGATCCGCGCAACCCAGGCGACCCGCGGAACCAGCAGGACCCTCGCACCCAAGAGGGCCCTCGCACCCAAGACCCTGGGCAGGGTCGGCCGAACGGGCAGGACGCTGCAACCGGGCACGGGGCGCCCAACCCCCAGACCCCACAGCAGGGCCAGTACGGGCAGCAGCCTCAACAGAATCAGCACGGCTCGTACGGTTCCGGACAGCACGGCCAGCACGGCGCGACCAGCACTGCGGGGCCGGGCCGGGGCAACGAGCAGGGCCGGCCCGACCAGCAGTACTCACAGCCAGGTCAGCAGTATCCGCAGGCCGGCCAGCAATATCCGCAGCCCGGGTACTCGGCCGCTTCGGCCACGCCTCCCGGCGGCGCGGGCACGGGAACTGCGACCGGCGCGGGCTCCGGGACCGGCTACGGCGTGAACTCGGGCTACGGCGTACCCTCGGCGACCAACTCCGGCTACGGCGCACCGTCGGCGACGAGCTCCGGCTATGCCACACCGAACACGGGGTACGGCGTTCCTGGAGGGGGGTACGGCTCCTCGAACGGGGCTCAGTCAACCGGGATTCCTCCGGCTCAGGGCTTCGGGTATCAGCAGCCGACGCGTTACCCGACGCCAGGGGCCCCCGGTTCCGGCTTCGCTGCGGCCGGCCCAACTCCGAACGGCAAGCCGCGCCGCAACTCACGCCTGCTGCTCATCCTCGCGATCCCGGCGGCGGCGCTCATCGCGGGTCTCGGCGGCTATTTCATCGGGGAGAGCAACGGCAGTGTTCTTGCGGCGGAGCCGTTGCAGGCGGAGGTGACTCGCGTGCTGCAGGACGACTTCGGGCTCGTGGAAGTCAGCGATGTCACCTGCCCGGAGCAGGTGAAGGCCGACCAGGGTTCCGAGTTCCAGTGCACGTTCACCTACGCGGAGCAGGACCAGTCGGTGACCGTCACCGTTTCCTCCGCCGACGGCCAGGTCGTCGTTGGCGCGCCCGAGTAACCGCCGCCGGTCACCGAGCGGACGCGGGTCACAGGACGCAGACGCCGCCAGCCTCCAGGCTGCCCGTTGACCGGCAAGCGGCCGAGTCCCAGCCCGTCCGCGCGAGACGGCAGGGTCAAGAGGCTGTCCAACATCAGTGCGATATCAGTGCGCTGAGCCCGCCCAAGCTTCAATCGGCTGGAAATCGCACTCATTTTGGACAGGCGGGCTCCGAGTCGGCCCCGCCACAGCCCGTCCCAGCCCCTTCGGCCCGAAGGCCTTGACTCGCCGGCGCTACGCGGTCCCGTTCGGCCCGACGATCGGCAGCGCGACGCCATCGACGAGCAGCTCGCATTCGGGGCGGTCGGCCACCGCGACCGCGACGCGCGACGCGAGGTGCTCGGGCATGGCGGGGAGCGCATCCACTGGGAACCAGGCGACGTCCACCGACTCGTCGTCACCGACGGCAGCCTCGCCGGAGACCCACGTGCACCGGAAGACGAGGTCGCAGTACTGCGCCCGGTCGCCCGTCGCGTGGACGATCTTCGGCGAGACGCTCAACCGCACGAGCCGGTCGACGCGCACCTCGACCATCGCCTCCTCGAGGCTCTCCCGCACGGCGGCTGTCGCGGGATGCTCACCGGGGTCGACGATGCCCGTCACGGGACTCCACACCCCGTTGTCGGAGCGGCGAACCAGCAGCACCTCCTCGTCGGCGGGCACAGCCTCGCCAGCCGGCCGAGATCCTTCGACCGGCGACAGGTCGCCCGCGCGTGCACGCGGGCGGATGATGACGGCGGTCGAACCGGCAAGCCAGAGCGGATGCTCCGGCCCGATCTTGGCACGCAGGTCGGCGACGAATTCAGGAATCGGCATGGGGCCTATCCAACCGCAACACCGAAGATGAGGCCCAGCACGTAGGTGACGGCGGCCGCTCCGTAGCCGATGAGCAGCTGGCGTCCCGCGCGGCGCCACGGCGGGCCGCCCGAGAGCACGCCGACGATGGCGCCGGTCGTGAGCAGCGCGATGCCGACGACGATCGCGGAGACGATGACGGCCGTCAGCCCGCTCATGCCGAAGATGTAGGGCAGCACCGGCAGGAGTGCGCCGGCGGCGAAGAAGCCGAAGCTCGAGAGCGCCGCTGTCCACGCGGTGCCGAGCTCTTCGTGCTCCTCATCGGCTGCCTGCAGGGCGATGGGGCCCGAGGCTGGGTCGGCTCCCTGCAGCGCGAACACGCGATGCGCGTACCTGCGCGCCTCGGCCTCGTCCATGCCCCGCGCCCGGTACACGAACTCCAGCTCGTTCGCGTTGACGTCGAGCCGCTGAATGGTCTGCGGCGTGTCAGGGCTGGGCGTGGATGCCTGCAGCAGTTCGCGCTGCGACCGCACCGACACGTACTCTCCGGCGGCCATGGAGAGGGCGCCGGCGAGCAGCCCGGAGAGGCCGGTCGCGAGGATGATGACGGTCGGGGCGCCGGTCGCGCCGATGCCGAGCACCAGGGCCAGGTTCGAGACCAGGCCGTCGTTCGCTCCGAACACGGCAGCCCTGAACATGCCAGACATGCGGGACCGGCTGCGCATCGCGAGCCCGCGCACGACCTCCTCGTGGATGCGCTCGTCGGCGGCCATCTCCGGCGTCGCATCCGCTTCCCGCTCGTACGGGGACCTCGACTCGGCCCGCTGGATGAGGGCAAGCACGAACAGGGAGCCGAAGCGGCGAGCGAACCACCCGAAGAGGCGCGTGCCGAGGTGGGCGCGGACGCCGCCGTCGCCGGCAGGGCCGAGCAGCCGCAGCCAGTGCTCCTCGTGGCGCACCTCAGCGTTCGCAAGGCCGAGGAGGATCTCCTTCTCCTCACCTTCGCGTTTCGCGGCGAGGTCCCGGTAGACGGAGCCCTCGGCGCGTTCGTCGGCGAGGTAGCGGCGCCAGCGGCGGATGTCCGCCGAGGTGGGTTCCCGCGTGAGATCCCCGGTCCCCGGGACTGGCGGTGGTGTCTGTGGCATGGCCGTGCATCCTTCGTGCGGATGCCTCGAGCCCTGTGGAGCACGGGCATCGTTGGCAACGTTCAGCCAACGCTACGCGCGCGCCTCCTGGTTTCCGCAACCTCGCGGAGATGTTCGGCGCACCTGAGCGGGGCTCAGGGTCACTGCCCGGGGGCGCCGGCCTCGGTCACGGAGACGTCCGCGCGCGTGAAGTTCATGAAGGAGCGGGATGCGGTCGGTCCGCGCTGCCCGAGGTACCTGGAGCTGTAGATCGCTGACCCGTAGGGGTGCTCCGCGGCGCTGGAGAGCTGGAAGAAGCACAGCTGCCCGATCTTCATCCCTGGCCAGAGCTTGATCGGCAGGGTCGCGACGTTGGAGAGCTCCAGGGTGACGTGTCCGGTGAAGCCGGGGTCGATGAAGCCGGCCGTGGAGTGCGTGAGGAGTCCGAGGCGGCCAAGCGAGCTCTTGCCTTCGAGGCGCGCGGCGACGTCGTCGCCGAGGGTGACGCGTTCGAACGTGGAGGCGAGGACGAACTCCCCCGGATGCAGGACGAACGGCTCGTCGGGTTTCGACTCCACGAGCCGGGTCAGCTCTGGCTGCTCCTCCGACGGGTCGATGAACGGGTACCGGTGGTTGTCGAACAGCCGGAAGTACCGGTCGAGGCGCACGTCGATGCTCGAAGGCTGGATGAGCCCCGGCTCGTACGGCTCAAGGCCGATGCGGCCAGTCTCGACGCCCTGTTTGATGTCCCGATCGCTGAGAAGCACGTCGCCAGCCTAGTTGCTCGTCGGAAGCCGACGGCTAGGCTCAGCCCGTGAGCAGAAACGTGTGGACCGTCATCGGGGTTGTCGTGGCCGTCGTCATCGCGTGGTGGCTTGTCGATGTGCTCTTCCACCTGGCGTGGATGGTGGCCCGCCTGAGCATCGTCGCGGTGGTCGCTGTCATCGTGTTCTTCGTGATCCGGGCTCTCGTCACAAAACGCGACTGACGCCGACCGGGCGCCCTTGCGGTCTCGAAGCGGCGTGCATGTACGATGGTCGAGTCCGCAGGCCGAGTGCCGGCGGGTGCGCGGATGTAGTTCAATGGTAGAACTTCAGCTTCCCAAGCTGATAGCGCGGGTTCGATTCCCGTCATCCGCTCCACGAAGAAGGCCAGACCGGATGCAGTTCGCATTCCGACCTGGCCGTTCTCGCCTTCTGGAGGCAGTCGCCGCGGTCAGCAGTCGCCGCGGTCAGCTCTCGCCGCGACCGGTCTCGTGCTGCAGCCGGTCGATGTGCTCCGACGCCTCCGCCTTCGTGATGTCCGCAGGGATCTCCTCGCCGGCCTCGCGAGCGAGCGTGTCGAGGTAGCTGCGCTGCGCACCGGTCATCGGCTCATCGCCGGTGACCCACGTCGACGGGTCCTTCTCGGTACCGTTCTCTCCAGGCTCGGTCGCGCCGAGCATTTCACCTTCGTGTGTCTCTGCCATGTCCGCGACAGTAGGCGGCGCTCCTGGCTGGCGGCCCGACGGATGCTGGGAATATGTGTTCGAATCCGGGCGACCAGCGCACCTCGGGGTGCTAGGAATCAGAAGTCGGCAATGACCAGCTTCTTCATCTGCATCATGTGCTCGTAGCCGCCGGGCCTCGCCATCAGCTCGCCCATGTTCGCGGGCACGATCTGCCAGCTGACACCGAACTTGTCCACCAGCCATCCGCACTGCTCCGCTTCGGGTACGGCGGTGAGTGCATCCCAGTAGCGGTCGATCTCGGCCTGGTCGGAGCAGTCGACCTCGAGCGAGACACCGCAGTCGAAGCCGAACTCCTGTCCGGCACCGTTGTCCATGGCGGCGAACCACTGCCCCGCAAGCTGGAAGTCGGCGTACATGATCGCCCCGGCCACAGCCGGGCCTGACGGAGCCGGATACTCGGCGACGGTGCCGATACGGGACTCCGGGAACAGGGATACGTAGAGGTCGATGGCCTCGCGCGCCCTGTTCTGCGCTTCGCGACCGAACATGAGGCTCGGGACGATGAATGGACGAGGCTCGTCAGCCGTGCTCAACCCGTCGGGGTCGACGAGCATGAGCTGCCAGCTCACGCCGTACCGGTCTTCGATCCAGCCATAGTGCGGACTGAACGGGTACTCCTGCAACGGCATGAGGGCCTTGCCACCGTCGCTGAGCCCTGCCCAGACCCGGTCGATCTCCTCGCGTGCCGACGCCGCGTCTCCACCGAGCACGCGGGGGTCGAAGTTGAGCATGAACGAGATCGAAGGATTGGGCCTGAACTGGTCGCCCGCGTTGATGAGCGTGAACCGGTACTCTTCGATCTCCACGCCCACGACGAGCGGGAGGCCGGCGAACTCCTTCTGGAAGTCGAGGAGGTCGGTCTCGGGATACCTGGCTTCCACTGACGTCGTCGTCTTCGGGAAGATGGAAGCGTAGAACTCGCCAGCTTCCTCGGCGTTCTTGTTGAACCAGAGGTTCGGGATGATCTTCTGCATGACTCGCTACTCCTGCACGCGTCGGTGGTTCCGGGCCCAGTCGAACCCACTGGTAAAGTTACTCCCGACTACCGACATTGGCCGCGCGCCCGGACTCCGGGTCGGAGCGAACATCCAGACTGCGCCTACTGCAATCCCGCCGTGAGCCGCGCGAGGTTGTCGAGCACGGTCGAGCGCATCGGCTGCTTGCGCCACTCGAACATGGTGAGCTCGCGCGAATGCTCGCGGTAGTCCTGCTGCACCTCGCGGAGATCCTCGACGAAGTCGGCGCTGCGCACCATGAGCGACACCTCGAAGTTGAGGGAGAACGAGCGCATGTCCATGTTCGACGACCCGATGACCGCGACCTCGTCGTCGATCGTGAAGTGCTTGGCGTGCAGGATCGTCGGCGACTTGTACATCCAGATGCGCACCCCCGCGAGCAGCAGCGCCTCGTAGTAGGAGCGCTGCGCGTGGTAGACCATCGCCTGGTCGCCGATCTCGGAGACGAACAGCTCGACGACCACACCGCGCGCGGTTGCAGTGGTGATCGCGTACAGCATCGACTCGTCTGGAACGAAGTAGGGGCTCGTGATGATGATCGACTTCTGGGCGACGTAGAGCAGATTGAGGAAGAGGCGGAGGTTGTTCTCGCTGGGGTAGCCGGGACCGCTCGGCACGATCTGGCAGTCCATCCGCGCTTCCTGCGGCATGGTCTCGACGTCGGTGAGGTCCTCGGGGATGATCGTGCCCGATTCCGAGTACCAGTCGGTGATGAAGACGGCGCTGACGGCGTGCACGGCCGGACCTTCGAGGCGCACCATGAGGTCGTGCCAGTGGAGCCCGCGGCGGATGTTGCCGCGCTTGTTGTATGTGGAGTCGACGACGTTCTGCGAGCCGAGGTACGCGGAGTTGCCGTCGACGATGAGCAGCTTCCTGTGGTTGCGCAGGTCGGGCCGCTGGTACTCGCCGCGCCACGGACGCACCGGCAGCATGTAGTGCCACTCGGCGCCTGCCCGCTCGAGGGCCTTGAGGCGGGACAGCGTGTGCTTGCGGTACCCGGGCACTCGGATGGACGCGATGTGGTCGAGCAGGATGCGCACGCTCACGCCGCGGGCGGCTGCCCGGTCGAGGGCATCGAAGATGGGGAGGGTGGTGTGGTCGCAGGCGAGGATGTAGAACTCGATGTGCACCCACTTCTCGGCCGTGTCGATCTCGGCGGCCATCGCCAGGATCGTCTCCTCGTAGCCTCCCTGCAGCACCACCTCGTTGTCGCTGATGAGCGGCATCGCCGTGTACGTGCGGTTGAGGGCGACGACGGAGTCGAACCACGGCGGGTCGGTGTGCTCGGTGGGTTCGACCTCCACGCTCGAGACGGCCATGTTGATGAAGGTGGTGACCTCCTGCTGGCGCTCCATGCGCTTGGCGGGGAGGCGGAAGCTGCCGAGCAGGAGGAAGGCGACGACGCCGACGTACGGGATGAGGAAGATGGCCATGAGCCAGGCGATGCCGACGCTCGGCTTGCGGTTGCGGGGCACGACGATGATCGCGATGACGCGGATGATCAGGTCGATGATCGCGAAGATGAAGCCGGCGCTGATCGTGATGTGCGGAATCTCGGCCATCTGGTCTCCTCGGGGTACTAGGGGACAGCGTAGGGCAACGGATGCGCGTGGCGAGGCCTCGCATCCACTCGGAAGGCTTGTTGCACTTCCGGCTGGAAGTGCAATACTGCACTTGTGACCGATAGTGCAACGAGCCTGCGCGCCCGCAAGATGGCGCAGATGAGCCGCGACCTCGCGGCGGCCGCCCGCAGGCGAGCCCTCGATGCAGGACTCGCCGGCTTCACGATCGAGGAGCTCTGCGAGCAGGTCGGGATCTCCCGGCGGACGTTCTTCAACTACTTCGCATCGAAGGAAGACGCAGTTCTCGGCATCTCCGCTCGGCGCGACACGGCGCACCTCGACGAGGACTTCGTGGCTGGCGGTGACCCGCAGAGCAAGCACCTGAGCCCCGACCTCCTCGAGGCGCTCACCCGTCTCGCACTCGAGCGGTGGCGGATAGACGATCCCGAACCCGACCCCGAGCGCGTGCGCGAGGTCATGGCCGTCATCGACCAGGAGCCGCGCCTCTTCAGGCGTGTGCTCGAGCACATGTCGAGCGACGAGAAGCGCGACGTGGCACTCGTCGAGCGACGCGAGGGGCTCCCCGCCGGCGACCTCCGCGCCTCCGCCGCCGTGCAGATCCTCATGTCGATCATGCGGGCGAGTGCGTTCGAGTTCTTCACGACCGACAACACCGACGACATGGAGGCGATCGTCGGCAGGCGCGTCGACGCGATGCGCGCCGTGCTGCAGCGCTGACCCTCCCCCCTCCCCGCAGTTCGCCGCATCCCCCACCGCACTCTTCGAACGGACCAACGCATGACCTCCACCGCACACGCGCCTGCCGAGCCGCAGTTCCTGCTGACGAAGCGCAGGATCTGGACGATCTTCGGCGCCCTCATCGCAGGAATGCTGCTCTCGAGCCTCGACCAGACGATCGTGTCGACCGCGATGCCCACGATCGTCGGGGAGCTCGGCGGCGTCGACCACCAGGTGTGGATCACGACGGCCTACCTGCTCGCGACGACCATCGTCATGCCGATCTACGGCAAGTTCGGCGATGTCCTCGGGCGGCGGAACCTGTTCCTCGTCGCGATCGCGATCTTCACGCTCGCCTCCGTGGGGTGCGCCTTCGCGGACAGCTTCTGGGCGTTCGTCGTGTTCCGCGCCCTGCAAGGACTCGGCGGCGGCGGCCTCATCATCCTGTCGCAGGCGATCATCGCCGACATCGTGCCGGCGAGCGAGCGCGGCAAGTACCTCGGCCCGCTCGGTGCGGTCTTCGGCCTCTCCGCGGTCGGCGGCCCCCTTCTCGGCGGTTACTTCGTCGACCACCTGACGTGGCAGTGGGCGTTCTACATCAACATCCCCGTCGGCATCGCGGCCTTCATCATTGCCGTCGTCGCACTGAAGCTGCCGAGCAAGAAGGCGACGAAGCGCATCGACTACCTCGGCGTCATCTTCCTCTCGGCCGCAACGACGTGCCTCATCTTCTTCACCGACTTCGGTGCGGATGCCGAGCACGGCTGGGGTTCGATGGTCACGTGGGCGTGGGGTCTCGGACTGCTGGTTGCGGCAGCACTGTTCGTCTTCGTCGAGTCGCGCGCCGAGGACCCGATCATCCCGCTCGGCCTCTTCAAGAACCCGATCTTCGTGAACGCGACGGCCATCGGGCTGACGCTGGGCATCGGCATGTTCGCGGCGATCGGCTTCGTGCCGACGTTCCTGCAGATGTCGTCCGGCACCTCGGCGGCGGCGTCCGGCCTGCTCATGCTGCCCATGATGGCGGGCCTCATGGGCACGTCGATCGCGTCCGGCATCCTGATCTCGAAGACCGGCCGCTACCGCATCTACCCGATCATCGGGACGGTGCTCACGGGGCTCGCGATGGTCGCGATGACGACCCTCACGGCGGATACGCCGGTCTGGTTGATCTGCGTGTTCCTGTTCTTCTTCGGGGCGGGGCTCGGCCTCATCATGCAGGTGGTGGTGCTGGTGGTGCAGAACGCGGTTCCGGCTGCGGAGATCGGCACGGCGACGAGCACGAACAACTACTTCCGCGAGGTGGGTGCGGCGCTCGGCACGGCGGTGTTCGGCGCGATCTTCACGACGCGCCTCACCGAGAACCTGACGTCGGTGTTCACGGCGAGCGGGGCCAGCTCGGCGGATGCGGCGACGGCGACGTCATCGATCGACCCGCAGACGTTGTCGCAGCTGCCCGACGAGGTGCGAGATGGCATCGTCACGGCGTATGCGGATGCGCTGGCGCCCGTGTTCTGGTACCTCGTGCCGTTCATCGCCCTCGCGTTCCTGCTGTCGCTGTTCCTGAAGCAGATCCCGCTGTCGGATGTCGCGGGGCTGGTGGCCCGCGGTGAGGCGGTTGGCGGCGACGAGGCTGAGGAGCTGGATGCGGCGGCCCGGGGCGGCGCTCGGGCAGCGCACGCGGGTGTCGCAGAGACGGCACAGGTCGGCGCGGCGGCGGCCACGGGCGCGGGCGCGGCGACGACGGTTGCATCGGCCGCAGAGAGGCCTGATCAGGCGTCTGACATCGGGCCGCAGCGCGACTAGCGTCCTGTCGTCACGGCCGGCTCACTGAGAGCTTCTTCTCTGCTCTTCTCTCAGGCAGCTGGCCCGTTGGCGAATGCCCGGGCGGCTCGGAGTGCGGCCTGCACGTGCATCCCCTCGAAGGGCAGGACGGCGGCGAGCGCGTCTCCTGTGAGGTCGGGGCCCAGCTGCGCGGCGCGGAGCACGGCTTCGGTGTCCACGCGTTCGGGCGCTGTTTCCGGGTCGTCGAGTTCCATGGCGGCGCCTTGGAACCAGTCGTCGGCGGCGTCGAGCATCCGCTGTTCGCTGAGCGCGGGCAGCAGGTGCCGGTCGAGGCCGTCGGCGACGCCGTGGTCGACGGTGCGCCAATCGACTTCACCGCGGTCGAGCCAGGAGACGAACCCGAGCCAGGGCTGCTCGTCACCACTGGACCACTCGCTGCCCGATTCGTCGCGAACGGCGGCTTCGACGTGTTCGATCGCCCAGTCGGGGAGACCGGCAGTGGGGTCGATGCCCGTCTGATGCGTCTCGGAGTAGTCGCGGTCGATGCCGCTGAGGACGGCGCGGCCGTCGGTGAGTGGAGTGAGGCGGACCCAGCTGCCGCCGCCGTCGGAGTAGAACCAGCCGTGGTGGTCGGCGCGCGCGTTTTGGTTGTTCTCACCGAGGATCGCCGTCTCTATGGCGGCCGCCAGGGCCCAACGGCCCCTCATGACCTCGAGGGGTGGGAACTGCTGAGCGCGGATTCGTGGCATGCGTCTATTCTCGCGAGCTGCCGGTCGACAGCTCCTGGGCGACGGGGTCGGCGACATGACCTGGGACGAGGTCGGGGGCCGAAGCCCTGAACTCCACGGGGCGCGCCGAGCTGTCACTTGAGCGAATCTGGCTGCGACTGCCCCTTGGCCCTGTTGCGGGCTCGACCTTCCAGACACGGTCGGCCGAGGGCACGATGACGAGCCGTTCAAGGTGGACTTCGTGGTGGTGGAAGCTGCACAGTGCGATGCCGTTGCTGGTGTCGGTGAGACCTCCCTGCCACCAGGGTCTGACGTGGTGGAATTCGACCATGTCGTAGGGGAACTCGCAGCCGGGTGCTCGGCACCCGCCGTCTCTGGCGAAGATCGCTCTTCGCTGAGCGGGGCTGAAGAGTCGTCGCTTGCGACCCAGCTTGAGCACTTCTCCGTCGTCGTCGACGAGGGCGGCCCGAATGATGCCGTCGCACAGGATGCGCCTGGCGACGTCGATCGAGGCCGGTTCGCCGGAGTGCTCGAAGCGCGGTACATCGGCCAGGCTGTCGATGGCTCCGAGGAGCCCTGTGCGAGTGACCGAGACGACCAGGGTCGGAGCCTCGCCGCCCGTGCGCGGCGCGGCCGGGGACTCAGCATGCTGCGCGAACACCGACACGAGAGCGTCGATGCGCCGTTGGGATGGGCTGCGCTCGTCTCGGATCGGCACCTCAGGCTCGTGCACACCGGACGTGCCGGGCACACCGAGTACACCTGACGCATCGGGCACACCGAGTACACCTGACGCATCGGGCGCACCGACTGCACCGGACGCGCGAAGCGTGGCGTCATGGCCGGCGTCTTCCTTGTCGCAGGCGTGATCGCGCCTCGGCGAGAGGTACGCGTCGAGGACTCACTGCAGGATCTCGCCCTGCTCAGGCGTCGCGAGGAGTCGCCCCTGCACCATTCCGTCGGAGCGGCGCGTGAAGGAGAGACCGCGCTTCTCGGCTTGGCGCTCCGCGTTGGGCTCCGCACCGTCGGGGTCGAGGAAGGCAACCCACACGGCCGCCTGCTTGGCGAGGCGCTCAGGCGAGGCGGGCTCGTCGTCTTCTGGCGTGAGTCCGCAGGCTGCCCGCACGAGCTCGTACTCCGCACGATCGAGGGCGGAGACATCAGCGCGACCATCGGCCTCACGCAGCCCTCTGGCGATGGCTGATGCCTGCGAGAGGGTCACTCGCCCTTCTGCGACGGCGACCGCGACGTGGCCCCGCGTCGGCTGCAGCGGCTCACCCGTCATGCTGATCGTCTCGCGAGTCGCCTCCGCGAGTTCTCGCATGGCGCCCGCCTCACCTCGCCGGAGCCCGAGGGTCTGCTGCACGGCCTCGTGCACCGATCTGAACCCACCGCGCCGAACCAGCGACCCTGAGAATGCCACGGGGGTCACCTCGTCGCGCCCGAGCAGCTCGGCGGTCATCTCGAGGAGGGTCGCGTCGAGCATCCGCTTGCGTGCGGCCAGCTCTTCGAATGCGGCGAAGAACTCCGTATCGAGCAGGGATGCGACGGGACGGCGCCCGTCGATGAGCGCCTCGACTCCCGGAGTCGCGTTGACAGCGGCCTCGCGAACGGACGCCGCAACACCTGCCGGAAACGACACAGCGCCCGAGCACGAAGCCTCGTCGTCGCGCAGATTCTGCGTTTCATCCCACATCTCGACCTCCCCCAAGATCCAGCTCCACCCTACCATGTTCTCGAACATAGATACGAGTATCCACAGTAGATTCTCTCCGCCGCGGCCCGCTAGCGGCCCACTCACTGCACCTCGGAGGTGGTGACCAGCCTGAGCCACGGCCCCGGCGGCACGTCCTCGACGTCGACGAACGCCCAATCGACGAGGTCGGCGACGGGGAGACACCCGCGCACGTTGGTGAGCGATTCCCCTGCCTGGACGTCCAGACCGCGAGCCGCAACACGACCGACGCCCGCGGTTGACACAATCGCCCCCTCTTCGCCCATCCGCAGGGGATACCCTTCGTTCACCTCAAGAATTCTGCGACTGGATGCATCTTCCGTGGTTCCCACACTCTTCCCCTGGCTCGACCCCGAAACGATCATTCACGGCGCGGGTCCCTGGGCGCTGCTCGTCGTCTGCCTCATCGTGTTCTCGGAGACCGGACTCCTCGTCGGATTCCTGCTGCCCGGCGACACGCTGCTGCTCATCACCGGCCTCCTCGCCTTCTACCCGGGCATCGGCTTCGACATCTGGTGGGTGTGCCTCGCCATCGGCCTCGCCGCGTTCCTCGGAGGCGAGGTCGGCTACCTGATAGGCCGCAAGGCCGGCCCGAGGATCTTCGAACGCAAGGAGAGCGGCCTCTTCAGCATGAAGAACGTCGAACGCACCAATGCCTTCTTCGAGCGCTTCGGCGGCCTCGCCGTCATCGTCGCCCGCTTCGTGCCCATCGTCCGCACGTTCGCTCCCGTCGCGGCCGGCGTCGGCAAGATGGACTACCGCAAGTACACGATCTACAACCTCATCGGCGCCCTCATCTGGGGGGCCGGCCTCACCTTCGCTGGTTACCTCCTCGGCTACGTGCCCGTGCTCGGCGACTTCATCCGCGAGTACATCGACGTGATCCTGATCCTCGCCGTCCTCGCGACCGTCGTGCCCACGACCATCCACTACCTCCTCAACGCACGGAAGTCGCGGCGCGAAGCTCAGCAGCTGAGCGGTGAAGAGGCGGAAGCCCTCGCCCTCGCGCCGAAGGACTTCGACCAGAAGCTGGGCGACTGAGCGCCGCACGAGAGGAAACCGGACGGCGCGAACCGCCCGTCACAAGCCCAGCCTCGACGCGTTGCGGCACGTTTCGCACCGCCGACCGACGCCTCCAGTGAGACGTAGGCTGGCCTTCCGCGGCATCGTCTGCCGCGTCTCTGACGGCGTTGCAGTGAGGAGTTCTGTTCTCGGATGAGCGGCATCTGGCGGTACCAGTCGACTTCGATCCCCCTCAGACTGGCGAACGCCGGAGCGGTCGTCGCTCTTCCTCTTCTCGCCGTCGAACAGCTCGGAGATGTCGCGGTCGGCGGGTTCCTCGTCGCCGTCGCCCTCTTCCCGAGCGTCATCGCCGCGCCGCTCGTCGGCGCGCTCCTCGACCGGATGCGCCGACCCCGCCTGCTCCTCATCATCGGCGGTGCCATCACAGCCGCCGCGTACCTGTTCGCGTCGCAGCTCGGCACCCTGCCGATCGGCGTCATCGCGCTCATCCTGGCGGTCGCCGGCTTCGTGACCCCCGCATACATGGGCGGCCTCTCGAGCTTCGCGCCAGACAACATCGAACCCGTTCGGAAGGCGTATGCGCAGGACGCCCTGTCCTACACGATCGCGTCGGTCGGCGGGCCCGCGCTGGCCGCGCTCGCGATCCCGCTCGCCGGGTCCGCTCGGCTCGCGATGGTGCTCCTCGCAGCCCTCGCGTTCATCGGGGCGATGGCCGGGTTCGGCATCCGGATGCACCCAAAGGCGGGCACCGTCGAAGGGCTCGGCCGCACCATCGCCCGCGGCATGACCTACCTCGTGCGGCACAAGCCGATCGCCATCGTCACCACGGCGGGCACCGTCAGCCAGATCGCCGGCGGGGCGCTCGGCATAGCAGCGATCGCCATCTCCCTGGAGCGCACCGGCTCCGAAGCATCCGCCGCCTGGATCGTCACGGCCTACGCCATCGGCGGCCTCGCCGGCGCACTGTTCATGGCCATCAGGACCTGGACCACGCGCGGCCCCGTCTGGGTCATGGGCATGGGCTTCGTCGCGACGGGCGCGTTCCTCCTCATCGCCGTCCCAGCGCTCCCCGTCGGCTTCACGTTCGCCGCCGTCTTCATCGCCGGCCTCTTCGCGGCCCCCGCGAACGCCGCCATGATGCTGCTGCGCGACAAGGAGAGCAAGCCGAACGTGCGCTCCCAGGTCTTCACCATCGGCGCAGGACTGCGCGTCACCGCCGCCGCGATCGGCGCCGCAGTCGCAGGCCTCATCGCCGGGTTCGACGCCGGATGGCTCGTCGCCGGCATGGCCATCATCTGGATCCTCTCCGGCGCCATCCTCTGGTTCTTCCCGAACCCGCCGGCACGCACCGGCGTCATCCCCGTGCAGAAGGGCCCGCGGGCACCGTAGGGGTGCGGCGCGGGCCGCGACGCGCGATCACTGCCAGCCAATTGGCCCTGGATGCGAGCCAGACCTCAATCGCTGCCAGCGGCCCGAGCCTAGCTGCGGGGTGGTGGCGCCCGCGGTATCCACCCGGTATCCGTCCCCACGCCCGCGCCCGCAGCATCCGTTCGGCAGTCGCTGCCAGTCAAGTGGCCCAATCGCCGCCGCACGACTCCATCGCTGCCAGCCAAGTGGCCCTTCAGCCTCTGCCAGAGGGGCTACTTGACTGGCAGCGATCGAGTGCGGCGGCGGATGCGTGCGCGGGTGGGGTGGGGCTACGCGAGGCCCACGATCAGCCAGACGACGGAGCAGAGCAGGAAGCCGACGAGGCCGAGCACCGTCGTGAGGACCGTCCAGGTGCGAAGGCCGTCCGCGACGCTGAGGCCGAGGTAGCGGGTGACGACCCAGAAGCCCGAGTCGTTGACGTGCGACAGGCCGAGGGCGCCGAAGGACATCGCGAGGGCGAGGAGCGCGACCTGGATGGTGGAGTAGTCGCCTCCGAGGACCGACGCGCTGAGCAGCCCGGCTGTCGTGAGGATCGCCACGGTTGCCGACCCCTGCGCGGCTCGCAGCGCGAGCGAGATCAGGAAGGCCAGGAGCATGAGGGGCATTCCTGTCGCGAGGAGCGTCTCGCTGAGCGCCGTTCCGATGCCGCTCTCCGTGAGCACGCGGGCGAACGATCCGCCGGCTCCGGAGACGAGGATGACGATCGCGACGGGCGGCAGAGCCGATTCGATGACCTCGCCCAGCTGGGTTGCGTTCCATCCTCGACGGAATCCGAGGAAGAAGCTCGCGAGCAGCACTGTCACGAGCAGAGCGAACAGCGGTGCGCCGATGAAGCCGAGCACGTTGCGGACCGGGTCGCCGGCCGGGAGCAGCGTGGCTCCGACCGTGCCGAGGGCGATCATGACGAGCGGGGTCAGGATGAGCGCCATGATCATTCCCGAGCTCGGGGGTGCGACCGTGCCGGTCTTCGTCGAGGTTGCGACCGCCGATGTCCCCGCGCCTGATCCGTCGACGATCGACTCGGTGTCCTTCTCGGTCCCGAACGCTGCGAAGGAGGCCGCGGTGCTCGGCAGCATGGTGATGTCGCGACGGTTGAGCCACTTGGAGACGAAGTGCGCCACCACGGCGAGGGGCAGGCACACTGCGAGCCCCAGGATGGTCACCCAGCCTAGGTCGGCCCCGAGGATGCCGGAGCCGCCGACGATGCCCGGGTGCGGTGGTACGGACACGTGCACGGCGAGCATGATGCCGCCGATGGGGAGGCCGAACTTGACGGGGTTGACGCCTGCCGCCTTGCAGAAGCCGTAGATGATCGGCACGAGGATGATGAAGCCGACGTCGAAGAACACCGGGATCGCGAGCACGAGGGCCGCCGCGGTGAGTGCGCCGGCGACGCGCTTCGGGCCGAGGATCTTCGTGAACCGGCCGGCCAGGCTCGACGCGCCGCCGGAGATCTCGATGATCTTGCCGAGCATCGCGCCGAGTGCGACGAGGATGGCGACCGAGCCGAGCACTCCGCCCATGCCGGCGATGATCGATTCGATGACGCCGAGCTTCGCCGGCTCCAGGTCGGTTTCGGGGATCGTGACGAGCGGCAGCCCCGTCGCGAGACCGACGAGGATGCTGACGATGAGCAGCGCCAGGAAGGCGTGCACCTTGAGTTTGATGATCAGCAGCAAGAGGAATGCGATTCCTCCGACGCCGATGGTGAGCAGCAGCAGTGTGGACAAGTTCGTCTCCTTTGACGAGAACGACGGGGCGAGAGCGGGGGCTCGCGCCGAGGGAGTGTCTGGGGGAGCTAGTCGGTGGTCTTCGGGGCGAGGGCGAGGATGACGGCCGAGTCGTCGGCCGCGCCGAGACCTTGCGCCTGCCCGAGGAGGTACAGCTGCTCGGCGGCGGCTGCGACCGGCGTGGGGAGTCCGACGGCGCGGCTCGCCTTGCCGACGATGCCCATGTCCTTCACGAAGATGTCGAGTCGGCTGAGAACCTCGGCGCCGTCCTCGTCGTAGGCCTCCAGGATGCGCGGCCCGCGGTTCGCGAGCATGAACGAGCCGGCGGCACCCGCCCCGAGCGTCTCGAGCGTCTTCTCGGGGTCGAGGCCGAGTCGCTCGGCGAGGGCGAGCGCCTCGGCGGCGGCGGCGATGTGCACGCCGCACAGCAGCTGGTTGACGGTCTTGAGCGCCTGGCCGTCGCCGGGGCGGTCGCCCACGACGGTGAGCGTGGATGCGAGCAGCTCGAGCACGGGCTGCGCCTTCTCGCGAGCGGCAGGAGTCGCGCCGACGACGATGAGGAGGTCGCCCTGGCCCGCGCGGACGGGACCGCCCGACAGGGGCGCATCCACGAGCTCGACCGAGTGCTGCTCGAGGCGGGCGACGACCTCGGCGATGCCGTCGGTGCCGACCGTGCTCGTGAGGATGACGACTGCGCCCTCGTCGAGCTCGTCCGCGATGCCGTTCGCGCCGAACAGCACGTCGTGCAGCTGCTCGCCGTTGCGGACCGCGAGCAGGACGGCGTCGACGCCCGTGACGGCGCTGGCCGCGGAGTCGTGCGGCACGATGCCCGCGGCGGCCGCGAGGTCGAGGCGCGGCTGCGCGATGTCGAAGCCGTTGACGGTCAGCTGGCTGCTGAGGCGCGTGGCCATCGGCAGGCCCATGGCGCCGAGCCCGAGGACGGCGACGGAGTAGGAAGAGGAGGTCATGGTTGCTCGTTTCTCGGTGCGTGTTGAGGTCTCAGCGCTGTTGCTGATCAGTTGGCTACGGGTGCGGATGCGGGTGCTGCCGCGCCGGCCGTGGGGACGACGCCGGTCGCGGCGCTCGCGTGGAACTTCTCGACGACCCGCGCGAGCGAGTCCTCGTCGCCGACGTTGCCGGCGAACACGACGTAGGGGATGCCGTCGGCCGGTCCCCCGACCGCCTGCCAGAGGGAGACGATGCCCGGGAGCATGGGGCCGCGCACAACCGCGTGGCGGATCTCGAGGCCATTGGTGGCGACGTCGCTCGAGGTGATGCCGCCCTTGGCGATGACGAAGCTGGGCGGCGTCTCGCGGAGCGCGTGGGCGACGACCTCGCAGACGGCGGCCGAGACGTTCCTCGAGATGGCGAGCGACGCATCCGCATCGTCGGTCTTCACGAGCTCGCGGCTCGTGTGGAGGATGACGTCCCCGACCGCGAGCGCCTCGATGACGCGCGCCTTGGCGTCGTCGAGGTGCGCCTCGCGATGGTCGGCGTCGATGATCGTCGAGACGGAGAGCTCGACGGTCGGGAGGTCGGGGTGCTCCTGGTGGAGGGCCGCGAGCTGGCGGGTCGTGAGGTCGACGTGCGAGCCGACGACGATGAGGCCGCCGGCGGCGGACGCGTCTGCGCGAGCGCGCGTGAGCTCGGCAGGTTCGAGGGGCGAGGCGATCTCCTGACCGATGCGGGCGCGCACGAACGGCGGCCCGACGCGGTACAGGAACTGCTTGCCGTCAGCCTCTGCAAGCTCGAGCCCGAGGGCGACGATGCGGATGTCGTCCTCGATGACCACGTCGACGACGATCGGCTGGCCGTCGCGCGCGTCCTGCAGCATGGCGGCGACCGCCTCCGGCCCGCTACGGATGATGTCGAGCGAGAGCACGGTGACGTCGGCGGCCGCCCAGCGGCCCTTCGTCTTCTCCTCAACCCACTCGGGCAGGGCCGAGCTGCGGAATCCGAATGTCGCGTCCCTCGCGAACTCCGTCTCGGCGACGGGCACGAGCTCGCCGTTCTGGCGGTAGTAGTGGATGCCCCCGATGGTGACCCTGCCGGCGTCGGGGAACGCGGGGACGATGAGGACGCCGTCGGGAACCGGGCCGCCGAGCTCTTCGAGCGTCGCCGCGATGACGTCGGTCTCGAGCGGGTAGTGGCCGCGCAGCGTGCTGTCGCCGCGGCTCACGAAGGCGACGCGGCGTTCGAGGCGCTCGGCGGCGGCGAGGGCCGCCGTGACGATCTCGCGGTTGCGCGCGGCGGCGGACTCCGCGTCCAGGCTTCGGGTGTTGGTGAGCACGTAGACGGCGTCGCGGCCCTGCTCGAGCGCCCAGACGAGGTCGTCCTGCTCCCAGCGGGTGAGGACGGGGAGGTCGGCGACCGACTGCGTTCCCGTCGGGTCGTCGTCGAGGACGATGAGGGTCACTCCCGACTCGCGGACCCGGTCGGCGACCTCCGCGGCATCGACGTGCACTGGGGCGGGGTACTGCGCGAGCAGTCGGGTTTCATCCATCAGAGAACTCCCTTGTAATCGGATATCAGATAGCTTGCGCCCGACGAAGAGTGTTGTCAAGGAGATATCTGATATCTATTCCGGGATGCCCGGCCTCGACCGAGGGGCCCACCCGGGCGCGAGCCCCGCCTCGGGGTCAGGCCTGCGGCCCGAGCACGTACTGCTGCAGGTCATCCGCCGTCTGCTGCATGTGCGACTCCATCGCCGCACGGGCCGCCGCCGGCTCACTCGAGCGGAGCGCCTCGAGGATCCCCGCGTGCTCGCGGATCGCGTTCACCTGCACCTGCGGCACGGCCGAGGTCTCGTAGCGGCGCTCGTACAGGAAGCGGCCGAGCGGCTCGAGCAGGACGCGCAGGAACGGGTTGCCACTGGCCCGGAGCACCACGTCGTGGAACGCGATGTCGGCCGTCACGAACGTGTGCACGTCCTCGGCGGCGGATGCGGCGCGCATCTCCTCGAGGTACGCCTCGAGTCGCTCGAGGTCGTCTTCCGTGCGCAGGGGCGCCGCGAGCTCGCACGCGCCGGTCTCGATCATCCGACGCAGCTGCACCAGCTGCACCGACGCCTGCGCTTTGCCTTCCGTCGAGGTCGCGGCGCGCAGGAGCGGCTCGATGCCGGTCCAGTCCTCCATGGGCAGCACGCGGCCGCGCGTGCCGGGGACCGGCTGCACGACCCCCTGCGCCTGCAGCGTCTTGAGCGCCTCGCGAAGGGTCAGACGGTTCACGCCGAGCCGCTCAGCAAGGTCGATCTCGCGCGGCAGCGGCGCCCCCTGAGGCAGCTCCCCCGAGATGATGTCATCGAGGAGCCGGTCGCTGACCGACTGAACAAGCGACGCTCTCGCCATGGTGACCTCCGGTGGTGACCTCCGAACTCGCAATGGTAGTCGGCGGGGCAGCGCCCGCACCCCTACGCCCGCGCGCGTGCACCCCGCGTGCACCCCGCGCGCTCACCCCGCACCCGTGCCCCGCGCCCGTGGCCTCGCTCCCGCGCATCCGCCACCCGATCGCTGCCACCGCTTCCGCCGTTCCGAGCTGCACCGCGCTTCGAGGGGGATCACTGCCAGCCAAGTGGCCCTTCAGCCGCCGCCCGACTCGGTCGCTGCCAGTCAAGTGGCCCTACAGCCGCGGCCATACGGGCCAATTGACTGGCAGCGACCGAGTCGGGCGGCGCACGGCGACGGGGACGGGCGGGGCGGCGGAGGTGGAGGTGGCAGGGCGGGAGGGCGGCGGAGGGGGGCCGCGTCACAGCAGCGTGACGGCGACTTCCACGGCGAAGTCGCTTTCGTCTTCGCCGAGGACGCGCTGGCGCACCTCCTGCGACTGGAGCGCCACCCCACGCTCCGCGAGCGCGTCGAAGAGGGCGACGACGGCCGGATGCACGGAGCCCTCGGGCAGGTCAGCGCCGTCTGACCGCCACACGGCGACGAGATCGGTTCGCGGTGGCAGCTCGTCGGCGAGGATGCGCTCGTCGGCCCACGACGCATCGTCGGGTTTCGGAAGGCGCGCGACCGGCCAGCAGAGCAGCATCTGCAGTTCGGGTGCCCTCGCCGGACTGCCGGGGGCCTCCCGCAAGGACGTCCAGAACGCTGGCCCGGGCTCGAGACCGGCCTCGACGCAGTGCTGATACAGGTCGGCGAAGGCTCGATTCGCGTCCTCATCAGTCGGCGCGACCCCTTCCCTGCCAGCGCCATCCACGCCTGCTGCGTCCAGGTCGGCGGTCAGCTGCATCACGCGCGCCACGAAAGGAGTGGCCCCAAGATGCCGCTCCTCGACGGCGGCCGGGCGCGCGAATGCCGTGAGCACTGCATCCGCCGCCGTCATGGCTGCATCCTCGGCGTCGCGCTTCTGGAGCACTTCCGACCGGTGGCGACGCAGCACGTCGGCCGCGTCGCCGTCTCGAAGAGCCCCCGCGGCGGCAGGCAAGGGAACGCCGGCTGCCCTCAGCGTCTGCAGGAGGGCACCGTCGCGCACCTGCGACTCGGAGTACCTGCGGTACCCCGTCGCCGCATCCACCTCGAAGGGGACAAGCGCCTTCGTCTCGTCGTAGTGACGAAGCGCCTTGACGCTGATGCCGGTCGTGTTCGCGAATTCTCCGATGGTGAGCATGACTCAAGCCTGCCGCCTCCCGTAACAGGAAGGTCAAGGGCAGGAATACACGGGAACGCTGGCCGGTTAACCCCTATACCCCCAAGGGGTATACGCGACACCGCACCACGTCGCCAAGCCGAGGAGAAGCCCATGAGCACACAGCCCGAAGCGCACACCCACAAGCCGGGCCAGGCGATCACGCACGGCCAGCCTTCCGAGCACGAGCATGAGCACGAGCACGCGGGGCACGAGGACGAAGCGCACACCCACGCGGGGCACGGGGACTCGGCAGGGCACGCCGGCCACGCCGGCCACGGCGCGGATCACGTCGCCCAGTTCCGGCGCCTGTTCTGGATCAACCTCGTCATCGCCGTACCAGTGGTCGGCTTCTCGAGCATGTTCGCGATGCTCGTCGGCTACGAGATCCCCGACTTTCCCGGCGCGGCCTTCATCGCGCCCATCCTCGGCACCGTGATGTACGTCTGGGGCGGGCGCCCGTTCCTGACCGGCGCGATCAGCGAGCTCAGGGCACGCAAGCCCGGCATGATGCTGCTCATCGCGCTCGCGATCACCGTCGCGTTCGCCGCATCGTGGGGTGCGAGCCTCGGCCTCCTGCACCACGACCTCGAGTTCTGGTGGGAGCTCGCGCTGCTGATCGTCATCATGCTGCTCGGCCACTGGATCGAGATGCGCTCGCTCGCGCAGACCACCTCGGCACTTGACTCCCTGGCGGCCCTGCTGCCGGATAGCGCCGAACGCGTGGAGGGCGATCGCATCGTGCAGGTCTCCCCCGCCGAGCTGGCCGTCGGCGACGTCGTCGTGGTTCGCCCGGGTGGGAGCGTGCCGGCGGACGGCAGGATCACGGAGGGCAGGGCCGAGATCGACGAGGCGATGGTCACCGGCGAGTCGCGCCCGGTGTCCCGCGGCGTCGGCGACACCGTCACGGCCGGGACTGTCGCGACCGACTCCGGTCTGCGCATCCAGGTGACCGCGACTGGCGACAACACGACCCTCGCCGGCATCCAGCGGCTCGTCACCGAAGCACAGAACTCGACATCGCGAGCGCAGCGGATCGCCGATCGGGCCGCCGCCTGGCTGTTCTGGTTCGCCCTCGGTGCAGCCGCCATCACGGCCATCGTCTGGACGCTCGTCGGCAACCCCGACGCCGCCGTCATGCGAACCATCACCGTCCTCGTCATCGCCTGCCCCCACGCACTGGGCCTCGCGATCCCGCTCGTCGTGTCGATCGCCACAGAGAAGGCGGCGCGCAGCGGCGTCCTCATCAAGGACCGCCTCGCGCTCGAGAGCACCCGCACCGTCGACGCGGTCCTCTTCGACAAGACCGGCACCCTCACGAAGGGCGAGCCGACGCTCACCGAGATCGCGATCGCAGGCAGCTCCGCAAGCGCCCTCACGGCCGACGAGATACTCGCGATCGCGGCCTCCGCGGAAACCGACAGCGAGCATCCGCTTGCCAAGGCCATCGTCCGCGCGGCGGCCGAGCGCGGCCTCACCGTGCCGGCGGCGTCGAACTTCAGCTCATCACCGGCGGTCGGCGTCACGGCGACCGTCGACGGTCGCGAGGTTCGTGTTGGCGGGCCACGCCTCCTCGAGGCGCTCGGCGCATCCGAGATCAGCGAAGCGGATGCGTGGCGCGAGGACGGGGCGATCATCCTGCACGTCGTGCGAGACGGCGCGGTCGTGGGCGGCCTCAAACTCGCCGACGAGATCCGCCCCGAGTCGCGCGAGGCCGTGGATGCACTCCACCGCCTGGGCATCGAGGTCGTCCTGATCACGGGTGACGCCGAAGCCGTGGCCCGAAGCGTCGGCGAGGAGCTCGGCGTCGACCGCATCTACGCCGGCGTGCGGCCCGAGGACAAGTCGGCGAAGGTCGCCGAGCTGCAGGCCGAGGGCAAGAAGGTCGCGATGGTGGGCGACGGCGTGAACGACGCCCCAGCACTGGCGCGCGCCGACGTCGGCATCGCCATCGGCGCTGGCACGGACGTGGCGATCGCGTCCGCCGGGGTGATCCTCGCGAGCGATGACCCCCGCTCCGTGCTCTCCGTCATCAAGCTGTCGCGAGCGAGCTACCGCAAGATGACGCAGAACCTCTGGTGGGCGGCCGGCTACAACCTGCTGTCGGTGCCACTCGCGGCGGGCATCCTCGCGCCCGTCGGGTTCATCCTGCCCATGTCGATCGGCGCCGTGCTCATGTCGCTCTCCACGATCGTCGTCGCCCTCAACGCGCAGCTGCTGCGCCGCGTGGACCTCTCCCCGGGTTCGAGCGCGCTCGTGAAGTAGCTGCACTGGGTGGTCGCTGCCTGTGTCCCCAACCGCCTGCGAGCCCGGAGCGGTTGGGAACACCGGCAGCGATCGACTTCAGTCCCCCCGCGTAGACTGAGCGCATTCCCCGGGAGGAGCAACGATGCCCGAACCGAAGCATCCAGAGAAGCACGCGAAGCCCGTCGACGGCGCCGCGCGCATCGTGGAGAACATCGACGAGACCGCCGCCATGTTCTCGGAGCCGAAGATCACAGCCGTCGGCATCCCCGCCGTGCTCAACTCGCTCAAGGTGACGACCGCGCAGATGGGCCCGACCCGCACGGCCCGCACCCTGCTGCGCATCAACCAGAAAGACGGCTTCGACTGCCCCGGATGCGCGTGGCCGGAGGGCAAGCACCGCAGCCCTGCCGAGTTCTGCGAGAACGGCGCGAAGGCCGTCGCCGAGGAGGCCACGAAGCGGCGCATCCCGCCGAGCTTCTTCGCCGAGCACTCCGTCGAGGAGCTGCGCACGTGGGACGACTACTCGCTCGGCCAGCAGGGCCGCCTCACACACCCCATGCTCCTCGACGAGGGCGGCACGCACTACCGCGCCGTCAGCTGGGATGAGGCGTTCGAGATCATCGCCGACGAGTTCGCGCAGATGTCGCACCCAGACGAGGCCATCTTCTACACGTCGGGCCGCACCTCCAACGAGGCCGCGTTCGTCTACCAGCTGTTCGTGCGAGGCCTCGGCACGAACAACCTCCCGGACTGCTCGAACATGTGCCACGAGTCGAGCGGCTCAGCCCTCGGCGAGACCCTCGGAATCGGCAAGGGCTCGGTGAGCCTCGAGGACATCCACGAGGCCGACCTCATCATCATCGCCGGCCAGAACCCCGGCACCAACCACCCCCGCATGCTGACCGCGCTCGAGAAGGCGAAGATCAACGGCGGCAAGATCATCGCCGTGAACCCGCTGCCGGAGGCTGCGCTCATGCGCTACGAGAACCCGCAGACCGTACGCGGCATGGTGCTCGGCGGCACCGCCCTGAACGACCTGTTCCTGCAGATCAAGCTCGGTGGCGACCAGGCGCTCTTCCAGGCGCTGGGGCGCATCCTGCTCGACGCCGAGGAGGCGAACCCTGGCACCGTGCTCGACGCCGAGTTCATCGCCGCCAAGACGGAGGGGGTGGATGCGTACCTCGAGTCGCTCCGGCGGCTCGACTGGGCTGAGGTCGAGACCGCGACGGGCCTCACCGAGGCCGAGATCCGCGAGGCCGGCGAGATGCTGCTCGCGTCGAAGTCGACGATCGTCTGCTGGGCCATGGGCCTGACGCAGCACAAGCACTCCGTGCCGACTCTGCGCGACTGCGTCAACCTGCTCCTCCTGCAGGGCAACATCGGAAAGCCGGGCGCGGGCGTCTGCCCCGTGCGCGGCCACTCCAACGTGCAGGGCGACCGCACGATGGGCATCTTCGAGAAGATGCCGGAGTCGTTCCACGACAAGCTCGACGCCGAGTTCTCGTTCGCCTCCCCCCGCAAGCACGGCTACGACACGGTCGAGGCGATTCGCGCCATGCGCGACGGCAAGGCCCGCGTCTTCATGGCGATGGGCGGCAACTTCTCCCGGGCGACGCCGGACACGGCCGTGACCGAGGCCGCCATGGAGTCGCTCGCACTCACCGTGCAGGTGTCGACCAAGCTCAACCGCTCGCACGTCGCGACGGGACGCCGGGCCCTCATCCTCCCCACCCTCGGCCGCACCGAACGCGACCGACAGGCGGGCGGCACGCAGCGCGTCACCGTCGAGGACTCCATGAGCGCGGTCCACGCCTCGCGCGGACGCCTCGAGCCGGCCAGCGATGAGCTGCTGAGCGAGGTCGCCATCGTGACGATGCTCGCCGAGCGGGTCCTCACCCGATCGCGGCCGAACGTGCCGCAGGTGAACTGGGCCGAGCTGCGCGCCGACTACGCGAACGTGCGCGCCTCCATCTCCCGCGTCATCCCGGGCTTCGAGGACTTCGAAGCGAAAATCGACGAGCCGGGTGGGTTCATCCTGCCGAACGGCCCGCGCGACGGCCGCGACTTCTCGAACATCGGCGGCACGGCGAAGTTCACCGTGAACGAGCTCGAGTACCCGAAGGTGCCGGAGGGTCGCCTCCTGCTGCAGACGCTGCGCTCGCACGACCAGTTCAACACCACCATCTACGGCAAGGACGACCGGTACCGGGGCGTGAAGAGCGCGCGGCGCGTCGTGTTCGTCAACGAGGCGGATGCGCGCGACCAGGGCCTCGCGGACGGGGACCACGTCGACATCGTCTCGGAGTGGCCGGGCCGCGACGGCACCGTCGAGGAACGCCGGAGCGACCGCCACCGCATCGTGGTCTACTCGACGCCGCGCGGCTGCGTCGCCGCGTACTACCCGGAGACGAACGTGCTCGTGCCGCTCGACTCGACCGCCGACGTCAGCAACACGCCGACGTCGAAGTCGATCGTCGTCCGGCTGGAGAAGCTCGCCTCGTAGGCGCGGGCAAGCTCCGAACTCGCTCCGAGCCCTCTCCGGGCCGGCCTGAATCTCGACTCCCGCTTCACATGCTCAGAGAGCTGACAGGCGAACGGGACCGGTCCGTGACTCCATTTTCGGGGCGGAGTCAAGCCGATTCCTTAGTGTACGAAAGATCGGGCGGAGGGGCGCCCGGACACTTCTGGCCCTCCTCCGTCCTCTGAACGCGGGACCCGAGATTCGGGTCCGCGCCATGAGAGGAGGACGATCATGTCCACTCGACAGGAATCCAATCCAGGTCTGACCCCGCGCAGGGTCTTCTCTGTGCTCGCCGCCACGGCGGGGGCGTTGGTGCTCGCGGGCTGCCAAGTTCCAGCACCACCTGCCACCTCGGCTCCGCCGGCCGTGACCGAGACGGTCACGGTGACCGAGACGGCCGAGACGGCCGAGACCGCCGACGGCGACACAGACAGCAGCGACACCGGGACGGACGGCTCGTCGGAGACCGGCTCAGACGTCTTCGATCCGGACGGAAGCATCGAGGGTGCAGAGAGCGTCGCGGAGATGTTCTTCACCGCAGTGGATGAGGGCGACTGGGTGACGGTCGCCGACAAGTCAGGCGACCCCGAGATCGTGTCGCGTATCCAGAACAACAGCGACATCCGCGACGCCTTGACCCAGTACGCGGGTTCGCCGGTCACCTGCGTCCATCGTGATGATGACCGCATCCAGCAGACCCTGAGCGACGCCTTCACCGTGATCGACGACACCTACGCGTGCACGCGCGTCGACGTCGAACCGCTCGACGCGGAGTTCTGGACCTTCCCGACGCTCTTCATCTCCGTCGATTCCGCCGGCGAGATGATGATCGTGTACCGCACGATCACCTACTGGGACTGAGCAGCAGGGATGGTTCGGCCGGTGCGGATGGTTCAGCGGCGGCGGATGCGGATCGGCCCCTTGGCCGTCGCGCCGTCGACCACCTCGCCGCCCTGGGTGATGTCGACCTCGCCCGACTCGACGAGTCGCCGCGCGGCGGCCCGCGCCGCCTCCATCTCATCTCGCCACTCGTCGCCGCCGACAACTCGGGCCGCCTCCGATGGTCAGATCGTGGCCCCTTCGGCGCGCTTGTCCAGGAGATCGAGAATCACCCGCTCGAGCTCGCCTCCTGCGCGATCGGGGCCGCTCTCGGGGCCGCCCGCCGCGCTCACAGCAGCCGCTCCGCCAGCACCTTCGCCGTCGCTTCGGGATGCACGCGGTGGCCAACCGACTCGGCGACCTCGACGAGCTCCGACCCAGGCAGGGTCTCGGCAAGCCGCTTCGCTGCGCTCGCGAGGAACGGGAACGTGTCGCCGCCCACGACGATCGTCACGGGCACCTGCACGGCGACCATCGCCTCCGTGGGCGTCGACACCTGTCGCACGAGCTGCGCGTCGTAGACGGTCGACTGCGCGAGCGGCACGAGCCCAGGGAAGATCGGGCTTTGCTTGATCTGCTCCACGAGGGCAGGGTCAAGGCCCACGCCTTCGAGCTGGAAGGTGGAGACGGCCGTCGCCTCGTCGCCGTCGTCGACGAGGCGCTGCAGACGCTCGGCGAGATCGGCGGCAGGCTCGTGCTGTCCGAAGCGGAACGGCGGCTCGGAGAGGAACAGATGCTGCACGGGCACGCCCAGCGACGCGGCGAAGAGCGCGAGCACGGCACCAGAGGAATGCCCGATGACACTCACCCGACCGCCGACCGCGTCGATGACGGCCGCCAGGTCTTCAGCTTCGCGCTCCGGTGCCGAGGGTTTCGTGTCGCCGCTGTCCCCGCGAGCGCGACGGTCGTAGGAGACAGCCGCGAATCCCGCCCGGACGAGCGCCATCGCGAATTCCGTCACATCGCGCGCCGTCGAGAAGGCGCCATTGACGATGACCACCACGGGCCCTTCCCCGCGGATCTCGTACGCGATGCGGGTCCCGTCGGCGGAGGTGGCGACCTCGCGGTCGACGCGCACCCCACCCAAGTCGTTCTGTTCTGCTGCAACCATGTTCCTGCTCCCCTGCGCCCGCAAGTACCGGCCTCGGTGCCCGCACTCGACTACGACGACAGTCTGCACCCGGCCACCGACAAAACCAGGCGAAAGCCCCCGACGCATACGTCGAGCCCCGCACTGCAGTCCATCCCTGCAGCGCGAGGCTCGGCGCCATCCACGCTCTGTCGCGGTCTATTGTCCCCCGCGCAGAGCTACTTCACGTAGCCGTTCGGGTTGAGCACGTACTTCTTCGGTGCGCCTGCATCGAAGTCGGCGTAGCCCTTCGGCGCCTCGTCGAGCGTGATGGGGGTCGCCTGCACTGCATCCGCGATCTTCACCTTGTCGAAGAGGATCGCCTGCATGAGCTGGCGGTTGTACTTCATGACCGGGCACTGGCCGGTCGTGAACGACAGCGACTTCGCCCAGCCGAGGCCGAGACGAATCGACAGCGAGCCGACCTTCGCGGCATCATCGACGCCGCCCGGGTCGCCCGTCACATACAGGCCGGGGATACCGAGCGCTCCGCCAGCCTCCGTCACCGTCATGAGCGAGTTGAGCACCGTCGCGGGCGCCTCGTGCCCCGCATCCGAGCCGTGCCCGCGGGCCTCGAAGCCCACCGCATCCACACCGCACTCGACCTCCGGCACGCCCAGGATCTGCTCGATCTGCTCGCCCGGGTCGCCCTTCGAGACATCGACCGTCTCGCAGCCGAAGGATCTCGCCTGCGCCAGACGGTCCTCGTTGAGGTCGCCGACGATGACGCACGCTGCGCCCAGCAGCTGGGCGCTCACCGCGGCCGCGAGGCCGACGGGCCCAGCACCCGCGATGTAGACGGTCGACCCTGGTCCGACACCCGCGGTGTATGCACCGTGGAACCCGGTCGGGAAGATGTCGGAGAGCATCGTCAGGTCGAGGATCTTCTCGAGCGCCTGGTCCCGGTCGGGGAACTTGAGGAGGTTCCAGTCGGCGTACGGCACGAGCACATACTCAGCCTGCCCGCCGACCCAGCCGCCCATGTCGACGTAGCCGTACGCGCTGCCGGGGCGGTCGGGATTGACGTTGAGGCAGATGCCCGTCTTGCCCGCCTTGCAGTTGCGACAGCGCCCGCAGGCGATGTTGAACGGCACCGAGACGATGTCACCGACCTTGATGAACTCGACGTCCGGCCCGACCTCGATGACCTCGCCCGTGATCTCATGCCCGAGCACGAGGTCGACCGGGGCAGTGGTGCGGCCGCGCACCATGTGCTGATCGGAACCGCAGATGTTCGTAGTCACGGTGCGGAGGATGGCGCCGTGCCGCACCTGCCGGCCCACGTTCGCCGGGTTCACGCCCGGCCCGTCCTTCAGCTCGAACTCGGGGTACGGGATGTCGATGACCTCGACCTCGTTCGGCCCCTTGTACGCGACAGCTCTGTTGCTCGCCATGATCTCTCCTTTGAGTTGAGCGGATGCTGCGTGCGGTGCGCGCGAACGCGCAGCCCTGCGAACGTCTCTGTTACGCAGTGTTTCGAGGCTATGGTCCACCCCCACGCCGCGCCAGGATCAGGGGCGGATGAGGGGTGGATGCACAGGCGCGTGTCCGGGTGACCGACCGCGCCCTTTCCACTGGTCCATCCGGAATAGTCGCGACGATCCCGTGGTTGTTGTAGCTGCAAGCACCCCCTCGGAAGGAACAGCACAGCATGGCAATCGTCATCACCGGCGCGACCGGACAGCTCGGCACCCTCGTCATCGACAGCCTCCTCGAACGAGGTGCTGCTCCCGCCGACATCGTCGCGGGCGGGCGCAACGTGGAGCGCCTCGAGCAGCTCGCCTCGAAGGGCGTCCGCACTGCCGTCATCGACTACGCCCGCCCCGAGACAGCCGCAGGGGCGATCAGCGCCGGCGACACCGTGGTGCTCATCTCCGGCAACGAGGTCGGGACCCGCGTCGCCCAGCACGAGACGATCATCGACGCGGCGAACGACGCAGGCGCGGCCCGGATCATCTACACGAGCGTCCTCGGCGGCGACCCAGACGCCCTCATCCTCGCCCCGGAGCACGTCGCCACCGAGTCCCTCATCCGCGAATCGGGCCTGCCCTACACCGTCGCCCGCAACGGCTGGTACACCGAGAACTACGTCGCCGAGATCGCCCAGGGCGAGACCACGGGCGTCATCGCGAACAGCGCCGGCAAGGGCCGCGTCGCGAGCGCGTCGCGCGCCGACTACGCGTCGGGCATCGCCGCGCTCGCCCTCGAGGACGGCCACGACGGCAAGGTCTACGAGTTCTCCGGCGACAAGGCCTGGGACTTCGACGAGTTCGCGAAGACCCTCGCCGACGCCCTCGGCCGCGACGTCGAGTACCGCGCACTCACCACGGAGGAGCACGCGGCGGCCCTCACCTCGAACGCCGTCGACGAAGGCACGATCGGCTTCATCACCGGGCTCGACGCCAACATCCGCGACGGCGCCCTCGGCCTCACGACCGGCGACCTCTCCCGCGTGTCCGGGCGACCGACGACCACCCTCGCCGAGACGCTCCGCACCCTGACCGCGTAGCGCCGCGAGCTCGGCGCGCAGCGTGCCGCCGCGACCCGAGGCTCTCGACCCTCGACTTGCCCGCTTTCGGGATGGGTTACACGCACGCAGATGGGGTTGCAGAGCATCCGCGTGCGCGAACGCCATCCCGAAACGGAAGCGGCAGCTAGAGACGGCGGCGGCAGCACGCCGAGGCGACACGGTGCAGCCCGCCACCGGTCCCGCAGGGCCAGGCGAGTCGGTACGGCGAGCACGCACGCAACGCCCCACTCGGGATGGAAAACTCACCTCGTTGCGGGAACTTTCCCCGCACGAAGCGATGTTCCCATCCCGAGACGCCCCGGGAAACAAACGAGCCGGTACGGCGAGCACGCACGCAACGCCCCACTCGGGATGGAGAACTCACTCCGTTGCGGAAACTTTCCCAGCACGAAGCGACGTTCCCATCCCGAGACGAGCACGGGGAACAAGCGAGCCGGTAAGGCGAGCACGCACGCCACACCCGACTCGGGATGGAGAACTCACCTCGTTGCGGGAACTTTCCCAGCACGAAGCGATGTTCCCATCCCGAGACGAGCACGGGGACGGGGCGGGGCAGGCGTTCGGCCGCACGGCCGCACGGCCGAGCGGATGCGCGGAGTGGCTACCGCAGGGGCTGCGCGGCGAGCGAGCGCGGCCGGTTCAGGGAGAACAGCTCGGGCGCCGCGCCCGGGCCGTTCTCGGCGAGGTCGGCACCGAGTCGCCCGATCGATGGCACGAACTTGAAGCCCTCCCCCGCGAATCCGGCGAGCACGACGATGCGGCCGACTCTGTCGACCACGAACCTGGCGTCGTCGGTGGTCGTGTAGGTGCAGCTGATCGGTTCGGCGCTCTCAGCGTCGACGCCGGGCAGCCAGTCGCGGGCGTACTGCCTGATCGCGTCGAGCTGCGCCGGCACCGGCAGGAAGTCGCGCGAATCGGGGTCCACGATGGGCCCAACTCCGTGCCAACCCGCTTTGATGCCCTCGCCCGGCGTGAGCATCCCGTACACGGGGGAAAGCCACCCCTCGTACCCGGGGCGGCCGAACGCCGGGAGGTGGTTGAAGCTCGGCCAGTCGATGTAGCCGTTGAACTCGCGGAAGTGCACGGGTGCCTCCTGCGTGACCCGCATCCGCGGCAGCTCGACGATGCCGGCGAGCAGCGTGCGGGTCCACGCGTTGACGGCCGAGACGACGACCTTCGCCGTGATCGTCTCGCGCGCGTGGCCGCGGTGCTCCGGCGCCTCACCCCACGAGTGGGCCTCGACGACGACCCGATCGGTCTCCTCCACGACGCTCACGGCGCGCTTGCCCCAGCTCAGCTCGGCCCCACTCGCCGCGGCCAGCTCAGCCATGCTGGTGAGCGCATCGGCGGCCCGGACCCGGCCCGCTCTCGGCAGGTGCAGCACCTCGGTATCGAAGCGGATGCCCGGCCACCGCTCGCCCGCGTCCTTCGTCGAGAGCAGCTCGGCCGCCTCCCCTCCCGCGGAGATGGCGGCGTGGACGTCCGGGCTCGCCGCCCCCGGCCCGTGGTTGACGAGGCCGACGAGGTCGAGGACCTGCCGGCCGGAGTCGAGCTGCAGCTCGGTCCACAGCGCGCGCGACTCGTGCAGCATCGCGACGAGGTCAGGCTGCGTGTACGAGGTGTTGAAGTTCCGGGTCGCACCGTGGGACGCACCCTGGTGGTGGCCGGGCTGGAACTGCTCGAGCAGCCGGACACTCCTGCCGCGCCTCGCCAGCTGCCACGCGGTCGACAGCCCCATCGCTCCGCCGCCGATGATGAGCACGTCAACGTCAGTCATGACGCAACGCTACTCGCACTCACCCGGGTCACTTCCTGGGTACGATTGCCGAATGCTCACCGTCTCCGGTCAGCGGGAGAAGATTCTCACCGCATACATGAACCTGCTCGTCGACTCCGGCGTGCGCGGGACGACCCTCGAAGCCGTGGGCACGACCTGCAAGCTGTCGAAGGCCGGCGTCCTCCATCACTTCGCGTCGAAGCAGGCGCTTGGCGAGGCGCTTCTCGCCGAGCTGCAGGCGCAGGCGCGGGTCGACGCCGACAACATGCTCGGCGACCTCGACAACGCCGTGTCGTACTACATCGTCTCCTCGCAGGATCGCGACAGCCTCCTCGAGCGTCTCGTCGAGGCCGTCTACCGCCTCGCGCAGACCGGTGACAAGGATGCGCTGGATGTGCTTCGCCAGTGCCGCGAGGGCTGGTTCGACGCGCTCGTCCGGGCCATCGGCGACCCAGCGGTCGCGCGCCTCGTGCTGTTCGTCGGAGACGGCATGAACCACAACGCGCTGCTCAGCGTCGGAGCGGGCAGCGAGAAGTTCATCAATGCGGAGTCGACGGCCGAGATCATGGGCGCGATCGAGAAGCTTCGCGCGTAGCGAGCCGCCCAGGCATCCTCCCCTGGCATCCGCCCACGTCTGGAAACACAACCGTTACGACGGGATGCGAGAAATCCCTCGGCGCGTCACCGACCGAATGGTAAGTTCAGCACCACTCCGCGAACGCGGCAGGCCCTTTGATGCGGGAGACAATGATGACCAACGCACAACCCGGCCCGATCACCGAAGCACTGGCGACGCAGACGCCAATCGGTAAGGGCCTCGCCCCAGCACGACTCGGCATCTGGGGGTCGACCGTCATCGGCCTCGCCTCGACCGCCCCGCTCTTCTCCCTCGCCGCGACCCTCGGCTTCGTCGTCATCGCAGTCGGCGAGCAGGCCCCCATCGCGTTCATCCTGGCGTTCATCCCGATGATGTTCACCGCATTCGCGTACCGCGAGCTCAACAACGAGCTCAACGACTGCGGCACCGTCTTCACCTGGGCCGCGAAGGCCTTCGGCCCCCGCACCGGATGGATGTCCGGCTGGGCCCTCGCCGTCGCCGGCATCCTGGTCATGGCGAACCTCGCCGAGATCGCCTCCGTCTACATCCTGCTGCTCATCGGCGACGGCTCCCTCGCCGAGAATCGCGTGGTCGTCACCCTCTTCGGTGCGCTCATCATCGCGGTCATGACCTGGATCTCGATGCGCGGCATCGAGCTCGGCGAGAAGATGCAGGTGGTGCTGCTGATCATCCAGTACGCCGCCATGGCCGCGTTCGTCGTCGGCTGCCTCATCGGCTACGCCAACGGCACCGCCCCCGACCCGACCCCCGTGAGCATCGACTGGTTCAACCCGCTCCTCGCCGACGGGCACGGCATGGTGCAGGCCATCATCCTCGCCCTCTTCATCTACTGGGGATGGGACACCTGCCTCGCCCTGACCGAGGAGACCAAGGACCCCAAGAAGACGCCGGGCCGCGCAGCCGTGCTCTCGACGGTGCTGCTGCTCATCACCTACGTCGGCATCACGATCGTCGTCATGATGTACGCCGGCCTCGGCGACACCGGCACCGGCCTCGCGAACGAGGAGAACGCCGACGACGTCTTCTCCGTGCTCACCGACCTGGCCATGGGCCCGTGGGGCTGGTTCCTCGTGCTCGCCGTCGCCGTCTCCTCGCTGTCGTCCTCGCAGACGACGATCCTCCCCACCGCGCGCGGCACCTTCGCAATGGGCGTCTACAAGGCCCTGCCCGCACGCTTCGCCGTCGTCAGCGAGAAGTCGAAGACCCCGACCTTCTCGACGCTCCTGATGGGCATCGTCGCGATCGTCTACTACGTCGGCATGAGCTTCGTCTCGAACAGCGTCCTCCAGGACTCCATCCTCTCCATCGGCCTCGCCATCGCGTTCTTCTACGGGATCGCGAGCTTCGCCTGCATCTGGTACTTCCGCACGAGCCTCTTCTCGTCGGCGCGCAACTTCGTGTACCGCTTCCTGTTCCCGCTGCTCGGCGGGGTGTTCATGGTGTGGGCGTTCGTCCAGTCGGCAATCGACATGGCGAACCCCGAGTACGGCTACACGACCTTCTTCGGCCTCGGCAGCGCGTTCGTCATCGGCATCGGCTCGTTTGTCATCGGCTTCATCCTCATGTTCGTCTGGGCCGCGATGCCCGGATCGAAGGACTACTTCGAGAAGCGAACCATCAACCGCCACTCGGCGATCCTCGCCCCCGAGGACTGATCCCCGAGGCAAGGCGCCCTGCAGTTCCGCAGGGCGCCTCGCTTGCTCACCACGACCTACCAACCGCACGGTTTACCCCCGCGAACCGGGCGCCATCCATCGCACGTGATCAACGAAAGGCCAATCGTGCACATCCTCATCATCGGTGCAGGAGGCGTCGGCGCAGCCGCCGCCCGCATCGCGAAGCGCCGCAGCTTCTTCGACTCCTGCCTCATCGCCGACTACGACCCCACCCGGCCAGAAGACCTCGTCGCCGAACTCGACGACACCCGCTTCCAAGCGGCGCAGGTCGACGCATCCGACCCCGCAGCCGTCGAGACCCTCGTCCGCGACAACGGCATCACGCACGTCCTCAACGCCGTGGACCCACGCTTCGTGATGCCCATCTTCACGGGCGTCACCGCAGCCGGCGCGACCTACCTCGACATGGCGATGAGCCTCTCGAAGCCGCACCCCGAGCATCCGCACGAGCAGACGGGTGTGAAGCTCGGCGACGAGCAGTTCGAGCACGACGCGGCGCTCAAGGAGCGTGGCGTGCTCGCCCTGTGCGGCATCGGGGTCGAGCCCGGCCTCTCCGACGTGTTCGCCCGCTACGCCGAGGACGAGCTGTTCTCCGAGATCGACGAGCTCGGCGTGCGCGACGGCGCCAACCTGACCGTCGAGGGCTACGACTTCGCCCCGTCGTTCTCGATCTGGACGACGATCGAGGAGTGCCTCAACCCGCCCGTCATCTACGAGCGCGAGCGAGGCTGGTACACGACACCGCCCTTCAGCGAGGCTGAAGTGTTCGACTTCCCAGAAGGCATCGGCCCCGTCGAGTGCGTCAACGTCGAGCACGAAGAAGTGCTGCTCATGCCGCGCTGGACCAACGCGAAGCGCGTGACCTTCAAGTACGGCCTCGGCCAGGAGTTCATCGACGTGCTCAAGACGCTGCACATGCTCGGCCTCGACAGCACCGAGCCCGTCAGCGTCAAGGGCCAGCAGGTCTCGCCCCGCGACGTCGTCGCCGCGGTCCTCCCCGACCCGGCCAAGCTCGGAGACCGCATGCGCGGCAAGACGTGCGCCGGACTCCTCGTGACCGGCAAGGGCAAGGACGGCGAGCCCAAGCAGGTGTACCTGTACCACGTGGCCGACAACGAGGAGACGATGGCGAAGGACAACTCGCAAGCCGTCGTCTGGCAGACCGCCATCAATCCCGTCATCGCGCTCGAGCTGCTCGCGACGGGCGTCTGGTCTGGCGCGGGAGTGCTCGCACCGGAGGCATTCGACTCGAAGCCGTTCCTCGAGCTGCTCGGCGGCGCCGAGCCGTCAGGCTACGGTTCGCCGTGGCACGTGCAGGACCGCAGCGCCGAGCTCACCGCGTAGACCGCCAGTTCGTCAGCTCGGCTGTCCAACATCAGTGCGATATCGGGTCGAAAGCGCCGTTTCGGCGCCGCTTGGCCCGATATTGCACTGATGTTGGACAGCGACTCCGCAGCAGGTCCTCGATCTCGGCGCGGTCGGGATGCTCGGCGCGGTCGGGATGTTCGGCGGCCGGGCCGGCGCGCCCCACTCCGAACCAGGCTGCGTGTGCCGCCCGGTGGCCAACTTCCGTGCTGAACGAGGCCCCGGCGCGACGACCGACGCTGCGAGCGCCAGTTCATCACGCGAGTTGGCCGCGTCACCGCGCGAGGAGCTGCTCGATCTCGACGGCGGTCGGGATGCTCGGCGAGGCGCCGCGCTTCGAGACGGCAAGGGCGCCGGCCGCCGCTCCGTACCGGATCGCGGCTTCGAGCGGCTGCCCGCTGGCGAGGGCCGCCCCGAGCGCGCCCGCGAAGGCGTCACCGGCCGCCGTCGTGTCGACTGCCTCGACCTCGATCACCGGGAACGTCTCAATGTTGTCCCTGGTCACGAGCGTCGTCCCGGCTCCACCCCGCGTGATGAGCACAGCGCCGACGCCGCGGTCGAGGAACCAGCGCCCGGCTTCCGCGGCGCTCGCCTCGCTGTCGACGACGATGCCCGTGAGCATGCGCGCCTCGGTCTCGTTCGGTGTGACGATGTCGACCGACGCCCACACCTTCTCGTCGAGGGCGATGGCGGGCGCCGGGTCCAGGATGGTCGTGATCCCTGCATCCCGTGCCGTGCGCAGGATGCTCTCGGTCAGCCGCTCGGGCGTCTCCAGCTGGGTGAGCAGCACCGAGCTCGTCGCCGCGGCGTCGCCGATGCCCTGCAGCACCATGGACTCGTCGAGGGCATCGTTGGCCCCCGGCACGATGACGATCGAGTTCTCGCCGGTCGCATCCACGCGGATGTGCGCGATCCCGGTCTCGCCAGCCACGGTTCGCACGCCGTCGACTGCAACCCCGGCGGACCGGAGCTCTCGCAGGACCATCTCGCCGAAGGTGTCGTCACCGACGCACGCAATGAATGCAGTGGGTGCCCCCGCTCTGGCGGCCGCGACAGCCTGGTTCGCGCCCTTGCCGCCGAGGGCGAGGCTGAAGCTCTCGCCGCGCAGCGTCTCGCCGGGCTCGGGCGCGCGCGTCGAGAAGGCAGTGAGGTCGGCGGAGACACTCCCGACGACAAGCACCCCGACTCGTTCCAAGCTGCTCATGCGCGCTTCGAGCGCATCGCCTTGAGCTGCTTGAGCGACTCGTCGCCCGCCTTCTCTTCGTACTCGTCGGTGCCGAGCGGAACAAGCGCGATGCGCGCCTCCCCGTCGGAGTGAATTCCCCAGCCCCAGCGCTTCCCGAGCGGCGAAGCGCGCAGGCACGCCTGGTCCTTCGCGAAGAACGCAGCGCGGGCCGCCTCGCGCTCTTCGTCCGGGATCGCGTTGCGGACGGCGTAGGTCTCGAACAGCACATCATCCGACGTGTACTCGTACGGATGCTCGCTGACGAGCTTGTGCTGCAGGCTCGCGATCGTCGGCCCCTTCGCCGACTCCGGCGGCGCCTCAGCCTCGTCGACGGGGCAGTCGTCGGCGATCTGGATGAACGTGCTGGTGTAGTTCGTCGTCCCCATGGGCAGAGCCTACGGGTCCGCGGTGCCGGGGACCAGGGAGGCGGATCGCGCGCGGCAACGCAGGCGTGACACGAGCGTGACCGGTCGTACCGCGCGGGGCCGCGCCACGCTCACCGATGGCGCGATCGCACGACGTCACGCGCCTCGCGCTCCTCCCGCTCCACCGCGCGTGGCCGCGATCCTGCCAGCCACTGCCCGAGCCCTCGGTGCTCTGAACTGCGGAACGCGAAGACCAGAGCGGTGACGCCGAGGACGAACTGCAGGAGTCCGCCGAACTCCCAGAGGGCGAGCAGCGTGAATCCGCCGATGCCGGCCAGCAGACGCGCCGTTCGTCGCGCAATGATGCCCATGAATCCGACGGCCTCCGCCTCGCGCGCACGGATCAGCACGGCACGCTCACCGAGCGTCACCCCGCCCGCATACACCGAGACCGCCTGCAGCAGGAAGGCGACGACCAGCGACAGGGACCGTGTCCAGGATGCGCTCACGTCGACACCGAAGACGCCCTGCAGCACCAGCGCGGTCAGGCTTGCAAGGATCTGCACGAGTCCGAGCATCGTGAGGTCAGCGACCATCGCGAACAGACGACGGCCGAGCGTCATCTCGACGGGCACCTCGATCAGCTCGCCGGGCAGGCGGTCGGCGGCGCCACGGTGCGCACGGCCCATGACCAGCAGCCCGACGATCGCGCCGAGCAGTGCTCCCGTCGTGTTCGTGACCAGGTCGCCGGTGTCGAAGAAGCGATACGCGCATGGGAACGCACCGAACACCCCGGTGAGCTGCGTCACCTCGATGAGCAGCGACAAGGCGAAGCCGACCGCGGTGGATGCGAGGATCCCGAGCCCGAGAAGCGCGCGGGCCAGGAAGCCGAGCGGCACGAACAGCACGACGTTGAGCGCGAGCTGCAGGAACGCGCGATTCGTCAGCAGTGACGAGCTCTCGCCCTGCAGGCGGATGACGTCGGCCACGGAATCGAGCGGGTTCCAGATGGGAGAGCGGCACGTGTACGCCCCGTCGGGCAGCGGGAACAGCGTGTACGCCCAGATCGCCACGAAGAAGAAGCCGGCGGCCACCCACCCCAGGAAGCGGGTCCGCGAGAATCCGCCGCTGCGACGGTAGCTGGCCACGATGAGCGGCACGAGGACGAGGAAGTTCAGGAGGAGCCCCGCGGTGAGAGCCACCACGGTGGAGACGGCGATGTTCATAGCTCGCTCATTCTGCTCGGGATGCGAGACAACCGCGTCACCCGACAGGCGCACCGCAGGTCATCCGCTGGGTGCACACGGCCCTCGGCCCGGCAGTGGTGGGGACGCGAAGAAGGCCGGATGCTGGGCATCCGGCCTTCTCGTGCGCGTTCGGGGGGAACGCGCGACACGATCGGGGGAGATCGTGCCTCAGCCGCCGAAGCGACCAGGTTCTGCGACTACTGGGCGAGCGTCGCCTGCACGTCGAGGTTGATCGTGACCGTGTCACCGAGCGTGAGGCCGCCGGCCTCGGTCGGTGCGTTCCAGTTGACGCCGAAGTCCTTGCGGTTGATCTTCGTGACCGCCTCGAAGCCAAGCTTCTTCTGGCCGTAGCCGTCGGTCGTGATGCCACCGAACTCGACGTCGAACGTGACCGGCTTGGTGACGCCGCGCAGCGTGAGCTCGCCGTCGACCTTGACCGAGTCGCCCTCGACGCGCGTGGCAGAGGAGGCGAACGTGAAGGTCGGGAACTCCTCGGCGAGGAAGAAGTCGGAGGTCGCGAGGTGCTGGTCGCGTGCGGGCTGCTTCGTGTTGACGGATGCGACCTCGACCTCGGCGTTGACCGTGGACTCCTCGATGGTCTCGCCGGTCGTGATGACGCCCGAGAAGGTCTCGAAGCCGCCACGGACCTTGCTGATGGCGAGGTGGCGGACGACGAAGCCGACCTCCGTGTGGGTGGGGTCGATGTTCCAGGTGCCGGCGGTCCAGCCGTTGATGTCTGCTGCGCTGATGCTCATGTCTTCTCCTGAAGGCTCGTGGGTGTTGTCTCGGTCAAGTCCTGGACAACGTAACACATTGTTGCGGATACAAGTTATTCAAACGCATGGAGATGTGACGGTATTCCGACCGACAGGAGAAACTTCGGTGAACTCGTCGACGACCCCACCGAACGCGGCGAGCAGCTAGGCCTGCTGCTGCTTCGCGGCCGCGCTCACCGACTTCATGAAGCGCAGCACGTTGTCGTCGACGAAGATGTCGTTCGGCTGCAGGGGTCGCGACAGGTGCAGCCCATCGAGGGCGCGGATGCGCGACAGCGCCACGTAGGTCTGCCCGGGCGAGAAGGCCCTCGCACCCAGGTCGACCACCGCACGGTCGTAGGTCTTCCCCTGCGACTTGTGGATCGTGACCGCCCACGCGAGGCGCAGCGGGAACTGTGTGAACTCCCCCACGACGTCGCGCGACAGCTCACGCGTATCCGGCGAGTACGAGTACTTCAGCTTCTCCCACACAAGCGGTTCGACCTCGTGCTCGTCACCGTCGATCTCGACGTAGACGGTCTTGTCGATGCGCGTGACCTCGCCGATGGAGCCATTCACCCAGCGCCCATCGGAGTCGTTGCGCAGGAACATGACCTGCGCGCCGACCTTCAGGTCGAGGCGCTCGTCGGCGGGGAAGTTGCGCCCGCCGAACTCGCCGGAGATGTCGGCGTTGGCGGTCATCGACGCGCCGGGCAGGCGCTCGAGGTTCTGCGCGTTGATGCGCGACACCTGCGCGTTGCGGGACGCGAGCGTGATGGTGCCGTCGGCCGGGGCGGGCCTGGCGCCGACCGTGTTGAGACGGTTCGCCATGTCGGCCGTGACCTGCCCGTACCTGACGGCGGTGAGGATGTTCTTGAACTCGTCCTCGTGCTGCCGATGGATCTCACGCAGCGCGTGGATGCGCAGCTCCGCCTCCTGCCACACCTTCGCGTCGAAGAACCAGAGCGAACGGTAGTGGTCGCGGAAGTACGCACGCTCGTCCGGGTCGGACGGCGGGACGGGTGCCAGCTGGAACGGGTCCCCGAACATGACGAGCTGCACGCCGCCGAACGCCTCGTTCTTGCGCTGCCTCGCCTGCCGCAGCGACCGGTCGATGGCGTCCATGAGGTCGGCGCTCACCATCGACACCTCGTCGATGACCAGCGTGTCGATCTTGTTGAGCAGCTTGCGGACGTCGCCGTTCTGCTCGATCGGCGCATCCCCGATGACACCGATCGGCAGCTTGAAGAGCGAGTGGATGGTCTGCCCGCCCACGTTGAGGGCCGCGACTCCGGTCGGCGCCGCGATGACCAGCTGCTTCGAGGTGTGCCACGCCAGGTGGTTGAGCAGCGTCGACTTGCCGGTTCCGGCGCGACCCGTCACGAAGAGGTGGTCGCGCGTGTGCTCGATGGCGTCGAACACACCCTGCTGCTCCGGGGTGAGGACGATCGTCACTGCTTCGCCCCCTGCTCTGCGTCACGCTCAAGCTGCGCCTCGTGCTCGCGCCGGTCCTGCTTGCGCTTCTCGAGTGCCGCTGTGCGGTCGGCCATCACCTTCAGCTGCGCGTTGTACGCCTCGAGCTCGGCGTCGCCGTCCCGGTCCGCCTTCCGGTCGCGCCGCTTGGCTTCCCGATCGTCGGAGCGAGACCACGAGAACGCGACCAGCATGGCGAGGATGACCGTCGGCACCTCGCCGACGCCCCAGGCGATGGCGCCGCCGATCTGCTGGTCGGTGATCGCATCCGCACCCCACGGCCTGCCCATCGCCCCGTACCAGTCGGCGAGCAGCAGCCCCGTTCCGCTCATGATGCTGAGGCCGAAGAACGCGTGGAACGTCATGACGAGCACCAGCGCGATGAGGCGCATCGGATAGGGAGCTCGGGTGCCGATCGGGTCGATGCCGATGAGGGCGTTCGCGAACAGGTAGCCGACGATGAGGAAGTCGGCGATCATCCACATGTGCCCGACGTGGTCGGTCACCGCCCAGCGGAACAGCGGCGTGTAGTAGAAGACCAGGAGCGAGCCGGCGAAGACGACGGCGGAGACGATGGGGTGCGAGAAGAACTTCGCCCACTTCGAATGCACGAACTTCAGCGCCCATTCCCGGGTTCCCATGCTGCCGTCGTGTCGCGCGTGCACGGCGCGAAGCAGCAGCGTCATGGGCGCTGACAGCACGAACATGATCGGCACCAGCATGGTGAGGAACATGTGCTGCGTCATGTGGAAGCTGAAGACGAACTTGCCGTAGACGATGAGCGAGCCGTTGACGAGGTAGAGCAGGATCAGGATGCCGAGGACAAACGAGATCGTGCGCCCCAGCGGCCACTCGTCGCCGCGGCGGCGGAGGCGCAGCACGCCAGCGATGTAGAAGAACAGCGCGAAGAGGCACAGGGTTGTCCACATGGGGTCGAGGCGCCACTCGGTGAGCAGGCGGAAGGGCTCGAACTCAGGCGGAAGCGGGTCCCCCGTCAGCAGCTGCGCGGGCGTCGGCGACGCGAGCTGGTCGGCCGTGACCTCGGTGACGGGCGACGGCGTGCGGCCCAGAGCTGCCGCCGCACCGGATGCGATACCCATGAACGCGAGCTCGAGCGAGACGAGCCACACGAGCGGTTTGCGAGTGGAGGCGCCCTGTTCGACCGCGGCGCGCATCCGGTTGATGAGTCCCCGTCGCTGCGCCCAGCCGATGAAGCCGAGCGCGATCAGCACAACCGCCTTCACCATGACGATGACGCCGTAGGGCGTGACGAGCTCGGCGAATGAGCCGATGTTCGCGACGCTCGCGACGACCCCGGACGCGGCGACCACGATGAAGGCGATGAGCGCGAGTGTCGAGTAGCGCTCGAGCACCGCCACGCGACGGACGTCGGGCAGGCGCGGAGCGAGGATCGCCACGACGAGCAGCCCGCCGAGCCAGAGCGCCGCACCCATGTAGTGCAGGGTGATGCCGCCGACGACGGTCTCGTGGTTCGCTGCGCCCGCGGCGTGGCCCTGCGCTCCGAGCGGCCACAGGCAGAAGAACGAGAACGCCGCGGAGAGGCCGACCATCCAGGCGCTGCGACTCGCGAACACGACGATCGACAGCACGAGAACCATGCCGACCGCAAGCACCCAGGCCTGGCCGAGTTCCAGCGAGGTGAAGAAGAACAGGAGGCCCTGGCCGAAGGCCGCGTCGAACGAGAACGCCGCGTTGGAGATCTGGAGGTACGTGAGGAACGCCGCGGCGAACGTGGAGACCACCCAGGCGGCGGCACCAGACGACGCGATGGTCATCGCCCGCTCGAACTCGGGCTGCTTTCGGCTCGCCGCCCACGCGGCGAGCACCAGCGCGCCGATCGTGACGGACGCGGACAGGTTCAGGGCAAGGCGCGCGATCGGCACGCCCCACATGACGACGGGGCCCGGGTCGGAGACAATGAGGGCCTTCGCTCCGCCGCCGTACGCGAGGCCCCAGACGACCGCGACGAGGGCGGCGAGGAGGAAGAGCGCGGGGCCGAGGACAACCATCCGCTTCGTGTGGAGCGACCAGGAGTCCGCATTCGCGCGGTTGCGCTCAGCCTTGCTGGCGGTCTTATCCGCGGCTGCCGCCGTCTTCTCGTCTCTGGAACCGGGGACGAGGGGCGTAGGCATGATCATCAAGTGTAGATCGTCGCCGCCGGACGGGCTCTTCATCCACAGGCGGATGCGGTGTGAGCCGCACACACGAACGCGGGGCCGCTTCCGAGTGGAAGCGACCCCGCGTGCATTCAGGCGCGAACGCTACTTGGCTGCAGCCTTGAGCTTCGAGCCAGCCGAGATCTTGACGCCCTTGGACGCGGCGATCTGGATGGCTTCACCCGTCTGAGGGTTGCGGCCGGTGCGCGCGGCACGAGCGGTCTGCTCAACGGAGAGCCAGCCCGGGATCGTGACCTTGGTGCCCTTGGCAACGTTCGAGGCGAGCTCGCTGAAGAGTGCGTCGAGGACGCTTCCAACAACAGCCTGGCTCTGGCCGGTCTCAGTCGCGATCGCGGCAACGAGTTCGGTCTTGTTCACAGTCTTGTCTGCCATATGTCCTCCTTAGGACGCGGCCCCGCCCTTGCGAGTGCAGCATGTTGGGTTCAGAAGTCCTGCAGTTCCGCGGGATTCCGCGGCAGGACCTTCGTCAACCTACCAAAGCGAAGGCCCGTGGCATGCAGATTCGCCTGACACGCCGTGTCTTGCCACCGAATTCACCGGTTCACGACCCCTCTGGACCGGATCGATGCCCGGATCGACGCCAAAATCCCCAGAACCGCAGGCAGGGCCGCACGACGTGCGACCCGGATCTGGATCCGGATCAGCGTCGCTTGATCTCCGGGAAGTCATCATCGCGCCACTCATGCTCGAGCCGGTTGCCTTCCGCCTCGATCTCCCGGTTGCGAAGCTCGACACGGCGGATCTTGCCGGATGCGGTCTTCGGCAGCTCGAAGAACTCGAGTCGTCGGACCCTCATGTACGGCGGCATGACCGACCGTGCGTGCCTGAGCACCTCGAGGGCCGTCTGCCGGTTCGCCTCCCACCCCGCTGCGAGGGTCACGTAGGCCTTCGTGATGTTGAGCTTCGTCGCGTCCGGCGCCCCGACGACCCCCGCCTCGGCGACGGCGTCGTGCTCGAGCAGGAGGCTCTCGACCTCGAACGGCGAGACCTTGAAGTCGGAGGACTTGAAGACGTCGTCGGTGCGCCCGACGAAGGTGATGCATCCGTTCTCGTCGCGAGTCGCGACGTCGCCCGTGTGGAAGTAGCCGTCGCGCACCGCATTGTCGGTCGCCGCGGGCGAGCCGAGGTACTCGGTCATGAGGTTCACGGGGCGCTCGCCGCGCATGTCGAGGCAGATCTCGCCCTCGTCGCCAGCCACCCCGGTGAGGGGGTCGAGCAGCACCACGTTCATGCCGGGCAGCGGATGCCCCATCGCGCCGGGCTTGATGACGGACCCGGGCGCGTTCGCGATGAGGGCGGTGGTCTCGGTCTGCCCGTAGCCGTCGCGGATCTCGAGGCCCCACCAGTCGTGGATGCGCGCGATGACCTCGGGGTTGAGGGGTTCGCCGGCGGAGAGCAGTTCCCTCATCGCCCGGGGCTTCTCGGTCCTGCCGTGCTGCACCAGGATGCGCCACACCGTCGGCGGCGCGCAGAACGAGGTCGCACCCGCCCTGTCGAGCTGCTCAAGCAGCAGCCCCGCATCGAACCGCTCGTAGTTGACGACGAACACGGTGGCCTCCGCGTTCCAGGGCGCGAAGAAGCTGCTCCAGGCATGCTTGCCCCAGCCGGCCGCGCTGATGGCGAGATGCACGCCGCCCGGCTCGACGCCGATCCAGTACATCGTCGAGAGATGCCCGACCGGGTACGAGCGGTGCGAGTGAACGACGATCTTCGGGTGGCTCGTGGTGCCGGAGGTGAAGTAGATGAGCGCGGCGTCGTCGCTCGCCGTCTGCTTCACGACCGGCGCATCCGAGGCGTCGTAGATGTTGTTGAAGTCGAGCCACGAGTCGCGAGCTGCGCCGTCGAGACCGGCACCCACCTGCACGATGCGGTAGCTGCCGAGCACGTTGTCGAACTTGGCCGCGTCGGCCTCCTCGGCGATGACGAGCCGCACCCTGGCTCGCTCGACTCGGTCGTCGAGGTCGTGCGGGCCGAGCACAACCGAGGTGGGCAGGATCACGGCGCCGAGCTTCAACGCGCCGAGCATCGCCTCCCACAGCTCCCGACGGTTGCCGAGCATGAGCATGACGACGTCGCCGCGGCCGATGCCCTGGGCTTCGAGCCAGTTCGCGACCCGGTTGGAGCGGCGACGGAGGTCGTCGAAGCTGTACTTCGCCTCGCTGCCGTCGGCTTCCACGATCCACAGCGCTGTGCGGTCGTTGCCCTCGGCGATCTCGTCGAACCAGTCGAGCGCCCAGTTGAAGGTGTCGCCCACGTCTGGCCACTCGAACTCACGGCTCGCTCGCTCCGCATCCGTGCGGAGGGCGAGCAGCTGGTCACGTGCGCTGCGGAAGGCGGAGGCACCTCGAACATCTGACATGCGTGCCATTCTCACGCACGCCACCGACATTGCGCCGCCGATCCGGATGCGCGCGCGCAGATCAGCGCGGCGGCAGGTAGTCGAGGAGCTCGCCCGGCTTGCATTCGAGCACGGCGCAGAGCCTCGCGAGCGTCTCGAAGCGGACCGCCTTGGCGCGGTTGTTCTTGAGAACCGACAGGTTGACGACGCTGATGCCCACCCGCTCCGACAGGTCGACGAGCGTGATGCCCCGCCTCGCCATGATCTCGCCCAGATGGCACACGATGTAGTGGGGCTCCTCGAGGGGCTCCGGCACCATCAGACGAGGCCTTCCTGGTCCTGCTCGAGGCGCGCGCCGCGACGCATGATGAGGTTCACGACGAGCAAGATCACCAGGATGAGGAGGAACGTCCACGTCTGGTCGAGGATGGTCGGCTCAGGCGCGTCGGACCCGCTCCACCCGAGCTTCGCGATCGCCCAGTTCGTGCCGAGCAGCTCGAAGAACCCTGGCGCCGCGAGTGCAGCGACGACCAGCCCAGACGACCAGTCGAGGAGGCGGATGCTCTTGCGTCCGAAGAAGTCGCCCTTCGCGAGGTTCCTGGCGAAGAGCAGGAGCATCCACACTGCGGCGAGGCTCAGGACGGCGCCGATGATCTGTCCGATGAGGAGCAGAACAAGCGCACCTGTCGGGAGGAGATCCCCGGCGACGAGGATCGTCGAGGCACCGTCGAGGGGCACATCAGCCCCGACGGGGGTGGGCAGCGAGACGGATGCCCCTTCGAACGACGCGTTGACGCGCACGCTGCCGTCGACGAAGTACCCGATGACGTTCTCGAGGGGCTTCAGGATGACGAGGCCGGCGGCAGCGATGCCGAGCGGCCAGAGGTAGCCGAGCTCCTTCGCTTCGCGGTCGGTGCCTGCCGGGTTCTGTCGTGCGTTCATGATCTTCCTCCATATCGTTTCTCGATATGCATAACGATAAACGATATGGCTGGATGCGCAACCCCTGGCTCGCATCCCGGAACGCACGAAACCCCCGAGCGGAGACGCTCGGGGGTTTCGGGGAAGCACTACGCCATTGCTGGCGGGCTGGTGGTTACCAGCTCGACTTCGTGATTCCTGGAAGCTCACCGCGGTGAGCCATGTCGCGGAAGCGGACACGCGAGATGCCGAACTTCGAGACGTGGCCGCGGGGGCGTCCGTCGATGCTGTCGCGGTTGCGAACGCGGACCGGCGAAGCGTTGCGGGGAAGCTTCTGCAGGCCGAGGCGTGCTGCCTCGCGCGACTCGTCGGTGCCGTTCGGGTCAACAAGAGCCTTCTTCAGCTCTGCGCGGCGTTCCGCGTAGCGCTCGACGATGACCTTGCGCTGCTCGTTCTTGGCGATCTTGCTCTTCTTGGCCATGTTTAGCGCTCCTCTCGGAATTCGACGTGCTTGCGGATGACCGGGTCGTACTTCTTCAGCACGAGGCGGTCAGGCGTGTTGCGACGGTTCTTCTTCGTCACGTAGGTGTAGCCCGTTCCAGCGGTGGAGCGGAGCTTGATGATCGGACGTACGTCCTGGCTCTTCTTCGCCATTAGAACTTGACTCCCTTCGCACGAAGCTCAGCGACGACGGACTCGATGCCGCGTGCGTCGATGACCTTGATGCCCTTAGCCGAAAGCGTCAGCGTGATCGTGCGCTTCATGGAAGGCACGAAGTACTTCTTCTTCTGGATGTTCGGGTCGAACCGACGGTTGGTCCGTCGGTGCGAGTGCGAGATGTTGTGACCGAATCCGGGAACCGCCCCGGTCACCTGGCACACTGCTGCCATTGTTTCCTCCGTAGATACCGCGGGAACCAGAAGGCCCCGCCCAAGATCTCTTGTCTGCGTCAGTGGCGGTTGCACACCAACACGGTCGCGCCCGAGGGGAACCCAGACGCACCAAGGGTCGAGCTTAGGCGACACGCCCGGCGAAGCGCAAGCTTGGGCCGCAAGAAGGCGCGGGATCGGATGCAAGACTCGAGCATGGCCTCTTCCCCCAGCTTCTCCCCTCCCTGCGGTCCTGTCACGGGATGGACCGAGGAGTGGACCGGCGAGGTGCCGCTGGTGCGAGCCACGGGCATCCGGTACGCCGCGGCACGCAGGTTCGAGGCCCCACGACCAGCAGCCGACCGCACCGAGGTCTTCATGGCGACGAGCTGGTCGCCGGCCTGCCCGCAGGCCCCCATGCCCGTGCTCGAGGAGGTGCTCGGCGGCGGCATCGGCGAGCTCGGCGTGGACGAGGACTGCCAGCGGCTCTCGATCACGCTGCCCGGCGACCTCGCGCCCGGAGAGCAGCTGCCGGTGATGGTGTGGATCCACGGCGGCTCGTACGTCTCGGCCGCCGGAGACGCCGCGGTCATGGACCCCGCTCCTCTGGTCGCGGAGCAGCGCGTGGTCGCTGTGAACGTGACGTTCCGGCTCGGCCTGTTCGGGTTCCTGGGTGGCTCGGATGCGCGCCCCGCCAACCTGGGGCTGCTCGACATCGTCGAGGCGTTCCGCTGGGTGCAACGCAATATCGCGGCGTTCGGCGGCGACCCCGGTCAGGTCACGGCGTATGGGCAGTCCGCTGGCGCGCACGCGATCGCGCAGCTGATGGCACTGCCGGAGGCTCCGAGTCTGTTCCGGCGGGCGATCATCCAGAGCGCACCGCTCAACGTCGAGGGTGGCCGCGAGGAGATGCATGGCAGGATGCTCGAGGCGACCGCCGAACTCACTGCCGAGAGCCCCGTGGCGGCGGTGGTGCGCGCGCAGGCCGCAGCGCTGCGCGCATCCGCCGAGTACGGCCTGCAGGGTGCGATGTCATTCAGTCCGCAGCACGGCTCGGATCCGCTGCCGGACACTGCAGGCGTGCTCGCGGGTCGCGATGCGAACGCCCCCGCGATCGATCTGCTCATCGGGTACACGTCGGAGGAAGCGCTGCTGTTCGTGCCGCGCATCCCCGCGACCAAGCGGCTCAGCGAGCTGCCGGTCGTCGGGAGGCCGTTGACGAGGGCGGTCGTGAGCGCGCTCACCTGGCTCGTCTACCGGCGCGACGCGGCCCGGTTCGCGAGGCGGCACGTGCGGGCCGGAGGGCGCGCATCCACCTACGTCGTCAGCTGGAAGGCGCCGCACAACGTGTGGGGCGCGTGCCACATGATCGACCTGCCGCTGCTCTTCGGCGGCGAGCGGACATGGAGTCGTGCCCCGCTCGTGCGAGGCGCCAGCTGGACTGAGATCAACCGTGTTGGCAGGCGGATGCGTGGCGTCTGGGGCGACTTCGCGCGCGGCACCCTGCCCGCCGAGGCCGACAGCATCCCGGGCGCCGCGAGCTTCCGTCGCCGTGAAGGGTTGTCGAGACCGACGTCATCGCGACCATCTGGGACAGCTCGCGGCAGCGCGGGTGACTAGCCCAAGAAGGCGAGTGCCACCGGCGCGATGATGAGCGCCGGCAGCAGGTCGCCGACCGGGATGGCCCTGAGCGGGACGAGTCGCACCCCGAGAGCGATCAGGATGAGCCCGCCGACGGCCGAGAGCCCGTCGATCTGGGCATCGCTGAAGACATCGCCCGCCAGGAATCCGACGAGTGTGAAGGCGCCCTGGATGATCCCGACCGGGACCGCGGCGAACAGCACCCCCTTGCCGAAGGTCGAGGCGAAGGCCATCGCGGCAAATCCGTCGAGCACCGCCTTGACGTAGAGCTGGTCGGCGCCGAGCCCCAGGCCGTCGGAGATGGGGCCGAGGATGGCAAGCGGGCCGACGCAGAAGAGGAGCGTGGCGGTCACCATGCCGTCGACGAAGCGGCCGTCGCCATCGGATTCGGACTTCAGTCGACCGCGCACCCAGACCGCCAGCCCCTCGAGGCGATCCTCGATGCGCAACCACGACCCGAGCAGAGCGCCGAACACAAGCGACAGCAGGATGATGATCATCGCGAACGGGCCGGCCGCATCCGCGAGCGCTGCAGACCCCATGTCGGCGACGCTCATGCCGCCGAGCACGATGACGAACAGGCCGAGCACCGCGGTCACCGTCGTCTTCGTGCGCTCCTTCAGGCGGTCGCCCAGGAGGATGCCGAGCACGCCGCCGACGAGGATGAGCGCGACGTTCACTAGCGTCCCTGACCCGATGATCACCGTCCGATTATGGTGCAGGCCTCGAACGGCGCGGACGCGAGAAGTCTTGAGCGGCCTGAACCGCAAGAGCCGACTGCACAAGGTCAGGTCGGCGCGCCCCACTACGTGCAGATCAGACTGGCAGATGCATCCCCCGGGAGCCGCCCCTCGCAGCCGTCAGCGTCGCCTGGAACCGGTATGCGCTGGCCCGGTAGTTCGAAGTGCTCAGATGCAACGGCGCTCCATGCTGGTTGTAGCTCAGCTCCTCGCCGACGAGAACCGGATCGCTGGCGTCGATGCCGAGCGCAGAAGAGATGCTCCCCGCGAGCGCGGCCGAGACGATGAAGTCGCTCCGTGACGGTGTCGCACCATGGCTGCTCATCAGCTCGTAGAGAGAGCGATCGACGAAGGACTCGCCATCGAGCCCGGGTGTCAGCCACAGCGCTATGACCGATCGTTCCACGCAGATCGGCTCCCCCTCGAGGAGACGAATCCGCTCGAGCTCCAAGACACGGTCGGAATCGCGCGGCTGCAGGCGCTGACGCTCTTCGTGGCTCGCGAAGCGCGTCAGCTGATGCGTGACCTGGGTCTGCACCGCGAGGCCGCGGCGCCTGGCCATCTCCGTGAAGCTGAGCAGCTGACGCGGGGGCGGACCGTACGGCACGTTCGTGATGAACCAGCCCGACTGCGGGGCGGGTGCGACATCGCCCTGCACTGCGAGCAGATTCAGGGCTTTGCGAAGCGTCGACCGGCTCACCTCGAAGTGCTCGCTGAGCACCCGCTCCGGAGGCAACCGCCCAGAGGGTCCTACCTCCTGCGACCGGATGTACTCCAGGAGACGCCCCGCGACGGTCTGCGTGAGCAGGGACGTGGACGACCCCGCCGGGGGCCCTAGCTGTTCTGCACGCTCGATGTGCTCCATACGAGCACACTACAGACCAAAGCAATCCAATTGGCACGAACTGTGTCAAGCCATTCCGTGACGAGTCCGCTCCTGCCTAAACTCCGAGGCAGTTTGACCGACCAAGAAAGACCAATCATGCATACGGAAAGGACCAATGCATGACGAAACAGCTCGTAGCCCTCGCCGGCCACGGCGACATCGCCGCAGGCATGCGAAGCGCCGCATCGCTCATCCTCGGGGAGCGAGACGACCTCCGCGCGTTCCCGCCATACAGCGGTGACGTGGACGCCGTCCGACGCCACGTCGAGGCCCTCCTCAGCGAGGTGGGCAGCACCGGCACGCTCATCCTCGTCAGCGACCTCGTCGGCGGCAGTGTCAGCAACACGCTCCTCGAGTACCAGCAGGACCCCCGGGTGCACCAGATCACCGGCATGACGCTCTCACTCGTGCTCGAGTTGCTCACGACGCAGTCCATCACCACAAGCGCCTCCATAGACCCGGCGCTGATCGACCGCATCCGCGCCACCGTGAGCGTCCTGCCCCACCCCCACACCGACCAGGAAGACGACTTCTGATGATTCAACTGCTCCGAGTCGACCACCGGCTCATCCACGGCCAAGTGGTCATGTCGTGGGTGCGCACCCTGGACCCGACCGCCATCCTCATCGCCAACGACGACGTCCCCTCCGACGAGTTGCGCAAGAGCACGCTGAAGCTCGCGAAGCCCGCCGACGTGAAGCTCGTCATCAAGACGGTCGCCGACTCGATCGAGGCGATCAACTCAGGCAAGACGGACAGCTACCGCCTGCTGATCCTGACCGACAACGTCGCAGACGCCATCCGCCTCGCCGACGGCTGCCCGACCGTGCAGCACATCAACCTCGGCGGCACGAAGCGACTCGAGGGGACCACTCCCCTCACCAACACCGTCAATCTGACCGAAGACGAGACCGCCAGCCTGATCAGGCTGGCCTCCCGCGGCGTCGAGGTCGAAGCGCGCGCCGTCGCCACAGACCGGAAGGTTCCGCTCAGCGGCAGTGGGAGCGCACCCGCATGATGACCGCGCTCACGCTCTTCATCGCCGCGCTGGCGCTCGGGCTCATCGACCTCTTCCTCGGCCGCAACCTCGCCATCCGCCCCATCGTCACCGGAACCGTCGTGGGGTTCATCCTCGGCGACCCCGTCACCGGGATGGCCATCGGAGCGACCCTCGAACTCGCGTTCATCGGCCTCTTCACCGTCGGCGGCGCTATGCCGCCTGAGATCCTCACCGGCGGCATGCTGGCGACAGCTCTCGCGATCAACGCCGGAGCCGGACCGGAGACGGCGCTCGTGCTCGCCTTTCCGATCGCCGCTCTCGGTCTCATCGTGAAGAACCTCCACTTCGTCTTCGTGGCCCCCGCGCTGCTCCACCGAGCGGACACCTACGTCGAGCGAGGCTCGATCCGCGGCGTCAGCGCCATGCACATCCTCTCCGGGTTCCTCTGGATCTTCTGGCTCGCCTGCGTGGTCGGCGTCTCCTACGCAGTGGGCAGCGACGCCATCGGTGCGCTCGTCGCCGCCATCCCAGAACCAGTGACGGTCGGACTGCAGGTGGCGACGGGCATCCTCCCCGCCCTCGGCTTCGCGCTCCTCGGCCGGATGCTCATCAACAAGAGGGTCATGCCCTTCTTCTTCATCGGCTTCCTGCTCGTCACGTACGGAGGTATCCCGATCGTCGGCCTCGCCGCCGGCGCGGCCATGATCGCATGGGTCCTCGTGGACGCAGAACGCCGCCGCACCAGCGCGCAGCAGCCAGCACTCGCCATGAACGGAGCAGCAGACGATGACTTCTGACACGACAGCACCAGGCACGCACCTCGACGAGGTCAGCCCTGAAGCACCGACGACGCAGACCGGCAGGATCACCACCGCGGTCCTGAACCGCATGTACCTGAGGGCTCTGAGCATCGAGGCGTCATTCAACTACGAGCGCCAGCAGGGCCTCGGGTTCGCCTACTCCATGATCCCCGCCGTCCGGGCGCTCTACGAGAAGGAGTCAGACCAGGCCGCGGCGCTCAAGAAGCACCTTGAGTTCTTCAACACCACCCCATACGTCGCCGGTGCGATCGTCGGCGTCTCCACCGCCGTCGAGGAGCAGCTCAGTCAGGACCCGAGCCTCGCACCATCCACCGCGAACAGCGTCAAGGCCGCCCTCATGGGTCCTCTCGCGGGCATCGGCGACTCGCTCTACTGGGGCACCATCCGGCTCCTCGTCACCGGCATAGGGGTGTCGCTGGCGATGGCGGGGAACATCCTCGGGCCGATCATCTTCCTCCTCGGCTTCAACCTGCCCGTGCAACTGCTGTCCTACCTGTACCTGCGATCCGGATACAAGTTCGGCACCAAGCTGCTGCAGCGCATCTCCGGCAGCGACGCCATGTCGAGCCTCACCTACGGGGCCGGCATCGTGGGTCTCATGGTCATCGGCGGGCTCACGGCCTCCATGGTCTCCGTGTACGTACCGCTGCAGTTCGAGGTCGGCGAGGGAGTCAGCTCCATCCAGACGGACGTGCTCGACGGCATCATGCCGGGCATCCTCGGTCTTGGCGCCTTCTGGCTCGTGTACTGGCTTCTCGGCAAGGGATGGAAGACGACCTGGGTCCTGCTCGCCATCTTCGCCGTCGGGCTCCTCGGCGCGCTGACCGGCGTGCTCGGCACCGCACCGTGACCACCCACTGACTGATCGACCCACGAACTCGAAGGAATCACATCATGACGACGATGCTGGACTGCATCAACGAACAACCCCGCGTCTGCGAGCAGATCCTCGCCGACGAGGCCACCAGCTTCTCGGACTTCGACCGCCTCATCGAAGACCGCCAGGTGAACCGCGTCCTCGTCCTCGCGACGGGCTCATCCCTCAACGCCGTGCACGCCGCCGAGCGCCACCTCGAGGTGGTCGGCGGCATCGTGACCAAGGTCGTCGAACCGTTCACGTACTCGGAGTACGAGAGCCTGGACAACGACTTCGACCTGGTCATCGCGGTCTCCCAGCGCGGGACCAGCTCATCGACGATCGACGCGGTGAAGGCCGCGCGGGACCGGGTCGCGGCTCCCATCCTCATCGTGACCGCCGACACACGGAGTCCACTCGCTGCCCTCGGCGACTGCCGTCTGGACATCGGCTGCGGTGACGAGGCCGTCCGCTACTCGACGAAGGGAGTCACGGCTACCGTCCTGAGCCTGCTGCTCCTGTCGGTTCGACTCGCGGAGCACGGACGGCGTGAGATCCCCGCCGAGCTCGCGCGGCCCGGAATCGCCGCGGCGGTGGCCTCCATGGGTGGCGTCATCCAGCACGCGGAGCGGTACTACGACGCGCACAGGGAGGAGCTCGAGACCGCAACCCGCATCTCGATCCTCGGATTCGGACCGAACGTGGGCACCGCCGTGGAAGCCGAGACGAAGATCATCGAGACAGTTCGCGTCCCCGTCCAGGGGATGGAGCTCGAGGCGTACATGCACGGGCCGCTGTTCGAGCTGCGCCCCGAGTACACCCTCTTCCTCACCGAGGTGCCCGGCACCGCCTCAGCTGAGCGGCTGCGACAGTTCGCGGACTTCGCATCAGGTCACTGCGACCATGTCCACATCGTGACATCGGGGACCAGCACGGGCAGGGAGCGGGAACTGGCTCTCGACGAGCAGACCGCGGAAGAGCTCTCGCCGCTTCTGCTGATCCTCCCCTACCAGGTGCTCGCGTACCGGATGTCGGCGTCCCGAGGCATCGACCTCGTCGAGCCAGCGTTCCCCGACTTCCGCTCGGCCATGCGGACCAAGGTCGCGGGTTAACCCTCCTTGCACGAGGGGTGGCCAGATGTCTTGGTCACCCCTCGTTGCGCCGCTACCCTTCGATCTCCTCCACGGAGAACACGTAGTAGGTGTGGCCGGGGGCCGTCACCTCGACGACTCTGCCGCCCGGGATGTCGCGGGGCTCGCCCGTCGTGACGTTCGCATGCTCCGCTCGCCACGCATCCACGTCGTCGACGAAGTACATGGGGCCGGCGGGCCCCCAGCCGGGCTCGTCGTCGAGCATCAGCTCGATCTCGAGCTCCGGCATCTGCATAGACACGGTGTGCTCGCCTTCGCGCCACGCCTCTTCCCAACCCAGGTCGAGGTAGTGCTGGACGGCCGCCCCCAGGTCTTCGACGGGCTGGAACTGGAACGTCAGGATCACGGTGGTCTCCCCAGTCGGCGTGCGGGCGCGGTGCTCCGAATGTAACCGCCGACGCACCTCCGACGCCACGTGCCGACTCCGAATCGTGATGCACGAGACGAGCGTCGAGATCGTTCCGTGACCGGATGCGGGCCGTCCCATCCATAGGGTCGGTGCATGCTCTCCCGTCGCCTCGCCCCTGCGTCGATGCTCTGCGGCGCGCTCCTGCTGCTGGTCGGATGCGCCCCACCCGAATCGGCGGTCGTCGCGCAGCCCGCTGCCAGCGTGGCACCCGCCGCGAGCGCGGGCGGGTCGGTGGCCGACGAACTTCCCTCGCAGGACGCGCTCGATGGCATCCCCATCGAGGAGATGACGCATCAGCCCGTGCCGGTGCAGATGACGCAGTGCCTCGCGCAGCAGGCAAAGTGGATCGATCTGCCCGCGGGGAAGACGTCGTCAGACCTGTACACCCGCATCGCCGCGCACGAGCAGGAGCTGCTGTTCCTGCTCCCCGACGAGGTCGGCGGGTTCGACAACGTCGACGTCGCGGCCGGTCCCGGCCCGAGGGGCGCGGTCAGCGTGTCCGTGGTCGGCTCAGCTGCGGCAGACCCAGCTGCGATCTGGCAGGCGCTGCGAGACGCGTCACCGGAAGTCGACGCCGCGGCGGCCGGCATCGAAGCGGAAGGAGCGTCGTTCGCTCCGAAACTGGTGGACTTCTCGTACGCCACGCTCTGCAAGGCCGCTCTGGCGGTGACGTCCCTCTGGAAGGGCAACGACGACGGCCTGGTGTCCGTGCGCATGGATGTGGAGCTGAATAGCCTCATCCTGGGCATCGATGCTGCGGCTCTCTCCGACTCCTACCGGCAGGAGCTCCTCGCGACGGCGCCTGCCGGAATCTTCGAGTTCGAGGACGTTCAGTAGTCGCCCGTCAAGCTTCGAGGTCGCGCTCAGGCCGCTCTGCGGCGAGGTAGACGCGGCATTCCTGAGCCGTCGCGGGGCCGAAGACGGACACCCAGCCCGCAGGGATGTCGGCGAAATCAGGCCAGAGCGAATGCTGTCGGTGCTGGTTCATGACCACGAGCATCTCGGTGCCAGTGTCGTCCCAGGCATTCATCTGCCGTGACTCTCGGCGCGGTCGTGTCGGCGTGCGCTGGCAGGGTGCATCTCGATCCTCGCTTCAGCGTGCAGGCGCATTCCTGAGCGGATTGCGATGCTGCGTTCTGCGGGGTCCAGGCAGATGCCGTCAGACTACGAGCGTCAGGAGTGAACAAGATGTGAAACGGGAAACGCCCGAGAGACTGGGCGTGCTTCGAGGTTCTCATTGGACTTCCCGCCAGCGCGCTTAGCCTGACCCGCATGACTGCGACCACGCATGCAGGTGTCACGTTCGGAAACCGCTTCGCTCGGGAGCTGCCCGAGCTGTCAGCGCCGTGGGAAGCCGAGCCCGCACCCGCCCCGCACCTCGTGCTGCTGAACGAGGCGCTCGCCGTCGAGCTCGGCTTCGACGCCGAGTTCCTGCGGTCGAGCGACGGCGTCTCCGTCCTGCTGGGCGCATCCGTCCCTGAAGGCGCGACCCCCGTCGCGCAGGCCTACGCGGGGCATCAGTTCGGGCAGTACTCGCCGCACCTGGGCGACGGTCGCGCCCTCTTGCTGGGAGAGGTGACCGATACGCGCGGACGACTGCGGGACATCCACCTCAAAGGTTCGGGCCGCACCGCATTCGCCCGCGGTGGTGACGGGCGCGCGGTCCTCGGCCCCATGCTGCGGGAGTTCATCGTCAGCGAGGCCATGCACGCCCTCGGCATTCCCACCACACGATCGTTGAGCGTGACCCTGACGGGTCGCCAGGTGCAGCGCGACGACGTGCTCCCGGGCGCGGTCCTCACCAGAGTCGCGAGCAGCCACCTGCGCGTCGGCTCGTTCCAGTTCGCCCGAGCCACCGGCGACCTCGAACTGCTGCGGCGTCTCGCGGACCACGCCATCGCCCGCCACTTCCCGTCTGCCGCGGAGGCGGCGAATCCGTACCTCGCCTTCTTCGAGCGGGTCGTGTCCGCCCAGGCGAAGCTCATTGCGCAATGGATGCTCGTCGGCTTCGTGCACGGGGTCATGAACACCGACAACATGACGATCTCGGGCGAAACCATCGACTACGGACCGTGCGCGTTCCTTGATGCGTTCGACCCGGACGCCGTCTTCAGCTCCATCGACATCCAGGGCCGCTACTCGTTCCGCAACCAGCCACATGCCGCGGGGTGGAACCTCGCGCGGTTCGCGGAGACGCTCCTCCCACTCTTCGCGGACGACGAAGACGCGGCCGTCGCCCTGGCCGAGCAGGCGGTCTCCGGGTTCGGGCCGGTCTACCAGGAAACGTGGGTCTCTGGCATGCGAAGCAAGCTCGGGCTTCCCGGTGACGTCGCCCCCGACACGTTCGAGCGCCTGCTCGGTGAGCTTCTGACCCTCATGCAGCGCAGCGGCGCCGACTACACCTCCACCTTCCGGGCGCTGGGTGCCTACGCTCGCGGCAACCCCACCCCAGCGCTCGACATCTTCGGGGAGGCGGGTCCCGCGTTCCGCACCTGGGCGCAGGCCTGGCTCGCGCTCTCCCCGAACGCGAGCGCAATGGATGCCGCCAACCCCGTCTACATCCCGCGCAACCACCTCGTCGAGGACGCACTCGAGGCGGCTCTTGACGACGAGCTCGAGCCGACGAGGCGTCTGCTCGCAGCCGTGACCGCCCCGTTCGACGAACGGCCCGGCCTCGACCGCTACGCGACCGGAGCACCGCAGGACTTCGGCGACTACGTCACCTTCTGCGGAACCTGAGCGGCGCGGCCGCCAGCAGTGGATCTCGCTCTCCAACATGGAGTTCTGCTTCTCGCCGAGTTCAACCGAACGGCCGATCCGAATGTCGGTGCGTGTTCCTAGACTCAGCGCATGACCGCTCCTCTCCCGAAGGCCCCGCACCTTGTGGACGAGCTGGCCCTCGACGGAGCGCAGCACGGCGGCAGGCTGACCGAGCGCGACCTCCGGTCGGCGGGGCTGCCGGTCGACAACCCTCGCTGGCGTCCGTGGATGCGGGCCGTCGCGATCTCGCTCGGGGCGCTGCTCGCCGGAGCCCTGCTCTTCATCCTGACGCTGGCCGTGCAGGTGGAGGACCCCGCCACAGACACGGAGTCCGGTGGGTTCATCGCGTTCCTCATCGTGAACCTGGTCGGCGGTCTCGTGGCGTGCATCGCGGTCGGCCCGGTCCGGGGGTCTCGCGCAGGGAACCTGTGGATCGTCGTCATCGGCATGACCAGCTCCCTGGCCGTCGGGGCATGGCTGATCGCCGTGATGCGGCTCGGCGCGCGCCGTTCACTGCCGTTGGATGCACTGGTCGTGGCTCTCGTCGTCGGCGGCGGGGTCCTGTGGGACTGGTTCCAGTCCAGTGTCACCGGCCGCGCCCCCATTGAGGCGCCCCTCTTCTACATCATCCTCATCGCGCTGTCGACGATCATCGCGCTGCTCTTCGGGCGATCCCGCGGCACTCGCGCCGCACTCATCACGTCGTTGCGCGCGCAGGCCGCGTTGGCCGAGCGCGAGCGAGCCGCGCTCGCACAGAGCCGGGTCTCCGACCTCGAGCGCGCACGGGCCGAGGAGCGGGCTGCCATCGCGCGCGACATGCACGATTCGATCTCGCACGACCTGGCCGTCGTCGCCACGCAAGCGGGAGCGCTCGCGTACCGCAGCGACCTGTCACCGGAGATCGTGCGGGAGACGGCCGCCACGGTGAGGGAGTCGGCGGCCCGGGCCAACACCCGTCTCCGCGAAGTGCTCACGGGCATGCGCGAGTCTGACGGGGCCGGTCGAGGCGATGCGCCCCTCCCCGACCTGCGAGCACTCGAGTCGCTCCTCTCCGAAGGGGCGCCCCACCAGAATCCCCCGTCGGTGACCTGGCTCGACATCGGACCGGGTGACCTCTCGCGGCTCTCCGCAGAGCGCATCCGCGCCCTGCACCGCACCCTCTCGGAGCTCCTCGTCAACGCTGGAAAGCACGCTCCCGAAGCGGAGGTGCACGTCGTGCTCGAGGGCGGTGGTACTCACCTCAGCGTCACCGTCTCGAACTCCTTCCAGCCACCGGCAGCGCCGGCCCTCGGCACCGGCTACGGCCTCCTGGGCGCCCGGGAGCGCATCCACCTGGTCGGAGGCACCTTCGAGGCAGGTGCTGCCGAGAGCGGCGACTTCGTGGTGGAGGTGACGCTCCCTTGGTAACTCCCGGGCAGGACAGCATCAGCGTGCTCATCATCGACGACGAGGTGGGGATTCGAATGGGCCTCAGGCTCCTCATCGACGGCGCGGAACGCATTCGCGTCGTCGGAGAAGGCGTCAACGGCGACGAGGCGCTCACCCTCGCCGCCCACCACGACCCCGACGTCATCCTCATGGACGTTCGCATGCCCGGCCTCACCGGCATTGATGCAGTGCAGCAGCTCACCGACACCGGGTCCCGCGCGAAGGTCGTGATGCTCACCGCGTTCGACACGGAGGAGTTCCTGCTGGACGCGCTCCGGGCCGGCGCCGTCTCCTTCCTCCTCAAGGACGCCCCGCCGGAGGACATCGTCGGGGCGGTGCTCGACGCGGCACAGGGCAGATCCGTCTTCTCGCCGAGCGCCCTCGACCGGCTCGTTCGCGCCGCCGCCACCGGAAGCAACGGCGAAGCTCGCCCCCTCGAGGGCAGCGGCAAGCGACAGCGCGAGCCGGGCGCCACTCGCGATGACGGGGCGCTGGCCGGGGTCACGAGTCGCGAGCGGGAGATCGCGCGATACGTCGCGCAGGGCATGACCAACGCCGAGATCGCGTCGGCCCTGTTCGTCAGTCAGGCGACGGTGAAGACCCACCTGGCGAGCCTCTTCTCGAAGCTGCACGTCACCAACCGCGTGCAGCTCGCGTTGCTCGCCCTCGAATGGGATGCGACTGAACACGCCTGAGGCGCCGAAGCCCGGCGTGTACTCTGGGCGGCACAACCGAGATCGAGGGGAGCGCCGCAGTGACGAATGCTCCCTCCGCCGACGGCCCGCCCCCCGCACCCGCATTGAGCGCTGCCCTCACCGCCTTTGCGGAAGCGAGGCAGGCGTCGCAGCATGAAGCGAGGCGTTCGCTCGGCATCGGCGAGATGGATGCGCGAGCCCTCGCGTTCTTGGCCCAGAACCCCGGCTCCAGGCCCAGCGCCCTCCGCGCATACCTGGGTCTCACCTCCGCCGGTGTCTCGACCCTCTGCGACCGGCTCATCGAACGCGGCACCATCCATCGCGATACCGACCCCAGCGATCGGCGCGCGAGCCTCCTCACGGTCACTGTCGACCTCTCGTCGAGTCCGTGGAACCGCCTCAACGAATTCGACCGGAGCCTCGAAGCGGCACTCTCCGCCGAGGCGGACCCTGCAACGCTGCAGAGACTCGCCGAGCTGTTGACGCACGCGGTGAGCGTCACGACACAGGAGCTCGAAGGGCCCGGGTCCACTCAGGCAGGTTAGGGGCGGGCGTCGCCGTTCGCCGGTTGCGCCTCCGCGGGCGAGTGGAGCTCGGCGAGCAGCACGATCGACTTCGCCTGCAGGAAGGTGCACAGCGCTGAGATGACGGCCAGCTCCTGCGCGAGGGAATGCACGCTCGCCGCTGAGAGGTTCAGCGTATGCTCGCGGGGCTCCATCGTCACCGACCACTTCGGGCTCTCGCGGGTACCAGGTTGCAGGTAGAGCTCGGTGGGAACGTCCGTCAGCTGCACCCGCACGAGCCCCGTGTCATGGCCTTCGTCGCCGTCCTGCAGGATGACCTTGACGACCCCCGGCTCGGCATAGCCGAGGCTCTCAAACTCCCGAGCCCATGACTCGAGTACTTCTTTGCTTCGATACGGCATTCTGGCCTCCGACCGGGGGTGACGGCTTACGACGTCCAGCATCCCTCATCCGGGGCACTTTCTCGAACACTCTTGCCTGCCAGCTGCTGGTTTGCCCGACCGCGCCAAGCATCGCCTAGGTTTGTCGGGTGTCAGACGCAGAAACCGCCCAGCCGGAGCAGCACCCCTCGCATCGTCCGATCTTCTCGTTCTCGCGGCGCAGCGGCCGCCTCACCGAGGGGCAGCTGAACTCGTGGAACACGCTCGGCCCGAAGTACCTCGTCGACGTCGAACGCGCCGAGCTCGACTTCTCCGTGAGCCCCTCGTTCCGGGTCGACCCGGCCGAGCTGTTCGGCAGGGACGCGCCGCTCGTCGTCGAGGTCGGATCCGGGACGGGTGAGGCCGTGGTCGCGGCGGCCGCCGAGCATCCGGAATGGAACTTCCTCGCCGTCGAGGTCTTCGTCGCCGGCCTCGCCCGCACGCTGCGCCGCATCGAGGACGCCGGCCTGTCGAACGTGCGCCTCGTCGAGGCGAACGCCGTCGAGGTGCTCGAGCACATGCTCCCCGCCGGCAGCATCGAGGAACTGTGGATCTTCTTCCCCGACCCCTGGCACAAGGCGAAGCACACGAAGCGGCGGCTCGTGCGCGAGGGCTTCGGTGCTGTCGCCGCGAACGCCCTGCGCCCCGGAGGCCGCATGCGGCTCGCCACAGACTGGGAGGACTACGCGTTCCAGATGCGCGAGGTGCTGGATGCGGCACCCGAGTTCACGAGCGAGCATCCGGGCGAATGGGCCCCTCGGTTCGACGGTCGAACGCTCACCGTCTTCGAGCGGAAGGCAGCGACGGCCGGGAGGCGCATCCACGACCTCAGCTACGTGACGTCGGAGTAGCCTCTGCGGCCGCCTCCTCCTCGCGCTTCCCGGAGCCGAGACGGAGCGTCGCGGCGAGGCCGAGCGCGAGGAACGCGGCGGCCGTGAACGCCGATGCCCGAGTGCCGTCGGAGAGCGCCGCCTTCGCGTCGTCCGCGAAATCGGCCGTCGCAGGGTTCTCGCCGAGCCCGGCGATGGCGCCGCCTGCGGAGTCGACCACCGCCGAGACCACCTGGTCTCGCTGGTCGGCGGGCACTTGGGCGTCGTCGAGCGAGGCACCGAGGGATGCGCCGGTGGTCGTGAAGAGGATCGTTCCGAGGATGGCGACGCCAAGCGCCGACCCCACCTGCCTGGACGTCGACTGGGTCCCGGATCCCTGACCCGAGAGCTCGACCGGAACATCCTGCAGCACAACTCCCGTGAGCTGCGCGGTGGCCAGGCCGACCCCGAAACCGTAGACGAACAAGGCGGGGATGAGCCACCCCCACTGCGCATCCGGGGCGATGATGAATCCCGCCCACGCGATGCCGACGATCTCCGCGAGGATGCCGACGCGCACGATCGTGACCGCGTTGACCTTCCCGCTGCTCGCACCCGCGAATCCGCTCGCGACGAACGAACCCGCGGCGAGCGCCAGCAGCACGAACCCGGTCTGCAGGGCGTCGAAGCCGAGCACGAACTGCAGCCACAGCGGCAGCGACAGGATGATGCCGAACTCGCCGAGCGCAACCACCATCGCCGCGATATTGCCGTTGCGGAACGAGGAGATGCGGAAGAGCGAGAACTCGAGCAGCGACGACTCGCCCCGGCGGGACCGCCGAACGCCGCGGACGATGAACGTGACGAGGGCGAGCGTTGCGACGCCGAACGCGACGGGCACGGGCGAGATGGGGAGGGGCCAGTCGAACGAGCCGATCGTGAAGGTCTCGTTGACGGCCCACCAGCCGTAGGTGCGGCCTTCGATGAGGCCGAACACAAGAGCCCCGAACGTGACGACCGAGAGCGCGGCGCCGACGAGGTCGAGGCGCTGCCGCTGGGGCTCCTTGGACTCGCTGACGAAGAGGAGCACGCCGATGACGATGATGATGCCGAGCGGCACGTTGATGCCGAACGCCCAACGCCACGAGAACTCGGTTGTGAGCCACCCGCCGAGCAGCGGACCGACGGCCGCCATGCCGCCGATCGTCGAGCCCCAGACGGCGAACGCGATGCCGCGCTCTCGCCCCCGGAAGGTCGCGTTGATGAGCGAGAGCGTCGTCGGGAGGATCATCGCCCCGCCGACCCCCTGCACGAGGCGGGCGAGGATGAGCAGCCCACCCGTCGGAGCGAGTGCGGCCGCCACGGAGGCGACGGCGAAGATGACGACGCCGATGAGCATCAGTCGGCGGCGGCCAACGCGGTCGGCGAGGCTCCCGAAGAGAAGCAGCAGCGATGCGAAGACGAGCGTGTAGGCCTCCTGCACCCACTGCACCTCGGTCGACGTGATGCCGAGCTCGGTGACGATCGACGGGACGGCGACGTTCACGATCGTCGAGTCGACGATGATGAGCGCCACCGCGACGCTGATGAAGACCAGTCCAACCCACCGTCGACGCGCTGACTCAGCCATGATGCTCCAACTTTCGTGCAAGGGGGATGGTGACGACCAGGTGAGGGTACGCCTCCTTGCTTGCGATTTCGCTCAATCGTTTAATTACTTTTGGTGAGACGAGCCTCAGCTCTGGTCTCGCCGTTCCATTCCCGCCCTGACGGTTCGTGACGTCTCCCAGCACACCATTTGTTGTGTGTCATGAACCGTCACACCCGTGACACTCCCCCAGGTCAGGCGTAGCCTCGCTCAGTTCGCGGAATATCCCGCGAAATGAGAAATCGCATCGGGAGATCTTCCATGTCGGCCAACACCCCCACAACAGCCGGAGCATCCGAAGCTGAGGTGACGCCGCGCCCCAAGAGCCGCGCGCGCAAGCTCCTCACGTCGTTCGGATTCCAGATCCTTGCCGCCCTCGTCCTTGGCGTCGTGCTCGGACTGGTCGCCCGCAACCTGGGCGACGACGCGGAAGGCAACCCCAACGGGCTCGCCGCGACGCTCGCCACCATCGGCAGCTCGTACGTCACCATCCTGACCGCCGCCGTCGTTCCCCTCATCCTCACCGCCGTCATCTCGAGCATCGCGCAGCTGCGCCTCGTGACGAACGCGGCCAGGCTCGCGGGCCAGACGCTCCTGTGGTTCGGCATCACCGCGCTCATCGCGGTGACGATCGGCATCGTGCTCGGCGTGACCATCCAGCCGGGCAGCCGCGTCGACCAGTCGCAGCTCGAGACCGGCGAACCCTCCTCGGTGGGCACCTGGTGGAACTTCCTCACCGGGCTCGTCCCGCAGAACTTCCTCGGCATGGGCGTGCGCTCGCGCGTGGACGCAGACACCGGCGACGTGAACTCGACGATCGCGTTCAACGTGCTGCAGGTCATCGTCATCGCCGTCGTCATCGGCATCGCGGCGCTGCGCCTCGGCAAGCGCGCCGAGCCGTTCCTCGAGTTCACAGCGTCCGCCCTCGCGGTCATCCAGAAGGTGCTGTGGTGGATCATCCGCATCGCCCCACTGGGCACGCTCGGCCTCATCGCGAGCGCCGTCGTCAACTACGGCTGGGAGAAGCTCACGAGCCTCGCCTGGTTCGCGATCGCCATCTACATCGGCCTCGCGCTCGTCCTGTTCGTCGTCTACCCGATCCTCGTGAAGGCGCACGGCCTGTCCATCGGCCGCTTCTTCTCCGGCGTCTGGCCGGCAGTGCAGCTCGCGTTCGTGAGCCGCTCCTCCATCGGCACGCTCCCCCTCACGCAACGCGTGACCGAGCGCAACCTCGGCGTGCCCCGCGAGTACGCATCCTTCGCCGTGCCGTTCGGCGCGACCACCAAGATGGATGGATGCGCCGCGATCTACCCGGCCATCTCGGCGATCTTCGTCGCCCAGTTCTTCGGCATCGAACTGTCGATCATGCAGTACATCCTCATCGTCATCGTGTCCGTCGTCGGCTCCGCCGCGACGGCCGGAACGACGGGTGCCACGGTCATGCTCACGCTGACCCTGTCGACGCTCGGCCTCCCACTCGAGGGTGTCGGCCTGCTGCTCGCCATCGACCCGATCCTCGACATGGGCCGCACCGCGACCAACGTCGCCGGCCAGGCGCTCGTGCCGATGATCGTCGCGAAGCGCGAGGGGATCCTCAACGAGAAGCTCTACAACGCGCCCCGCGGCGACGTCGCCTTCTCCGACGAGACCGACGAGGAAGTGGAGGAGACCATCCAGCGCTCCACCGGTTCGCAGAGCGACCGCGAGCAGGACGCCTTCGAAGGCGCGACCCTGCAGGATGCGGAACGCCGCAGCTAGCTTCGGCTCAAGCAGGCGAAACGGGCGCTTGCCCTCGGAACCCCACGCGGGGCATCCGGGAGCAGGCGCCCGTCTCGCATCCCCGTCACGATCAGGGCGCCGGGAGCGCACTTGTGGTCGCTTCCGGCGAGTTTTGACGACCACAACACCGCCCTCGGCCGACAGAGAAGGGCGGCGGGGCGGGGTGCGGCGGGGTCTCGGGATCCGCGGGGCCGGGCGTGCGAACCTTGCGGCATGCGCGCATCCACCTGGACTCCCCTCGCGATCTTCTACCTCGTGCTCGCCATCGTCGGCGGGGCCGTGACCTGGACCTTCAACGTCATGGCGGGCATGGAGGGCAGCGCCTTCATCGGCGACTACTTCGGCAGCGGGCCTGCCGTCACGTCAATCGTCATCGATGTGCTGGTCGCCGCGACGGTAGGCGCGGTCTTCATCATCGTCGAGGGACGCCGCCAGGGGATGCGCCGGCTCTGGGTCTACATCCTGTGCTTCGGCGTCGCGTTCGCGTTCGCCCTGCCGCTGTTCCTCGCGATGCGCGAGCGCCACATCGCGGCGGGGCGCGGCCACCCGGGGGCTCCCGCCGAGCGTTGAGCTAACCCGCCACGCATTGCTCGGCCAGCCAGGCATGAGCCAGCTGAGGGGCATCGCCCGTGAGTACGGAAACGTCAGGCTGGATGGGTTCCGGCATGACCGCGCCTGTCCGGTCCGTGTAGCGCGAGGTCGTGAGCAGGATCTCCGATCCGTCGGAGAGCATGAAGCCGTCGACGCCTGTCGCGAGCCCGTTGCTCTTCTCCCCGAACGTGCGGACGTTGCCCTGGCCTGAGAAGCCTGCGAGCACCAGCTCGGCGGCGGAGGCCGTGTAGAAATCCTGTAGGACCGCGATCGGCTTGCCCACGAAGGCATCCGCGTCGATGCCAGCATCGGAGTCGAAGCGCAGCTCGTAACCGGCGGTCGAGGTCGCGCTCTCCGTGGTTACCGTGATCGTGTTGTGCTCGCCGTTGCGGTCCACGAATCCCGCGACGTCGCGCGTGTCGAAGAGTGGCGAGACGGCCCCGAGCATCGGGAACGCACTCCCGCCCCAGTTGCCGCGCAGGTCGACGACGAAGCCGCACGTCTGTGTATCCGCGAGCGCTACCAACCCCTCGACCCCGGCTCGGGCATACTCCTCGGCGAGTGGGCCGTCGTGTCCGATCGCCGACACCGTGATCGTGACGGTGCGGCCCTGCGTCGCTTCGACCGTGGGCGGGGCGCTCGGTGCCTCCGTGTACGCCGCCTCCCGCTCATCGGCGCGAAGGAACCCCGCGTGCCGGCCGCCGGCATCGCTGGTCGCCGCCGCGATCAGGTCGTACGCCTCCTCGAGGGTTGTGGCCGACGCGCCCGCGGCGAGGAGTGCATCCCGTTCAGCCGACCAATCTCCGCCCGAGTACAGGCCGTTCTCTTCCAGGACCTGAGCAGCCTCTTGGACGAGCGCCGCGGGGCTGACGGTCGGCGTGGGGACGGGCGCTGGCTGAACGGCGGTGCCACATCCCGTCAATCCGACAACGAGCGTGGCCACCGCCCCCGCGACGAGCGCACGCGCGGATCCCCCGCGTCTCGGGATGAACGCGCCGCTGCCCATGCGCTCACCTTACGGTCTCAGCTCCCGGAGAAACGGGGCATGTCCAGCAGAACGGAGCCTGTTCCCCGTTGACCAGTTCCTCTCCTGCCGCATTCACGAGCTCGCCTTCGACGGGACGACCTTCGGGTAGGCGAGGTGGCGCAGGAGCCGCTCGAAAGGGCCGCGCTGTCCGCGACGTTCCATCGCCGTCGCGATGAGCACCGTCGTCAGCCAAACACAGACCGCGTAGAGGGCACCCTGCCACTCGGTGAGGACACCACCGAGGCCGAGCCCCCAGACTGAGAGCACCGGCACGAAGAGCACGGATTGCAGTACGTAGCTCGTCATCGACCGTTTCCCGGTCGCAACGAGAGCACGACCGACGACGCCGACGCCCCGGCGCTGCCAGGCGACGCCGATGAGCCCGAACGCGGCGGCATACCCGATACCTCCGGCCAAGCCCGTCGCGATGGACAGCATCTGGAAGGTCCAGGAAGGCAGGTCGGCGAGTGCGCCGACGAAGTGCGCGAACGCCACCGCTCCTCCCGCCCAGCCGATCCCCACACCGACGAGCGCGGTCGTCGTCAGCAGGCGCCGATGCTCATCCGCTCGCTCAAGCACCGAGTGCCGGGCGGCCAGCAACGCGAGCAGCACCGCGACCGGCACCGCCAACGTCAGGAGCCCCTGTCCGAGAAGAACGGTCGCCCAGGTGGCGAGCCGAATGGGGACGGAGTGCAGGAACGTGTCGGATTCGGCAGCGGTCGGGACACTCACGCTTCCTCCCGCATCACCGGCAAGACCAAGAGCGGCGCCCCCGATCCACGACGACACGGCCCCGAAGACCAAGAGCCCGGTGAGCACTCCGGCCCAGACGGCCAGTGTCCGGTCGCTCCGATCCAGGAACAGCCAGCAGGCGAGAAGCCCGACGAGACCGTATGCGCCGATGATGTCCCCACCCCACAGCAGCAGGGCGTGCACGGCGCCGAAGGCCAGCATCCACCAATGCCTGCGCCTCAGTAGGCGACGCGCTTCCTCGCGGGAGGCTCCCGCTGAGACCTGTCGCCGGTAGAGCTGCCAGATGCCGTAGCCGAAGAGGAACGCGAACAGCGGGTAGCTGCGCCCGTCGATCGCGATGATGGCGACGGCCTGCCAAGCCCGATCGAGGACGCCCCCGTCGGGGTCGTGCATGGATAGCCCGTCGGTCTCGTAGCTGGAGAGGTGCCAGGGCATGTTGGCGAGCGCGATGAGCAGGAGCATGAGGCCGCGAGCTATGTCGGGGGCGAGGACCCGGGCAGGCGCGGAGTGGGTAGTCGTCATGCAACCACCGTACATAACACTTGTTATGTTGGTACTGTCATGCAGGAGATACACACCTGGGAGGTGATGCGACGTGCCGCACGCCGACGCCCGCGAAGCGCTCATCCGAGCCGCCATAGACACGCTCGGGACCCCCAGGCCGCCGGCCATGCCGCTCCGCGAGGTAGCCGCCGCCGCCGGCGTCACCACAGGCGCCGTGCAGCACCACTTCGGCAACCGCCGAGGGCTCCTGCTCGCTGCCATCGACCGTCAGACCGAAGCGCTTGTGCAGCGGCTCTCCGACGTCGCCGACCGCCACCCGGAAGGTGGCCTCCCGCGCCTGAGAGCGGCGGCGTTCGAGCTGCTGCCACTCGACGAGCAGCGGGTTCGCGAGGCTCGCCTGCTCGCCGCCTTCGAGCAGCTCGCCGTCGACGACGAACCCCTCGCCGCGGAATTCCGGAAGCGATACAACCTGCTGCTCGAGATGCTGCAGCGCGACCTCCCCGGTGGGGCCCAAGACGCGGCACTCCTGCTCTCCGTTCTCACCGGCACAGCCGGAGACATGCTCTTGCGCATCGCCGACGAGCGCGACGCGACGGCGCTCGTCGACCGCTTCCTCGCAGCACTCGGGGCTAACTAGGCGAGGCACCGCCGGAGAACAGCGTCGCTCTTTCGGAGAACGTGTACGCCTCCGCGAGCTGATCTGTGAGACCGCCACCGACTCGCGGTGGAATGTCGGCGGCCGTGGGTAGCGTCAGCGCCATGCACATCATCCTCATCCCCGGCTTCTGGCTCACCGGCGACTCGTGGGCCCCGGTCACGCGATCGCTCGAAGACGCGGGTCACACCGCGCACCCCCTCACCCTGCCGGGCAAGGCCCCGGGTGAAGACGCGGCGGGCGTTGGCCTGCGCACCCACATCGACGCGGTGGCCTCGCTCATCGACGCCCTCGACGGCGACGTGGTGCTCGTCGGCCACAGCGGCGGCGGCGCGGTCGCCTACGGGGCGGTGGATGCACGCCCCGACCGCGTCTCGCGGGTCGTCTACGTCGACTCCGGGCCGCTCGCAGACGGAGGTGTGATCAACGACGGCTTCGAGTCTTCCGGCGGTGCGGTGCCGCTGCCAGACCGGGGCGTCTTCGGAGAACCCGACCTCGTCGACATAACGGAGGAGGCCTGGCAGCGACTCGCAGACATCGCCGTGCCAGAGCCCGTTGGCGTGGCCACGGAGAGGCAGCAGCTCAGCGACGAGCGCCGCTACGACGTGCCGGCGGTCGTCATCACGAGCACCATGCCCGAGCCGATGCTTCGACAGTTCATGGGCGACGGCCACCCCTACGTCGCCGAGCTCACCCGTGCGCGATCCGTGCGCATCGTCGAGCTCCCGGCCGGGCACTGGCCGCAGCTCACGAAGCCGGACGAACTCGCGGCCGCCGTCGTCGACGCCGTGACCGGCTGAGAACGCTGAGGGGAGCTAGAGGAAGACCTGGAGCACCGCGAGCAGCGCGACCCCACCCAGAACCGCCGCGAGCACGGTGACGCCGATGCGCATCTGCGGGCGCCGTCGAGAGCCGATGCCGCTCGACGTCTGGGCGAGCTGTGTCGCGGCGATGAGCTCCGGCGAGCCGGCCGGCGGGAGCTGCTCGGTCACGCCCGCCGGCTCGGACGCCGGCACGTCGATCGAATAGTCGCGCGGGTCAACCCGTTCGGGGAGGCTCTGGAACCTGCCGCTCTCAGCCATGGTGCCGCCCCCGATCGTCGCCCGTACCTCCACGCTAACGTGCGCAGGTCCGAGCGCCCGGAGAACGCCTGACGTCCTGCCGGCTCACCCACGCCAGCGCCGCGCTCGTCGAGGTGGGCGACCAGCACCGCGTGCCGGCCGCCCCTTGCCTCAGCTGCGCACCGAAGTGGCGGCGACAACGGTTTCCACCGTGAGCGGTGGCCCGTCCTGCGTGCGACGCTCGACAATCGGGAATGCCGCGCCGTTCAGCACGACCACGGGCGTGGCGAGCGACCGGACCCGGGCACGCACGGCCTCGAGATCCACGGCGACGACCACGTCGCCAGCCTCGACGACGTCACCCTCCGCCCGCTTGAGGTCGAAGCCCTCCCCTTGCAGGTCGACGGTGCCGAGGCCGATGTGCACAAGCACCTCGAGCCCTTCGGCGGTCGTCACGCCGAACGCGTGGCCGGTCGGGAACAGTGCCGTGATAGTTCCGGATACGGGGCTCCGGAAGTCACCGGACGTCGGCTCGACGGCGAAGCCGTCACCCATGGTTCCCGCGGAGAACGCCTCGTCCTGCACGTCCGACAGACGAATGATCGACCCCTCCACCGGAGCGAGGATGTCGATGCGCTGCCCCATGACCGCCCGGGTCCCGGAGGCGACCGCCGACGCTGACCCCGTTGCGCTCGGAGCATCCGCATCCTGGCTCTCCGACGCGCCGTACTTGTCCTGATCCGCGTTGTGCTCGGCGAGCAGCGCTGGGGTGAAGCCCCAGAAGTAGGTGATCAGGAAGCCGGAGACGTACCCGGCAAGGAGCCCGACGACGTACGCGAGGATCGCGTATCCCTGGCCGTTGTCGCTCTGCAGCAGCGGCAGCAGCGCCCACCCGGAGGGGCCGATCGCCGTCGCGCCGAAGGCACCGGCGAACTGATTGAAGGCACCCGCAACTGCACCACCGACCGCGCCGCCGAGGCAGGCAGTGAGGAAGGGGCGACCCAGCGGGAGCGTGACCGCGTAGATCAGCGGTTCTCCGACGCCCAGGATGCCGACCGGGAGGGCGCCCTTGATCGTTGTCCGCAGCGACTTGTTCCGGTTCAGCCTGAAGTAGATCGCCAGTGCGGCGCCGACCTGGCCAGCTCCCGCCATCGCGAGGATCGTGAGCAGCGGCGTGAAGCCCACCTGCTCGATGAGCGTCGCGTGGATGGGGATGAGCGCCTGGTGGAGGCCGAGCATCACGAGCGGCAGGAACAGCCCGCCGAGCACGAACCCTGCGAGGAGTCCGGAGTTGCTGAGCAGCCAGATCGCGCCCGTGCCGATCGCACTCGCGATGTTGCCCGCGACGAACATGAACACGAAGATCGTGGCCAGACCGGAGATGAGGAGCGCAAGCGTCGGCGTGACGAGGATGTCGATGGCATCAGGGATCTTCCCGCGCAGGCTGCGCTCGATCCAGGCGCAGAGACCGGCCGCGAAGATGGCCCCGATCACGCCTCCCTGACCCGGCGCGAGCACGATGTCGCCCAGGACGGGGAGGCTGTACTGCACGTCACTGATGCCGGCGAAGACGATGATCGCGGCGACGGCACCGCCGAGTGCTGGTGTGCCGCCGAACTCCTTCGCGGCGTTGATGCCCGCGAAGATCGGCAGGAACGCGAAGAATGCCGAGCCGATGACGGTCAGGGCCGGCACCACCGCCTCGACGAACTCCGGAGCCGTCCCGACCGTGACCCAGTTCACCAGGAGGCCGCGAACGGCCGCGACGATGCCGGCTCCGATGAGGGCCGGGATGAGGGGCACGAAGATGTTGGCGATCTTGCGGATGAAGTTCTTGAACGGGGTGTTGTTGCGCTGCTTCTGTCCCGCCTTGATGGCCGCTCCGCGAGCCGCGAGCGCATCGGCGTCGGCACCGGCCGCCCCGAGGTGCTGGCGGAAGGCATCGGTCACCTTGGTGACCTTGCCGGGGCCGAGCACGACCTGGTACGTGTCGTCGTCGACGACGCCGAGCACACCCGGGAGGGACTTGATCGCGGTCTCGTCGATCAGGTCGCGGTCGACGGGACTGACACGCATCCGCGTCATGCAGTTCTCGACACCGGCGACGTTGCCGGCGCCACCGAGCAACCGCAGCAGCTCGCTGGCGAGTTCGTCGTTTGCGCTCATGGGCATCCTCTTCTCGCGACATTGCTCGAATTTTGAAGAACAGTACCAGGATGTGACACGAAAAGGTAAAAAAGTTCCCCAAGGGGGCACACGTCAGCACCGAAGGCCCCGGGCGTGACGGGACCAGGCGCGATAGGACCGTTCGTGAACTCAGGCCCGAGCAACCGGCGCCCTCAGCCCCGCAGGACCGCCTGGTGCGTCTTCTCGATGGCGGCGACAGATCCCTCGTAGTCGACCTGCGCGACACCGGTGAAGACGCAGTCCACGACCATGAGCTGCGCGATCCGGCTGCCAAGAGCAGCAGAACGCAACGGCGTCTCCCGCGCCGCGGTGCGGAGCACGATGTCGGCCAGGGCGGCAAGCGGCGACCGCTCGTGGTTCGTGATCGCGATCGTCGTCGCCCCGGTCGCCTTCGCGATGCGGAGGAACTCGACGACCCCGGCGGTGGAGCCGGAGTGCGAGATGGCGATGGCGACAGCCTGCTCGTCGAGGACTGCGGCGGCGGTCCACGCAGCATGCGCTTCCGGCCATTCGAGGGCGATGCGCCCGATCCGCGACAGTTTGCGCTGCAGGTCGACGCCGACGACGGAACTCGCACCGATCCCGTGGATGTCGACACGAGCGGCGCCGGCAATGGCCTCGACGGCGGCCGCCAGTGCATCGATGTCCAGAATCTCCGCGGTATCGGCGATCGAGAGCGTCTCGTTCATCGCGATCTTGGCCACCACGTCGGACAGCGAGTCTCCCGGGGAGATATCTGCTGCCGGGGCGACCCCCGCACTCGAGGCGAGGCGCTCCCGGAGGTTCTGCTCGGTGAGGTCGTGGCGCAGATCGCGGAACCGCGCGTATCCGGCACGTCGCGTGAACCGCACGACCGTGGTCGTCGAGGTATCTGCGAGCTCCGCGATCTCCGCCATCGATCTCGTCGCGAACCCTTCGGGGTCGGCGAGCAGCGCTTCCGCGATGCGTCGCTCCGACTGCCGGAGCGACGGCAGCAGCGCCCGCACCTCGACAAGTACCGTGCGAGAGTTCGCACCAGCGCCCTTTGTACCCACGATCCACCTGCTTTCCACAGACAGCGTATCGAGCGGGGACCGCCAAGACCCTCGAAGATTATTTACTTACCCAGCGTCAATCGTGTACTTTTGCGACAAGACTTGCGCCGTGGCGAGTCAGAAACCGGAGACGAGCATGCCAAACGACGAGATCTCGACGCTAGCAACCCTCTCCACGGAGGCGCGAAACCCGCGAACGCTGGACCTCGACACCCTCGGCACCGAGCAGATCCTGCGCCTCATGAATGACGAGGATGCGACGGTCGCCGGGGCTGTGCGCTCAGCGCTCCCGACCATCGCCCGTGCTGCGGACCGCATCGCGGAAGCCAGGCGCGCGGGTGGCCGACTGATCTACCTCGGCGCTGGGACGAGCGGCCGCCTCGGGCTCCTGGATGCCGTCGAATGCCCGCCGACCTTCGGTACCGCGCCGGAAGACGTCCTCGGGGTGATGGCTGGTGGCGAGCGAGCGTTCGTCCGCGCCGTCGAGGGCGCCGAGGACGATCCGGAGCTCGCGGCCCGCGAGCTGGACGCTGTTGGCCTGCAGGCGAGCGACGTCGTCGTCGGGCTGGCGGCGAGCGGACGCACCCCGTACGTCATCGGTGGCCTCAGGGCCGCTCGACAGCGCGGCGCCGCGACCATCTCGATCGCCTGCAACGCGAACGCGCCGATCAGCGCGGAAGCCGACATCGCCATCGAGGTCGTGACCGGCCCGGAGGTTCTGACCGGATCCACACGCCTTAAGGCTGGCACTGCCCAGAAGCTCGTCTGCAACATGCTCACGACGGCGAGCATGGTTCGCGGCGGCAAGGCCTACAGCAACCTCATGGTCGACGTGCGCCCCTCGAACGCGAAGCTCGTCGACCGTGCGCAGCGCATCGTCGCCGAGGCCACCGGGGCCGCACGCCCTGACGCCGACGCGGCGCTCGCCTCGGCGGGCGATCACGCGAAGACCGCCGTGGTCATGCTGCTCGCGGACTGCGACGCAGAACAGGCCGCCGCCCTCTTGCGTGAGGCCGACGGCAACGTGCGCCGCGCCGTCGATCTCGCCGCGGTCTGATCCGGTGCCGCCTCAGTCGGCTGTGAGCCCGACGAGCTCGGCGCTGCGCTTCCACAGGCCCTCGATGAGGTCCTCGTCGAAGATCTGCGGGTTCACGTTCGTCGCGTGGTGGCGTTCGTCGTAGTACTCGCCCGCCTGCCAGGTGACGCCCGGCTTGCCAGCGATGAACCACTCCAGCGTCTCGCCACCCTTCGCGGCACTGATGGTGAAGAGCTTCGCGAGCGGCGTGCGGTAGAGCAGCCGCATGAGGCTCGTCGAATCGGAGGAGAAGTTCGTGCCGACGACCCCGGGGTGGAACGCGACGCTCGCGACGGGCCGCCCCGCGAGTCCACGGTGCAGCCCTTTCGTGAAGAGGATGTTGGCGAGCTTCGCGTCGCCGTAGGCCTTGTTGGCGCTGAAGCGGGCGTCGTTGTTCAGGTCGTCGAGATCGATGCGACCCATGAGGCGTGCCGCGATGCTCGCCGTGTTGATGACCACCCCGACCTGGACCTCCTCCAACAGGAGGTTCGTGAGCAGGAACGGTGCGAGGTGGTTGACCTGCAGCGTCAGCTCGTTGCCGTCGACGGTTCGTGTCGTGTCGCCGAAGATCCCGCCCGCGTTGTTCGCGAGTACGTCGATCGGGCCGACCTCGGCGACGAGCGACGCCGCGAGTTCGCGCACCTCGCTCAGGCGTGAGAAGTCGGCGACAAACGACTCGGCGCCGATCTCGCTCGCGACCGCAGCCGTCTTGGCGGCGTTGCGTCCGACGACGACGACCCGCCACCCCTTGGCAGCAAGCGACCGCGCGGCCGCGGCCCCGATTCCGTCCGAGCCGCCCGTGACGACGACCGTTTTCGCCTCAGCCACGAGCGTTCGCCGCCAGGACGTCCTCGAGGCGAGCGATGATCGCCTCGAGGCCGAAGTCGAACGCGAGCTCGAGGCGGCGCGACGGCTCGAGCGACCGCGTCACGCCGTGGAGCACCGGATGCATGTCGGCGTCGGCCGACCACGGGATGGGTGGCGAGGCCGCATCCACCACTCTCCCGAACGTGAGCCCCTCGAGCACGGCGATCGCGACGAGCGCCTGCTCGTCGGTGAACCCCACCGAGCGGAACGTGATCGCGATCGCCTCGTAGACCTCGAGCGTCTGCTCGTCGCTGACGGGCTCCTGCACCATGATCGGCAGGGCGAGCGGATGCTTCGCGAGGGCTCGCGTGTAGTCCTTCGACCACCGGCGCACCTGGTCCTGCCAGCTCATGGCCGCCAAGGCCGCGAGGTCCTCGTCGGTGGCGTCCTCGAGCCCGATCGCCAGCGACAGCTCCGTGCTGATGAGCGCCCGGATGCCGTTCACGATGCCGGCTCGCCCGTGCACGTGGTGGTACATCGACGACGCGCTCACCCCGAGCTCCTTCGCGAGCACCGGAATCGAGAAGTCACCCTTGCGGTCGATCTGCTCCAGCGCGGCCAGACAGATTTTCTCGGGAGACAGGATCGGAATTCTCGGACGTGCCATGATCAGACTCCCTCGTTCTCAGCGCACGACATCTGCGCGAGCGTTCACCTCAGAAGACTATGACGCTTCGCGCTCGCTCGCCTCTCCGCATGGCGTCGAACGCCTCGTTGACCTCGCTCAGCTGGATGCGTTCGCTGATGAGCTTGTCGACGGGAAGGCGCCCTGCGAGGTAGAGCGCGGCGAGCTTGGGGAAGTCGCGTCCCGGCACGGTCGAGCCGTAGTTGGTGCCGATGAGGCGCTTGCCGGTCTCTGCGAGGGCGAGCGCGTCGAATGACACGGGGGCGTCCGCGGGCGGGAGTCCGACGATGACGGCGGTGCCGCCCGGCGCGATGAGGCCAGGCAGCGATTCGATGGTCTGCACGCGGCCGATGGCCTCGAACGCGTACTCGGCACCACCGCCGGTGATCTCCGCCACCTGGGCCGCGAGGTCGGGGCCGGGAACGATCGTGTGGGTGGCGCCGAGCTCGCGGGCGGCGGCGAGCTTGTCCTCGTTGAGGTCGATCGCGATGATCGGGTTCGCGCCGACGAGCTGCAGCCCCATGATGATGCTGAGTCCGACGCCACCGGCACCGACGACCACCGCCGACTCCCCCGCGTCGACCTCGGCATCGTTGACGACGGTGCCGACGCCCGTCGCGATCGAGCAGCCGATGAGGCTGGCCACGTCGTACGGCACCTCTTTCGGCACCTTGATGGCGGCCGACTCGGGGACCACCGCGTACTCGCTCATGGTGCCCGCGGTGAGGTACGGGTACACCGGCTCTCCGTCGAGGGCGAGCGGGGTCGTGCCATCCGGCAGCACGCATTCCTCGCTGCGGCTGCCCGTGCACACGTAGGCACGTCCGCTGAGGCAGGCCGTGCAGCGACGGCACGGGTAGAACCAGCTGAGGATGACGTGGTCTCCGGGTTCGACGTCGATGACGCCCTCGCCGATGGCGACGACCTCGCCGGCACCTTCGTGGCCCATGACGGTGGGCGACGGCAGCTGCCAGTCGCCGTCGAGCACGTGCCGGTCGGAGCCGCACACGCCGGAGGCGCCGAGCTTCACGAGCACGGTCCCTGGTCCTGGTTCAGCGACCTCGATCTCGCGAATCTGGAGTTCGCTGCTTCCCTCGAAGTGAACTGCCGCTTGTGCGCGCATGGTCAGACCCCTTTCCGGGTGGTCGTGTGGTGTGTGGTCGTAGTCGCCGTGTCCGTGAAGGCCCCGACGCCGCGGCGCCGGTAGAGGAGCTGGGCGAGCAGCAGGTAGACGCCGCCAGAGAGCACGGTGGCGGGCGCGGATGCGGTGAGCAGCAGGAAGAGCGGGTGCGTCTCGAGGGTCACCGGGTTGTAGATCCACAGGTAGAAGGCGGCACCGACGACCACGGAGGCGATGCCGGCCCAGTTCACGCCTCCCGTGAAGTGGTAGGCGCTTCCACTGCGGAGCTTGTAGAGGTCTGGCAGACGAACCCACTGGCGTCGGAGCACGAAGTAGTCGGCGAGGATCGCGCCGCACATGGCGGCGAGGAAGGCGCCGGAGATCGTGACGAAGACCATGAACTGCTGGTACATGAAGTCGGGGAAGAACGTGAGGATCGCGGGGAGCACGAAGAACGCGCCGCAGAGGAGCGGCCAGGGCACGCGCCCGAGGAGGTTGCCGCTCGCCTGCCTGATCGCGAGCACCGTCGAGTAGACGATGGACGACATGCTCGTGATGTTGGCGAAGGAGATGAACAGCAGCATGAACGCGCCGAGGATCGGGCCGCCGAGGGGCAGCATCCAGACCGTTGGGTCGGAGTCGCCGAGCGTGAGCGCCGCCGCCATGCCGACGATCTGCGCGACGAGCGTGCCGACGATGAGGCCGGTGAACGCGGGCCAGAGGGCGGCCTTCGGGGAGCGGGTCATGCGCGCCATAGACCCCATGACGGGGTACCAGGAGAAGCCGACCGCGACGTTGAACTCGACGGCGAGCATGAAGTTGAGCTGCGACTCCTCGAACGGCGCGAGCGGTTCGGCGGCGAACAGCGCCTCCCACGAGGTGTTCGCGACGAGGAAGAAGAGCATGAAGACGGTGACGAGCACGAGGCCGGGTGCGACGAAGCGGTTGAGCTTGCCGATCGTGACGGGGCCGCGCGAGAGGATGAGCCAGGCGATGAGGATCGCGACGAGGCCCACCGCGGTGACGAGGAAGCTGCCTGAGCCGAAGTCGGTGCCTGCCGCCCCGTTGGCGACCTGCGTGACGGCGCGGCCGACCATGATCGCGAGCAGCGACGACCAGCCCATCTCGGTGACGAGGATGACGGTGAAGACCAGCACCCCGACTCCGATGAGCCCGAAGACGGGTCGGAGGATCGTGTACTGCTCGACCCCGAAGCGGGCGCTCGCTGCCGTCGCGGCCGGCACCATGATGCCGAGGCCGATGGCGTTGCCGATGACCATCGCGGCGATGCCGTCCTGGAATCCGACGAGCAGCGCCGTCGAGCCGCCGACCAGGAAAGCCCACGTCGCGATCGCGAGGCTCAGATTGACCCAGCTGTAGTCCCAGCCCGACCAGATGCGTTCCTTCTTGAGGAGCGGCAGCGAGCCGAAGGTCGCGGCCTGGTCGAGTTCGGCGGATGCTCCCTCGAGCTTCCCCTCGACGCCTTCGCGCTTGGCGGCCCCGCTCACAGGATCACCACGAGCGCACCGACGGCCACGAGGGCGACGCAGGTTAGGGCGAAGAGTCCGATGTCGCGACCGCTCAGCGGGTCGTGTGCGACGTCACCTGCTTCAGCGCTCGCGATAGTGTCGAGTCGTCTCTTGAGATCGGCCGTGATCTCCGGGTCGCGCATGTCCATTGGGGGTCCTGCTCTCGTCGTCGAAACCAGATCAACCGAATTACTTTCGGTTTCGGCTATCTTGAGCGGTGTCCCCCACCGTGTCAAGAGCTATTCTCGGGGACATGACGTCGACACCCGCCAGGGTGAGACTCGACGGGCACCGAGACGATGTGAGGCTGGCGATGGCGCTGATTTCCGTACTGCAGGCACAGGGCGCCGTCGGCGCGATCGACGACAACCTCAAGGTGCTGCGCTCCTTCGCGGAGCGGGCCGCCGGAGACGGCACCGACATCCTCGTCACCCCGGAGCTCTTCGCGACCGGGTACGCCCCGGCGAAGGTCGCCGCCGAAGACGGCTCGGCCATCCGCGAGCGGATCGCGCAGATCGCCGCCGACCTGCGGATCGCGATCGTCGCATCCACCGTCGAGCACACGGTCGAGCGCTCTGCCGGGTTCGCCGCGGGCGCGACCACCGAACGCCGCTTCATCTCGGCGTCGCTGTTCGGCAGCGACGGGAACGAGCTCACCCGCTACCGCAAGTCGAACCTCTTCGGCGGCGAGGAGCAGGAGGTCTTCGACCTCGGGGATGCGCCCGCCGAGGTCGTCGAGCTCGCCGGCCTCAGGGTGGCACTCGCCATCTGCTACGACATCGAGTTCCCCGAGATCGCGCGCCGCGCGGCCGTCGCGGGCGCCGAGGCGCTGCTCATCCCGACAGCCGTCCCCTCGACGGGCGACGTCGAGGGCGGACAGCCGGGCCACTCCTACAACGCCGAGGTCATCTCGACCCACATGGTGCCCGTCCGCGCCCTCGAGAACGGGCTCTACATCGCCTACGCGAACCACTCGGGCCCCGGATTCACGGGACTCAGCACCATCGCGAGCCCCTACGGCAACACGCTCGCCACGGCCGGCCGCGACGGGACGGAGCTGCTGAGCGCCCAGTTCCTGTCATCTGAGGTTGCGAAGGCCCGCGAGGTCAACACGTACCTGAAGGACCTGCGACCGTAAGGCTGGCTCCAGGCGACGCCCGCCTCCGCGCGATCGCTGCCAGTCGAGTGGCCCCTCTGGAGTGCCCAGAACGGCACTATGGCTGGCAGCGATGAGCAGTCGCGGCCCTCCGCTCAGAAGCCGCGCGGGGGTTCCATCGCCCCGGACGAGGGCTCGTCAGGCTGTGCTCCCTCGCGGGCCGTCTTTCGGGCGCCCATCTCTCGGCCGAGCTGTCGCCCACCGATGGCGACGAACACGAGCCCGACGGCCAGCGACGCGATGCGGACCCAGACCGGAACGTCCGTGGCGAAGGCCGGGGCCGCGAAGATGAAGGTCGCCGCGACGAAGTACCAGACGGCGACCTGCTGGGGAGCGGCTTCCTGTTCGGGCTTCATGCCATCGACCCTACGGGCGGTAACTGGATGCGGCGTCGACGCTGCGAACGCCGGACACCAGCACCGGCCCTGGTCGCCATGGCTCAATGCTCGACAGCGCGCTCGACACCCGCCACTCGGCACCGAGTCAGGCGCGGCGCGTTAGCATCTGGCATGCTTCAGCGAACCCTCGGTCGTACTGGCCGCCCTGTGTCCATCGTCGGTCTCGGCACCTGGCAGCTCGGTGCCGACTGGGGTGACGTCGACGAGCGAGCCGCCCTCGAGGTGCTCGGCACCGCCGTCCAGCGCGGCGTTACGTTCTTCGACACCGCCGACGTCTACGGTGACGGCCGCAGCGAATCGCTGATCGGCACGTTCCGGCGCGAGATCCCCGACGTGGACGTGTTCGTCGCCACGAAGATAGGGCGGCGAGGCCCGCAGGATCCTGCCGAGTTCACGCTCGACAACTTCAGGGCCTGGACGGACCGCTCGCGCACGAACCTGGGCGTCGACACGCTCGATCTGGTGCAGCTGCACTGCCCGCCGACGCCCGTGTTCTCCAACGACGCCGTGTACGACGCGCTCGACACCCTCGTCGACGAGGGCTCCATCGCCGCCTACGGCGTCAGCGTCGAGACGGCCGACGAGGCGCTCGCTGCGATCGCCCGGCCGGGAACGGCCTCGGTGCAGATCATCCTCAACGCGTTCCGCCTGAAGCCGCTCGATCGCGTGCTGCCGGCGGCGCGGGAAGCCGGCGTCGGCATCATCGCACGCGTGCCGCTGGCCTCCGGCCTCCTGAGCGGCAAGTACACGAAGGACACGACCTTCGCGGCCGACGACCACCGCACCTACAACCGCGACGGCAGCGCGTTCGATGTCGGGGAGACCTTCTCGGGCGTAGACTTCGCCACCGGCGTGGAAGCCGCCCGCGCGTTCGCGGCAGCCCTCCCCGAGGGTGTCACGCCGGCTGCAGCCGCCATCGCCTGGGTCGCGGCTCAGGACGGCGTGACGAGCGTCATCCCCGGCGCGCGCAACCCTGCACAGGTGGAGTCGAACACCTCCGCCGCGTCGCTGGAGCTTCCGACCGGCCTCGACGCCGAGGTGCACGAGATCTACGATCGCTACTTCCGCGCGACGGTCCACAACCGCTGGTGAGCTTGCGTCCGCGGAGCGCATGCTCCGCGGACGTCTGGACGTCGCATCGGCGAGTTACGCGGACGCCTCCGCGAGCGCCGTGCACTTCGGGCAGAGGCCGAAGATGTCGACGACGTGCCTCGCCTGCGTGTAGCCGTGCTTCGCGGCGACGCTCGCGGCCCACTGCTCGACGGGGTCGGCCGTGATCTCGACGGCCGCGCCGCAGTTGCGGCAGATGAGGTGGTGGTGGTGCTCGCCCATCTCGCAGGCGCGGTAGACGACCTCACCCTCGGCGTTCTGCAGCGAGTCGGCCTCTTCGCTCTCGCTGAGCGCACCGAGCGTGCGGTACACGGTGGCGAGTCCGATGCGCTCCCCCGCGGCCGACAGCCGCTGGTGCAGCACCTGCGCGCTCACGAACTCCGACGATTCGGCCAGCGCTCGGCGCACGGCCTCCCGCTGTCGGGTGTTCCGCTTGACGGGGGCCGCGGGAGCCTCGGCGGTGGTGCCGCTCTCACCGTTCGTCTCGTCGCTCATGTCAGCCGACGATACCCGGGGCGGATGCGCGATGCGAGACGCCCTGCGCGAACCGCTGCGTGATCCCCTTCGCACACAGCGCGACCACGAAGATCGCGACGGCCGCCAGCGCCATCGAACCCCCGGCCGCGAACGACAGCGACCGCGAGACCTGCAGCCCGACCACCGCCGCCGTGACACCGAACACGCAGGAGAGGGCGAGCATCCACCCGATGCGCTTGGTGAGCAGCCGAGCCGCGGCGGCCGGGGCGGCGATCATGGCGATCGCCAGGATCGAGCCGATCGCCGGCATCGCGACGACCACGGTGAGCGTGATGAGGGCAAGCGCGACGAGGTCCCATGTGCCCTCACGGAAGCCGGCGGCGCGGAAGCCGCGCGCGTCGAAGCTCGAGAACAGCAGCTGCTTGCCGAACAGCGCGTAGACGAGCGCGACCACGACGAGGGCCCCGCCGAGCAGCCACACGTTGGTGGGGTTCATGGCGAGGATCGACCCCGTAAGGTACGAGTCGACACGCACCGACTGGCCCCGGTTGAGCGACGCGAATAGCATGCCGAGCGCGTAGCCGAAGCTCAGGATGATGCCGGCGGCGACCTGCTTGCCCTGCCTCGGCACGCGCGACAGCGCCGCCATGAGCGCCACGAGCAGCAGGCTGAAGATGGATGCGCCCACCACGATATTGATGCCGGCGACGGCCGCGAAGACGCCGCCCGGGAACGTCGCGTGGGTGAGGGCGACCGTGTAGAAGGCACGCTGCCGCAGCAGCACGAGCACGCCGACGAGGCCGCTGAGGAGACCGACGAGCGTGCCCGTGAGGAGCGCGAGGGAGAAGTAGTCCACGGCTACGAGACCGCCTCGGCGCGCGTGGGCTCAGCGGCGCGGGGCGTGCCGGCGCGGGTTGCGGCTGCGCGCCGCCGTCCCCGATCGGAGGAGCCGAGCGCGGCCAGCCTCGTCACGGCGACGACCACGAGATACAGCGCGACGAGCACCAGCACGAGCACAGCGCTCGGGGAAGCCTGGATGCCCGCATCCAGTGACAGCCAGAGTCCCGCCCAGAGACCCACGAGTCCACAGCCGACCGAGACGAGCAGCGAGACGGCGACGATCGCCCACACGCGCCGGACGACGAGGCGCGCGACGGCCACGGGCACGATCAGCAGCGCGAGGACAAGGAGATTGCCGACCGCGCGCGCGGCGGCGACGACCACCAGTGCGATGGCGACGTTCAGCGCCAGCTCGTAGGCGAGCACCCGCAGCCCGGAGGCCTGCGCCTGCTTGCGGTCGAAGGAGACGAGCAGCTGCTCCTTCCAGGTCGCGAGCACCAGGACGATCGCGGCGCCGCCCAGCACGCAGATCGCGACGATGTCGCCGCTCGACACGGTGAGGAGCTGCCCGAACAGCAGGTGCTCGAGGCCCGAGGCGTAGTCGACGCTGCGCGAGACGATGACGATGCCGAGCGAGAAGGCGCCGGCGAGCACCACCGCGATGGTCGCATCCGAGCCGATGCCCTTGGACGTGGCGATCGTCAGGGCCACCGTCGCGAGGAGGGCCGCGATGCCGGCGCCCACATAGACGCCGTCGGTGCCAGCGGCGATGAAGCCGATCACCACGCCGGGGAACACCGAATGCACGAGCCCATCGCTGAGGAACTCGAGGCCGCGCAGGGCGAGGGCCGTGCCGACGATGGCGCTCGCGACGGCGAGCACGATGATGGCGATGGCCGCGCTCTGCACGAACGGCAGCTGCAGCAGGACGGAGAGGTCGGTCACACCCGGGCCCGCTCGTGCTCGTCCGCGTCGTCGCCGCCCGGCGCGCACAGCGTGCCATGGGCGCCGCCGTGCGCTTCCGTGTCGGCGGACGTGCCGGAGAAGGCGGCCGCGAGCGCCGCATCCGTCAGCGCCTCAGAGATCGGACCGCCAGCGATCTGCCGCCCGTTCAGCAGCAGCACGTGCGAGCACACCTCATGGGCGAGCTCGAGGTCGTGCGTCGAGACGACGATGCCGACGCCCGTCTCGCGGAGGCGAAGCAGGGTCGCGATGAGCGCGTCCCGGTTCGTGCGGTCGAGGCCGTTGAAGGGCTCGTCGAGCAGGATGAGCTTGGGCTCGGTCGCGAGGGCGCGTGCGAGGAGGGCTCGCTGGCGCTGCCCGCCGGAGAGCTCGCCGAACGTGGTCTTCGCGAGCTCCGTCAGCCCAACCGTCTCGATCGCGCGCCGAACCACCTCGCGGTCAGCGGCGCCCGGCCAGCGGAACAGACCGAGGCGACGGTAGCGGCCCATCATGACCACCTGGCCGAGCGAGACGGGGAAGTCGGGGTCGATGTGCGTCGACTGCGGCAGGTAGCCCACCTCGGAAGCGCGAGCCCCGGGAGTCGTGCCGAGCACCTCGGCGGTGCCGGACGTCGGCAGCAACCCCAGGAGCGACTGCAGCAGCGTCGACTTGCCGGCGCCGTTCGGGCCGAGCAGCGCGACCGCGTCGCCCTCCCCCACCTCGAACGACACACCGGTCAACGCAGGCGCCTCCCTGCCGTAGGCAATGGAGGCGTCGCGGTACGAGACGAGGGGGCTGGGAGACGTCACTGCTGAGCGAGCGCCTCAGGCACGTCGGTCGCTGTCGCGCCCCAGGATTCGATGATCATCTGAGTATTGTGCACCGTCGCGCCGACATACGTGCCGGTGGGGGTGCCCGGCTCGCCGAGCGCATCCGTCGCCAGCGCCTTGTCGCCCGAGAAGACCTTCGCGCCGGTCTGCGCTGCGATGGTCTCCGCGTTCTGCGGCGAGAGCTGCGTCTCCGTGAAGATCGCCTTCACGTTGTGCTCCTTGATCTCGGCGATGAGGGCGTCGATCTCGGCGGCGCTCGGCTCTGCGCTGTCGTCGAAGCTCGGCATGATCGAGCCGACGAACGTGATGCCGTACTGCTCGAGGTAGTAGTGGAGCGCGTCGTGGTTCGTGACCACGACCCGATCGGCCTCTGGCACCGCGTCGACGTTCGCGGCGATCCACGTGTCGAGCTCGGTCAGCTCGGCGTCGTACGCGTCGGCGTTCGCCTGCACCGCGGCGGCGTCGATGCCGGGCAGCTCCTCGAGGTGCGTCGCGATCTCGGTCGCCATGAGCTTCGCGTTGGCGGGCGAGGTCCAGGTGTGCGGGTTGCCTTCGCCCTCGGCGTGCTCGTGACCGTCGGCCTCGGCGGTGGTCTCCTCGGCGTGCGAGTGCTCCTCGCCCTCAGCGTGGCTGTGCTCTTCGCCCTCAGCGTGGTCGTGGCCCTCCTCCGCGTGCGCTTCCTCGCCGTGGTCGTGCTCGTGGCTGCCTGAGAGGGTGACGCCGGCGGATGCGTCCACGACCTCACCCGCGTAGCCGCTCGACGAGACGGCCGCGTCGAGCCACTCCTCGAGGCCGGCGCCGCTCGAGACGACGAGGTCGGCCGAGCCGAGCGCGACGAGGTCGGCGGGAGTTGGCTCGAAGCTGTGCGCGCTCATGCCTGGCTGCAGCAACTGCGTGACCTCGACGTTCAGGCCGTCGGTGAGCTCACGCGTGAAGTCGGCGACCTGCGTGGTCGTCGCGACGACAGTGAATGCCTCGCCCTCCGCCGTGGGGGCAGCGGATGCATCGGTGCCGGCGGCCGGGCCGGAGCACGCGGCCAGGGCGAGCGTCGAGAGTCCGGCGAGGGCGATGAGGGAAGAAGTGCGGAGGTTCACCAGTGGAGTGTAAAACGTACTGAGAATCAATGTCAATTACGCTCGGGCGCTTCGGCCAGAGTTGTGGGTGGATGCGCCTCCAGCGGGCACCAGAGACGTCGCGCCACAACTCTGTGTGACCCGGCGGACGCGTCAGCGGCCGGCGCCCCGCATGAGCAGGGCTTCCACCTGCTCAGTCGAGCAGCAGCGCGGGCTCTTCCACGATGGTCGCCACGTCGGCGAGGAAGCGGCTCGCGACGTCGCCGTCGACCAGGCGGTGGTCGAACGAGGCGCTGAGGGTCGTCACCATGCGGGGGCGAACCTCGTCTTCGAACACCCACGGCTTGAGCTTGATGGTGCCGAGCGCGAGGATGCCGACCTCGCCAGGGTTGATGACGGGCGTGCCCGTGTCCATGCCGAAGACGCCGATGTTGGTGATCGTGAACGTGCCGTCGCGCATCTCGGTGGGCGGCGTCTTGCCGTCGCGGGCGCGGTAGGTGAGCTGCTCGATGGCCTGCGCCAGCTGGTGCAGGGTCATGGCGTGCGCGTCCTTGATATTCGGCACGATGAGCCCACGCGGTGTCGCGGCGGCGAGGCCGAGGTTCACGTAGTGCTTGATGGTGTACTCCTCGTCGGTCCACGCCGCGTTGACGGTCGGGTTGCGACGGATCGCCCACATCACGGCGCGCGCCACGATCAGGAGCGGCGAGACCTTCACGCCCGCGAAGTCGGGCGACGCCTTGAGGCGCTTCACGAACTCCATCGTGCGGGTCGCATCCACGTCGGTGAAGAGCGTGACATGCGGGGCCGTGAACATCGACGACACCATGGCGTTCGCCGTCGCCTTGCGCACGCCCTTGACGGGGTGCTTCTCCTCGCGCACCTCGCCCCAGATGGGAGTCTCGAGGTTCTTGAAGACGCTCGCCTGCTGCGCGTGGCGGATGACGTCGTCGCGCGTGGTCTCACCGGCGAGGCCGGTCGGCTCGACCTGCGACAGGTCGACGCCGAGGTCCTTCGCGAGCTTGCGGATGGGAGGCTTCGCGATGATCGGCGATGCGGATGCGGCGGGCACCGACCCGGGCCGGGCCTGCGGCTGCGCTCCCCCGGCGACCGGTGCGGGAGCCTGCGCGGGCGGGCGGTGCGACGGCTGGGCAGGAGCCGGGATCTGCGCGGGTCGCGTCGGCTGGGCGGGCGCCGCCGACTTCTTGCGGCGGCGGGTGGTCGGCGCGTCACCGAGGCCGTAGCCGACGAGCACCGAGTTGGCGCCGGACTCGGCACCCTCAGTGGAGACGGTCGAAGCCGCATCCGCCTGAGCCGCGTCGAACTCCTGGTCGGCCACCGGAGCCTCAGGTGCCGCGGCGGGCTCCTCGGCGCCGCTGCCGGCACCTGCAGTCTCGATGGAGAGGATGTGCTTGCCCACGTCGACCGTCTGGCCTTCGCTCGCGAAGAGCTCGACGACGCGACCCTCGAAGGGGCTGGGCAGCTCGACGATCGACTTGGCGGTCTCGATCTCGCACAGCGTCTGGTTCAGTTCGACGGTGTCGCCGGCCTTGACGTGCCAGGAGACGATCTCGGCCTCGGTGAGTCCCTCGCCGACGTCGGGGAGTTCGAAGTTCTCGGTGCTCATATGCGTGCTGTCTCTATCTGTGCGTGAGGGTGCGTGCGGGCGTCGGGTGCCGAGGTCAGTACTCGAGCGAGCGGTCGACGGCCTCGAGGATGCGGTCCGCGTCAGGCAGGTAGCTCGCCTCGAGCTTGGCTGGCGGGAAGGGCACGTTGAAGCCCGACACGCGAAGCACCGGGGCTTCGAGCGAGAAGAACACCCGCTCCTGCACGGTCGCGGCGATCTCGGAGCCGATGCTCGCGTTCGACGGCGCCTCCTGCGCGACGACGAGGTGACCCGTCTTGCGAACGGATTCGACGATGGGCGCGTAGTCGATGGGGCTCAGCGAGCGCAGGTCGATGACCTCGATGCTGATGCCCTCGTTCTCGGCCACGGCGGCGGCCTGCAGAGCGACTGCGGTCATGGCGCCGTGCGCGACGACCGTCGCGTCGGTGCCGGTGCGGGCCACGCGGCTCGCGTGCATCCCCGCGGCAGGAGCGCCGAGGCTGACCTCGCCCTTCTGCCAGTACTTGCTCTTCGGTTCGAAGAACATGACGGGGTCGTTGCTCTTGATCGCCTGCTGGATCATCCAGTACGCGTCGTTGGGCGTCGACGGGGAGATGAGGCGCAGGCCGGCGGTGTGCGCGAAGTACGCCTCAGGGCTCTCCTGGTGGTGCTCGACGGCGCCGATGTGTCCGCCGTACGGCACGCGGATGACAACCGGCATCTGCAGGCGGCCCTCGTTGCGATTCGTGAGCTTCGCGAGCTGCGTCGTGATCTGGTCGAAGCCGGGGAAGATGAACCCGTCGAACTGGATCTCGCACACGGGCCGGTAGCCGCGCATGGCGAGGCCGATGGCCGTGCCGATGATGCCGGACTCCGCGAGCGGGGTGTCGAGCACGCGGTTCGCCCCGAAGTCGCGCTTCAGGTGCTCGGTGACGCGGAAGACGCCGCCGAGCGTGCCGATGTCCTCGCCCAGCTGGACGACCTTGTCGTCGTCCTCCATGGCGCGGCGCAGGCCGGCGTTGATGGCCTTCGCGAGGGGCATGGTGACCGTCTCCGGCGCATCCGCCTCAGGCCCGCTCTGCGTGGTGCTCGTGGCGACGTCGGTCATCGGCTTGCCTCCTGGTTCGCGGCCTCGTCGAAGGACGCCTCGTATCGGCGCAGCCACTGCTTCTCTTCCTCGAGCTGCGGGTGCGCGTCGCTGTACACGTTGTCGAACATCGAGTCGTTGTCTGGCTCTTCGATCTCGAAGACGCCGCGGCGCACGTCGGCCGCGTAGTCCTTCGCGGCCTCGTCGACACCGGCGAAGAAGTCCTCGCCGACGCCCTGGCCGCGCAGGTAGGCGGCGAGGCGGGCGATGGGGTCGCGGCGGCGCCACGACTCCTCCTCGTCCTTCGTGCGGTACTTCGTGGGGTCGTCGGTGGTCGTGTGGGCGCCCATCCGGTACGTCTCGGCCTCGATGAAGCCGGGGCCGCCACCCGCGCGGGCCCGCTCGAGGTGCGAGCGTGTCACGGCGAAGCTCGCCATGACGTCGTTGCCGTCGATGTGCGTCGAGGGCATGCCGAAGCCGCCCGCGCGCTTGTAGAGCGGGTTGTTCGCCTGCACGGAGACCGGCACGGAGATGGCCCACTGGTTGTTCTGCAGGAAGAAGACGAGCGGCACCTGGTAGCTCGTCGCGAAGACGTAGGCCTCGTTGGTGTCGCCCTGGCTGGTCGCGCCGTCACCGAAGTAGACGACGGTCGCCTCGTCCTTGTCGAGGTCGCCGGTGCCTGTGGCACCGTCGAACTTCTGGCCGAGCGCGTAGCCGGTGGCGTGCAGGGTCTGCGAACCGATAACGAGCGTGTACGGACGCACGCCGTGACCTTCCGGCGACCATCCGCTGTGCGTCACGCCGCGCAGCAGGCGGAGCACGTCAACGAGGTCGACGCCGCGCACGAACGCGACGCCGTGCTCGCGGTAGGAGGGGAACACCGCGTCCTGCGGGCGCATGGCGTAGGCGGAGCCGATCTGCGCGGCCTCCTGACCTTCCGCCGGGACGTAGAGCGACAGCTGGCCCTGGCGCTGCAGCATGGTCGACTCGCGGTCGAATGCTCGCACGTAGCTCATGTCGCGGTACGCGCGCAGGTAGTCCTCGGTGCCGAGCAGCTCAAGCTGCTCCAGGAAGGGCTCGGCGGCCTTCGTCGGCTTCACCTCTCCCTCTGGAGTGAGGATCTGCACGGTCTCGTCGCCTGGAGTCACGTCGTGTGGCGCCTTCCTGCTGTTCCGATCCCGAATGCGGTTGCCCGAGATTTCGCCAGTCTAGTTCTCCGCCCCACCGCGATTCAGGAGAAATCCTCCAACAGTTCGGGCGGACCCTGCACGAGATGGACGAGGGCATACCGTCAGCCGACCCAGGCCGTTCTCTCCGGCATCAGGGAGAATACGGGTATGCGAGCCCTCCTGAGCATCATCATCAACGCCGTCGCCCTCTGGGTCGTGACCCTCATCCTGCAGTCGCACGTGCAGGTGATCCCGTTCGAGGACTCGACGTGGGGCGTCATCGGAACGCTCGCGCTCTTCGGCCTCATCTGGGGTGTCGTGAATGCCGTGGTCGGCGGTTTCGTGCGCGTCGTGGCGTTCCCCCTGTACATCCTCACGCTCGGCCTCATCTCCTTCATCGTGAACGGCTTCCTCTTCTGGCTGGTCGGTGTCATCAGCGAGAGCATCGGCTTCGGCATCGAGGTCTCCGGCTTCTGGTGGGCGGTGCTCGCGGCGCTCATCATGTCGGTCATCACGTCGATCCTCGGCGCCTGGGTGCGGGGTGCCGACTCGAAGTTGAAGAGCGACAAGCGCCGCCGCGAAGACTGACCCCGTCGCTCAGAGCTTGATGTCGTCGGGTTCGAGGTTGCTGGTGATCGGCGCGAACTTCTCCTCCAGGAAGCGGTTCGCCTCGTCGAGCGCGGCGTCCCGGTCTGGGAGCGGGTCGAGCCTGCTCACTGTCGAGAGCGTCGTCTCTTCGAGTTCGAACCCCTCGTAGGCGTCGAGAAGTTCGGCCCGCGCCCTCTCGAGGGCCTGGTCGCCGCTGGCGTCTGCCAACCCGGCGGTGTCGAGGTACCTCGTCTGCGAGTGCGCCGCCAGCGGGTCGTCGCCCATCGGCGCCAGGGCGTCGGCGTCCGCGACCACCACCGTCGAATCCGAGCCGTCCGGCGCGAGTCCCTGCAGGCCGACGATCGGGTCCTCCCGGTGCTGGATCTCGATGATCGGAGCTTCCCGCCCGCTTCTCCCCTCCTGCTTCTGCAGCTCTGCTCGGAGTCTTTCCGCGTCGATAGGGCCTCCGATGGAGACGAGGCCCTTCGTGTCGAACTTGCCGGTGCCGGCGATGGCCGCCGCGACGAGCGCGCCCTGCGAGTAGCCGGCGAACACGACCGCGTCACCCGGGTCGATGCCAGCGACGTCCATGGCGGCGAGCACGGCTGAGACCGACTGCGCGTCGATACCCGCATAGGCGGCGAGGTTGCCGGCGAGGTCGAACGGGTTCTCCGTCGTCCCGTAGGCCTGGTTCGAGGTCCCCGTGATCGCAACCTCGTAGAGCTGCGCGCCGTCCGCGTCCACGTAGCTTGTGATGCGCACCTGGGGCCCGCCGTCGACGGATGGCGGGATGGCGGCGACGAGCTCGTGAAGGCCGGCGGGCGGTGAGGTCCGCCCGTCAAGCGGGACGGCGGTGCTCGTCACACGGAAACGATCGCTCGGGACGAGACCGACGGCACCCGCACCCGCGAGCGCCCACGACACGAGAGTGCTGCCGTCAGCTCCGTGCACGGGCGGAAGACCGAGAAGGCCAAGGGCGAAGTCGTCGGCGTTCTCGACGGTCACGCGAATGAGGTCCTGGATGCGCGGGTCGCTCAACGTGGGCGCGTCGCCGGACAGGGCTACGACCGCAGCGATGCCGGCCGCTGGCCCGAGGAGCGCGACCGTGAGCGGCACCGAGCGGCCGAGCGCGTTGGCGATGCTGGCACCGGCCGCATCGATCACGGCGCGAGAGAGCACCTCGGCACGTTCGTAGAGCTCAGCCGCGAGGAGGATGCGGTCGCCCAGCGAGGAGAGCTGCAGCTCGAGCGGCGCTCCTCCATAGAACGCCACCTCGGCCTGTGCGGACGAGGCCGCGAACGACAAGCCGGATGAGCTCAACCAGGCGTTCGGGGGCATCCACTCCTGCGCGGCGAGGATGGAGCGCAGCGCCGTGAAGTCCACCGCGAAGAGACCGGCGCGCGCGGCGACGGCTCGGACATCGCTCGCACCGATGACAACAAGCTCGCCACTCACCGTGCGCTCAGCCCCGCGGATTCGAGGACGAGGGCGTCGTGCACCGATCGGTAGTCCTCCTCCGCGAGCGCGGCCGCGGTGGCGACGAGCGAGATCGCGTCGGCGAGCAGTTCCGCCTCGAGCGCGAGGCACCGCTGCGCAGGCGAGCTCCACGTGTCCGAGTTGGCGAGCAGTCTGAGCCCAGCACAGATGTCGCGGGTCCCGGAGTCGAACGCCTGCAGTGCTCGAGCATTGTCGAGAGCCACGAACTGCAGTTCTCGGAGGATCTGCTCTCGGACGGCGTCGACGGCCGGCAGGGTGGGGCCGATCACCGGCACCGCAATGGGAACGCTTGGCATGGTCTCTGGCATCGGCTGCCGTCCTCTCGTTCTTCGAAGGCTTCGATCCTCGAACGCGAACGCGCACCAGAACGGCTGCACCGGCTGCGGTGTGCACAGCGTCGCGTCCACAGGCGAAGGGTCTGCAGAGTGGGGGCGTGTTCAGGGTCGTGGAAGAAGAGCGGATGAACGGGCACGCGGATGTGCGCGGAATGCGTGACAATGGGCGTCATGGCGAAAAACAGCAGGGACGCGGTCTTTCGCATCATCTTCGTCTGCACGGGCAACATCTGCCGCTCCCCGATGGCCGAGGTCATCTTCCGCGACATGGTCGAGAAGCTCGGGCTGGGCAGCGCCGTCAGCATCGCATCCGCCGGCACCGGGGAGTGGCACGTCGGAGAGAAGGCGGACCCCCGCACGCAGTCGGCGCTCGAGCGGGCCGGATTCACGGCCGAGAACCACCGCGCGAAGCAGTTCGAGGTCGACTGGTTCGACACGTTCGACCTCATCGTCACCTTCGACCGCGGCCAGCGGCGCATCCTGAAGGCGTGGGCCTCCGACGACGAGCAGCGCTCGCTCGTGCAGCCGCTGCTCACGTTCCACCCGGCGCCTCCCGGCGGGATCACGGAAGTCCCGGACCCGTACTATGGCAACGACCAGCTCTTCGACCACGTGCGCGACATGATCACGAGCGCATGCGAGGAGCTTCTTCGCCAGATCGAGCCCGTCGTCCGGTCGGCCCTCACGTCGCGCGCCGGATCGTCCTCATCCCAAGGAGCACAATGAGCCCCCTCCCTCCCCAGATGCTGAGTCCCCTCGACTCGCGGTACCGCAAGAGCGTCGAAGGTCTCGGCGAGCACCTCTCCGAGGCCGCCCTCAACCGGGCCCGTGTGCACGTCGAAGTCGAGTGGCTGCTGTTCCTCACCGACCGCGAGATGTTCGGTTCGCACAAGATCGATGAGGACAAGGCCGCCGCACTGCGCGCCGTCGTCACCGACTTCGGCCAGAAGGACATCGACGAGCTCGCCGAGGTCGAGGCTCGCACGCGCCACGACGTGAAGGCCGTCGAGTACTACGTGCGCGCCCGCCTCGAGGAGCTCGGGCTGAGCGAGCTCGCCGAGCTCACCCACTTTGCCTGCACAAGCGAGGACATCAACAACCTCTCGTACGCGGTCACGATCCGCGACGCCGTGAACGACGTCTGGCTGCCTTCCGCGTCCGGGCTCGCCGACCGCATCGCCGAGCTCGCCGTCGAGCTTCGGGATGTGCCCCTGCTGTCGCTCACGCACGGCCAGCCCGCGACGCCGACCACGCTGGGCAAGGAGCTCGCAGTGTTCGCGCACCGCCTGCGCCGCCAGCTGAAGCGCGTCGAGGCAACCGAGTACCTCGGCAAGTTCGCCGGCGCGACCGGCAACTTCGCGGCGCACCAGGCGGCGAGCGCCGACGCGAACTGGGAGCAGCTCGCCGACGAGTTCGTCACGGGCCTCGGCCTCAGCTGGAACCCGCTGACGACGCAGATCGAGTCGCACGACTGGCAGGCCGAGCTGTACGCCGACGTGTCGCGGTTCAACCGCATCCTGCACAACTTCTGCACCGACGTGTGGACCTACATCTCGCGTGGCGTCTTCCGCCAGATCCCGCAGGCGGGGGCGACGGGTTCGTCGACGATGCCGCACAAGATCAACCCGATCCGCTTCGAGAACGCGGAGGCGAACCTCGAGATCTCGAGCGCCCTCCTCGACTCGCTCGGCTCGACCCTCGTCACGTCTCGCCTGCAGCGCGACCTCACCGACTCGAGCGCGCAGCGCAACATCGGTGTCGCGTTCGGCCACTCGCTGCTCGCCCTCGACAACGTGACGCGCGGCCTGCGCGAGATCGCCGTCGACGAGGAGCTGCTCGCGAACGAGCTCGACAGCAACTGGGAGGTGCTCGGCGAGGCGATCCAGACCGTCATCCGCGCAGAGATCGTCGCGGGCCGTTCATCCATCGCCGACCCCTACGCCGTGCTGAAGGACCTCACTCGTGGCCGCCGCATCGGCAAGGCCGAGCTCGTCGAGTTCGTGACGGGCCTCGACATCGGGCAGGACGCGAAGGACTCGCTTCTCGCGCTCACGCCCGGCAGCTACACGGGCGCCTCGTCGCGCCTCGTCGACCACCTGAGCTAGATCGGGCCTGAGCTAGACGCTCAGCCCGGTCCGGCAACTACTTGCTGGAGGGGGCCTCGCCCGACGTCGTCTCGTCGAGCGGGGCCTCTTCTGCGTCTGCAGTCGGGGCGGATGCGGGGGCGTCCGTTGTCGGCGTCGGCTTCTGTTCAGCGACAGGCTCGGCTGGTACTGCGGTCTCGGGAGCCTCGGAGTCTGCGACGACCGGCTCGCTGCGCGCGGCTTCGTCGGCCGCCCGCTTCGCCGCACGGCTCTCCTCGCCTTCGTCGCTGCGCGAGACACCCTGCTCGGCGTTCTCGAAGCGGTCGAGGTAGCGCTCGGCGTCGGGGTTCGGCGAGTAGGAGAGCACGAGCATCGCGATCACGAGGATCGCGGCGATGAAGGCGACCCCGGCGAAGACGAGGGCGAGCACGAAGTCCTGCGTGGTGAGCAGCAGGATGAGGAGCACGAATCCGGCCATGACGGCGGAGATGCCGAGCAGTTCGAATGGCTTCAAGACCGCGCGGCGCTTGGGTTGTGTCACTGGGGAATCAGGCTTTCTTGGTGAGTTCTGGCTTGGCGGCCGGCGCATCCGCGAGGATGCCGCGAAGGGTGATGCCTTCGATGACCAGCAGCACGCCGAGCACGGCGAGGTACGCGCCGACGTAGCCGACGGTCTGCACGGATGCGGTGAGGCTGCCCTCGACCTGCTCGAGTCCGCCGTAGTCGACGCGCAGGTCTGGTGGGATGATCGCGACGAGGAGTCCGAGCAGCACCGTGATGGCGCCGGTGATGAGGACCTCTCGGGAGAAGAACTTGGTGGCGCGGCCGACTCGGGCGCTGATGAGCTCGAGCGCGCCCGTGACGAGGGCCCAGGTCGCGACGGTCGCGATGAACGCGGCCGGGGTTGCGTGCTCGATCTCGGCCGTGCCCATGAAGAGGGCGAAGCCACCGGCGAGGGCTGAGACGACGGCGCGCACGAAGGTGAGGGCGCGGGCCGGGTGGTCCTTGAAGCCGACGGCCTCGAAGCCGATGAGCACGCCGGATGCGAGCGCGAACGCCCCGAAGGTGATGAACCCGAACGAGGCCGAGTGGTCCTGCGAGAAGGTGATGACGGCGGCGATGATCAGCGCGGGCACGGCGCGGGCGATCATCGACATCCACAGGCGTTCCGGTACCGCGGTGGGCCCCACTTGCATCGTCATCGTTCGCTCCTCACGATCTGCGGCCAGTCTACCCAGTGGGTCGTGTGTGGCTCCCCGGCGGGTCAGGCCGTCACCGTGTTGCAACCTGGGCGCCGCCATCCCGGGCCGAACGCGCCTGCTGCGGTCTCGCTCAGCGGACGTCGACGAGTCCGGCGCGGATGCCCCAGAGCACGACCTGCAGGCGGTCCCTCGACGCGGTCTTCTGGAGCAGCCCCGCGAGGTGGTACTTCACCGTGGTGGGTTCGACATACAGCTCGCCGGCGATCTCCGCGTTGGACAGGCCGCGCGCGAGCAGCCCGAGCACGTCGAGCTCCCGTTCGGTCAGCACGATCCCCGTGGGCGGGGCGGGGTCGGAGACGGGTCGCCGCCGGTCAGCGAATTCATGGAGGATGCGGCGCGTGAGCCGCTGGTCGAGCGTCCCGTACCCGGCGGCCACCGAACGGACAGCAGCGAGCAGCGTCGCCTCATCCGCCCCCTTGAGCAGGAACCCGGCAGCCCCGGCCTCGAGCGCCGCGAACACGTCGGCGTCGACGTCGAAGGTCGTGAGGATGAGCACCGCGGCGCCGAGCGATGGGTCTGCAGCGATCATCCGCGTCGCTTCGATGCCGTCGGTGCCCGGCATGCGGATGTCCATGCAGACCACATCGGGGTTCAGCTCACGAGCAAGCCGGGCCGCTTCTGCACCGTCGGCGGCTTCGGCGACGACCTCGAAGTCGGCCTCCGCACCGAGGATGACGGACAGCCCGGCGCGCACGACCGCCTGGTCGTCGGCGATGAGGATCCGGATCATGATGCCTCCCCGTCTCGGTCCACGCCTCGGCCTGCGCCGCCGATCGTGAGCTCGTTGCGCCAGCCGCCGCCGCTCGTTTGTCCAGTCTTCAGAGTCGCCCCCACGAGCTCGGCCCGTTCGGCCATGCCGGAGAGCCCGTACCCCGGCTGCGCGGGCGCGCGCGGCGCGACCGCATCCGGTGCGGGCCCCGTCGGCGTGTTCACGACGACGATCGCCACCTCGCCCTCATCGAAGCGGACGCTGACGTCGCTGCGCGCACCCCGAGCATGCCGAGCCGCGTTCGCCAGGGACTCCTGCACCATGCGGTACGCGGCGGCCTCCGTCAGCGGGCCGAGCGACCGAGGCGCACCGATGACGCGGAATCCGACGACCTGGCCCCGCTCCCGTGCGGCATCGACGAGCGTCGCGATACCAGCAAGATCCGGGGTGGGGCTCGGGCGATCTGGCCCACCGTTCGACACGTCGTCGTCGCTTCGCAGCAACCCGACGGTGCGCCGGAGGTCGACGAGCGTCGCGCGTGCGTCATTTTGGATGCCCTGCATCATGGCCCGCGCACGCTCGGGATCGGAGCGCGTCAGGGTCGTCGCCGCCTGCGCACTCACGATGATGCCCGACAGGTGGTGGCCGGCGATATCGTGCAGCTCACGTGCGAGCGCGGTGCGCTCCGCCCGGAGCTCGCCGCGCGCCCGCTCCACCTGCCGCTGCTCGGCCATGCGCGCCTGCTCGCGGAGCGCATCCGTCAGCCGCTCCCGCCCGAGCACGTAGTCGGCGACGCCCGCGGGAAGGACGTAGAGGAGCAGGATGCGCAGGAGGAGCGTTGCAGTGAGGACGAGCGGCGCCTCGCGCGACCCGAGGAGCATCGCGACGCCACCGACGGTGGTCGTCGCCGCGGCCCCCACGACGAGCGCGGTGAGCGCGGATCGCCGGGGCAGGTGTCGCACGACACGGTACGAGGCGATGCCCACGGCGAGCGCGCCGATGCCGAGCTCCCCGGCCGTCGTGCCGAGGATGGCGAAGTCGATGCCGACGACCGCCCCGAACACAGGCAGCGGTCGGAGGCGGCGCGGCCAGAGCAGCAGCGCCTGCACGGCGATGAGACCCGCCAGCAGCAGCGGTGACCCGGTTCCGGGAACCGACGCGAAGAGTGCGCGATCCCAGGTGCCGATCGCGAGGAATCCGACGGCTCCCGCCAGCACGAGGAGACTGGGCGTCGCTGACCAGAGGGCGCCGATCACGGCCGAGTTCCGCGGCGATGAGCGCATGACCCGATTCAACCACGTCGGGTGGTGGCCGCTGATGAGGCCACCACTCGACGCGAACGCGTCGTCTGCTACTGCCCGCACAGCGTCTCGTCGAGGGCATCGATGACCATGCGGTAGTGCGCGAGGAGCTGCTCGTTGTCGTCGGCCGACACGACTGCCCAGGGCAGCGCGGTGACGGCGATCGTCACGGCGGTGCCGTCCGGGCCGATGGCGTTGCGAGTCTGCGTTCCGGGGATGTCTCCCCCGTGTCCCCACGCGACTCCGCCGCAGGACAGCGGGTAGCTCTGCACGCCGAGGCCGTACGCGGCCCCGGGGGTCAGCTCGTCTCCCGCGGGTACGGTGGTCTGCATCTCGGCGATCGACTCCGCGCTCAGGAGACTGCCGTCGAGAAGTGCCCGCATGAAGGTGTTGAGCTCGGACGGCGTCGACACGAGAGCTCCGGCGGCCCAGCCGAACGCTGGGTCGAGGTCGGTGATGTCCCGGAAGTCGCCAGGCGTCTCCGCGTGGTAGCCGCGGGGATGCTCGCCGCGCAGCTGCCGCTCGCCGGGTGCGGGCAGGTAGGTGTGCTCGAGACCGAGTGGTGAGGTGATGCGCTCCTCGATCTGGGTGGCGAGGGCCCGGTCGGTGACGGCCTCGATCATGAGCCCGAGAACGAGGTAGTTGGTGTTGCTGTACCCCCACTTCTCGCCGGGGGCGAAGGCCGCGGGGCGCTCGAACGCGACGTCGAGCATGTCCCTTGGCGAGATATAGGTGTGCTGCGCGCCGAACGCGTCCGCGGCGACCTTGTCCGCGTACTCGGGCAGGCCGGCGGTGTGCTGGAGCAGCTGGCGCACGGAGATCTTCGTGCCGTCGACCCCGTCCCCGGTGATGAGGCCGGGCAGGTACGTGTCGATCGGCGCATCGAGGGCGAGCTGTCCCTCATCGACGAGCTGGAGGACGATCGTCGAGACGAACATCTTCGTATTGCTGCCGATGCGCACCTCCCCGTCAACGGGCGGCGCCTCCCCCGTGGCGAGGTCTCCCTGTCCGAGCGCGAGGTTCGCGCTTCTGCCCTCGGCGTCGGTGACGGATGCGAGCAGGCCGGGGTAACCCGCGTCGACGAGCGCCTGCATGGCCGCCTCGTGCGGGTCCGGGCTGGCGTCAGGGTCGGCGTCTGCGGTTCGTTGCGTTTCCATGCATCCAGCGTGGCGAAACGCGGCGCTCAGCACCCCATCCCTGCGAACAGTCGCGCCTGCCTGCGTGGCCAGTCCGCTCGCGGCTTTCGGCGCGAACGTCAGCCGTGCAGGCCCGGGCCGCCGTCGACGTCGTGACCGCAGAAGTACTTGACTCCGGCCCGCCAGGGAAGGGCGAGGAGCCGCTCGGCGTACTCGGCGAACGCGGCGACGTCATCTGGCCCGACCGTGCTGCCGATGGTGGGATGCGCGAGACCCGACCAGGTCGCCAAAAGTTCCGCGTTCGGGCGGATGAGCACCGGGCCCCCGGCCGCGGCTCGGTCGACACCTCCTAGGAGCTCGTCGATGACGATCCGCGGGGTGAACGCGGCCCCGCGGAAGACGTAGGTTGCGGAGACGTCGGCCAACGCTCTTGTCATTTCACCCGCCCACGCGTCGACGGTCGAGTCTTCGTCATAGAGATCGAACTCGACGCCGGACAGGTCGAACCCACTGTCCGTGGCGAGCTCGAAAGTGATGTCGTGGATCTCGTCGAAGACGTGCGCAAGCTCGACGTACCGGACTGTGGCTGCGCGGGCCAGGAGCATCCGGCCAGAACCGGCGAGTCTGAGGTACACGGATCCGTCGTCGTTGTCGGGCAAGACGAACAGGCGAGCGTCCATTGCTTCGCGTTCGGTGGCGGTGGCCAGGAGCAGATCGAGGAGCCGGAGCCGGTGCTCACGGTCAAGCGAAGAGACGTCTCCGCTGTAGGTGTCGAGCAGTTCAGCGCGGCCCGTGAAATCGCCGAGTTGCGCGAGGCCGAGACCTGCTGCCAGCTTGGCCGCTGGTGACGTCGCCGCCGCCCAGGCATGATGCAACGCTTTGAGCTGAGTGGCGTCTGGAGCGGGTCCGAACATGCGAACAGGCTAGTGGGCAGGCTTCTGAGCGCTGCGATGAGCGCACCACTCTGACGACGGGTTCAGTTTCACCCGGTATCCGCTAGCTTCGAGGCCGACCGAACCGCCGCGGCCAGGATCGTCCGCCGCGCGCTTCCCTGCGGGAGACGCGGCGCGCACTGCCAGATTGTCAACCAGGCATCGGTCGTGGCCTCCTGCGCTCGATCCTCTCGATTCAGGAGTCTCAGGGCGAGCGCGAACATCATCGGGCTCAGGGCATCGTAGAGACGAGACAGCGCTGCACGGTCTCCGCAGCCCACGAGCGCGAGGTCGGCGTTCAACGCCTCATCGCCTGAGTCGGATCCTCCATCGGCACGTGGCCGATCTGCCATGACAGTGCTCATCGTGCGCCACCTCGCGTAGGCCCGCAGCTCGATGTGGACCGATCTGAGATCGACATGGTGACTCTCTCCCCGCGAACGCTCCGAAGCCGGCGGCTCATCCTCGAGCACGACAACTATTTAGTTAGGTAACCTACCTAAGCCGAGAGGGTGATGGCCCTGAGTTTCCTGAGACCACATTGCCCTGCGCATCCTCAACCGCCTGAGACTCGCGGCGAGTGCGTGACCTACGTAGCCGGAACCCCGCCACGGGCGACGGCAGCGACGAAGGATTCCTCGTCCGTTGCGCCGCCATGGTCGAGGCCGTGGACGCGGCGCAAGCGCGCGCGAACGCGATGCCCGGGCTCTGGGGCGGCGACCGCGCCTCGTCCTCGCAGCGGTCCCGCACGGGCTCGCACAGCACGCGAGCTGTCCTCGATGCCCTCTGCCTTTACATGGCTCAGGCCGCGCAGTGCACGGTCGAGGCCGACGTGCGCCGCATCTCCGCCGACACCGGCTACGGGCGCACCACCGTGCACGAGGCGCTGCGTCGCCTCGCGACCCCCACCGACGGGGCTTCGCTCGAGTCGGCATGGATCGTCCGCGAGGGAACCCCGGAGGGCGCCCACGCGCAGCGCTACCGCCTCTCTCAGAAGTTCTCCACAGGGGCAGGAGCGGGTAACCGGACACAAGTGCTTGCACGCCCCGTCGCAGCCTCCCCCCTGCAAGCTCGAACCCAGCACATCGCCCGGCTTGCGAAGAATCTCCAGACGCTCGCGCACGACACCTTCGCTGCCCCACGCAGCCTGGGCCGCACCGCCGGCCTCGTCTACAAACACATTGACGAAGGGTCCGTGCTTACCGTCGACGAGCTCACCCGCAGCACTGGTCTCGACGCCCTCCGCACCCGGCAAGCCCTCCGCACTCTCCATCTGCACGGCCTCGTCTCCCGGTCTGACCACGGCTGGACCCGGGAAGAAGGCAGCTCCGTTGACGCCGTGGCGCACGCGCTCAACGTCGCAGGGCACCTCGAAGCTCGTCGAGCGCGATACGCCGACGAACGTCACTGCTGGGCTTGGTGGCAGGCGGAGGTGCAATGGATGTCGAGGCGAGGGAAGCGTCGTCGACGTCCCTCCCCCACCGCGATACCGTTGTTGAGTGTGAGCGATCGGCCGGATTACCCGAGGTACCCCCGTAGAGCAGGGCGTGGTGATCATCGGGCTGCGCTTGCGCTGGTCCGTGCCGGATCTGGTGGGGCTCCTGTCCTGCGAGCGGCATGAGTTGCTCTACAGGCGTGAGTTGCGGAATGGTTCACATACCGGTGAGTCACGAAATATGCCACAGTTCGCGCAACGAGCTGTTGCGCGAACTGTGGCGGTGGAATTTCGCGGGGAAGCAGATATCGCCGGTTTCGTGGGGCGTGACCGTGACCTTTCGTAAGCTGCTTGCTCTTGGCTGGCTTGTTCGGAGGGATAGCCTGGCGCGTGGAAGCGGTTGATCTGGCTGCCGGAGGGGGCGAGATGCAATTTTGGTGGGCGAGCCAAGGCAAGAACTACGCGATCGCCATCGGGCAGGGAAGTCTGTGGACGACGCCGTGGCACGACGGTACGTTGCGGAAAGATCGTGCTCTCATCAAGGACATGCGCGTGGGTGAGGTCGTGTTCCATTACGCGAACGGGAACGTTCGTGCAGTGAGCCGCGTGGTGGCCGACTGGGTGCCGGGGATTCGGCCAGACGGGTACCCGAAAGTCAGCGATCGCGACTTGGATGCCGGTTGGCTGGTGCGCGTTGAGCCGATCGCGACAGGGCTCAAGCTTGATTTTCACGAACTGTCGTCGTTGATCACGGTTGGTGCGCCTGGGCCGCTGGACAAGGACGGATCTCCGCAGCAGAAGTATCTCAGCGCGATCAACGAGGTTGACGGCCGTAACCTCCTGCAACAGCTCGGCATCAACATCGAAGCCGGCACAATTGCAGTTGACGAGGAAAAGCATCGTGAGGAGATCTGGGACCTGGGGGCGACCGATGCAGTCTCCATCGGTCGCCGGCGCCGCGAACAGGGCCGGTTGCGTGCGTACCTGCTGAACGGAAGCACCACAAACGAGTGCGCCCTCTGTGGGCGCGTTCTGCCTGCGTCCATGCTGGTGGCCGCCCACATCGCGCCGCGAGCGAAGTCCGTTGAGGAACAACGCAAAAACTTCGCGTCGATCGCGATGTTGGCCTGCAGTCTTGGCTGCGACGATCTCTTCGAGCTGGGCTACATCGTGGTCGATGAGGTAGGAATCATCCGTTCAGGTCGACCCGCGGAAACTGTTGCGCTCAAAGAGACCATCGCCGGGCTAGTAGGCCGCCGGTGCACCGCGTACTCCAAGAAGACCGCGCAGCAGTTCTCGGACCGCGCGCGACTTGTCTTGGCATGACGATGACGCAGAAGGTGGGCGTCACCTTGACGGATCGTTCGCCGAGGGCAACGGACTAGAACACGCGGATCCGGAAGCGGTCCGCGACTGTCTTGGGCGCTTCGTCGGTGACGAAGACAGGCTCCGAGGAGAGCGGCACCAAGTCTCCCGGAGTGAGAGTGTCGATTCGGTATGCATTGCACCAGTCGGCCCCGTGCTTACTCCCAAAATGTACGCCGCGCGGCAGCTCACCGCTGTCAATCAGCTGTGCTCGCAAGGCGGTCGCCTGGGGGAAGGTCAGTGCCTGATGAGTGCAGTTGCGAACCTGCAGGTCCAGGTGCGTCGCCAGCCTGTGAATTCACCTCATCAACACATGAGCGAGTGCATCCGGTCCGCTGTTTTGGCGCCAGGATTCTCGCAGCGCACTGCAGAACGTGATTGCCGCGCTTCGAGCCGCGTCGTGAACTTTGGGGTCGTCGACGACAGCTCGAACGGCTGAACGGATACGTGGGTCGCCCATGAGGATCCCGCCTGTGGCCAAGAGAGTGAATCCGGCGGCAACTGGCAGGAGTCGCCCGTGTGGGGGCGACAATCTGGGGGTGGGGGCCTCTGCAGGCGAGTGAGTCGGATCGCTATTTGGCAATCTCTTCGCGCGGGAGACGCTTGGCGTGTTGGGTGCATCACTCACGAGCTGCTCCTTAGGGGTAATCTGGGCTAATTGGGTAGTCTTGATCGATTGATTAGCCTTAAATTAGCCCCGAAATAGATTGGTGTCAACTGTGTCCACCGAGCGTCTCTCGCAGGATGTGCATCTCTCGGCGCAAGCTGAGGTGCTGAAGGCCTGGGGTCGGGAGTGGCGGGCCGCTCGCGGCCTGGGGCAGCAGGATTTGGGGCGTGCTGCGGGATATGGCAGTGAACAGAGTCCGAAGAGTGCAGCGGTGGCCATCTCGCGTATCGAATCCGGCAAGACTGACCCCGCAGGTTCACATCGGAGACGTCTCCTCGAGACGCTCGGGCACACTGAAAAGGAACTCACTGAGGCCGTCAGTCGCGTGCTGGAAGCACAGTCGAACCGTGGCGGAGTTTTTCGCGTTCTCGCGGGACCTCTGTATGCGGCAAACGAAGTCAGGCAAAGCCATATCGTTGCCGACTCCAATCGGCTCACGAGGGAAGTCGCGTTCGAGCTCGAACGTTTTCGTGAGGCATCATCAGATGCTCAGGAGAGGTTCATTGAGCCGTTTCTGGAGTCCGTCGCTCAGGTAGATGTCTCGCAACTTCTTGAGGGGCGTCTGGACCATCCACCTAGCGTGGCGGTGGAGTCGGTCGAGGTCCAGGTGAAGCAACTCCGGAGGCAGACACAGTTCTCCCTGCTGCGAGCAGTCGCGGAAAGCGCGGGGGGAGCGCTTGCCGGATTCGGCGTAGGAATGGGGACTGCGGCGGGGACACTTGCGACGGTATCCGCGACGGCATCCGCTTCCACAGGAACGGCGATCGCGTCTCTCTCTGGAGCTGCTGCGTCCAGGGCAACTCTCGCCTGGCTTGGTGGCGGATCGCTCGCCGCAGGCGGTATGGGGATCTCCGGGGGGACGGCGGTAGTGAGCGGGATTGTCGCCCTGCCCGTTCTCCTGGCAGCCGGCACCACGCTTGTCTGGAGAGGGCGAGAGCTTCGGAGGGAATCGGAAGCCGAGGCTGTGAGGCTAGACGCGGCCAAACAGGCCCTGGACGCTATGCGCGAGCTGCTACCTCGATCGATATCTTGGAACCAGGCGCAGCAAGAGACCATCCGCCGAGCAGAACGCGTCGGACATGCCATCCAGCTCCAAAAGACAGCACCGTTCATGCAGCGGAATGCACTGAACGGTTCTAACGAGACTCAGGCCGACTGGAAGGACCTTCCACTTGGGATGCGTCAGGCGGTGTCAGTCCAGTTCGACCTCGTCGACATCATTCTCCAGGCTCAAGCGCTGCCCGTGTGGCTGGAGGTCATGGCGATCAATCAGCCGGACCGAAACGCCGAACAGGACCGCACCGCGGCGAAATCCGAGGAGTGGATCAACACGAGTCTTAAAGTCTTCGCCGCCGAGCTGGATGAGCACGAGGCTTGGGCAGAAGCGAATATGAACTGAATCCGGGACGTCGGGGCAGTACCAGAGGGTTTTTGACGGGGTGGAAGGCGCGGGCGTACAAACTTCGCGGAGAATCGGTGCTGTCGGGGCCGATCGCCTGGACGATTGACGCAGAGTGGCCGCCCACTCGACACGCGAACCGTTGCGTCAATCAGCCGGCCGCGGTTTTGTTCGTCGGTGCCAAGCGGGCGGGCTCGCGCGACCCGCTATTGGTGCGTTCAAGAATGCGCTCAGCTCGGGTGCTCTCAGGCTTTCGACGGGCGGCCGAGGAATTCAGCCAGGGTCGACATATGCGCGATGGCTACGTCGGCGTTCTCGAAGGGTCCTGGCATGCGGAAGAGATGACCTCCCCATGGTGTTGATCGTTTTTGGAAGCCGACGTCGCTGGTGCCGCCCATGATTGCGTTGGCAGGATGTCGAAACACGCAGACAACCAACGGTACGGATCTCGCTGCGAGGTGCGCGATGAGCTCGCTCCGCCCGTGTGCCTGCTCCGCGCGAGAAATATCGCTTTCTCCCGTGGAGGGGCGTTTCACGAGATCCGTGAAACCAACATCAGCGCGTTGGGCTTCTTCTTCCAGAGAGGTGCCGGTGGGCGGAGCTTGGAAGAGCCCAGCCTCCTGCAGGCGCGTCATTTGACGCTGCCCCACGCGGCCTTGGTAGTAGTGGCCGGCCGAGACGCTCGGTGGAGCAGGGTTGAGGCCCACAATCATGGCTTTTGGCTGCTTGGGCCAGATGTCAGCCAACGTGAGGACTTTGATGCCTCGCCACGTCATCCGCTGTTGGAAACCTACGAGGCCTGTGCTGTCACTCACGCGGCTCGTCATTCCTCGCCGGCAGTTTGCCCTTGAACCGCGGGCGGAACGTGGGCCCGAACATCATTGGCATGTGCTTCATCGAGCACCCATGGCTGGTACTTGGGATGGTGGGGGTACTTAGTGCGGAGGTAGTTCCGTACGACCAAGCCAGGACGCTGTTCGTCGAGGTACCCAAGCTCTCGGGCCAGCTCCGCGGGGGTATAGGTAGTCATACCTAGACCATAGGACGAGGGTCCTTCGCCGTCCTAGCGGTGTGGGCTCGGGACAACCTGCGTAGCTAGTCAGCCGATGGTCTGCGCAGTTCTACAGGTGTAAGAACTCTGCGTTTCCCGCAGCGGCAGACGAGCTTCGTTGCGCGTGCGGTGACCGGGCGGCACCGCAACGCTTTATGGGAAGAGGCGTCGTCGTGGTCGCGATGACAGGGGCCGTCATCGGCACGGTGGAGGGCGCTCGCACTAGCACCGGGTGTACGAGACTGGGAATCATGCCTTCCCACCTGCTTGCGATCCTCCATAGCCTTCCTCCCGGAACTGGCGTGAGAACTCTCCAAAGAGTTGATATCGCGCAACAGGTTCTGGGGTGCGCGACATCTGCCATCGTCAACGTGTATCCAGCAGTGTTGCCGAATACGAAGGCGCTCAGCGTCGAGCTGTCGACGGAGGTCTTCGATCAGGGACGTGAGCTCATCCGGCGTGAACTGGATCGAGAAGAGACCTCAGATGTGTTGCTCGCGTACGGCGTGCAACTCCCCACTGGGGCTAATCGCCTCGTCTTTCGGGCGCAGCTCGACTGGATCGCCGCCGAACTCGAGAAAAGCAATCTTCGGGTGTGGCTGTTTGGGGGCCGGCCGTCGCATCCGTCGCGATGGCACCGTCAGGTGAGCCGAGAGCGGCCTGGCTCTACCGTAGAGGCAACCGCGGCGGAGTTTCTTGTTCGGCACGACCCCGAGCGAGCCGTTGGGGCGGCGTCGCACTTGGCAGTCCGATCATGATCAGCACCGGAAGAAACTGGTGCTGGAGAGTTTCGGTTTTTGCGCTGTTGGATACAGAGCGAGCTCGGCTGATGGGTGTTGGTCGTGAGGAACACTCCGCTTGGCGGGGTGCTCCTATGAAGAGCTGACACGCTGCTCTGTCGTCAATTGGTGAGGGTGTTGTCGAGATGGGCGCCGATGTAGCCGACGGTGACGAAGCCGGCAGCTTCCACGGTGTCTTCAAAATAGAGGCGCGGTGAGCCGGCACGACCGGTCGCGAGGGCAATGTGCGCGACGAGCATCCTGGAGCCGCTTGGATCGATGGCATCCGGGAGACCGGAGACGGTCCGCTGCGCCATCATCTTCGCGTTGGACCGCACAGTCTCGCCCTCGCTCCATTTAACCTTCGTGATGCGCATGGGCAACCCGTGCTGCGTGTGCTGGATGTAGTGGCTTAGCGAGTGGTCGAACGTTCCGTTGGTGCGCGCACTCCCGTACGCGCCGAAGGTGACGAGGGCGTCCCACGCTTTCATCACCGCCGCTATGCCGAGATCGGAGTACTCGTCGAGCTCCTCGGCATCGGCGCGGTCGCCGAAGTACTTCACGTTGGGGACCGATGCCACGCGATCAATCAGCTCGCGGAAAGTCGATGGAGCTTCTTGAACGGCAGCTTGGTCCACGAAACCGAAGGCCGCCGCCGCCCCGTCGCTACTGAGCTGCGAGAGTTCGCGGCGCAAATACTCGATTTCTCGACCGTCCTTTTCGCGATCCTCCCGCATCACTGCAAGGTCAAGATACGTCTCCTCATTTTCGAGGCGCAGGTGGTCGGCCATGAGACGTGCTGCGGTTGTCGTGCGGCGCAGCGCATCGTTCTCGTCGAGCGCCATCGTGAGCAGCTCCTCGGCCTCCTCCAGTCGCTTGAGGAGGTCCTCAACACGGTCGGGCCCTGCAGTCGGTGTCGTCGCGACGGCCCCGGAGTGGAGCACCTCGAAAGTGTGCCGGCCTCGCTCGCGCAAGAATGCGTAGTCCGCGTCACGGAGCGCCTGGGGCAGGGGCACGTCACGGAGTCGTTCGACCTGCGCGTTCCGCATGATGCGTTGGAGACGTCGGTCTGGGCTGTCCTGGATGGTGGAGGCGTGCAACAACCGGTGTCGAAGCGCGTCTTTGGGATCGCGGAGCTCGGCACCGGGCAGGAACGTGCGGATGGCACCGGCCGGGATCGTGTGGCCTGACGCGACCGCGTGGTTGAAGGCCGCGCGTGCTGGAGCGCTGAGCATGTAACTGAAGCCCATACCTTCGATGCGCCCCAGAATGTTCCGCGTACGCGTGAGCCAAGCTTCGTCGGTGACGCCATTCGGGGGGCTGGTCACGTAGACCGCACCGCGTCGGGTGCTGTCCTGCAACACCCTGGCAAGGTGTCCGAGGTGCGACGACGTCGCAATCTGCTGGATGTCGGAGACAGGAGTTTCGAGCCCGTCGTGCATCTCGACTTCGGCCAGGATGTCGGAGACGAAGGCCGGCGTGCCACTCGGCTGCGTCTCGGTTCGTGCACGGCCAGCGTGGTCGACGTACTCCAACACGGGAGGTTCGACGTCGACCCACAGCCATAGCTGTTGCGCGGAGAACACCACGCTGATGTGCGTCACCCCGACGCGGGAGGACGCCTCGTTCTTGTACCAGCGGGGTGGCGCCCACTCTTCCGTGAGCGTCCACCGGTATCCGCTGACATCACGGTCACTATCGAGGATCTCGTGGGCGGCGAGCGTGCTGCCGTTCGCGTGCGCGACCGTTTCACCCTTGCGTGGGAGAGAGGCGAACCCCTTCTTGCGCGTCACCCATTTTCGGAGCACGTCGACGGTCGCCGCTAGGTTCCCGTCGTGGTGTCCTGCGGACAGTATCGCCCGGTAGCCGATGGCCATCAGATGCCTCTAGTTTCAGTGCTCGAACGTGGAGTCTTTGAACTTCAATGTCGCGGCGTTCTCCGAGATGATGCGTCGTTCTGACTCGTCAAACCCGGCATGCTTTTTCGCCTGAATGTCGATGGTGATCTCCAGCTCTGCGCCCGTACCGGCTAAGCGGTCGATCACCTCTCGGGTTACGTTGCCGATGTCCCGTGAGTAGCGGTCAGCGCTTACCGTCACCGAGCCGAAGTAACGCGCCAGCACGGCGTTGACCACCGCATCGACGCCAGCCTGCCCCCCAGGCGGGGTGCCCTCAGGCCAGACGTCGTCGACTGGGCCGACGTTCGCGTTGTCACTGGTCTGCGCGGCAGGCAGGGATGATGGCATCGATGCAGAGGCTGACGACTCGACAGCTGCCTGGGCGGCCTCCTCATCGCGCCGCCGCTGTTCCTCACGGTCAGCTTCGATCTGCGCTTCTGCCTTGGCGACGTCGATGAGTAACGTACTGTCAGTCACCTGAATCGTGACGCCGTGCTGGGGTGGCAGCACCAAATCCAGGTAACGCCCCGTCGTCTCGTCCTTGCCTCGGGCCATCGCGAAACGCTCATTGTGGATCATGATTGAGTCCACGGCCGTCTCGATCGCACGGTCGAGCACGTCGCGGTTGACTAATCGCAACATGTACGGGTAGCGGGTGAAGTATCCCCACACCTCGGCGACGCTAATCTCGCCCTTCTCGCGCCACAGAACGCCGAGCTCTCTCTGCAGCGTTTCACCCAGGATGGCCGCGCCGAGGTCCGTGATCAGGAGGTCGTCGCGGCCGAGCTTGACGCTCACTTTCTGCGCGAGCGAGGCACCGGATTTGTCGGGTACCTTGTCGACACTGAGCGTGAACGGTTTGGTCGCCTCGAACTGTTCTGGGTAGGTCGCCCACACGTAGGTGTCGCGCAGCCGGTCCGTCACGGTCTGGTCGAATCGCGCCACCTGGTCGTCGGTCTGCCGACGCTGCTGCGCTGACAGGTTCAACGACTCGCTCGTGGCTTGGACCTTCTTCCACCCCAGGTAAACGCGGGTCGCTCCTTCGAGGTGGTCAAGCTCATTTTTATCGGCGACAAGAAACACCAAGGCGTTCCGGTGGATGCGCTGACTCGAGCCTTTTCGCTCGATCGCCGCGTGCACCCACTGGTGGGCAGTGCTCTCAGCACCGCTGTTCTTCTGTCGGGAGTGGCGCGGGTGAACGATCACCAGACGAGTGTTTTCCAGATCGGGGATGTCCGCGCTGGACTCCGGGGCGATGTGGACGCGATCGAAGGCCCCACGGACCCGTTGTTCAGCGTCGAGGCGCGTCACGATCTCGTTCCACACTGACTCGACGTCCTCACGCAGGCGCTCGGCGTAGTCGCTGGCCGTCTTCGTCACAGAAGGTTGCGTATCAAACCAGTAATGGCCCTGTTCCTCGTAGAAGTAGGTCGACTTCTGCCCCAGGAGGTCGATGGCACTGCCGAAGTTGCCGAGCGTGTCGCCGGGAGTGCACGTGCCCAACCACACAAACTGCTTGTCGAGGCCCTTTCTGCTCGACTTACTCCTGGGCGCCGCCCCCATGAAGATCGTGCGGGCGATGCGCTGGGTGACGTGGCGTTCCTGTAATGCTGGGCGACTCTTGTCGATCGCGGCCGCGGTGGACCCTGCACCGTCGATGTCGGAATCGATAATGGGCTTCCACTGGTCCTCGAGGTACTGCGTCAGATCGGTGTTCACGATGCTGGCATCGAGCGGCACATGGCCCGGCATGATCAAGGGAGCCGCGTCTTCAGAGATCCACAACTCGTGCACGATCGACGACACGAGCTTCAGGACGCCACGAGTGCGCTGGAACCGCTCCAACGTGGACCAATCTTCATAGAGTCGATCAAGCAGCTCCGGGTGCAGCGGATACGACGCCTTGATCCGATCCTCATACTCGCCCCCCGGGACGGTAGCGTCGCGTGGGAACAGGTCAATGTTCTTGCGGTACATAGTGACGAACTGCCGTGCTGTTGCCGCGATTGCAGTTAAGCCTGCGGCGTCTGGAGCCTGGAAGAGGCGACGGCGCACGATCTCGAACGACTCATCTCGACTCGACGGCCGCCACTGATCAGCGACGCGACGGATTACATTCTGCAATCGCTCCAGCGCGAGTTGACCGTTCGCCCCGCCGATCTCAAGGTCAGTCGCGCCCGTGTCGGATGCTGGGATCGAGACCACCAGCATCACGCCCGGCACAGACTTCACGATCTCGGTAAGAGACTGCGCAAACGTGAACTGAGTATCGAAAGAACCTGCGGGAAGTTCCTTGTCGGTCACGAGTTGGCGGGCATACGCGACCCACTCATCGATCAGGATGAGCGCTGGACCGTGGGCTTGCAGTAACGTCCGCAAGGCGTCACCGGGATTCGTCCCGGCCGCGTCGTCGTCGGCGATTTGGTCGAACGCTTCACGTCCCCCGAGCTGCCATGCCAGTTCGCCCCAGAGCGTTCGGACCTCTGTGCCATCGTTTTTGACGATCGGTGAGCCCGCCTTCAAGTATGTGCCGACGAGCGCCACACGCTTGACCGATAGCGTTTCTAGATTGGCACTCCCCGCTGCCGCGATGAGTTTCTGTAGCTCGTCGGGGAACTTGGTTGCTCGCGTGCCGCTGAAGAGGTGGTAGAGCGCGAGCATCGAGTGCGTCTTGCCGCCGCCAAAGTTCGTCTGGAGGTTCACGACCGGGCTCGCGTCCGTTGACCCGTTCATCCGGCGCAGAGCCCGTGAGAGCAAGTCGCGCAGGCCCTCGGTGAGGTAGGTCCGGGTGAAGAACTCGACAGGGTCGCTGTATTCCGTGCCGATGGCTTCACCGGTGTGCACGAAATGCAAGTCGGCAGCGAATTCGGAGGCCGTGAACTCGCCACGAGCAACATCGTCGTGCGGACGAATTACCTCACGCCACGGCCGCAGACCCTGATCGGACGCCGTGACCGCTGACGCGCGCTTGACCTGTTTGCGGGTCTGGTCTTCGTAGACCGTGCGCTGCAAGTCCTGGCGAAGGCTGTGGATGTCTTTTGCCGAGTCGACAGCTCCCACAGCCTGGAGGAGCCTCTCCATCGTGTCGAGGGCGCGGGACGTGTCGTCGGAACTGACGGGTTTTCCGTGCATGACGTCGTTGCGGAAGTCTTTGAGTTCGGACCCGTAGCCCTGTTGAGCGCGAGACAGGACGTCTTTGAAATCGTACCCCCTTTCAGTGATGGCCCGTAACTGAATTTGAGCATCAGTCTTGTCCATCTGCAACGCAGGACGGCCGCGCTTGACGGCATCTTCCAGAGACCATTTTGTGGTCCAGTCGGCGGTGCCAAACGAGGTAGACATGACCTGGTCGACGGTGTCGTACATCCCTTCAGCGAGGAGCCCGAAGGCTTTGAACAATCGCTCCTGGTTGTTCATGGCCACCGATCAGTCCTCCACGTCATCGAAATCGAACATCGACTGCGCACCCAACCGCGGAGCGACAGCTTCAAACTTGCGGGCCTGTTCGTTCAAGTCACCCCAGGCGCTGACGAGGCCGTTAAAGAGGCCCGCATCCTTGGAATCCTTTTTCTTTTCTGCCTCGTGGAAGAGCAAGAAGCCAAGTTCCTTGACTGCGTCTAAACTCACGCGCGTTTGCACGGTAGGGATGAGTTCGGCGACCTTGTCGGCGCCATCCTTCGCCATCACGGCGGCGAGGCGCACTGTCGCCTCCCAGACGCTGACCCGGTCATCGGCTCCTACATCCCATACGTCTTCAAGTGAGGACGGCGCAAGTAGGCGAGCCTTGCCACCCTTCGCTTCAAAGATCCCACCACGTTCCAACGCGCCGATCGACGTGTCTGACGAACGCGCAAGCTGATCCGCTATGCCGGAGCTTTCCTGAGTCCAGCCATACTGGCGGTACCACTTGATAGCGAAGCGCGTGTCGCCGTCGAAGTCGGATTCCTGATCGCCGATGACCTCGTCGAGCGTCGCATTCACCAACACAAGCGCGTCCTTCACGCTCATGTCAGAACCGTCCGCCTCGCGCACGCGTGAGTAGCGAGAGAACACGGCAATTCCTGGCCCGATCGCAGCCTGTGCCAAGTCGACAGGAGCGATCGCGCCCTGCATCAGCGTGCGTAGCGCTTCAGGGAGCTCAGACTTGAGCGCAGCAACGAACGCCCGTCGAGTTGTCGTAGGCGCATCGTCTGGTCGTGGGCGGCATGCCAAAACTATTGACGATGCAAGCGCGTTGGTGCCTACGCTCACCATGCGCCCGCTGCGCTCGCTCCGCATGGGCCAAGTTGCAGTGATCTCCCAGCCCGAGGCGATCAGACCATCGAGCAACGTGTGCCAGCCGGTGGAAGACGTGCCCGCATCGCGAGTGTCCTGCTGTTTGTATGCGTAATAGACTGCCATCGGCGCTGAAAGGTTTGCAGTGGCTCGAATTCTCTTGAATACGGCATTGAATCCATTCACGAAGAACTTTGCGGCCCCTGCCCTGCCACCGTGTCGATTGACGTTGGCAACAAGTTCATCTGCCTTCGGAGTGAGGACGGTGCCCAGGGTTTGCGAGTGGATTTCCCCCAGTGAGCGTCGAAGCCACACATAGAAGAAGTCCGATAAGTCCGCATACCCGACATTGTCATAGTAAGGCGGGTCGGTCGAAACAACGACATTTTCGTACCCACGCGACGCTGCATCCGCCTGAAATACAATGCCAGAAGGATTGCTGCTCGGGAGGCCGTCAATGCCGGATGCCACCCACCGAACATGAGTGAGAAAGTGTCCAACCGAACTCGAGAAAGGGTTGATTTCCGTGTAGTCCCAGACCATCGGAATTGCTTGGCGGGCGAATGTATCTCGGACACCTTGGATCTGTGGAATCCAGCTGCAAATTGAGGAAGACCAATCAGCCAGCTTGCTGATCGCGAAGGCGAGGTAGGTGCAGACGGCGTCGGCGTAAGCTTCGGCACCGCTTCCCCCAGTTTGAAGCCGTTCACCAGAGGCTACTCCGGCAGCGAGCGCATCAGTTACAACCCGAGCATGCACCTCAAGAATCAGGTCACTGAGAGTCACGAGTGTCGTTAGTTGACGATCAGTGAAGGCATCCGCCCACGTTGGCATTCCATACATCGGAAGGCGGTCTACATCGTGATTGTTCGTAGGAACTTCTTGAGTTGGTACATCAGTTGGACGTGTCACAGATGCTGCGCGCACGTGCTTTTCCGAGGGAGAAACGAAGACACGTGAACGCTTCGCTTCTCCGACAACGGCCATCAGATGCGCGCCCAGTCGCCCCGCCTGTGCTTCTGCCCGAATGTACGCGTTGGGGATTAGTGTTCCATCCCCAAGTGCGATGCCGTTGCCTCGGGTCATGGTGCCGTCATTATCGGTTTGAGGCCCATTGGCGTCATGGCGAACTTCATATCTGACGTGCCCATTGACGACTTCGGCGTGAATCCAGGCTTCTCTGCCCTTCTTCTTGCTGAGCCACCAAGTTCGGACGAGGGGAACTTCTATCGGGTTAGCTGGATTCGGGCTCTTGACCGTTCTTGCCCAGATCCAGGCGATAACGGTGTGCTCTGTTCCTTCGTCAGATTTGACCTTCGGATAGAGGTGACCGATCCTTTCTTGGGCCTGATCGCGCATCCATTCGCCATAGCGGTGAACGTCTTCCGCAAGTCCTTCAGCCCGAATCCACCCGGTCCGCGTGCCAGAGGCACCGGGGAATACAGGGTATTTGTCACTGAATTTGGGGGGGAACTCAATCAGTGCCCTGTTGATGAGGACAGCCAGGGGGTTGAGATCGCTGGCGTGCGCTTCCATTCCGAGGCGTTGTGCTTCCAGTGGGATGGTTCCGCCACCAGCAAATGGGTCGAGCACTGACGGTAGTACGCCATCATTCGATCGGCGGATCTCGTTTCGAGCCTGTTCCATCAGCTGCTCATCATTGCTGTTCTCCCATACAACAAGCTTCTCGATGAGGGAATGCAGGCGGGCGCGCTCGGCGTCCTGTGCTTCCACTGTTGGAAATTCATCGGGTCGGGAGGCTGGGTCATCAACCAACTGTGCGAAAAGCACCGCCCTCGCCGCGACCAAGGGTCTCCGCGCCCAGTACAAGTGCATCGTTGCCGGGTGACCTTTGCGTGGCACCGACTTCTCATGTTGTGACGCCGCATTTATTGCTTCGAGCGGCAGAGACGTCTCGATGAGCTTTTTCTTGTGCTGACTGGTCATGTGCTGTCTTTCGGCCGTGGTGTTGGTGTCGTGTATGGGCTGGGTCATAGTGGTTTTGCTCCACGACCCCAGTAGTCGTGCCACTCTTCGTTTAGAGAGCGGGTGGTGTCTGAGGGGTCCATGTGATCGAACGCGCCAGTCACATATCGCAGTTGGTCGTACGTGACGCCGGTCATCGAGACGCTTACGAGCGCCAGTCGGTGTCGGTCGCCCTGAGTAAGGGCGAAGGTCACCTCGTTCGTGGTGATCGTAAACGTGTCGGCGCCTTCGATCCGGCCCTTGACCTCGATGTAGAAGACGCGTCCCTCGGAGTCCGTGGAGCGTATGTCGTACCCCGGATTGTTCCGCGCCATTTCTTCTGGCGAGCGACCCAGCGCCCGTTCAGCCGCGAGTGTTGCCTCGACCGCGCGGCGCTCAACGACCTCAGTGTTTCGAGCGAACAGCTGTGGCTCCGACCTCGCTGGCGTGAGCGCCCCGCTGGGAACGACGAGTGCCATGCCCCGAATGATTGCGGGAGCAGCGGCGACCTCCGTGGCGGCTTCAAGCTCGCGCATGCGACGGCCGAGGCGATCCTCGAGTTGGTGAGAGCGTATGAGCGCTGTCTCGGCTCGAACACGACCGACCGCCCCACCGCGTTCGAGCGCGATAAGCCGGTTGTGTTCGCGGTCCCAGTGGTTAATCTCCGCTAGCAAGCGTTCACGAACCTGGGCTCGTGTGCGCACCGTTTCGATCTCAAGTCGCGATTTGACTTCGTCAATGCGCGGTTGAAGCCCATGACGGAACGCTTGCGCGCGAATCAGCTTGTCGTGGTTCTCACGCGCCCAGTCGCCCGCGAGGATCGCGTCGATCTGGTCCGCTTCGTCATCTTGTGGCCGGTCGTAGTCCAGGTACGGCGGCGTAGAAGACACGGTCACGGTCCCGTTACTGGCGAACTGGGGATAGTCAAAATGGTGCGAAAGTGTATCGGGCTCTGGGGCTGTGTTCTCGATCTTCTGCTCGACCGTGTACATCAACGCTGGGTCGCTTGCTTGCCTGTCGCGGCGGTCCACTAAGACGGTGCCGCGTTCTAGCACGCCGCCAAGATCTTCGATCGTCGTTTCAATGACGGCGTGCAGCAGAGGATGACCGGGAGCAATGAGGGCTGCCTCAATCTGACCATCGCCGTGTTTCTTATCGAGGTCGAACGTGATGCGCTCGTACTGTTCGGCCACCGGGGCCCACCGGTTGAGGCGGCGTGCAGCATCGATGACGCGACTCGGAATGCGCGTGATCTCGTACCGTCCACGTTCGCGTCGGCGAACCCTTCCGCCAAGTCGTGCGAACGCCGGCAGGAAGTAGGCGGCGATGTAACCGGGCTGCAGGCGACGTTCGCGCGCCTTCTCCATACGTGCACGAATCTCTTCGAGATTCAGGGCACTGAACATTTCGGGATGAAGGGCTCGCTCTTCGAGCATGTCTTCAAGGCCGTCGGAGATGCTGCGATCGATGATTTGATCGAGCTTCGCCTTCGTATCGGGCTGATCTCCGTAACGAATGGCCTCCATCAGGAGGTCACGCAGGGACCGCTCCTGGAACGCGTCAGCGTCGCCGAGCACGTTGAACAGGTTGCCGTTGTAGGCGAGCGACATCTGGTCGATCTTGGACAGGAGACGGGTGAAGACATCGCCTTCTCGGGTGTCCTTCGCGACCATGTTCCAGAGGTGGCACACTTCTCGCTGCCCGATGCGGTGAATACGGCCGAACCGTTGTTCGATGCGGTTGGGGTTCCACGGCAGGTCGTAGTTCACCATGAGGTGCGCGCGTTGAAGGTTGAGGCCTTCGCCCGCGGCATCGGTGGCGAGGAGCACGACCGTGTCGGGATCGTGCGTGAACTGCTCGCGAGCTGCCTTGCGCTCCTCGCGTCGCGTTCCCCCGTGAATCGTGATCACGGCGTTGGCGCGGCCCAGGAGTGATGAGATCTTCGTGTGAAGGTAGTCGAGGGTGTCGCGGTGCTCGGTGAAGATGATGATCTTGCGGACGTCGCCGGACGCGGCGTTCGTGAGGAGTTGCTCGTCGAGGATGGTGCGTAGCTCCACCCACTTCTTGTCGTCATCTTGCAGGCGCACGCGCCGCGCCTTGCGGATGAGGTCTTCCAGGATGGCGATCTCGGCCCGCAGCTCGGGGATGGTCTGCGCGGCGGTAGCAAGATCGACCACGGTGTCGATCCGTTCCTCAAAACGAGCGCGCTCGTCCTCCGTGGTCTCGTCTTCGAACTCATCAATCTCGTGGAGTGACAGCGTAGGGAGCGCTACTTCAGAGAAAGCGAGTGCGGGGCGGCCTGTGGTTCTCTGGTCGGCGTGCGATGGAGCGTCCGTGCCGGGTCGCGCGGTCTCGGTGGCACGCTGCATTTCGCGTAGCTTGCCTTCCAGGCGCTGCTGGCGTCGTTCCAACGAGCGCAGGATGGCCGCGGGACTGGACGCGAGTCGTCGCTGGAGGACGGTGAGGGCGAAGCCGACGTTGTTGCCGCGCTTCTTGTCTCCTTCCGCGGCAATCCGCTCGGCACGCCCCATCTCGGTCCGGACGTAGGTCGTGACTTCCTCGTAGAGGTCTCGCTCGGCGGGGCTCAGCTCGTACTCGACGGTGTACGCGCGGCGCTCAGGAAAGAGCGGCTTGCCTTCGAAAGTGAGGAGGTCCTCCTTCACCATGCGACGCATGAGGCCGTGAGTGTCGGTGCGGTGAACACCGTGACGGAACTGGCCTTCAAATCGGTCGCGATCGAGCAGGGACATGAAGAGTTGGAAGTCTTCTTCCTTCCCCGCGTGCGGGGTGGCGGTCATGAGAAGGAAGTTGTGGGCCGTGTCGGACAGGAGCCGGCCAAGCCTGAACCGTTTCGTCTCGTCGACTTCCCCCGCCCACGACGAGTAGTGGGCAGACATTCGGTGAGCCTCATCGACGATGGCCACGTCCCAGGCCACGTCGGAGAGCTGTTCCAGAAGATCTTCGCTGCGCGAGACCTGATCCATGCGGACGATCAGATACGGGTGCTCCGCAAAGACGTTCCGGCCTTCCGCGTCATCCACCATCTGACGGCTGAAGACCTCAAAGCGCAGATCGAACTTTTGTGAGAGTTCTTCTCGCCACTGCTCCACCAGCCCACCCGGAGCGACGATGACGGCCCGCTCGCAGTCGGAGCGCAGAATCATCTCCTTGAGGTAGAGCCCGGCCATGATGGTCTTTCCGGCTCCTGGGTCGTCCGCCAGCAAGAACCGGAGCGGGATGCGTGGCAGTAACTCTTCGTAGACAGCGCGGATCTGGTGCGGGAGTGGGTCCACTTCGGAACTGTTCACCGCGGCCATCGGGTCATAGAGTGCTGCGTACTTGATGCGCAGCGCCTCGGACGCGAGGCGGAATTCGTCTGGGTCTGCATCGAATGGAGGAGCGGATTCGAGATCGCTCATTACCTCGAAACGAGCGGCGTCTACCTCAGTGATCGTACGAGCACCGCGCCGGCCAGTGTCGTCGCGGTACCCGACTTCAACGAGTCCTTCGTCGAGGGGATCAACCGCGATGAGCGTGACCGTCTGGCCTGGCACAAGCCCACGAAGGCGCTGTCCCAACCGCAACGCGTCGAGGGTGAGGGTAGGCGGTGGTTGAATCATGAGCATCTCCTTCCAGATTTTGGGCAGTAGGTCAGGCTATGTGCGGCCACCGACATTCCTGCGACGGGTGCAGGGTGGTGCTCATGCGGTGGGAGCCGCTCCCCCGCGACGGACCCACTCGTCCACCTCGCTCGCCTGAAATTGCTAGAGGCGGCCGATCTTGTGCGCGGGCATGCCCTTCTCTGCGATCCACGTATAGACGGTGTCCTTCGTGACGCCGAGATGCGCAGCGATATCGACCGCCGATAGCCAGGGCTCAGACATGCTCCGTTCTCCCTCGTCGGCCGCCACTGGCCGTCATGGCGATGATATAGGTGAGACCCTGTTGCGCAGGGTTTGTCCGACCTTGACCAATTTTCACCGCTCTGAGCAAAACTCAAGGGCGCACCAAGACAAGGAGTGAGCACTATCGCTCGTAAGGTCCGCTCCCCTTGGGGGGTGTCTCTGGGGGTCGCGGTTCTGCTGGTCGCTGCTCTCGACGTGACAGTGGGTGAAACTCCCGCTTTCGCTGTTCCACCCCAGGAATCGTCGCCTGCTGGTGCCGTCGATAGTAGCGTCGCGTCGCTGTCGGGTTCAGGTTTGATCATTGAAATTGATGGTGTTTGGTGCGTCGATGGCGCCTCGGTTGCGGCGGCGGCGGGGCTGCGCACGGTGAACTCGTCGCAGGTGGGGTACGACCGAGACCTCTTCGCGCACTGGTCAGATCCGGACGGCAACGGTTGCGACGCTCGCAACGACATCTTGCAGCGGGATCTCACGAACATCGCTCTGCGTGCTGGGGATGGTTGCGTCGTCGAGCGTGGCACTCTCACCGACCCGTACACGGGAGACGTGATCTCGTTCACGCGCGGTGTTGCGACTTCCGGCGCCGTCCATATTGATCACATCGTGCCTCTCGCAGCAGCCTGGACCGGCGGCGCGAACACCTGGGACGCAGGGCAGCGCGAAGCGTTCGCGAACGACCTCATGAACCTGCAGGCGGTCGACGGTCGCGCAAACTCTGCGAAGGGATCGCGCCTCGCTTCCCGAATGGATGCCCCCGAATGCCGCCTTCCACTGCACCTATTTGGCGCAGATGACGAGCGTGCTCGCGGCCTACGACCTGGCAGTCACCCCAATCGATCAAGACGCGATCATCAACGGCGGGAGCATCGACGGCGTAGCGTTCGCCGGCGCCACAGCGTGTGCTCTCCCCGCCGTTGACGAGTCCACGCAGGCACCATCTACATCAACGCTCCCTTCTGAGGCGTCTCGAGCTCCATCGGCGTCACCATCTGTCATGGCCACGCCTGCGCCTGCGATCGGCACCCCAGAGTCGGATGCCGAGCGTTCCTCCGAGGTTGAGGCGCCCGGCGGTCGGGTGCTGCTCTGGACCGTGGGACTCGCGGGAGCTGCTTTCATTGCAGTCTTGGTGGCCCGCGCGCGTCACCGCCCCTGAGGAGCGTTGCTACCGCCGCCCTGAGGCATGGAGCTCTGATTGCCTGTGCGGTCCGCCAAGCTCAAGGACCCGCAGGGGTGGGCAGTGGAGCACGGCGTTGGTGTGCACACGCGCAAAGCGATCCGAGGGACCCGCTCCAAGATACCTTGCAAAATAGCTTGACTTTCGGATGCACACTGATGCAAGATGAGGGAATGCAAGCTAGTTTGCGACCTACCTTCAGGAGAAGTTCCCATGTTCCCCATCACCGTTCATGTTCCCGCCCACCGCGTCGAAGAGTTCTACATCAGGTTCGGAGAGTTCCTCTCCGAGACACCCGACCTCAATCTGCCGCAGCAGCTGCCATCGGGTATCGTCCCGGGCTGGGTGCAGTCCGAGGAAGCCGCGTCGCTAGCTTCGGCCTTGTGGTCCGAGCTCTCCGCCCCCGGCCGAGCCGTCCTCGAGCAACTGATCCGGAACGTAGGCGATGAGACCGTGCGCGTCACGCCGGACGAGGTCGCCACGGCAATGAATCACCCGAAGGGAAAGTCTGGTGTCGCGGGCGTCCTTGGTGGAGTCGGCAAGGCCATCCGCCGTGCTGGCCTCCCGATGTACAGCACACCCAAGGGGCTCGCGTGGCACTACATCTGGGACTGGGATGGCGAGCGCTACTCCATGACCCCCGAAGTGGCGCGCCTGCTCCGGGATGCTCAGCGCGAAGAGCGCTGACTACCCGAGGGGCAGGATCTAACGTCAGATGCGCTCGATCGGCACGGTGAGTCCAGGTAGCGACGGCGGGTGGGTGCCGGCCGCAATCTCAGGAACCTCGAGCACCTCGATCGCCTCCGACATCTGGGCTTTTTGCAAGCGCCGATACAGTGTCGCCCGCGAGATGCCGAGGTTTCGCGCGACCTCTGCGACCGGCACGTCGGCCGCGACCAAGTGGGCAGCGTTCTTGAGTTGGCTCTCGCTGATTTTCCTTGGGCGCCCGCCCAGGTCGGAGCCGGCGGCTCGGCGCTTGCTGACCGAGTCGAGGACGCGTTCGCGTTTGATCTCGAGTTCCATCTGCGCGAGCGCGGCCATGACGGTGAACACCATGGACCCCATTGGGGTTGACGTGTCCACGTCTCCCCCGCCCAAGTTCAGGACCCGCAGTGCTACTCCTTCGCTGCGGAGCTCTTCGGCGAGCGTGAGCATGTTGCCGGTCGAGCGGCCGAGGCGATCAAGAGTCGTCACTACGAAAGTGTCACCAGGCTCGAGCGCCCGCAGTGCACCGTCGAGTGCGGGCCGGGATGCGTTCGCGCCCGACGCTCCCCGATCCACGTAGAGGTCATCGGTACGGACGCCGGCTGCCCGCAGATCGACTTCTTGCCGGTCGGTGTTCTGGTGTCGAGTGGAGACACGGGCGTAGCCGATGAGCTTGGTCATTCCTGCACCATACGTGTCGCAAAACCGACCCCTGCGACACGTCTACGGTGAGTCGGTTATGAAACATGGTTTTGAGAATCCGAGTCCCGCGAGATTCCGCCACCCACTCCCCCGGATCGGTGTCTCACACCGGTTGTCTCAAAACCCTAGGGTTACGCGAGCATGCTTCTGCAGCGAGTCGATCTAGCCTGGGTCGAAGATGTGCCCCAGAATGCCGCTGGTCAGCGTGAGCCAGACGAGCACGACCGCTGCTCCTAGGCTCACAAGTAGCGTGAGTATTTTCCTGTTTTCGTTCGTTGGCATGTCACCAGCTTGCATGCTCGCCATCTGCAGGCATCCACGGCGGTTGCGGGAGCCGAGGCGCAGTCGTCGTGGTGCCGTCGCGCGCCGAGGTGTGTTGGGGTTCGTTCTCTACCGCGTGAGACACCTCAAAACCCATGGGTTTCGCGAGGACTGGATGGGATCGAGCAGGCTTGCCTTGCGATGCCGCCCGGGTTGCTTGCGAATCCGATTGGTCTAGCCATTTGGGTGTTCCAGCGACTGGAGACAAGCGGTCGCTTCACTGGGTGAGAGAACCCTCGGCCGCCATCCGACAGCACGCGCAATGCGTCGCCTGAAGCCGTCGAGATCCCGAGGACGAGTAGGCCCCGGGAGGAACGGGGATATGGCTGTGGCTTCGTCACATCGATCCCGGTCCTATGTTTAGAGGGAAAGTCTGTCAATGAGCCCCCGTTCGGGGTCGGTCGATACTCCGGCCTCGCTCTGTCAGCTATGTACTCCGTTGAAGGATCAAAATTGCTCAGCTATCCCCTTTTCCTCGTTCGCGGCCTGAGCGCTGTCGCCCTGACAGGGGTGCTCGCGATGCTCGGCGCGACGAGCGCAGTAGCCGCGCCCGTCGGCCTCACGAGCGCCGCGCACGAGCTCACGACTGAGGACGTGAACGCGTGGCTCGACGGGATGCTGCCTTCCGCTCTCGAGCGTGAGGGAATCGCTGGTGCAACGGTTGGAGTCGTCAGCAAGGGACAGGTGATGACGCAGCGTGGGTATGGCTACGCGGACACCGGCTCGGACACTGAGGATCCGGTGCCCGTGGATCCGCAGCACACGCTCTTCCGCATCGGGTCGATCTCCAAGGTCGTGACCGCCACCGCTGTGATGCAGCTCGTCGAGCAAGGACGTCTCGCCCTGGATGCGCCAGTTCAGGACTCTCTCGACTTCACGCTCGACACCTCATTCGAGAAACCCATCACGCTTCGTCATCTCCTCACCCACACCGCCGGCTTCGAGGACAAGATCGCCGGAGTCATCGCTGGCCCCGGAGGGAATGCCACATCGCTCCGCGATGCCGTTACGATCGACCCGCCCGAGCAGATCGCAGAACCTGGCACGACCCCCGCGTACTCCAACTACTCGAACGGGCTCGCCGCGTATGTCGTGGAGCGGACCGTCGGCGTCGGCTACGCCGACTACGTCCAGGAGCGCGTCTTCGACGCGGTAGGCATGTCGACTGCAACGCTCGCCCAGCCGCTGCCCGATGAAATGCAGTCATCGATGTCCAAGGGTTACTCGTTCACCGGCTCCGCCGAAGTGCCGTTCGAGATCAACGCACCCGCCCCTGCCGGTGCGATCTCCGCGACGACTGCAGACATGAACGCGTTCATGCTCGCGCAACTCGGGGACAGCAGTCCGCTGCTCAGCGAACGCACTCTGGAGCAGATGCACGAGCCAGCCCTCAGCGCCGAGGAGCTCGGCGGTCTCGCTGCAGGACCTCGCATGACCCTGGGCTACTTCGAGGCGGACAGAAACGGGCACCGGATCCTCAGCCACGGAGGTGACCTCACCGCGTTCCACGCGCAACTCGACCTCTACCCAGACGACGAAGCCGGCGTATACATCTCCCTGAACAGCACCGGGTTGAACGGGGACGCGTCGACTGCGATCCGAGACGCCCTGTCTCGCGGGTTCGCAGACCGGTACTTTCCCGACCAGCGCGACGCAGCCGTCGTGGAAACGACGACCGCAGCCGAGCATGCAGACGAGATCGTCGGCACCTATCAGGTGTCGAGGCGCAGCGAGTCCACGTTCGTGCGCCTTTTCGCTGCCCTCTCCACCGTGGAAGTGTCTCCAAGCGCGGGCAATGCGGTGACGATATCGGCGGTCACCGACTTGGCCGGGACTCCCGTGGATCTCGTCGAGGTGGAGCCCTGGGTCTGGCAAGAAGTTGATGGGCAACGACGCTTCGCCGTCGATCAGCAGGACGGACGCGTGGTCGCGATCGGCCTCAACCCGGCGTTCGCGCTCCAGCCGATGTCGCCGAGTCGGGCGGCGTTGCCGATCATCGCGACGCTCTCGCTCGCTGTGCTCACTGCCGCGGTGCTCGCGCTTCCTGCGCGGTGGGGCATCCGTCGCTGGTACAAGGTCGCTCATGAAGCCCCGCGTCGAGAGCGGCTGCTGCGCCGTCTCCGAGCGGCAGCCCTCCTGGCGCTTGCGCTTGCGGGCATACTCTGGGCGACTGTCGCGGCGACGCTCCTCTCGGACGGAGCTCCACCGTCCGCAGTGATCCTGCGTTCAGCACAAGCACTCACCTTCGCGGCCGTTCTGGGCGCGCTTCCCGCAGCGCTCCTCACAATCCACCGCGCGCAACCAACGGAGAACAACGCGGAGAATCCTTCGCCGTGGCGGTCCAGAGGGGCACGCACCCTCCGCATCACCGGACGCATTGTTCTGACGCTCGCATTCTGTGGACTCGGGTACGTGGCTGTCGTCGGCGGATTGCTTCTCCCGAGCATCACCTACTGACCACAGGTACAGGTGCTTGCTCCGCGGCTCTCGAGGACGGTGACGCCCGCGCTGCGATCTACGGGCACGACGGGGCGGACCTCGACGGGGAGCTGCAAGCCCGCGCCCCACTTGACGTCTCGTCCGTCATGCAACCTGTGACTGCCAGTGAGACATCTCAAAACCCATGGGTGGTGTCAGCCGGTCGTCGCAACACCTGGTCTTGGTGGATTCGAGAGTAGCTCTTCGAGGGTGGCTGCAGGGGTTCTACCGCCGAGGGTTTTTCGTGGTCGCTGGTTGAGTTCCGTCGCGACTTCGAGCAGCCGTGCAGGGCCGTGAGCGTTGAGGTTCGTGCCTTTCGGGAAGTACTGTCTCAGCAGTCCATTTGCGTTCTCGTTCGAGCCTCGCTGCCAGGGAGAGTGGGGGTCGCAGAAGTAGATCGCCATATCCGTTGCGAGGGTCACGTCGAGGTGTTTCGCCATCTCGGTTCCCTGGTCCCAGGTCAGCGACCGACGAAGATGGGCCGGCAGTGTGCTGATCGTCGCGATCAGTCCGTCTCGGACCGCGGGGGCGCTATGTCCGTTCGGGAGATGAACGAGCATCACGTAGCGGCTCGCGCGCTCGACGAGCGTGCCGATTGCAGATCCGGATGCCGACCCAACGATCAAGTCCCCTTCCCAATGCCCCGGGACGGCTCGATCTCGTGCTTCGGCGGGCCGTTCGCTGATGAGGATCTTGTCGCGGATCTTGCCCTTGTCAGTGAAGCGTAAGCCGCGAGGTTTGCGGGCAGCGTGCCCGGTGCGGAGGTGTGTGTGCAGGTCAGCGCGGAGGTGTCCGCGCCCCTGGACGAACAGGGCTTGGTAGATCGTCTCCGGTGCCACGCGCATCTCCGGATTCCTCGGGAACAGACGGGCCAGGTCATCACTGATCTGCTGTGGACTCCAATTCTTCACCAACCGCTCCTCAACGAGCGCCGCGAGGACCGGCTCGTCGAGCCGGCATGCCTTCGGTCGGCGCGCGCGAGCCTCGCACTACTTCTGGGCCGCGTGCGGCCGGTACCCATGTCTGCCCGGCTTGCCGTTGCGTCGCAGCTCGCGCGAGATGGTCGACGGCTGCCGTCCCAGCTCCCGCGCGATCTCACGCACCCCGGCGCCCTGCAGGCGCAGATCCGCGATCCGTAAGCGATCCTCGAGCTCGAGATACCGACCCGATCGCGGCTTGTCCTCGACCGGGAATCGACCACCGGCCGCTTTGATCCACCGATACCCCTGGCGTCTGTGCACGCCGAGAGTTTCACACGCCGCTGACGAAGATCGCCCCTCCCGCATCAGCTCCCAGAACTTTCGCTCGCGCTCCCGCGCAGCACCGCTCGCTGGCATCCGCCCACCCCTTACTCATCGGGGTGTTGCAACGACCGACAGAAACCGCCCATCGTTTTCGGCGGAGTCATCCCTGTGGGCACTTCCGCAGAGATCGTCGTTCTCGCAGCGATGCGTGTGTCTTGATCGCGCCCCCCCCCCACAAGCCGACGGCTGACCCGACAGAGCCGTCAGGCAGCCGGTCGGGCGCTGTCGCTCGTCGCGACGATGGTCTGGCGGTACGCCTTGATTTTCCGCTCCAGCGCCGCCAAGTGACGCTGGACCTCGGCCTGCCGGGCGAGGACGGCCGAGTGGTGTTGTTCGAGGAGCGCAAGACGCTCGGCATGATCAGCACCGGCCCGGTACGCCGCCGCGTATTCGCGCATCTCTTGCACGCTCATCCCCGTGCCGCGGAGCATCACCGTTCCGGCGAGCCAGCTCAACGCGGCCGTGTCGTACCGTCGCCACCCGTCCGGACCACGGTCGGGCGCGGGCGCGATGCCTTCCTTCTCGTAGTAGCGGATGGTGTCGACGGTGATGCCGAGGAGGTCTGCGGCGACACTGATCGTGACGGGCTCGTCGACGTGGACCTCGGGAAGCAGCATGGAACTGAGTCTGCCACTTGACATGGTGTGCACACCAGTGTGGAAGGTTGTCTTCGCCCGGGGCACCCCGGCGAGGAAAGGACACCACATGCAGCAGATCCCTCTCGGCTCCCAAGGCCTTCAGACTTCCGTGCTCGGGCTCGGATGCATGGGCATGAGCGCCTTCTACGGCGGCGCCACCGAAGCAGGCTCCACCGAAGCCATCCGTCGAGCGCTCGACCTCGGGATCACCCTGTTCGACACAGCGGAGGCGTACGGGCCGTTCGAGAACGAGCGACTCCTTGGTCGCGTCCTCGGCACGGACCGGGAGCGTGTGGTCATTGCATCGAAGTTCGCGACGGACTTCACCGACGACGGCGAACCAATCGGCCTCGACGGCTCCCCAGAACACGCGCGCCGCGCGATCGACCGGTCCCTTGGGCACCTCGGTACCGACCACGTCGACCTCTGGTACCTCCACCGTGCAGACCCGAAAGTGCCGATTGAGGAGACCATCGGCGCGATGAGCGAAGCCGTCGCTGCTGGCAAGGTGCGCTACATCGGCGTCTCAGAGACTTCGGCCGAGACGCTTCGTCGGGCGCATGCGACGTTCCCGATCACAGCGATCCAGTCCGAGTACAGCCTCTTCGAGCGCGACGCCGAGCACAACGGCGTCCTCGACACAGCCTCGGAGCTCGGCGTCGGGTTCGTACCCTTCTCCCCACTCGGGCGCGGATTCCTCTCCGGAACCGTCACCCGCAAAGACGACCTGCCTGAAGGCGACGCCCGCCGCAACCTCCCCCGGTTCTCTGACGAGGCCATCGAGGCGAACCTCCGCGTCGTCGCAGCGCTCAAGGTCATCGCCGACGAAAAGGGCGTCACCACGGCGCAGCTCGCGCTCGCGTGGCTGATCCAGGCTGGCACAGTGCCGATCCCCGGCACCGCCAAAGCCGCGCGCATCGAGGAGAACGCCGCCGCCGCAGACGTCGTACTCACCGCCAACGACCTCGAACGCATCGACGCCGCATCCCCGCACGGCATCACGGTCGGCACCCGTAACACCGAAGCAGGAATGGCACGCGACCGCGGCTGACCTGCACGCGAAGGCCCGCGACACCGAACAGGTCTCGCGGGCCGGCGTCGGATTCAACACCGCGCCCCTCGCAGCGATGCGCCGAAAATCCCTGCCGTAAGGGGTTTTCGGTGATCGTTTGTGGCGCCTCTAAAGCGCCGACGGTTCCGGTCCCGCCAGAAACGATGGGTTTTGAGGCGAGAGCGATGGCCGAGTTCTCCGGCCTTGCGGCTCGGATCGCTCGCCGTTATGAGCAGCAGGTCCTCGACGGAGACTTGGCGTAGTCAGGATGCGTGGAGCTGCTGTCAGCACAAGTGCAGTGTGCCTGCCGACGTCGAGAGGACTGCTTGTTCGCGGGTCGTCTCAATGATTCGCGATGCTCAGACGCTCCTGAGCCCTTGTTCCGAGTCAGTGAGGCGGCGGTGCGGTTAAGGGGTCAGTGTTTCTTCACGACGGTGAGGAGGATGGCTGAATCGTCAACGGCGTCGAGGGAATGAGGTCCGTCCGGGACGGTGAGCAGGTCTCCTGGAGAGCCGTTCCAGAACAGGTCACCGGCTCTGAGCGTGACGCGACCTTCCAGGACTTGTACGGTCGCCTCTCCAGGGTTGACGTGTTCGGCCAGGCTTTCACCGGCCCGCAAGGCGATCAGCGTTTGGCGTAGGTGGTGCTCGTGGCCGCCGAAGATGGTCTTCGCGCTTCGCCCGCTCGAGGCCGTTCGCGCGTGAGCGAGTTGATGGCGGGCAAGTGCAATGAGCGAGGTCTTCTGCATGCCCTCATCATTGCCCGTGCAGTTGATGACGTTGTCATGCGCTCATGGGACGTGTCGAACCCGCGGATTGTGCGACGGGCAGTGTCCGCACCTAACGGGCCGCTATCTCGCGTGGAGCGTGCGGGTTGAGGCCGGTTCTGTGCAGAGTCGCATCCCCGCCGGCGTGCTGGCGGAGGCGATCAGCAGCTTGACCCAGTCTTCGTTGATGCTCGGTGGCCGGCTTCCGATAAATCGGAAGCGGAGATCCGTGTGCGGGGTGATCCAGAGGGTTTCTCGTCCGCCTCCGCTGGAGTTGGGTCGTTGCATGGTGAACGCCACGCATCTCTCCGCCCGGAGCATGCTCAACAGTGCGATCTTCAGGTGCGACAGAGGCCGGTCATCGATCTCGAGCTCGTACCCCTGGCTGCCGTAGTACATGTACCCCATGAGTTATCCATCCTTTGGTTCTGAGAAGCCGAGGCGACAGGCTCGACTCGGCAACTCGGTGAGTGCCCGAACCAACGACGAAGGGGCTTGGATACCGATCACTCTCCATCCTCCTCGCGACAGCCACTCCCCGCCGAAGAACTTCCCCGCGACGGAAGCAACCGTTCGCCGCACCACTGAGCGCACCGCTACTCCGTCGCAGATGAAACCCGGCAGGGCCACGCCCCCGTCGGTGCCGATGTGCATTCGAACTTTGCTGGGAACGGGTTGAGTACGAAGTTCAATCCGTGACGACTGGGCGGGGCGCGGGCTACGTCTTGCACATCAACGACTAGGACTACCCGGTGGCCGCTGGGTACGTCGAGACACTTCGCTCACACGTGCTTTCTGCAGTCCGAGCTGGTGGTTGCCGTCTCTCCCCGACTCTCGCGGCGACGACCGCGCTGCCCAGAGGCCCCGTGCCTTGGGCTCATCGCTAGATCATTCCGATTCTTCGCTGCTGGTGTGGTGCGGCACCCCGACGGGTTTCGATTCGCTTGAGCCGCGCTGTCGCAGGTAGATGGAGAAGACCACCATCGCGCCCACGGCGAGGAACTCGGATTGCCAGTTCTGCAGGGACCGGTTCCAGAAGTCGGCCGAGCCGACGTATTCGAGCCAGGGCAACGGCAGTTGTCCGTGCTGCGCGTTTTCCTCGTTCGCGACGACGCGTCCGGCGATGGACTGCGCAAGCCATGACAGCAGGAAGATCGCGCCCATCACGAGCAGCAGCGAGTTGGAGTAGACCCACAAGCGGATGCCTCGCGCCTTCGCCCAGCGTGGCGAATCCGCTCTCGCATGCTCCCCCACGAGTTGATCGGCGTCTGAACCCGTGCCTTCGTCCCCGGGCTGTTTCGATTCCGGGGAGCCGCGTTGCACGAGCCAGATCGTGGCGAGGATGAAGAGGAAGAACTGCAGGAACTCGGATTGCCAGTTCTCGGCGACATCCACGATGAAGTCGGATGAGGTCACGAATTCCAGGTACGGCACGGACGGCTGCCCATGCTGTGCCTGTTGCTCGTTCAGATAGGCGAGGCCGGCGATGGACTGGGCGACGAGCGTGAGGAGGAAGATCGCGAGGAACGCGAGGCTCAAGCCGGCGTCCCGGAGGCTGCGGTTCATGGCTAATGTCCCGCCAGCGGCAGGATGATCATCGTGGCGAGGCCGCCGATGATGAGTAACAGCCAGGTTCAGAAGACCACCCGCATGCCGCGCGTTTCGCCGTTTCCTGAGTTCGTCATAAGACCACTCCCCCATCGTCAAGTTTCGCTAGCGAGGATGATCCGTCGACCGTAGCGCGCGGGATCACTGCGGACGAGATAGGGGGCACCTCCCACCAGGTGTTCGTCGGTTCGGACGACGAACTGCGCTGACTTAGTTCGAGTCGTCAGCAGGGTCGGTCATCGCAAACACCTGGGGAGCTTCAGTTTCGCGATCCGTGTGAAGCGTCACGATGGGTACCGGTAGCCTGGCCGCCCGGTTGGAGGAAAGGAGCCATCCATGAGTCGACCTCAGTCCGAAGGCAGTTCTCCCGCACCTGTGTTCACCGTTGGACACTCGACCCGGCAGATCGCAGATTTCCTTGCCCTGCTGGAGGAACACGACATCGAACGGGTCCTTGACGTGCGAAAGCTTGCAGGCTCGAACCGTTTCCCGCATTTCAACGCGGACGCTCTTGCCGCATCTCTCCTCGACCGCAACATCTCGCTCGAGCACATCGACGCGCTGGCTGGGCGGCGTCTCGTCAGCAAGACCGTGCCTTTCGAGGTGAACGCGTGGTGGCAGAACCGCAGTTTTCACAACTACGCGGACCATGCTCTATCCGACGAGTTCCGATCGGCGCTCACAGATGTCTTCCCTTCGGGGCATCGGATCGCGATCATGTGCTCCGAAGCGGTCTGGTGGCGCTGCCATCGCCGCATCATCGCGGACCATCTTGTTGCCGGCGGACGCGACGTGCACCACATCATCGGCCCTGGCCGTGTTAGTGCGGCCGAGCTAAGCGCCGGTGCGAACATCAGCCCCGACGGGCTCGTCACCTACCCAGCCGCAGCTTGACCGCCTCCGCGACCACAACAAACCCGGCTACTGCCGCACCGTGTTTCCGCGTGAGTGACGTCGGCCCCTTTGACGACGCAGCGCCGAACCCGCACGAGTAGGCACTAGGGCCTCGCCGCCCACCAGGCCATGCCCGCTGTCGTCCTCTTCCCGAGAGAGCAGGCAAAGGGTGGGCCGGGCGCTGGAGGTGGCCTCGCGAGAGCGCAGACACCTCGGATTTGTGGGTGCTCATGGGCTATGGTCAGAGGTTCAGCTGGCCGGCCAGCTTGACCACAGATCGGAACGACATGACTGCCTCAGAAACCACTTGGGTTCCCCCGAGCGTCCTCGAGCGGATGACCGAAGAGCTCACCGCGCTCTCCGCACAATCAGCCCCCACCCCGGAAACCAGTAAGCGAATACGAGCACTTCGAGAAGCACTGCGCACGACCGACGCCGCGGACAAGCCCAATGACGGGCTCGTCGAACCCGGCATGCTCGTTACCGTGCTGTTCACGAACGCCGCGCGCACCTCAATCTTCCTCCTCGGCTCGCGAGAACTGATCTCGCTTGAGCCTTCGATCGCTGTCGACGTGTACTCACCCTCATCGCCCCTCGGTCAGGCCCTGAATGGCGCCCGGGTGGGAGACACTGTCTGCTTCACGCCCCCGTCGGGCGTCGAAACCAAAGTTCGGGTCATCAGCGCCGAACCGTTCAGCGGATAACCGCAACCGCAGCCACGTGCACGTTGCCTAGTCGACGTCCTCGCAGCAAGAGTCACCGCTTCCTGCAGACGCTCACAGCATCGCGCACTCGCGGCTCCTGCGAGACGTGGCACCCCCGACAGGACAGAAACTCTCACCGCGGCCGTAGAGACGGCTCTGGTCTCTTGCCGCGCGGTCCATCGTCGACGGGCCGTGCAGGCACTGCCGTCTCGAAGCGACGGTCGCATCCGATTCCCCCGGAGCCACCCATCGGCTGTCTCGCTCGCCTGGCCGGGAGCCAGCCGACGGGGGGCTGCCCTCGTTGAACAAATGGAGCATCATGCCCCGCCCCACGCTCCTTCTCGGAGCTCCACTCGACATCCTCGACTCGTTTGCAGCATCGCCATCCGTCTCCGACCAGCGTCTCGAGAGTCTCCATCGCCCACGAATGCGCGCGCCGTTGTCGCGGCGATCGATCTTCGTGAGGCCCCCTCATCAGAGGCGACCAAGGAATGCTTCAAAACGTCTGGGTCAGCGGCGATCGAGGAGGCTCAACGACACACGCAGCTCGAGCACTTTTTCGTGATCTACGTTGCGACTCCAGCCAGCTCGAAGTTGCTCGCCACTTCCGCAGCGGAGCTCGCGTTGCAGGCGCATGCTTCCTTCGAACGAGAGCTGGGCGCGTTCGTGGACGTGATCGTGATCGACGTCTCTGCTTGTACCGAATCGGCGCTGCTCGAGCAGCGGATGACATCGCATATCCGGCGGCGGCCTGGGTCGGTCTCGGATAGTGCGCTGTGTTGGGCGAGCATCGCGGCCGACAGTATCGCGGCCGTCACGGCGAACGACTCGTGCTGAACCAGCCGCACCAGACTCCCGGGTGAGTTCACACTAGGTCGCATGGTGGTGAACGCGTCCGACCGCTTGCTCCGGCCAGGCGGCCGTGACGATGCAGTCGTACCTCGATCTAGCATGATCAGTGCAACGCGTCGGCAGTATGCCGCCGCAGGTCCCCGACGACGTCCGTGAGGAACCAGGGGTTCCTGGTGTGCCAGCGGAAGTTGAGCGGTGAAGGATGCACGAGGGGGAACTGTTCGGGGAGGAAGCGTTGGTAGTCCCGGACAGTATCTGTCAGCCGGGTTGCTCTCGAGGAGGGCAGGTAGGCGTGTTGGGCGTACCGTCCGATCAGCAGCGTGAGACGAACTTTGGGCATGAGCGCGAGCAGCGGCGGATGCCATCGGGCCGCGAATCCTCGGCGCGGTGGGGCGTCCCCGGAGCCGCTGCGATGCGGGCCGGGGTAGTAGAAGTCCATCGGCAGCAGGGTGAACAGGTTGGGGTTGCGGAACTGTTCCTCGGTGACGCCCAGCCATTCGACGAGCGTGGCGCCGCTGGCGTCATCCCATGGAATGCCGCTCGCTTGTGCGCGCCGTCCCGGTGCTTGCCCGATGACGGCGACACGTGCGCTCGGACCCGCGGTGTAGACGGGAGCCTTGCCCTGGTCCAGGAGGTGCTTGTTGCTCTCGTCATGCACCAGGTCATGGTGCAGGAGCGCGAAGGGATCAAGGTTTCGGTTGTTTTGCACGGGCCCTCCTGATGTCGACTCGGTCAGCGCACATGGGCGTGGCTTCTTGTGCCAGCAAATTGGGTGCAACGCCGTCGTGGCAAGCTGCCGGGGAGCCATCCCAGTAGACGATCCTCCACCAAGGGCTGCCATCACCCAGTTGCGCCACGAGGCGGCCCGCGTGACGTGGGCCAGTCCCGATGCGCGCAGCGATCTCTCCGTACGTGATGACCTGCCCGGGCGGGACACCATTCACGATTCGTCGAACCTCGTCGAGCGAACTCATGCGACCGTCTCCAACGCCAGGTAGGTGACGCGTCGGTCACCCATGTGAGTGAATGCCGCAAGCACAACCAACGCTGCGCTGCGCGAGTCGATCGTATCTCTCGTGGTGCGCGCCGGCTGTACCGTGTCAGGTCATTGGCCGGTGATACCGAGTTCGTAGGCGCGGATCACGGCCTGCACGCGGTCTCGAAGCTCGAGCTTCGAGAGCACGCGACCGACGTGCGTCTTGACGGTGGATTCGCTGAGGTGCAGTGCTTCCGCGATCTCGCCGTTCGTCCGTCCAGCGCCGATGAGCGCGAAGATCTCTTGCTCGCGAGGCGAGAGGGCATCGAGTGCAGGGGTTGCGAGCTTCGGCTCGGCTCGTGCACCGAGACGCGGTGCGGCGATGCCGATGAGCTTCGCGGTGATGCGTGGAGACACCACGGCGTCCCCGGCGTGAACGGCGAGGATTGCCGCCACGAGCTCCTCGGGGCGGGTGTCCTTGAGGAGGAAGCCGACGGCCCCGGCTTCGAGCGCAGCGAACGCGATCTCGTCGAGGTCGTAGGTGGTGAGCATCAGGACGCGTGTATCAGCGGCGGTCTCGGTGATGCGACGGGTGGCCTCGACGCCGTCGAGGCCGGGCATCCGGGCGTCCATGAGGACGACATCTGGGCGCAGCCGCGCCACGGCACCAACCGCCTGGACCCCGTCCGCTGCCTCTCCCACGACGACCAGTCTGGGGTCGGCTTCGAGCACCAGGCGGAAGCCGTATCGGACGAGCTCCTGGTCGTCGACGAGGAGCACCCGGATCGCATCGCTCATGACGTCCACTCCCCGAGGGGCAGTCTCGCCAGGACCCGCCAGCCGCCGCCGGGCTGCGGACCCGTCTCGAGGGTGCCGTCGAACATCGTCACGCGCTCGCGCATGCCGATGATGCCCCTCCCGACGACGTCGGCATTCGGCAGTGCAGGCTGCGACCGATCTCGCACGTCGATGACGACCTCGTCCCTCGACCACGTCACCTCGGCGGTGACCTGCTCCAGCTCGCGACCGTGGCGGAGCGCGTTGGTGAGCGACTCCTGCACGATGCGGTACACGGTGAGGCCGACTGCGGGGTCGGCGGTCGGCTCGCCGCGCTCTACCAGTCGCGCCGAAAGGCCGGCGGCGACGAACTCCTCGATGAGCGCCCCGAGCTGCCCGGCGCCGGGCTGTGGCGGCAGCGGCCGGCTCGCGGGCGGGGCCTCGCGGACCGATCCGAGTAGGCGGCGCACCTCGGTGAGGGTTCGGCGACCAGTCTCCGCGACCCGCCCGATGGCTCGTTGCGATTCTTCCGGTCGGTCTTGGACCGCCGCCTGTGCGCCGTCCGACATGGCGATCATGACCGACAGGCTGTGCGCGATGACGTCGTGCATCTCTCGGGCGATGCGTTCGCGTTCGCGCGCGCTCGCGATCTCCGCCTGCTGGTCCCGTTCCCTGGCGAGTTGCTCCGCGCGTTCGAGGAGCGAGGCGACGTATCTGCGCCGCTGTCCCACGCTCGTCCCCAGGAGTGCGGTGACGAGGAGCACGGCCGCGATGGCGCCGTAGGCGAGAAGCCAGTCGAACGTCGCGTTTCGAGGCGTCAGCGGCGGCGACCCCCAAAGGGAGGGGCCGGATGCGAGGCGCATGACGAGGACCTGCGCGCCGACCGCCCCGAAGGCCATCGTCACGGCCGTGCACATCCATGCGACAGGAGTGGGGCGGCGGACACCGACTCCGTACAGCGTGATGACGGGGAGCAGTGTCTCCGCCCCGGTGCCGAACGCGAGCGAGAGCAGCGCGAGCACCAGGGCGCAGATGAACGTCGCCAGCTGGTGCTTCGCTCGCGCGATCAGGCAGGCGGTGCCGCCGATGCCGAGCAGCGCCGGGATCCACCAGGGGGTTCCGAACCGCGGTTCCAAGGAGACGGCGCAGAGCCCGAGAGCGACAGCCGCGTAGAGCGCGACCGGCGCGACGCTCGCAGTCCTGGGTTGTCGGCGCGCGAACTGCCGGATTCCGCTCAGCGACGCTCCTCGATCGGTCGGAGCGTTCGAGGGCTCTGCATCGGGAGGATGCGTTCTGCGCGAGCTCGAGTTCACACGTCCCTCCGGCGGATCGCGACGAGTGCGCTGAGGAGTGCCGTGAGGGCCCAGACCGTCGCGGTGATCCACCCGCCGGCCGGGCTCAGGTACTGCGAGGTCGCATCGGCGAACCCCAGAGTCGGGTCACCGATGCGGACCATCGAGTCGCCCGCGTGCGAGAGCATGTAGAGGCGGATGGTGCGGACGAGCTCTGAAGTGGGGAGCACGGACGTGAGGATGGGGGCGAGCAGCGTCGTGCAGAACACGACGATCGCCCCTCCTGCCGCCGAACGCAGCAGCGCACCCACTCCGACACCGAACACGGCACACAACCCTACATACACGGCCCCGCCCACGATCGCGAAGAAGAAGCCGGGCTCGGTCAGCTCCGTCTGGATGCCGTACCCCGCGTAGATCGTGTAGGTCGCGGCCCATGAGCCCAGCAGCGCGATGAATGCGGTGGCCGTGACGGCGGGGAAGAGCACGAGCGCCTTCGCAACGATGATCGGGCTGCGGCGTGGGACGGCGATGAGGGTCGGCTGGATGGTTCCAGACGAGTACTCGGCGCTGATCGCGAGCACGCCGAGGACGCCGGCGATGATCTGCCCGAAGAGGACGGTTCCGAGCGTGATCGCGTCGAGGGAGAAGGCCACCGAGTGCGCGGACGGAACGCCGCCGGACTCGAGCGTCACCGCGAACAGGACGCTCACGCCGAGCCCCAGCACCAGCAGTGCGGCGGAGAGGAGCCCGGTCGAGCGCAGACTCGTCAGCTTGATGAGCTCGGATTCGAGCACGTGCCGGAATCGAGGTCGGACCGGGGCGTGGATGTGCCCCTGCCTGACGCGGGTCGGTGCGCTCATCGGCCCATCACCCCACTCGGGACCTGCGTCGACCGGTACTCGACCTGTTCAGCGGTCAGGGCGAGGTACGCCTCTTCGAGCGTGCCCGTCCGTGTTGCGACCTCGTGCAGCACGACGCCCGCGTCTGCGGCGACGACCGCGACCTGCTCGGCCGTGAGCCCGACGATCTCCAGGGCAGCATCCGGCTGCAGGGAGACCGATGCCGCCGAGCCGGAGAGGATCGCCGTGAGCTTCTGGGTGTCTCGCGTGCGGACGCGGACCACGGAGCGAGTCGCCCCAGCGATGACTTCGCCGATCGGGCCATCCGCGAGGATGCGGCCGCGGCCGATGACGATGAGGCGGTCAGCTGTCTGGGCCATCTCGCTCATGAGGTGCGAGGAGAGCAGCACGGTGCGCCCCTCGTTCGCGAGGGTCCGCATCAAGGTCCGCACCCACAGCACGCCCTCGGGGTCGAGGCCGTTGACGGGTTCGTCGAGGATGATCGTCGCCGGATCGCCGAGCAGCGCCGCTGCGATGCCGAGTCGCTGCCCCATCCCGAGCGAGAAGCCGCCCACCCGCTTGCCTGCGACGCTGTCGAGCCCGGCCATGCCGATGACGTCGCGGACTCGTCCTCTGCCGATGCCGTGCGTCGCTGCGATCGAACGGAGGTGAGCGTACGCGGTGCGTCCCCGATGGGCGGCCTTCGCGTCCAGCAGCACCCCGACTTCCCGCAGCGGCGCCCTGTGCTCCGCGTACGGGCGGCCGTTGACCAGCGCCGCACCGGAGGTGGGTCGATCGAGACCCACGATCATCCTCATGGTCGTGGACTTCCCGGCGCCGTTCGGCCCCAGGAATCCCGTCACCAGTCCCGGCTCGACCGTGAAGTCGACGTCGTCGACAGCGACCTTGTTCCTATAGCGCTTCGTCAGCGATTCCGCAGTGATCATTCGTGGTCCTTTCCGACTCACGAGGACACTAGGGGCGGGCAGGGAGAAGCCGCATCGGACTGCGGGACCGAACCGGGACACGCAGTGGCACCCAGGTGCTACTCCCCCAGGTGCAGTGAAAACCATTAGCTTTCCAAGACACCCCCATTCGTCGGACATCCCGTGTGGCGTATCGCCTACGTGCAGGTTCGTCAGCGTCTCGGAAACTCGTCTCGCCGCGGAACGTTTCGGCCTGCGTTCGTGTCGGTCTTTTTGAAGCACTCAGATCGAGCGAGCGACACCAATGCACTCGAGTCGACACCGCTGTCCCCGACGTGCAGGGCCAGCTCAAGGGCCTGCCGCGCCACGAGCCCCGGCTCTGCCGCGCTGACCACGTGCCCTGACTCCTCGGCCCGCACGTGCACCGCCCCGGGATGCGCGGCGACGGTCTCGAGGTGCGCCTCGATGAGCGGGCCCCGCGTCCGATCGCCGGGGGTCGCCTTCATGCCCGAGATCACCCGCATCGGCAGATCTCCAAGCCTCGGTGGGCGCGACCGCAACCCGGCGAGCTCGCTCCCCACGAGGCGCTGCTCGGCGGCCGCCGCCCGCGCCGCACCCGGTTTCGTGGATGCATCCAGGGCCTGCGCGGCCGCGATCGGGTCCATCCCCTCGACGAGGCTCCGCAGCTGCACGCGCAGCAGACCAAGCCTGGCGGCCGGCTCCAGCACCGCCGCCGAGAATCCGAAGAGGCGCCGCGTCGACGGCCGGAAGTACAGCGCCGCGTGCTCGTCGCTCTGGTCGACGAGCACAAGCCCGTCCATGGGAGCGCCAGTCGCCAGGCGACGTGCCGCCAAGCGCCGCACGATCGGCCCGCCCCAGCTGTGGCCAACGAGCACCAGCCGCGCCGGCTCCTGCGCGTCCACGACCACGTCGAGGTCGTCGGCGAGGCGCTCCAACGTGCGCGGTTCAGGATCCGGCGTGCTCTCCCCGTACCCCGCTCGCTCGTAGGCGACGACCCGCACGCGCTCCGCGAGCATCCTGTGCACGAGCCCCCAGTACAGGCCGCTCGCTCCCAGGCCAGCCTCGAGCACGACCACGGCGCCCGAGTCGCGCGGCCCGCTCGCGAACGTGCGCAGGCGACGCCCGTCTGGGGTGGACACAAAGGCGGCGGAGTCCATCATTCCGGCATGCTCTCACGCGGCGACAGACACCCGCCAGGCACCAGACGCGGCCTCCGGTGCGAGGATGGCCCCAATGGATATCGAATTCTCGGCCATCGACGGCGGCACCGTCGAACTGCACGACGCGCGCCGCAAGATCCGCCGCCGCGTGGAGCTCGAGCCGTTCGAGATCGGCGTCTACGCGGTCACCCAGTCGCAGCTCGGCGAGCTCCTCGGCGAGGCGACCGACGACGGGATGAGCCACCCCGACCGGCCCGCGACCGACGTCAGCTGGCTGCGCGCCATCCGCTTCTGCAACGCCGCCTCCGAATGGGAGGGCCTCGACCACGCCTACTCGTACGACGGCGAGCAGGTCACCTGGCACGTCGACTCCGACGGCATCCGCCTCCCCACCGAATCCGAGTGGGAGTTCGCGTGCCGGGCCGGGTCGACTGCAGCACAGTACGGGCCGCTCGCCGACGTCGCCTGGACCAGCCTCGACGGCGTCACCAGCCCGCAGCCGGTCGGCGGCAAGCACCCCAACCTCAACGGCCTCTTCGACACCCTCGGCAACACGTGGGAATGGTGCTGGGACCTCCTCGACCCGGCCCGCTACGACGACTACCGCGTGTTCCGCGGTGGCGGCTACGCCGACGACACGTGGAGCGTGCGCGCTTCCGTCCGCCGTGGTGGTGCACCTCGCATGCACCACGAGGACGTCGGGTTCCGTGTCGCCCGCGGTGGATTCGACGCCGAGAATGCGGCCCAGGGGTGGTCTGCCCGCGCGGACCGCGAGCGCGCAACACTCGAGGGGCCCACCCCGTTCGGGTGGACCCCGCTGCGCTGACGCATCCGCTGGCCTGACACGCGACTTAGTGGGCGGCTGAGCGGCTGCGAGCCCCGGATCAGACGGCGAAGGCGATGACCCCGGTGATGAAGAGGGTCAGCAGCGTCGTCCACAGCACGATCGCGACCGCCTGCCAGACGAGCACGCGCCCCTTCGAGATGCCGCTTCCCGCGAGCGCCGCGGCCGTGAAGTGCGTCGGGAGCAGCAGCGGGCCGAGCAGGCTCACGCCGGCGACGCCGTAGCGGTTGAACGCGCGCTGGAACTTCTCGCGTCGGGCCGTCTTCGGCGTCGCGTCCTCGGGCGACTTCGCGAAGCGGGCCCGGATGGCAGCGCCGAGGTAGACGACAAGCGCCACGGCGATGAAGTTGCCGAGGGCACCCGCGATGGCGGCGATGACCGGGTTGATGCCGCCGATGATGCCGATCGTCGCGGCACCCTCACCCTCGATGAAGGGAACGGCGCCGGCAAGCGCGACGATCAGCGGCTGCAGCCACTCTGGCAACTGCGCCATCAGGTCCTGGAAACCGAGGATGAGCTCTGCGATGGGGTTCATGGTGTGGCCTTTCGGAGCTGAAGTGGGCTGCCGCGTCGGGTGCCGCGGCGATGTCTCCATTCCACCCGGGATGCGCGGCGTGCGGCAGTGCCGCCGCGTCACCACTCCTCGTGAGGATGCGCGTGCGGGTTCATGACAAATGTCACGGGCCGCTCGCCCACGCCTGGCCTACCGTGGAGGGATGAGCACTCCACGCATCGGCGAGACGGCGCTGGCCCGCGGCGTCACCGCCACCTGGTGGTACACGGCGGTGGGGGTCGCCTTCTTCGTCGCTCTCACGGCCCTGTTCTGGATCCTCTGGGCCTGGGCGGCGCCGGCACTCGACGCGCCCTGGCGGTTCCCCCTCTCGATCGCCGGCAGTGTGGCCTGGATCGCCGCCAGCATCCTGCTGCTCCTCGACTACCGGCCGAGCGTGCTCGCGGCGCGCGACGGCGAACGGCACCCACCCTCGACGCTCACCATGGCGGGGTTCGTGCTCGCGGTGCTCGGCGCGCTCCTCCTCGGGCTCGGCACATCGTCGCTGCTGGCCGCCGCGGCGGTCGTCGCGTTTGTCCTCTCCGTCCGCCCCTGGACACCCGGGGTGCGGTGGCGGGTCGTCGTCGGCGCGACACTGCTCGTGCTCGTGCTCGTGTTCGTGGAGGCGTCGGCCTTCGCGACGCAGGGCATCCCGGTGAGCGCGTTCTCGGCGCCCGCCTTCTTCGTCCTGATGGTGCCCTCGATGACCGCGTTCTCCCTGTGGTGGTGGGAGATCGTGCTGGAACTCGACTGGGCCCGCACCGCCGAGAGCCAGCTCGCCGCGACCCGCGAGCGCCTGCGCCTCGCCAACGACGTGCACGACCTGCAGGGCCACCACCTGCAGGTCATCGCGCTGCAGCTCGAGCTCGCGGAGCGCCTCCTTACCAAGGACCCGGCCGCCGCGGCCGAGCAGATTCGCGCCGCCCAGGGAGCCGTCAACGAGGCGCGCGCCGGCACGCGCGCCCTCGCCACGAGCTTCCGCGGCGTACCCCTGCCTGATGAGCTCGAGAACGCGGCCGACCTGCTCCGCGCTGCCGGCCACGATGTGCGGATGCACGTGGGAGCCGGCGCCGCATCCGCCCCCGCCGACGTGCTCGGCCCGATCGTGCGCGAGAGCGTCACCAACGTGCTCAAGCACGGCGACGGTGCCCGCGCCCGCATCGACCTCAGCCGCGACGGCGACACGTGGGTCTACCGCATGGTGAACGACGCGGCGGGCCACGACGGCGGCGCCGGAGGCGTGGGCGGAGCTGAGGGCGGGGCCGACGTCGCGTGGGGCAGTGGCCTGACCGGCATGGGCGAGCGACTCGAGGTCAGCGGCGGCAAGGTCGAGGCGTGGAACGACGGCACGAGCTTCACCGTGCAAGTGCGCCTGCCCGTCGTACACGCCCCGGTCGCCGGCACCTCCGACCTCCCCGCGACGACAGGAGAACACGCATGATCCGGGTGCTGCTCGCCGACGACGAGGACATGATCCGCACGGCCCTCGCCTCACTGCTCCGCCTCGAAGTCGACCTCGAGGTGATCGCCGAGTGCAGCACCGGCACCTCCGCCGTCGAAGAGGCGCTGCGCCTCAAGCCCGACATCTGCCTGCTCGACCTCGAGATGCCGGGCCTCGACGGCGTCGAAGTCGCCGAGCGCCTGCAAGGCCTGCCCGAGGTGCGATGCATCGTCGTCACCCGGCACGCCCGGCCCGGGGTGCTGCGCCGCGCGCTCGCCGCGGGAGTCCAGGGGTTCATCCCGAAGTCCCGCCGCGCCGAAGAGGTCGCCGACATCATCCGCCGAGTCGCCGCCGGTCGACGCTACGTCGACCCCGAGATCGCCGCGGACGCACTGGCCGACGAACGCAGCCCCCTCACCGACCGCGAGCTCGACGTGCTGCGCGCCGGACAGCGCGGCGAGACGATCGCCGAGATCGCCCGCAGCCTGCACCTCTCCCCCGGCACCGTGCGCAACTACGTGTCGTCGGTGCTGGGAAAGCTCGCCGTCTCGACGAGGCAGCAGGCGACCGTCGTCGCCCGCGAGCGCGGCTGGATCTAGCGCGGTGGCGCATCCGCCCACGCCGTCGCCTGGCGAACGTCTCGGGCTGGCGCTCGGCTCGGGATGGGATTCGTCTCGGGATGGCAACGTCACCTCGTTGAGGAAAACTTCCCTGAACGAAGCGAGGTTCCCATCCCAAGACAGCCGCGCCGCCGCCCCGCCGCGCGACCCGGGCGGTGACCGCCACCCGGACCACATTTCGAGATGGCTTCCACGCACGCAGATGGCTTGCAACCCATCCCGAAGCGTGGAACCCATCCCGAAACCCCCGCGTAGCCGCGCATTAGCGCGTCAGCGCGTCAGCGCATCAGCGGGCGGCCACGCCGATGGCCGGCGGCACGCGGCTCGCGGCCCGCATGGGCGCGACTGAGGCGAGCACGGAGGTGGCGATCACGCCCACCCCGAGCACCGCGAGCGTGCCGAACGGCGGAATGCCGCCTGCCATTCCGAGGACGTGCAGGGCGAGCACCCCGTATCCGCAGCCCACGGTGACGCCGATCGCCGAGCCGACCGTGGCGGCGAGCGCGGCCTCGGCTGCGACGGACCGGCGAGTCCCCGACCGGCTGACGCCCAGGGCGCGCAGCAGCGCGATCTCCTGGCGCCGCTCGGCGACCGAGAGCGCCAGCGTCACGGTCACCCCGATCATCGCGACGAGCAGCGTCACGCCGATCATGGCCGCCCCGATGAGCTGCCCGATGAGGATGGTCTGCTCGATCCCGGCCTGGACGTCGGCGGCCCAGTAGACGGGGACGCCCGGGTCCACGCGGTCGAGCACGGCTGAGCGCAGCGCCTCGGGTGCCACCCCGGGTGCCGGATCGATGAGGATGTCGGTCTCGCCGAGGCGTGCCTCCACGGACGGGTCCGCCGACAGGCGTTCGACGACTGCGTCGGGGTCGTCGACGAGGTCGACGGGGATGATGGCCGCGGTCGGGAAGTTGCGGGCGACGCTCTCCTCGGCGTCGGCGGACGCCCCTGCGACGCCGACGGTGAGCGCGGCCGTGAGGCCGACGCCCAGCGTCAGCACGGTGGTCATGGCGGCGGTGCGACGCGATGCGCGACTCGCGTTGGACATCGTCAGTCGCAGCGCGACCGACCCGGATGCGAGCGGTCGCAGCAGGAGCGCCGACCAGCGGATGAGGAAGGGCCCGACGGCGACGAGCGCCGCGAAGACGAGCGTGCCGCTCAGCGCGGCGAGCGCGAGGCCGAGGAACTCGTCGGTGGATGCGACGGCCACCCCCGCGAACGCGGCGAGGGCCGCGACGACGAGCGCTGCGACAGCGAAGAGCAGGCGGGGCGCACCTCGCAGCGGGCGGGCATCCGAGGAGCGAGCCTCGCCGAGCGCGGCGACCGGTGAGGTCCTGCCCGCCGCCCGCGCAGCTGGCAGTGCGGCGACGATGGAGCAGCACACGGCGAGGACGAGGCACGCGATGAGTCCCGCCGGCGCGGCATCGAAGGGCGCATCGAGCAGCCCGGCGCCTCTGGCCGCCGTGACGAGCACCGCCGCGGTCGCGAGCCCGACCGCGACGCCCGCGGCACCGGCGACGAGGCCGATGAACGCCGCCTCGACGAGCACCGAGCGGCGCACCTGAGCGCGGGATGCTCCGACGCAGCGCAGCAGCGCGAGCTCGGCGGCCCGGCGGGTGAGCAGGATGCGGAAGGTCGAGCTGACGATCACGACGGCCGACAGCACGGCGAGGCCGACGAACACGGTGAGGGCACCGAAGACGCCTACGAGTGTGTCGGTCACCGAGCGGGCCTCCTCCGCGCGGCGCTCCTCGCCGCCCATGACGGTGCTCTCCCCCGCGACCGCGTTCAGCATGTCGAGGTCGGGGGCGCCCGTGACGAAGATCTGCACCGGGGCCATCGACCCGCCGAGCGCTACCGCATCCTCTTCCCGGATGAGGGCGACGTCCTGCCCGAACTCGTGCACCTGCCCGATTCCCGCGACCGTGAGCTCACGTCCGCCCGCGACGAAGACGTCGCCGACGGTCGCGCCGGAGCGCTCGGCCGTGCTCGTGCCGATGACCACCTCGCCGACCTCCGGCGCGGTGCCGGCGGACAGCTCGCCGATGCCGCTCAGGGGGCCGGAGCCGGGGTCGCTCGTCAGCTTCCAGACGGCGGTGGTGCCGCCGAGCTGCACCTCGACGTCGCCGAGGTACTCGACGGCGACCTCGTCCACGCCGGGGAGCGTGCGCGCCCGCTCGGCGATCTTCGTGGCCGCCTCCGATGTCAGATCGCTCGGCGGGATGACCACGGCACCCGCCGCCGCGGGCGTGCTCATGCCGAACGCGACGAGCGCGGTCCTCGCGTTGAGGGCGATGAGCAGCGACGCCGCCGCGAAGGCCGTCGCCGCGACGATCGCGATGCCGATGAGCACCGCCTGGCCCGGCCGCCGGAGCACGCTTCTCGCGGCCGCGCGGATGACGATCATGCGGGCACCCCGGCACCCGCCGCGAGCGCCGCGACGTGCTCGAGCACCCGACCGCGGGTGGGCGAGCTCAGGCTGCCGGCCGCCCTGCCGTCCTTGAGCAGCACGACCTCGTCGGTGACTGCCGCGGCCACCGGGTCGTGGGTGACCATCACCACGGTCTGCCCGTACTCGTCGACGCACGCGCGCAGAAGTGCGAGCAGCGAGCTGCCCGACTCGCTGTCGAGGGCGCCCGTCGGCTCGTCGGCGACGATCAGGTCGGGGCGCCCGAGCAAGGCCCTCGCGACGGCGACCCGCTGGCGCTGGCCGCCGGAGAGCTGCGCCGGCAGGTGCCGGAGCCGGTCGGAGATGCCGAGGCGTTCGACGAGCTCAGCCCGCCAGCCGCGCTCGGGGCGACGCCTCGCAAGCGACGCGCCCAGGTCGATGTTCTCGCCCGCGGTGAGGTGCGGGAGCAGGTTGCCGTCCTGGAACACGAACCCGACCCGGTCGCGCCGCGCAGCCGTCAGGGCCGCGTCGTCGAGCCGCCCGAGGTCGGTATCGCCGAGCAGGATGCGGCCTGACGTCGGCTGGTCGAGCCCCGCGAGGCAGTGCAGCAGGGTCGACTTGCCAGAACCGGATGCGCCCATGATGGCCGTGAACCGCCTCGCGGGCAGGTCGAGGCTCAGCCCGTCGAGGGCGCGGACGCGGTTGCCGGTGTCGCCGTACTCGCGCACGACGTCGATGGCCCGGGCGGCCAGCGGAACCGGGGGAGCGGAGGGCGGGGAACGGAGGTCGCCGAGGTCTGAAGTCATGCATCCACCCTCTGAGGTGGGCACGGCTGCCCGCGTCGACCGAGGGGACGGTCATCGCCGGCGCGCTCGTTCCTTCGAACGATTTGCCCGCGAAACGGGGTGTTGCTTGAGGCGCGTCCGGGAGGATGGAGGCGTGACGACAAGCAGCGACGGCGGACGGGGGCGGCTCGGGTCGCTTGCGGCCCGCCTCAAGGCCGCGCCGAAGATCGCCGAGTTCGCGGTGCTCGCGCTGCTGCTCGTGGTGGACTTCGAGCTCGCCGCCCGTCTTGCGGTCGTCCCGGAGACCGGTCCCGCCGACGGTCTCATCGCCGGGGCCCTGACGACCGCGTTCGTCGCCGTCGTGGTGGCTGCGCTGGCCCTCGCCCGCGGCCGGCTGCCCGCCGCCTCGAGCGTGGGATCTGCCTTCGCGGTCTCGCTCCTCGGGTCCGGGGTCGCCGCATCCACCGGCGCCCCCTGGTCTTCGCTGACCGAGTCGGCAGCCCTCGTCGTGCTCACGGTGTTCGGCGTGCGCGCGGCTTCCCTCCGAGGCGCGATCGCAGTCGGCGCCGGCGCTCTGGTCGTCGCGCTCGCCGTTACCCTGCTGCGCATCGGCGTCGACGGAACCGCGATCCTCCTCGCCGTCCTCGTCTGGGGGTGCGCCGTCATCGGCGGCGTCGCCGGGCGGTTCGTGCGCCTGCGCCGCGAATCCGCCCTTGAGGCCGCCCGGCGAGCGGAGCGGCTGGAGCTGGCCCGGGAACTCCACGACGTGGTCGCGCACCAGGTCACCGGGATCGTCGTGCAGGCGCAGGCGGCGCTCGCGGTGGCCCGCGCCGACCCCGAGCGCACCACCGAGGCCCTGGCCGCTATCGAGGCGGCTGGCACCGAGGCGCTCGCCGGCATGCGTCGCATGGTCGGCGCGATCCGCGACGAGCACGGCGATGGGGAGCCTGCTCCCCTGAGAGTGCCATACGGCCTCGACGACATCCCGACGCTCGTCGACCGGTTCGACCCAGGCCACGAGCGCACGACCCTGCACCTCGAGGACGCGGACGCTCCCCTGCCGCCCGGCGTCGGCGAGTCCGCGTACCGCGTGGTCAGGGAGGCGCTCACGAACGCGCGCAAGCACGCGCCCGACGGGACAACCGCCGTGTCGGTGCGCGTGGTCGACGCCGAGCTGCTGCTCGAGATCGAGAACGACGGGGTGCGCGCCGGCAGCCGCGAGGAAGGCGCCGCCGGGTTCGGACTCACGGGCCTGTCCGAGCGGGTCACGGCGCTCGGCGGGGCCATGCGCGCGGGCGCCGACACCCCCGACACGTGGACGGTCTCGGTCACCCTGCCCCTGGAGCCGCAGCGATGATCACCGTCGTCCTCGCCGACGACCAGGAGATGGTGCGCGCGGGCTTCCGCATGATCCTCGAGGCGGAGGGCGACATCCGCGTGGTCGGCATCGCCGGTTCGGGTGACGAGGCGGTCGCCGCAGCCACGCGGCTGCTGCCGGACGTCGTGCTCATGGACATCCGCATGCCCGGGATGAACGGGCTCGACGCCACACGGATCATCACCGCCCGGCAGGACGCGCCGCGAGTGGTCATCGTCACGACCTTCGACACCGACGAGTACCTGCGCTCGGCGCTGCAGGCCGGCGCATCCGGGTTCATGCTCAAGGATGCGGGGCCCCGGCTGCTCGTCGAAGCGGTTCGCGCCGCGGCAGACGGCGACGCGCTCGTCTCGCCCTCGATCACGGTGCGGCTGCTCGACGAACTCGCCGGGAGTGCCACCAGACGGCTTGCATCCGATGTTGAGCACGAGCTGTCCGACCGCGAAGTGGAGATCGCGGCCGCGATCGCGCGCGGCGGCACCAACGAGGAGATCGCGGCCGACCTCTTCGTCTCCGTCTCGACCGTGAAGACCCACGCGCGCAACATCAGCGTGAAGCTCGGCGCCCGCAACCGCGTCGAGATCGCGGCCTGGGCGTGGCGGATAGGCCTCGTCAGGTGACCGAGCGATGACGGAGTTTCTCCAGTCTCGGGATGGGAAAGTCACTTCGTTGCGGGAAACTTCCCAGAACGAAGCGACTTTCCCATCCCGAGACTGCCGTCGCGACCGCGGGCTCCCGTCAGGAGGCGCCCGACGTTTCGGGATGGCTTTCACGCACGCAGATGGCTTGCAAGCCATCCCGAAGCGTGCAACCCATCTCAAAGTTCCTCTGGAGTCGGTCGGCGGCGAACGGCGGGACTCAGCCGCCGGTGAGGCGGTCGAGCACGTGGCGCAGCAGCGGCCACTCCGCGGTGCCGCGGAGGTAGGCGGCGGATGCGCGCAGCATGGGCGGCTGCTGCATCCGCACGATCTGCACGTTGTCGCGCGGCGCTCGCGTGAGGGGGAGCATCCCGACCCCGAACTCGGCCGCGATGAGGTCTTCGACCAGCGCGAGGTCGTCGGACTGGTGGGTGACGTTCGGCTCGTAGTCGGCGAGCGACGCGAGCACGCCGATGGCGATCTCGTCGGCGTCGTTCCTGGAGTTGCCGATCCACTCCTGGTGGCGCAACGCGAGCATGAGGTCGCGGTTGGGCAGAGGCTCGAGGCCGCCGCCGGGGAGGGCCACCGCGACGCTGTCCGGAACGCCGATCCCCCACTCCCCTTCCCACAGGCGCACGCTCTCGTAGCCTGGCGGGATGCGCAGGGGTGCAAGCGTGTAGTCGTACACCAGCGCGAGATCGATCCGGCCGGCGTCGACCAGCGCGAGTGCCTCGTCGGGTTCCTGTTCTTCGAGCACGAGCCGCACGCCGGGGTGTGATGCGGCGAGCTCGCGCATGATCGGGAACAGCGCTCGCGCGGCGGTCGCGAATCCCGCCACGCGCAGCGTGCCCTGCGGTTCCGCGTCCGGGTCGAAGTCGCGTCTCGCCTCGTCGAGGCTCGCGAGGATCCCGGATGCGCGTGCGGCGAGCCGCGAGCCGGCGGCGGTCAGCCGCACCCCACGCCCCACCCGCTCGAGGAGGTGCGCGCCGAGCTCCTGCTGCAGGAGCGCGAGCTGCTGCGAGACGACGGAGGTCGTCGTGAGGTGCTGGTCCGCGACGGCCCGCATCGAGCCGAGGCGCTCGAGGTCGACGAGGTACTCGAGCCGTCGCGTCTCCATGTGGACTCCCGCCGATCATCCGGACCGCGGGCCAGGCGCCCACGGAACCATTGTGCGCGAATCGCGAACGATGCGTTCGCATTTCTCGCGTGGACACGGATGCACGGGCGCGCCATCCTGAATCCATGACCGCGTCCACGCTTCCGCCAGCTCCACGAGGCAGCGCCCGCTCGGGCACCCTCATGACGATCAGCGCCATGCTGTTCGTGCAGCTCGGCCTGGCGCTCAGCACCGGCCTCTTCGAGCAGCTGGGCCCGCTCGGCACCGGCTGGATCCGCCTGGTGTTCGCGGCGGCACTCGTGCTGGTGATCGTGCGGCCGCGACGCGCGTGGTTCACGCGCAGCAGCTTCCTCGCCTGCATTGTGCTGGGCGCAGCCACCTCGGGCATGACCTTGCTCTTCACGCTCGCGATCGACCGCATCCCGCTCGGCACGGCCGCGGCCCTCGAGTTCCTGGGCCCCCTCGCGGTCGCCGTGCTGCGCAGTCGGGGCCGGGCGCTCCTATGGCCACTGATCGCGGCCGTCGGTGTCGTGCTGCTGACGGAGCCGTGGACCGGGAACATCGACCCGATCGGCGTGCTGTACGCGCTCGCCGCGGCGGCCTGCTGGGCCGTCTACATCCTGTGCACGCAGCGTGTGGGCGACGAGCTGAGTGGGGTGCGCGGCCTGGCCGTTTCGATTCCTGTGGCGGCCGTCATCGCGAGCATTATCGCGGCGCCGAGCACCATTCCGCTGCTCACGTGGGAGGCGGCCCTCGCCGGCCTCGGCTTGGCCGTGCTCCTGCCAACTGTGCCGTTCATGCTCGAGATCCAGGCGCTGCGCCGCATTACGGCGGCTGCCTACGGAACTCTCACGAGCCTCGAGCCCGCGGTCGCGCTCGTCATCGGCTTGCTGCTGCTGCATCAGGTGCCCGGGTTGCTGCCGGTCGTGGGACTCGTGCTGGTCATCGTCGCTGGCATCGGCGTCGAGCGCTCTGCAGGACGCGCACCCGCGGCCGCTGCGCCTCCGGATGCAGCTTCAGCTGCCGCCGCGACACCGAGTACTGATGCGGCGGCGGCACCCTCAGGCTCCGGTGAGGCGCCCCTTGAGCGCGGCGAGCTCCGCACCGGTGAGCCCGCCTGACTGCAGGTACGCGGCTGAGCCGCCCTGCGCATCCACCCACTCGAGCGCGTGCTCGATAGCGGATGGGGGCGTCGCGGCGACCAGGTCCTTGATCTGGTCGGTGAGCGGCAGCCCGTACTGCGCGACCATGCCGTACATGCGCTCGGCCCACTCCCCTGAGAGGTTCGCCCCGGAGGACGCGTAGTCAGCGATGATCGCCGACCGCTCGACCCCGACCGCGTCGAGCACCAGGGCCGAGCCGATGCCCGTGCGGTCCTTGCCGGCCGTGCAGTGGACGACCACAGCGTTCGGCGGGCTGACGGTCGCGGATGCGACGAGTCGCGCGAGCTCGGCGAACGTGGTCGCGCTGTGCTCGAGCATCTCCACGTAGAGGGCGCCCAAGGTCGGGATCTGCGCGAGCACCGCATCCATCGCCTTCGCCTGCTCGGCGGGGTCGCCGCCGCGCGCAGCCGACTGCAGGCCCTGCTGCACCAGTCCGGTCACGGCCCCTTCAAGCAGCGGCAGCTCGACGACGTGGAACTGCCGGCTCACGGGCAGGCGGTCGGGCGCCATCTGCCGCTCGGCGGGTGTGCGGAAGTCGACGATCGTGCCGATGTCGCTCGCCGCGAGCTCCTCGAGCCCCTTCGGCGTGAGCGAGCTCAGCGCGTCGGACCTGTAGAAGACGCCGGAAGCGGTCGTGCCGCCGCCAGCCGCCGGCAGGCCGCCGGTGTCGCGGAAGTTGAAGGTGCCCTCAAGGGAAGTCGCCGTCGTCATGCGATCACCTTAGACGCGGGCACCGACATTCGAGCGAGGCGGGTCAGACCAACCCCCTGGTTTCGCAGGTCCCCTCGGACACCTCAACTGGGTGCATCGGCACGAGAGACCCACCGTCATCGGGCCGGGAGGCTGCGTCTCTCGTGTGGATCCACCGGGCTCGCGACCACCTCGACCCGGTGCGACCGGTGTCGCGTGGCGTAAGACCGTGTCGCGCGGGCGTAAGACCGTGTCGGGGGCGGACGCAGGCCTGTGGGGCGCATGGTAGCGCGTGGCACCGACCTCGTCCATCGTCCGGTCGGCCGCTTGACACGGTCGCCGACTGGTGTCACTCTCTACGAAAGGAAACCGGTTTTCTAGACCGCTTTCGAGGACAACCGAGAGGGCCCCAATGGCGAGGATCCAATCAGTGGTTGCTGACCACTACCGAGTACCCCTGCCCGTGAAGCTGACCGACAGTATGCACGGCGATATGGACGACTTCGAGCTCATCACCGTGCGCATCCGCGATGAGGATGGAGGCGAGGGCCTCGGCTACACGTACACGGTCAATGCCGGCGGGCGGGCGGTCGCCGTCATGATCAATGACTACATGGCCGGCGCACTCATCGGCGAAGAGGCGAACCGCATCGAACAGCTCTGGGAAAAACTCTGGTGGCAGCTCCACTACGCGGGGCGCGGCGGTCACCAGACATCGGCGATCTCGGCGATCGACATCGCGCTCTGGGACCTTCTCGGCCGACGCGTCGAGGAACCGCTCTGGAAGATCTTCGGTGGCTATGACCCGAAGGTTCCCGTCTACGCCGGTGGCATCGACCTGCAGTTCAGCCTCGACCAGCTGCTCAGGCAGGCCGACGGCTTCCAGGAGGCTGGTTTCCGCGCAATCAAGATGAAGGTCGGCCGCGACAGCATGCGCGAAGACATCGAACGAGTCGCAGCGATGAGGACGCACCTCGGCGACAGCTTCCCGCTTATGGTCGACGCCAACATGCGATGGAGCGCGGACCAGGCCATCGCAGCGGCGCGTGAACTCCGCGAGTACAACCTCGTCTGGCTCGAAGAGCCCACGATCCCGGATGACCTTCCCGGCCATCAGCGGATCCTCCGCGAAGGAGGCATCCCAATCGCCGGAGGGGAAAACCTCCACACGCTCCACGAGTTCCGAGCTGCGATCACCTCGGAGGCGCTCAGCTATCCCGAACCGGATGTGACGAACTGCGGCGGATACACGGTCTTCCGCAAGATCGCCTCGCTCGCGGAGGCGCACAACCTGCCCGTGACGAGCCACGGCGTGCATGACCTCACCGTGCACGCCCTCGCCGCCGCCCCCAACCGCACCTATATGGAAGCGCACGGCTTCAGCCTCGAGGCCTACATGACGGACCCCATGCCCATCGTTGACGGGCATGTCACAGCCCCCAGCACTCCCGGCCACGGAATCGACCTCGACTTCGCGGCCCTCGAACCCCACCGCGCCTGATCGCGCGCCCCAGAACACAACAAGGAGCATCATGAAACAACGACGTTTTATCTTCCTCGCCGCGGCTGCCGCCACAGCCCTCGGCCTCACGGCCTGCACGGCACCGTTGGAGAACGGCGCGGGCGCGAGCGGCGCACCGGTGGCGACCGGAGCTACGCAGGTTGTTGAGTCCGAGTCAGCGGAGACCTGCGTGAACGACGCCCCGAGCGATATCGAGATGTCCGAGATGGTCATCGGATTCTCCCAATCGGAGAACGAGCAGAACCCGTTCCGAGCCGTCGAGACGGAGTCGGTCCGCCAGTCCGTGGAGGGTGCGGGCGCGGAGTTCGTATATACCAACGCCAACAGCGACCAGGCGAAGCAGCTGACGGACATCCAGTCGATGATCAACCAGGGTGTGGATGCGCTCATCGTGGCCCCCATCAGCTCGACCGGCCTGCAGGGTGCGTTCGCGGACGCTCAGGCGCAGGGCATCCCTGTTGTCACGATCGACCGGCAGTCAGAGGGCACGCCGTGCGACGACTATCTGACATTCCTTGGCTCGGACTTCTACGAGCAGGGGGTGCGAGCTGCACAGGCCGTCGTCGAGGCGACCGGCGGGGAGGGCAAGATCGCAGAGATCCAGGGCGCCCCCGGCAGCGACGTCGCGACGCTGCGCACGGAAGGTTTCGCCGAAGAGATCGCGAAGCACGAGGGCCTTGAGATCGTCGCGCAGCAGACCGGCAACTGGTCGACGAGTGAGGCCCAGGAGGTGCTGAGCCAGATCGTCTCCGCCAACTCGGACATCACCGCCGTCTACACGCACAGCGACACGATGGCCCTTGGTGCGGTGACCGCGCTCACGAACTTCGGCAAGGATCCGGGCGCTGATGTCTCGATCGTGTCAATCGACGGCACGGCCGACGCGGTCACCGAGATCGCGAACGGCAACATCTACGCCGTCGTCGAAACCAATCCTCGCTTCGGCCCGGCCGCCGTCGATGCCCTCACCTCGTGGTTCGCGGGCGAGCCCGTGTCGCAGGAGATCATCATGAAGGACGCCCTGTACACGAGCGAGAACGCGCAGGAGGCACTCGACTCCGGCGCGGCCTACTGAGCCGGCTGCGGCCGACGAACCTTGATTGGCAGTCATGGCTGACACATCACTCGTGCTGCAGGCACGCGGAATCACCAAGACCTTCGGCGCCGTTCGCGCGCTCACGGACGTCTCTCTGAACCTCTACGCAGGGGAAGTGCATGGGCTCAACGGTGAGAACGGCGCCGGGAAGTCGACGCTCATCAAGATCATCACGGGCTTCCACAAGCCGGACGAGGGCGAGCTCCTGCTGCAGGGCGAGAACGTGAGCTTCGCCCGGCCCCTCGACTCGCAGAACGCCGGTATCGCAACGGTCTACCAGGAGGTCAATCTCATCCCGGAGCGAACGGTCGCGGAGAACATCCTCCTCGGCAGGGAGCCACGGGTGGCCGGGATCCTGAAAAAGCGGGCGGCCCTCACGCAGGTGCAAGAGATCCTCGACCGATACGCATTGCGTCTCGACCCGAAGTCGAAGGTCTCCGAGCTCGGACTCGGGATGCAGCAGATGGTTGCGATCGTCCGCTCGGTGGCGTTCGAGGCGAAGGTCGTGATTCTCGACGAGCCGACCTCCGCGCTCAACGGCTACGAGATCGAAACGCTGTTCTCCGTCATCCGGCAGCTGCGCGACGAGGGCACCGCCATCCTCTTCGTCAGCCACCGGATGTCAGAGCTGTATGAATTGTGTGACCGCTTCACGGTGCTGCGAGACGGTGCGTTCGTGACCGAGAGCACCCCGTCGAAGCTGCCGCGGCCAGCACTCGTGAAGGCGATGCTCGGCGGCGTCGACCTCGAAGAGGGGGTGCTCGACCGCGAGGCCGCCCAGCAGCGCGTCGACGCGATCTCAACCCATGACGTCGGGCTGTCGGTGCGGAACCTCAGCTGGAGCACTCGCGTCCGCGACGTGTCGTTCGACGTTCGCAAGGGCGAGATCGTCGGCCTCCTCGGTCTGCTCGGCGCGGGTCGCACGGAGACGTGCAAGGCCATCTTCGGTGCCGTCAAGCCCGACTCCGGAACCGTGATCGTGGACGGCACTCCCCTCAGGAAGGCCACCCCGTCTGGTTCGCTCGCCGCTGGCATCGCCTACCTGTCCGAGGACCGCCGCACCGAGGGGATCTTCCCGGGCCTCAGCATCAGGGAGAACATGACCGCCGCCATCCTGACCCGTATCTCGAAGCTCGGCTTCGTGAGTCGAGCCGCGCAGAACGATGTCTTCCGGGAGTTCTCCGATGAGCTCCGGATCAAGGCGGCCGCACCCGATCAGGCGATCAACGAGCTCTCCGGAGGCAACCAGCAGAAGGTGCTGCTCGGACGCTGGCTCTCCCTCGGTCCGAAGGTCATCCTGCTGGACGATCCGACCCGCGGCATCGATATCGGAGCGAAAGCCGAAGTGCACCGGGTCATCCGGGAGCTCGCGAAGAAGGACATCGCCGTCGTCGTCACCTCGAGCGAGACCGAGGAGCTCCTCGCGCTCTGCGACCGCCTGGTCGTCCTCAGCGAGGGTGCCGTGACGGGCGAGGTCTTCCCACACGAGGTCGACTACGACTCCGTCATCTCGCTGCTGTCAGGTCAGAGCGCAGCGACTCACACGATGGAGGAAACAGCATGAGCACGCAAACTTCTGCAGCTGGCACCACCGGCCTCGTCCGTGGACCGACACCGGGCAAGACCCTTGCGACGTGGGCGAGCAAGTACTCCGTCTACGCGGCGCTCGTGCTCCTGTTCGTGTTCAACCTGGTCGCGACCGAGGGTTTCGCGAGCGCCTTCACCTTCCAGAACCTGCTCTTCTCGGCGGCACCGATCATCATGATCGCGGTCGGCCAGACCCTCGCCATCGGGACGGGCGGCATCGACCTCTCCGTGGGATCGGTGATGGCGCTCGCCTCCGCGACCGTCGCGCTCTACCTGGGCTACGGCGAGGTCGCGGCGATCCTCATCACGATCACCGCTGCGGCACTCATCGGGCTCTTCAACGGCTCGCTCATCGCCTTCGCCCGCATCAACCCGCTCATCACAGGTCTCGGTCTCCTCGTGGCGGTCCGAGGATTTGCTCAGGCGGTTTCGGGAGGTTCGCGGAGCACGATTCCCGCCGGCGGTGTCTTCACCTGGATCGGCAATGCCACATTCCTCGGGATCCCCGTCGTCGCCCTCTTCGCGCTCGCCGTCGCGGGAGCGATCGCGATCGTCGTCCGCTCGACAGCATTCGGTCGGTACGCACTGTTCACCGGGTCGAACCGCAGCGCCGCCTACCTCGCCGGGACGCCGCGCAACGCGACGCTGCTCACCATCTACACGATCAGCGCCGCATTGGCCGGAATCGCCGGCCTCATGGTCTCGGCTCGCATCGGCGCCTCCGACCCGAGCTTCATCGGCCTCAACTTCGAGCTGACGGCTATCGCGGCGGTCGTCATCGGCGGCACCCCGCTCGTCGGAGGCCGGATCTCCGTGCCGGGCACCGTCGCAGCGGCCATCTTCCTCCAGCTGATCGACACCACGTTCGTGATGCGAGGAATCGACTTCGCATTCGCACAGGTCCTCAAAGCGGTCCTCATCATCGCCGCGCTCTACCTGCAGCAGTCGAGAAAGGACACCAGGTGACCACTCCAGCCACACCGACGGCCGCCATCCCGCGCCCAACCTCCCAGCGCCGCAACCGGGTGCTCGAGCTCACCCAATCCCACGGTGTGATCGGGGCGGTGCTGCTCCTCTGCATCGTCGCAGCCATCGCGTTCCCCTCGTTCGCAACTCCCGCCAATCTGTCGGCCATCGCCACAGCGGCTTGCTTCATCGGACTCATCACCATCGGGCAGAGCCTCGTGCTCATCTCCGGCGGGATCGACCTCTCGGTCGGATCCATGGTGGGGCTCGCGACCGTCGTCGCCGCCCTCGCGGCACCGTACGGGTGGGCGGCGGCGCTCCTGGCTCCCGTCCTGGTCGGTGCGGTCGGCGGCCTGCTCAACGGCCTGCTCATCGGCAAGGCGAGGATGGCACCCTTCATCGTCACGCTCTCTGCCCTGCTCGCGTTCAAGGGCATCGCGGTCGCACTTGCGTCGTCGAGCATCGTGATCGACGCCAGCAGCGGCTTCAGCGCCATCGGCAACGGCTCCTTCCTCGGCATCAGCAACCTGATCTGGGTACTGCTCGCTGCCTTCGCGATCGCCGGCCTCGTGCTCAACCGGACCGCGTTCGGCTCCGACCTCTTCGCGCTCGGCGGCAACGAGGACGCGGCGCGCATGATGGGCAGCAACACGAGCCGCGTGAAGGTCGCTGTCTATGTCATCAGCGGTTCGCTCGCGGGTCTCGCCGGAGCGCTCCTGGCTTCGCGCCTCTCCTCCGGCGTCTCGACGCTCGGGACCGGGTACGAGCTGACCTCTATTGCCGCGGCCGTCATCGGTGGCGTGCTCCTCACCGGCGGCGTCGGGACGATGCTCGGCGCGCTCTTCGGAGTGCTGCTCATCGGCATCATCCAGAACATCATCAACCAGGTCGGCACACTCAACGCCTACTACCAGGACCTCGTCACGGGCCTCTTCCTCGTCCTCGCCGTCGTCGTTCAGGGCGTCCTGTCCAACCGTCAACGACAGTGACCACCCACCCCAGATCCGCACCAGCATCACCCCCACCTACCCCACAACGAAGGAGAACTCCCTTGGGAACCCTCGACAGCAAAATCGCACTCATCACCGGAGCAGCCTCAGGCATGGGCCGCGCCATGGCACTCGGATACGCGCATGAAGGCGCCCACGTGGTCATCGCCGACCTCAATCTCGACGGCGCCAACACCGTCGTCGACGAGATCCGAGCGGCGGGCGGCTCCGCGTCCGCTAAGTCGCTCAACGTGAGCAGCACGGAAGAATCGAAGCGGGTCGTCGACGAGATCGTCGCCGAGCACGGGAGCCTCGACATCCTCGTCAACAACGCGGGGGTTGGCCTCATCAAACCCCTCGACGAGATGACCCCGGATGAGTGGGACCGGATCTTCAACGTCAACGTCAAGGGGCTGATGTTCCTGACGCAAGCCGCCTGCGTGCCGATGCGTGAACAGAACAGCGGCAAGATCATCAACATGGCCTCCATCGCGGGACGCCGCGGCGAAGCCCTGGTCTCGGCGTACTGCGCCTCGAAGGCGGCCGTCATCTCCATCACCCAGTCCGTCGCCCTCGCCATGGCCCCGTACGGCGTGAACGTCAACGCCATGGCCCCCGGCATCGTCGACACGCCCTACTGGAAGCAGGTCGACAAGCAGTTCGGCGACCTCACCGGCAAGGCGGAGGGTGAGACGTTCAAGGAGAAGTCCGCAGACGTGCCGCTGGGGCGCACCTCCGTGCCCGAGGACATCGTGCCCCTCGCGGTCTTCCTCGCCGGCCCGGGATCCAACTACATCACCGCCCAGACGTACAACGTCGAGGGCGGGATGGTGATGAGCTGAAAGGCACCCGATGGCACACGACATCTTCGCAACCGGCTCGCTCCTCGGAGCGCAACCCGCCATGCGCATCGGCGGGGACTGGGTGCGCACGGACAACACAAGCACGGTCGACAATCCATCGACAGGTGACGTCATCGCTCGCGTCCCGATCGGCGAGACCGCGCATATCGATGCCGCCCTCAAACAGGCCAGCGACGCCCAGCGCGTGTGGGCCAAGCGCTCGTACGCGGACCGCGCATCCGTGCTCGAGGAAGTGGTGAGGCAGGTGGATGCGCACGCCGAGGAACTCGCGCAGATCGTTGTCGCCGAACAGGGCAAGACCATCGTCGAGGCCCGCGGCGAGATCGAGGGCGTCAAAGGGTTCCTCGGCTACGCGATCAGCCAGAAGTACCGGAACATCGGCGAGCTCGCGGCCCCGTCGAACCGCGACCAGCAGCTTGCGATTCGGGAGGAGCCCGTCGGTGTGGTTGCTGCGATCATCCCCTGGAACTTCCCCGCAGCGATCTTCTCCAGGAAGGTGGCGCCCGCCCTCATGGCAGGCAACGCCATCGTCGTGAAGCCGAGCGGCGTCACCCCGTTGTCGTCGATCGCACTCGCCCGCGTCTTCGAACGCGCCGGGGTGCCTGACGGACTCGTCAACGTCATCACGGGGCCAGGCCGCACGCTAGGCTCGGCGCTCGTCGAGCATCCGCTCGTCAGCATGGTGACCGTCACCGGGTCGACGAGGGCGGGGCAGGAGATCCTGGCCGCCGCGGCGAAGAAGGTCATCCCCGTCTCCCTCGAGCTCGGGGGCAAGGCTCCCGTGATCGTCTTCGACGACGCAGATCTCGACCTCGCCGTCGACCACGCTTTCGAGGCGCGCTTCATGAACTGCGGCCAGGTGTGCACCTGCAACGAGCGCACGTACGTGCAGCGCGGCGTCTACGACGAGTTCGTCGCTCGGTTCCTCGAGCGGACGCGCAATCTCATCGTCGGCGATCCGACGGATGAGGCGACCCAGATGGGGCCGAAGGTCTCTCAGGAGGAGTGGCAGAAGGTGAAAGAGCACGTCGACCGCGCTGTCGCGGCGGGTGCGACGCTCGAGTTCGGCGGTGGCACACCCGCCGGCATGGAGGACAGCCCCGGCTACTGGTTCTCCCCCACGGTGCTCACCAACGTCACGAACGACATGGACATCGTGCAACAGGAGGTGTTCGGTCCGGTCCTGCCGATCATCGTCTTCGACGAGTACGAGGAGGTCATCGAGTGGGCGAATTCAACCGTCTATGGGCTCACCTCACACGTCTACACGACTGACATCCGAACGGCGATGTCCGCAACCGACGACCTGGAGTTCGGCGAGGTCTACATCAACCGAATCGGCCCGGAAGAAGTCCAGGGGTTCCACGCGGGCTGGAAGATGTCCGGTCTCGGCGGAGACGACGGCATCCACGGGTTCGAGCGGTACACCCGTCGCAAGACGATCTACACGGAGTACGCCAGAAGGGCCGGATAGCCTGGGGTGCGAGGGCCGGCGCCGCGCGTCGGGCCTCGCACCGCTCAGCACGCACGAGTACCGACACACCGCGAAAGCCGGCCGCACCATGAACGCCACCCCTCAGCCGATGCGCGCTCGCCTCATCGACGTCGCCAACGCGGCCGGCGTCACGAAGTCGGTGGTCTCCCGGGCGCTCAACGGTGACACGACGCTGAGCATCAGGGACGAGACGCGAGCGCGGATCCTCGAGACCGCGCTCGCGTTGAACTACGAGCCGCACGCGGGCGCGCGGGCGCTCGCAGGTGCCCGTACACGCTCCATCGCACTGCTTGTTCCCGACCTCACCAACGCCGTCTATGCGCGGATCGCGCGTGGAACGTACCTCCGCGCCAGGGAGCGTGGCTTCGTCGTGCTGCTGGCCGAAGACGCGGAATGGTCCGAGACGCAGTCCGACTACACCGACCTCGTCAGCGCCGGGCGAGTGGAGGGCCTCCTCATCGCGTCGGTAAGGGAGAAGCACCCTCTTCTCGAGGATGGGCGGCTCGACAACGTGCCGCACGTCTTCGTGAACCGGACCGTGGCAGGGTCCAACAGGAACGTCGGGGTCGACATGGCGAATGCCAGCAAGACGGCGCTCGATTACTTGTACGGTCTCGGCCACCGGACCCTCGGCCACATCTCGGGGCCCGGGGATGTCTCTCCGGCGAGGGAACGGGAACGCGGTTTCATTCTCGAAGCCGTCGCGCTCGGGATCGCCCGGCCATGCGTCGTGCGCGAGCCGTATACGGAGGCCGGAGGGTACGTCGCGACGCAGCGCATCCTGGACACGGATCCGGCAGTGACCGCCATCTACGCCGGAACGCTGCCGCAGTCGATCGGAGCGCTCAAAGCCCTCCACGATCTGGGAAAGCGGGTTCCGGAGGATGTCTCGCTACTCTCCTACGATGACATGCCGGTTGCCGCCTACCTGCAACCATCGCTGACGACCATGGCCCTTCCCCTGCAAGAGCTTGGTACTGCGGCGACGGACGCACTCCTCGATCAGCTCAGCGGCATTCCCCCGAGCGATGTGATCTTGACGAGGCAACCGGAGGTCATCGAGCGCGACTCGACGGCACCGCCTCGCCAGTGATCGTCGGTGTGGGCGTATCAACTCCAGCCACGCACCTTCATCGCGCCGGGAAGCTGCATCTCACGTGTGGATGCAGCGGGCGCGAGCTGAGAGGAGTCAGCGGCGGCGGCGCATGCCGAACAGGGCCGCGATGACGGAAACGAGAAGTCCTGCCGCCCCGGTGACGAGGCCGACGATGATGAGGAAGCCCGCGCCGATGTTGGCGTCGAGGGCGGTCGGGTCGGTGATGAGGTGCGCTCCCGCGAGCGCGAGGAATCCGACGGCGAGCAGGACGGTGCCGAGGGTCTGCATTCGGGATCTCGCTTCCGTCGCGGCGTTCGGGGGTCACTCCACCCAACAGCACCGGGATGCGCCGAAACCGAGAGTCGCTGCAGAAGCGGCGCTACGAGGAGGTCTCGATCGTCACCTCGACATCGACCACCTGCGCCGCCGACAGGGCGCTCCTCATCCGTCTGGCTGTGCCGAATCCCGAGCTCCGTGCGGCCGCTTCGGCACTCGCACCCTCCGCCAGCAGCCGCTGAGCGAGGCGCACCCGGGCCCGCCTCAGGTAGGCGGATGCGGTGTCGCCGGTCGCCGCGAACGCGCGGTACAGGTGCGCTCTCGATGCGCCGAGCGCGGTCGCCATGGAGTTCACCGTCGTCGATTCGTCGGACGCGAACCGGGAGACGTATTTCACCGCCTCGCTGTAGACGTGGGCCAGGTCGTTGCCGCTCTTCGCGAGCGTGCGCAGCTCGGTCTGCGTGGCCAGCGCCCAGATGAGCGCCTCGACACCGAGCCCGACCCGGGTGAATGCGGCGTCTTCGGCGCGCAGCCCGCCGCCGAGGATGGATGCGGACGCGTCGATGAGGACCTGCAGGTACGCGTCCGATTTCGACGTCGTGCCCACGTAGTTCTCGGTGAACGACTGGGGCCGCGGGAAGAAGACCAGCAGGCTGCTGACGGGCACTTCGGACCTCTTGCTGATGAGGTCCTCGGGGTTGACGAACAGCACGCTGCCTGGCGTGAGCGTCTCGGTTGTGCCCGCGATATCGACGACGACCTCGCCTTCCAGGCACGCGAGGAGGAGGCGCGCAGCACCCCCGGCGAAGGCGCGAGGGACCACGTACCGGAAGCTGGCAGCTGAGTGACAGTAGCGACTCAGCGCGAAGGTGTCGCTCTTCAGCACATCGCCCGCGACGGTGAACTCCTCCGCGGAGGACTGCACGTGCCAGCCCCAGCTGCGGACGGTCTCCACGGCACGCTGACCGGCCTCGTCGACGGTGAGCGACACCACCTTGGGGAGCTCTCCCGAAGCCCTGGACTCGACCTCGACCACTCCGAGATCGAAGTCGCTGCCACCCTGACTGACGTGCTCCTGCACCTTCCGACTCCGTCCATTCCGTATCGCTGCACGAACGCGATCCGTTCACGCGTCCGGCGACCAGCACCTGGGCAGGTGCGGCGCTCACAGATGAGACGACGCTCGGGGGCAGTTCGTCACGTTTCCCATTGTGGTCGATGACAAGAGCTCTCGCCGGAGGTGACCGGAATCATTTCCGTCGTGAGCGTGAGACAAAGTGGTACTTCCTCGCTCACAGCAAGCCAATTTCAAGAAAATCCCTGCTCAGAAGCCCTTTATGCGCAGTGCTGACTCGCGCAGCACCGCGCAGTTCTCGGTTGCGGATGCAGTAGCCGTGCATATGCTCACCGGGCAGATCAGAATTCACTTCCCAGGGCGCCCCCTTCTCCTTGGATGCCAGCGGCACGACCGGTGAGCATCCAAGCGAAATCGTCGTCTGAACACTTTTCTGTGACAAATCATGGACTTCACACGTCTCACCACCAAGCACCGCCGATGCGCCCGCATCGGCACACAACAAGGAGAAAGCAATGTCGAACACCACCCCGACCATCAGCACCACGTCCTCCGACCGCAAGGACCTGCAGCCGGCGCACGGCACGCACGGCAAGACCACGATCAACGACAGCGTCGTCGCCCGCGTCGCCGGCATCGCAGCTCGTGACGCCCGCGGCGTCCACGCCCTCGGCGGCGGGGCGGCTCGCGCCATCGGCGCCATCCGCGATGCCCTCAACGCCACCGACCAGGGCCAGGGCGTGAGCGTCGAGGTCGGCGAGAAGCAGGTCGCCATCGACATCACCATCGTCGCCGAGTACCCCGTCTCACTGCAGGATGTCGCTGACGGCGTCCGCGCCGACGTGATCGACGCGGTCGAGACCATCGTCGGGCTCGAGGTCACCGAGGTCAACGTCACCGTCAACGACGTGCACCTCCCCTCCGAGGACGACAACGACGATGACCAGGAAGAGGCACGAGTCCAGTGAGCAACTCGTCTCTCACCCGAACCGGCATCCTCATCGGCGCGGTCCTCGCGCTGAGCTGGACCATCCTGGGCTTCTGGGCGTTCTTCTTCGTCGCGATCGCGATGATCGTCGGCGGCATCATCGGGCGCATCCTCGAAGGAAAGCTCGACGCGAGCGCCCTCGTCGACGTCATTCGTGGACGGAACACGTCCTCATGAGCGCGGCCGCGACGGCTCCGGGCGGCGCGGCGCAGCGAGGCACGACACGACTCACCGCGAAGGCCCTGACTCGTCTTGCGTCAGCTGTCACCGGTGACGCGCTCGGGGTCGACGCTGGCAGCGTCAGCGTCGGCCTCGAAGACCACAAGGGCGGCCTCGCGCTGCGCATCAGCACCCCGATCCGCGTTCCGTCCCTCGAGCGCATCCGCTCGCAGGACGCGGCCGTCGAGCGGAGCGGCGGGCCGATCCTCCAACGTGTCGAGCAGGCAAAGGGAGAGATCAGGGATCGCTTTCAGTCACTGACCGACTCGCGCGTGGAACGCGTCATGCTGCGGGTCACCAGCCTCAACATCCGAGCGGAGGAGCGAGTCAGATGAGCACCAACACCTCCCTGTACTCGCGCCTCTCCCGGCGAGAGACGCACTCGCCCCGCTCGGCGCTCGCGATCACCCTCGCGGTGCTCCTCATCCTGGTCGCGGCCTGGATCGGCACCGAGATCGTCCTGTCGCTGCTCGCCCTCCCCGCGCTGCTCGTCGCCCCGGCGGACATGTTCGCCTCCGCGCTGGGCGTGCTCGAGCAGCCCGCCCAGTACGTCGGCATCGCCGGCGTGGTCGTCGCGATCATCGGCCTCGTGCTGCTCATCGCAGGCCTCGCCCCGGGACGACGAGCCAGGCACACCCTCACCTCGACGCGAACCGCGACCGTCGCGGACAACGCGGTCATCGCGTCCACCCTCGCCCGGCACGCGGCGCACGCCGGCAACGTGAGTCCCGACAACGTCACCGTGTCGGTCTCCCACCGACGCGCCGACGTGCACCTCACCCCCGCATCCGGGCTCCCGGTCGACGCGGCCGCCATCACGGCCGCCGTCAACCAGCAGCTCGAACGGTACGAACTGAACCCCCGCGTCACCGCCAAGGTACGCGTCGCAGAGAACGGGAAGGTCGGCGCATGAACAGCACCAACCGAGGCCTGAACCGGCTCCTCATCACCGCCACCGGCCTCCTCCTCCTCATCATCGGCGCCGCCGCAGCCATCGGCGCGTGGCTGCCCGGAGCAAAAGACACCTGGACGCCCATCTCCGAAGGCGTGAACACCAACGTCACCGGATGGCTCCAGCAGACCCCGTTCCCCGGTACCGACTTCAGCTGGCTCCTCATCGCCCTCGTCGCGGTCCTCGTCATCGGCATCATCCTTCTCCTGGTATTCGCACTCCGCCAGGGACAGGGACGAACCGGCACGATCGTGCACGAGCGCACCTCCGACGTCGGGCCAACCGTCATCGACGTGACCGTCGCCCGGGCTGCGCTCGACGACGCGCTCGGCGCCCGAGACGAGTTCGTCTCGACGAGCGTCTCCGCCTACGACGTGAAGCGCGCCCCTGTGCTGAAGGTCTCCGCGACCTGCCGCCGCGGGGTCTCGCCAAGGGACGCCGTCGACCTCGTGGAACGCGACCTCCGTGCCCTCGACGCGCTGCTCGGTAAGGAGCTCCCGGTGCTGCTGCAGCTGACGGGCGGCTTCCGCGCCCGCGTGCAGAAATCGACGCGCCTCCAGTAACCCAGGTCAGTCATCCCACCCAACCAACCCCACCCAAGAAACCCCACCCAAGAAGAAGGACCCCATGTTCCTCCGCATCGTCACGTTCGTCCTCGGCCTCGTCGTCAAGCGCCGCAGCGCCAAGAAAAAGCAGCAGCAGCAGCAAGACCCCGGCGCGCAGCGGTAGCCGCACCTCACCGACGGCCACGGGGGCGCAGCGCCGGTGGCCAAGCTAGGCCCAGGGATCGACGAGTGACAGCCCCACGTCGTCGAAGTCTCCGACATTGCTCGTCGCGAGCGCGTACCCCCGGGCCAAGCAGATCGCCGCGATCATGGTGTCCTCGACCGAGATCGATGTCCCCCGTGCTTCGCGCTCAGATCGAATTGACGCGTAGGCGCGCGCGGCCTCCACGTCGAAGGAGCAGACTCGGTCCCCTGCTTCAGCGACGAGTCGGTCCACAGCCAGCAGCAGGGCCGTTCGCCTGGTGCCCTCCGGCAGCCGCATGGCCCCGTATCGCAGTTCGGCGACCGTGATCGTCGTCAAGGCAATCTGCGTTGCGTTGCGCGCGAGCCACTCCAGAACCCGCCGATCGGGTTCACGGCGCAGGGGTTCGGAGAGGACATTCGTATCGACGACGATCACGAGAGATCTACCTCGCGTGGCTTCGACCGCGGCGGCAGATGGAAATCTCCCTCGAGATCGACGACGACGTTCACCCAGTTCGTCACGAAGTCCGGCGCAGGCACCAGGGACTCTTCCAGAATCGCGCGCACCTCGGCCTCCATGGACCTGTTGTGCTCGGCGGCGCGTGCTTTGAGGGCACGCCTCGTCTCTTCGGGCAGATTGCGGATCGTGAGCGTCGCCATAGGACCTCCCTGAGTGCTAGCAATGCTAGCACTCAGGGAGATCTACAGATGCAGTCAGCTGATCTTCCGCCGGTAGATCCCGTTCGCCGCGAGGTAGGCAACAAACAGGATTCCGACGCACCACGCGAGCGCAACCCAGAGGTCCCCGCCCACCTGCTGCCCCTCGAGGAGCTGGCGGATGCTGTTGACGATCGACGTCACGGGCTGGTTCTCCGCGAACCAGCGCACCGGTCCCGGCATGGTGTCGGTCGGCACGAATGCCGAGCTGACGAACGGGAGGAAGATGAGCGGGTAGGAGAACGCGCTTGCGCCCTCGACAGTCTTCGCCGAGAGGCCAGCGAGCACGGCGATCCAGGTCAAAGCGAGGGTGAAGAGGACGAGGATGCCCGCGACCGCGAGCCACTCGAGCAGTCCGGCACCCGACCGGAAGCCCATGATCAGGGCAGCGCCGACGACGACGGCCACCGAGACGAGGTTCGCGACCAGGGAGGTGAGCACGTGCGCCCACAGGGCCGACGATCTGGCGATCGGCATCGACTGGAACCGCTCGAAGATGCCGCCCTTCAGGTCGAGGAACAACCGGTACGCCGTGTAGGCGACGCCGGATGCGACGGTGATGAGCAGGATCCCTGGCAGCAGGTAGTCGACGTAGGCGCCCGCGCCGATGTCGATCGCCCCGCCGAACACGTAGACGAACATGAGCATGAACGCGATCGGCATGACGGCTGTCGTCCCGATCGTGTCTGGGCTGCGGAGCACGTGGCGCAGCGAGCGACCCGTCAGGACGGCGGTGTCGCCGACGAAGTGCGCGGTCATGAGGCCAGCCCCCTTTCTCCGCCGGAATCCCCAACGACGGCCAGGAAGATCTCCTCGAGCGTCGGCTGCTTCTCCACGTATTCGACGTTGGCAGGCGGCAGCAGCCGCTTGAGCTCGGCGAGCGTGCCGTTCGCGATGATGCGTCCCTCGTTCAGGATCGCGATCCGATCGGCGAGCTGCTCCGCCTCGTCGAGGTACTGCGTCGTGAGCAGCACAGTCGTGCCGGTGGCGGCGAGCTCGCGCACCGCGCCCCACACCTCGAGCCTGGCCTGCGGGTCGAGTCCCGTCGTGGGTTCGTCGAGGAACACGACGGGTGGGTTGCCGATGAGACTCATCGCGATGTCGAGCCGACGCCGCATGCCGCCGGAGTATGTCGCGGCGCGACGCCTGCCCGCGTCGGCCAACGAGAAGCGCTCGAGCAAGGCGTCCGCGACCTCGTTGGGCCGCGGAACGTGCCGCAAACGCGCGACGAGGGCGAGGTTCTCGCGACCCGTGAGCACCTCATCCACCGCCGCGAACTGGCCGGTGAGGCTGATGGATCCACGAACCTCGGACGCCTGCGACGCCACGTCGAAGCCGGTGACGGCTGCCGACCCGTCGTCGGCGCGGAGGAGCGTCGAGAGGATGCGCACCAGTGTGGTCTTGCCGGCCCCGTTCGAGCCGAGGAGCGCGAAGATGCTGCCGCGCTCGACGGCGAAGTCGACGCCGGTCAGTACGGCGAGGTCGCCGTACGACTTCGTGATGCCATCGACGACGATGGCCGGAGGAGCGCTCATGGCTACTGCCCTCGCTGCGCTTCCTCGACGGCCTTCACCAGTCGCGCACGTTCCTTGTCGATCCACTGCTTGCCGGAGTACGACTGGCCGAAGGTCTCGGCGAAGTCGACCGGGTCGGAGCCCACGATGTCGTGGACGGGAGTGCCGTCGGCGGCCGCGCGCTCCCACAGGTCGGCGAGGTCCGCATTCATGCGCACCATCGACTCCCCATCGGTGACGCCGCCGTAGTACATGAGGTAGCGCTGGATGGCCTGCGCCACCTTCGCGTAGGGAGCCGGCAGCGCATCCAATCGCGCCTGTGCCTCCTTGTACAGCTTCTTCTCCTCGAGTGAGCCCGTGAGCGCTTCGATCCACTTGGCGGCCATGTCAGTTGCCTCTTCCTTCATCTGTGCTGGTTGCAGTTGGTTCTGCGGTGGTGGTGCGGAGCTGCTCGAGGCGCTCCGCGAGGAACCCCCAGGTGCGCCAGAACTCCGCGAGGTACTCGGTGCCTTCTGCGTTGATCGTGTAGACCTTCCGCGGCGGACCCTTCTCCGAGGGGACCTTCTCGACGTCGACCAGCCCCTTCTGCTCGATGCGCACAAGGAGCGCGTACACCGTGCCCTCGGCGATGTCCGCGAAGCCCTGTTCGCGAAGCCAGGTCGTGATCTCGTACCCGTAGGCGGAACGCGTGGCGAGAATCGCGAGCACGATGCCCTCGAGCGTGCCCTTGAGCATTTCGGTTGCTTGCTTGCCCACGATCACCCTCTCTACTCAGTAATGATGACTACCGGTACAAAGTAACACTGAGTACCAGTACCTAGCAACACTGGGTTCCCGTGGTGGAGCCCGCGTTCAGGAACGGCGGAATGCACAGCTTTACCGACATTCACCGATGTATCGTCGGGTGTCGTCAGGTATCGGCACCCCCCCCCTTCGAAAGGAATGATCATGGTCGCTCAGCACACCCCAGGCGGACTCGGCTTCGGCCTCCGCGAAGCCGTCGACGAGATCCGTGAGAGCTTCGCATCCCGCCCCACCACGTCCCGCGCCGGCCGTGGGGACGTCCGCACCGCACTGCTCGTCGCCCTGCTCGAGGGCCCCCAGCACGGCTACCAGCTCATCCAGGCCATCGAGGAGCGCACCAGCGGTGCGTGGAAGCCGAGCCCCGGCTCCGTCTACCCAACACTGCAGCTCCTCTCCGACGAGGGCCTCGTCGTCCCGGAGGTCACGGGCGAGCGCAAGGTCTACGCCCTCACCGAAGAAGGACGCGCCGTCGCCGTCGACGCTTCGACTGGCGACCTGCCGTGGGAGTCTCCCGCCGCACGCCGCGCCGAACGTGCCGCGACCCTCCCGAAGGCCGGCGCCCGACTCGCGCAGGCCGTTGTGCAGGTGCAGAGCAGCGCGACCCCGGACCAGGCCGAGCGCGCCGCGGCCCTCCTCGACGAGACGCGGCGCAAGCTGTACTCGATCCTCGCCGAGGACTGAACGTGACAGATGGCCCCGGCCTGACCGAAGAGCGAGCGGCGGCGAGCAGGCTCACTGCCGCCGCCGCCGCACAGGCGCAAGCAGTCACTCGAGGCCGGGCCGCCCGGGACGGCGACACGAAGCTCTCGGCCGAGGGCCGCGCCAGGTACCGCAGGATCGTCCGCTTCGCGCAGCGCGCGATGCTGCAGATCTGGTGGTTCGAGATCTTCCTGCCGCGCATCCGCCTCGGCAAGATCTCGGAGCGGGGACGTACCGTGCGTATGCAGCGGCTCGCCCGCCGCTTCCATGCACTCGCGGTCGACCTCGGCGGGCTCATGATCAAGGTGGGGCAGTTCATGTCGTCACGCCTCGACGTGCTGCCTCCCGAGATCACAGCCGAACTCGAGGGCCTGCAGGATGAGGTTCCGGCCGTCGCCTTCCCCGCCATCCGGGCGCAGGCCGAAGCTGAACTGGGCATGTCGCTCAGCCAGGCGTACGCGAGCTTCGACGAAGCCCCCATCGCGGCAGCCTCGTTCGGGCAGGCCCACCGCGCGACGCTCACGCCCGCCCTCGCGGAGGAGACGGGCTACACCAGCGTCGTCGTGAAGGCGCAGCGGCCGGGCATCGAGGACCTCGTCGAGACCGACCTGCGCGCGCTGCGCCGTGTCGGCCAGCTCCTCAAGCGAGTCGAGCTGGTGTCGAAGCGCGCCGACGCACCCGCCCTCGTGGAGGAATTCGCGGCGACCAGCCTCGAGGAGATCGACTACATCCACGAGGGCTCCAGCGCGGAGTGCTTCGCCGCCGACTTCGAGACCGACCCCCGCGTGGGCGCCGCGCAGGTCGTGTGGGAGCGCACGGCGTCCCGCATCCTAACCCTGTCGGATGTCACCGCGATCAAGATCACCGATGTCGACGCTCTCCGTGCCGCGGGGATCGACCCCGTCGAGGTGGCCAACGAGCTCGCGAGGGCCACGTTCCAGCAGCTCTTCGTCGCCGGCTTCTTCCACGCCGACCCGCACCCTGGCAACATCTTCGTGACCCCGCTGGCGACGCCGCGCATCCCAGCTTTATCGGACGTGGAGGGCGAGGCCACCGATGAGCGTCCCGCACCCGTCACATGGGAGCTGACCTACATCGACTTCGGCATGATGGGCGTCATCTCCGACACCCTGCGAGCCAGCCTGCGGGAGCTCATCTTCGCGATCGTGTCCCGCGACGGGCCTGGCCTCGTCAGGTCCATGCGCAGGGTCGGCGTGCTGCTGCCGGCCGGCGACACGATGGAGCTCGAACGGGCCATGACGGAACTGTTCGGTCGCTTCGGCGGCATGGGCGTGGCCGAGCTGCAGCGCGTCGACCCCGCAGAGCTCGGCGACTTCGCCGACCGCTTCAGGGACACGATCCGGGAGATGCCGTTCCAGCTGCCCGAGAACTTCCTGCTCATCATCCGCGCGATCTCCCTGGTGTCGGGCGTGACCTCCGCGCTCGACAAGGACTTCAACATGTGGGAGGCGGTCGACCCGTTCGCCCGCACCCTCACGCGCGACGAGGGCGGAAACACCATTCAGGCCGTGGCGAAGCAGGCCGTTTCGGCGCTCGCGACCGCCGTGACGCTGCCAGGGCGACTGGATGCGCTGACCACTCGGCTCGAAGCCGGCCAGCTGAAGGTGCAGACGCCGAGCGTCGACCGACACATGCGCTCCCTCGAGCGGATGCTGCGCGGCGTGGTGTCAGCAGTCGTGTTCGCCGCGCTGCTCATCGCGGGCGTCCTGCTGCTGCCTCAGCTCGCTCCGCTCGGCATCGTGCTCATGAGCGTCTCCGTCGTTCCGCTGCTTCACGCCGCGGCCGTCGCCCTCGGCCGACGGCGCCACTGACCGCTCGCCGAACGCATCAGTCAGACGGCGAGCTTGCCGCTCTTCGACAGCTCGGGGTCAGTGCACGACGAGAGGTCGAAGCAGCACGGGCGCCGCTTCCCGGCCTCCAGCTTCGAGAGGCCGACCTCGATGCGGCGCTCGCGAGTCTTCACGACTCGCGTGGAGTTGATCCAGCGCACCCACTCCCACCTCGCCATCGGCGTGATGTCACGCCAGGTCTCCGCAGAATCGGGGGCATCCGCGAGCGCCTCGGCGAAATCCGCCGGGATCTCCGGCTCGGGCCACTCGCCGCCCGGCCGCAGCTCCACGCTGACGGTGTCGCCGTCGGCGGCGCCGTCTCCGAGTGCGGCGGCGACGTCGAGCCAGTGCCCGCGGAGGCCGTCAGGCTCGATGACCGTCTCAAAAGCTCGCGCAGCATCACCGGAATCCGCGCTGGAGCCTGAGGCGGGCTCGGCGCGGATCACGCCCGCGACGGCGACCTGCCCACGCGACGGCAGCATCCGGCTTGCGTCCTCCGGGAGCCGGACGATGAGCCGTTCGCCGTCGTCACCCACAACAGGGACGGCGATCACCCGGGCCGTGAACCGGACGGCGCTCGTGTCCGGAACCGCGGTGTCCTCGGCGAGCGCGCCCTGCTTGTCAGCCATGGCAGAAAGCGTACGCCCCACCGACGCGTGAACGCAGATTCCCACAGTCGCCCACGAAACCCTCATCGCTCAGTACCCTGATTGCATGACTGACCAGCCCATCATCCTCATCGCCGCCGATGAGAGACTCGCGCGAATCGAAGCCGAATTCAGGGCAAGGTACGACCGTGACTACAAGATCATCACGGCAGAAGACGCTGAGGGCGCCCTGCAGCTCCTGAGGGAACTCGTCGATTCCGGTGCCGCTGTCGCCATGGTCGTCGCCGACGTCTCCGTCGGCGAGACCCCGGGCCCGACGTTCCTGCGCCGCACGCAATCGATCTCCCCGACAGCGCGCAGACTCGTCCTCGCGACACCCGGAGCTGGATATGCCGCGAACCTCGACGCTCTGCGGGAAGCAACCGTCCGTCGAGACATCGACACCTTCACCGGCATCCCGATGGGACCGCGCGACGAGGAGTTCCACACGGTCGTCACGGAACTGCTCTCCGAGTGGGGCTGGTCGGTCGCGCGGCCGGCGGTCAGCATGATCGATGTCGTCGCCGAACCGCATGACCGCGAGGCGGGAGCCATTCGGGACCTCCTCGAACGACTCGGCTTCCCGAACCGCATCCTCACCCCGGACAGCATCGAGGGCGCCGCACTCATCGCCGCGGCGACTGCTGAGTCCTCGGCGCCAGTCGTGCTCCCGCTGGCCCGGGCATACGACGGCAGGCTCTTTCCCGCAGCAACGGCGAGGGGTCTCAACGAGCTGCTCTCGACCCGCTTCGACTTGGTGCCCGAAGGCGAGATCTCGGATGTCCTGGTCATCGGCGCTGGCCCCGCAGGCCTCGCCGCCGCCGTCTACGCGGCCTCCGAAGGGCTCACCACGGCGGTACTCGAGCGGGATGCGATCGGCGGGCAGGCAGGTTCGAGCTCGATGATCCGCAACTACCTCGGCTTCCCACGGGGCATCTCGGGCATGCGCCTCGCGCAGCGCTCCCGCATTCAGGCCGGACGCTTCGGCGCGAAGTTCTACACGGGACGGTCCGTCACCGGACTGGAGCCCTGCACGCTCGACGGCGTCCCCAGCTACCGGGTGCATCTCGGCGACACCGAGCTGCGTGCACGGACCGTCCTCATCGCGACCGGGGTCGCGTATCGGCGCCTCGGCATCGAAGCGGTCGATGTGCACACGGGTGCCGGCGTCTACTACGGGGCGGCCACATCGATGGCCAGGGAGATGCAGGGCAAAGACGTCATCGTCGTCGGCGGTGGCAACTCCGCCGGTCAGGCGGCCGTGCACCTCGCGAAGTTCGCGAAGCACGTCACCATCCTCATCCGGCGCGCATCGCTGAGCGAGTCGATGTCCGAGTACCTGATCCGCGAGCTCGACTCGACCCCGAACGTCTCCGTCGCCAGCAACAGCGAGATCGCGGATGGCGGGGGTGAAGCCGCCCTCGAGTGGGTGACCGTGCGCGACCGGACCTCGGGCGAGGAGCATCGCTTCGACGTCGGCGGGCTCTTCTGCATGCTCGGCGCCCAGCCGGACTGCACGTGGCTGCCCGAGGGAATCGCGCTCGACAGGGCGGGCTTCGTCCTCACGGGACGAGATGTCCCCAAGGATGCTTGGACCGATGGCATGCCGCCCGCTGACCTCGAGACCACCCTGCCTGGCGTCTTCGTCGCCGGCGACGTGCGCTCCGGGTCGATGAAGCGCGTCGCCTCGGCCAGTGGGGAGGGCGCATCCTCACTGCCCCTCATCCACGCCCACCTCGCCGCCCTCCGCGCCCGCGAGTTCGGCGGGGAGTAGGCTCTCCGGCCCTCCCACGCGGCCGGCGGCGCATCCACACGAGAGATGGATGCGGCGCGCGGGGGTCAGGAGTACGCGCGCTCAGGACCGGCGACGGATGGCGGCTTCCTTGCGTTGCGCCTCGATCGTCGCGATGAGGGTTCGTGCGTCGTGGGCGCCGCTGTGCCGCGTCTCGCCGAGGAAGAACGTCGGGGTTCCGCGGGCTCCGCTGTCGATGGCGCTCTGCATGTCGGCGCGGATGCGCTGCGGCAGCGCCTCGTCGAGCATGTCCGCGTCGAAGCGGTGGAGGTCGAGCCCGATCTCTTCCGCGTAGCCGCGCAGGTACTGCGCGTCGAGTCGCTCCTGGTTCGCGAAGAGCAGGTTGTGCATCTCCCAGAACTTGCCCTGGTTGGCGGCCGCCTCGGAGGCGATCGCGGCCTGGAAGGCGTGCGGATGGTAGTCCTCGAGCGGCAGGTGGCGCACGACGTAGCGCGCCCCGCCGTCGCTGAAGTGCTCGCCCAGGTCCTGCCACATGCCGGTCGCCCGAGCGCAGAACGGGCATTCGAAGTCCAGGTACTCGACGATCGTGACCTGCGCGTCCGGGTCGCCCAGCATGTGGTCGCGCTCCGGGTCGACCGGGCGGGAGAGTGTCGTCGGCAGGTCAGCCGTGGTCTCGTTCATCTTGACGCGCGCGAACGTGAACGTGAGCCAGCCGATGACCCACGACAGCACCATGGCGATGAAGACGCCGACGATCGCCTGCCCGGCGACCTCACCCTCCAGGGCCAGAGAGATGATGAGCAGCGACATGGTGAAGCCGATGCCGCTGAGCGCGGCACCACCGAAGACGCTGCCCATGCCGACGCCCTGAGGCAGCGAGCCGAGACCGGCCCGGACCGCGATCCAGCTGCCGAGCGCGATGCCGCCGAACTTGCCGAGCACCAGACCCGCGACGACACCCCAGGTGACGGGGGACGTGAGCGCGTTGCCGAGCATCCCGCCCCGCAGGTCGACACCCGCATTGGCGAGCGCGAAGACTGGAACGATGAACAGCGCCACCGGGCTCAGCAGCACCTCGTGGAGGCGTTCGTTGACGGAGATCGACTTGGCGAGACCGAGCCGCACGTTGCGTGCGGCGTCGGCGCGGGGCGACTGCCAGAAGTCTCGGAAGAGGCGCTTCGCACGGACCACGTCTTCGCGGTCCGGGTCTGAGGCGGGGATGAGCAGGCCGGCGGCCATTCCCGCGAGCGATGGATGAACGCCGGACAGCAGCGTCGCCGCCCACAGCACGACGATGATGACGATGTACGGCGTGCTGCGCCACTCGTTCGCTCGAGCGAGGAGGAAGAGGAGGACGAGGCAGACGACGGCGATCGCAAGCGGCATCCACTGCACCGACTCGGTGTAGACGATGCCGATGATGGAGACTGCGAGGAAGTCGTCGACGACGGTGAGCGTCAGCAGGAAGACGCGCAGCTGGCTCGACATCTTGGGGCCGACCAGTGCGAGCGCGCCGAGGAGGAAGGCGGTGTCGGTGCCGATGACGGCGCCCCATGCCTCCGGTGCCTCACGGCCGGCGATAGCCAGGTAGATCAGGGCTGGCAGGACGACGCCTGCCACTCCGGCGACGATCGGAACGAGGGCCTGCCGCCGGTCGCGCAGGGAGCCGACGGCGAACTCCTGCCGCACCTCGAGTCCGATGAGGAAGAAGAAGATGACCATGAAGCCGTCGTTCACCCAGTGGTGGAGGCTCATGTCGATGCGGAAGTCGCCGATTCCGACGGCCGCATGCGTCTCCCAGAGATGCACGTACGACTCCGACCAGGGAGAGTTCGCCCAGAGGAGCGCGAAGACCGCGACTCCCACCAGCAGAAGCGCGCTTCCAGACTCTGTGCGAAGTCGGTCCGCGACCAGACGCACCCAGTCCTGTTTCTGCTTCCCCAATGGATCCCCCTCCACGTCGGCGCGGGTCTGCGTTCAGACCCCTCGCACCGGATGGAAAGCATACGTCCCAGCGGAGACACGCGGGGGCCTCAGGCAGGCCCTGCCAATCCCTCCCTGGCGTCGAGGTCGACCGCGTCAGCTGCGGCGAGCGGATGCGTCGAGCCAGGCATGCACGTCTGGCCAGTGCGGCGCGTCCGGCGCGATCGCGGCGCGGTGCTCGAGGCTCGCGGGCTCTATGAGCTCGATGTCGGCGCCCGCCTGCCTGGCGGCGGCGACGTAGGCCCGGGTGTGCTCGACCGGCACACGCGCGTCGTCGGCGCCGTGCACAAGCAGCGCTCGCGCCCGCAGGGGCAGATGCTCGATCGGTGATGCGGACGCGTAGACCTCCGGGGCTTGGGCAGGCGCCACGCGGAAGAAGTCCGAGACGGCTCCGTCGCCGTTGCCTTCTTCGTAGCCGCGCGCGAGGTCAGTGACCGGCGCGAGCGCTACAACCGCGTCGCCTGGTTCTCCGCCGAGCAGCGCGAGCTGCCCGCCAACCGAGTGCCCGACGATCACGAGCCGCGCATCCCGCGTCAACCGGAATGCCTCGCTGCGCGCCACCGAGAGGCCACGCAAGAGGTCCGCACGCGTCGCCGACCACCCATCGTCGCCTCGCCGGTACTCGAGATTCGCCACGGCCCAGCCGCGTCGGGTGAACTCCGGCACCAGCGGCAGCATGAGTTCGGCGGTGAACTGCGATCGCCAGTACCCACCGTGGATGAGCACCGTGAGCCCGCGAGCGGGCCCTGGAGGCGCCCAGAACGTCAGATGCTGGTCTCCGTCCGGGCCGTATGTCTCGCGCCTCGCTTTCGGGTCGCCCGGCATGCCCCGGATGCTCGCATCCGTCACGTGCGCCGTCTCACGCGCCTTCCACGGCACCTTCTGGCAGGAAGTCGACGCCGTTCAGGGCTGAGAGACGCACGACTTCGGCCGGGTCGGTCACGTTGTGAAGCAAGCTGAAGAGGTTCGCGAGCTTGCCGCCTGGGCTCACCCAGAACAGCGACTTCGCTGCCTCGTCCTGCTTGTTGTAGTAGGCGTGCGGGATGCCCTTCGGCATCTGCACGAGGTCGCCCGGGCCGGCCGTGGTCCATTGGCCGTCGAGGTAGAGGGTGTAGACCCCCTCGAACACGTAGATGAACTCGTCCTGGGTGGGGTGCACGTGCGGCGGCACCCCGGTTCCGGCTGGGTCGAGCGAGAGCCATGAGTAGGTCGAGGCGCTCTCGGCTTTCGTGATGTAGGTGTGGCCGAGCACATTCCACACACGGCCGGCCACGGCCTCGTCAGCTCGGACGATACCTGCGGGCAGGTCGCCCAGGACGATCTCTTCAGAACTCACCATTGGGTTCCTCCAGTTGGGGTCGGTGCGCTCAGTCTGGCAGATGCCGCGCAGCCTCTGCGACCGCGTTCGGGCTACTTGCTGGCCCGCTGGCGGATCGCGAGGACGCCGGTCGTCCAGGCCGTGGCGATCGCGGCGCAACCGCTGCTGCCGGCGATGATCATGGGTGCAGAGCTGGCCATGACCCCGGCAACCAGCATGACGAGGACCGCGAGCAGCAGCACGCCCATGGCGATGGTGAGGATGAGGATCGCCCGGCGCTGCTTCGTGGTGGCCGACTGCGTCACGTCTGCGTTCATGATGTACCCCTTGTCTGTGTCACCGCGAGTAGGTGCTGCATTCAAGGTACGAAGCACAGGGGCCCCGGCGCTTCGGTCGTGGGGCTGAACTCGATAGCCGGAGGGATGAACCCGCGGCGCGTCCCCTTACTGACCCGTCGCGTACCCCGGCGCCATGTCCATGAACCGCGAGAAGTGCCCCTGGAAGGTGACGGTGATGGTGTCGGTCGGACCGTTGCGGTGCTTCGCGAGGATGAAGTCGGCCTCGCCGCCTCGCGGGCTCTCCCGGTCGTAGGCGCCCTCGCGGTGCAGCAGGATGATCATGTCGGCGTCCTGCTCGAGCGATCCGGACTCGCGGAGGTCGCTCGCAGCTGGCCGCTTGTCGGCACGCTGCTCGGGACCACGGTTCAGCTGGGACAGCGCGATGACGGGAACGTCGAGCTCCTTCGCGAGCAGCTTGAGCGCACGCGAGAACTCGGAGACCTCCTGCTGGCGGCTCTCGACGCGCTTGCCGCTCGTCATGAGCTGCAGGTAGTCGATGACGACGAGGTTGAGGCCGACCTTCTGCTTGAGCCTGCGGCACTTGGCGCGAATTTCGACGAGCGTCATGTTGGGGCTGTCGTCGATGTAGAGCGGTGCGTCGGAGATGTCGCCCTGCGTGCGCGCGATCTGCGTGAGGTCTTCCTGCGTGAGGCCTCCCGCGCGCATGTGCTGCAGGCGCACGCTCGCCTCAGCGGAGATGAGGCGCATGGCGATCTCGCTCTTGCCCATCTCCAGGCTGAAGAAGATCGACGGCTTGCCGTGGGTGATGGATGCTGAGCGCGCGAAGTCGAGGGCGACCGTCGACTTTCCGAGGCCGGGGCGGGCCGCGACGATGATGAGCTGACCGCCGTGGAAGCCGTTCGTGATGCGATCGAGGTCGCTGAACCCGGTCGGCACACCCGTCATGCCGCCGGACTTGTTCTGCGCGGCGTCGATGTCGTTCTGCGCCTCGAGGATGGCCTCGGCGAGGACGACGTAGTCCTCCTTTTCCACGGCGCCCGTGACACCGTAGATCTCCGCCTGCGCCTGGTTGACGAGGTCGACGACCTCACCTTCCGCGAGGTAGCCCATCTGCACGATGCGCGTGCCGGCCTCGACGAGGCGACGAAGCACGGCTCGCTCGGAGACGATCGCCGCGTAGTAGCCGGCGTTGGCTGCGGTGGGGACGATGCCGGCCAGGGTGTGGAGGTACTCGGCGCCCCCGGCACGCGAGAGCTCGCCCGACTTCGTCAGGTGGTCGGTGACCGTGATGACGTCGGTCGGCTCACCAGCCGCGTAGAGCGCGTGCACGGCGTCGAAGATGATCTCGTGCTTGGGCACGTAGAAGTCGATGCCGCGGACGGCTTCGACGACGTCGGCGACGGCGTCTTTCGAGAGCAGCATGCCGCCGAGGGCCGACTGCTCTGCAAGCAGATCGTGGGGAGGAGTGCGAACACCGTCGTGCGTTTCGCGCTCACCCTGTGGAGGGGAACCGAGGTGCGCGATCGACACGGATGCTCCTGACTGCGCTCGTAGGTCTGAGAGAGATTTCCCCACAGTAGCCCTCACCTCCCCCAGCGAGCGAACCCAAAACACGACGCCTGTGGATAACTCTGTGTGTAACTGTGGAGACGCGCCGTGCGGCTTGTGGAAACTGTGTGGAGAACGCCGCTACCGTTTGGAAGGTAATGTCCACGAAACAGCCACTGACCAGCGGTTTATACGGATGCTCCAGTTGTGCACAAGTGACGTAAAGCAGCCCTTGAAGGTTGAGCCCCGAGCGCGTCGCTGTGCATAACACCCGGCGGAGCACCCACGCAAACCGACGATATCCGGGCGTTTTCCACAGACTGTCGGCCCGACGGTGTCGTCAGAGGGGGCTCTCTGTGCGCTGCTGCAGCCTGCGTTCCCGGCGCGCGACGATCCGGTCGACGAGCACCTGCCCGTATGGCACGGCGATGAGCACGGCCCGACCAGAGACATTGTTCGAACGCCACCACCAGACGAGCACGGAGAGCGCGAACAGCACCGTGATGGACGCGACGACGATGCGCGTGTACGGCCCCTCGAAGAACGAGTCGGTCGGTTCGGCGAGCGTCACGGTCGTGAAGAAGATCGTCGCGAGCACGGCGAGGTGCTCCTGACCTCTGCGCCACGGACCAGCAACTGCGGCGAAGGGCAGTATCCACAAGACGTACCAGGGGTGAATGGCCGTCGAGGCGGCGACGATGACCGCGGTGCACAGCACGAGGCGGAGAACGGGATCGATGGGCCGCTTCGTGATGACCAGCCAGGAGGCGACGAGGCCGGCGATCGAGAAGGCGATGACCTTCAGGACCACTTCGAAGACGAATGGATCCAGGCCGACGAGTTCGGCGAGGCCGCGTACGGTGCCCACCATGAGGGTCAGCGGCGAGTACCAGTGCTGGATCGCGCCTGGCACCGTGAGCGCGGTCACCCAGCCGAAGCCGAGGCCGAGCACGAGCCCGAGCGCACCGACGAGCCCGATCGCGATGGCACCGTGAAGCGCCCAGCTCTTCACCCGGTCCCAGAGGGGGAGAGTGCTCGGTCTGTCGACGAGCGCCACGATGGGCAGGGCGATGAGCGCGATGGGCTTGATAGCGACGGCGAGTGCGATCAAGATGACCGCGAGGACGCGGCGCCCCTTGAGAGCGGACAGCAGACCGAACCCCATACCGGCGAGCATGAGGCCGTCGTTGTGTCCGGAGGCGATGAAGAGGAGCAGCGTGAGCGGGTTCGCAGCGATCATCCACGCAACGAACGCGCGGCTGCGTCCCCGAAGGGCCGCGATCTTGAGGAACGCGACCACCATGAGCACGGCGCCAGCGGTCGCGGCCAGACGATTCAGGAACAGCGCGTACTCGGGCGTCTGAGCTCCGAGCCAGGAGAACACGGCGGCGACGGCGATGAAGAGCGGACCGTATGGTGACTCGGTGCTCGACCAGAAGGGGTCGACCCCCAGCGAGTACCATCCGGCGATCTCGTTGACGCCGTGCTGGTACGGGTCGATGCCGGCTGCCATGAGTCGCCCCACGGCGACATACGAGAACATGTCGCGGCTGAACACGGGGACGCAGATCAGCAGAGGCAGTGCCCAGATGATGGAGGTCCTGATCACGCGTCGCAGGGACGCGTCGGTGTCGGAGACGCTCGATCGGAAGCGCAGCCAGGCGATGAGCAGCAGGAAGCCGCCGACGATCAGGAGCATCGTGCACAGCCGTGTCAGGTCGGGTGAGCTGCGGAGGAACGCGATGGGGAACCATTCACGCAGACCGAGCCCGTCGCCGATCCAGCCAGCGCCGAACGAGCCGACGAGGATGCACAGCGACCCGATGAGGCCGAGGATCGTCGGGCTCACCGTCAACGGGAACCGGCGCGGCTCGCGCTCGGTCGCCCATCGGTGGACTTGCTGCGGCATGGTCGTGAATCAATCAGGAGAGGTTCTGGCGGGATGCTGGACTCCGCTGACCTTATAGCGTTCGTCCCTGCGTCCGCCCCACGGTGGCGTCGACGCGCCAGACGGTGTAACCGGGCGCGGTTGCAACGAGAACGGCCCCGGACATCGAGATGTCCGGGGCCGTTCTTCTGCTGCCGTGGTTATCGCTGGGCGATGACCTGGAGCTTGACCGTCGCAACGAGGTCGTCACGGAGGCGAACAGTCGCCTCGTGGTTGCCCGTGTACTTGATCGGGTTGGGGAACTCGACCTTGCGCTTGTCGATCTTGCCGAGGCCGGCTGCTTCCACAGCGGTCGCGACGTCGGCGCCGCGGACGGAGCCGAAGAGGCGGCCTTCGGCACCCGACTTCACGTGGAGCTTGACGAGGGCGGACTCGAGCTTGTCCTTGAGCGCCTTCGCCTCTTCGAGGGTTGCGAGTTCGCGTGCGGCGCGAGCGGAACGGATCTGCTCGACCTGCTTCTCGCTGCCACGGGACCAGCTGACTGCGTAGCCCTTGGGGACGAGGTAGTTGCGGGCGTAGCCGCTCTTGACCTCGATGACGTCACCGGCTGCACCGAGGCCGGAGACCTCGTGCGTAAGAATTACCTTTGCCATGTCGACTACTCCTTAGCGGCCAGAGCCGGCGTAGGGCAGGAGCGCCATTTCACGTGCGTTCTTGACTGCACGTGCGATGAGGCGCTGCTCCTGGACGGAGACGCCGGTGATGCGACGTGCGCGAATCTTTCCGCGCTCCGAGATGAACTTGCGGAGGGTGTTGACATCCTTGTAGTCGATGACTCCGACCCGGATCTGCTTCGCGGGAGCAGCGGGCTTGCCGCCCTTCCCGCGTACACCCTTGCGGCGGTCGCCGCTTGACTTTCCAGCCATTGGGATCTTCTTTCGTTGAGTGTGCTTGCGAGCGCCCTTTAGAAGGGGGGCTCGTCAAAATCGTTCGATGCGCCGGGCGTCGCCCAGCCGGATGCGCCGTTGTCGCGAGGCTGGCCCGCGGGCTGTCCCCACGGCTCGTCCGCAGGGGCGGACTGACGTCCACCGCCACCGGCGTTGCCGCCGCCGCTGTTGCCGCCGAAGGAGCGCTGCTGGCCTCCACCGAAGCCGCCCTGGCCGCCGCCACCCTGCTGTCCGCCGGCGCCGCCGGAGGACGTGCGGGTGAGCTGAGCCGTCGCGTAGCGAAGGCTTGGTCCGATCTCTTCGATCTCGAGCTCGATGGAAGTGCGCTTCTCGCCTTCCTTCGTCTCGTAGGAGCGCTGCTTCAGGCGACCCTGCGCGATGACTCGCGAGCCCTTGGAGAGGCTCGAGGCGACATGCTCAGCGAATTCACGCCAGACGCTCGCCCGAAGGAAGAGTGCCTCGCCGTCCTTCCACTCGTTCGCCTGACGGTCGAACACGCGGGGGGTGGATGCGATGGTGAAGTTCGCGACTGCGAGCCCGTTCTGCGTGTAACGCAGTTCGGGGTCAGCCGTGAGGTTGCCCACCACGGTGATGATCGTGTCGCCGGCCATGACTACGCCTCGGTGGTCGCCGCGGGCTTCGCTGCGATAGCAGCGGCCTTGGCAGCCTTGCGAGCCTCGTCGCGCTTCGCCTCGGAGGCGACGCGTGCGATGGCCTCTTCTGCGCGGAGCACCTTGGTGCGCATGACAGCTTCGGACAGGTTCAGCTGGCGGTCGAGCTCGTTCGCCGTTGCCGAGGTCGACGTGAAGTCAACGACGGCGTAGATGCCTTCGCTCTTCTTGTTGATCTCGTAGGCGAGGCGACGACGGCCCCAGATGTCGGTCTTCTCGATGGTTCCACCGTCGTTGCGAATGACGTTGAGGAACTTATCGAGGCTCGGAGCTACGGTGCGCTCGTCGATCTCTGGATCGAGGATCACCATCAACTCATACTGATGCACGATAAACCCACCTCCTTCGGTCTAGAACGGCTGCAGACGATCTGCAGCAGGAGGGTTATTGCGCGTGTCTGGGCAGTTGATCGCACAGACAACCTCGCCAGCATAGTCGTTTCTTCCTCCTAAATGCCAGCCAATTGGAAGAACTCCCCTTCTCGCGAACGAATATGCTCGTTCCAGCACAACCGGCGGCCCCCGTGGTCCGCTGAAACGCACCACTACCTAGGGGAATCATGAGCGATCCAACAGGCGGCGCGGGCGAACGCGACCCGAACGCCCCAGTGCCACAGAACCCAGCGCCGCAGAACGGCGACTCGGCCGCACCGCAGGCGCCGCAGGCGTCCTTCGGCGACCAGCCCGCCAACGGCGAGCAGGGCGGCTACGGCGTCGGCAGCAGCTACGGCTCCAGCGGCGACAACTACCAGGCCCCGAGCAACTACTCAGCTCCTGGTGGTTCGTATGAGGCCCCCGGTTCGGCCTCCGACTACCAGGGCGGGCAGTCCTCGTACTCGGGCTCCACCGGATCGAGTGTGCCGAGCGCCTCGTCGAACGCCGGCTACTCGACCCCGAGCTACGGATCGTCGGGTGACTCCTCGTACTCGTCGCCGAGCGCAGGCTCGTACACGGGCGACACCTCGTACACGGCGCCATCCGCTTCTGGCAGCGACTACTCGGCTCCCGGGTACGGCAGCACCCCCGACTACACCTCCGGCAACAGCTACGGCAACGAGCCGAGCTCCTACGGATCCGCTCCGGCACCTGACGCGTATGGCGCCCCCGCGCAGAACGCGTACGGCTCGGCACCCCAGGACCAGAACGCCTACGGCGCATCCGCACCGAACGCGTACGGGTCCACTCCCCAGGACCAGAACGCAGCGGGCGCCTACGGTGCCGCTCCCGCGTACGGTGCGGCCGGCGGCGCTGGTGGCGGACAGCAGCAGTACGGCAACTACGCCCCGCAGGGTCAGGGCGGCGGCATGAACACCCTCGGCCTGATCGCGCTCATCGCGGGTGTCCTCAGCATCGCGATCGCGTTCATCCCGTTCTTCGGATACTTCGGGATCGCGCTGGCCCTCGCGGCCATCGGCCTGGGCATCGCGGGGCTGGTCGTCAAGCGCTTCAACGCGAAGAAGCTGCTCGCGATCATCGGTCTCGTGCTCGGTGGGCTCGGCCTCATCGTCGGCCCGATCATCACGACCTGGACGAGCGTGGCAACTGTCACGAACACGGTCGGCGACAGCGTGGACGACTACGAGACGCTCATGGACGACGAGTACTCGACCCTCGAGAACGGCGTTCCTTCTGAGGGCGAGATCACCGTGGAGATGACGGTGACGAGCACGTCGACCTCCCCCATCGATGTCAGCTACAGCTACGACAACGATCTGTCGGGCGCCGACCGAGTCCAGGTCGACACCGAGGCGCTCGCCACCGCGGTGCCGTGGTCTGAGACCGTCACCATGAAGTACAAGGCCGACTACGGGTACGACAGCTCGTCCGCCTACCTTTCGGCGTCGACCGTCGACTACACCGACGACCAGCTGACCTGCACGATCACGGTCAACGGCAACGTGGTCCAGGAGGCGACGAGCTCAAGCTACGTCTCCTGCTCCGGGTACAGCCTCGCGGAGTACCTGACCGCCGAGTAGGTTCCGGTCACCCGCACGCGAACGGCCCCCTCTTCGGAGGGGGCCGTTCTGCGTTCACTCGGCTGACCGGACGCGCCGTCTTCCCCAGCGGCCGGGATGCACCTACGGGCGGTTCGCTTCCCACCAGTCGAGGAGGCGCTGCTTCGCATCGTCGTGCTCGAGCGGGCCCTCATCGAGTCGAACCTCGAGCATGTGCTTGTAGGCCTTCCCCACGACCGGGCCGGGCGCGATCTCGAGGATCGCCATGATCTGCTCGCCATCCAGGCTGGGCCGCACCGAGTCGAGCTCTTCCTTCTCCTGCAGCTCCAGGATGCGCCGCTCGAGGTCGTCGATCGCGAAGAGCAGGCGGTCTGACTTCCGCTGGTTGCGAGTCGTGATGTCGGCGCGGATGAGGATGAGGAGACGCTGCAGCTCCGGGCCGGCATCCCGTGCGAAGCGACGCACGGCCGAGTCCGTCCATCCGGCGCCCTCGTAGTTGAAGACCCGCATGTGGAGTTCCACGAGGCGCGAGACCGACTTCATCGTGTCGTTGTCGAAGCGCAGCGAGGTGAGGCGCTTGCGCGCGAGCTTCGCTCCGACGACGTCGTGGTTGTAGAAGGTGACCTTGCGGTTCTCCCCGAAGCGGCGCGTCTTGGGCTTCCCGATGTCGTGCAGCAGTGCCGCGAGGCGGAGGACGATGTCGGCGTCGGCACCGGGATTGCGCTCGCGCTCGAGTGCGATGGCCTGCTCGAGCACCGTGATCGAGTGCTCGTAGACATCCTTGTGGCGGTGCGCGTCGTCGCGCTCGAGCTGCAGGGCGGGGAGCTCTGGCAGCACGAGTTCGGCAAGTCCCGTCTCGACGAAAAGCTCGAGACCCGCGCGAGGCGTGTCGGTCTTGAGCAGCTTCACGAGTTCGTCTCTGACCCGCTCGGCGGAGATGTCGAGGATGCGTCGCCGCAGTTCGACGATCGCGTCGAAGGAGGCGATGTCGAGCTGGAAGCCCAGCTGCGAGGTGAACCGCACGGCTCTGAGCATGCGCAGCGGATCGTCGCCGAAGGAGACTGCTGCCTCGATGGGCGTGCGCAGCGTCGCCTCCATGAGGTCCTTCGTGCCGTCGGAGGGGTCCACGAGCGTGAGGGCGGGCAGCTGCAGCGCGAGCGCGTTGACAGTGAAGTCGCGGCGGTGCAGGTCACCCTCGATCGTGTCCCCGAACGCGACCACCGGCTTGCGGGACGTGCCGTCGTAGCTGTCGGCCCGGTAGGTCGTGATCTCGACCGTCTCGCCCGAGAACCGGGCGCCGATCGTGCCGAACTCGCGGCCGATGTCCCAGTGCGCATCCGCGATGGGCGCGACAATGCGCAGGATGTCGTCGGGGCGCGCGTCGGTCGTGAAGTCGAGGTCGGTGACCTCCCTCCCGAGGAAGGCGTCGCGGACTGGCCCACCCACGAGGGCCAGCTCGAATCCGGCCGCCTCGAAGGCGGCGGCGAGCTCGGCGACGGGCGACGCGGTCGCGAGTCCGCGAAGGCGTTCCATGGCGGACTGCACGTTTTGCATCCGCTCATTCTACGAGCCGAGGCGGATGCTCGCCGTGCGCTTGAGGGCGCGTTCAGCTCGCCACTTCCCCGTCCGTCCTTACTATGGAGGTCATGGACCACGCACCGCGCGCAGCTGTGCCACGGTTCCTGCGTGCCTGTGCACGCCGGGTTGTCCCTGCGACGCTCCTGGCGTCGCTGCTGGCGCTCGGGGTCGCCGGGGGCGCGTCAGCAGCACCCACGAGCCAGCCCGCAGCGGCCACGACGAGCGTCGCCACCGTCGGGAATGCGGTGGTCGGGACGGCCGCGGTCGAGCCGCGGGCGATCGCCGATGCCCCGGACGACCAGGTATCGATCTATGCCGCGCCCGCTGACGGCGGGCTCGTGCAGCCGGGCGGACCGCTGGTCGTCGAGCTGGTCGTCGTCAACAAGACCGACGCGGAGCTCGCACCGGCCCAGCTCGAGCTGTCCGTCGGCTCCTCCACGATCGACACGAGGTTCGCCCTGGATGCGTGGAGCGAGTCGAGCAGTGAGGCTGAGCTCGACCGTCTTGCCCTCGTCGCAAGCCTCGGCTCCGGTCCGATCGCCGCAGGTGAGACCACCACCGTGAGCGTCTCGGTTCCCGCTGATGGCCTCCCCTTCGAGGCAGCTGACGACTTCGGTCCGCGACCCATGGCGGCGACGCTCGTGAGCGGCGACTCGAAGCTCGCGCAGGCTCGTTCGACGATCGTGCTCAACGGGACTGCGGCCGTGGAACCGACCCTCGTCTCAACCGTTGTCCCCATCACCTCCGGGCTGCTCGCCGACGCCGACGAACCGCTGCTCGGCGTCGACACCCTCCTCGAGCAGACGGCGCCAGGGGGGCGCCTCGACGAGATCCTGAGCGCCGTCGAGGCCAGCCCGAACGCGACCGTTGCCATCGATCCGCGTCTCCTCGCATCCATCCGCGTCCTCGGCTCGGCCGCGCCAGAGTCGGCGATCAGCTGGCTGGACCGCCTGACCGCGCTGAAGAATCAGACGTTCGAGCTGCCGTTCGCTGACGCGAGCCTCACGCTCCAGTCGCAGTGGGGTGCACAGCAGCCGCTCGAGGTCACGAACTTCGACTTCGCCATCGACCCCGCGAACTTCGCCGACCCGGCAGACACCGCGACGCCGACGCCGACCCCCACGGCGACGGAGACGACCGACACGGGCACCACCACCCCCTCGGAGGACGGCGACGCCGACACGTCGAACGGCGTCGATGCATCCGCCACCCCGGAGGCCACGGACGCGGAATCGCCCACCGCATCCCCCACTGAGGAACCCGAGCCCCTCGCGCCTCCGCTCCCCACCGCCGAGAGCCTCGTGAGCTTCCCCTACTCCATGAGCGGAGTCGTCTGGCCGCAGGCGGGCACGGTCCAGTCGACCGACCTCGACAAGTTCCGCGGCTGGGGTGGCGAGTCGATCATCCTGGACGACACCAACGCGGGGATGAGCGCCGACGCGGACTTCACGGAGAGCGCCCAGGCCACCGTCGCGGGGTGGAACGCGGTCGTCGCCGAGAAGATCCTCGACGACGCGTTCGACGACGCAGTGCACGCGACGACCGACGAGGAGTGGAACGAGGCGGCGACCCGCATCGCGACGCTGCTCGCCGTCGTCACGCGCGAGCTCCCCTACGAGCCGCGAACGCTGGTCGGCACCGTCACACGCGACGAGTTCGACGGCGAGCGCCTCGCGCAGACGCTGCAGTTCGTGGATGGACTCAGCTGGGCCGCCACGACACCCCTGACGTTCCCCGGAGACGACGACACCGATCGCCGCGAGGCCTCGCTCATCGACGGAAGCGTGGGCGAGACCGCGTTCAACCGGATGACCGGGGTCATGCAGACCATCGAGCGCGCCCAGGTCATCTCGACGATCTTCGACGACCCGCTCGACTACAGCGACCCGGTCCGCACGGCAGGCGTCGGGGCCCTGTCCACCGGGTGGGCGAATGACCCGGCAGGGGCCCAGACGGTGGTGAGCAGTCTTCGCGACTACGTGACGGTCACCGAGTCCTCGGTGCAACTCGGCGACACGAGCGAGGCGCTCATCGTCGGCCGTGACACCGAGCTGCCGCTCTTCGTGTCGAACGCGGTCCCGAACCGCAAGGTGACCGTGCTCGTCGAACTCAGGCCAACCACAGGCGCGGTCGAGACCGGTGACGCCGTGGCCCTGTCGATCGAGCCGAACTCCATGTCCCGCGTCGGCATCCCGATCACAGCCATCGCCAACGGCACCACCTACGTCACCGTCAACGTCATGACGCCCGAGGGCGAGCCACTCGCCTCGACGAAGCAGATCCGACTGGATGTGCGCGCCGAGTGGGAGAGCATCGCCATCCTCATCGCGAGCATCGGCCTCGCCGTCCTCTTCATCGCCGGCCTCGTGCGCACCATCCGACGGCGGCGCGCGGCGGTGGCCGGGGATTCCTCGGACGACGACACCGGGGCAGGACCGGACGCTGGCGTCGAAACGGATACCGTCGACGCGACCGAGAGCACCAAGGAGTAAGCATGGCTCAGGGCATCGCTCGGGCGAGCGCGCTCCTGGCATCCGGCACCATGGTGTCGCGCGTGCTGGGCTTCGTGAAGGCCATCGTCATCGCGCAGACCATCGGCGTCATCGGCGTCTCCGCCGACGCGTTCGCCGGCGCGAACCAGCTGCCGAGCAACATCTACTCGATCATCTCGGTCGGCCTCCTCAACGCCGTCATCGTGCCGCAGGTCGTGAAGGCGGCCAGGCACGAGGATGGCGGCCAGCTGTACGTCAATCGACTCGTCACGCTGGCCATGGTGCTGCTCGGCGGGCTGACCATCCTCGCGACCGTGGGCGCCCCCATCATCGGCGCGCTCTACGGCGCGAGCCTCAGCTCGGAGCAGCTCGGCCTCCTCGTGGCCTTCGCCTACTGGTGCATGCCGCAGATCTTCTTCTACGGCATGTACGCGGTGCTCGGCGAGATCCTCAACGCCCGCGGCCTCTTCGGACCGTTCGCGTGGGCACCCGTCATCAACAACGTCGTCGGCATCGCGGGACTGCTGCTCTTCAGCTCCGTCTTCGGCGCCGACCCGACGGGTACCGGGCGCAACATCGACTCGTGGGATCCGACGATGATCGCCATGCTCGGCGGCACCGCGACGCTCGGCGTCGCCATGCAGACCATCGTGCTGCTGTTCTTCTGGCGTCGCGCAGGGCTCCGCTTCGGCCTCGACTTCCAGTTCCGCGGCACGGGGCTCGGCCAGGTCGGCAAGCTCGCCGGGTGGACCCTCGGGATGCTGCTGGTCATGCAGCTCGCGGGGCTCGTCGAGACGATCGTCGCGTACCTCGCATCCGGTGAGAACGCGTCGATCGCAGCCATGCAGAACGCGTTCCTCATCTTCGCGCTCCCGCACGCCGTCGTCGCCGTCTCGATCGCCACGGCCTTCTTCACCCGCATGAGCGCTGCGATCAGCGACGGACGGCCGAAGGACTTCATCCGCGACCTCTCTGAAGGTTCGCGCCTCATCGGCATGTTCCTGCTGTTCTCCGGGTTCGGCCTCGCCCTCGTCGCCGTGCCCTTCGCGCGGATCTTCGCGACGACGGATGCCGGCATCAACTCGATCGCGGCGATCCTCATCGCCTTCCTGGTCGGCCTCATCCCGTTCAGCGGGCTGTTCATCGTGCAGCGTGCGTTCTACGCGCTCGAGGACACCAAGACGGTGTTCTTCGTGTTCCTGTTCACGGTTCCGCTGCACATCTTCGGCATGGCGCTCGCCGCCATCGGCCCTGTCGAGTTCATCGTCGTCGGGCTCGCCCTCATGCAGTCGATCATGTCGACGCTGCGACTCGCGATCCTCCTCGTCATCCTCAGGAAGCGGATGGGGCAGCTCGACTTCGCGAACATCACCCGCTCCTACGTGCGCTTCACGGTCGCGGCCATCGCCGCCTCCATCCCGGCGCTGATCGTCATGGTCCTGCTCGGCACGTTCCAGGAGGACGGCTTCCCTCGCTCCGGAATCTTCCAGGCCCTGATCTCCTGCGCCATCGGCGCCGGCACCATGGCCCTCTTCTACTTCCCGCTGCTCTGGGTCCTCAAGTCGCCGGAGTTCCGCGGCTTCGCCGGACCACTGCTGGCCCGCTTCGGCGTCAAGACCGGTGGCCCCTCGAGTGCCGCACGCCGCGACGACGAGGACGGCGAGCTCGACGCGGACATCCTCGCAACGTTCCCCGACACGGTGGCCGTCTCAGGCAACGACGCTGCACCGACGCCGTGGAACCTCGCGTCTGAAGACGTGGAACCGGACATCGCCGAGGAGCGCCGTCAGGCCGAGGAGCAGGAAGAGCGCGAAGAGCGCGTCAACGCCGCCTCGTGGGCGTTCGGCGGCGCGACCGAGGACCTCTCGACCGCGGGCATCATCCTGCCCATGCACTCGCGCACGACCGAGATCCCGAAGGTCGGTCGCATGGAGCCGCCGCGCACGCGTCGCGAACGCCGTGAGGAGGAGCGCCGCGCGGTGATCGAGCTGGCAGCCCGCCGTGAAGAGGAAGCCCGGCTCGCCCGCGAAGCGCGGAACAGCGCCGATGACGACGATGGGCGCGGTTCACCACCTCGTCCGAAGGAATAGTCGCTAGTCTCAACGCGTTTGCCTGTATGTCGAGCCGCGATTCCCGCGGTTCGAAGAAGCGTGGAGGACTCATGCGGAACGTCATCATCATCGGCTCCGGCCCCGCGGGCTACACCGCCGCCATCTACGCGGCGCGCGCAGGCCTGAAGCCGGTTGTCATCACCTCGAGCGTCGAGGTCGGCGGCGAGCTCATGAACACGACCGACGTCGAGAACTTCCCCGGCTTCCCCGAGGGCATCATGGGGCCCGAGCTCATGGAGCGCATGCAGGCGCAGGCCGAGCGCTTCGGCGCCGAGCTCGTCTACGACGACGTCACGTCCGTCGAGCTCGACGGCGACGTCAAGCGTGTCTCCACGTCGTACAGCGGGGACTTCGAAGCCCGCACCATCATCATCTCCACCGGATCCGCGTACCGGAAGCTCGGCCTCGATGCCGAAGCTCGCCTCTCCGGCCGCGGCGTCTCCTGGTGCGCGACCTGCGATGGCGCGTTCTTCAAGGACCAGCACATCGCCGTCGTCGGCGGCGGCGACTCGGCCATGGAGGAGGCGACGTTCCTGACGCGCTTCGCGAGCAAGGTCACGATCATCCACCGCTCCGAGAACCTGCGCGCGTCGGTCATCATGCGCGAGCGCGCGGAGCACAACCCGAAGATCGACTGGATGCTCAACTCCCGCATCGAAGACATCGCCGGCGAGACCAGCGTCGAGGGTGCGAGCGTGCTCAACACCGCGACCAACGAACGCACCGAGCTGCCGGTGACCGGCGTGTTCGTCGCCATCGGCAACGACCCGCGCATCGACCTGTTCAGGAACATCCTCGACATCACCGACGAGGGCACCATCTGGGTCGACGGCCGCTCCTCGCGCACCAGCATCCCCGGCGTCTTCGCGGCCGGCGACGTCATCGACCCGCACTACCGCCAGGCCATCACTGCCGCGGGGTCCGGCACGGTCGCAGCGTTGGACGCCGAGGCATACCTCGCGGCGCAGCCCGAGCCCTTCGCGGAAGAATCCGAGGAGCAGGCTGCAGCAGCGGTCACCGAGAACGAGACCGTCATCGTCTGACCCGCCTGGTGCCGCATCCGCTCAATCCGAGCAGGCACTCCGCGCCGAACACCATCCACCACGAAGCACGACAACTCCCACGGAGGTACCAATGTCAGAACCGATCGTCGCCACCACGGCGAACTTCGACCAGATCGTGGCAGACGCCCCAGGTCCCGTCATCGTCGACTTCTGGGCGCCCTGGTGCGGCCCGTGCCGTCAGGTCGCGCCGGTGCTCGACCAGATGAGCGAAGCCCACGAGAACCTCTCCATCGTCAAGGTGAACGTCGATGACGAGCCCGACCTGGCCATGAAGTTCCGCATCACGAGCATCCCCGCCCTCAAGCTGTTCTCGAACGGCGAGGTCGTCAAGGAGGTCGTCGGCGCGTACCCGCGCGCGGCCCTCGAGAAGCAGTTCGCCGACTACCTGGGCTAAGCCTCAGAGCTAGGTCACGCAGACATGGCGCGAGCGCCCATCACCCCCGCGACGAAGGCGCTCGACGCAGCCGGGGTCGAGCACGTGGTCCACAGCTACGTGCACGACCCCGGCGTATCTGCGTTCGGGGCGGAGGCCGCCGAGAAGCTCGGCGTCGACGAGTCACGCGTCTTCAAGACACTCGTCGTGCAGCTGGATGACAAGCAGCTCGCGGTTGCCGTCGTCCCCGTCAGCGGCTCCCTCGACGTGCGCGCTCTGGCCCAGGCGGCCGGATGCAAGCGCGCGGCCCTCGCGGACACGGCGCTCGCCGAGAAGCGCACCGGGTACGTGCGGGGCGGTATCAGCCCGTTCGGGCAACGGATGCGCCTGGCCACCTACCTCGACGACTCCGCCTTCGCGTACCCGACGATCTTCGTGTCCGGCGGTCGACGCGGCCTCGACATCGAGGTCGCCCCCAGCGCCCTCCTGCACGTGTTGGACGGGCAGCGCGCGCCGATCGCTCGCGACTGACCCCGGACACGGGAGGGCCGTGCAGTCCACTTCCTGCATGCGGTTCGCGAAGGAACTCTCCACTCGGGCGTATCCTGGGATTTCGACTCTCGCGAAGGAACCCCGTGACGCATCCAGGAGACGTCGGCCCGCAGACAGGCCGCAACCTTGACCCGTGGTACACCAGCTACGCCGACCGCACCGCCGGTCTGGCCGCCAGCGAGGTCCGAGCCCTCTTCGCCGTCGCCTCCCGCCCCGAGGTCGTCTCCCTCGCAGGCGGCATGCCGTTCGTGCAGGCGCTCCCCGAGGAGCTCATCCACTCCGCCTTCACCACGATGATGCGGGAGCACGGCTCCGAGGCGCTGCAGTACGGCGGCGGACAGGGCATCCCCGAGGTGCGAGAGCAGATCCTGCAGGTCATGAGCCTCGAGGGCATCAACGACGCCTCCGCGGATGACGTCGTCACGACGACCGGCTCGCAGCACGCACTCGACCTCGTGTCGAAGCTCTTCCTCAACCCGGGCGACGTCGTCCTCACGGAGGCGCCCAGCTACGTCGGCGCGCTCGGAACGTTCAAGTCGTATCAGGCAGACGTGGCGCAGGTCACGATCGACGAAGACGGGCTCATCCCCGAGGCCCTCGAGGAGAACATCGCGCGTCTTCGAGCCGACGGCAGAACCATCAAGTTCCTCTACACCGTCGCGAACTACAACAACCCGGCCGGCGTGACCATGAGCCTCGAGCGCCGCATCCGCGTGCTCGAGATCTGCAAGCGCGAGCACATCCTGATCCTCGAGGACAACCCGTACGGGCTCTTGTACTTCGACAAGCCGGGCCTTCCCGCGCTGCGCTCGATGGACGCCGAGAACGTCATCTACCTCGGCTCATTCTCGAAGATCCTCTCGCCCGGCCTGCGCGTCGGCTGGGCCCTCGCGCCACACGCCATCCGCGAGAAGCTGATCCTGGCGGTCGAGGCTTCGATCCTCTCCCCGTCGACCTTCAACCAGTGGGTCGTCACGGAGTACCTGCGGCAGAGCGACTGGCAACAGCAGATCGAGGGCTACCGCGCTGTCTACCGCGAACGCCGCGATGTGATGGACCGGGCTCTGCACGAGCACCTGCCCCAGCTCAGCTGGACGAAGCCGGACGGTGGCTTCTTCGTGTGGGTGCGCCTTCCCGAGCAGCTCGACTCGAAGCAGATGCTGCCCCGCGCCGTCAAAGAGCTCGTCGCCTACACGCCCGGAACCGCGTTCTACGCCGACGGCCGCGGCCGCCACGAGATGCGCCTCTCGTTCTGCTACCCCACGCCCGAACGCATCAAGGTAGGCGTGCGACGTCTCGCCAACGTGATCAACGGCGAGCTCGACCTCGTCGAGACGTTCGGCACGTCGGCGCGACGCGGGCCGGACGAGGACCGCGTCAACATGCCCCCGCCGAACATCTCCTGACCGCGGCATCTGACTCTCCTACGAAGGGAACCCCATTGAGCATCGAGGGCCTGCACGTCGTCATCCTCTCCGGCGGCATCTCGCACGAGCGAGACGTGTCGCTGCGCTCCGGCAGGCGAGTCGCGGATGCGCTCAGTCGAGCGGGTGCGGACGTCACCATCCGCGAGCCCGACGCGTCGCTGCTGGGTTTTCTCGAGGAGACGAAGCCTGATGTCGTGTGGCCGCTGCTGCACGGCTCCAGCGGTGAGAACGGCGCGCTCTACTCCCTGCTCCGCGCGGGCCGCTTCCCGTACGTCGGGTCGCGTCCGACGTCCGCGCGTCTCGCCTGGAACAAGGCGACAGCCAAGGCGATCGCGAAGCGCGCTGGCCTGGCCACGCCGCCTTCGATCGTGCTCGAGAACAGCACGTTCCGGGAACTCGGTGCCGAGGCCGTGATGCGCCTCATCGCCCGCGGTATCGAGCTGCCGGCCGTCGTGAAGCCCGTCGAGGGCGGCTCCGCACAGGGGGTCACCTCGGTGGCCTCGTTCGAGGAGCTCCCGCAGGCGCTCGTCACCGCGTTCACCTACGACGACACCGTCATCATCGAGAAGCGCATCGAGGGCCGTGAGGTGATGGTCGGCGTGCTCGACCTGGATGGCGAGCCGCTCGCACTCCCCGCGGTCGAGGTCGTCGCCAACAACGGCGTGTACGACTACGAGGCGCGCTACAACGCCGGCGAGACGACCTACTACGCGCCGGCCAGGCTCTCCGACGACGAGGCCGCGCGCGTCAGTGACGCCGCGCTCCTCGCGATCGCGAGCATCGGGCTGTCGGACATCGCCCGTGCAGACTTCATCGTCGACGAAGCCGGTGTTGTGTGGTTCCTCGAGGCCGACCCCATTCCTGGCCTCACTGAGACCTCGATCGTGCCGCTCGGCATCGAAGCGGACGACTCGGAGTTGAGCGCCATCTACGCCCAGCTGGCTGCCGCAGCTGCCGGGCGCGGGCCGCTCGAGTAGCTCCACACCAAGCCTCGAATGACGAAGCGGGTGGATGCGCCTTCCGGCCCATCCACCCGCTTCGTCGCGCGGAGTTCTCAGCGCTTCATGCGGCTCGGCTACTTTCCGGGTGCCGATTCGCCGAGTTCTTCGAGGATGCGGTTGAGATCGGCGATCGAGGCGAAGTCGACGACGATCTGACCCTTGGTGCGGCGGAGCGTGACCTTGACGCGGGTGTTGAGCCGGTCGCCGAGCTGCTCGCCGATCTCGTCGAGGTACCCGGTGAGACCGCTGCGTGGCTCCTTGTGGATGGGTGCCTGCGTGTCGGCCTTGGCGCTGCTGGACTTCGCTGCGGCTGCCTCGGCGGATCGAACGCTGAGGTCTTCGTTGACGATCTTGTCGGCGAGCTGCTGCATCGCCGCGGGTTCCCCGGCGCTGAGGATCGCGCGTGCGTGACCGGCGGAGAGGACTCCGGCCGCGACACGACGCTGCACTTCCAGCGGGAGGCGCAGGAGGCGCAGCGTGTTGCTGATCTGTGGACGCGAACGGCCGATGCGTTCGGCGAGCACCTCTTGGGTGATCCCGAAGTCGTTGAGGAGCTGCTGGTACGCGGATGCTTCTTCGAGCGGGTTGAGCTGACTGCGGTGCAGGTTCTCGAGAAGCGCGTCACGCAGCATGACGTCGTCTTCCGTGTTCCGGATGACGGCGGGGATGCTCTCCAGGCCTGCCGCCTTCGTCGCGCGCAGGCGACGCTCGCCCATGATGAGCTCGTAGTCGGCCTCATCGCGCAGTGGATGGTCGGCAGGGATGGGACGCACGACGATCGGCTGGAGCACACCGAACTCCCGAACCGACGTGATGAGCTCCTGGAGAGCATCTTCGTCGAACTCCGTGCGGGGCTGGTGCGCGTTCGGAACGATGCGGTTCGGATCCAGAGCGCGCAGGGTGGCGCCCGGGATCTCAACCAGACCGTCGGAGTCCTCGTCTCCGGTTGAGTCTTCCGAGCCCTGGCTCTCGCCACTCGCAGCTGTCGCAGCTGTCGCCGCTGTAGCGGCGGTTTCGGTTGTTCCGGCCTCAAGCCCGGCTGAATCGTTGTTCGTCGATTCAGTGGTCTCCGCTCGTGTGGTTGTCTCGTTCGTTTCTGCAGCTACGGCCGCCTCGTTGGCATCTGGCTTCGCGGTGGTGCGTGCTTTCGACGATGCTGCTGTCGTCCTTCTTGCCGGCGCCTTATCTGCCGATGCCTTCTCTGCCGTTGCCTTCTTCGCGGCACCGCTCTTCGCCGTTGCGGCGTCCACTGCGGGCACCTTTGCTCGGCTCGCGCGTGCAGGTGCCGCCCGCTTGGGTGCGTTGGCCGTGGACTTCTCCGACGCGGGGGCCGCCTTCGAGGTGTCTTCCGAGGCTCCGTCTGCCTTCGGTGAAGACTCTGCTGGATTGGTGCGTGACGATGCAGTCGTCGGGTACGCCGGTGTCTCGCTGTCGAAGAACACGTCTGAAGGGCGCGAGGCGCCTCTATCGGAGGTCGGGATGAGAGCGCCGATGCCTCGTCCCAGTCCGGTGCGTTTCTTGGTTGCCATGGTGGTTATGCTCCTCGCTGGGCGATTTCGACGGCCGCTTCGAGATACGCGATCGCGCCGGTCGAGGTTGGTTCGTGGGAAATGATGGTCTTGCCGAAGCTCGGGGCCTCGGAGATTCGCACAGTGCGCGGGATCGCGACCTTGAGCGTTTCTTGTGGGAAGTGCTCGCGAACGTCGGCGGCGACCTCCTGGGAGAGGTTGGTTCGCCCGTCGTACATCGTCAGCAGGATCGTCGTGAGCCGCAGCTGCGGGTTGAGGTCCTGCGAGAGGAGGTTGAGGTTCGAGATCAGCTGCCCGAGCCCCTCGAGGGCGTAGTACTCGCACTGGATGGGGATGAGTACCTCCCGAGCGGCGACGAATGCGTTGATCGTCAGCAACCCGAGGGAGGGAGGGCAGTCGATGAAGATGTAGTGGAACTCTTCCTCGGTACCGGTGGTCTCGTCGAGGAGCGCCGCGATGGCCTGTCGCAGGCGGTAGTCGCGCTTGTCGAGGTTGACGAGCTCGATCTCTGCGCCCGCGAGATCGAGTGTGGCCGGGACGCACCACAGCGTGTCGATGTCAGGGCACTGCTGCATCAGCTCACGCAGTGGCTCACCGTCGAGGAGCGCTTCGTACGTGCCGGCGGTCTCTCCACGATGTTCGATGCCAAGGGCGGTGGAAGCGTTGCCCTGGGGGTCCAGGTCGATCACCAAGACCCGGGCACCGAGGGTAGCGAGAGCTGCGGCCAGATTGACGGCGGTCGTCGTCTTGCCCACGCCGCCTTTCTGGTTGGAGATCGTGAAGATCCGCGTGTGGTTGGGGAGGGGAACTTCCTTCTTGACCAGGCTTTTCCTCCGCTGGTTCAGCTCAGACAATGCTGTCGCGAGCGGCGAATCGTCGAGCCCCGACGCTGATGGCGTCACAGCGTCGCCGGCAGATGAAGCTTTCAAGAATGCTCTCCCTCAAGTAGACGTCTCAATTGTGCCTCACATCCGCAATGGAAACGCGGCGACGCTCAGAGTTGTGGAATCGTCGAGGCTGGTGGCGCGGCGCAAGTTTCACGTGAAACACGGCCCATACTTCAACTTCAGCCACAGGGTTGACTTGTTGGGCTGTCCGTCCTGGGCAGCAGGGTGGCGTTCCCGCGCAGAGACATGGAGATTGGGGCCGGACCCGCCGAACCGAGCTGACTACTCACTGGAGGTCGTTGATCTGCAGGGACAGTCTTTCCCGTGGGCCTTCGATGCACTTAATCCCTGCCGCGTGCACATGCATCGCCGGTCTTTCAGGATTCAACGCAAGGCGCACGGCTCTCATTGGACCAAGGACTGCAACCGACGGCAGCAAGAATTGAAGCGCTGGTCCCGTGTTCTCATGCTCGTTTCACGTGAAACGTGAGGTATCCCGTGCGAGTGGCTGAAGCACACTTCTCCGCTTGTAGCGACGCGAAGTCCTATGGGGAGATTGTTTTGCGGGTACGAGTGCGTCTGCACCAATTGATCGATCCAACGAGGTCTCACGACTGTCACGAAAGACAACCTCCGAGCTGAACTGAACAGGTCGGGTACTCTCTCTTTCCGCGAGAGGGACGCCTCACTCGACGCAGGCCAATGAGGACTCGGACTGTGGAGCCGGGGCGGGGTTGCGGCTCTCCGGACCGCCATCCCCAGCCTGGGCAGGTGGGGCGCCTCGGATCACGGTGTACCTCGGCACCCTGGCGCACGCTCCGGAGTTTCACGTGAAACACGCGTGCGACTGCGTGCTGACTGAGGGGGTCTAATCCCTACGACTCAATCCGCCGGGGTTGCGTGATCGGGGGCAGAGCCCTGCGCTCTCCATACGCAAACCCTCTGCCCTATCCGCGCTTCGCGTCTATTCAAGTCGGAGGCAGAAACTTCGGTACGCCACGGCTCCACCGTTGTCCCGCCTGTGCTGAACGATCCGTACAGTCCAGCGTTCCACGTGAAACCTCTGGTTATAGGTCCCCGCGGTTCGCGGTTCGCCGACTCTCTACCATTGGCCACACGTGCAATACAGGCCGGCTCAAACATGATCCCGACCAAATCGATGACACGGCGAGAGACGCCACAGCCGACCCGACGACAGGCTGTGACTGTGCCCCGGCACCTTGACGGACCCGGTGAGCTGACCGAGGCCCCGGGCCCCGGCCTGCCCGACACAGGGCATGCCCTGATCAACCAAACGCTTCCTGAGCTAGATTCACGTTTGCTCCTCTCACATGTGGCGACCGTCAGACGCCGAGTCGTGCGGCCGGTTGTTGCACCACGGCCGCGCCAACTCAAGCCCTCTGTGCTTGTTGAGGAGAATCGACGACCCTACTGGCCGCAGCACTCTGAGCACAGAATACGTCCCGGGTCTCTCTGCTGTTCCGCTGCCGGACGTTGGCGTGAGCCACCTGGTGAGCCACCTAGAGCTCATTCAGGACTGGGGTGGAATGGGTCGCAGGTTCTAAGCTGGCCCGGCACCAACCTCGTACCCAGATGAGAACGACGAAGCCTAGGTGTGAGTGGACTACTCAAAGAGCCCTGTCTCGCTTCGCCAACAAACGGACCAGCGCGACTCAGTTCCACGTGAAACATGTCGAGCTTCCCCCTATGGAGTCCTGCGTTAGGTGATGCTCGTGGTCAGTCGCCGACGAGGCCCGGTCCATGTCTCCGAATAGCGCGCGCAGATATTTCGCGTGCCCGGCCGCTAGCTCCCGTATCTGCGTACCGCAAAGCCGAACCTCCGCGCTGTGGCACGAACAAAGGTGTCGACCGCAATCACGCGCAGCCTTCCGGGCTCACCCCATCAGTGCTCTCATAGGACTCCGGTGCTTTTGCGGGTCCCTTTCGTGTTCCAGTTTCACTCTCTCACTGACGCATACGTAACGTTGTCGTCTTCTCACTGAGCGAGCCGCATTCGCACAATATCCATCCGCGAGATCTCACCGGCGGCGGGTGTGGTCATTCGGCGATTGCCGCGTCGAGTGCAACAGTCGATCAACTCGGCATTTCTCCCTTCCCATCCCCTCCTAGAGGCAGGCCCGTACGCACGACCTCGGCCTCGTCGGGCACTTGACGGAGCCGGAAGCGGGAAACACAGCGCGAGCTAGCCGGGCTGCCCTGCCTTGTGCCGAGCCATGCCGCCAGTTCCGAGGCCTGAACCAAGCGCCGCGGCCGGGAGCGGCGCACGACGCCAGTCTCCTGGCGCGCCAAGGTCGCCACAGGGAGCCACGTGGGGGCTGCCTGTCTGTTGCTGCGTGATACCTGTCTGTTGCTACGTGATACCTGACGGTTGAGGCGTCGCGGCGAGTGGAGGGTGCCGTGAGGCAGGAAGAATGAGGCGATGTGGGGGCGGACCGGCCTTTCAGAGCCACAGGGTGAGGGGTGAGCCCTCTTCCCACGAACTACCCACCGCTGCGCTGCCTCGGTTCGGGAGGAAGTCCCGTACCAATCACCCATCTCGCCACTGTCACCAGTGTCCCGGGATATGCAGGCCCCGCAGGCCAGCAGGGTAAGCAGACCAAGCACAGGAGGCCCGACAAGGTGGCTAGACACCGACAGGCCTGTCGGTGTTCGATCTTGGCCCGCGTGGATTCTGGATCTGTTTCACGTGGAACCCGGTGCTTGCTCTCACACGTCGGGACTAAACGCCAAGGCAGTGCCCCGTTCATAAGTAGAGCCTCGGGTGCAGCATGCTGAACCCGAGTCTTGTTCTACGCAATACGTGATCCGACCGACCGACACGAGGCTGGTCTGGGCTGCCGTTTCACGTGAAACGAGCACATGGGACGCGGGCCCCGGACATGGCCATGCGTGTGGGCCTCGCTGCTTCAGACTAAACGCGACCAGAATGTCCATCCTCGCCGTGCTGTAACTGGTCGTTCCACGTGAAACAGAATCGCACATCGTTTCCGCGATGAGCGTGCGAGATCTTTGCTCCTAGAGAGGCGAGACCACCTCATCTCCTCCGCACCCAACCTCGTCGTTCCACGTGAAACGAACAGTGCTTTACCATTTGGCAGGTTCCCAAGCTAGTCGTTCCACGTGAAACGGAACCATGCATTGTCTCTGTAGTGAGTGTAGGAGCTCGTCGTTCCACGTGAAACCGGAACTGGCCTACTGATTGGCAGGGGCCGGAGCTAGTCGCCCTACCTGAAACGGAAGCGCGGCACAGGCCTCCGACGTGACAGCCTTTCGCGCGAAGCGAGTCGTTCCACGTGAAGTTAGGCATGCCCGTTCTCTCGGTATTCACTCGAGCTGGTCGTTCCGCGTGAACAGAACTGAAGCGATCCTCGGCGTTGACCTCGTCATCCCGCACGAAGCGAGTCGTTCCACGTGAAACGAAAGTTGCTGGCTGGCGAGGAATTGGGCCGCGGAGACTGGCTCGGTGTCTGTCTTCGATCAGCCCGACTGCGCCGCGCTACAGCGCCGTAGATGAGATCCTCGTCATCGCTCACGAGCCTTCGCGAGCAGATTCGGTTGGTTGAGGGCACCGTGCTCATCTGTTTACGGGCCGCGACGCGCAGGACGTATATCGCCCGTGGAGATCGCTCCCCTGGGAATGGGGTGGTGATGGAGACCCGTCCAACGAGCAGTCGGCTCGGGCCCAACGCCACACAATTCGGACCGCACGGCGCGCAGCTCGCACCAAATGCCTCACAGCGCACAGCAGCGCTACAACGCCACAGTCTTGCCGCTCACCGGCGACCAGTTACGTCTCGCAGCTCTCGGCCTGGCGCCTCGAGATACTGGCATAGGGGCACGGGCACGGGCTGTGGAGATGAGGTCAGGGATGGCGGTGGGGCAGTGACCGCAGTGTTGCTCGCCGCACACACTACGCCGGCCAGGACGGTTAGAACACGGAGGGAGCCGGAGTGGGCGCCTGGAGGATCTTGCAGCGCTCTGTCCGTTGTTTGACCCTGGGACTGCACGTTGTGCCTTCCGTCAAGCCGTCGCAACATTGCAGATCGCCCAGATCACTCTGCTCGAGACACGCGATTTGACAATCCACTGCCTGGCCAGCACCAAGGACGGACGCCGGCGCTCATCCCAGCGGCACCGAGCACCGAGGCTCACGTGGTTCCACCACTCCAACACAGGAAGCAGGCCAGACCGAGATTCAGTAGCCTCATAAGGCGACCATGCCTTCGTAGTCATGCCGTGTCTCGATCTGTCTAACCCGGCCGGTGCGTAGTCCAGCCCTGGCCAGGGCAGGCCCAGCGCCAGATCCGTCTAGCCTTTGAGACCTAAGGGGAGCCGCTGGGATGAGACCTAACCCCAAGCGCTCGATGACCTGTAGGTTCCAGGCGAGAGTTGCACTCACCCCGTCACTGCCCCCTCGATCGAATGTTCGTCGACTCCGTACTCCGTTCCCATCCTCCGGCCGTTAGGTCAGTTCGGGAATCCACGAACAGCTCGCGCAATTTGAGTCCCCACTCGCGGGCTCCGTTTCGTCAGCGGACTACATCGACGGCGGGATTCAACCGGTAGAGACGGTTTCGACATCCCTGTAAACGGTCTCACCGCTTGAACTGAGTAGTCGGACGGGCGGGCTGCACGAGCACTAGCCCCTAACGACGGTGTTGTCTTCCGGGACCAGACAGGTTTCCCAATGTGAACCAGGTCACTGAACTGGATCGGCCTGGGAGCCCGTTGCGAGATCCAGAGGTGGGCACCTCGTTTCACGTGAAACAGTTTGGCTCGGCAGCGCACGCCGTTGGTGGTTTGCGTTGTAAATTGCACAGCGGCCCAGATGCGCCGCGCGGGAGTCCGTCCGATCAACCCCTGGAGAGCCTGTAGTGCGGGGCGGGAAGCTAGCAACGACCAAGCCGCCGGACCATCGGTGGGACGAGTGCGGCTGGCCTCATCCACGACCGATCCGTACGGTCGATCTCGCACTTCGCACGGGAGAGTAGACCCTGGTGGGGTGCGCCCAATCCACTCTCTCTATTCTGAGTGCGAACACTGCCCAAGGGAGCATGTTTCACGTGGAACAACTCACGTGGCACAGCTCACGTACGAGATTCAGCCCAGTACTCCGCTAGTCGCCGGGATTGCCTGTTCATGCCTCGTTCCACGTGAAACCCTTCGAGTCCAGCCAGTCTTCGACACGGTCGACTCATACATGCGCGAGCTGTTGCATATCCCGGGCACGACAAGAGGCTTGCATAGGCCATTTCCTACAGGGCTCGTGCAGGACCCGGCTCGACCATGACCGGGCCTTGTTAGCTACACGACCGTGCGGCCAATAGGCACACGGTTCCACGTGAAACAACCTCGTGCGGAGAACCGAGCCTAGCGCGAACGCGACGGCCAAGAGACCCTCGGGCCTCGGGCCTTCGCGCGCAGCTTGACACCCGCGCTCATGATGTCCCGAGCCGCCGGCTCGCTAGGGTGTCTGCATATGCACCACGTGCCGCCTCTGTCGGCCATCCATCCATCCCGCCGCGAACGAGCACGTCCCTGACCCTCACGAGAAGCGTCGTGGATTAGTACCTCTCGAAGGTTCATACCTCCCGAAGTCGCGTGCAGGCGGCCATCCTTGCACCTGGGCAGACGGACGTTCACGTCCAGGCCCACGAGAGACTGGCGGAGTCAAAATCAAGAGCGGCCGGCTTCAGATCCCTACTGAAGTCACGCCTTGTGAGTTTGGAGAGGAGATGGACCCTCCCTCTGCGCGACAGGGCAACGCTCAGAGTCCGACGCTGTTGCGCAGCGAGAACCTAGTGCGAGTATCGGCAAGCCCCGCCACTTGCGTTCTCCACCCGACCTCGGGTTTTCTGGATCGAAACGTCGAGACCATTGATCGTTACCGGCCCCGGAGTTCTCATCTGCTCCTTTCCTGAGGCAAGGTGCCGAGAAGTCCAGGCGCAAGGCCCAGTCTGGCGATACGCACTTCAGGAAACGAACCTAACCAGCCTGTTTCACGTGAAACGAGTGCAGAAGCCACCGAGCTCGTCCCAAACCGGCGTCAGGACACAGGAAAGCATGTCTTGCTGCCGAAACCGCGGTCGTAGTCTGCGTTCGAGCACGACACTCTTCAGAACGCCGCCGATCATCCAAATATCAGTCGATCTGGGTGCATTCAAACTTCTGAGCTGCATCGAAGGAATGGTGCGATCCAGCGAGGCAGCACCTTGAATCGAGAATGATCGATACAGGTCCCGATTTCAGACAAACGCGAAGCGATAGTCCTAGTCGACCGTTGCGCGGATGACCCGTGTGGCCTCAGTGTCGAGGTTCTCGCCGAGCTCTTCAACGCGAACATCTGTCAGACCGAACTTTCGGATGGCCTTGCTGGCCTTCTCGATCTCAGCTTCAGCCGATCGCCCCTTGAGGAACACGAGCTCCCCGCCGGAGCGAACAAGAGGCACCGTGATCGGGATGAGTTTGCTCAGCGCAGATACGGCCCGCGCGGTCAGCTGATCGAAGGTGAACTCATCGTGCACTTCCTCAGCTCGCGCTCGACGCACCTGGACGTTCGTGAGAGTGAGGGCATCCACCTCACGCTGCAACCACTCCGTGCGCCGCTCCATGGGTTCGATCAACACGAAATTGACGTCAGGACGCGCGATGGCCAGCACGAGACCAGGGAGGCCGGCACCTGAACCGATGTCGCCGACGAGCCCGGGACGCAGCAAGGGAGCCATGAGAACCGAATTGATGATGTGCCGAGTCCAGAGGCGGGGGTACTCGAGCGGACCGACGAGGCCGAGCTGCTCCCCGTATTTCGCGAGGTCAGACGTGAACGCGCGAGCGAGTTCGATCCGGTCCTCAAACAGCACCTTCGCGATAGCCGGCTCGACCTCGAGTTCATTCGGGTGGTCAGTCATGGCGCGTGCCCCTCTCGCAACGTGGATGTCTCAAAGCACCGTAGATCGCGGCGCGCTCAGCTCGTGCCAGTTTGACACGATCCGATTCTTCACAGACCAACCGAAACGCAACCCGCGGCTTGCCTGTGGATAACTCTGTGCATAACATCGCATCCACAGCGCTCGAACCGAAAATCCGTAGGAAAGAGTAGCTGACCTGGCCTTTTACCCCGAGAGGCAATTCCAGTCCAATTCCCCAGACAATGGCCTGTGGAAACTACTGTGGATAACTCCGCGCGTCAGACCGAAGGTGCCGGGCGGATGACCGTGTGACGCTCGCGCGCTTCGCCTTCAGACTCAGACACATAGCCGCGCTCGGAGACGATGTCGTGAACGATCTTTCGTTCGTACGAGGACATCGGGGGCAGGGCCGCGGACGAGGCGCCCTCCTCGATGCGGGTGATCGCGCGGTCGACGAGCCCGGCCAGCTCGCCCCGTCGCGCATCGCGGGAACCGCCGATGTCGAGGATGAGTCTCGAGAATTCACCCGTCTCCGCCTGCACGGCGAGGCGAGTCAGGTGCTGCAGCGCATCCACCGTCTCCCCATCAGCCAGCTTCGACAGGTTCGACTCCCCGTCGGAGTTCACCGAGATGTAGGTGCGCGACTCACGAACCTCGATGTCGAGGTCACCATCTACATCACTGATGTCGAGCAGCTCTTCGAGGTAGTCGGCGGCGATGTCACCGTCGTCACGGGCATCCGACGTCTCTGCGTCAGCGGGGATGGCCTCGGAGGTTGCTTCAGTCATTCGGGTTCCTTAACACAGAGGGGACGAGGCGAGGCGAGGGGAGGGGAAGCTACTTCTTCGCGGGTGGGCTGCTCTTGCCAGAGGCTCCACCTGCGCCGGGCTTCCCGCCCGTTGCTTTCTTCTTGGCACGGTTCTTTGACACGGGCTGAGCGCGCTGTGCCGGCTGCTGCACGGGGGCTTCCACGATGACGTTGCCCTTGGAGTCCTTGCGCTCGGGCTCAACCCACTTGCCGCGAGCCTTCAGGCGCTCCTCACGAGCCTTCGCTGCCTCGGATCCGGGAGTAGGCATGTTGCGGATGATGATGTACTGCTGGCCCATGGTCCAGAAGTTCGAGATGAGCCAGTAGGTCATGACACCCAGCGGGAACATGACTCCGGACACGAGGAACGTGAGGGGCAGGATGTAGAGCAGCATCTGCTGCTGGCGGTACATCGGCGACTCCTTGGTCGCCTGCGACACGTTCTTCGAAGTGATCTGCTTCTGCGTGATGAACTGCGAGACCGTCATGACGACGACCATGACACCGGCGAGGATCTGGACGCCGACGTTGCCGTCGTTGTTGAGGAACGTCGCGCTCAGTGGAGCGCCCCAGATGTCCGCCTGCGAGAAGGACGTCGCGAGCTCCTGGTTCAGCGCACCGACACCCACCGTGTTGTGCTGCGCGCCGTTGAGCACCGAGAAGAGACCGAAGAAGATCGGCATCTGCACGAGCAGTGGCCAGCATCCCGCCATCGGGTTCGAGCCGGTTCGCTGGTAGACAGCCATGGTCTCGCGACGCATGGCCTCCATGGAGAACTGGTCACGCTTGCCCTTGTACTTGTCCTGGATCTTCTTGATCTCAGGAGCGACATCCATCATCGCGCGCTGGGACTTCACCTGCTTCACCATGAGCGGGATCATGGCGGAGCGGACGACGAGCACCAGGCCGAGGATGGCGAGGATCCACGTCCAACCATCAGTGCCGTTGAGACCGAGCGTCGTCCACAGCGTGTGGAAACCGACCAAGATGAGCTCGATGACCCATTTGATCGGCCACAAGATGGTTCCGAGGATATCCATGAGTGCGGTGACGTCTTTCTCTTAAGTCCCGCTAGTGCCCTGGACGACAAATCCGCGAGCAGTAGTGGTGGTGGTTCGGTGTTCTGGCTCGGGCACGTCGTCAATGCCTCCAGCAGCCCAGGGGTGGCAGCGAACGAGTCGTCGCCCGGTGAGGAAGCCGCCCCGGAGGACGCCATGAACCTGCACAGCCCTTAAAGAGTACGCGGAGCAGCTGGGGTGATACCGGCAGACGTCACCGTAGAGCGGTGAGATCACCAAGCGGTACGCGTTCAACAGTGCGATGACCACGTTCCTGGGAACGAGCGCGGCTCGTCGAAGGGCGCGCACGGTCACCTCCCGGACTTGGACGCACGAGCATCCGCGTCGCTGGGTGCAGCGATACGACGCACGCCTCGCAACGACCCGAATCTCGCGCGCTCGCGCAGATCATCGAACCCGAGTTCGGCCGCTTCCGGATGAACCCGATACACGATGTCGAAGCCAGAACCGACCTCAGGGAGCAGCTCTCTGGAGACCGCCTTGAGGCGCCGACGAATGCGATTGCGCACGACAGCCACACCTACCCGCTTCGAGACAATGAAGCCGAAGCGGGTAGGTGTGTCATCGTGTTCGCGCTCGCGCACGCTGACCGTGATTCCTCGAGCACCCACGCGAACGCCGCGTCGAACGATGGCTTGATAGTCATCGCCCTTCGTGACGCGGTTCGCGTAGGGAAGCAAGAAGCTACGCGGAAAGCTCGGTGCGACCCTTGCGGCGACGAGCCGAGAGGATGGCGCGACCCGCACGGGTGCGCATACGCAGGCGGAAGCCGTGGGTCTTCGCGCGACGGCGGTTGTTTGGCTGGAAAGTACGCTTCGACATGAGAACTCCGGAAGATACGACCCGATCGGCGGACGCCGTACGGATTTTTCACAAGTGCCCTACCGAAGGGCACAACTGCCTTAACCTACGTGACCCGCGCCCGGCAGTCAACTGACGCCAGAGGGCCAGCATTATGCTCACACCGGTGCCCGGCAAGTGCGCGACATGCCGAATCCTCGCAAAGCGATTGGCGCGCGTGGCGATCCAGCGTAGGCTGGCCCCCTACCTCCGCGAGTTATGCACAGGCTCCCGCCTGTTTGTCCACAGAAGTTGTGGATATCTCGCCGGGTAGATCACAATGACTTGCGCACCAGTGCCACACGGCCGGTGCGTTGACCATGCTGCGAGCGCGCAGCCAAGAAGACGCGGTCCGCAGAGATGCGGTCTCGTGAAGTACAGAGGGACGGGGGGAGTGCTTCGGTGACCGACCCCGTTTCAGAGACGTGGCACACGCTGCTCTCCACACTTCGCGAAGATGATCGAGTCCCTGCTTCCCTGCTCGGGTTCCTCGGACTGGTCGAAGCCAAGGGCGTCATGAGCGGCGCGCTGCTGCTCGAGGTCCCCAACGACATGACCCGCACGATGATCGAGACTCGTGCGCGCGTGCCCATGCTCGCTGCGATCGCGGAACTCGGCGAGCCGGAGATCAAGACCTTCGCGGTTCTCGTCAACCCGGATGCGGCTCCGCGAGCTTCGGTCAGTGACCCGCTCGCCTCGCACGATTACATCGAGGTCGCTCCGCCGCGGGCCGCGCCCACCCCGACCAGCTCGGTGAACGTCGTCGAAGCAGAATCCGTCGGTCATCATTCGTCCTCAGATCAAGGCGCGCGCACGCAGCCGGACCCTGAATCGCGGCTCAACCCGCGGTACACGTTCGACAACTACATCATCGGTGGGTCGAACCGATTCGCGCACGCGGCTGCCGTCGCCGTCGCTGAAGCGCCGGCACGTTCGTACAACCCGCTGTTCGTGTACGGCGGCTCTGGGCTCGGCAAGACGCACATGCTCCACGCCATCGGCAACTACGCCGAATCGATCTACCCGGGCATCCAGGTCAGGTACGTCTCGAGCGAAGAGTTCACCAACGACTTCATCAACTCGATCGCGAACAACCGGACGCAGTCGTTCCAGGCGCGCTACCGCGACAACGACATCCTGCTGATCGACGACATCCAGTTCCTCCAGGGCAAGGATTCGACGCAGGAAGCGTTCTTCCACACGTTCAACACCCTGCACGAGCACAACAAGCAGGTCGTCATCACGAGCGACCTCCCACCGAAGCAGCTGACAGGGTTCGAAGACCGGATGCGCTCCCGATTCGAGTGGGGCCTCATCACCGATGTGCAGTCGCCCGACCTCGAGACGCGCATCGCGATCCTCCGGAAGAAGTCGCAGGTCGACAACCTGCTGATCCCGGACGATGCGCTCGAGTTCATCGCGGCACGGGTCTCCTCGAGCATCCGTGAGTTGGAGGGCACGCTCATCAGAGTCACCGCCTACGCCAACCTCAATGGCGAGAAGGTCGACCTGGCGCTGGTCTCCACAGTGCTGAAGGACCTGGTGTCCGATCAGGACACGGGCATCGTTTCTCCCGTGGACATCATCAATCGGACGGCTGCGTACTTCCAGCTGACGGTGGACGACCTCTACGGATCCTCCCGATCGCAGGCGATCGCCACGAGCCGGCAGATCGCCATGTACATCTGCAGGGAGATGACGAACCTGTCTCTCCCCAAGATCGGGCAGCTGTTCGGGGGGCGCGACCACACGACGGTGATGTACGCGCACCGCAAGATCACGAAGCTCATGACCGAGCGCCGCGACGTCTACAACCAGGTCACGGAGCTCACCGCGCGCATCCGCCAGAACGGAAACGGACGCTCCTGAGCGCCCTCCAGCTCCGCATCACGGGCCCTCGGGCACGGATGCGGAGTTTTTCTTGCCCTCAGGGCCTGTGGATAACTTGTGGACTGTGGAATCGACACGCGAGCACGGACTGTGGAAAACGCGCTCGGCGCTGTGGAGTCCGAGAAGTTGTGCACCCCAGTGCTCGTCAGCGTGCACAGGGCGTCCACCGCTCCGCCACAACTTACATTTTTGTAGTTCCCAGGCAGCCGCTGGGGAGTACGGAGTTATCCACAGTGTGCACAGCTGTTAATACGATGATGACAAGAAATCTATTGATATTGGGCGAGTCGATGACATTGGTGAACGGTGGTCGGCCGGCCCTCGCGGGACTGGTATTTTCGCGTGCGCGACGACGGGCTCGTGCCGTGGCAGGCAGCACAGGATGCTCTGACGCTCGGGCACAACACACCGAATCTGGGCGGCTACCATTGGGGCATTCCAACGAGAGGAACGCCTAGTGAAGTTTGTGGTCAACCGTGACGTCTTCAGCGATGCGGTGTCGTTTGTCGTCAAGCTTCTGCCTCAGCGCCCGACCCTCCCCATCCTCAGCGGTGTCGTCGTCGAGGTCGGCGAAGCAGGGGTCACGCTCTCGTCATTCGACTACGAGGTCTCCAGCCGCACCAGCATCGACGCTGATGTGCAGGAACCCGGAGCCGTCCTCGTGCAGGGACGCCTCCTCGCTGACATCGCGAATCGACTTCCTCAGGCTCCCGTCGAGCTGAGCCGCGACGACTCCGGAGTCGTCATCCGCTGCGGCAGCGCTTCGTTCCACCTGCCGACGATGCCGATCGAGGAGTTCCCGAGCCTGCCCGTCGTCGAAGGCGCGAGCGGTTCCATCGCCGGCGACGTGTTCTCGGAGGCCATCTCCCAGGTCGCGGTCGCAGCCTCTCGCGAAGACGTCGCCCCCGTGATCACGGGTGTGAACCTCTCGCTGCAGGCCGATTCGATGAGCCTCGTCGCCACCGACCGCTACCGCGTCGCAGTGCGGACCATCGAGTGGCAGAGCTCCCTCACCGAGACCGAGACAGCTCTCGTGCCGGCCAAGACACTCGCCGAGGTCGGCAAGTCGCTCGGCAGCTCCGGTGAGATCACGATCACGCTCGTCAAGGACGACATCCGTGAGCTCATCGCCTTCTCCGCTGGCAACAAGACCGTCACCTCGCTCCTCATCAAGGGCAACTTCCCCGCAGTGGAGCGGCTCTTCCCCGCTGAGACGCCGCACTACGCAGTGCTGACGGTCAGCGACATCGTCGACGCGGTTCGTCGCGTGCAGCTCGTGCTCGAGCGCGAGGCAGCCCTGCGCTTCACGTTCACGACCGAGGGCCTCCACCTCGAAGCGCTCGGCAGCGAGCAGGCGCAGGCCAGCGAGAACCTCGACGCAGTCCTGCACGGCAACGACATGGTCGTCTCGCTCAAGCCGCAGTTCCTGCTGGATGGCGTCGGCGCCATCCACTCGCCGTTCGTGCGCATCGCGTTCACGAACTCCGAGAACCCCAACAAGCCGGGCCCCGTGCTGCTCACGAGCCAGACCTCGCGCGACGAGGGCGAGTCGACGAACTACCGCTACCTGCTGCAGCCGAATCTGCTCATGCGGTAACCAGTGCACGTCACCCGTCTGCAGCTGCACGACTTCAGGAACTACGAGTCCGCCGACCTGTCGCTGGGGCCCGGCGCCCACCTGTTCGTCGGCTCCAACGGCCAGGGCAAGACCAACCTCGTCGAGGCGATCGGCTACCTGGCCACGCTCGGCTCGCACCGAGTCTCCAGTGACCAGGCGCTTGTGCGCTTCGGCCAGGAGTTCGCCGTGGTCAAGATGGAACTGGCTCACGAGACTCGCTCGCTGCACCTGGATGTGCAGATCGCGAGTTCCGGTGCGAACAAGGCGAGGGTCGGCGGCCAGAATGTCAGGTCCCGCGACCTGGCTCGGTACTTCGCAAGCGTGCTGTTCGCTCCGGAGGATCTCACGCTCGTGCGTGGTGAGCCTGGCGCTCGGCGACGGTTCCTCGATTCCCTGCTCGTGACCCATTCGCCGAAGCTCGGCGGCGTGATCGCCGACTACGAGCGGGTCTTGCGACAGCGGAACTCGTTGCTCCGATCGATGCGGGGCCCGCGATCGTCGGAAGCGATGATCGCGACACTGGACGTGTGGGACGAGCGGATGCTGGAGCTCGGCTCCCAGATCATCGCCGAGCGGCTGCTGCTCTGCGATCGGCTGCTTCCGCACCTCGCCGGTTCGTACCAGCGTCTGGTCGGCGCGGACCATCGGCCGACGCTGTCGATGCGCGTCTCCGCCTTCGGCCACGCTGCCTCTGTCATGGGTGACGCCGATGGCGAGGGCGCGGAAGTCGAAGGCGGCGAGGTCACGACCGCGGAGATCCGTGACCGATTCACCGCGCAGCTCGCCGAGATGCGTCCTCGCGAGCTCGAACGAGGCGTGAGCCTCGTCGGCCCCCACCGCGATGACGCCGTGTTCTGGCTCAACGGTCTGCCGGCGCGAGTCACGGCGAGTCACGGTGAATCCTGGTCGTTTGCGCTTGCCCTCAAGCTCGCGGCCGCCGAATTGGTGCGCAGCGAGTCACGCGCGGGCGATCCGGTGCTCATCCTCGACGACGTGTTCGCGGAGCTGGACGCCTCGCGCCGGTCCCGCCTCGCGGAGGCGATCGGTGATTTCGAGCAGGTCCTCATCACGGCCGCGGTCCTCGAGGACGTTCCTGAGGGGCTGCGCTCGCAGATCATCCGGATCAGTGCCGGCACGATCCAGACGGGGGCCGCCGATGAGTGAGGGTGCAGAGGTCTACGCGCGGTTCAAGGAGGTCTTCGGCGGGAAGACGACGTCGCTTCGCCGACGCCTTGCGGCGAAGGCCAAGGATGCGGAGGGCACCGAGCTGTCCGAGCCGTTCGGCTTCGGACGTGATCCTGTCGCCGCTGGATCGGCCCTTGCGGCCCTGACCAGGCAATTCGGTTGGAACGGACCGCTCAAGCAGGCCGAGCTGATGGACGCGTGGCCCGAGATCGTGGGCAAGGAGACGGCGGCGCATTCCACTCCGCTGCACATCGAGGACGGCGTGCTGCTGGTGCAGTGCGATTCGACTGCGTGGGCGACGCAGCTCCGAGGGATGCAGACGATGCTGCTCACGAACCTCACCGAGAGGTACGCGGAAGCGAAGGTCGAGCGCATCCGCTTTCTGAACCCGGGTGCCCCCTCGTGGAAACGCGGTCCCAGATCGGTTCCAGGGCGTGGTCCACGCGATACCTACGGTTGACAAGGCAAATACGGTACGTCCCCTTGTTTTCGTCGCTTCACGCTCCATTTTCGGGCCTCGAGTCGTGTTCCTTGGTAGACTGAACAGTCGCTAGATCCGCGTCGCGCGAGTTTGCTCGCAACGCGGATCTTGCATGTCGCCACACAGCAAGGAGACGCCCGAGTTATGGCATCAGAAACTTCCGACCCCGAGAACACGACTGAGACGCCAGACGACGCTCTGCAGTCGGACGGTCCAGGAACGTCGGAAGGCCAGGAGGGGGCTCCCGCCGAGGTGGTCGAGGCCCGCTCGCAGAACGATCGGGTTGAGAACGACTACGGCGCAGGCCAGATCCAGGTGCTCGAGGGGCTCGAAGCCGTTCGCAAACGCCCCGGCATGTACATCGGATCCACCGGTCCCGAGGGGCTCCACCACCTCGTGTACGAAATTGTGGATAACTCTGTGGATGAATCGCTCGCGGGGTACTGCGACGACATCCAGGTGACGCTGCAGGACGATGGAGCCGTGCGCGTTCGGGACAACGGTCGAGGCATCCCGGTCGAGCTGCACCCCGTCGAGGGCATCTCCACCCTCGAGGTTGTCCTCACCAAGCTGCACGCCGGCGGAAAGTTCGGCGGCGGCGGATACGCGGTCTCGGGTGGTCTCCACGGCGTTGGCTCCTCCGTCGTGAACGCCCTGTCGTACCGCCTCATCGCGCAGGTCAAGCGCGACGGCTTCGAGTGGGAGATGGACTTCGAGAACGGCGTGCCGACCGGGAACATCCGGAAGGGCGAGCCGACCGAAGACACTGGAACGACCATCACGTTCTACGCGAACTCCGAGATCTTCGAGACCGTCGAGTACGACTTCGAGGTGCTCCGCGCCCGCTTCCAGCAGATGGCGTTCCTCAACAAGGGCCTGCGCATCTCGCTCGCAGACGACCGCGACCAGTCGACCCTCACGGGCGATGGACTCGCCGCGCAGATCACTGAGCTGCAGGACGAGACCGCCGCTGACATCGACGACGCCGAGCGCACGGAGACCGGCGAGCCGAAGGCCGTCACCGAATCCATCGAGATCCCGCAGAAGCGCGCGCAGACGTACCTGTTCGAGCGCGGACTCGTCGACTACGTGCAGCACCTCGTCAGCCGTCGCAAGAAGCAGCCGGTGCACGAGGAGATCATCGAGGTCAATGCCGAGGACACCGAGCGCAAGATCTCGCTCGAGCTGGCGATGCAGTGGATCGACTCCTACTCGGAGTCCATCCACTCGTTCGCGAACACGATCAACACGAAGGAAGGCGGCACGCACCTCGAGGGGTTCCGCGCCGCCCTCACGACGGTCGTCAACCGGTACGCGCGCGAGAAGAACCTCATCAAGGAGAAGGATGAGAACTTCTCGGGTGAGGACGTCCGCGAAGGGCTCGCCGCCGTCATCTCCATCAAGCTCGGCGAACCTCAGTTCGAAGGTCAGACGAAGACGAAGCTCGGCAACACCGAGGCGAAGTCGTATGTGCAGCGCATCGTCGGCCAGGCGCTCCAGGACTGGTTCGACCGCAACCCCTCGCAGGCCAGGGACATCATCCGCAAGGCCGGCCAGGCATCCGCTGCCCGCCTCGCCGCCCGTCGTGCACGCGAGCAGACCCGACGCAAGGGCCTCCTCGAGACCGGCGGCATGCCGGGCAAGCTCAAGGACTGCCAGTCGAAGGACCCGACACGCTCCGAGGTCTTCATCGTCGAGGGTGACTCGGCCGGTGGCTCGGCAGTTCAGGGGCGCGACCCTGAGACGCAGGCGATCCTCCCGCTGCGCGGGAAGATCCTGAACGTCGAGAAGGCCCGCCTCGACCGCGCCCTGCAGAACAACGAAGTGCAGTCGATGATCACAGCGTTCGGCGCCGGGCTCGGCGACGACTTCGACCCTGACAAGGTCAGGTACCACAAGATCATCCTCATGGCAGACGCCGATGTCGACGGCCAGCACATCACGACGCTGCTGCTCACGCTGCTCTTCCGCTACATGCGTCCGCTCGTGGAGCTCGGCTACGTGTTCCTCGCGCAGCCCCCGCTCTACCGCATCAAGTGGTCCAACGCGGCGCACGACTTCGCTTACTCCGACCGTGAGCGCGACGCGATGCTCGCAGACGGCAAGGCGGCCGGTCGCCGCATTCCCAAGGACAACGCCATCCAGCGCTACAAGGGACTCGGCGAGATGAGCTACCAGGAGCTCTGGGAGACGACGATGGACCCCGCCGTGCGCACGCTCCTGCAGGTCAAGGTGAGCGACGCGGAAGCGGCTGACGCCGTGTTCAGCACGCTCATGGGCGAGGACGTCGAATCGCGCCGGACCTTCATTCAGCAGAACGCGCACGACGTGCGCTTCCTCGACATCTAAGGCACACAGGCACATCTATGGCTGAAGAACGCGTCACAACCACCAACGCCGACGGCGAAGACCGCATCGGGCAGGTCGACCTGCAGCTCGAGATGCAGCGTTCGTACCTCGACTACGCGATGAGCGTCATCGTCGGTCGAGCGCTCCCCGAAGTCCGGGACGGGCTCAAGCCCGTGCACCGCCGTGTCATCTACGCGATGTACGACGGCGGCTACCGCCCAGACAAGGCGTTCTCGAAGTGCGCCCGCGTCGTCGGAGACGTCATGGGGCAGTTCCACCCGCACGGCGACTCGGCGATCTACGACGCCCTCGTCCGCCTCGTCCAGCCGTGGTCGCTGCGGTACCCGCTTGCCCTCGGCCAGGGGAACTTCGGCTCCGCCGGCAACGACGGCGCCGCCGCCCCGCGATACACCGAGACCAAGATGGCGCCACTCGCGCTTGAGATGGTCAGGGACATCGACGAGGACACCGTCGACTTCCAGGACAACTACGACGGCCGCACGCGCGAGCCCGCCGTGCTGCCCGCCCGCTTCCCGAACCTCCTGGTCAACGGCTCCGTGGGCATCGCCGTCGGTATGGCCACGAACATCCCGCCGCACAACCTCCGTGAGGTCGCGGCGGGTGCGCTGTGGCACCTCGAGCACCCGGATGCGACCCGCGAGGAGCTCATGGACGCGCTCATGGAGCGCATCCACGGCCCTGACTTCCCGACCGGTGCCCAGATCCTCGGCACCAAGGGGATCCAGGAGGCGTACCGCACCGGTCGCGGCTCCATCACGATGCGCGCTGTCGTCGCGATCGAGGAGATCCACGGGCGCACGTGCCTGGTCATCACGGAGCTGCCGTACCAGGTCAACCCAGACAATCTCGCACTGAAGGTCGCCGAGCTCGTCAAGGACCAGCGCCTCACCGGCATCGCCGACATCCGCGACGAGTCCTCCGGTCGAACCGGTCAGCGCCTCGTCATCGTGCTCAAGCGCGACGCCGTCGCCAAGGTCGTGCTCAACAACCTCTACAAGCACACGCAGCTGCAGGAGAACTTCGGCGCGAACATGCTCGCGATCGTCGACGGCGTGCCCCGCACGCTCGCGATCGACGGCTTCATCACGGCGTGGGTGCAGCACCAGGTCGAGGTCATCGTGCGCCGCACGAAGTTCCGCCTCAAGAAGGCAGAAGACGAGGTTCACATCCTCCGCGGCTACCTCAAGGCGCTCGACATGCTCGACGAGGTCATCGCGCTCATCCGCCGGTCGCCGACCGTCGAAGAGGCCCGCACGGGACTCATGGAGCTGCTCGACGTCGACGAGCTGCAGGCCAGCGCCATCCTGAACCTCCAGCTGCGCCGCCTCGCCGCGCTCGAGCGCCAGAAGATCATGGAAGACGCGGCGCGTCTCGAAGCGATGATCGCCGAATACAAGGAGATCCTCGCCGACCCGGTGCGTCAGCGCACCATCATCGCGGATGAGCTGCAGGAAGTCGTCGACAAGTTCGGCGACGATCGACGCACCGAGATCCTGCGAGGCTCCGGCGGCGACATGACCGATGAGGACCTCATCCCGGAAGAGGAGATGGTGGTCACCGTCACGCGCGGCGGCTACATCAAGCGCACGCGCAGCGACAACTACCGTTCACAGCACCGGGGCGGCAAGGGCATCAAGGGCGCTCAGCTCCGCGCGGACGATGTGGTCGAGCAGTTCTTCGTGACGACGACGCACCACTGGCTGCTCTTCTTCACGAACCTCGGCCGGGTGTACCGGGCCAAGGCGTATGAGCTCATCGAGGCCGGCCGGGATGCGAAGGGGCAGCACATCGCGAACCTGCTGCCGATGCAGCCCGACGAGAAGGTCGCGCAGATCCTCGACATCAGCGACTACCGCCAGGCGCAGTACCTCGTGCTCGCCACCCGCGAGGGGCTCGTCAAGAAGACGGCGCTCACCGAGTACGACACGAACCGCCAGGCCGGCATCATCGCCGTCAACCTGCGCGAGGGCGACGAGCTCGTCTCGGCGATGCTCGCCGACGAGTCCGACCACGTGTTCTGCGTCTCCCACCTCGGAATGTCGCTTCGCTTCGAGGCGAACGACGAGGCGCTCCGGCCCATGGGCCGCTCCACGTCCGGCGTCAAGGGCATGTCGTTCCGCGACGGCGACTACCTGCTCACTGCAGCGGTCACCTCGAGTGATGACGCCTACGTGTTCATCGTCACGGAGGGCGGATACGCGAAGCGGACGTCGGTGTCGCAGTACCGCATCCAGAAGCGCGGCGGCCTCGGCATCAAGGTCGCGAAGCTGAACGAGGAACGCGGCGGGCTCGCCGGCGCGCTGCTCGTCCACGACGCCGAAGAGGTGCTGGTCATCCTCGCCTCCGGCAAGGTCGTGCGCTCCAACGTCGCCGAGGTCTCCGTGACCGGACGCGACTCCATGGGCGTGACATTCGCGAGGCTCGACAACAGCGACTACGTGATCGCGATCGCGCAGAACGCCGACCGTGAGCTCGAGAAGGAAGACGAGGCGGGCGAGGACGGCGAATCCGCCGGCGCCACCGCCTCGGACGACACCGAGTCGGCGACCGAGGCGACCCCTGATGCCTCCAGCGATGGGGAGAGCACGACTGCCGAGAGTGACGAGAGTGAGACTGTGGCAGACTCGGTCACGTCGTTCGAGCAGGACGAGACCGAAGACTGAGGTACTGATCTATGACGAGCGTTGCTGACAAGCTGGCCCAGAAGTCCAGCAAGAAGACTGCGAGCAAGCAGGTGCGCCTCCGTTTGGTGCACATCGACTTCTGGTCTGTCGTGAAGTTCTCCTTCCTGCTGTCGATCTGCTTCGGCATCATCACCATCGTTGCGACGTTCCTCATGTGGACGGTCATCGAGAACACGGGTGTGCTGGGGAGCGTCAACAACCTCCTCAACGACGTCTCCGGTTCGGCAGGCGTTGGAGTCGATGACTTCGTCACACTGCCGCAGCTCATGCTCTTCTCGCTGGTCGTGGCGCTCCTCAACCTCGTCGCGGGCACTGCCCTCGGCGCGGTCGCGGCGTTCCTCTACAACCTCGCGGTGAAGGTCACGGGAGGCCTCGTGTTCGGTTTCACGAACAGCTAGCGGCTCGATTTCCCCTGCGGTGCACTTTTCGTGTATGTTGGGGCAGTCGCTTCGGGGGCTATAGCTCAGGCGGTTAGAGCGCTTCGCTGATAACGAAGAGGTCCCAGGTTCAAGTCCTGGTAGCCCCACGGTTCGACACTGAAGGCTGGTGTCGTTTCCACCCCCGAACGGGGCCTTAGCTCAGTTGGTAGAGCGCCTGCTTTGCAAGCAGGATGTCAGGAGTTCGAATCTCCTAGGCTCCACGGTGACACAGAACCCCGGTCAGAGAAATCTGACCGGGGTTCTTCTGCGTGAGTCGGCCCATCCGGGGGCGGACTTGCGGCCGCTTCAGGCGAGGCTGGACGACCACAACCCCGCCCTCGGCATCCGGCCTACGCGTATGGGGCCTCGTGCAGGGCGAGCGGTTCGTCCGGGAGATCGCCGAGCGGCGTCGTCATGCGCCCAGGAGGCGTTGCCAGTCGGCCGGCACGCGTTCCCGCGGGCCCGGAACCGTTTGCGACCGTGGGTGGCTGTGCGGCGCGTGCAGCGTCGGCCCGTCGAACATCGTCTCCGTCGCGTAGTCCCAGAACCACACCTCGTCAGGCTCGTAGCTGCAGATGACCTGATGACCCGTTGCGTGAACGTGCTTCGTCGCATGCGTGTTCAGAGAGTCGTCGCAGCAGCCGATGTGGCCGCAGAACGTGCAGCGACGCAGGTGCAGCCACCAGCTGCCCGACTCCTCGCACTCCACACAACCCGGACCGGACGGTGGGACGTCCGGTTTGATGTGCTGATCGACACCCGTCATCGTCGCGCTCCCTCGTTGGACTGCTGCACGTAGGGTCTGCCAGGGATGTGCCCGAACCGCCCATCTGGGACTCACACTAGGCCGTTGGTCTCGAGACACCCTCCGACGTCCGTCGCGCACCCGTTCGACGCCCGTCGAAGGTCGACCGGTCGGCAGCGGTGCTCCCGGACGGCACGCCAGCGCACGTCGCTCATGCGGTCAGTCGACGAAGGCATCGGGAAACAGCTCGGCGGCATCCACACCGGGTGAGTAGGCGCCCAGATCGCTCACGCCCGCATCCGCGAGCACGTCTTCGCACAGCAGCGTCTCGCCCTGGTACCGGCCGCGCGGCGCCGTGAGGACGACGTGCGCGGCATCCGCGTACAGCTCGGGAGTCCGGCTGCGCCGCATGAGCTCCTCGCCGCCGATGATGTTGGCGACGGCGGCGGTCTGGATGGTCGTGCGCGGCCAGAGGGTGTTCGCCTCGACTCCCTTCTCGGCGAACTCGGCACCGATGCCGAGCGTCGCGAGCGTCATGCCGTACTTCGCGGTCATATACGCAGGGTAGGCGCCGAGCCACCTCGCCGAGAGGTTGAGGGGAGGTGAGAGCGACAGGATGCGAGCATCCGCCGACCCCAGCAGGTGCGGCAGCGCGGCCCGCGACAGCATGAACGTGCCCCGCTGGTTGATCTGATGCATCAGGTCGTAGCGCTTCTCGTCGATGTCGAGCGTCGACCGCAGGTCGATGGCGCTCGCGTTGTTGACGACGATGTCGATGCCGCCGAACTCGACGACCGCCGTATCGACCGCCCGCTGCAGGTCGGAGTCGTCACGGACGTCGCCCACGACCGGCAGGGCGCGCCCACCGGCCTCGCGTACCTCCTCAGCGGCCGTGTAGACCGTGCCGGGCAGCTTCGGATGGGGCTCACCGGTCTTCGCCAGGAGCACGACGTTCGCTCCATCGCGTGCCGCGCGCTTCGCGATCGCGAGTCCGATGCCGCGACTTCCGCCTGACATGATGATGGTCTTCCCGGCGAGGGAACCTGTCTGCGCTGACTGGGTCAAATCCGCACCTCCGTGTGCATCGTGGACATGTTCACGCTACCCACGCGCATCCCGAACCTCATGTGCGTTGTGGCACCGAGACAACGAGAGCGCCGAAATGGTCGCCCCGACCGGGTCGGAGCGACCATTTCGACGAACTCGAGCAGTCCGTGGCGTGCTCGGACGAGGGAGTGCCTAGTGCTCGACGGCCTCCTCGGCCCCGTACCCGGTGAGCGAGCGCACATCCATCTCGGCGGCGACGCGCGGATCCTCCTTCTTCTGCGGCAGGACGGACCCGAGCCAGCCCAGCAGGAAGCCGACGGGGATCGAGACGATGCCCGGGTTGTTGAGCGGGAACCAGGCGAAGTCGATCTCCGCGCCGAGCATCGCCGTCTCGGCACCGGAGACGACCTTCGAGAAGAGAATCAGGACGATGGCCGTCGCGAGACCCCCGTACATGCTCCACAGCGCGCCGCGAGTGGTGAACTTGCGCCAGTACAGCGAGTAGAGGATGGTCGGCAGGTTCGCGCTGGCGGCGACCGCGAAGGCGAGCGCCACCAGGAACGCGATGTTCTGGCCCTGTACGCCGATGCCGCCGACGATGGCGACGACGCCGAGCACGACAACCGTGTACTTGCCGACCTTCACCTCCTGCTCGGGGGTTGCCGTGCCTCGCTTCACGACGCTGTTGTAGATGTCGTGGGCGAAGGATGCGGCAGCCGTGATGGCGAGGCCGGCGACCACGGCGAGGATGGTCGCGAAGGCCACGGCGGAGATGAAGCCCATGAGGATGGGCCCCCCGAGCTCGAGAGCGAGTAGCGGCGCGGCGGAGTTCACGCCGCCGGGCGCGTCCTTGATGGCGGGCGCACCGACGAGTGCGGCGGCCCCGTAGCCGAGGACCAGCGTGAACACGTAGAAGCCGCCGATGAGCCAGATGGCCCACACCACGGACTTCCGGGCCTCCTTGGCGGTGGGCACCGTGTAGAAGCGCATCAGGACGTGCGGGAGGCCCGCCGTACCCAGGACGAGGGCGAGGCCGAGCGACACGAAGTCGATGGGGTTCTTGCCGTATTGGAGCCCCGGAGCGAGGATCGCGGCCGGGTCTTCAGCACCGTCGAGCGCCGCCTTGTCGACGGCCGCCTGCAGGAGCGCGGACAGGTCGAAGCCGTTGATGACCAGCACCCAGATCGTCATCGCCCCGGCGCCGCCGATGAGCAGGAAGGCCTTGATGATCTGCACCCAGGTCGTGCCCTTCATCCCGCCGATGAGGACGTAGATGATCATGAGCACGCCGACGACGGCGACGACGATCGCGACGCCGATGTCGTCCGTGATGCCGAGCAGGAGCGCGACGAGACCGCCGGCCCCGGCCATCTGGGCGAGGAGGTAGAAGAAGCAGACCGCGAGCGTCGTGAGGGCCGCCGCGACGCGCACGGGCCGCTGCTTGAGGCGGAACGACAGCACGTTGGCCATCGTGAACTTGCCCGTGTTGCGCATGAGCTCGGCGACCAGCAGCAGCGCCACCAGCCAGGCGACGAGGAACCCGATCGAATAGAGGAAGCCGTCATATCCATTGACGGCGATGGCACCGACGATGCCTAGGAAGGACGCTGCGGAGAGATAGTCGCCGGAGATGGCGAATCCATTCTGCGTCCCCGAGAAAGAGCGACCGCCCGCATAGTAATCGGCGGCGGTCTTGCTGTTTCGGCTCGCCCTGATGACGATGAAGAGCGTCACGGCGACGAACGCCGCGAAGATCGCGATATTCAGGACGGGGTCGTTGTCGGCCACCGCGCTCGCCCGCGGGGCGATGAGCTGGACGCTCATGCCTGGTCCTCCTTGGTCAGCTGGACGCGCAGGTCATTCGCGAGCGGATCGAGTCTCCGGTTGGCGTAGGAGACGTACCACATGGTGATCGCGAAGGTCGTGACGAACTGGCCGATGCCCAGCAGCAGACCCACGTTGATGTTCCCGACGACGGGCGTGGCCATGAAGTCGTGCGCGTATGCGGCGACGATGATGTAGGCGCCGTACCAGACGAGGAAGAAGATGGAGAGTGGGAAGACGAAGGAACGCTGGCGTTTCTTCAGTTCCTTGAAATCGGCCGATTCCTCGAATTCGACATAGTCGATTCCGCCGGTCGGCGGTGGTGACGTTTCATTCTGCATGGGGCCTCCTTGCCTCAGTGCATTGCTGCGTTCGTCAGGGATGGACGTGTATTCCGGAGCGGCTGACGGCGGCATTTCTTCGCATCATTGCGAACACGAAAGCCTCATCGCCTGCGTGATAGCATCCACGCTACGCATACGACGAAGTATCGAACTACCCCCGGAAGTTGGTAGTGACGCACATGATGTTCCCAGAGGCAGCAACCGAAGCTGACGTCTTCGCTCAGGCTGTGGCGCGCCTGCGGGACTCCACGGGGTGCCCTCTCTCGTTCGGCGGTCCGACGTACCGCGACACGACGGACGTGCATACGATCTGCGGCAACCAGGGTCGCGGCCTCGTGGGGCTCAGGGTGCAGCTGGGGCGCGGTCTCGGAGGTCGGGCAATGCTCGAGCGTCGCGCCAAGGTCACCACGAACTACCGCGGCAGCAGTCGCATCACGCACGACTACGACGTGCAGGTGCTGTCCGAGCACGTCCAGAGCCTGATGGCTGTGCCGGTCATCGTCGACAAGCACGTGCGGGGTGTCCTCTATGGCGGGTTCCGGGCGGCCCCTGACTCTCAGTCGATGTCGCTCGGTCAGGCGGTCGCGCTCGGGAAGAACGTTGAAGACGAGCTGCGGCTGCGGGATGAGCTCAGCCGTCGGATGCGGGTGGGGTCCGCGAGCATCTCGGAGCTGGGTTCCGGGGGTCTCACCGCGACGCAGCTCGAGGAGCTGAGGGGGACGTTCTCCGAGCTGCGTGAGGTGGCATCCCTCCTCGCCGATGCCGAGGTGCGGGCCAGGCTGCGGGGCATCGAGGAACGCCTCGTGAGGTTCGCCGGCGACCACGGAGATCCGCGCAGCAGAGAGGCCGCCGCCACCGCAGATCTCCCTGAGGCTCCGGTCAGGCTCTCGCCGCGGGAGCTGGATGTGCTCGGTCAGATCGCGCTCGGGCTGACGAACAAGGACATCGCCAGGAAGCTGATTCTGACCGAGAGCACGGTCAAGAGCTACCTCGGGACCGCAATGACGAAGCTGGATGCGGGCTCTCGCTACCAGGCTCTTGCGAAGGCCAGGCACTTGGGCCTTCTGCCCTGAGTTGCTTGGCGATTCCAGCGCAACATTGTTGCGTAGGTGACGCCGTCAGTGGACTGTTACGCAACGTGTCAGGATGTACCGGCGCGGCGACGCGCTGTTCTCTTATTCTTGCGAGGCCCTCTAGACCCTTAGAGGATTGCCGGCGTTCGCGCGCCGCATTGAAAGGACCCTCCTCCATGTCACGTTTCACCAAGATCGCCGCAGCAGTCGGCGCGATCGCCCTCATTGGAGGCCTCTCCGCGTGCTCCACCGGCGCCTCCGATGAGAACACCATCAGGCTCGGTGTCGTCGGCGCATCCGACCCGTACTGGGACGTCCTCGTCGAGGAAGCGGCAGCTGAGGACCTCACGGTCGAGCTCGTCGACTTCTCGGACTACAACCAGCCCAACCCCGCCACGAGCGAGGGTGAGCTCGACGTCAACGCGTTCCAGCACATCATCTACCTCGCGCAGCACAACGCCGCGAGTGGCGACGACCTCGTGCCGATCGGCTCGACGGCCATCTACCCCCTCGGCTTCTACTCGTCGCAGTACGACTCGGTCGACGCGATTCCGGACGGCGCAGAGGTCGCAGTCCCGAACGACGCTTCCAACCGCGCCCGCGGCCTCCTCGTGCTCCAGGAAGCTGGCCTCATCGAGCTCAAGGACGGCGGCTCGCCGTTCTCCACCCTCGACGATGTGCTCCCCGAGTCGCGTGTCACGGTGACCGAGCTCGAGGCTTCCGTCACGGCAACCTCGCTGCCTGACCTCGCCGGCGCGATCATCAACAACGACTTCGTCGAGAACGCTGGCCTCACCACGGAAGACGCACTCACGCGGGATGACCCGCAGAACGAGTCCGCGTTCCCGTACATCAACATCTTCGTGACGACGGCCGAGAACGCCGACAATGAGAACTACCTCAAGCTCGTCGAGATTTACCAGAACTCGGAGGGTGTTGCGGCAGCGGTCAAGGAGACGTTCGGCGAGACCGCCGTGCTCACCAAGACGCCCGTCGACGAGCTGCAGACGACGCTCGACGAGCTCGTCGCAGAGATCGAAGCCCAGGGCTAGGACTCACCCCTAGCGCGCTCGCCGCCCGAGACCCGATGATGATCATCAGGCCTCGGGCGGCGATCTCGCTTGCATCAACGAATGGCGTCACGGCGCCGCTCACCAGCACCACCACACGGGTCCACCGTGAAGAAGGCGAGAGCGAACACATGGCCCTCATCACACTCACCGACGTCGTCAAGGAGTATCCGGCGCCCAAGCGCGGAGCCCCGGTCATCAGGGCCGTCGACGGGGTCTCGCTCAACATCGAGGCCGGCGATATCTACGGCGTCATCGGCTACTCGGGTGCAGGGAAATCAACGATGGTGCGTCTCATCAACGCGCTCGAGCCGACCACGTCCGGCAGCATCCACGTGGATGGGGTCGACATCACGAAGCTGCCCGAGACGAAGCTGCGCTCTGTCCGCGCCGGAATCGGGATGATCTTCCAGCAGTTCAACCTCTTCAACTCACGCAACGTCGCCGGAAACGTGGCGTATCCGCTGCGCGTCGCCAAGACGCCGAAGGCAGCGCGCGAGAAGCGCGTCGCCGAGCTGCTCGAGTTCGTCGGACTCTCCGAGAAAGCGCGCGCCTTCCCCGACCAGCTCTCCGGCGGGCAGAAGCAGCGCGTGGGCATCGCGCGCGCCCTCGCGACGAACCCCAGCATCCTCCTCGCCGACGAGTCGACGAGCGCGCTCGACCCGCAGACGACGGCGGACGTGCTGCAGCTGCTGAAGAAGGCAAACGAGGAGCTCGGGGTCACGATCATCGTCATCACGCACGAGATGGACGTCGTGAAGGAGATCGCGAGCCACGTCGCCGTCATGGAGCACGGCAAAATCGTCGAGCAGGGCGAGGTGTTCGACATCTTCGCGAACCCGGAGGCCCCGGCAACGCAGCGCTTCGTCTCGACGGTCGTGCAGGGCATCCCGGATGCCGAGCTGCGCGCAGACTTGGGTGCCCGCCACCCTGGCACGCTCGTGACGCTGAGCTTCCGCGACGGGCGGACCAACCAGGGTCAGGCGCTGCGTATCCTGCACGAAGCAGGCATCACTGTCGAGCTCGTGTACGGCGGAATGAACGAGATCCGCGGGAAGTCGTTCGGCGACCTGACCTTCGCGCTGCAGGGTGACGCGGATGCACGACGCCGGGCCCTCGATGAAATCGGCGGCCTCGCGGTCGTCACGGAATTCGACGACATCACTGCGGGAGGTGCGGCATGAACGAGGTCATCGAACTCCTGCCGAAGCTGTTCGAGGCGACCGGCGAGACTCTCTTCCTCGTCTCGCTTAGCCTGCTCTTCGGTGGGCTTGGCGGGCTCCTGGTTGGGCTCGTGCTCTATCTGACGCGCCGCGGCAACCTCTACGAGCAACGTTTCGCGAACGCGGTCATGAACGTAATCGTGAACTTCTTCCGACCAATCCCATTCATCATCTTCATCGCGGCCGTCCAGCCACTCTCGAGACTCATCGTGGGTTCTGGTATCGGTACAAATGCGGCGATCGTTGCGCTCTCGCTTGCGGCCACTTTCGGCATATCTCGCCTTGTCGAGCAGAACCTGCTGACTGTGTCACCAGGTGTCATCGAGGCGGCGCGCGCGTCGGGTGCGGGACGTTTCCAGATCGTGTGGACCGTAATCGTGCCTGAGGCACTTGGGCCGCTCATCCTCGGATACACGTTCGCCGTGGTCTCGCTCGTCGACATGTCGGCGGTGGCCGGATTCATCGGCGGTGGCGGACTTGGTGACTTCGCGATCCAGTATGGCTATCGTCAGTTCCAGCCCGAGGTCACGTGGGCAGCTGTCATCGTGATCGTGATCCTCGTGCAGGGGCTCCAGTTCCTCGGCAACTGGGCCGCGCGCAAGACGCTGCGTCGCTGATCCCGCTCGCTACGCACCATCCGGCGCGCGTCGGGGCCTCCTTGTGCGGGAGCGCGGCGCGCGTCGGCGTACGATAGCGTGCGCCCGTGGTTCGGGTCGGCCAGGCACCGGGCCGCTGACCTCGAGACCCCGGCAGAGATCTTTGGGGGTTCCGTGCATCGACGACTCGCTTCCTACGGTGTCATCGTGCGCGACGGGCAGATCCTCCTCGCGCACTGGCATGACCGTGGTCGCTCAGGCTGGACCCTGCCCGGCGGCGGAACGGACCCGGGCGAGGACCCCATCGACGGCGTCGTCCGCGAGATCTGGGAAGAGACCGGCTACCACGCCTCCATCGACCACCTCCTCGGCATCGACTCGCACATCATCGCGGGCCGTGACCGGCTCGAGCCGGGCAAGACGCCGATGCAGTCGGTCCGGATCGTCTACGAGGCGAGCATCGTGAGCGGCGAGCTGCGCAACGAGCGCGGCGGCTCAACGGATGAGGCTCGCTGGTTCGACCTCGCGGAGGTGGCCGCGCTTCGCACCGTGTCGCTCGTGGATGTGGGGCTCAGGCTCCACGCGGAACGCCCCGCCAACGGGCACCTGCGTTCTCTCCGCGCCGCTCACTGAGCTCCTCCGGCGTCTCTCCGCGTCTCCTCGGTGCTACGGCCCCCGCGGAGGCCGCGTGACACGGCGACAGCGTTGACGCCGACGATCATGGCCATGCCGACCCACTCGTGCGCGACGGGCACCTGACCGAGCACGGCAACTCCGGCGAGCGCCGCGAACATCGGGTTGATGCTCATGAACACCCCGAAGAACCTCGTGGTCACCCAGCGGAGCGCGATGATGTCGATCGAGTAGGGGATGACGGAGCACAGCAGGCCGGAGACCGCCGCGAGCAGTAGTGGCCAGCCCAGGAACTTCCCGTCGGCGATCAGCTGCACGGTGATGGGCAGTGTCAGAAGGCTCGAGACCAGCGTGGCTGTGGCAGGCGCCTGGAGGCCGGTCAGGCGGCCTCCGAGCATCCGATTGAGCAGGATGTAGCTGGCCCAGCAGCAGGCAGCGAGCAGGCCGAACGCGTAGCCGAGGAGATCGCTGGACCCGTCGGGCAGCAGCAGCACGTACACGCCGACGGCGGCGCCCGCCGCGAGAAGCAGATCCGCCCGCGTGCGCGACGAGGACAGCGCGACAGCGAGTGGGCCGAGGAACTCGAGGGTGACGGCCAGCCCCAGCCCGATGCGATCGACGGCCGCGTAGAGGGACAGGTTCATGGTCGCCAGGACGAGTCCGAGCAGCAATGCCGGCCACCACTGCGCCCAGGTGAAGCTCCGCAGCCGTGGCCGGGCAACCGGCAGCAGGATGGCGGCCGACACGAGCTGGCGGACGGCGACGACTCCCGCGGTGCCAAGGGAATCGAAGGCGAGTGCTCCGAACGCGGCACCGAGCTGATTGGAGAGCCCGCTGCCGGTCAGCAGCGCCGAGCCGGCGAGGACGCTGCGCGGCGCGGCAGCGTTCGGCATCGTCGTGTCCGCGGTTCCAGTCATGCGCCAATCGTGTCCCTGGTGAACCGAGCGCAGAAATGCATGACACGCGGGAGTTATACGCTTGGCGCATGAGTCTCGAGCTCCGCCACCTCCGCGCCCTCGCCGCGGTCGTCGACGCGGGCACCTTCACCGATGCGGCCATCGAGATGCACTGCTCGCAGGCGGCCGTGTCGCGTGCCATCCTCGCGCTCGAGACCCAGCTCGGTGCGCAGCTCCTCTCCCGCTCCACACGTCATGTGGCGCTCACCCCCCTCGGCGAGCGGATCCTGGCCCGAGCGCGCCGCGTCCTCCTCGAAGTGAGCCTCATCGGCGACGAAGCGAATGCGGCGACCCGGGAACTTCGGGTCGGCTACGCCTGGTCGACGCTCGGCGCGCACACGAGCACCGTGCAACGACGCTGGCGAGCCGAGCATCCTGAATCACATCTTGTCTTCCGGCAGAGCAACACGGCGACGGCCGGACTCCTGGATGGTGAAGCCGAGCTCGCCGTCCTCCGCACGGCACCCCGCGATCCCCGCATCGAGACCGTTCTCGTCGGGAAAGAGCGACGGGTCGCAGTCCTGTCGAAGGAAGACCCGCTCGCGCGCAGGCGAACCCTGGTCCTCGACGACTTCGCCGGCAAGACCCTCGCGGTGGATGCACGGACCGGCACCACAGTCGGCTCACTCTGGCAGGCTGACCGATCGCCCATCTTCATCCCGACCACCTCCCTCGACGAGTGGCTGACCCTGATCGCGGATGGCGATGTCTTCGGCGTGACCAGCGAGGCCACGGCCGCCCAGCACCCCCGACCGGGGGTCGTCTACCGGCCCCTGCGCGACGCTCCGGCCATCGAAGTGCGGCTCGCCTGGTGGCGGGGCGCGAAGCCCGTGATGGCGGACGCGCTGGCACAGCTCATCACCGGCACCTACGACGAAGCCCCGCAACTCACGAGGTGAGCGCGGGGCCAGTCAGATGCAGGAGCGCGCGAACTACTTCGCGGCCGATGCGGGCGAGACCGTGGTGACGGGAGCGTCGAGCTCCTCGTCAGCGATCCACAGGTCGTCATCTGCGCGGAAGGTCTGCCAGAGGGCGTAGCCCACAGCAGCGACAGCTGCGACGCCAGCACCGATGAGCAGCCAGCCGCCGACGCCGACGCCGGAGCTGTTGTACTTCTTGTCGTACGCCTTCGATGCCTTCTTGGCGCGCGAGTTCAGCTCTTTCGAGACCTTCTTCGCGGAGCCGGCGACGTCCTTGAGGTCGTGGTTCTTCGAAGCGAGGTTGCTGACCGTGCCAGCCACCGAGCCCGAGAGGCCGGCGACGACGGGGAGGACCTTGCCGTTGAAGCGGACGCTCGCGTCTTCGTACTTTTCGCGGGCCACGCTGTAGCCGCGGTCGAAGCTCGGGCGAACGTTGTTGTCGTAGCTCTTCTGCAGAGCGGGGACGAGCTCGGACTCAGCCAAGCCCTTCGCGCTCACTCCAGCGGACTGCAGGATGCCACGAGCGTGCTCGATGACAGACTGCTGCTCGCTCCACAGGTTTGTTGCGTCCTTGCGGAGACGCTTGAGTTCACGCGACTGCTTCCGTGAAAGGGCCATTGGTACCTCCGGACGTTGACAAGTAGGTAGTGCATATCTTGGCACGCTTCTGCCACACGCAACCTGAATCACCGCACGCTGTCGGCGGACAGGCAGGAGAGAAGTCGGACGGCTATGGAAAGATGACGAGCATGTCAATCGCCACTGCACTTGCAACGATCAACACGAACCACGGCCCCATCAAGGTGGAGCTGTTCGGCAACCACGCGCCGAACACGGTCAAGACCATCGTGGGTCTCGCCACGGGCGAGCTGGAATGGACCGACCCTCGTGACGGCCAGACCAAGAGCACGCCCCTCTACGACGGCGTGATCTTCCACCGCATCATCCCCAACTTCATGATCCAGGGCGGCGACCCCACGGGCACCGGAACCGGCGGCCCCGGTTTCGCGTTCGACGACGAGATCCACCCCGAGCTCAACTTCAACGAGCCCTACATCTTCGCCATGGCGAACGCCGGCAAGCAGCTCGGCCGCGGAACGAACGGATCGCAGTTCTTCATCACGACGGACCCGACGCCGTGGCTGCAGGGCAAGCACACCATCTTCGGCCGCGTCGCCGATGACGAGTCGCGCACGGTCGTGGACGCGATCGCCAAGGTTCCGACCGATGGCCGTGACAAGCCGCTCAAGGACGTCGTCATCGAGAGCGTCACCGTCGAGCAGCTCTAGGCTCCAGGTTCCTCTTCACGAATGACATCACCCGAGCTGTCGCAGCAGCGTGAGAACTTCTGTTATCGACACCCAGACCGACAGAGCTTCGTGCTCTGTCAGCGGTGCGGCCGCACCGTCTGCCCCGAGTGCCAGACGCTCGCGCCTGTCGGCGTGATCTGTCCTGAGTGCATCCGGGAGTCGAATGCGAGAGCCAAGGCCGCTCAGCGTCCTTCAGCGCGAACGCGGCTGCGACGGCTCGGGCAAGACCAGCGACCGCTCGTCACGTACGCCATCATCGGCGTCTCGACCGTCCTCTGGCTCCTCCAGCAGGTGACCGGCGATCTGGTCACTGGCCTCCTCGTCTATCACGGCATCTACTCCCACGTCGGGAGTGGTGCGTTCGAACCGTGGCGCATGCTGACGTCGGCCTTCGCGCACTCGACCGTCTTCCACCTCGCGTTCAACATGCTGACGCTGTGGATCTTCGGGCGCGTCCTCGAGCAGGTGTACGGGCATCTCAGGTTCGCGGCGCTGTATATCGTCAGCGCGCTCGGGGGCTCGCTCGCGATCGCCCTCGTCGCACCGAACACGACCGTCCTGGGCGCATCCGGTGCCGTCTTCGGCCTCTTCGGCGCCTACTTCGTCGTCATGCGGCAAGCGCGCATGAACACTATGTCGCTCATCGTGCTCGTGGGCATCAACGTCGTCATGGGGTTCGTCATCCCGGGCATCGCCTGGCAGGCCCACCTCGGTGGCCTTGTCACCGGCGCGCTCTGCTCGTGGCTGTTCCTGTGGGAGTCGAAGTCGGCGAAGCCGTCGCGGAAGGGGCTCTGGATAGTGGCGGCGCTCGGTGTGCTCATCGTGGTCGGCGCCACCGCGAGCGTCTCGCAGCTGCCGCTGGGTATCGCCGGGTAGTCACTCGGAACGCAAGAAGCCGCGCATCCATCGGGATGCGCGGCTTCTTGCTATGTGGCTTCTCCGCCACAGAGAGCTATGCACAAAAGTTATCCACAGGGTTATGCACACCTGGGGATGAATTACACAGCTGTAATTCGAGCTCGTGTGGAGAAGGAAGCGGCTAGCGCCAGTTCGTCGTCATGATGAAGCCGATGAACGCGATGCCGAACCCGACGAGGATGTTCCACGACCCGAGCTCGGCGATGGGAAACGCGCCGCTCGTCAGGTAGAAGACGATGATCCAGAGGAACCCGACGATCAGGAAGCCGAACATGAGCGGCTTGAACCAGACCGGGTTCGGGTTGCGCTCATCGCTGTCGGCGACACCAGCTGCGCGCTTCTGCCTGCGCTGCTTCTCGGTCGCCGCGAGAGCGGCCGCTGCGGCGGACGCTTCGGACGAACGGTGCTTCTTCGTACCGGCCGGAGTCTTCTTCTCCGGCTCGTCGGACTTGGAGCCGCTGGACTTCTCACGAGACATGCGGGCCATCCTATCTATGATTGCTCCTATGCCATCTGCTGAACGGCCTGGACGAGACGACGGGACCACCTCGATCGAGTCGCTCCTCGCCGACGACGACGGCTACCAGACTCGGGCCCAGCGGCGTGCCCTCGAAAATGAGACCCGTCAGCGTCAGAGCTCGAGCAGAGGTCAGCGTCCCTCATCCGGCTCCAGGCCGCGCCGCAAGCTCAGCGTCGTGGGTGTCTCCGGAGAAGTCCTCATGACGCTCGGAGTCGTCATGCTCCTCTTCGTCGGTTGGAAGTACTGGCTCAACGACCTCATCGTCGGCGAGGAGCAGAACCAAGCCGGGCAGGAGCTCAGCCAGGTGCTCGCCGAGGGTGGCGAGGAAGCCACGACCGTGACCACGACCGACCCCGCGATCGGCATCCCCATCTCCTCGGCACCGACCGTCACCAACGAGCGGTTCGCGATCCTCTACGTGCCCACCTGGGGCGCCGACTACGCCCGTCCCATCGCGCAGGGCATCGAGCAGCATGAGGTGCTCGACCACAACATCGGCCACTACCCGGATTCGCAGATGCCCGGCGAGGTCGGCAATTTCGCGATCGCGGGCCATCGCCTCGCCTACGGGGCGTCCATGCAGAAGATCCACGAGCTGCAGCTCGGTGATGAGCTCGTCGTCGAGACGGCCGACGGCTGGTACACCTACTCCTACAGATCAGGTGAGTACGTCGCACCGACCCAGGTGGACGTGCTGGGTTCGGTGCCGCGGTACCCCGAGCAGACGGGCACCGACCGGCTCATGATGATCATGAGCTGCAACCCGTTCTGGTCGACCGCAGAGCGCATCATCGGCTACGCGGTCTTCGACACCTTCACTCCGAGAGCCGACGGTCCGCCAGCATCGATAGCGGCCTCGGTCGCGAGCCAGGGAGGTCTCTGATGTACGGCGCCCTCTGGCGAGTGCTCCCCGGCCCCTGGCCCGTGAAGCTGCTCATCGCCCTGGTCCTCATCGCCGCGGCACTCTACGGCCTGGTCTTCTTCGCGTTCCCTTGGGTGGATGCCCTTCTCACACCCCAGAACGACGTCACCGTCGGTCTCGGCGTGCTGTCCCAGGCTCCGGCTCAGAACTGATCGAGGGCCCCTCCCGCGAAGCGGAAGGGGCCCTCGACTCTGATCAACTGTGTGCGGGGAGGTGGATCAATCCTCCGGAGGCGTCGAGGGCGCACCGCTCGGCGTGGCGTCGGGAGTCGTCGTCGTCGGTGTCGGCGCGGGCTCCGACGTGCAGTAGGTGACCTCGACCTGCGAGTGCTGGGCGACGGGTCCCGGAGGCACCGACATGTTCACGATCGGGTTGCCCTCGACCGCGAGGCAGCCCGGGTCCTGCTTCACGACCGCGAGGAGTCCCAGCTCTCGCAAGGTCGCCGTCGCCGACTCGAGCGGCTGTCCCAGGAGGTCAGGCAGCGCCACGTTGCCCGTGGAGGTCACGAGGTTGACGCTGGAGGCCGCCGCGACGCTCGAACCGCCCGCGGGGTCACTGCGCACGATCGTGCCCGCTGCGACGGTCGGGGAGTCCTCTGACGTGATCTGGCCGACGCTCAGTCCGGCACCCTGCAGGGCAACCGTCGCCTGCTCGACGGTCATGCCGTTGATGTCTGGCATGGTCACCGCCGACGGTCCCGTCGAGACCACGACCGTGATCTCCTGACCGAGTGAGACGCTGAGTCCGGACCCTGGAGTCGTGCTGATGACCTGGTTCTCGGGAACATCTTCGCTCGTCTGCGCTTCGCGTACCGGAGTCAGACCGATCTCCTCGAGCGTCGTGCGCGCTGCGTCCCACTGCTCGCCGACGACATCCGGTACATCGACACTCGTATCGGGGAGCTGACCTGCCTGCGGCAGCTGCGAGACCCAGATGCTGACGGCGACGATGACGACGACGAGGAGCGCCGCGGCGCCCCAGATCCACATCGCCGGAGGGCGACGCTGCACCTGCGGTGCGCGGTCATCGGTCTCGGAGAGCGAGTTGAACGCCGACTCTGTTGCACTCACACCGGAAGGCGCTGGGCCGAACAGCTGCGTGCGGTCGTCGTCCTCCACCTTCGTCGCGAAGGCCGGCATGATGCCCTGGGCTGCGAGGTCGAGGTCACGGCGGAACTCAGAGGCCGACTGGTAGCGATCCTCTCGGCTCTTCGCGAGCGACCGCTTCACGACCGCGTTCATGGCCTTCGAGACCTTCGGGTTGATCTCGTTCGCGTCGATCGGGCGCTCGGTGACGTGCTGGTACGCCACGGCGACCGCTGAGTCGCCCTGGAAGGGGACCTTGCCCGTGAGCATCTCGTAGAGCACGATGCCAGCCGAGTAGAGATCGCTTCGTCCGTCGACGTTCTCGCCCTTCGCCTGCTCTGGCGAGAAGTACGAGGCGGTGCCGAGGATGGCGGTGGTCTGTGCGATCGTGCCAGCGGTGTCGGAGATGGCACGGGCGATGCCGAAGTCCATGACCTTGACCGTGTCCTCCGGCGTGATCATGATGTTTCCCGGCTTGATGTCGCGGTGCACGACACCTGCACGGTGCGAGTACTCGAGCGCCGTGAGGATGCCCGTCATGTACTCGTGGATCTGGGTGTCCGCGAGGGGAGCGCCGGCCATGACATCGCGGAGCTGCTGCCCCTCGATGTACTCCATGACGATGTAGGGGACGACGAGCTCGTGCCCGTCGGCGCGCACGAACGTGTCCTCGCCTGCGTCGAAGACGCGCACGATCGTCGGATGCGTCATTCGCGCGGCCGCCTGCGCCTCCTGGCGGAAGCGCGAGCGGAAGTCGGGCTCACCCGAGAGCTGCGTGTTGAGGAGCTTGACGGCGACGCGTCGGCCGAGGCGCTCATCGGTCCCGAGGTAGACCTCAGCCATACCTCCACGACCAATTCGCCGGCCGATGTCGTATCGGCCCGCGAGCGTGCGTTCGCCCTGCATCACGGAAGCAAGCTCCTCTCCCCTTGGCGGTGTCCACCAAGCTCAAGCCTCGTTAGTCTGCCGATCTTATCTCGCCCGGAATGGGTGAACGGTGCCATCGGTGCTGTGAACCGCACGTTTCATGTGCATGCATGGAGTTGGGCGAATTCGTTGCCTCGCGCCACCGTGCGGGAGCGACCCTCGTCCCCTACGCTCCGGGAGGAGTGGACGAAGACGGCGTCGGGTCGGGCGTGTTCACTTCCGGGACCGTCGCGGAACCCGTGGGTGAATCGGCACTGGTGTTCCCCGAGCCGCATGTCGCGCTGTAGGAGGCCTCGACGATCGAGGATCCCTCGCTCACCGTGGCCGTGGCCGTGGTCGCGGTTCCGGGGTCATCCTGCAACTCTGCACCCGACACGTTGACGTTGTAGCTCGAGAGGCTCTGACCAGGAGGGCACTGGAACGAGGGCCAGCTGATGCTGGCCTGCGTTCCGGCCGCGTTGACGGTGACCGTGGGGGCGGTCGTCGGCGTGTTCGGCGTCGCCATGCTGTCGTAGACCGTGAGGGTCACGGTCGAACCGAGGTCGACGGTGCCGGTCGGGCTGACCGCGGTCACCGTGTTGACGTCATCCGGGTTCGTCGCCACAGGTCCCACGGCACGGGCCGGGGTCAGTCCCAGCTCGGAGATGCGAGTGGCGGCCGTGTCGTAGTCGAGGCCGATGAAGTCACCCTGCGCGATGGAGACCGTGGTCGGCGTGCTGACCGTCGGGGTCGGCTCTTCCGGTGGGGTCTCCACAGCTGTCGTCTCTGCAGTGGTCGCCGGCGGCGTCGTCGCGGCGGGCGCGTTGCTGTTCAGCAGCGCGACGGCGAACCAGGCGAGCGCAGCGGCGAAGAGCACGATGGCGCCGATGAGCACCCAGACCCACGCCGCGGGCTTCTTCCGCTCGTCCGTGGCAGGAGAGACGAGAGCATCCGACTGCTCCTCGCCCTCGACGGGCGTGCCGCCGATGAGCGTGTCGAAGTCGTCCTTCATGACCTCGGTGGTGCCCGCGGCGGTGCCGAGCACCGTGGTGCGCGCACCCTCATCCATGACCGCCGTGCGGTCGAGCGGGGCGGTCGCGTCGCCGACCTCGTCAGCAGCGGTGAGCCCGAGGACCGCTGGCACGGCCTGCGCCGCGCGGGTCACGTTGCCGTCGCGGAGCGCACGAGCAGCCCTGGCGAACACCTCGGCGGACGCCGGGCGGTCGTCTGGCTTCTTGGCGATCGCGGCGAGGACCAGGTTGCGGACGGGCTCTGGCACCGTGACGGGCAGCGCAGGCGGCTCGTCGTTGATGTGGGCCATCGCGATCGCGACCTGCGACTCGCCGGTGAACGGACGCCGCCCGGCGAGTGCCTCATAGGCGACGATGCCGAGCGAGTAGATGTCGGTTGCGGGGTTCGCCGCGTGACCCGAAGCCTGCTCGGGCGAGAGGTACTGCACGGTGCCCATGACCTGACCGGTCGCCGTCAGGGGCACCTGGTCGGCGATGCGGGCGATGCCGAAGTCGGTGATCTTCACCCGGCGGTCGGGGGTGATGAGCAGGTTTCCGGGCTTGATGTCACGGTGCACGAGGCCGGCCTTGTGGGCGGCGTGCAGGGCGAGCGCCGTCTGCGACACGATGTCCATGACCTGGTCCGGAGGGAGCACACGCTCGCGCTCCAGCACGGTCGACAGCGCCTCCCCGGGCACGAGCTCCATGACGAGGTAGGCGGAGCCGTTCTCCTCGCCGTAGTCGTACACGTTGGCGATGCCCTCGTGGTTCACCAGAGCGGCGTGCCTCGCCTCGGCACGGAAGCGCTCGAGGAAGCCGGGGTCGCCCATGTACTCGTCTTTGAGGATCTTGATCGCCACGGTGCGACCGATCACCTGATCGGTCGCCTCCCAGACCTCGCCCATACCGCCGATGGCGATGCGCGAGCTCAGCTTGTACCGGTCTCCGAACGAAACACCTGCAGCTGGTCTCATCTGCTCAGCACCGCCTTCATCACTTGCTGCCCAATCGTCGCCGCCAGGCCGTTGCCCGTCCCAGACTGTCCCATTCCGCCACCGTCTTCGAGCACTACCGCGACCGCGATCTGCGTATCGCCTGATTCGGCGAATCCTGTGAACCACAGCGAGTACGGCTCGCCTTCGCCGTTCTCCGCGGTCCCTGTCTTCCCAGCCACGTTGATCCCGTCAATTCTTGCATTACTGGCGACGCCCGAGTTCACGCTTCCCTCCATCATCGACTGGAGTGATGCCGCAGTCTCCTCGCTGATGGCTCGCCCGAAGCTCGAGATCTCGGGCCCCTGGATCTCCTGGAACGTCGGCGTCTGGATGCTCTCTACAAGCGATGGGTTCATGACCTCGCCGCCGTTGGCGATTGCCGCAGAGATCATTGCGAACTGGAGTGGAGTCGCCCGCACGTCGAACTGGCCGAAACCGGTGAGCGCGAGCTGCGCGTCGTCTTCGAGTGCGGTGGGATACGTGCTGGCGCTTGCCGTCATCGGCACCTCGAACTCGTGGTTGAAGCCGAAGGCCTCAGCCATCTCGCGCACGCGCTCCGCCCCGAGGTCCATGGCGAGCTGCGCGAACGGCACATTGCAGGACTGCTCGAGGGCGATGCGGAGATTCGTCGTGTCGCCGCTGCCGCACTTCGCGCCGGCTGAGGGGTTGTTCACGGCGACGTTGGTGCCGGGGAGCGTGAGGGTCGCCGGGTTGGGCAGCGGCGACTCGGCGGTCGCGAGGCCGTCCTCGAGCGCGGCAGCGGCGACCACGAGCTTGAAGACGGAGCCTGGCGGGTTCATGTTGCCGCCGATGGCCCGGTTGCTGAGCGGATCGTTGGGGTCGGCCAGCAGCGCGTTGTACGCCTCGAGCACGCTTGTCTGGTCGTGGCTGGCCATCGACGCCGGGTCGTAGGTCGGTGTGGAGTACATCGCGAGGATCGCGCCCGTCGCAGGGTTGGTCGCCACGACCGCGCCCTTGAGCTCTCCGAGTGCATCCGCGGCCGTCTGCTGCGCGACTGGGTCGATCGTCGTCTCGACGGCTGCTCCTGCCGGGTCCTGGCCGGTGAAGAGGCGCTCGAGTCCCTGGAAGAACTGCGTGTCGCTGTTGCCGGAGAGCTCGGGGTTGAGTGCGCCTTCGAGTCCCGTTGACGCCCCGTCGACCGAGTAGTACCCGGTCACGGCCGCGTACAGCGGTCCGTTCTCGTAGAGACGCTGGTACTTGTACTCCGAGTCGACGGGGGTCGAGGACGCGATCGGGGTGCCGTTGACGAGGATCGGGCCACGCTGGATCTCGAAGCTCTCCTCGCGGGTGCGGCTGTTGCGCGGGTCGTCCCGCAGCGTCTCGGCCTGGAAGACCTGGATGCTGGTCGACGCCACGAACAGCGACATGAACATGATCATGACGAGGACGCCGACCAGGCGGATGTTCTTGCTCATTCGTCGATCGCCTCCGTCGGCACGTTACGCACGGTGTCGCTCAGTCTCAGCAGGATGGCGACGATGATCCAGTTGGCGAGCAGGCTCGAGCCACCGGCAGCCATGAACGGCATCGTGAGGCCCGTCAGCGGGATGACGCGCATCACGCCACCCGCGACGACGAACACCTGCAGGGCGATCGTGAACGCGAGCCCGGTCGCGAGGAGGCGGCCGAAGTCGTCGACGCCCTGCTGGCCGATGCGGAACCCGCGTGCCACGAAGATCACGAAGAGCAGCAGCACGACGAAGATGCCGGCCATGCCGAGCTCCTCGCCGATGGCCGCGATGATGAAGTCGCTGGAGGCGAGGGGGGTCGTGCCCGGGCTGCCGGAGCCGAGTCCCTTGCCGATGAGGCCGCCGGCCCCGAGGCCGAAGAGGCCCGTCACGAGCTGGAAGCTGCCGCCGTCGGCGTCGTACATCTCCTGGTCGAACGGGTCGAGCCAGGCGTGCACTCGGAACTCGACGTAGCCGAGCGTGTTGGCCGCGATGAGCGCACCGCCGATGAACAGGCCGAGGCCGATGAGCACCCATGACAGACGCCCGGTCGAGACGAAGACCATGACGAGGAACAGGCCGAAGTAGAGCAGCGAGGTGCCGAGGTCACGCTGGAAGACGAGCACGCCCATGCAGACGGCCCAGACGACGAGGATCGGACCGAGGTCCCGGATGCGGGGGAAGCGCATCCACAGGAACTTCTTGCCGACGACGGAGAGCGAGTCGCGGGCCGTCACGAGGTAGCCGGCGAAGAAGATCGCCAGGGCGATCTTCGCGATCTCACCGGGTTGGAACGAGAAGCCGGCGATGCTGATCCACACGCGCGCCGCCACGTCGGTGCGCCCGAGGCCGGGGATGAGCGGCAGCAGGAGCAGCACGATGGCCACGGCCATGAACACGTACGTGTAGCGCTGCAGGACCCGGTGGTTCTTCAGGGCGATGAGCACGGCGATGGCGACGCCGACGGCGAGCATCGTCAGCACGATCTGCTGCGTCGACGGAGTCCAGAAGACGCCCTCGAGGTCAGGGTTGCTGAGATCGATCCGGTAGATCATCGCGATGCCGAGGCCGTTGAGCACCGCCGCGATGGGCAGGATGAAGGGGTCGGCGCCAGGCGCACGGAATCGCAGCACGATGTTCACGCCGAGGGTGAGCGCTCCGATGATGGCCGAGAGCGTCACGACGTTGAAGTCGAAGGTGCCGCGGACGCCCAGCTGCACGAGCAGCAGCGCGGAGAAGTTGATGATGAAGGCGAACACCAGCAGGCCGAGCTCCATGTTGCGGAGCCCCTGGCCGGTCTTGCGGGGCGCGCCAGGCACGACGGGCGCCTGCTCGCGGGCCCCGCTCCGGAACGGGCTACTCAGGGACGGCATCTCGAAGCCGTTCCACGATCTCGTTGGCCGCCTCGCGGTCACCGGCGCTGATCGTTCTGTCGACCTGCGACTGCTGGTACTCGGGCAGTGAGGAGATCTTGATGTCGGTCGTCTCGGTCAGCTCGTGCAGCGTGATCGGCCCGATGCCCTGCTGCACGCCCTGGTAGATGGCCACATAGCCGACGTTCTCGCCGACGTAGTACTGCTGCTGCGTCCAGTTGTAGGCGAAGAGGCCCGCGCCGGCGACTGCTGCGATGAAGACGATGGACGCGGCAAGCCACGAGAACTGCCGGACGCGCTTGCGCCGCTTGTCCTCGGCGATCAGCTCCTGGAGTGCCTCGTCGCTGAAGGGCACGAACTCCTCGTCCTGCGGGCGAGGCGCGGGACGCCGCAGCGGGTGCAGAATCGACGGGATGATCTGGTTGCTGCGCTTCTGCAGGTTCGCGGAGTAGCGCAGCGGGTTCGCGGCCGAGCCGACGACACGCGTCTTCATCGGCTCGAGCGGCGCCGTGCCGATCTCCAGCAGCACGACCGTCACGTTGTCCGGCGCCCCGTTGTCGAGCGCCAGCTGCACGAGGTCATCGCTGATCTCGCGGCTCGACTCGTCCATGCGAGCCAGCGTCCGCTCGATCTGCGACTCATCGACGTAGCTGGAGAGGCCGTCGGAGCAGAGCAGCCAGCGGTCGCCCTCCTGGATGTCGAACACCTCGGTGTCGACATCGGGTCGCGTCTCGACGTCACCGAGCACACGCATGAGCACCGAGCGTCTCGGATGCGTGAGCGCCTCTTCTGGCGTGATGCGGCCAGCATCCACGAGTCGCTGCACGAACGTGTGGTCGACCGTCATCTGCACGAGGGAACCGTCGCGGAAGCGGTACACCCGCGAGTCGCCGATGTGGGCGAGCACCAGGGACTCGCCGACGAGGCTCAGGGCGCTCACGGTCGTGCCCATGCCGCGAAGCTCGCTGTGCTCCTCGACCGCCCCCGCGATGAGCGAGTTCGCATCGAGCAGCATCTCCGTCATGGCGTGCTGGGCGTCGTCGGTGCCCGCGTACTGCTCGTCGTTCTCGGCGAAGTGCTTGACGGCGATCGCGCTCGCGACGTCGCCGCCCGCGTGTCCGCCCATGCCATCGGCAACGACGAACAGGTGGGTTCCGACGAACCCGGAGTCCTGGTTGTTGCTCCTGACCTTGCCGACGTGTGACACGGCGCCGGCGCGCGCGATGACCAGCATGCCTATCGCAGCTCGAACGTCGTCGTCCCGATGCGGACAGGGGTGCCGATGGGAACGTGGGTCGGCTGCGAGACTCGCTTGCCGTTCACGTACGTGCCGTTCGTGGAGTCGAGGTCCTGCACCATCCATGCGTCGTTCCAGAGCAGGAGGCGCGCGTGGTGCGTCGAGCTGTAGTCGTCCTGGATGACGAGGTCGGAGTCGCCTGAGCGGCCGATCGAGAGCGGCTCGCTGCGGAGGGTGAGCTCGGTGCCTCGCTTCGGGCCAGAGGTGATGACGAGCTTGCTCGGCCGCTCAGAGCGTGCGGATGCGCTCGGCACCGGAGTCGACGGGCGCTGGACTGCCTCGGTCGGGTCGCTGGGCGCCTGTGATCGGACGGGAGCCGGTGCCGCCGGGGCAGGCGCGCTGTCGCTGTCTGCCGAAGCGAAGACCTGTTGGCGCGACTTCTCCATGGCCTGCTTGTACGCGGAGGAGCGCGTACCGAAGAGGTCGCTGCGGAGCGAGTAGATGACGGAGAAGACGAAGATCCAGAGCGCCGCGAGGAAAGCGAGGCGGAGGACCAGGAGGGTCAGTTCACTGGTCATGTTCTGCCTCCCTGTCGAGGGAGGTACCCGGTGTCGTCACTCGGGTCGGCCTGGGGGATCACCCGGAACACAATACGGTGACGACCGATCTGGATCGTCGAATCGGGCTCGAGACCCGCCTGCGAGATCGATCGGCCGTTGACCTTCGTGCCGTTCGTCGAGCCGAGATCGCGGATGCCCGCGCGCTTGCCGTCCCACACGACTTCCGCGTGCTTGCGGGAGGCGCCCGTGTCGGCGATCGTGATGTCAGCCTCCGAGCCTCGACCGATGACGGTCGAGCCGATGCCCACGTGGATGCGCTCCCCATCGACGTCGAGGATCGGCGCCCAGGCGACCTGCCCCTGGACGCTCCGCGAATCGACTTCGATCCGCCCCTCGGAGAGCGAGTCGTTCTCGAGGAACTTGATGCTGAGCCCGCCGGAGAACTGGTAGCCCTGCTTCGCCGCATGCTGTTCAACGACGCGCATGAGCTCATCCTGGATGCCGGCGATCTGCGAGATGCGCGTGTAGTCGACCTGCGACATCTGCACGTTGAAGCGATTGGGGACGAGCACGCGGTCGCGCGTGACGACCGACGCCCTGGTGTCCATCTCGCGTTTCAGCGCAGCGCTGATCTCGACGGGCTGGAGCCCAGAGCGGAAGGTCTTCGCGAACGCACCGTTGAAGACACGCTCGAGCCCACGCTCAAATCTGTCGAGGATTCCCACTTGACTCCTGGTTCTCAAGGGCACGCCGCAGCCCGCACCGGGTGGCGCGAATCTGTTTCATGCTAACGGCACTGGGCTGGATGTCCGACTTCAGGTGCCTTCCTGTGGGTTGCCAATGGGCGTTCGGCGGCCGGGCCGTTCGGCCCGGGCCGCGATTTTCTGGGGGTCCTCGGGCGTGCATCCACGCGTCGGTTTCGCAGTCGGGGGAAGTGTCTGGTAATCTCTCGGAGGTTGGCGCGAGTGGCGGAATTGGCAGACGCGCACGGTTCAGGTCCGTGTGCCTTCGGGTGTGGGGGTTCAAGTCCCCCCTCGCGCACCAGAGTCCCAGAGCAGGTCACCTGCATCGGGAACACAGAACCCCCGGAACTTCGGTTCCGGGGGTTCTGTCGTTCTCATGGCGACGCCACGCGACGCGTCTGCGCTTATGTGCGCTCGCAGGACTTGCTACAGTTGCCGATCTGTCGAGCGTCGCCGCTCGGGTAGGTCGAGGCGGCGACGTCCTCGGTCCGAGGCTTGAAACCTCCAGCACTCGCTTTCTGAGAACCTGGAGGGTTTTCTTGTCTCTTGACGCGTCTTCCGTCACCCGCGCATCCGCGCCACGCACCATCTCCAAGTGGTGGGCACTCGCGGTGCTCGCCCTCACCCAGCTCGTCGTCGTCCTCGACGGCACGATCGTCACGATCGCGCTGCCGCAGGCGCAGCTCGATCTCGGTCTCACCGACGTGCAGCGCCAGTGGGTCGTCACGGCCTACGCGCTCGTCTTCGGGGCGCTCCTCCTCCTCGGCGGTCGCATCGCCGACTACTGGGGGCGCAAGCGCGCCTTCCTCGTCGGCATGATCGGCTTCGGCGCCGCCTCCGTCTACGGCGGCTTCGCGCAGAACGCCTTCGACCTCATCCTGGCTCGCGGCCTGCAGGGGCTGTTCGCCGCACTCCTCGCTCCAGCCGCGCTCGCCCTGCTCACGGTCAGCTTCCCGTCTGGCAAGGACCGAACCACCGCATTTGCGGTCTTCGGCGCCATCGGCGGAAGCGGCGCAGCGGTCGGACTCGTCCTCGGCGGGGCGCTCACCGAGTTCGCCAGCTGGCGCTGGTGCCTGCTGGTCAACGTCTTCTTCGTCATCGCCGGTGTCATCGGCGCGCTCATCGTGCTCAAGGAGAGCAAGGCAGAGGGCGACAACACCTACGACCTGTGGGGCACGCTCACCGTGTCACTCGGCCTCGGCTCGCTCGTCTACGGGTTCAGCCTCGCGGAAGAGGGCTGGGGTTCGCTCGGCACCATCGGCTTCCTCGCGCTCGGGGTCGTGCTGCTCGCCGCCTTCGTCTGGATCGAGACTCGGGTCGCCCAGCCGCTGCTCCCGCTCCGGGTCGTGCTCGACCGGGTGCGCGGCGGAGCGTTCCTGATCCAGGCTGTCATCGGCAGCGTGCTCATCGGGGCGACCATGTACCTCGCACTGCACCTGCAGATCGTCATGGGCATGGAGCCGCTCGTCGCCGGTCTCGCCAACGTCGCCATGACGGTGGTCATCCTCGCGTGCGTTCCCGTCTGCGCACGCCTGCTCCCGAAGTTCGGCCCGCGTCCGTTCATGATCGTCGGCCCGATCATCGTCGCCGGCGGACTCCTGCTGCTCTCCGGCGTGACCGTCGACGGCGGCTACGTCACGCACATCCTGCCCGGACTCGTACTGCTCGGCATCGGCCTCGCCATGATCTTCGTGCCCCTGCAGAACCTCGCACTCACGGGCGTCGAGCCGCACGACGCCGGCGCAGCGGCGGCGACCGTCAACTCCACCATGCAGATCGGCGGGTCGATCGGCCTCTCGGTCTTCACCGTCTTCTACGCGAACGCGGTCGCCGCGGGTCTCGAAGCAGGCGAACCCCAGCTGCAGGCCTTCACGAACGGCTACTCGGCCGTGTTCCTCGCGGCGGCGGGCGCCATGCTCCTCGCAGCGCTCATCGCCGGCTTCATGATCAGGGGCACGAAGGACCGCCCGCTCGTGCAGCAGGAGGCGGAGGAGCAGGACACGCTCGTCTCGATGCACTGAGACAGCCGAGGCAGCTGCACGGGGCGAAGTCCAGGGGTGTTGCGCTCGCGGCTGACCAACATCAGTGCAATATCCGGCGTTCTGGCGCAGAACACGCGCCCGAGATAGGAAATTGCACTGAAGTTGGTCAGCCATTCGGCTGAACGCAGGCCTGAGCTGCGTAGCCGGCCGCGGTCACTCGCCGGCGTCGCTCCACCGTTCGAAGCCGTGGCCGCCGACCTCCCGGCCTCCCAGCTGAACAGCGTCGTCGCCGAGGTTCACCGCGAGCCTCGCGAGTTCACCGTCGTCGCCCTCGGCGATGAAGAGCGCCGCCGTGTTCGAGAGGTCCTCCGTGCGGGTCCTCGCCGTCGCGAGCCACGGGTGCTGGCGCCGGAACGCGATCGCGTCGCGGTGAGCCTGGGAGTAGGGGTTCTCGGGCCACTGGCTGGGGTCGGCCGGGAACTCCGGACGGATGGCATCGTCCCCACCCGCGCGCTCCTCCTTGACCGCTTCGAGCCCGCGCTCGTCACCCGCGTACACGCTGGGGGTGCCGGGGAAGAAGAAGAGCATGGCGATGGCGGCGGCGTGGTTGCGCTCGTCGTCGATGGCACTCGCGATGCGTGTCACATCGTGGTTGCCGAGGAAGGTCATCGGCAGGAAATGCGCCGTGAAGTCGTTATGGCGCTGCAGCGACCAGTCGAGCTCGAAGAGGTTCTGCTCCTGGACGGAAGAGCGCAGCGCCTTCCACAGCTCGTACTGCGTGACCGAGTCGAGCCCCGAGTCGGCGACGTACCCGTCGTAGTCGCCGTGGATGACCTCGCCCACGAACCATGCGTCGGGGAACCGCTCACGCAGCGGGTCGATGGTCGCGCGCCAGAAGAGCGGACTCACGGCGTAGGCGGCGTCGAGTCGCCACCCGTCGGCGCCTCGCTCCAGCCAGTGCGCCATGGCGCCCGAGACGTACTCGATGACCTCGGGATGCTGATGGTTCAGCACGACAAGCGCGTCGTGACCCTCGAACACGTCGACGGCGAGGCCGTCCACCTCGCGCGCATCCGACCCTCTCGCGAACCTGGCGGCCGCGGCGGAATCCGGCCCGGCCTCGACCGCCTCGCGCCACCAGGGGTGGTCGCGGCCCACGTGATTGAAGACGCCGTCGAGGAGCACGCGGATGCCGCGTTCGCGGCAGGCGGCGATGAGCGCGTCGAAGTCGGCGTCGTCGCCGAGCCGAGGGTCGATGCGCAGGTGGTCGACCGTGTCGTAGCCGTGGGTCTGCGATGCGAAGACGGGACCGAGGAGCAGGCCGTTGAGCCCGAGGCCGACCAGCTCGTCGAGCCAGGCGGTGATGCGGTCGAGGCAATGCTCAACGGATCCGGGCAGATCACCGCCGGTCGTGTCCGCGCCCACGAACCCGAGTGGGTACACATGCCACCAGAGAGCGGTCTGCGGCCAGGGCTGAGGAGCTGAGGTCATCTCCCCAGGCTAGTGACGCGGGCTGAGAGAGCCGGATCCGACTCGGCGTGAAAGACTGCCATTCGTCCTTCCCCTGACAGCACCGAGGAGTCCCCACCGATGTCGATCACCCCGCGCTCAGGCTCCTCCTACTTCCTCTCCCACGGCGGATACGAGGCGTCGATCTCCAGCATCGGGGCGACACTGCGCGAGCTCACGCACCACGGCAGGCACCTCGTGCACGGCTTCGACATGGACGAAGTGCGGCCGGCGTACAAGGGGGCGACGCTCGCACCGTGGCCGAACCGCATCATCGACGGCCGCTACCGCATCGACGGCCAGGAGTTGCAGCTCCCGCTCTCCGAGCCGAAGCGCGGGCACGCGCTCCACGGGCTCGCCCTCTGGCTCGACTTCCAGCCGGAAGACGTCGGCACCGACTTCGTGCTCCTCGCCGCCACGATCGAGCCGCAGACCGGCTACCCGTTCCGTGTCGAGGTCCGCACGAGGTACCAGCTCGGCGAGGACGGCCTCTCGACCACCATCGAGCTGCGCAACGTGGGCGCCGGAACCGCCCCGGCTGGCGCATCCACCCACTCCTACCTCGTCGCAGGCGAAGGGCAGATCGACGACTGGACTCTGCAGTCGCCGGCGCAGAAGCTCATGCACGCGCACGGCGCGCGCCTGCTCCCCGGCTCCGTCGTCTCCGTCGAGGAAGTCGCCGGGGCGTTCGACTACCGCGAGGCGCGACGCATCGGCGAGATGGAGATCGACCACGCCTTCACCGACGTCTTCGGCGACAGCACCACCGCCACGGTGACCCTCACCACCGCTGACGGCACGGGGGTCGGCATGACCTGGGGCACGGATGCGCCGTGGGTGCAGGTCTTCACGAGCGACCAGCCCGGCATCGACTGGGACCGCCAGGCCGTCGCGGTCGAGCCCATGACCTGTGCGCCAGACGCCTTCAACTCGGGCCTCGACCTCGCCTGGCTCGAACCAGGCGAGAAGCTCGAGACGTCGCAGCGGATCTTCGCGATCTAGAGAGCCCCGAGGAACGCCAGCGTCAGGACGCTAGAGCGTCACGACCCCGATCGACGCGATGAGAGCGTGGTCCTGCTCGAGGTGTGGGAGCATCGCCGCGCCGTCGAGCGGGTGGCTCTCGCCCACCGCCACGCGAGCCTGAGGGACGCGCTCGAGCAGCGAGCTGCGGAACGCCGCCGCCACGTGCGGCGACGAGAACACGTTGCCGATCGCGCGGACCTGCACCTCGTCACGCGACCCCGGCAGGCCGACGCGCGCGAGCCCGGCAGCGACCGACGCCGCGAGCTGCGAGCCAGCAGCCGCGAGGATCTCGGCGGCGACCGCATCCGTCTCCGCCAGGTCACCCACCGACCTCGCGAACGAGGCGATGTGCCGAACCTTCCCCTCGTTGGTCTGCAGCGACACGTACATGCTGGGGAGATCAGGGTGGTGAGCCAGCACGACCTCGGTCAACGCCGTCTCCGGACCGCGACCGTCGAACGCGCGCATGACCGCATCCAGTGCCGCACGGCCGATCCAGTAGCCGGAGCCGGCATCACCGACGAGGTAGCCCCAGCCATCCACCTGCGCGAGCCGCTCTTCCCCGACGGCCAGCGTGACCACGCCGGTGCCAGCCGCCACGACCGCGCCCAGCTCAGAACCGAGCGCCCCAAGGAACGCCGAGATCGAGTCGTGCGCGATGAACACCCTCGCGACCCCGAACGGCTCCACCAGCAGGGCGAGCTCATCCGCGACGGTCTGCGCGTGCGTCACACCGGACACGCCGCCAGACACCGTGACGCCCGTCAGGCCGGACTCCCGCAGCGACTGCTCGACGACGCTCGCGAGCTGCGGCGCCAGCGGCAGGTCGGTGCGGATCGCGGCGAAGGAGCGCACCTCGCCCGCGTCGATCTGCGAGCGGATGCCGCTCTGACCGGCATCGATGGCAAGAACGGGCGCTGGGGAGAACGTCGTCGTCATGTACCGAATCGTATTGCAGTCAGGCGACAACGCCCTCCCACTCCGGGGAGAGGTGCCCGAGCCGGAAGCACGCCAAGAGTCTTAGGGTGATGGCATGACGACACCGAGCCAGTGGAACGGGCAGCAGCGACCGGACGGCCAGCCGAACTCGCCGCAGAACTTCGCGGCGAACGCCGGGCAGGGCACCCCCGACTATGGAACGCCGCCAAGCGGCCCACCTTCCGCCTACAACGGGTCCGGCCAGGCGGCTCAGGGGCAGCAGCAGGCGTACGGGCAGCAAGCCCAACAGCCCGCCGGCTACCAGCAGCCGGCAGGCGGGGAGTACCAGCAGCCGGGCGCCTACCAGCAGCCAGGGGCCTACTCGCAGCCCGGAGCCTACTCGCAGCCCGGGAACACCCCACCGCGTCGGGTGCTCACCTTCTCGACGCTCCGCGAAGAGCTCTCATTCGCGACCAATCGCTTCGGCATGATCTCCCTCGCGAGTGCGCTCGGCGGGTGGCTCCTCACGACTCTGCTCTCCTTCATCATGAGCGCCGTCGCGCGGACCGGGAGCTTTGAGATCTACGCAGTCCTGAACCCGGTGCTGACCATCCTGCAGATCCTGAGCGCGGCCGCAGCCATCGTCTTCGGAGTGCTCGCGTTGCGTGCCAGCGGATGGCGCAACATGCCAGCCTCGGTGGGCTCCGTCCTGGGTGTCGTCATGATCGTCCCAGCGATCTTCTACTTCCTCTTCGGGCTGATTCCGTACTCCTACTGATCAGCATCCGGGCAAGTTCTTGTAGGGGTCCGCAGAAGGACAGCGCGTTTCGTCGTACTAAGCTCACACCTTGGCTGCGGAAAACGCGGCCGTGCGTGGTCGAGCCGGCCCGTGCATCCAGTCGATGAATGAGGCGAGAGTTCTGAACGTTCCAGCGAGCCCCCACCCCAAGTCAACAGCCGGTCACGTCGTGCCGCCGGCGGATGCCAGGTCCTGGCTGCTCGTCCCGGCATCCAGGCCGGAAGCGTTCGATGCCGCAGCGGAGTCCCGCGCCGACGTCGTCATCCTCGACATCGAAGATGCCGTCGACCCGAAGCACAAGGCCGCCGCACGCGCCGATGTCATCTCCTGGCTCAAGGCCGGCAACTCCGCCTGGGTTCGCATCAACGACACCCTCTCCGACTTCTGGGCCGACGACGTCGACGAGCTCGCGGGCGTCCCCGGACTCCTCGGGGTCGTGCTCGCCAAGACCGAGCAGGCCGAGCAGGTCGTCAACACGTACCAACGACTCGGCGCGCGCATTCCCGTCGTGCCGCTCATCGAATCGGCACTCGGACTCGAGGAAGCCACGAACATCGCCCGCGCCGACGGTTCCTTCCGCCTTGCCTTCGGCAGCGGTGACTTCCGTCGCGACACCGGCATGTGGGCGACCCGCGAGGCCATGGCCTACGCCCGCTCGCGCCTCACCGTCTCGTCCAAGGCGGCAGGCCTGCCCGGCCCCGTCGACGGACCGACCACCGATGAGAGCCTCCGCGTCCTGCGCAACGAGTCCGAGTGGACGCTCGAGCACGGCATGACCGGCAAGCTCTGCCTCCGCCTCGAGCAGACCGCCGTCGTCAACGAGGTCATCTGCCCGCAGACGAGCGACATCCTCTGGGCCCGCGAGTTCCTCGCGGACTTCGACGCCGCTGGCGGCGTCGTCCGTGACGGCAGCGACCTGCCCCGCCTCGGCCGCGCGCGCAAGATCCTGCGCCTCGCCGAGGCCTTCGGCATCACCGTCGAGGTCTAGTCGCACCCGACGGACAGCTCGACCGAAGGCCTGCGGGCCGCCTGCCCCTCGTTCGCCGGTGGGGTGGCGGCCCGTTCGCTGTTCCCAGGAGAGTGTGGGTGCGCGCTCGCTAGAGTCGGCACGTCAGATTCCCGAGCGAGGAGCAATCTTGGTCACCACTCTCAGCGTCGGCGACAGCGCCCCCGACTTTGCGCTCACCGACCAGCACGGCGAGATCATCCGGCTCAGTGACCTCACCGGGTCGCCCGTCGTCGTCTACTTCTACCCGAAGGCGGGCACGACCAAGTGCACGCAGCAGGCGTGCGACTTCCGCGACAACTTCGACGCCCTGAGCGGCGCTGGCGTCACCGTGCTCGGCATCTCACTGGACCAGCCGCGAGAACTCGCGATCTTCGGCGAGGAGCAGCAGGTTCCGTACTCGCTGCTCAGCGATTCCGGGGCGACCGCGATGGAGTGGGGCGCGTGGGGCGAGCGTCCCGTCGCCGGCATCGCGGGCACCGGCGTGATCCGCTCGAGCTTCATCGTCGACGCAGCGGGCAAGCTGTCGTACGTGGCCTACGACGTCGACCCCGATGGGCACGTGCAGGCGCTTCGCTCGCAGCTCGGCGTCTGACGACGGAGGACGACACAGCGGGGCAACCAGCCGTAACGGTCGGTCACGCCGCGCGGGGGTGACCCTCGCGTGCGTGACAATCGGAGACACATCCACTGTCTCGAGGACCACATGACCGACACCGCCATCGCCTCCACCTCTGTGCTCGACAACCCCGCCTGGCACTCGCTGACCGGTGCTCACGCGCACCTCGCGATCGGCGGGGACCTCGTGAAGCGATACCCGGCGGACGTATCGCCGTTCCTCGGTGTGCGCTCCTGGGATGAGCCGCACGTGTGGGACGCGATCGCCGAGCTCCTGGGATCGGGGGCCGAGCTCGCGATCTCGCACGCAGACCCGGAGGTTCCGGCCGGATGGGCGCAGACCTGGCGCGGAGAAGGTGTGCAGCTCGTGCAGACGCCGCGCCTGCAGACCAGGCCGGACGAGGAGGTCGTCGAACTCGGTGCCGACGACGCCGATGACATGCTGGCGCTCGTCGAGCGGAACCAGCCAGGTCCGTTCCTCCCGCGCACGTACGTGATGGGGCGCTACATCGGCATCCGCCGCGACGGGAAGCTCGTCGCCATGGCGGGTGAGCGGCTCCACCCGGCTGGATGGACTGAGATCAGCGCCGTCGCCACGGACGCCGACTACCGACGCCAGGGCCTCGCCTCCCGCCTCGTGCTCGACGTGGCCTTCCACATCCAGGAACGCGGCGACCAGGCCCTCATGCACGCCGCGGCCAGCAACACGGGCGCCATCACCGCCTACGAGAAGCTCGGCTTCGAGCTGCGCCGCGCCACCCCGTTCACGGGCGTGCGCGTTCCCTGAGCGGCCCTGGGCTGAGCCCTTCGGCCTCGCTACTCGTCGTCGGCAGGCGGGGGTGGGAACGCGCGGCCCTGGGGGAGCGCGATCGCCTCGCTCACCACATGCTCGCGCAGGTATTCGCGCAGGTACGGCGTCGTGAACTGCACACGGCCGTAGCCCGCCGGTTCGATGATGCCGGCGTTGATGAGACGCTGCCGATACACGCCGACGTAGCCTGCCTTCGCGCGCATCCGCTGGCGGATCTCGCTCGAGAGCGATGGACCGTCGTCGCTCGCCATCGCGGCGAGGTAGGTGCGGTCGCCGACGGACAGGGCCGCGAGCGTCGGCTCGTAGATGTACTGGCCCATCGCCTGCCGCGCGAGGCGGACAGCGCGACGCGTGTGCTGAAGGTCGATGCGCTCGGCGCCGCCGGCCTCCTGCCACGACTTCGAGCCGATGAACTGCACGAGGAACGGGTACCCCTGCGTGCCCCGCACGGCGTAGTCGAGCGCCTCGTCGTCGATGCTGCGACCCCCGCCGACGATGGGTTCCGAGAGCGCTCGTGCTGAGGCCTCGTAGCTGAGCTGTCCGAGCTCCTGAACGTGCGCGCGGCGGAGGAACGTGAGCATCCGGTCGCTGCGCAGCTCGTTGATGTTCGGCTTGAGGCCAGCCCCGACGAAGGCCACGTCAAGGCCTTCGCGGAAGGCATGCTGCACCACCGTCGTGATCTCGCGAAGGTCGTCGATGGCACCTCGGTGGATCTCGTCGACCGTGATGAGCACGCCGGTGCCGTTCGGCGCGAGGAGGCCCGTGAGTGCCGTCAGCTGCGATCGCAGGTTGGCGACTGGCCTGTGCCGGTCTTCGACGGTCGAGATGAACCCGCCGGAGCTCATCGGCAGCGTGACTCCTGTGATGCGCCGCTTGCTGGCCCGCGGGTCGTGCTCGGCGAGCAGCTTCGGGAGGGCCTCGGTTGTGATGCGTTCCGCGAGTCCCTTGGTGGCCGTCTCGGAGATGACGAGCCAGCCGCGCGACACTGCGATGTCCTCGAGCGCGTTGAGCATGACGGTCTTGCCCACCCCGCGCAGACCGGTGACGAGGGTCGCCCGCCCCACCTCCCCGGGAGTGCCGTCGATCGCCGCCTCGAAGGAGGCCAGCATCGCAGACCGCCCGACGAGCAGCGGTGGCGTGACCCCGAAGGACGGCGTGAACGGGTTCGGGGGCGCGGATGCTCCTCCCGCTTGCTTCGGCACCGGACCGCGACTTCCGGTCAGGCCGAGGGCTCGGACGTGCCCGCCTCGACTTCGCCCGCGAACACCTCGCCGTCGATCTCGACCTCGTCGGTGTCGTCGAACCGGATCTCGAGCACGAGCGTGTGGTCGTCACCGCGGGCGATGATCTCGCCGGTGCCGCTCACACCCGCCAGCTCTCCGGTGCCCGAGTCGGGCACGATGTGGAGCAGCCCGCCGCCCGCGGCCGGACGGCCCCTCGCGACCGTGTTCGCGTGCCAGAAGGCGAGCGTGCCCGACTTGCCGGCGATCGTGCCCTCGAAGGCGTCGATCGCGACGTAGGTGCCGGACCCGTGCTTCTCGTTGAAGGCACCCGCGAAGAGCACTTCGCTGCGCCCCTCGATGTCACCCCCCGAGATGGCACGGACGATGAACGCACCCCCGAGCGGGGCTGCGGTCTCGATGCCGACGGCACGGCCGTTCGCATCCCAGGCTTCGATCGTGAAAGAGCTCTCTACGCGCATGCCATGAGGATACGACGCAGCACCGACAAAGCGGCGGGAGCCGCGGGGATCAGTCGAGAGCGAGGAAGGTGCGAAGCCGCTCGGCAGAATCGGCGACCGCCACCGAGCCCGCTTCCTCACCCAGGCGTCCGTACCCCCAGGACACGTAGACGGCGGGCACGCCGTGCTCCGCTGACCCTTGGACGTCGTAGAAGCGGTCGCCGATCATGAGCACGTTGCTGAGGTCGACGCCCGCGACGTCGAGCCGCCTGAGCGCCTCTTCGATGACGTCGGCCTTCGCCGAGCGCACCTCGTCGTCCGAGGCTCCCGTGATCGTGAGGAACTGGTCGGCGACGCCGTAGCTGTCCAGGATGACCGCCGCGGAGCTCTCCGGCTTGCTCGTCGCCGTCGACTGCGGGATACCCGCCGCGTGCACGTCGCGGATGACCTGCAGGACACCCGGGTACGGGTCGCCGATGAACGAATCCGACTCGCGGTAGATGGTGCGGTAGCGCTCGGTGGCCTCGATCGGGTCGAGCCCGTAGGCGGCGAACGTCTCGTGGATGGGCGGGCCGACGTGCTTCAGCAGCTCGGCGTCTCCGGGAATCGGGAGGCCGTAGCTCGAGAGCACGGCGCGCAGGCTGTTGAGGATGCCGGGCGCCGAGTCGCTGATGGTGCCGTCGAGGTCCCAGAGGACAGCCGTGTACGGGGCGATGCCGGTTCCGCGCTCGAGGTCGACCCGTCGTGTTCCCGGCGTCGCTGCCGGCTGGACGACCTCGGTCGACTGGGGTGCGGTGGGGACCGGACCGGTCATTTCAGTGGAGCTTGTGTGCGTCATGTCCGAGCCAGTGTAGTGAGGAGCACCCGAGCGCAAGGCGACAGACAGCTGAACGGTCGGGGTGGCCCGTCAGAACAGGCGCATGTGGCGTGGGTCGACGCCGCGCATCTCGTCGTAGTCGAGGATGACGCAGCGGATGCCGCGGTCCTCAGCCAACGTGCGGGCCTGCGGGGCGATCTCCTGCGCCGCGAACACACCGGAGACGGGGGCGAGCAGCGGGTCGCGATTCATGAGCTCGAGGTAGCGCGTGAGCTGCTCGACGCCGTCGATGCCACCGCGTCGCTTGATCTCCACGGCCACGGATGCGCCGGTCTCGTCACGCGCGAGGATGTCGACGGGACCGATGGCCGTCATGTACTCGCGGCGCACAAGCGCGTGCCCCTCACCGAGCAGTTCGATCTGGTCGGCGAGCAGCTTCTGCAGGTGCGCCTCGACCCCGTCCTTCTCGAGCCCCGGGTCCTTGCCGAGATCGTGCGAATGGTCGCTGAAGACCTCGCCGATCGTGACGAGCAGCTGGTCGCCGGTCTTCGTCTGCGTGACCCGCCAGAGCGCCGTGACGCCGGCGTCGGCCTGGGTCGCATCCGGTGCCTCTTCGACGATCGAACAGGGCGCGCTCATCCAGTTCAACGGCTTGTAGCTGCCCCCGTCGGAGTGCACGAGGAGGCTGCCGTCGGCTTTGCGCATGAGCACGCGAGGGGCCATGGGCAGGTGGGCGGTGAGGCGGCCGATGTAATCGACGCTGCAGTTCGCAATGACAAGACGCACCCGTCGAGGGTAATCGTTCGAGACGCGACGGACGGCCACGCGCGCCGGTGTCCGGCAGGGACCGGAGTGACGGCATTCAGGCCCCGACGGACCAAGAAGCCGGCCGACGCCGGGCCGCGATATCCGGCTTTCCGGCGCTGATACGGTGATGATCGGCAGGCAGCCCTCAGCCTGGGCGGGGAGGTTCATCGTGGCGGATGCAGATCGTGAGACCTGCGATGCGGTCGTCGCGGACCTCCGCCGACTGCGAGCCGAGTCGGGCAGCATGCCCTTCGCGGAGATCGCCTCGCGCATCCAGGCCAACCGGCGCAGCGCTGGCTCCGATGCGTCTGGTCCAGCCCGGACCACGGTGTTCGAGGCCTTCCGACCCGGCAGATCTCGGCTAGACGCGCGACTCATCGGCGAGATCGTGGAAGTGCTGGGTGCCCCGCCAGCGACGATCCCCGAGTGGGTCGCCAGGGCTGGCAGCGCCATCCCGTCGGCACACGCCGAACTGGCGGTGCAGGGGACGAGAGCGGAGGGTTCGGATGCCGTCCCGGCCGAGGCCGAGGAGTCCCAGCCGGCAGGCGAGCAGCTGAGCGGACGGCCCCTGGCCGTGGGCACCGCGCCTGTCACGCAGACCTCCAGCGACGCGCGCACGCGCCGACAGCTCGGGCCGCGGCAGATCATCCTCATCATCTCGGCGAGCATCCTGATGAACCTCGCCGGCCATCTCATCGTCAACTTCCTGCGCCTGCCCCTGTTCTTCGACATGATCGGGACAGCGGTCACGGCCATCGTCGTCGGCCCGTGGGCTGGCGTGGTCGTCGCGATCGTCACCAACACCGGCGGTGTGTGGCTCAGCGGACCCCACTCGATCTGGTTCTCGCTCGTGAACCTCGTCGGCGCTCTCGTCTGGGGTTACGGGGCGCGCCGCTTCGGCATGGCGTCGACGCTCCCTCGCTACTTCATCCTGACGATCCTCGTCGCGCTGTCGTGCTCTGCGGTCGCGGTTCCGCTCCTGCTCAGCCTCTTCCACGGCGGAGTGGGCCATGCCGGGGAGAGCATCGTCTGGACGCTGCAGATGCTGGGGCAGCCCCAGGGCCTCGCCGTGCTGGGGTCGAACCTCGTCAACTCGCTGGCCGACAAGCTCATCACGGGATTCGTCGCACTCGTCGCCGTCTCGTCGATCGCTGCACGGTGGGTGATCCCCGGGATCGGCGACCGATTGCGCCGACCGCTCGCAGACGCGCCGGAGGGCGCGGCCTAGCTCTTCGCTCCCGACAGGGCGAGCACCCCGCCGAGCCCGATCATCATGGCCCCGCCCGTTGCGGACATACCCGAGATGCGCTTCGGCGACTTCGCGAACCACGCGCGGGCCGTTCCGGCGGTGAGCGCCCACGTGCCGTCGAAGATGAGGGCGAGCAGCAGGAAGCAGAGGCCGAGCTCGAGGAGCTGCGTCCAGGCCGGACCGGCGCCCGGCGACACGAACTGCGGCAGCACCGCCACGAAGAACGCGATCGTCTTGGGGTTCGTGCTGCCGACGATGAAGCCCTGCCGGAGGAGCCTGACGGCGCTCGCGGGTCGGGGAGCCTCCGCGGTCAGATGCGCGTTGCGGTTCCGGATCGCCTGCACACCGAGCCACACGAGGTAGACGGCGCCGACGATCTTGATGATCGTGAACGCGAGCACCGACGACGCGACAAGCGCCCCCACGCCGAGGGCCACGGCAAGGACCGCCGGGATCATGCCGATCGCGTTGCCGACCACGCTCAGCACGCCCGCACGGCGACCGAGCGCGATCGACCTCCCGATGACGAAGAGCACGCTCGGTCCCGGGATCAGGATGAGCAGCACCGACGCGACAGCGAAGGCGAGCAGGCTTTCGAACGGGACCATGACGCGAACCTAGCGCCCGTCGCAGCGGCGCGCGAGCACTTCTCGCGCTGTGGGCAGGTCCTTCCTGCGGCAGGAGGTCGCGGGCAGCACCTGCACGCGTGCCGAGGCTACGCCGGGACGACCCCGTACACGTACGCGAACTCGGTGGTGCGCTGGTCGCGGTCGTTGTTGTCGGCGGGGGAGAAGCCTGCGTGTCCGGCGGTCGACTCGACGTCGTATCCCGCGACCGCAGGGGCGTCGTAGAGCACGTCGAACTCGAGGACGTCTCCGGCATCCAGCGGAGCACCGAGCGCCGCTGTCAGCTCCTGCAGGGTCGCCCACGGCTGGCGTTCGGGGGCCGTGACGTTCTGCAGGAAGACGGCTGTCGGGGCCCCGTTCAAGCGCACGTTCGCGATCGAGAACGTCGTCGTCGAGCGGTAGTCGAACCTGACGATCGCCGATCCCGTCGCCGGGAGCGGCTTGGGGCCGATCGACGTGATCTTCACCGAGGTCGGACGGCTCGTCCTCGCGGGACCCGTGCCGAGCGGCGCTGTCTCGAAGGTCGCTTCCGTCTGCGCCGCGTACGGCGATGCCGGCTCCAGGTCGGTCGTGCCCACACCCTGAAGCACGTTGTTGCCTGTCTCGGCCTCAGCGGCGAGGGACGTCGCGCTCGCGCGAGCGCCGACCAGCTTCTCGGGGTCGTACGCGTCGTTCGGGTAGCGCAGGAGCACCGTCGACTCGACGACGAGCGCGACTGCCCCCGTCGGGAACAGCGGGTCCTCGGACTCGTTGACCGGGACCGAGACGGGCACGAGCCAACGGTACTCGGTGCGCGTTCCGGTGACGATCGTCTCGACCTCGTCGACGTAGGTCGGCTCCGTCGAACCGGCGACGCGATATCCGACGCGGTCGAGCACGGCGAGCTCGTTGTCGACCGTGTAGCTCGCACGGAACCCCTCCGTGGGAGATGGCTCGTCGCCGTAGTTCGCGACGGCGAAGTTGCTCAGCGGCGTGAACGAGGAGTATCGCTGCGTGTAGTCGGGTGTGAAGAGCGGGAGCGTCTCGCCGAACTGGAGGCCGACGATCGCGAGATCGAATCCGGCGGTCGTCGTGCTCGCCGACGCCATGGGCGCCCCGACCGCAAGGGAGACGAGGGGGATGCTCCAGGCGCCGGCCGTGACGATGGAGCGGCGTGACGGAAGACGGTTCTCGTTCGAGTTGGTGTCGGTGGGAAGGGATGCGCGCATGGTGGAACTCCAGAGGGGGATCTGTTGGCGCCGGCGTCAGAGGTGCACAGCGACATCGAGCCTGAGACGGCCCGCATTTCACCCACAATGACACCAAAATCCCCGGGGAGCGATGGGGAGAACTCCCCTGTGTCCAATCGGTGATCCCGGAAATCGCGCCAGGCGAGCGCGTCCTACCTGGCCGCTCCCGGCACCAGCCACTTCGTTCCGCGCTCGCGGGCGCCCAGCACAAGGGCGCGTGCGCCCATCGTGCCGACGGCGTAGGACGCCCAGAGCAGTCCGAGTCCCGCGGCTCCCTGCATCCCGAGCGGCAGCACGATCGCGACCCCTGCGACGAGCACGAGCAGCGGTGGGATGCCGGCGAGGGCGAGATAGCGCACGTCGCCAGCCCCGATGAGGATGCCGTCGAGCACGTAGACGAATCCGGCAATCGGCGTGCCGGCGGCGAGGATGAGGAGCCCGATGGGCAGGAGCGCCAAGACCGCCGGGTCGCTCGTGAACACGTACCCGAGCACCCACGCGAGGGCCGCGAAGACGACCGCGAGGATCACGCCGAACCAGAAGCCCCACTGCTTGAGGCGGCGAGAGATCGCCGTCACCTTCCTGGTTTCGCCCGCGCCCAGCGCGTGGCCGACCATGGCCTGGCCGGCGATCGCCAGCGCGTCGAGGGTGAACGCGATGAGGCTGTTGATCGAGAGCAGGATCTGCAGTGACGCGAGCTCCGCCACCCCCTGCTGGCCGGCTGCCCAGACCAGCACCACGAGCGACGCGCGCAGCGTGAGGGTGCGGAGCACCATGAACGCGTTGGCCGAGAACACGATGCGCGGGTCGCCGATGCCGGGCCGCAGAGAGACGCCGAGCTCCCGGCCCGCCCGGATCGCGATGACGATGTAGACGATGGCCATGCCCCACTGCGCGATGACCGTGCCGATCGCCGAGCCTGCGATGCCCCAGCCGAAGCCGTAGATGAAGACCGCGTTGAGCGCCGCGTTGACGGCGAAGCCCGCGATGGCGACGACGAGCGGCACCTTCGTGTTCTGCAGCCCGCGCAGAAGGCCCATGGCGGCGATCACGAGCAGCATCGCCGGGAGGCCCCACAGGCTGAGCGACAGGTAGGTGTTCGCCGCCTCGATGACGCCGGGGTCGCTCGTAAAGACGCCGACGAGGGGCGCGCTCAGCGGCAGGCCGACCACCAGGAGCACGAGGCCGCAGAAGGCTGCAAGCCACATCCCCTCGATGCCGGCGCGGATCGCCCCCGGCCGGTCGCCTGAGCCGAGCAGACGAGCCACGACGGGAGTCGTCGTATAGGCGAGGAAGACCATGATGCCGACGACCGTGTGCAGGATCGTCGCGGCGACGCCGAGGCCGGCGAGGGCGGTGTCACCCAGGTGGCCGACGAGGGCCGTATCGGTGAGGAGGAAGAGCGGCTCCGCGACGAGTGCTCCGAACGCGGGCACTGCGAGCGTCAGGATGCTGCGGTCGAGGGTGCGGGCGCCGGTGCGGTCACGCGGGGAGGGGCCGTCGGATGCGCGCACCAGGTCATTGTCGCAGAGCGTCGGCAAGCCGACCGCGCTACCTGTTCGCCCTGAGATGATCCCAGCGTCAGTGTCGGTGGTGTGTCCTAGCCTGAGAGGCATGTCACAGACGGACGACCTCGCCTCCACCGCTCCCGCATCCGAGCAGCTTCCCTCGGGCATCGACCTGGAGGCGCTCGACGCCTCGGTCCGCCCCGCCGACGACCTGTTCCGGCACACCAACGGCAAGTGGATCGCCGCCACGGAAGTGCCCGCGTACCTGCCGGCCTACGGCAGCTTCATCCAGCTGCGCGAAGACGCCGAGAAGGCGGTCCTCGACATCCTCGAGAGCGGCAAGGACGCCGAGCCGGGTTCAGAGCTCCGCAAGGCCGCCGACGCCTACGCGGCGTTCATGGATGAGGAGAAGCTCGAGGCCCTCGGCTTCGACCCGGTCCGCCCCGACATCGACCGCGCCCTCGCCGCCTCCTCGATCAACGAGTTCCTCGCCGTGCTCGGCGACCTTGAGCGCACGGGCCTCGGCTCCTTCGTGTCGGCGTACGTCTACCCTGACCTCAAGTCGCCCGCCGAGTACGCCCTCTACTTCGAGCAGTCCGGCCTCGGCCTGCCGGATGAGAGCTACTACCGCGAGGAGCAGTACGCGGAGATCCGCGAGCAGTACCGGGCGCACATCGCCCGCATGCTTGGCCTCGCCGGTCTCCCCGACGCGGAGGAGCGCGCCGCGCGGGTCTTCGCTCTCGAGACCGAGATCGCGGGGCTCCACTGGGACGTCGTGAAGTCGCGCGAAGCGGAACTCGCCTACAACCCGCGCACCTTCGCCGAGCTCAGCGCCGCCTACTCCAACGTCGACTTCGCCGACTGGACGGGCCGCTGGGGTGCACCCGCCGGGGCCCTCGACCGCGTCATCGTGCGTCAGCCCGACTTCTTCGAGGGCGTTGCCGGCCTCCTCACCGAAGATCGCCTCGAGGCCTGGCGCGACTGGCTCGTCTGGGGCATCGCATCCCAGTACTCGGGCATCCTCGCCCCCTCGACCTCCGCAGCCAACTTCGAGTTCTACGGCAAGACCCTCCAGGGCACGCCGGAGCAGCGGGAGCGCTGGAAGCGCGGCACGGGCCACGCCGAAGGCAAGCTGCCGGAGGCCATCGGCAAGGCATATGTCGAGCGGCACTTCTCGCCGACCGCGAAGGCCAAGATGCTCGAACTCGTCGGGTACCTCACCGGCGCGTACCGCGCATCCATCACCGAACTCGAGTGGATGAGCCCCGAGACGCGTCAGCGCGCCCTCGACAAGCTCGAGAAGTTCGTCACGAAGATCGGCTACCCCGACCGGTGGCGCGACTACTCCGACCTCGAGATCAAGGACGACGACGTCGTCGGCAACTCGCGCCGCGCATCCGTCTACGAGGCCGCCTACGAGTTCGCGAAGCTCGGCACGCCCGTGCGCCGCGATGAGTGGATGATGCCACCGCAGACCGTCAACGCCTACTACTCGCCGGGCGAGAACGAGATCGTCTTCCCAGCCGCCATCCTGCAGCTGCCGTTCTTCGACGAGCACCGTGACCCCGCCGCGAACTTCGGCGCGATCGGTGCCGTCATCGGCCACGAGATCGGGCACGGCTTCGACGACCAGGGCTCGAAGTACGACGGAGACGGCCGCCTCGAGGACTGGTGGACCGCCGACGACCGCGTCGCGTTCGAGCAACGCACGCGCGCCCTCATCGACCAGTACAACGAGCTCTCCCCGGAGGGCACCGAAGGGCAGAAGGTCAACGGCGAGCTCACGATCGGTGAGAACATCGGCGACCTCGGCGGACTCGGCATCGCCTGGAAGGCGTACCGCGCCTACCGCGCCCACGCTGGCTTCAGCCCAGACGACGAAGACACCATCGACGGCCTCACCGCCGCACAGCGGTTCTTCCTCAGCTGGGCGCAAGCCTGGCAGCAGAAGGCTCGCCCCGAATACGCCAAGCTGCTGCTCGCCGTCGACCCGCACTCGCCGGCCGAATTCCGCTGCAACCAGATCGTGCGCAACGTGGATGCCTTCTACGACGCGTTCGACGTCACCGAGAACGACGCCCTCTGGCTCGCCCCGGAGGCACGCGTCACCATCTGGTAGCAGGCCCAGGCGGCCCACGCCTCGACAAGGACACCCCTCGTGACGGAGCCGACTCCATCGCGAGGGGTGTCCTCGTCCCCGCGCGTACCTCGCCGACGAGGGGTTACTCGACGCCGTTCGGCGTCCAGATGTCACCGACCTTCGACAGCATGACCAGCGCCCCGGAGCCCAGGTAGGTGGATGCGACAGCATCGCCCGCGCACAGGTCCACCGAGTCCGCCGCGTACACCGCCGACGAGGTGATGCGGTCTTCTGCATCACCGAAGAGCAGCGCGAACGAGCCGTCGGCGACGGGAAGCGTGCCATCGGCCAGCTCGAAGTTGCCCGCGTCGATGCCGGTGCTCTCGGCGAGCGTGTCGACCGTGTCAGCAGGGCAGGCGATGACGGCGCCAGTCGCACCGCTTGGCAGGAGCGCCCCGAAATCGAGCGTCCCACCCATCTCGTTCTCCGTCAGCGCGTCCGCGATCGCCGTGCCCGGCGCCTGCATCCCCTCATCAGGCGCGACGTCGCCATCCTGCCCGCCGCCCGCGCATCCGCTGAGCGCCAGCAGCGCAGTCAGGGCAGCGGCGGCAGTGAGCAGTTTCGAACGGTGATCGCGGAGCATTCGCAAGGGTTCCCATCGACGGAGCGTGCACCTGGCGGTCGGCTCGGAACGCTCGCCGCGGGTTCCGACGAGGCGCGGCGCCCGAGCTTGCCAGCGCCCGACGATTGTCCCTCGCGAGTTCGAGGATGAGCGTCAGCCGGTCCGCGTGGCCGTGCATTCGGCGGTCGAGCCGCTGCACCCGTCATCTCGGTCGCCGGCTGCGCTTTCGGGCTGGCAGAGTCACCTCGTTGAGGGAAACTTCCCACAAGACAGAGAGTTTCCCATCCCGAGTCGCGGCCGAGGCCGGTATGGGCATGGCACCGGAACGAAGACCGACGCGAGGACCGGGGCCTCGAGTCCGGGGCAGGCCGAAGGGCCGCGGAACCGGTCACCCGAGCCAGGGCGCGGGCAGAGGCTTCGGTGCTAGGACGTGTGGACGGGGCACTCGAGGGCCCCATCGTCTTCCGCGTCGGCGACGCGGGGAAGCGGCGTCGGGAGAGCTGGTGCTGCGGGCGTCTTCGGGGCTGCGCGCTCGACGGTGATGCCGAACAGCAGCTCGATGGCGTCGAGGTACTCGTCGCCGCGGCCGGCACGGGCGAGCTCCTTGGCGCGCACTGACGGGCTGTGCAGGAGCGTGTTCGCGAGGCGACGCAGGGCGGCTTCGGCGACCCCGGCATCGTCCTTGCTGGCGACGCGCTCGGTCTCTGCGCGTGCGATGTCGGTGATGTGCGAGCGGAGCGCGGCGATGCCCTCGGCAACGCTCGTCTCGGCCTGCTGCTCGACGAACTCGCTGGCGGCGCGCGAGACGATGCAGCGGGCTTCGTCTGCTGCGCCGAGCTCCTCGAGGGGAGCGTGGATGCGGATGGTCTCGAGGTCGAGCACCGAGACGCCGTCGAGGCGCCCGACGGCCGGGTCGACGTTTCGGGGCATGCCGAGGTCGATGATGAGCGTCGACTCGGCGCAGCCGGGCGCGAGGCGGGCTCCGAGCATGAGGTCGTAGTCGATGACCACCGTGTCGGCAGTTGAGCAGGTGACGACGAGGTCGGCGTTCGACAGGTACTCGGGGAGGTTCTCGCGGTCGATGACGAAGACCCCGTCTCGCTCCGCGAACTTGTGGGCGCGGTTCGAGGGGGAGTAGACACCGACGCGCGTGACGCCGCGGTCCTGGAGTGCCTTCAAGGAGGCGGCGGCGTACGAGCCGGTGCCGACGAGCACAACCTGCGCTGTGCTCCAGTCAGCGATCTGAGACGCCGCGAGCTCGAGGGAGAGGCGAACCAGCGAACGGCCGGCGCTCTGCAGCTTCGTGCCCGACTTGATGCCGCGTGACGTGGTGGACGCCGACTGGAAGAGGCGCTCGAGCTGGGAGGTCGACATTCCGGCGGCGCGCGACTCCTCGAGCGCTCGGCGAACCTGGCCGGAGATCTCGCCCTCGCCGACGACGACGGATTCGAGGCCGCTCGAGACTGCGAAGAGGTACTCCGGCACCTGGGTGTCGTGGATGACGGCCATGTTGGCGCGGAGCGTCTCGACCGAGACGTCGAGTGCCGATGCGATGGTCGGCATGAGCTCCGGGGCGACGGGCTGGGCCGTGTCGATGTCGAGGTAGATCTCGAAGCGGTTGCAGGTGGCCAGCACGATGGCTCCGTCGACACCGGGGGCGCCGCGGAGCGCGGACTCTAGTTCGCCGTCCTCGCGGGCCGCGAGCTTTTCGAGAACTGGGAAGCTCGCGGTGCGGTGATTGGCACTCAGACACAGCAACACGATTACTTATTGTAGAAGTTCTTGGCGCATCCGCTTCTGAGCCATACCTTCCCTTAATCTGCTTGCGGTCCGGGAATAGGTCGAGATGCGCGCGGTGGCAGGCTGTGCTCCCCGCTCGAGTGCCGGGTACAGAATGGTGTGGTGACCGAGACAGCTCCCGCACCCCTGCCACTCAGCGATTCGCACCCCCTCTCTTCCGGCCTCACGGCCGACGCGCCGCTCATCCGGGCTGCACGCGGCGAGCGCCCCGAGACGCTGCCGGTGTGGTTCATGCGGCAGGCGGGGCGTTCGCTGCCGGAGTACCGCGAGCTGCGCACGGGGATCGAGATGCTCGATTCCTGCCTCCGCCCGGAGCTCGCCGCGGAGATCACGCTGCAGCCCGTGCGCAGGCACGGTGTCGACGCGGCGGTCTTCTTCAGCGACATCGTGGTGCCGCTCAAGCTCATCGGCGAGGCCGTCGACATCGTGCCGGGCACGGGCCCGGTCTTCGAGAACCCGGTGCGGACCTCGAAGGAGGCGCACGAGTTCGCGGCCCGCGTTCGGGAGCGCATCAGTCCCGAGCTGTTCGCTCCCATCTCGGAGGCGGTGTCCCTGACGGTCGCGGAACTCGGCGCGACCCCGCTCATCGGCTTCGCGGGCGCCCCGTTCACGGTCGCCGCGTACGTGGTCGAGGGCGGCCCGTCGAAGGACCATCTCCGCACGCGCACCCTCATGCAGGCGGACCCCGAGGCGTGGGCTGACCTCTCCGGCGCGATCGCCGAGCTCTCCGCCGCCTTCCTGGAGGCGCAGGTACGGGCTGGCGCGAGCATAGTGCAGCTGTTCGACTCCTGGGCGGGATCGCTGAGCCGCGACCGGTACCAGAGGTCGATCGCCGCCTCGAGCGGGCTCGCGCTCGAGCGCGTGAGAGCCTTGCGCACGCCCGCCGGTGAGCGTGTTCGCACCATCCACTTCGGCGTCGGCACGGCCGAGCTCCTGCCGGACATGCACGCGATCGGCGCCGACGTCATGGGTGTCGACGACCGCATCACTCTGGATGAGGCGTCGCGTCGCCTGGGCGGCAACGCGCCGCTGCAGGGCAATGTCGACCCAGCCGTGCTCGGCGCGGGTGACGCGGTGCTGCAGGCGCATGTGCGCGACGTGGTCCGACGCGGCAACTCCGCGCCAGCCCACATCCTCAACCTCGGCCACGGGGTCCCGCCTTCGGCCGACCCTGCCGTCCTGACCGGACTCGTGGAGTTCGCGCACTCGCTGCCGAATGGCGGTCGGGTCGAGTGAACCCGCGACACTCGGAGCAGCCCGAACTCCTCGTCGTCGGAGGGGGCATCGCCGGGATGCTCGCCGCGAGGCGAGCCGCGAGCCGCGGCGTCCGGGTGCTTCTGGTCGAGGCCGGAGACCAGCTCGGCGGAATGATCCGCCGTGCCCACCTCGGCGACCTGCCGATCGATATCGGCGCTGAGGCGTTCGCGACGAAGGGTGGCGCCTTCGCGGCGCTCCTCCAGGAGCTCGGGATGCTCGACGACGTCGCCGAGCCGCGCGCGCTCGGATCCTGGGTGGTGACAGACGGCACGGCCGCGCCCATGCCGGCGGGGGGACTTCTCGGGATTCCCGGCGAGGCGTCGCTGCTCGACGCCGAGGCTCGGGCGGCCGTGCACGCGGCGGTCGGAGACGCAGGCATCGCCGAGCTCGAGCGCGATCGGCGGCTCGATCCGGAGATCGGTGCCGACGCGCGCAACCTCGAGGCGCTGGTCCTCGCCCGTATGGGGCCGATCGTGCTGGGACGGCTCGTGGCGCCGGTCACTCGCGGCGTCTACTCGCTCGACCCTTCGGACCTCGACCACCGAGTGCTCGTCCCCGGCCTCGCCGATCGCCTCCTCGAGCACGGCTCGCTCGCAGGCGCCGTCGCCGCGCTGCGCAAGAGCGCGCCCCCGGGTGCTGCCGTGCGCACCGTCACAGGCGGGATGCACCGGGTCGTGGCGCTGCTCGAGCGCGAGCTCGCCGAGCTCGGCGTGGAGGTGCGCCTCGGCACGCGCGTCGTGGCCGTGCGGAAGCACGCGGGGCTGTCTTCCGGCGACGAGTCCTGGAGCGTGGAGCTCGAAGACGGGGCGAGCGTGCTGGTGCAGCGCATTCTGTCGACGGTCGCCGTCCCGACATCGGAGCCGGCGTCACCGGGCGAACGCCCCGTGCCGGCCGAGGTCGTCGCCCTGCTCGTCCGCGCCCCGCAGCTCGATGCCCGACCGCGTGGAACCGGAGTGCTCGTCGGCGACCCGAGCACGAGCATCCGCGCGAAGGCGCTCACCCACGTCACCGCGAAGTGGGCCTGGCAGGAGGCGGCGGCAGGCGCGGGGATGCACGTGCTCCGCCTCTCGTACGGCCCCGAGGTGAGCGGGGGAGCCGAGCCGCTCACCGGTGGACTCGACGACGATCAGCTTCTCGCCCTCGCCTGCGCCGACGCCGGTCGCTTGCTCGGAACCGCCATCGCCGCCGACGATGTCGTGGCCATGGCGAGGCAGGTGTGGCATCTTCCACCTCCTGCGGCACGGCTCGGCCGCGCTGAGACGCTGCGCGGCGCACGCTCGGCGGCGGAGGCGTCGGTCGGTCTCGCGCTCGCGGGCACCTGGATCGACGGCACGGGGCTCGCGAGCGTCGTGCCCGGTGTGCTCCGTGCGGTCGACGGGCTGTTCCCCGCGGACGCACAGGCTTAGCGCGAGTTGAGATGCCGAGCGGGGCTAGGCTTGATTCGTGGCTTCACAGCGCCCGATCGACCGGTCGCGGGCGCACCGGCGAACGATAGGAGTTTTCATGAAGAAGTTCGTGTTTGTGCTTGGCCTCGGTGCCGGGTACGTCCTCGGGGCTCGCGCGGGACGCAAGCGCTATGAGCAGATCTCCTCGGTCGCGCACACGGTCTGGGACACCAAGCTCGTCCGCGCCAAGCGCGCAGAGGTCGACGAGATCTCCCGCAAGCTCGCTCCGAAGGTCGCAGACGCGGCCGTCAGCGGCGCGAAGCTCGTGACCGCGCAGGTCACGAAGGCGGTCAAGGACAACGGCAAGAAGGGCTCCTCCTCGAAGTCGAAGCCGCCGGCCCCCACCGGCACGGTCGGCAACCCGAGCAGCGACGCATCCTAACCAGCACTCCCAGCAGAGAGCGACACACTCATGTCTGAGTCGTCAGAAAAGACTCCGATCCGCGGGCCCTTCCCCGGCATCGGCCGCACGAGGGCCAACCCGAAGTCGAGGGCGAGCCTCGGCACGCTCGTGACCGACGTCCCGAAGCTCCTCACGAAGCTCGTGCGCGACGAGGTCGAGCAGGGCAAGCGGGAGCTCATCTCGACGGGCACGAAGTACGGCATCGCGGTCGGCCTGTTCGCCGCCGCGGCATTCTTCGCGCTCACCCTGTGGGCAGTGCTCGTGACCGCTGCCGTCCTCGGGCTCAACACGGTCTTCGCGCCGTGGCTCTCCGCGCTCATCGTGGCAGGCGCGTTCCTGCTGCTCGTCATCGTGCTCGGCCTCGCCGGCTACGTCGCGCTCAAGCGCGCGGGCAAGCTCGCGCCGGAGCGAACGATCGCCAGCGTCAAGCAGGATGTCAACGCAGTGAAGGGGCTCGGACAGTATGAGTGAGCAGAACGGCGAGGCGACCCTCGCGAAGAAGGAAGACAAGCGCAACGACGGCCAGCTGAAGGCCGATATCGAGAAGACCCGGCGCGAGCTGGCGGCGACGCTCGACGCGATCGAGGTGAAGGTCGACCCGCGCATCCGCGGTCGCGAGCTCCTCAACTCCACGCGGCACAGCATCCAGCGCCTGAAGGAAGACAATCCGCTGCTGCTCGCGGGTCTCGCGACCGGTGCAGCGGTTGTCGTGGCCGGCGGCATCACGGCCGCCGTCACGCTGTACCGCCGCTCGCGCTGAGCTGTCCGGCGCTCGTCACGCGCACCCCGAATCATTCCTCGACATTTCGTAGAATAGGACCATGACCCACTCGAACGAGGTCCCGGCTTACGCGGCCGAGCCCAATGCAACGTCAGCAGTCCCCGCAGAGCAGGCAGACCAGGCCGCTCCAGAAGCGCAAGCGGGCAATGAAGAGCAGGGTGGGGGCACGACGCTCACGGAGTACACGATGATCTCCGTGTTCCGTCGCGAGACCCTCAACGAGCTCGTGCTCTCAGGGCGAGACGCCATCAAGGCCGTCGACGAGCTCGATGGCATCGTGGCCGAGCTCGCAGAGAACGGCGTCAAGGTTCGCGGCTTCTACGACGTCTCCGGGTTCCGACACGACGGGGAGCTCATGGTGTGGCTGCACGGCGAGGCGCCGGAGAGCCTGCAGTGGGGTCTTCGACAGATCCGCCGCAGCGAGCTCATCGCACCGCTCACCCCGTCGTGGCAGATCGTGGGCGTGCACCGCGCGGCGGAGTTCAGCGCACGCCACATGCCCGCGTACATGCTCGGCAAGGAGCCGCGCCAGTGGGTCACCGTGTACCCGTTCGTGCGCTCCTACGAGTGGTACCTGCTTCCAGAGGATGAGCGTCGCCAGATGCTCGCCGAGCACGGGCGCGCAGGTTCGTCCTACACGTCGACGCTCACCAACACGGTCGCGGCCTTCGGCATCAGCGACTACGAGTGGCTGCTCGCCCTCGAGGACGACAACCTGCTCAACCTCGTCGACATGATGCGCGATCTGCGCCAGACGGACGCTCGGAGGCACGTGCGCGAAGAGGTGCCGTTCTACACGGGTCGCTTCGTGCAGACCTCCGAGATCGTCGAGGTGCTGCAGTGACCGACGTCGCCCCGCGGCAGACCGGCGAGCGCACTCCCGGACGCAAGCCCAATCCCGCGACGTTCACGCGCGTCGAGGTCAACGCGGCCGTCAGCGCAGCATCCGACGCCGCCAGGTTCGGGCCGGAGCACACGACCGAGCCCGTCGCGTACGACGGCATCCTGCTCGCCTCCTTCGGTGGACCTGAGGGGCAGGACGAGGTCATCCCGTTCCTGCGCAACGTCACGGCCGGTCGCGGCATCCCGGACGAGCGCCTCGAGGAGGTCGCCCACCACTACCGCCACTACGGCGGCGTGAGCCCCATCAACGAGCAGAACCGCCAGCTGAAGGCGTCCATCGAGCGCGAGCTCGAGCGCCGCGGCATCGACCTGCCCGTCTTCTGGGGCAATCGCAACTCCGAACCGTACTTCAACGACGTGCTCCTCGATGCCCGCGAGGCGGGCTGCTCGACGCTCATCGCGATCGCCACGAGCGCCTACTCGTCGTTCTCGAGCTGCCGTCAGTACCGCGAGGACTTCGCGGATGCGCTCGAGGACTCGGGCCTCGGCGGTCAGCTGACCATCGACAAGGTGCGCGCCTTCTTCGACCACCCCGGATTCGTGGCGCCCTTCATCGAGGGTGTCCGCGACGCGGTGCTCAGCCTCGCGCAGGAGCACAGCGAACTCGACCTCGCCACCGAGGTCGAGGTGCTCTTCACGACGCACTCGGTGCCCATGGCAGACGCCGAGAACTCGGGCCCTCCCGGCGCCGGCTTCGGCGAGAGCGGCGCGTACGCAGCTCAGCACCTCGCTGTCGCCGAGGTCGTCGCCCTTGCGGCGCAGCAGGAGCTCATCGAGGACACCACGCTCGCTGGCCGGGTGCCGGAGCAGCTCTCCTGGCAGCTCGTCTACCAGTCGCGCTCCGGACCGCCCTCGCAGCCCTGGCTCGAACCCGACATCAACGACGTCATCGAGGAGCTGCCCTCGAAGGGCGTCAAGGCGGTTGTCGTCGTGCCGATCGGCTTCGTCTCCGACCACATGGAGGTGCTCTGGGACCTCGACAACGAGGCGAAGGACTCCGCGGCGGATGCGGGACTCGCGTTTCGCAGGACCCCCACGCCCGGCATCCACGCCAAGTACGTCGAGGGCCTCGTCGACCTCGTCCTCGAACGTCGCGACGCGATCCCCGTCGGAGAGCGACCGGCGATGACCACCATCGGCCCCTGGTTCGACGTGTGCCGCCCCGGCTGCTGCGCGAACAAGCGCCTCGGCTTCAAGCCGGCGGTGTCCGGACTCCTGCCGTGACGCTCCGGATCGGCACGAGGGGCAGCGCCCTGGCGGTCGCGCAGACCTCGACCATGGCGCGGGAGCTCGAACGCATCACGGGCGAGCCGACCGAGCTCGTGCGCGTGACGACACACGGCGACGTGACCCGCGCGGCGCTCTCGTCGCTCGGCGGCACGGGAGTGTTCGCGAGTGAACTCCGCGACGCGCTCCTCGCAGGTGAATGCGACCTCGTCGTCCACTCCCTGAAGGACCTCCCGACGGCCAAGGCCCCCGGCCTCACCGTCGCTGCCTACCCGGTGCGGGAAGACCAGCGCGACGCGCTCTGCTCGCTCGGCGGCGCATCCGGTCTGACCCTCGAGCAGCTGCCGCACGGCGCGAAGGTCGGCACCGGCTCGCCACGTCGCGTGGCGCAGCTGCTGACACTGCGGCCAGACCTCGAGATCCGCGACATCAGAGGCAACGTCGAGCGGCGACTCCGCTTCGTGACCGACGGTGATCTCGACGCCGTGGTGCTCGCAGCGGCGGGCCTGGAGCGCCTCGGGTTCGCGGCGGCGATCACCGAGCGCTTCGACCTCGAGACCTTCCCGAACGCCCCAGGCCAGGGATGCCTCGGCATCGAAGTTCGCGACGGCGAAACTCCTGCCGGCGTCTCCCAGCTCGACGACCCGACGGCGCGCGCTGCGGTTCTCGTCGAACGCGGCATTCTCGCGACACTCGAGGCCGGTTGCGCCGCCCCCGTCGGCGCCTCCGCGCGATACGCCGACGGAAAGCTCGAGGCGTGGGCTACCGTGTATGCAGTAGACGGATCTTCGCGGGTGTCCAGCAGACGTGCCGTGGAGGTCTCCGACCCCCGCGCATTCGATGCCGCCCAGGCAGAACTGGTCACGCTCATCTCGACGGACCTCTTCGATCAGGGTGCGCTCGCGCTGATGGCCTGAACGGAGGAGCCACGATGGATGCACCGCTGAAGGGCTGGAAGATCCTCGTTCCTCGTGGAGGCGTCTGGGGCGGCGACGTGGCTGAAGCTGTTCGGGCCCGCTCCGCCTTCCCGATCACTGCCCCCCTCATCAACTTCGCGAGCCCCAACGAGAGCGACTCGAGGGTGCTGGCCGAGAAGATCCGACTGCTCGAGAGCGGTCACTACAACTGGGTGGCGGTCACGAGCGCCACCGCAGCGGACGTCATGCACTCGCTCGGCGTGAAGGTGCCGGATCACACGCTCATCGCAGCGGTGGGGGAGACGACGGCCGCGTCGCTCACGACGGCTGGCTACCGAGTCGACTTCGTGCCCACGCACGACAACTCCGCGAAGGGCCTGCTGCTCGAGTGGGCCGAGGCGGCGCGCCACCAGCCTCCCATCTCCGTGCTCTGGCTGCGTTCGGAGGTCGCACGTCCCACGCTGGCTGAGGGGCTCGCGAGGCGCGGGCACCTCGTCGACTCGGTCGTCGCGTACCGCACGGTGGGCGTGCCCGCCGCGGAGAGCATCCAGTACGACATCCGCAACAGCCGGATCCGAGCGATCCTGGTGACGAGCGGATCCGTGGCCGAGCAGGTCGACAAGCAGTTCTCGCCCATCCCCGACGAGATCTACATCGCCGCGATCGGCCCGCGCACCGCGAAGGACGCCAGGCAGCTCGGCCTCCGCGTCGACGTGGTGGCGAAGCAGCGCTCGGTCGCGTCGCTGCTCGACGGCCTCGAGTGGCTCGCGAGCGGCAGCGACATGCCAGTGACCGAGGCGATCGATCTCAAGGCGGTCCGGGCGTTCGAGGCCGAGCTGCAGGCAGAGCACGACAACCGGCCCGTGCCGAAGGAAGACATCCCCGCGCTCGACGAGGGTCGCGGTCAGACTCCCGGCGACCGCTGAGCTGCTGGATCGCAGCACGGCGCCGGAATCGGAATGAAGGCAGGGTCGGATCGCGGTCGCGAAGCCGACGCTGAACGTTGAGGAAGGACACGATCGCATGATCTCCCCGAGCCGCAGGCCCCGCCGTCTGCGCCAGAGCGACGCCGTGCGCCGCCAGGTCCGCGAGGTGCGAGTGCACCCGAACGACCTCATCCTGCCCCTGTTCGTGCGCGAGGGGGTCAGCGAGCCCATCGACATCTCGTCGATGCCCGGCGTGCAGCAGCATTCGCTCGACTCGCTCCGTCGCGTCGTCGATGAGGCGGCGGGGCTCGGTGTGGGCGGGGTCATGCTCTTCGGCGTGCCGGAGACACGTGACGCGGTCGGTTCGGGCGCCACCGACCCGAACGGCATCCTCAACGTCGCGGCGCATGTGCTCGCGGAGGAGTTCGGGGATGCCATCGTCGTGCAGACGGACCTCTGCCTCGACGAGTTCACCGACCACGGGCATTGCGGGGTGCTGGATGCCGCCGGCCGAGTCGACAACGACGCGACGCTCGAACGCTACGACGCGATGGCGATCGCTCAGGCAGACGCGGGCGCCGCGATGCTCGGCATGTCCGGGATGATGGACGGCCAGGTCGCCAGCGCGCGCGCGGCCCTCGACGCGGCCGGGCACACCGACGTCGCGATCGTCGCCTACTCGGCGAAGTACGCGTCCGCCTTCTACGGCCCATTCCGCGAAGCCGTCGACTCGCAGCTCCAGGGCGACCGCCGCACCTACCAGCTCGACCCGGCGAACCGTCGCGAGGGCATGCGCGAGGCGCTCATCGACATCGACGAGGGCGCGGATGTGGTCATGGTGAAGCCTGCGGGCTCGTACCTCGACGTGCTCGCCGACGTCGCCGCGGAGTCGATCGTTCCCGTCTGGGCGTATCAGGTCAGCGGCGAGTACGCCATGATCGAGGCGGCCGCCGCGAACGGCTGGATCGACCGCGACCGCGCGATCGCCGAATCCATCACCTCCATCCGCCGCGCTGGGGCCGACGCCGTGCTCACCTACTACGCGAGCGAGCTCGCCCGCACCCTGAACCTGCAGGCGGGCACTGGAGTGTCGGCGGCCCATGGCAGAGTGGACGCACGATGAACCACGCAGCCTCAGCAGCCCTGTTCGCCCGCTCCCTCGACGTCACTCCGGGCGGTGTGAACTCCCCGGTCCGCGCCTACGGCTCGGTCGGCGGCACCCCTCCCTTCGCAGCTTCGGCCACGGGCCCGTACCTGACCGACGTCGACGGCAACGAGTACGTCGACCTCGTCAGCGGATGGGGCCCCATGCTGCTCGGGCACGCGCACCCGGCGGTCGTCGCCGCCGTGCAGGACGCCGCGGCCCGCGGGCTCTCGTTCGGCGCGCCGACTCCGGCTGAGACCCAGCTCGCAGAGCTGGTCGTCGAGCGCATCGCCCCCATTGAGCAGGTGCGTCTCGTCTCGACGGGCACGGAAGCGACCATGACGGCGCTTCGCCTCGCTCGCGGGTACACGGGCCGCGACCTCATCGTGAAGTTCGCCGGCTGCTATCACGGGCACTCCGACGGTCTCCTCGCGGCGGCCGGTTCTGGGCTCGCGACGCTCGCGCTCCCCGGTTCTGCCGGGGTGCCAGAGGCCATCACGTCGCAGACCATCGTCGTGCCGTTCAACGACCTCGACGCCGTGCGTGCCGCGTTCACCGAGCATCCGGGCGAGATCGCCGCCGTCATCACGGAGGCGTCGCCCGCCAACATGGGCGTCGTGCCGCCTGAGCCCGGCTTCAACCGCGCGCTCGCAGAGCTCTGCTCGGCCGAGGGTGCACTGCTCGTCTGCGACGAGGTGCTCACGGGCTTCCGCACGGGCCCTGCCGGCTGGTGGGGCGAGGAGCAGAAGAGCGAGGCCTCAGGTGGGTGGCAGGCCGACCTCTACACGTACGGCAAGGTCATCGGCGGCGGCATGCCCGTCGCGGCGCTCGGCGGCTCACGCGAGATCATGAGCCACCTCGCCCCTCAGGGCCCCGTGTACCAGGCGGGCACCCTCTCGGGGAACCCGGTTGCGGTTGCGGCCGGCATCGCGACGCTCGCGCTTGCCGACGCCGACGTGTACGCACGGGTCGACGCGGCCGCGGAACGCATCCGCGCCGCCACCTCCGAAGCGCTCAGCGCCGCTGGCGTCGCCCATTCGGTGCAGAACGTCGGCAACCTCTTCAGCTTCACCTTCGGCGACGGCGCGGCGCTCGGCTGGACCGGCACCGGAGGAGGCCCGCGCAACGAAGACGAGGTCAAGCGCCAGGAAGCCTGGCGCTACCCGCCGTTCTTCGCCGCCATGCTCGACGCGGGGGTCAACCTGCCGCCGAGCGTGTTCGAGGCGTGGTTCGTGTCGGCGGCCCACGATGACGCGGCCATCGAGCGAGTCCTCGCGGCGCTGCCCGCCGCAGCGAAGGCCGCGGCAGACGCCGTGGCGCCAGAGTAGGGGCGCGTGGAAGAGCTCTCGGAGTGGGTGCTCGGCCTCCGCGGCTCCGGGTGGAGCTTCGCGGTGGCCGCGCTCGTGCTGCTCATCGGCGGCGTCGTCACGTTCCTGCCCAGCCAGTCGCTGGTCGTCGCGCTCTCCGCGCTGACGGCCGGGGATCAGGGCTGGACGGCGCTCATCAACCTGTTCGGCCTCTTCGTCTTCTGCGTCGCCGGCATGGTGCTGGGCGACCTCGGCACGTACTGGCTCGCGCGAGGCATCGGCTTCGGCAAATGGAGTTGGATGAACGGGCGACGGCTCACCGCCGTGCGCACACGGGTCGGCGACCAGCTCAAGACCCGGCCGAAGTGGGTCATGGTGACGGTCAGGCTCCTGCCGATGGGCCGCATCGCGACCGTGCTCGCCGCATCCGACGCCCGCATGCCCATGCCGCGGTTCCTGCCGCTCTCCGTGCTGGCCAGCGCCGTGTGGGTCGGCTACGCGGTGCTCATCGGCGCGGCGTTCGGTTCGTGGAGTCAGAGCAACCCGCTCCTCATGATGGCGCTCGCCGTGGTCACCGCCATCGCTCTCGGCGTGCTCGCGCAGCTCGTCAACGGCTGGTTCGAGAAGCTCGCGGAGCGCCGGAAAGCGCACCACGTCGCCAGCTGAGCCCGTCCCTGAAGCTGAGCCCGCCCCTGAAGCGCGTTTCGGGATGGGTTGCTCGCTTCGGGATGGGGTGCACCCCATCCCGAAACGCGAAACCCATCCCGAAAGAGGCCACTCGGTGAGCGAGGCCCGGGGTCTGCCTGGCCGGGGGCCTGGCAGGGCGGGTGCGCTGCTTAGGCCGCGTCCGCCTTGCCGCGAAGCTCGGCGAGCTCACGCCCGGACTGGGTTGCCTTCGTCTCGGCGTCCGACTTGAGGTCGGCGGCGAGGTCAGCGAACTGGTCGAGTGCCGGGTTCACGCCGACGAGCGTGAAGGGGCGCTGGACGACGCGGAGGTCAAGACCCCAGACGTCCTCGAGCAGACGCGTGAGGTACGGGGTGGAGTGGTCCCAGCCGGCCTTCGGGGTGCCTTCGTCGTAGTTGCCACCGAGGACGGTCGCGAGCGTCGCCGGCTTGCCGTTGAGGGTCGTGCTGCCCGGGTTGATGCGCGGGTCGGTGTAGGCGAGGTCGAACCAGAGCTTGAAGTGCTGGGAGACGCCGTAGTTGTAGAGGGGGACGGTGAAGAGCAGGGCGTCGGCGTCGATGAGCTCGTCGGCCAGCTGCGTGGCGAGGGCGACAGCCGCGCGCTGCTCCTCGGTGCGGTCCTCTTCCGGGGTGAAGCCTGCGTAGACGGCGTTCTGCCAGGCGTCGGCGGGGACGGGGGAGTCGACGAGGTTGCGGCGGGTCACGACGGAATCGGGGTGGGCTGCAACCCATTCGGCCTCGACGAGGTCGCCGAGCGCACGGCTCGCGGAGGTGGCGGGCATGAGGCTCGCGTCGATACGCAGCAGGGACATGGTGCTCCAATCTGATTCACAGAGTCACTCTGAAAACCAGAGCGACTCTGTGGAGGTTAGCACGGGTACACTGACGGCATGGCAGAGAACGTGCAGGTGCACAGCGCGGCAGCGTGCGACGGCGCCATCTCGCTTGCCTTCACCCTGCTCGGCAAGCGCTGGAACGGCATGATCATCGACGTGCTCGGCTCGCAGCCGCTAACCTTCGTCGCCCTGCGCCGCGCTGTGACCGGCATCAGCGACGCCGTTCTCTCCGATCGTCTCAGCGAGCTCGCGGCCGCGGGCCTCGTGGAACGAACCGTCAGCAACGGGCCGCCTGTCTCGGTCAGCTACGAGCTCACGACGGCAGGCCAGCGCCTCATCCCGGTGCTCAAGCAGCTCGGCACGTGGGCGTCAGAGAACCTCGAACCGGCACGCTCGAGCTGATCCTCGCCCAGGGTCTATGGCCCCGAAGTGGGCCGAACGGGTCACAGGTCGCCGCGGACGCGCACAACCGTCCTGCCACGCACCTTGCCGTCCAGGATGGGCTGCGCGTGGTCGAGCGCCTCTTCCAGGGCGATGACCTCCGTCATCGACTCCAGCAGCTCGCTGTCGAGCTCGAGGAGCCGGTTCCACGCCTCCGCCCGCACCTCGACGCTCTGCACCACCGAGTTGATTCCTCGCAACGTCACGCCCCTGAGGATGAACGGCATCACCGTCGTCGGCAGGTCGGTGTCCTGTGCGAGGCCGCATGAGGTGACGATCCCCTCGCGTCTCGTCTGGGCGAGCACGTTGGCGAGTGTCGTGGAGCCGACCGCGTCGACGGCGCCCGCCCAGCGTTCGGTCTGCAACGGCTTGCCCACCGCATCCGACAGCTCGCGCCGGTCGATGATCTCGGCCGCGCCGAGCCTCCGCAGGTAGTCACCCTCCTCGTCCCCGCGGCCCGTGGAGGCCACCACCCGGTAGCCGAGGCCCGCCAGCAACGCGATCGCGACGCTGCCCACCCCGCCGGCCGCGCCGGTCACGAGCACGTCGCCATCACCAGGCTCGACCTGCTTCTCCAGTGCGAGCACCGAGAGCATCGCTGTGTAACCGGCCGTGCCGATCGCAGCACCGTTGATCAGCGACATCGCCTCCGGCAGGTGGATGAGGGACTCGTCGTCCACGAGGCACACTTCGGCGAGGCCACCGTGCCCGGTCTCGCCGAGGCCAGCGCCGTTCAGCACCACTCGATCGCCGGGCACGAAGTTCTGGGTGCGGGACTCGCGCACGACCCCGACGACGTCGATGCCGGGGACAAGCACATCCGCCCGGCTCACGCCGGGCTTCCCCGCGAGCAGCAACGCGTCCTTGTAGTTGAGGCTCGTATAGGCGACGTCGACCAGCACCTGGTCTCGCCGCAGGTGACCGCCGCCGAAGAGCTCATCGTCGAGCTCGTCGAACGCGACATCGATGCGAGGCTTGCCCGCCGCGTCAGTGGACTTCGTCGTCAGGTATCCGCGAACCATGGCGCCATCGTAGGTGGCCAGTCTCCGAACTCCACCTCTGCGACACTGGCTGACATGATCACGGTTCGCACCTTCCCCGAACTCAGCGCGGCCGAGCTGTGGGGCATCCTGCACCTGCGCTCGAGCATCTTCGTCGTCGAGCAGGACTGCGTCTATCTCGACCCTGACACCGCCGACTTCGCAGAGGGCACCCAGCACGCGTTCGTCGGCGACGACCCCCTCTACCCCCACAGCTACGCGCGCCTGCTGCCGCTCGGCTGGCCGGACGAGCGCCTCCCGACCGACGCGCGCGCGATCGGCAGAGTCGTCACCGCCGAGAACTCAAGGGGCCTCGGATACTCGGCCCAGATCATCCGTCACCTCATCGAGATCGCCGACAGCGAGGGGGTCGCAACGGCCCTCAACGGGCAGGCGCACCTCGAAGCCTGGTACGCGCGATTCGGCTTCGAACGGTGCGGCGACACCTTCATCGAGGACGACATTCCCCATGTCCCGATGGTGAAATACACATCGAGCCCCCACTCATGATTTACTCGCTCGTAACAAGCATGAATCAGTTCGTCGCAGTGCCGCGGCTAACTTGAGATCCGGGCGCCGCTGCGCGGCGCTCGCTCTCTGCTTACGTATAAAGGAGCACCATGAGTAACCTTGCCAAGTCGTCTCCCTCCAGGAAGCTTCGCATCACCACAGGAATCGCCGCCATGAGCGTCGGCGTGTTCATGCTGGCCGCGTGCTCTTCGACGACAGATGGTGGCGAACCAGCCGCGGACGGCGACGCCGCTGCCGCAGTCTGTGGCCCGGACACGGCTGAGACCGTAACCGAGGTCTCGCCCGTCGAAGCCCCGACCGCTCAGGAGCGCTCCGAAGCGCTCAAGATCGGCTCGCTGCTTCCGCAGACCGGAACCCTCGCCTTCCTCGGCCCGCCCGAGATCGCGGGCGTCGACCTCGCCGTCGCCGAGATCAACGCATCGCCGTCCGGCGTGCTCGGCGGCAACATCAGCGTCGTCCACCGCGACTCTGGTGACACGTCGACCGACATCGCCACGCAGTCGGTCACCGACCTCCTCAGCCAGAATGTGTCCGCCATCGTCGGCGCCGCATCGTCCGGCGTCTCGATGACGGTCATCGACCAGATCACCGGCGCGGGCGTCGTGCAGATCTCCCCGGCCAACACGTCGGCCGAGTTCTCCACGTACGCAGACAACGGCTTCTACTTCCGCACCGCCCCCTCGGACATCCTCCAGGGCCGCGTCAACGGGAACACGATCGTCAACGACGGCAACGCATCCGTCGGCATCATCTACCTGAACGACGCGTACGGCTCGGGCCTGTCCGAGAGCATCACCACGGCAGTCGAGGCCGCTGGCGGCGAGGTCGTCGCCTCTGAGGCCTTCAACGAGGGCGACAGCCAGTTCTCGGCACAGATCGACGCCGTCACGGCAGCCGACCCCGACGCGATCGCGCTCGTCGCGTTCGACCAGACGGCGACCATCGTCCCGCAGCTCATCGGCACCAAGGGCTTCCCCGCCGACAAGCTGTACATGGTCGACGGCAACATGGCCGACTACTCCGCTGACTTCGAAGAGGGCACGCTGAACTGCGCCAAGGGCACCATCCCCGGCGTCGTCGCCTCCGACGACTTCCGCGCGAAGCTCCTCGGCATCGACCCCGACCTGAAGGACTACACGTACGGCGCTGAGTCGTACGACGCCGTCATCCTCGCTGCCCTCGCGGCGCAGGCCGGTGGGGCAGCTGACCCGACCACCATCAAGGACAACATGCAGAAGGTCTCCGTCGATGGTGAGAAGTGCACCACCTACGCCGACTGCGTCACGCTCCTCGAAGCTGGCACCGACATCGACTACGACGGCGTCTCCGGCCCGATCTCGTTCGACGAGAACGGCGACCCGTCAGAGGCCACGATCGGCATCTACCAGTACGGCAGCGGCAACACCTACTCCAACATCGGAGAAGAGGCTGGCCAGCTCTAAGCTGACTCGCTGAACGAGGGCCCGGGATGCACGCATCCCGGGCCCTTCCGTGTGCCCAGGAGGTGCATCCGCTCACCCGCCCGTCCGGCCCGCATAGCCTCGGGGCCCGGTGGTGCAGCGCGATTCTTGCGGTCGCTGCCGGTCAAGTGGCCCTTCTGGGGTGCTGGAATGGGCGCTTTGGCTGGCAGCGATCAAAAAGGAGCGCGGGGAGGGGCACTTCGACTGGCAGCGGTGGGGTTCGGTGGGGTGCGCAGAGGCTCGCGGCGCGTACGCAGAAGGGCGGGGAGGTCCCCAGCGCGTCTGCTGGTGGCCTCCCCGCCCGTCTGCGGTGGATGCTGGCGGCTAGTGGGCCGCGTCGCCGTCCTTCGCCTGCTCGTCCGCGGCGAGGGTGCCGAGGTAGAGGGCGATGACCTTCGGGTCGTTGAGCAGCTCGCGGCCGGTTCCCGTGTACGCGTCCTTGCCCTGGTCGAGCACGTAGGCGCGGTCGCAGATCTGCAGGCAGCGGCGTGCGTTCTGCTCGACCATGATGACCGAGACGCCAGCGCGGTTGATCTGGCGCACGCGCAGGAACGTCTCGTCCTGGCGCACTGGTGAGAGGCCCGCGGAGGGCTCGTCGAGCAGCAGCACCGACGGGTCCATCATGAGGGCGCGGGCCATGGCGACCATCTGGCGCTCACCGCCCGAGAGCGAGCTGGCGCGCTGCTTGCGACGCTTCCCCAGCTCGGGGAAGAGGTCGGCGACGAACTCGAAGCGCTCGTTGAAGACCTTGGGCCGCAGGAAGAGCCCCATCTCGAGGTTCTCCTCGATGGTGAGCGACGGGAAGACGTTGTTGTTCTGCGGCACGAGGCCGACGCCCTTGGCGACGAGCTTGTCGGCGCGCAGGCCGGTGATGTCCTCGCCCTTCAGCATGACGCTGCCGCCGCGGATCTTGATCTGCCCGAAGATGGCCTTGAGCACCGTCGACTTGCCGGCTCCGTTGGGGCCGATGATGCCGATGAGCTCACCGGGGTAGGCGTCGATCGAGCATCCGTTGAGGATGTTCACGCCGGGCAGGTAACCGCCGACGAGGTCAATGGTGGACAGAACTGCGTCGCCTCGCGGCGCGGTCGATGCCGGTGCAGCGGATGCGGTGGGCTGCGTCTCGCTCATTTGCCGTCACTCTCCTTCGTCTCGGCCTTGGTCTCGGCGATCTCCTCGGCGATCGAGGTCGTCCCGAGCACCTCGGCCTCGTACTCGGCGGCCGCCTCGACGCCTTGTTCCTCGGCGATGCGCTCGACTTCCAGTTCCTTGATGTCGAGGTCGCCGAGGTCCTGGTCGTGGTGCGCGCCGAGGTACGCGTCGATGACGGCCTGGTCCTTCATGACCGTCTCGGGTGGGCCCTCTGCGACGATCTGGCCCTCGGCCATGACGACGACCCAGTCGGAGATGTTGGTGACCATGTGCATGTCGTGCTCGACGAACAGCACCGTGGTGCCGTCGTTCTTGAGCTCCTTGACGTGGCCGAGCAGCGACTGCACGAGCGCCGGGTTGACGCCGGCCATGGGCTCGTCGAGCATGATGAGCTTGGGGCTGCTCATGAGCGCGCGGGCCATCTCGAGCAGCTTGCGCTGTCCGCCCGAGAGGGACGCCGCGTAGTCCTCGCGCTTCGCGTCGAGCTTGAAGCGAGCAAGGAGCTCGTCTGCCTTCGCCGTGATCTCGGTCTCGCGCTCGCGCCACAGTGGCTTGAAGAGCGCGCGCAGCATGCCCTCGCCGCCCTGCTGGTCGGCGCCGAGCAGCATGTTGTCGAGCACCGTCATGCGGCCGAGCGACTTCGTGAGCTGGAAGGTGCGGACCATGCCGGAGCGCGCCACCTTGAAGGCTGGCACGTTCGCGAGCGAGGTGCCGTCGAACGACCAGGTGCCTGTGTTCGGCTTGTCGAAGCCCGTCAGCAGGTTGAACATGGTCGTCTTGCCGGCGCCGTTCGGACCGATGAGCGCGGTGATCTTGCCGCGCGGGATCTCGAGGTGCTGCACATCCACTGCCGTGTTGCCGCCGAACTGGCGGGTGACGCCGTCGGCGATGACGATCGGGTCGACCTTCTTGCAGCCGGGTCCGACCTTGCCGTCGACGAACTCGTGGGTGGGGAGGATGCCCGCTGGTGGGCTCGTCTGCTCAGGCACTGAAGCTCAGCTCCTTCTTGTTTCCGAAGATGCCCTGGGGTCTGAAGACCACCAGCAGCATGAGCGCGATTCCGACGATGATGAAGCGGAGCTGGGCGCCCTGCGTCATGGAGAGGAAGGTGATCGCCCCGGATTCGATGAGTCCGTTGATCACGCCCTGCGTGAGGGAGAGGACCACCCAGAAGATCATGGCGCCCACGATGGGGCCGAAGATCGTCGCGGCTCCACCGAGGAGCATGATCGTCCAGATGAAGAACGTGAGGCCCGTCGTGTAGTTGGCGGGCTGCACGGCTCTCGGCAGGATGAAGATGATGCCGGCCAGCGAGCCGAGGAGACCTCCCGTGATGAGGGCCTGCATCTTGTAGGCGAAGACGTTCTTGCCGAGGCTGCGCACGGCGTCCTCGTCCTCGCGGATGCCGCGGACCACGCGACCCCAGGGGCTGCGCATGAGGGCCCAGACGAGGAGCGTCGCGAGGAGGACGATGCCCCAGCCGACGATGCGGGTCCACCAGTCGTACGCGTTGTACGTGAAGGGACCGAAGCCGTAGGTGCCGTCCGGGATCGGGTTGATCGCCGCGAAGGTGCCCTTGAAGCCGTTGAGGCCGTTGGCGGCACCCGTGACCGAGGTGAGGCCCGTCGTCGTCACGATGTACCGGAGGATCTCGGCGGAGGCGATCGTCACGATGGCCAGGTAGTCAGCTCGCAGCCGCAGTGTCGGGACGCCCAGGATGAACGAGAAGATCACCGAGACCACGATGACGCACAGCACGGCGGCCCAGAGCGGCCAGCCGAGGCTGATCGTCGGGATCGCGAACGCGTACGCGCCGATCAGCATGTACGCGGCCTGACCGAAGTTGAGGAGGCCGGTGTAGCCGAAGTGGATTCCGAGGCCGATCGCGGCGAGCGCGTAGGCAGCGGTGGTGGGGCTGAGGAGCTCGCCGACGGCGTTGCTCAGGATGTTTGACCAGTCCATGTTCGTCTCCTAGCCGACTCGCTCGCGGCGGCCGAGAATGCCCTGGGGCCTGACGAGCAGGACCAGGATGAGGATGAGGAGCGCCGCCGCGTACTTGAGGTCGGCGGGGATGAAGAGGGTCGAGAGCTCGACGAAGATGCCGACGACGAGCGATCCGACGAGCGCGCCGTACGCGGAGCCGAGGCCACCGAGGGTGACGGCGGCGAACATCAGCAGCAGCACCTGGAAGCCCATGTCCCACGACGACTGGCGGTACAGGGCGAGCATGACGCCGGCGAGGGCGGCGAGGCCACCTGCCGTGGTCCAGACGATGCGGATGATGCGGTCGACGTTGATACCGGATGCGCTCGCGAGCGACGGGTTGTCGGAGACGGCTCTGGTTGCCTTGCCGACCCTGGTGCGGGTCAGGAACAGGGCGACGAGCAGGAGGGTGACGATCGAGATGCCCATGCTCAGCAGCGAGCCTGTCGTGATGCGCACGGGGCCGAACTCGACGGCCCCGCTGAGACCCACGGAGCTCATCGGGAGGATCGCTCCGCCGAAGAACAGCTGGTAGATGTAGCGCAGCGCGAGGCCGAGGCCGATGCTCACGATCATGGCGGGCACGAGGCGCACGCCGCGCTTGCGCAGTGGCTTCCAGAGCGTCGCATCCTGAACCCAGCCGAAGGCCGCGCCGAGGAGGACGACGATGATCATCGCCACGAAGATGTTGAGCCCCATGGAGACGGAGAAGAGCCAGGCCATGAGGCCACCGAACGTGACCAGCTCGCCGTGCGAGAAGTTGTTCAGCCCGGTCGTGCCGAAGATCAGCGTGATGCCGATCGCGCCGAGCGCGATGAGCAGGCCGAAGTTGAGCCCCGCGACGAGGCGCTCGATGAGCTGCGAGCCGAAGTTGCTGCTCTGCCTCGTGTCCTCGCCGAGCGCGAAGAGGCGACCGACGTTGGTCGTCGACCACTCGTCCTCCGTGACCTCGGCCGTCGCCCCGTCTTCGTTGCGGAGGTCCACGCCGTCCGGCAGCGTCTCCGTGTCGAGCGTCACCGTGTAGTTGCCGGGGCCGGGGACGGGGACGCGCCAGCGTCCGTCCTCACCCGACTCCACCGTCTCGGTGTAGCCGTCGCCTTCGACGGTGAGCGAGACGCCCTCGACGGGTTCGCTCTCGAAGTTGAGGATGCCGCTGATCGAGTACGCCGACTCTTCCGGGGGCTCGGACTCCGCGTTTGCGGGTCCGGCCATCGAGAAGACGCCGAGGAACGCGAAGAGCGACATCGCGAGGGCCGCGAGCATTCGGTGCGTTTGGGTGAGCCGGGAACGCCCGGCGGTCGCTGAGCGCGATCCGGCTGGCGGAAGCGGACTGAGGAGAAGGGGCACGGAGTACCTCCAGTGCGAGTCGGGCTGGGCACGACGACTGAACGAGATTCTGGAACTGCTATTGCTGCAAGCGAGGATTCGCCACTCTGCGAATCTACGGATGATTTGTATCGGCAATGTTTCTTTGCCGCTACACACGATAGCGGTGCGGGCGTGCCGCTGTGCGCCGTGAGCCGCCCGAACGCGCAATTTTGTTCTACGTCACCACAAATGTGGCGGTCCGGCGCGTTCCAGTGTGCCGCCGCCGCCAAGATCGGGGATGTCTGAAGATCGCCCACGTGCTCGGCGTGTCACCGACCGGAAGGTGGTCCGTCAAGTCCTCGAGGGGCGACGGATGCGGCCGACTCGGTCCTGGCCCGATCCTCCGGTCAGGAAACCGCCCTGTCTGGGACCGCCGCGAGCTGGTGCTCGGCGCAGAGCAGCTCGTTCGCGCCGCAGTCTTCGCAGGCGACGAAGCGCTCGCGGCACGAGGTGTCGCTGCAGTTCTGCGTGCGGTGCGTGGGCGCCGCGCACTCCCGGCAGCGCCCGAGCTTCTCGGTGTTCGGCCCGAACTCGAGGTGCTCGCGCGCGTCGAAGACGGCGAGCGATCCCTTCCAGAGGCCTTCGTCGCCGAACTGCTCGGCGTAGCGGACGATGCCGCCGTCGAGCTGGTACACCTCGCTGAAGCCGCGCTTCACCATGAGCGCGGAGAGGACCTCGCAGCGCACGCCGCCCGTGCAGTAGGTGACGACGGCCTTCGACTTGAGCTCGTCGTACTTGCCAGACTCGAGCTCGGCGATGAAGTCACGGGTTGTGCCCGTCTCTGGCACGACGGCGCCCTCGAAGCGGCCGATCTGGGCCTCGATGGCGTTGCGTCCGTCGAAGAAGACGACGTCGTCACGTGACTCGACCAGTGCGTGGAGCTCATCAGGCGCGAGGTGGGTGCCGCCGCCGACCACGCCGTGCTCGTCGACCTCCAGTTCCCCGGGCGCCCCGAAGCTCACGATCTCGTCCCGCACCTTGACGCTGAGGCGCGGGAAGTCGAGGCTCTGTCCGTTCTCGTCGAGGCCGGTGCCCTCCGACCACTTGTAGTCGGCGTCCTTGAATGCCGCGTACTCGCGGGTGGTGCGAACGTACCGCTTGAGCGCGTTGAGCTCCCCGCCGAGGGTGCCGTTGATGCCGTCCTTCGAGATCAGGATGCGTCCGCGCAGCCCCAGCGACGCCGCGAGGTCTCGCTGCCAGAGGCGGATCGCCTCCGGATCGGCGAGGGGCGCGAAGGCGTAGTAGAGCACGATCTTGGGGACAGCCATGCGGTCGATTTTAGGTGAGCGGCGGGGCTCCGAGCGTCGAGGGGGCGCGGATGTCGGTGGGTCTGCGTACCCTTGCCGCATGCCAGATCGGGTCATGACGCTCTATCGGCCGGTGCTGCCGGTCGATGTCGTGCAGACCCTGTCGCCGCTCATGCGGGGCAGGCGCGACCCGACCTGCTGGATGCACCCGGTCTCGAGGGACGTGTGGCGCACGTCGCACGCGTTCGCGGGTGGGGCGACGACTGTCTTCCGGCAGGCGCGGGACGGGGTCCGCATCGTGTCGTGGGGCGAGGCCGCCGAGATCGCGGTCGACGAAGCCCCGGTCCTCCTTGGTCGCGATGACGACTGGAGCGAGCTGCGCCTCGAGGCGCTTCCCGAGCTGGCGGATGTGCGGCGTCGCAACGAGGGGCTGCGGCTTCCGAAGTCGGGGGCGGTGTTCGAGGCGCTCAGTGCCGCCATCATCGAGCAGAAGATCACGGGCCTCGAGGCGCATCGAGCGTGGGACATCCTGCACCGCGACTACGCGGGTGCCGCGCCCGGCCCGGCCGGCCTCGTGCCGCGCCACCTGCGGCTTCCGCTCACACCGGAGCAGTGGCGGCGCATCCCGAGCTGGGACTGGCATCGGGCGGGCGTCGACCACTCCCGGACGGGTACGGTCATCCGCTCCGCGACGGTCGCGTCGGCGCTGGAGCGCACGGCGAGCCTGCCAACCGGGTCTGAGGAGCCATTGCGCCGCCTCCGCTCGATCGTCGGCGTCGGCGTGTGGACGGCAAACGAGACCGTGCAGCGCTCACACGGTGACCCGGACGCGCCGAGCTTCAGCGACTACCACATCCCCAACATGGTGGGGTGGGCGCTCGCGGGCTGCGACGTCGACGACGACGGCATGCGGGAGCTGCTCGAGCCGTGGCGGGGGCATCGCGAGCGGGTCGTGCGCCTCATCAAGCTGGCTGGCAACCCGCGCCCGAAGCACGGCGCGCGCATGACCGTGCAGGACCACCGCTTCCACTGACGGGGGTCGTTCGCCCACGGCTGACGCGGTTTTCAGCAAACTTTCTGGCACTCGGCCTGGTCGAGTGCTAATTTTTCTGAGCAAGGAAGTTGACACCAGTCGACTCAAGTTCACCGCAGTCGCTCACGATCGTGAGGGTGCGTACAAGGAAGGGAAAACGACATGGCACGCGTCTTCGATCCGTTCCAGGAGATGGAACGACTTTTCCAGGGAGCACCGAACAGTCCGCGTTCGATGCCCATCGACCTCTACCGTGAGGCCGACCACTACATCCTCACCGCCGACCTGCCCGGCATCGACCCCAGCTCGATCGACGTCGACCTCGACGGCCAGCAGCTCACGATCCGCGCCGAGCGCAGCACCGTGAACGCCGAGGGTGCCAAGTGGCTCGTGCGTGAGCGCAACGGCGGCAGCTACCTGCGCCAGTTCACGCTCGGCCAGGGCCTCGACACCGAGCGCATCGCCGCGAGCTACGAGCACGGCGTGCTGACCGTGACGGTTCCCGTCAGCGAGCGCGCGAAGCCGCGCAAGATCGAGATCGAGACCGGCACGAAGGTCGAGACCATCCAGGCGTAGCCGACAGGCGACGCAGCAGAAGGGGGCAGTGCGATCTCGCACTGCCCCCTTCGCGATGTCTCAGACGGAACGCAGGCCCTTGCCTGACTCCTCGGAGTCCCGCGCGAGCTCCGCGGCCGCCGCGAACCGGGCTCGAAGCGCCGCATCAGGCGCCGGCTCCAGGTGGGCGATGGTCTCGACGGGAACCTCGAAGAGGGTCGGGGCGACGGCGCGCACGCCCTCGCTCAGAGCGGCGCCGCCGATGAGCATGACGCGCTTCGCGTCGACGCCGAGCGCGCGGTGCGCATCGAGGGCCTGTGCGAGGCTGCCGAGCATGCCCTCGACCGCGGCGCGGGCGAGGTTCTCGCGTGTGAAGGATCCACGCGTCATGCCGAGCAGGGATGCTGTCGCGTCCGGCAGGTCGGGAGTGCGTTCGCCGTCGAGGTACGGCACGAACGCGAGCCCGCCGGAGCCCACGGGGGCGGACGCGGCCAGCCGGCCGAACTCCGCGTGGTCCACGCCGAGCACGGTTGCGGTCGTGTCGATGACGCGCGCCGCGTTGAGCGTGGCGGACAGGGGAAGGAACTCGCCCGTCGCGTCGGCGAATCCCGCAAGACCGCCGTTCGGGTCGACAACCGGCCGCTCGGCGACCGAGAACACGGTGCCGGAGGTGCCGATGGAGACGACCACGTCGCCGGCGCGGGCGTTGAGACCGAGCGCGGCACCCGCGTTGTCACCGGCTCCCGCGGCGACGAGCACGCCAGCCGGGGTCTTGCCGGCGACCTCGGACGGGCCGAGCACGCGCGGGAGGATGACGTCGTGGCCGAGCGCCGCGACGAGCAGCTCGCGGTCGTAGTCGCCGGTGAACGGTGACCAGTAGCCGGTTCCGGAAGCGTCGGAGCGGTCGGTCGTGAGCTTCGTCAGGTCGGGGCCGAGGGGGCTCTCGTCGGCGGGGCCGTAGCCGAGGAGCCGCCACGTGAGCCAGTCGTGGGGGAGTGCGACGGCGGCGACACGCGCGGCGTTCTGTGGCTCGGCATCCCGAAGCCAGCGGAGCTTCGTGATGGTGAAGGAGGCGACCGGCACGAGGCCTGTGCGCTCGACGAGCGTCTCCTGCCCGAACTCCGCGATGAGGTCACGGGCGGCAGCCGCGCTGCGCGTGTCGTTCCAGAGCAGCGCGTCGCGCACGACGTGGCCATCGGCGTCGAGCGCGACCATGCCGTGCTGCTGGCCGGCGACGGACAGCGCTGCGACGTCCTCGAGCCCGCCAGCCGCTGCGGTCGCGTCCTGGACGGCGGCCCACCAGTTCTCCGGGTCCACCTCCGTGCCGGGGGCGTGCGACGCGCGACCCTGGCGGATGAGCTCGCCCGTCACGGCGTCCCGGATGACGAGCTTGCAGCTCTGCGTACTCGAGTCGAAGCCGGCGACGAGCATGGTGGTCTGCTTTCTGTAGTGCTGGGGTGGGGTGCACGACAGAGCTGGGGCGGATGCATGCGCGTCGTTGGACGTGCGTGCATCCGCCACAGCTCTGTCAGGGGGACGGGGAGTCCGTGGGGCGAGGGCGGGACTAGCCGCGGGCGCCCATGAGGTGCTCGAGTGCGAGCTGCTGCAGGCGCACGAAGCCGAAGCCCTTGCCGTTGAAGTAGGCGTTCGCGTCGAAGTCCTCGTATGCGGAGCGGTCGGCGAGGAAGTCGTCGTACGTCTCGCCCTCGCCGAGCGTGTTGGTGGAGAGCTCGTCGACGCGGGACGCCGCGAGAGCCTCCTGCACCTCGGGGTCGGCGCGGAATGCCGCCGCGCGCTCCTTGAGGAGCAGGTAGGTGCGCATGTTCGCCGCTGCCGACTCCCACACGCCCGTTTCGTCCTCGGTGCGCGAGGGCTTGTAGTCGAAGTGGCGCGGGCCCGTGTAGGTCTGGCCGCCGTTGGGGCCGCCGTTCTCGAGCAGGTCGACGAGCGCGAACGCGTTCTGCAGGTCGCCGTGACCGAACACGAGGTCCTGGTCGTACTTGATGCCGCGCTGGCCGTTGAGGTCGATGTGGAACAGCTTGCCCTGGTAGAGGGCCTGCGCGATGCCGGCGGCGAAGTTGAGGCCTGCCATCTGCTCATGTCCGACTTCAGGGTTCACGCCGACGAGCTCTGGACGCTCGAGCGTCTCGATGAACGCGAGGGCGTGGCCGACCGTGGGGAGGAGGATGTCGCCGCGGGGCTCGTTCGGCTTCGGCTCGATGGCGAAGCGGATGTTGTAGCCCTTGTCGGTGACGTAGTCGCCGAGCAGGTTGACGGCCTCGCGGTAGCGCTCGAGGGCCTGGCGGATGTCCTTCGCGGAGTCGTACTCGGCGCCTTCACGGCCGCCCCACATGACGAACGTCTCGGCGCCGAGCGAGGCGGCGAGGTCGAGGTTGCGGAGCACCTTGCGCAGCGCGAAGCGGCGCACGTCGCGGTCGTTCGACGTGAAGCCGCCGTCCTTGAAGACGGGGGCGGAGAAGAGGTTCGTGGTGACCATGGGAACGACGAGGCCCGTCGCATCCAGGGCGCCGCGCAGGCGAGAGATCTGGGAGTCGCGCACCTCGTCGGTGGATCCGAACGGGAAGAGGTCGTCGTCGTGGAACGTGAGTCCGTAGGCGCCGGCCTCGGCGAGCTTCTCGACGACGTGCACGACGTCGAGGTCGGCGCGCGTCGGGCCGCCGAACGGGTCGGTGCCGTTGTAGCCGACGGTCCACAGACCGAACGAGAACTTGTCTGCGGGGGTGGGGGCTGGCGTGGACATGGTCCTCCTGGTTCGACGTTGAACAAAATTGTTGCCGTCGCCAACATATATGTTCGCGGCCGAGATCGCCACCCTCGGAGCGTCCCGAGGGTGTCTCGAGTGCGAGCCGGGCTCGGCGCGGGGCTAAGCTCGCGCAATGAACGACGCGCTACCCGCCTCATTCGAGTCGTGGCCCGAGCTCGGTGAGACGCAGGGGGTCATCCTGCTCGAGCTCCTCCTCGGCGGTCCAAGGTCGCGTGCCCGGCTTGCCGAGGCGGCGGGCCTCTCGCGCACGAGCCTGACCCGCATCGCCAGGGACCTGATCGAGACGGGCCTGCTCGGCGAGGGGGAGCTGCAGCCCTCCGGCCACCGCGGGCGCCCCTCCGAGAGCCTGTTCCTGCGTCCGGAGCGTGCCCACTTCGTCGGCGTGAAGCTCACGGGTGAGGCCGCGTACGTCGTGATCACCGACCTCACGGCGCAGGTCGTCGCGAAGGTGTCTGCTCCGCTTCCGAATCGGTCGGTGGATGCGGTGGTCGCGCTCGTCGCCGGGCTGGTCGCGGACGTGTCCGTCGGCTTCCCGCTCGTCGCGGCGATCGGCATCGGCGTGGCGGGCGATGTCTCGAACGTGGGCGGCGTCGAGGTGCTGCACCGCTCGAACTTCCTCGGCTGGGACGGGATCGCGCTGTCTCGCCTGGTCGCGGAGGCCACGGGCCTGCCGACGTCCATGTCGAACGACGTGCACGCGCTCGCGGCCTCCCTCCATTGGTTCGGCGGCCTCGGAGCGCATCGATCGCTCGTCGTCTACGGCCTCGGCGCAGGCATCGGAAGCGGGCTCGTCGTCGCGAACGACGCGGCGCCTGGTGCCCACGGCCGTGCCGGTCGCATCGGCCACAGTCGGATGCCGGGCAGCGGTGTGACGTGTGCCAAGGGGCACCAGAACTGCATCCACAGCTTCGTGACCATGCCTGCTATCGAGGCCAACGCCGGCGTCGATCCTGGGCAGTACGAGCTTGCCCTGCAGCGCGCTCGGGCGGGTGACGAGCGGGCGCTCTCGGCCTTCCGCAGCGCGTCGTTCGCGCTCGGTGTCGCCGTCGCCGAATCCGTGAACACCGTCGATCCGGAGATCGTCGCGATCATGGGCGAGGGGCGCCACATGCTCGACCTCGCGCCGGATGATTTCGTCTCGGCCGCGACGGAGTACCTGGAGCAGGTCGACTTCTCGCAGGTCAGGATCGAGCGCCCTGACTTCCACTTCGACAGCTACGCGCAGGGTGCCGCCGTCGTGGCCATCCGGAGGTTGCTCACCTCGCGAACCTAATTTGTTTCACTGCTTGACAAAAACATTGCGGTGACTTCAAACTGGTGCCCGTCGGACCCAAAGGAAGTGTCCGTCACGTCAGTTCGAGGCACTCGGTTCGGAGGGCTGGCGTCAAATCGTCGGCCCCCGCCGACGCGTCTGCAGGAAGAACAAAGGAGTTCACTCATGCGAAAGAAATGGGCAGCCGCGGCCGTGATCGCGGTCAGCAGCCTGGCGCTGGCTGGCTGCAGTCCAAGCGCTCCTGAAGGCGACGGAGTCCTGACGCTCTGGCACTTCGAGGCGGAGAACAGCGCGATGGGCATCGCCTGGGACGAGGCGATCAAGGTCTTCGAAGAGGAGACGGGTGCGACCGTCGAGTTCGAGGAGAAGAGCTTCGAGCAGATCCGCCAGACCGCAAGCCAGGTCCTCAACTCGGACCAGGCGCCGGACATCCTCGAGTACACGAAGGGCAATGCCACGGCCGGTCTCCTCGCCAGCCAGGGCCTGCTCACCCCCATCACCGAATCCGTCGAGGAATACGGCTGGGCAGACAAGCTCGCGCCCGCACTGCAGACCACTGCGCGCTACAGCGAAGACGGGGTCATGGGATCCGGCGAGTGGTACGGCGTGCCGAACTACGGCGAGTTCGTCACCGTCTACTACAACAAGGCGGCGTTCGCCGAGCAGGGCATCGAGGTGCCCACGACGATGGCCGAGTTCGAAGGCGCACTCAAGACCTTCGCGGATGCGGGCATCACGCCGCTCGCGCAGGCAGGCCTCGAGTACCCCCTCGGTCAGCTCTGGTACCAGTTCCTCCTGCAGGAATCCGACCGCGACTTCGTCAACGACTACCAGCTCTACGAAGGCGAAGTCGACTGGCAGAGCGACGCGATGAAGAACGCGACCGACAAGGTCGTCGAGTACGTCGATGCCGGCTACATCTCCCCGAACGCCTCCGGGCTCAAGGCCGAGGACGCGGGAGTCTCGTTCATCAACGGCGACGCACCCATCTTCGTGTCCGGCAGCTGGTGGTACGGGCGGTTCGCCGACGAGATCTCGGGCTTCGACTGGGGCATCGTGCCGTTCCCCGAGACCGAGCTAAGCCTCGGCTCGGCCGGCAACATGTGGGTCGTGCCAGCGGCGGCCGGGGACCCCGACCTCGCCACGCAGTTCATCGAGATCACCATGCGCCCCGAGATCCAGGCGCTCATCGGCAACAACGGCGGCCTCCCCGTCGCCGCCAACGTCGACGACATCACCGACCCGAAGAGCCAGGAGCTCATCTCGGCCTTCAACGACATCAACGAGAAGGACGGGCTGGCGTTCTACCCGGACTGGCCGACCCCGACCTTCTACGACGAGCTCGTCGCGCAGCTCCAGGAGCTCGTGAACAAGACGAAGACCTCGGATGAGGTCCTCGACAGCCTCGGCCAGTCGTACGACTCGTACGCGGTCGACTTCCGCGAGTAATCAGACGCGGGGCCGGACGCCATTCGTCGGCCGGCCCCGCCCACTCTGAAAGAGACCAACCATGGCTCAGCCGCCGCTTGCGAAAAAACCAGGGCGTCGCCCGCTCCCCGCCGATGTCAGCTCCTTCCCGGAGCGAGGCGCCTCCCGCTGGGGGTGGTGGCTCTACCTCGTCCCCGGGGCGCTCCTGCTCATCGTCGTCATCGTCGTTCCCCTCTTCTGGAACGTCTACCTCAGCTTCACGGAGTACCGGGGCATCCGGCCGCCCGAGTTCATCGGGCTCGAGAACTGGGTGAAGCTCTTCGGGGACTCCGCCTTCTGGGCGTCGTTCCGGAACACCATCGCGATGATCATCGCCATGGTCGTGGTCCCAACCGCACTCGGCCTGCTGGTCGCCGTCGTGCTCTTCGACGTCATCGGCAAGAAGTTCGGTGGCCGCATCGCCAGTTTCCTGCGCGCCACCTACTACCTCCCGCAGATCCTGCCCATGGCCATCGCGGGCATCGTGATCGGGTGGATCCTGCGCCCGGAGAACGGCGCGCTCAACGTGATGCTCGAAGCGGTCGGCCTCGGTGGGCTCGCCAGCAACTGGCTCGGGAGTCCGGACACGGCGCTCCTGAGCATCATGCTCGTGCTCGTGTGGGTGCAGCTCGGCTACCCGATCGTCATCTTCATGGCCGCCCTGCAGCGCGTCGACCCCGAGCTGTACGAGGCGGCGGAACTCGATGGCGCGGGATGGTGGGACCGGTTCACGGCGATCACGCTCGGGCAGATCCGGCCCGAGGTGTTCGTCGTCACCCTCACCTGCACCATCGCGGCGCTGAAGGTCTTCGGCCCCATCTACGTGCTCACGCGCGGCGGCCCGGGCACCAGCACGCTCGTCCCCAGCTACTACGCGTACAGCGAGTTCTTCCAATCCCAGCAGGTCGGCTACGGGGCGACCATCGCCACAGCCCTCACCATCGTCATCGCGATCGTCGCGATCTTCTTCATCCGAGCGCAGACCTCGGTGGAGCGGAAGGAGCGTGCGGGACTATGACCGCAGACGCAGTGTCGAAGCAGCGCGCACCCAAGCGGCCGCGCTCCAAATACCTCGCCCCGAACGGCAAGGACTGGATCGCGATCACCCTCACGGTGATCGGCGGGCTCATCATCCTCTTCCCGTTCATCCTCATCCTCCTGAACTCGTTCAAGTCCCCGAGCGACTACAGCGAGGGCGGCCCGCTCGCGTTCCCGTCGTCGCTGTACTTCGACGGCATCGTCGCGTTCTGGGAACGCACGAACTTCCCGCAGAAGCTGTGGAACTCGATCTGGATCTCCGGCACGGTCGCCGTCGCCGCCGTCCTCATCTCGTTCCTCAACGCCTACGCCATCGGGGTGGGCCGCGTGAGGGGGCGGATGTGGATCATCGTCGCGTTCCTCTTCGCGAACCTCCTGCCGCAGGAAGCGCTGCTCTACCCGCTCTACAACATGTTCAAGATGGTCGGCCTCTACGACAACCCGTGGAGCGTCGTGATCATCTTCACGGTCATCCAGAGCGCATTCGGCACCTACCTGCTCGCGTCGGTGCTCGGCACGTTCCCCAAGGAGATCCTCGAGGCCGCCGCGCTCGACGGCGCGAGTCGCTGGACGGTGCTGTGGCGCGTCGTGTTCCCGATCAGCATGCCGACCCTCAGCGTGCTCATCATCTTCTTCTTCATCTGGACCTGGAACGAGTTCCTGATCCCCCTCACCTTCCTGGTCAGCAACGCCTCCCAGACGGTCCCCGTCGCGGTCAGCGTGCTCCAGGGCGACCGAATGATGGACGTCACGACGACCAGTGCTTCCGCCCTGCTCGGCGTCATCCCGACGCTCATCTTCTTCCTCATCTTCCAGCGCACGTTGACGCGCGGCATCACCGCCGGCGCGGTCAAGTAAGGCGAAAGGCAACCATGAAATTCACCGACGGGTTCTGGCAGATCCGACCAGGCGTCGAGGTCCTCTACGCACAGGAGGTCTACGACCTCGAGCAGTCGTCCGACGGGCAGGGCCTGCAGATCACGGCCCCCACGAAGGTCATCGGCTCGCGCGGCGACACCCTCAACAGGCCGATCCTCACCGTCTCCATCCACTCGCCGCTCCCCGACGTGATCGGCGTGACCATCGAGCACCACCAGGGCGGCAAGCCCCCGCTGGGCTTCTCGCTGCCGGGTGCGACGAGCGGTCACGCGGAAGTCAGCGTGGGCGAGACGGAGGGCACGCTCACGAGCGGCAGCCTGACGCTGCGGGCTGCTCGCGGTGAGCCGTGGTCGCTCTCGTTCGAATCAGATGGGCGTGTGCTCACGAGCAGCGGGCACCGCTCAGTCGGGTACGCGGGCCTGCAGGCGGATGCGCAGGTCGACGCAGGAGTCGTCGGGTCGCCGCGGTCCGGCATGGCGCTGCCGCTCGCTGAGCACTATGTGCACGAGCAGCTGTCGCTCGAGGTGGGCGAGCTCATCTACGGGCTCGGCGAGCGCTTCGGGCCACTCGTCAAGAACGGCCAGAACGTCGAGGTCTGGAACGCCGACGGGGGCACGTCGAGCGAGCAGGCCTACAAGAACGTCCCCTTCTACCTCAGCGACCGGGGTTACGGGGTGCTCGTCGACAACGCGGGCCACGTCAGCTTCGAGGTGGGGTCCGAGGCGGTCGAGCGGGTGCAGTTCTCGGTGCCGGGCGAGCGCCTCACGTACTACGTCATCGGCGGGGGCTCGCCAGAGGCGGTGCTCGATCGCTACACGCAGCTGACGGGACGCCCCGCGAAGGTGCCAGCGTGGTCCTACGGGCTCTGGCTGTCGACGAGCTTCACGACCGACTACGAGGAGACGACGGTCACCGAGTTCATCGACGCGATGGCGGAGCGGGAGCTGCCGCTGAGCGTGTTCCACTTCGACTGCTTCTGGATGCGCGAGTTCAACTGGTCCGACTTCACGTGGGATGCGCGCACGTTCCCGGAGCCAGAGCGGATGCTCGCGAGGCTCCACGCGAAGGACCTGCGCGTGAGCGTGTGGATCAACCCGTACATCGGGCAGCGCTCGCACCTGTTCGCGGAGGCGAAAGAGCTCGGCTACCTGGTGCGCAAACCCAACGGCGACGTCTGGCAATGGGACAAGTGGCAGGCAGGAATGGCACTGGTGGACTTCACGAACGCGGAGGCCACCGCCTGGTACCAGGGCAAGCTCCGCGCGCTCATCGACCAGGGCGTCGACTGCTTCAAGACCGACTTCGGCGAGCGCATCCCCGTCGACGTCGTCTACGCGGATGGCTCCGACCCCGTCGGCATGCACAACTTCTACACGCAGCGGTACAACGAGGCGGTGTTCGAAGTGCTCGAGGGTGCCAAGGGGGAGGGCGACGCGGTGCTGTTCGCGCGCTCGGCGACGGTGGGCGGTCAGCGCCTCCCGGTGCACTGGGGTGGGGACTCCACGTCGAGCTACGTGTCGATGGCGGAGACGCTGCGCGGCGGCCTCTCGCTCGCGCTCAGTGGATTCGGCTTCTGGAGCCACGACATCGGCGGCTTCGAGGGCACGCCTGACGCCGGCGTCTTCAAGCGCTGGGTCGCGTTCGGCCTGCTGTCGAGCCACTCGCGGCTCCACGGTTCGAGCTCGTACCGCGTGCCGTGGGTGTTCGACGAGGCCGAGGGGCTCGACGAGTCCGATCCGCAGAGCGCCGTCTCGGTGCTGCGGAAGTTCAGCCGGCTGAAGCTGCAGCTCATGCCCTACCTCTACGCGGCGGGCCTGGAGGCGCACGAGCGCGGCATCCCGATGCTCCGGCCCATGGTGCTCGCGTTCCCCGACGACCCGAGCTGCCGGTACCTCGACCGGCAGTACCTGCTCGGCGAGCACCTCCTCGTCGCCCCGGTCTTCTCGGCCGATGAGGACGTCGAGTTCTACCTTCCCGCCGGCCGCTGGACGTCCCTGCTCGACGGCACGACCGTGCAGGGAGGCACGTGGCGGCGCGAACGGCACGGCTTCGACAGCCTCCCGCTGTACGTGCGCGAGGGTGCGGTGATCGCGCGGCATGAGCGTTTCGACCGCCCAGACCACGACTACCTCGACGGCGTCGTCATCTCCGCGTACCCGGGGGCGGGCGCTGGATCAGCGGTGACGACCGTGACGACACCGGATGGGGCGAGCGCTGAGTTCGTCGTGAGCTGGGACGACGACTCGGTCAGTGCGACCGGACCGACCACGAGCACCTGGTCGCTGCAGCTCGGGGACACCCGGGTGGATGCCGACGGCGCAGCGGCTCGGATCGAACGATGAGCCGCGCTGGTGCGGACTTCCCTCCCGGGTTCCTCATCGGGGCGGCCACCGCGGCATTCCAGATCGAGGGCGCTGCTCGTGAGGATGGGCGTGGCCCGTCGATCTGGGACACCTTCAGCCACACGCCTGGCAAGACCTGGAACGGCGACACGGGCGACGTCGCGGCCGACCACTACCACCGCGTCGAGGCCGACCTGGACCTCATGGCGGAGCTGGGTCTCGAGGCCTACCGCTTCTCGATCTCCTGGCCGCGCGTGCAGCCGGGCGGATCAGGGCGGGTCGAGCCGCGAGGCCTCGCGTTCTACGACCGCCTCGTCGATGGGCTCCTCGAGCGGGGCATCAGACCCATCGCGACGCTGTACCACTGGGATCTGCCCCAGGAGCTCGAGGACGCCGGCGGCTGGGCGAACCGGGAGACGGCGTTCCGCTTCGAGGAGTACGCCCACGTGGCCGCGGCGCACCTCGGCGACCGGGTGCACACGTGGACGACCCTCAACGAACCCTGGTGCTCCGCCTACCTCGGCTACGGATCTGGCGCTCACGCGCCTGGCCGGACCGACGGCGCTGACGCGCTCGCGGCGGTCCACCATCTCAACCTGGCCCACGGGCTCGCGGTGTCGGCCATCCGTGGCGCAGCCAGCAACGCCCCCGACGTCTCGGTGACCCTGAACTTCCACGTGACGCGAGGGGATGACCCCGACGCGAAGCGACGCGTGGACGCGCTCGCCAACCGCGCGTTCACGTCTCCCATGCTCTTAGGGAGATACGACGAGGACCTCCTGCGGGACACGGCCTCGGTCTCGGACTGGTCGTTCGTCGAGCCGGGGGACCTCGAGCGCATCCACCAGCCGCTCGACTTCCTCGGCGTGAACTACTACTCCACCGTCACCGTGCGCACCTGGGACGGCGTGAGCGAGCGGGTCAAGAACGACGGCCACAAGGATATGGGCGGATCCCCGTGGCCAGGGAGCCCGGACATCGACTTCCTGCCGCAGGCCGGCCCGTACACGGACATGGGCTGGAACATCGCGCCGGACGGGCTCGAGGAGCTGTTCGTCTCGCTCTCCGAGCAGTTCCCGGACCTGCCGCTCATGATCACGGAGAACGGCGCAGCCTTCGCCGACGTTGTGACGGTCGACGGAGATCGGCAGGTCGTCGACGACCCGGAGCGCATCGACTACCTGCGGCGTCACTTCGCAGCCGCGCGTCGCGCCATGGATCGCGGCGTCGACCTCCGCGGGTACCTCGTCTGGTCGCTCATGGACAACTTCGAGTGGGGGTACGGGTACTCGAAGCGATTCGGCGTGGTCCACATCGACTACGAGACGCAGCGGCGCACCGTGAAGAACAGTGGCCTGTGGCTGTCTGATCTCATCCGCAACCGGCAAATTTCGGGGGTTGTCCGCGAATAAGTTGGAGGAGACAACCAAGGCGTTTGACAGGCAGCATCCGCAGGACGGCAGGCTAGGCCCCGAATACAAGGTGGCCGTACGTCGCAGTTCGGTCACGAATCTCTCCGAAGAGGTCGCGCGCAAGCCCAAGTAGGTATATGTTTGGCGCGACAACTTAGGGCAAGACATTTCAGAGAGGAAATGACCTTCATGTCAGCAACGAAGAAGTTGCTCGGTCTCGCAGTCGTTGGAGGCCTCGCACTCGGCCTCACCGCCTGCGACGCGCCAGCAGACCCAGCAGCAACCGGCGAAGCAGGAGCAGCAGTCGAGGTCGAGAGCGTCGGCATCTCGATGCCGACCCGCGAGCTCGAGCGTTGGATCAACGACGGCGCGCAGCTCCAGAGCAAGCTCGACGAGGCCGGCTTCACCACCGACCTCCAGTACGCCGAGAACGACCCGGACACGCAGATCTCGCAGATCCAGAACCAGATCGCGTCCGGAGTCAACGTGCTCGTCGTCGCCGCCATCGACGGCTCGGTGCTCGCACCGGTGCTGCAGGACGCGGCTGACGAAGGCGTCACGATCATCGCCTACGACCGCCTCATCAACGACACCGAGAACGTCGACTACTACGCGACGTTCGACAACTACGCGGTCGGCAAGCTGCAGGGCGAGTACATCGTCGACACGCTCGACCTCGAGAACCAGCCGGGCCCGTTCTACCTCGAGCCCTTCGCCGGCAGCCCCGACGACAACAACGCCAAGTTCTTCTTCTCCGGCGCATGGGACGTCCTCAAGCCGTACATCGACGAGGGCAAGCTCGAGGTCGCCTCGGGCAAGGCACCCGCATCGAACGACGACTGGGCCTCCGTCGGCATCCAGGGCTGGGAGAGCGCTGGCGCTCAGGACGAGATGGAGAACCGTCTCGCCTCGAACTACAGCGACAAGAAGGTCGACGTCGTCCTCTCGCCGAACGACAGCCTCGCCCAGGGCATCTCGGAGGCGCTCGTCTCCGCCGGCTACACGCCGGGCTCCGAGTGGCCGATCCTCACGGGCCAGGACGCTGACAAGGCGTCCGTCGTGAACATCCTCGCCGACAAGCAGTCCATGACGGTCTGGAAGGACACCCGCCTCCTCGGCGACCAGGTCTTCGCCATGATCGAGTCCCTCAAGGCCGGCACCGAGGTCGACGTCAACGACACCGAGAGCTACGACAACGGCGTCAAGGTCGTCCCCTCGTACCTCCTCGACCCCGAGGTCGTCACGAAGGACAGCGTGCAGGAGAAGCTCATCGACAGCGGCTTCCTCAAGGCATCGGACGTCGGACTCTAACGAGTCACCGACACACACACGGAACGCGCTCGGGCTGGCTGTGCCCCCACACCAGCCCGAGCGCGCTTCCGTGACAGCTCGCGCCTGAACGCGCAGAGCAACACCGAGCGTTGCAGCTCGGAAAGCGAGACGGAGCAATGGTGCAAGACGACAAGATCCTGAAGATGTCGAACATCGTGAAGGAATTCAGCGGTGTGCGGGCCCTCTCGGGCGTCAACATCGAAGTCCAGCGCGGCGAGGTGCACGGCATCTGCGGCGAGAACGGCGCTGGCAAGTCGACGCTCATGAAGGTCCTGAGCGGCGTCTACCCCCACGGCACCTTCGAGGGGACCATCGAGTTCGATGGCCGCGAGGTGCGGTACAAGAACATCAACGACAGCGAGCACGACGGCATCGTCATCATCCACCAGGAGCTCGCCCTCAGCCCCTACCTGTCGATCGCGGAGAACATCTTCCTCGGCAACGAGGTGCAGCGCTTCGGCATCATCGACTGGGACGAGACCAACCGCCGCGCGGCAGAGCTGCTGAAGCGGGTCGGCCTCAACGAGAACCCCGCCACCGTGATCCGCGAGATCGGCGTCGGCAAGCAGCAGCTCGTGGAGATCGCCAAGGCGCTCTCCAAGGACGTGAAGCTCCTCATCCTCGACGAGCCAACCGCCGCCCTCAACGACGAAGACTCCGCCCACCTGCTCGGCCTCATCGAGCAGCTGCGCGAGCAGGGCATCACCTCGATCATCATCTCCCACAAGCTCAAGGAGATCCGACGCATCGCAGACCGCGTCACTATCATCCGCGACGGAGCCACCATCGACTCCATCGACATGAGCGAAGAGGACGCGACCGAGGGGCGGATCATCCGCGCCATGGTCGGCCGAGAGCTCAGCTCCATGTTCCCGCCCCGCGACGCGGTCATCGGGGAGGAGAAGCTGCGCGTCGAGAACTGGACCGTGCACCACCCCGCCGACCCGAGCCGCAAGGTCGTCGACGACATCTCCTTCCACGTGCGCGCCGGCGAGATCATCGGCTTCGCGGGCCTCATGGGTGCGGGCCGCACGGAGCTCGCGATGAGCATCTTCGGCCGCAGCTACGGCACCAACATCTCCGGCGAGGTGTACAAATCGGGCCAGCTGATCTCGACGAAGACGATCGACGAGTCCATCAAGAACGGCCTCGCCTACACCACGGAGGACCGCAAGCACCTCGGCCTCAACCTCATCGGCGACATCCAGGCCAACATCTCCGCCGCCGCCGCCAAGAAGGTCGCCCGCTGGGGCGTCGTCGACGGCATCAAGGAGAACGGCGTCGCCGAGGGCTACCGCAAGTCCATGAACATCAAGACGGCAAGCGTCGCGACGCTCACGGGCAAGCTCTCCGGAGGAAACCAGCAGAAGGTCGTGCTCAGCAAATGGCTGCAGACCGACCCGGACGTGCTGTTCCTCGACGAACCCACGCGCGGCATCGACGTCGGCGCCAAGTACGAGATCTACGGACTCATCAACAAGCTCGTCGAACAGGGCAGAGCCGTCGTCGTCATCTCCTCCGAGCTCCCCGAGCTGCTCGGTCTCGCCGACCGCATCTACACGATCTCCGAAGGCCGCCTCACCGGCGAAGTCACCAAGGAGAACGCAACCCAGGAACTCCTCATGCAGTACATGACCGCTGGAAAGGACGAGTCGTGACCACCACGAACACCGAGGCCGCGAGCGAAGCAGGCACCCGCAAAGTCAGGATGTCCGTCGACGTCCGCCAATACGGGATCCTCGGCGCACTCGCCGTCATCATCATCCTGTTCCAGATCCTCACCGGCGGAAAGCTGCTGCTCCCCGCCAACATCAACAACCTCATCCAGCAGAACGCGTACGTGCTGATCCTCGCGGTCGGCATGATCATCGTCATCATCGCCGGCCACATCGACCTGTCAGTGGGATCGGTCGTCGCCGTCGTCGGCGCCATCACGGCCATCGCCATCACCCAATGGGGCCTGCCGTGGTTCGCGGCCGTGCTCATCGGCCTCGCGGCCGGGGCGGTGATCGGCGTCTGGCAGGGATTCTGGATCGCCTACGTGGGCATACCCGCGTTCATCGTGACGCTCGCCGGCATGCTCCTCTTCCGAGGCCTCACGCTCGTGCTCCTCACCGGCGGCACCATCAACGCCCTCCCCGACGAGTTCGTCGCCATCGGCAAGGGCTCGCTGCCCCAGTCCATGGGCACCATGCTCGGCGGACACGACGTCGTCACCATGCTCATCGCGCTCGTCGTCGTCGCGGCCGTCATCGGAAGCCAGCTGCGCACCCGCGCCCGCCGCAAGAAGCTCGACCTCCCCGTCGAGCCGGGGGCCGCCCTCATCGCGAAGCTCGCGATCGTCGCGGTCGCCGTCCTCGCCTTCGCGTGGCTCCTCTCCGCGCACAAGGGCCTGCCGATCATCCTGATCATCCTGGCCGTGCTGATCATGCTCTACACGTTCATCCTCCAGCGCACCGTCTTCGGCCGGAACGTCTACGCCATGGGTGGCAACCTCTTCGCGGCCAAGATGAGCGGTGTGCGCACCGAGCGCGTCAACTTCCTCATCTTCGTCAACATGGGTGTGCTCGCTGCCCTCGCCGGCATCGTCACGACCGCCCGCGCAGGAGGCGCCGTCGCCTCCGCCGGAAACACGTACGAGCTCGACGCCATCGCCGCTGCCTTCATCGGCGGCGCGGCCGTGACCGGTGGAGTTGGTACGGTTATCGGCGCAGTCATCGGCGCGATGATCATGGGCGTCCTCAACATGGGACTCTCGATCCTCTCCGTCGACTCGGCGTGGCAGTCGGTCATCAAGGGCCTCGTGCTGCTGCTCGCAGTCGCCATCGACGTCCTCGGCAAGCGCCGGGGCGGACGCAGCTGATCAGTGCTCCGCCGCCCGCGCCCACCCGGCGCTGGCGGCGGAGCTGCTCGGCCGAGCGCCGACGTGCACGAACCAGGACAGCAGAAGACCAGCATCACCACGACGACGAGCGAGAGAAGAGGACGCGCATGCCCACCGATCGCGTCGCGTCGTCGAACCTCTCCCTCATCCTCGAGCGCCTCCACCGCGGCGGCCAGGCCTCCCGAGCCGAGCTGACCCGCGAGACAGGCCTCAACCGCTCCACCATCGCCGCGCTCGTCGCAGAGCTCGCGGATCGGCGCATCGTCGAGGAGCAGGAACCGGTCGCCACGAACCTCGTCGGACGGCCCAGCCCCATCGTCAACCTGTGCGACAAGATCGTCGCCGTCGCCGTCGTCCCAGAAGTGGATGCGCTCAACGTCGGCGTCGTGAGCTTCCGCGGCGAGCTGCTGAAGCGCATCCGCTTCGAGACCGAGAAGCCGCCGACCGCCAAAGAGGCCGTCGCCATCGTCAAGGCGCTTGTCGAGGGCCTCAGCGAGAGCCTCGACACCCTCTACGAATGCGTCGGCATCGGCGTCGCCGTGCCCGGCCTCGTCCGCGCATCCGACGGCTTCGTGCGCTGGGTGCCGCACTTCGAGTGGCGCGACGTGCCACTTGCCGAGCAGCTGCAGCAAGCCACGGGCCTCCCCGTCCTCGCCGCGAACGACGCCAACCTCGGCGCCGTCGCCGAGCACATCTTCGGCGCGGGCCGCGGCATCAGCAACATGCTCTACATGAACGGCGGCGCGAGCGGCATCGGCGGCGGCATCATCGCCGACGACCGACTCCTGCACGGTGTCGCCGGGTACGCGGGCGAGTTCGGCCACAACCTCGTCGCGACCCCCGCGGCGCTCGGCAACTCGGGCGATGACGAACTCGAACGCGTCGTCAGCAGGCGCCGACTCCTGGCCGCGCTCGGCACGAAGAGCGCGAGCGACGACGAGCTCGAGCGCATGCTCCAGCAGAGCATCGACCCCGCCGTGAAGCTCGAGACGCACCGGCAGCTCGGCGTCCTCAGCGTCGGCGTGCGCAACATGATCAACATCCTCAACCCCGAACGCGTCGTCCTCGGCGGGTTCCTCGGCGTGCTCCTCGACCTCGAACGCGACTACTTCCTCGAGATCCTCGCCGAGCACACCCTCGCCCCGAACTACGGCGAAGTCGAAGTGGTGCGCGCCGGACTCGGCAGCGACCTGCTCTTCATCGGCGCCGCGGAACTGCAGTTCCAGGCGCTCATCGAACGCGCCCACCTGCACCGCTGACGCGGCGCGGCTGACGCTGCACCGCGCGCTCGGCCACGGCGCCTCGCCCGCTTCTCGGGATGGGTTTCTCGCTCTATTGCGGGAAACTTCCCCCAACGAAGCGAGATTCCCATCCCGAGATTGCGTGATCCGGCTCCGAGGCGGATCTGTCATCGCGCCCTGCGTTTCGGGATGGCATGCACGCATGCGGATGGCTTGTAAGCCATCCGGATGCGCGAAACCCATCCGCAGACGGCATTGGCGGCGTCCGCCCGGTGCGGCTGTGCGCGCTTGGCCACGGCGCCTCGGCCGCTTCTCGGGATAGGTTTCTCGCTCTATTGCGGGGAACTTCCCCCAACGAAGTGAGGTTCCCATCCCGGGGCGGCGGACCGCCGGGACTGGATGCCGAAAACCGGGCCGACACTCCCGACTAAGCGGGGTTGCGGACCTCGGGGAACGCGATGACCTGGCCGGAGTAGCAGAAGCCGCCGCCGAATCCGAGGAGCAGGGCCGGCCCACCTGGCTCGGCGACGCCCGCTTCGACCTGCTTGGCGAGGGCGATGGGGATGGATGCGGCTGAGGTGTTGCCCGAGTAGACGACGTCGCGCGCGACGACCTCGTCGGCGAGGCCGAGCTGCTTGCCGAGCGCGTCGATGATGCGCAGGTTCGCCTGGTGCGGGACGAACGCGACGAGCTCGTCCGCTCGCACGCCGCCCTTCGCGAGGGCGTCGATCGCGACGTGCTGCGCCTGCGTGATGGCCCAGCGGAAGACGCTGCGGCCTTCCTGCTCGAAGCGGCCGGAGGGCTGCTGGATGCGCACCAGGTTGCCCAGCTCGGGCTGCGAGCCCCAGGCGACGGGTGCGATGCCGGGCGTCTCGCTGCGCTCGAGGACGACGGCGCCTGCGCCGTCGGCCATGAGGATGGCGGTGGTGCGGTCGGTCCAGTCCATGAAGTCGCTCATGCGCTCTGCACCGATGATGAGGGCACGGCTCGCGGAGCCCGCTTGGATCGCCTGGTCGGCGACGGCGAGGGCCTGCGAGAAGCCGGCGCACGCGGCGTTGAGGTCGAACGCGACGGGGTGCGTGGCGCCGATGCGCGTCGCCACCTGGGCGGCCGTCGACGGCGAGCGGTCCATGGCCGTCATCGTGGCGACGATGACCATGTCGATGTCGGTGCCATGCACGTCCGCCGAGAGCAGCGCCTTGACGCCGGCGGCTGCCGCGAGGTCGGTGACGCTCTGCCCCTCTGCGGCCAGGCGGCGCTCGCGGATGCCGACACGCGAGGTGATCCACTCGTCGCTGGTGTCGAGAGTCAGCGACAGCTCGTCGTTGGTGACGACGCGCTCTGGCGACTCGTAGCCGACTCCGACGATGCGCGAGTGCACTGGCTGAGGCTGGGAGAAGGAAAGCATGATCAACGCAGAATCCTACCCTCCGGTCAGTGTTCGTCTCTGTGGGTGGTGTTCGGAGCGTGCGGGCTCACCGGATTGCGCGCCGGAGCGGCAGGCGGCGGGCCAGAACGCGGCAGCTTGGCAGCCCGGCAGCGCGTCCGCGCGTCAACCGCGGGGCAGTGTCCCGATCTGGTCACCGGCCTCGTTGAAGACCACGAGCGAGTCGCCGCCGACCTCGGCGGTGCTCGCACCGAGCAGCCAGGTGTCGACGCCCTCGCAGAACATCATCGTCGAGGCGAGCGCCCCGAACTCGACCGTGCCGTCGGTCTCCGTCCACTCGCCCATGAGTCGGTTGCAGCCGTCGTTGCCCGTGACCTTGCCGTCGTCGGCGAGGTTGAGGCCCGGCTCGCCCTGGCCGCTCGAGTTCGGGGTGCCCCAGGTGCCGGCTGCGGATGCGGCGGGAGCCGCGCATCCGGTGAGGAGCAGGAGAGCCGCTGCCGCGACTGCGATGCTGACGCCGATGGTCTTCACGAGGGCTCCGATGCTCAGGGGGATGGCCACATCGTAGCGACTGGGCGCGGACGATCGGAGGGCCGCTCGCGGGCATCATGTGGCGGAGCGGACGCACTCCTCGGGCGCGCAGGCCGTGCGGCTCACCGCGGAGGAACCGCCCTCCCAGCGGCACGCGAGCGAGCGGATACCCTGTCGGCATGCCCGAACTGACCCCAGAACAAGTGGTGGCCCTCAAGGAGCTCGCGATGGGGTGTGCTCGCCGCGGGGACAGCCAGACGCTGCTGGAGCTCATCGACCAGGGCATGCCCGTCGATCTGCAGGATGCGGCCGGCAACACTGCGCTGATGCTCGCCGCGTACAGCGGTCACGCGGGCACGGTCGAGGCGCTCATCGGTCGCGGGGCCGACGTCGACCTGCGCAATGCGCGCGACCAGTCGCCGATCGCTGGTGCTCTCTTCAAGGGCGAGGATGAGATCGTGCGGTTGCTTCTGGATGCGGGTGCCGACCTCGACGCGGGGACGCCGTCCGCGCGCGCGACCGCGGACATGTTCGGACAGGCGCACCTGCTGGACTGATCACCTCAGGGCGGTGGGCGAAACCTGACCGGCCGGACTGTGTCGTCGCGTTCGGTGAGCCGTGGAACAAGCGCTTGCCCCCGGGCGTTCGAATGAACGTGACCACTCTGACGCCGCACGCACCCCCGAGCGACGCCCTCGATCGGGCCCTCGCGTCGCTCGAATGGACGCTCGTCGCCTCGCACCGGCACCAGCTCGCGTCTGGCGAGCCGTTCGCGCGACGCCACGCTGGGCCGGGATTCGTCTACGTCTTCGACGGTGTCGCGCGTCTCACGGTGCAGGGCGCGCCGAGCGAGGATCTCTCGGCGGGGGAGCTCGTGTTCTTCCCGCGCGCGCACTCGACGTCGGTGCTGGCGACGGGTGACGTCGAGTTCATCGACGTGGGTTTCGAGGCGGCCCCGCTCGCGCACGCTGCGGCCGAGACGCTGCCCGCCGCGTTGGTCGTGCGCGACTTCGCGCGGCAGGAGCCGTCGATGGTGGCCCTCATCGATGGCATGGCGTGCGCCTGGGGCCGTGACAGCGAGTCCGCTCGGCGAGGGGGCGCGACCGGGCACCCTCGCGCGGGCGACGCCGTCATCTGCAGCCGCATCGCGACGACCATCGTGTCGACGGCCCTTCGGGCCTGGAACGAGGCGGGATGCGCGCCGGCGGGTTGGCTGCGTGACGTCACCGAGCCGCGCATCGCGGCCGCGCTCGAGGCACTCCACCAGGAGCCGGGCCGCCCGTGGACGCTCGACGATCTCGCGAGGGTCGCGAGGATGTCGCGTTCGGCGTTCGCCCTTCGCTTCCAGGAGGCGGTCGGGGAGACGCCGATCGGGTACCTCACGCGTGTGCGCATGGAGACGGCGAAGGGGCTGCTGCTGCGGAGCGAGCTGACGATCGGCGCGGTCGCGAGCGGGCTGGGCTATGAGTCGCAGGCTGGCTTCAGCCGCGCGTTCCAGCGCCACACCGGGTCGACTCCGGGTCGCTGGCGGGTCGAGGCGCGGTCGGGGGCAGTCCAGCGGGGTCGCGCGAGCCCGTAGCGGCATCCGCTCCCGTGCGTGGCCTGGACCCCGCGCGGGTGGATGCTGGCGCCCGCGGCACCCTCGCGCAGCCGACGCCAGCATCCGGAGTGACCTCAGTCGGCGCGGCCCGGGAACCGCGCGCTGCCGAAGATGAGGCCGCCGACGACCGCGGACGCCGAGGCGACGACGAGCGCGGGCGTGACCCCGATCAGGTCGATGAGCAGGCCTCCGACGCCGGCGCCCAGGGTGATGGCGAGCTGGAACCCCGCGACGGAGAGTCCGCCGCCCGACTCCATGCGGTCGGGCACGAGCCGGCCCATCCACGTGCCGAGCGTGGTGAGCCAGCCGCCGAAGCCGATGCCCCACGTGGTGACGGCCACCGCAACGAGCCACACTTCGCCGGGCGCGAGCGCGACGACGCCGATGGAGATGCCGATGAGCAGCGGCACGGCGAAGCGGAGCACCGCGAGGTGCCGGTCGACGAGGAGGCCGACGAGGAAGTTGCCTGCGACGCCTCCGACCCCGAACGCGACGAGCAGCGCGGCCACGCCGACGCTGTCGAGACCTGGGACGCGGTCGATGGCGAGGCGGATGTACGTGAACGCGACGAAGTGCCCGAGGACGGTGAGGATGTGCCCCGTCAGACCGACGCGGATGCCCGGTACGCGCAGCGTGTCGACCAGCGAGCGCAGGCCGCCGCTCGACGCGGTCGGGGGCACGTGGGGCAGGGCGACGCGCAGCGCGATCGCGACCGCCACGGTCACGACGGCGACGCTCGCGAAGATGAGGCGCCAGTCCATGATCGTCCCGAGGTAGCTGCCGAGCGGCACGCCGGCGACGGTCGCGACCGTCGTCCCCGTGTTGACGAGCATGATGGCGCGCCCCAGGTGCCTGGGCTGCGAGAGGCTCGCGGCGATCGCGATCGACATGGCCCAGAAGGCGCCGAGCGCGGCGCCGAGCAGGAGGCGCGCGACGAGCAGCAGCACGAAGCCGGGCGCGACGGCCACGATCGCGCTCGAGAGCGCCGCGGCCCCGGCGAGGATCACGAGGAGGGTGCGGCGGTCGAGGCGGGGGACGAAGATGCCGATGGTCGGGGCGGTGAGGAACCCGACGAACGCGGTCACCGTGACGGTCTGACCCGCCTGCCCCTCGGTGATGCCGAGCGACGCGGCCATCGAGGGCAGCAGGCTCGGTGGCAGGAACTCGGCGAGGACGAGCACGAAGCTCGTCGCCATCATGGCCGCGATGGCGGCCCACGCCGTCTTCGCGGGAATCTGCGTCCGTGGCGCCTGCGTCGCGGGGACGATGGGGATGGTTCCGGTGGTCATGCCCTCACCCTCGCCGAAGACGGCGTCTCGTGGTTGATCGTGCGTCCGCGGGAGGTAACCGAACGTCCCGCATCCCGAGTGACGCAGGAACTGGAAAGCGCCCGCAGGTCAGTTGCGTGCCTTGCGGGGGATGACGACCTCGCGGATGAGCAGGATGATGCCTGCGGAGATCGGGATGGCGACGAGCGCGCCGAGCAGGCCGAGCAGCGTGCCACCCGCGAGGGCCGCGATGAGCACCACGGAGCCGGGGATCTGCACGGCCTTCGACATGACGCGCGGCGTGAGGATGTACGCCTCGACCTGCATGTAGACGAGCATCGAGATGAGCACGATCAGCGCCGAGATCGGCGACGCGAAGAGCGCGATGATCGTCATGACGACGGTCGTGATGATCGTTCCGATGAGCGGGATGAGCGTGATGAAGAACACGACGACGGCGACGATGAAGGGGTACGGGGCGCCGACCGCCCACAGCAGCAGGCCGCTGAAGACGGAGTTGATGAACGCGAGCACGACCATGCCGCTCAGGTAGGAGCCGACGGACGCCATGATGCGCTCGGCGTAGTCCTCGAAGCGCGGTCGCACCGACGCGTCGATGAGCGAGTAGCCGGCCTGCTTCATCTTCCCGAGCGTCGCGACGAAGTTGATGACGAGGATGAAGATGAAGATGCCGCTCGAGACCCCGTTGACGATGGTCGTTCCGACTTGCAGCGCGCCGCCGCCGACGGTGGCCCAGGTATTGGGGTCGACGAGCGTGTCCTGAGCCCAGTCGAGGGCGTTCTGGGCGGCGCCGTTGGTCGCCTTGTTGACGTCGTCGAACCAACCCTCCGCGATGAGGCGGTCGATCTCCTGCGGCACGGTCGTCGCGAGCTGCGTGATCTGCGAGACGAGGATGGGCACGACGACCCAGACGAGGCCGACGACGATCGCGGTGAAGGCCAGGATGACGACGACGATCGCCATCCCGCGCTTCAGTCCCTTTCGCTGCAGCCAGCGCACCAGCGGGTCGAGGCCGAGCGTGATGAAGAACGCCACGAAGATCGACACGAGCACGGAGGACAGCTGCATGACGGTGGTCGCGAGGAGCACCGCGAGCAGCAGTCCGATGGCGACCCAGAAGCCCCACGTGACGGGGTTCCTGCGGAACAGGTCGGCGGACGTCTTGGACAGTGCCGGTCGGGTTGGGTCGGACATCGGTGCCTCCTCGGCAGCAAGGGGATGCGCTCACCAGGGAGGGCGTCTGCTCGCCAAGGCTAGGGCACGTTCGGGGCGCACGGTTATGTATGCACAAGCTGGCAATGCCTGGGACGTGCTTGCCCAGAAGCCACCTAATGTATACATTGAGGGGTGTTCGACCGAGGAGGTTCCATGCGCGCCAGTGATCGGGTCTACGCGGTGCTCCGCGAGGAGATCCTCGCGGGCGCGCTCCCACCCGGCACCGTCCTGACCGAGGTGGAGCAGGGACGTCGCCTCGATGTCTCCCGCACGCCGGTTCGCGGCGCCTTCACTCGGCTTCTCGCCGACGGCTTGGTCCGCAGTCAGTCGCCCAGGGTCCTCGTCGTCTCCGAGATCAGCACCGAGCGGGTCGTGCAGCTCTACGAGCTCCGAGAGGCGCTCGAGACGCAGGCCGCGGCGCTCGCGGCCATGCGCCGTGACGCCGACCGGTTCGAGCCCCTCCGCATCCGCCTGCTCGACGCCCCGCGGCTCCTCGAGCTCGGGGAAGAGGGCATCGCCGAGTACTTCGAGCTCGTGGATGCTCTCGACCGCGCCATCGACGAGGCGGCCGCCAGCGAGTACCTGAGCGTGGCGCTCGAGTCGTGCCGCCTCCACTCATCACGAGTACGCAGGCTCTCAAGCCATAATCCGGAACGACTCCGGGAAGCGGCGAGCGAGCATCTCGGCGTCGTCGACGCGATCCTCGCGAGGGATCCGCGCCTCGCGTCGCACGCGACCCACTTCCACCTGCATCGCAGCCTCACGACCGCCCTCGCCTCACTGCAGGCGCATGAGCCGCCGCCGACCGCGCCGAACCCGGCCCTGTCTCAGCCATCTCCTTCCGAAGGGATCCTCTCCACGTGAACCTCCACGACGTCCGAGTCCACCGCAGCGACGAGAACCTCGAGCGCCACGACCAGCTGGCGTGGAAGATCGCCGAAGTCGCGGCCGACCCCGTCACCGTCCAGGCAGACGTGACCGACATGGTCATCAACCGGGTCATCGACAACGCCGCCGTCGCAGCAGCCTCCCTCACGCGCGCCCCGATCGTCGCGGCCCGTGACCAGGCGCTCGCGCACGGCGTCTCGCGGCACGGCGCCGGTTCGACGCTCTTCGGGCTCGAGGATGCGCAGCGCACGTCCCCGGAGTGGGCGGCCTGGGCGAACGGCGTCGCCGTGCGCGAGCTCGACTACCACGACACGTTCCTCGCCGCCGAGTACTCGCATCCGGGTGACAACATCCCGCCGATCCTCGCCGTCGCCCAGCACCTCGCCGGCCAGCGGGCGATCTCCGGCGAGCAGCTCGTGCGCGGCATCGCGACGGGCTACGAGATCCAGATCGACCTCGCCAAGGGCATCTGCCTCCACGAGCACAAGATCGACCATGTCGCTCACCTCGGCCCGTCGGCCGCGGCCGGCATCGGCACGCTCCTCGGCCTCGACACGGAGACGATCTTCCAGGCCGTCGGGCAGGCGCTCCACACGACCACGGCGACGAGGCAGTCGCGCAAGGGTGAGATCTCGACGTGGAAGGCGCACGCGCCGGCTTTCGCAGGGAAGATGGCCGTCGAGGCCGTCGACCGCGCGATGCGCGGACAGACCAGCCCGACCCCCATCTACGAGGGCGAAGACGGGGTCATCGCCTGGCTCCTCGGCGGCGTGGATGCGCGCTACCAGGTGCCGCTCCCCGCCGCGGGGGAGTCGAAGACCGCGATCCTCGACAGCTACACGAAGGAGCACTCGGCCGAGTATCAGGCGCAGGCCTGGATCGACCTCGCCCGCAAGCTCCACAACGAGCACCCGCAGCTCGCGACGGCTCCCGACCGGATCGAGCGCATCCTCATCCGCTCCTCCCACCACACGCACTTCGTGATCGGTTCCGGCGCGAACGACCCGCAGAAGTACGACCCGACGGCCAGCCGGGAGACGCTCGACCACTCCATCCCGTACATCTTCACGGTCGCGCTGCAGGACGGCGCCTGGCACCACGTCGGCTCCTACGCGCCCGAGCGCGCGGGGAGGCCGGACACGGTCGAGCTGTGGAAGCGCGTCGTGACCGAGGAGGACCCGGAGTGGACCCGCCGCTACCACTCGCTCGACATCGCCGAGAAGGCGTTCGGCGGCAGCGTCGAGATCACGCTCACCGACGGCACCGTCATCCGCGACGAGATCGCAGTCGCCGACGCGCACCCGCTCGGCGCGAGGCCGTTCGCGCGGACCGAGTACGTCGACAAGTTCCGCACCCTCGCGACCGGAGTCGTCGACGAAGGCGAGATCGAGCGGTTCCTCGACACCGCGCAGCGCCTCCCGGAGCTGGCACCCGGGGAGCTCGGCCAACTCGGCTTCGTCGCCCTGCCCGGCACGATCGAGTACACCGAGGGTGGGGGGATCTTCTGATGCTGTACGCCAAGACCAGCCCCGCCGACAAGCGTGCCGCGTTCCGCGCGAGCCTCGCGAGCGGCGAGCTGCTTCGCTTCCCCGGCGCCTTCAACCCGCTCTCGGCCCGCCTCATCGAGCAGAAGGGCTTCGAGGGCGTCTACATCTCGGGCGCCGTGCTCTCCGCCGACCTCGGGCTGCCCGACATCGGGCTCACGACGCTCACCGAGGTGGCCGGGCGCGGCAGGCAGATCGCCCGCATGACGGAGCTGCCCGCCATCATCGACGCCGACACGGGCTTCGGCGAGCCCATGAATGTCGCGCGCACCGTGCAGGAGCTCGAGGATGCGGGGCTCGCCGGCATGCACATCGAAGACCAGGTCAACCCGAAGAGATGCGGACACCTCGACGGCAAGCAGGTGGTCGACGAGGAGACCGCGCTCAAGCGCATCAGAGCGGCGGTGGATGCGCGGCGCGACGACAACTTCCTCGTCATGGCACGCACCGACATCAGGGCCGTCGAGGGGCTCGACGCCTCCATCGACCGAGCCAAGAAGCTCGTCGATGCGGGCGCCGACGCCATCTTCCCCGAGGCCATGGCCTCGCTCGAGGAGTTCGAAGCCATGCGCGCCGCGGTGGACGTGCCGCTGCTCGCCAACATGACCGAGTTCGGCAAGAGCGAGCTCTTCACGGTGCAGCAGCTCGCCGACGTCGGCATGAACCTCGTCATCTGGCCCGTCTCGACCCTGCGCATCTCCATGGGCGCGACGGCGGGCGCGCTCGACGAGCTCATCAGCCACGGGACCCTCACCGGCAAGCTCGACGAGATGCAGCACCGCTCGGAGCTGTATGACCTTGTCGACTACGAGGGGTATAACCACTTCGACAGCGGAGTGTTCAATTTCAGCGTTCAGGAAAGGCCAGGTCAACGATGACTGAGCAGGAGATCTACAAGGGCCTCGCAGGGGTGCCCGTCGACTACAGCGCCATCTCGAAGGTCAATCCGGAGACGAACTCCCTGCTCTACCGCGGCTACCCGGTGCAGGAGCTCGCGGCGCAGAAGAGCTTCGAGGAGGTCGCCCTGCTGCTGTGGGGCGGCGAGCTGCCGAGCGAGGCCGAGCTCGCCGAGTTCGTGGCGCAGGAGCGGGCGGGTCGTGCGCTCGCGGACAACGTGCGTGCCGTGATCGACGCGCTGCCGACGTCGGCGCATCCCATGGACGTGGTGCGAACGGCCGTCAGCATCATCGGCGCCAACGACCCGGATGCGGAGGACCCGTCGGCGGATGCGGAGCTCGCGAAGGCGAAGGCGCTGTTCGCCGCGCTGCCCGCGATCGTCGCGTACGACCAGCGGCGCAGGCACGGGCTGGAGCTCGTCGAACCGCGCGATGATCTCGACTACTCGCAGAACTTCCTCTGGATGACGTTCGGTGAGGAGGCCGCCCCCGAGGTCGTCGACGCCTTCCGCGTCTCGATGGTGCTGTACGCCGAGCACTCGTTCAACGCCTCCACCTTCACCGCCCGCGTGATCACCTCCACGACGGCCGACCTCTACTCGGCGGTCGTCGGCGCCGTGGGCGCGCTCAAGGGTGCGCTGCATGGCGGCGCGAACGAGGCCGTCATGCACACGTTCGACGAGATCGGCGAGGCCGCCAACGTCGAGGCGTGGCTCGACGACGCGCTCGCGAGCAAGAAGAAGATCATGGGCTTCGGGCACCGCGTCTACAAGAACGGCGACTCACGCGTGCCCACCATGCACGCGGCGCTCGAGCGGCTGGTCGAGCACTACGACCGCCGCGACCTGCTCGAGTTGGCCGAGGCCCTCGAGAAGAGCTTCGGCGAGCGGAAGGGCATTAAGCCCAACCTCGACTACCCGGCTGGCCCCGTCTACCACCTCATGGGGTTCGACACCCAGACCTTCACGCCGCTCTTCGCGGCGGCGCGCATCACCGGATGGACGGCTCACATCATGGAGCAGGCGGCGGCCAACTCGCTCATCCGCCCACTCGCGGTCTACAACGGCGTCGACGAGCGCCACCTCGACGGCTGATCCGCGGATTGACCCGCGGGCTCGCCCGGGCCTCGCTCGACGATTCGGGATGGGAATGTCGCTTCGTGCTGGGGAACTTCCCACAACGAAGTCATCTTTCCATCCCGAGCGTCGAGGAGGCATTGGCTGGGGGAGCCGCGCGTGCGGCACCGCTCAGCGCGGACGGATGCTGGCCGACGTCTCGAGGAGCCTCGGCGCCTCGAGACGGTACAGCCCCCACGTGCCGCTGCGCTCATAGCTGAGGTACCCGCCGTCGACGAGGATCCGCAGGTGGTGCGAGGCGGTCGACTGCGCGCATCCGAGGGCGGCGACCAGCTCGGTCACCGTCGTCGGCCGGTCGGGGTTCGCCGCGACGAGCGAGAGGATGCGCAGCCTCGTCGGGTCGGCGAGCACCTGGAGTCCGTGAGCCAGCGCGTTGGCGCCCGCAGCGTCGAGCGGAGCCGCGGATGCGGCACCGGGCCACGCGAAGTCAGGAGTCGGAGTCACGACCACGCCCGCCTGCCTGCCCGAGGCGCAGCTTGGTGCACAGGTACTGAAGCGTGCGCAGCTCGTCGGGATCGAGCGCGCTCGTCATCCGGTCCTGGATGTTGCGCATGTGGGTGCGCGCCGCGCGTGTGAACTCGGCGCGGCCATCCGGGGTGATCTCGATGAGCGTGGAGCGCAGGTCGAGGCGGTCGTCGATCTTGACGAGGAGGCCGCGCTGCACGAGCCGGTCGACGAGCCTCGACACGGACGACTGTGTGATGAGCACGTTGCGGTTCAGGTCTCGCAGGCGGATGCGTCCCTGCGGTTCGCGGACGACGTTGAAGAGCACGTCGTACTCGTTCATCGACATCGAATTGCTTGCGAACTCGCCACGCAGCTCACGCATGATGGAGACCTGCGCACGAAACAGCGATTCCCAAGCCTCTACCGGGTTGCTTGTCGTCGGCATCGGGCCTCCTGCTTCTTCGTCTCGGCAGCTTCCGTCGAGTGTACTGGCCAGTACATTGCTCGGCGGAATCCGGCGCGACGATGGGGCAGGACTGCCCTTATCCGGGTGCTCCGATGCGGAGTAGCGACCGGTTCGGCGTGCGCTCAGAGGCGGTCGGGTGACTGCGCGTTCGGGTACAGGACATCGACGTCGGCGTGGCGGTCGAAGCGGTACCCGGTTCCGCGGACCGTGCGCACGATGTCGCCATACGCGCCGAGCTTCGAGCGGAGGCGTCGGACGTGCACGTCGATGGTGCGCTCGTTCGGTCGTTCCTCGTCGCTGTCGCGCCAGAGGATGTCGATGATCTCCGTGCGGTCGACGGTACGGCCCTCGCGAAGCACGAGCGCCTGGAGGAGCTCGAATTCCTTGTAGGTGAGGCCGGCGTTCTCGCCTGAGACGCTCACGCGCTTGCGGGTCGTGTCGATCGTGACACCCTCGGCCGGGTCCGGCTGGTGGTCCTCCTCGACACCGCGCGCGGCGAGCGCCTGTGGGTCCTGGAGCGCGAGGCGGACGACTTCGACGTCGCGACCGCCCGCGCCCTTGGGGGCGAGCGCCACGGCTGCGTGCGTCTCAGCGTGCGGCGCGACCTCGGCCGTGACGCGCTTGAGCGCTTCGACGAGCTCGGTGAGCGTCGTTCCGTCGAGGGTGGCCTTGGCCTCGTCGAGGCCGACGTAGAGAACGAAACCGCGCGCTTCAGGCGCGACGGGGACCGCCTGGACGTAGGCGGGGCGGGGGGTTTCTGGGATCTGGGTCACGGCATTCAGGGTGCGGGGGCGGCGGAAGTCGGTTGCGAGAGACATTGGATGAAGTCCTTGGAGGTGATGATGCTCGAAGCGCCCGCGTGTCGGCGGGGCTGGTTCGCGACGGTTCGCGAACGATGCCGAGGGGCTGGAGCCTCGGCGGGATGCGACCGGGTGCAGAGAGCAGAGCGGTCACGCTGGCCCAAGGGGCGCAGTGTTCCTTCTTCGAGAGAGAGCTTCACGGAGAAGGGGGCGAAGAATGCGGCGACTCGACGAGCAGAATTCGGAGTCAGCGACACATTCGACAGGACATCGCGGTGCTGGGCATCATCATGCCAGCGGTTCCCGTCGCCGAAAAGGCGGTCAGGGTGCGCGATGGGTTCGTCATGCGGCCAGTATGTTTCTTCGTGACCGCGCATGTCAACAGGTGACGCGAAGTTTATTCCGCGACACCGTAGAGGCGGTCGCCAGCGTCGCCGAGGCCCGGGACGATGAAGCCGTCCTCGTTCAGGCCCTCGTCGAGCGCTCCGACGACGACGGTGACGTTCTTGTCTTCGAACGCCTCGCGCATCCGCTCGATGCCCTCCGGCGACGCGACGATGCAGATCGCCGTCACGTCGACCGCGCCTGCGTCGAACAGGAAGTCGATCGCGGCGACAAGTGAACCGCCGGTCGCGAGCATCGGGTCGAGCGCGAAGCACTGGCGGTTCGCGAGATTCTCGGGAAGTCGCTTCGCGTAGGTCTCCGGCTGCAGCGTCTCCTCGTTGCGACGCATCCCGAGGAAGCCGACCTCGACGTTCGGGACGAGCTTGAGGAAGCCGTCGAGCATGCCGAGGCCAGCGCGGATGATCGGCACGACCAGCGGGACGGGATCGGTCATGCGGAGCCCCGTGGTCTTCGCGACGGGCGTCTGCAGTTCGTAGGACTCCGTGCGCACGTCACGGGTCGCCTCGTAGCTGAGCAGCGTCACCAACTCCTCGACAAGCGAGCGGAACTGCTGTGACGAGGTCTTCTTGTCCCGCAGCACCGAGAGCTTGTGGGTGATGAGCGGGTGGTCGGCTACGTGCAGGCGCATGAAATACAGAGTAACGAAGCCGGAGGCATCCCGGTGACATCCGCGCAGACCGGCGGCCGCCGGCGGTGGGAGGATGGGCGGCGTGTCACTTCACGTCGACGAGCGCCTGCACGAGCTCATGGGAATCGCCCTTGGCGAGGCCGAACTGGCGCTCGCGAGCGAGGACGTGCCCATTGGGGCCGTCGTCACCGACGCATCCGGCGCCGTCATCGCGACGGCCCACAACGAGCGCGAGCTGACCGGCGACCCGACGGGTCACGCCGAGGTGCTCGCCCTGCGCCGCGCAGCTGAACGGCTCGGCACGTGGCGGCTCGACGGATGCACGCTCGTCGTCACGCTCGAGCCGTGCGCCATGTGTGCGGGCGCGATCCTCTCCGCCCGTATCGGCACCCTCGTCTACGGTGCCTGGGACGACAAGGCGGGTGCCGTGGGGTCGCGCTATGACCTCGTGCGCGATCGACGGCTCCCAGAACGCGCCGTCGTCATCGCGGGAGTGCGCGAGGTGGAATGCGCGGCCCTCGTGCGGGGATTCTTCCGTGACTGACTCCCCGAGTGCTGCCGGCTAGTCGACGGAGCGGATGACGATCGACTCGGTGCTGACGTGCACGTTGTGGCGTTCCGTCACGTCCGGCTCCACGAAGATCGCCTCCGCGTGAGGCGCCGCCTCACGGACGAGGGCGCGCAGCTGGGCGAGGACGGGGGGAAGGTCGAGCACCTGGGGGAGGTTCAGCACGGAGACGCGCACGCCGACGAGCGTGACTCGGTCATCGACTTCCACGCTGCGCACCTGGAGCACTTCACCCACGTGCGGGTTTTCGAGCAGCAGTTCGCGGATGTGTGCGGCGAGTTCCGGATTCGGCACGAGTTCCCCTTCGACGGTGACGAGTAACGGCCAGCATACCGAGACCACCCTGACGGCTGTCAGAGCAGGTGCTGCATTCGAGCGTTGTCGGTGGTGCATCCGTACAATCCGGGTATGACGGCACTGACATACGCGTTCCTCGGCGGCGGCAACATGAACGGCGCGATCCTGCGCGGGCTGCTGGATGCGCCCCTCGGCGAGGGCGCGCGCGTCCACGTCACGACGAGGTCGGCGGCTTCGGCCGCCGCCGCTGAGCGCGACGATCGGGTCTCGACGACCGCGCTCGAGAACGACCCGCGGGCGAACCTGGCCGCAGTCGAGCGCGCGGACGTCGTCGTCCTGGGCGTCAAGCCCTATCTCATCGGGGAGCTCCTCGACGAGATCGCGTCCTCGCTCAAGCCGGATGCCGTGGTCATCTCCGTGGCGGCCGGTGTGCGCCTCGAGAGCCTGGCCGCCCGGTTGCCGGAGGGTGCCCAGATCGTCCGATCGATGCCGAACACGCCCGCGAGCATCGGACTCGGCGTGACGGGTCTCGCCGCCAACGCGTCGACCAGCGAGGAGTCGCTCGCCGTCGCGGTCGCGCTCTTCGAGAGCGTGGGACGCGTCGCCACCGTCGGCGAAGACCGCATCGACGCGCTCGCGGCTGTCTCGGGCTCTGGGCCCGCGCACGTCTTCCTGCTGATCGAGCAGTACCTCGAAGCGACGAAGCGCCTGGGCTTCGATGAAGACCTCGCCAAGGAGCTGGTGGTCGGCACGTTCGAGGGGGCCGTCGGCATGGTCGTCCGCGACCCGGACACCGAACCGGCCGAGCTGCGCCGGCGCGTGACCAGCCCCAACGGCACCACCGAGCGCTCCGTCGCCGAGCTGCAGGACGGCGACCTCGCGGGCCTCTTCGAGCGGGCGTTCGCGGCCAACCAGCGACGCTCGGCCGAGCTCGCCGCAGAGAACTCCTGAGCGTCCCCACGCTTCTCCCGCACGGCGGCGGGCCGTGGGGCCAGGGATGCGTAGGCTTGATGACTTGAACGAACAGCGGGAGGGGCGGCCATGAGCGGTCGGAAGCATGTCTTCACGGAAGACCTGTACCTCGTGCTCGGCGTCTCCCGCAGCGCGTCATTGGAGGAGATCCGACGAGTCGGGCGCGCGAGGCAGCGGGAATCGCATCCCGACCTCGGTGGAAGCTCCGACGACTTCGTGCGGGTCCGCCTCGCGGTCGAGGTGCTCACCGAGGAGAGCACTCGCCGAGAGCATGACGCCTGGCTCTCCGGCGGGGGCTCGCGCCGCGTCCGTTCACAGCAGCGAGCTCAATGGGCTCCGACGAGCAGACGCTCGGCGGGTGGCGGCGGCCGATTCCGCACGCCGCCTCGCTCCGGAGCGACGAAGGAATCCGCCACCTCAGCCCCGCGCCGCAGCGCGCACGCGGAACCCGCGACCCGCGACGCCCCGCCCCCTGCCCGCATCCCAGCCCAGAACTTCGACGTCCGACGCATGGCCTGGTTCCGCACGCGCTGGCCGGAGCACCCCGTGTACTGGCCGCCGGCGGCGGCCGCTCCGCGTCCGTTCACGCGGCGCGAGCTGACGGCAGTCTCGGTGCACGCGGCCATCGTCGTCATCGGCGCCCTCCTCCTCGTGCTCGACGTGTCGTTCGCGCGGCTCACCGTTCCGACGTTCGGGCCTGGCGCGGAGCCGACGATGTGGCCCGCCGTCCTCCTCTACGTGGGGTTGAGCGCGGCCTGGCTCGTCCTGCGGCTCAGGGTCCACGCGAATCGCTGGGCACTGACCATGTGGCTCGCGACCCTCGTCATCGCCATCGCGGCGAGCGTGCTGTCGGCGACCCTCGGCGTCATGTCCCTGTTCGCCACGACGGCAGGCATGCAGAACCCGGCCTTCGCGAGCCTGCTCGTGCAGGCCGCCATCTACCTCGCCGCGGCCGTGTCCGGCTACTTCGCGTGGTCGAGTCTCGCGCAGCGGCGCATCGCCGTCACCAGGGAACGGCTGCTGGTGCAGCTCGCGAACGAGTCAGCCCCGCCTGCCGCTGGTGGCAGGCGGGTCTGGGGTGAACCAGGCCAGACGGCCATGGATGCGGGCGGCACCGCCGGCGGAACGAACCCCATGCGCGCCTTCCTCGCCCAGCGCTCCGTCGGCGAGCCGCTCGCTCAGCTTCTCCGCATCCCGGGCGTTCGCGTCGTGCACGGGCTGCGCGTCCCCGGCCAGAATGCCGGTTCGATCGCGCACGCCATCGTCAGCGGACGCAGGGTCGCGCTCGTCAACGACGAGCTGTGGGCGCCCGGCACGTACGGCATCTCGCGTGACGGTGAGCTCACGCACAACGGCGTCGCCTTCTCCTCACCCGCGGCCGAGTTCCCGCACGCGGTCGAGCGCTTCCACGAGCTGTTCGGGGAGATGTCCGAGGTTCGCGGCTGGATGACGGTCGTCGCGGAACGCGAGGGGCCCCTCGAGGTCGACAACGCGCTCACCTGGCAGCGAGTCCGCCTCGCCACGACGGAGTCGCTGCTACGCGAAGTCGGCGACTGGCTCGCCGGCGACGGCAACCGGGTCGACCGGCTGCTGCTGCGTGACCTGATCGCGCACAAGCGCTGACCCGGCCTCCGTCGCGCAGCCGACAGACAGCGCCACGGAATCATTCGTGCGACCGATCCCACGGCATCCACCGCTGAGTAGCGTCGAAGCATGAGCAACCACAGCATGACTCCGACCCCGACCGGCAGTGCTCCGCTCACCGAGCAGTCCGCCTCCGGCAGCAGCAGACTCACGTACGACCACGCGTTGAGCCCGATCGGCCGCGGGAAGGGGTGGTGGAGGGGCGTCCTCTTCATCGCGTTCCTCATCGTCGGCTTCTTCGTGACGTCCATGACGATCGGCGCCGTGGGCATCCTCATCTCCACCCTCACCGGTGAACTCAGCCCGGAGGCGCTCGGAGACGCGGTTGAGAGTGGCGTCATCCCCATGACGCCCGCGATCTTCGTCACCAACAACCTCGCGCTCGCGGCGCTCCTCCCGCTGGCCTACCTCGGCCAGCGGATGCTGTTCGGCGTCCGGCCTGGCACCATCTCGTCGGTCACCGGCCGCTTCCGCTGGGCCTGGTTCCGCAAGCTCGCCCTGGTGATCGTTCCGGTCTTCGCCGTCTACTCGGCCGCGCTGTTCCTGCTCGAGCCCGCCGAGCTCAACATCGACGGCACGGCGATGCTCATGCTCGTCTTCGTGCTGCTCACGACGCCCTTCCAGGCCGCCTCCGAGGAGTACGTGGCCCGCGGCGGCTTCCAGCGCGCCGCCGGCTCGTGGTTCGCTGGCCCGCAGCTTTCCTTCATCGTCGGAACCGCCGTCTCGGCGACGCTCTTCTGCCTCGCGCACGGCGCGGGTGACTGGTGGCTCATCGGGTACTACTTCTTCTTCGGCGTGATCATGTCGGTCACCGTCAAGTACACGGGCGGGCTCGAGAGCGCCGTGCTCATCCACTCCGCGAACAACGTCATGCTGTTCATCCCAGCCGTGCTGACCGGCCAGCTCAGCGAGGGCATCGACCGCTCCGCGGGTGCGGGTGGACCGATCATGCTCCTCCCGGCCGCGTTCCTGGCCATCGTCGCCGCCTTTGTGATCTGGCGTGCGAAGAAGGACGGCATCGAGACCACGACGGCCCCGCTCGTCACCGCGAAGCAGCGTCGCGAGGCCGAGGCTCGGGCCGCCTACGAACTGCACGCTCAGCAGCAGGCGCAACTCGCACAGCAGGCCGCGCAGCAGCCGATGCAGACCTACGGCGACGCGCCGAATCAGGCCTACGGTCAGGCTGCGAGCCAGCAGCCCGGCCAGGTGCCGAACCAGCACTACGGCCAGGCCCCGAACCAGGGTCAGCCGCAGCCGGGTTCGACGACGCCGGCTGGCACGAACCAGCGTCCCGAGTAGCGCCGGTCGCCCGGCCGAACCCCCGGTACGACGAAGCCCCTCGAGATGGAACCAGCGTCCATCGCGAGGGGCTTCTCCACGTCAGCGGGCGTCGAACGCGTGCTTCGCCTCGGCCGCGAGGCTCGGTTCGCGGAACACGGCGAGGGCGGTCGCCGCGAGCATCCGAGCCCCGTCAGCGATGGTCGCCGAGGCGTTCGGACCATCCGCGGCCTCGGCGAACTCCCTCGTGTGGGTGACCCCGCCAGGGATGAGCTGGATCATCGGGTGAATCGACGGGACGACGTGGCTGACGTTGCCCATGTCGGTGGACCCGGTGATGGGCTCCTCCGTGACCGGCCGCCCGATCCGCTCGTAGGCCGAGTGGGCGAGATCCGCGAGCACCGGGTTCGAGATGAGCGAGTAGTAGGCGGGGGTGTTCTCCTCGATCAGCACCGAGGATCCCGTCGCGAGCGCGGCACCTTCGAAGCAGGCACGCACCCTGGGCACGATGTTCTCCAGCAGATGGTCCCGCTCGTTGGCGCGCACGAAGATACGAAGCGCCGCACGCTCGGGGATGATGTTGGGCGCCTGCCCACCGTCGGTGACGATGGCGTGCACGCGGGCATCGTCGGTCAGCTGCTGCCGCAGCAGGCCGATCGCCGTCAGCGACAGCGTGGAGGCGTCGAGCGCGTTGATGCCCAGCTCCGGGCTCGCGGCGGCGTGGCTGGCGCGCCCCGTGAACGTGACGTCGAGCGCCACCCGGGACAGCGTCGAGCCGCCGACGGTGTTCGTCGCCGCAGGATGCACCATGATCGCGAGGTCGATGCCGTCGAGCACCCCTCCCTCGATCATCGGGACCTTGCCAGCGGCCCCCTCTTCGCCTGGGCTGCCGATCACGACCAGGTGCGCAGGGGTCCCGGGGGTGGCCGTGAGCGCGTCCTTCAGCAGGATCCCCGCGCCGAGCCCGCTGGCCGCGATGATGTTGTGTCCGCAGGCGTGGCCGATGCCCTCGAGGGCGTCGTACTCGCAGAACACGGCGATCGTGGGGGTCTCGTCGCCCGCATCCGGGGTCGACCAGCGGCCGACGAATGCCGTGTCGAGGCCAGCGAAGCCGCGTTCGACCGCGAACCCGGCCGACTCGAGCTCGGACGTGAGCCGCGCCGCGGCGTGCACCTCGGTGAAGCGGATCTCCGGGTTGGCGTGCAGGTCGGCGGCGACGTCGACGAGCAGGGGCAGTCGGGCCGGCAGGTGTGCGCCGAGCTCGTCGACGATGGCGGGCACGTGGTCGGTGCGGATGTTCATATTCGGTGTTCCTCCACTTGGTTCGGGGTCGGAGTCGGGTCGACGGGCGCGCAGATCAGCCGCCCATCATGAGGGAATGGCCGGGGCCGACGGGCAGCTCGAAGAGGCCCCACACGAGCAGCTGCAGCAGCCAGACGCCCCAGATCGCGATCGTGAACGGCATGACCAGGCTGAACAGGGTGCCGAGGCCGCCCTTCGGCGCCCACTTCTGCATGAGGCCGAGGACGACCGGGAGCAGCGGGTTCATCGGCACGAGCGGGTTCGAAGCCGAGTCGGTGATGCGGAACGCCGCCTGCACGTAGGCGGGGTCGACGCCGTTGAGCATGAACATGGGCACGAAGATCGGCGCGAGCAGGGTCCACAGTGCGGAACCGCTCGTGAGCAGCAGCGCGGGGACGAACACGAAGACGCTGAAGATCATGAGGCCGCCGATGCCGCCGAGGCCTGTCGCCTCCATCGCGTCCGCCCCGCCGGTGGCGAGGAGCAGGCCGATCTGCGACCACGAGAACCAGGCGATGGCCTGGGCCGCCGTGAAGATGACGACGATGAACGGCACGAGCTCCTTCACCGCATCCGTCATCATGCTGGGGATCTGCGCCCAGCTCGTGAGGGTTCCTGCGATGACGCCGTAGGTGATGCCGCCGATGAGGAACATGAAGAGGATGAAGATGGGGATGCTCGACATGAATGGCGAGCGCAGGATGGCGCCGCCCTCGCCCTGCAGGGCTGAACCCGGCAGCAGGAGGAGGACCACGAGGACAGCCAGGTAGGCGACGATCGCGACCGCCGCGATGAGGAGCGCGCGACGTTCCGTGCTGGTGACCGGCTTCGTGGTGGAGTCCGGAGTGAGCGAGCCCGGGAGGAGCTTCGTCTCCGGGGGCACGTACGTGCCGAGCTTCGGTTCGAGGAACCGCTGGCAGACGAACGTGATCGTGATGGACAGGATCACGGTCGACGACGCGAAGAAGTAGTAGTTCGCGAGCACCGACACCTCGGCGCCCGGGTCGACGATCTGGGCGGCGCTCGTCGTGATGCCCGACATGAGCACGTCGGTGCCAGCGGGGACGACGTTCGCGCTGAAGCCGGCGATGACGGCGGCGTACGCGGTGATGAACCCGGCGAGCGGGTGCCGACCCGCGGCGAGGAAGGCCGCGGCTGCGAGCGGGGGCAGGATGATGACGGCCGTGTCCGACGCCAGGTTGCCCATGAGGCTCACGAAGACGACCACGTACGTCACGGCCCACTTCGGCGCGGAGAGCACCGTGGCGCGCATGAACGTGCTCAGCAGGCCCGTGCGCTCCGCGACGCCGATGCCGAGCATGACCGTGATGATGAGGCCGAACGGCGGGAAGGTGATGAAGTTCTCGATCGCCGTCGAGACCGCGTACACGAGGCCCTCTGCCGAGAGGATGCTGCGGATGGGGATGACCTCGCCCGTCGCCGGGTCGATGGTGCTCGCCCCCAGTCCTGCCGCGATGGCCGACGCGATGGCGACGAGGCCGGCGAGGATGAGGAAGAGGAAGAACGGATGCGGGAGTCGGTTGCCGATGCGCTCAACGCCGCGCAGCATCCTTCCGCTGAGCCCTGGCGCCTCCGCGAGCGTCAGCTCCGTGGTGTCAGTCCGAGTCATGTGCACTCCGATGTTCGAGGGGACTTCGCTGTCCTGAGTGTTCTGATTCTGCTTTACGGCTTTGTTACGGTGGTCGCATCGGGCCAGATATTGGTCCAATATGTTCGATATGGATCTCCAGACGCGAGAAGTGTCCCCGGTGCTGTCCGAATCGGACCTCGCGCTCATCGACGTCATGCAGGAGGATCCGCGCGCACCGTGGGCGCAGATCGGTCAGACCATTGGGGTCAGCGCTCCCACCGCCCGCCGCCGCTGGGAGCGGCTCCAGGCCGACGATTCCGCCTGGGTCACGACGCACGTCGGCTGGAACTCCGGGGTCGTCACCGCCATCGTCGCGGTGCAGTGCCGACCAGGGGCCGTCGAGACCGTCATCGAGGCCTTCGTCACGCATCCGCGGGTCGTGACGATCGCCGAGATCACCGGCGACCACGACCTCATGCTCACCGTCCTCGTCCCGGACGTGCACGAGCTGCGCCGGTTCCTCCGTCTCGGCCTGACCTCACACGCCGACGTCGCCCGCATGCGCACCATGCTCGTGACGCGGATGTTCCTGGATGGCTCGCACTGGCGGTCCGGGTTCGGCGCCTCCTCCCGGCAGGTGGAGGCCCGAGACGGCAGCACGTCCCCCGCCGCGCCGCTCTCGCCCGCCCTCGCGAAGGCCATCAGCATCCTCGAGCGCAACGGACGAGCGCCCAGCAGCGAGCTGGCGTCAGCGCTCGGCGTCTCTGAGGCGCACGCGAGGCGGTTCGTGCACCGTGCCGTGCGGTCCGGGCACATCGTGCAGCGCATCGACGTGCAGCTCGAGCAGCCCCGCTGGCCGTACTCGCTGGTGCTGTGGATGGTCGTCCCGGCCGGCCGGCTCTACTCGGCCGCCGGGCGCATCAGCCAGCGGCAGTCCGTGCGCGCGTGCGCCGCGCTCGCGGGAGGCAGCGCGAACCTGTACGTCGTCGTCTGGCTGAGCTCGTTGGCGGAAGCGCCAGAGGTCGAGATGCAGATCGTGCAGGACGCCGACGTTCGGGTCGTCGAACGCAGCATCATGCTCCACTACAGCAAGCGCATGGGGCACGTGTTCGACGGCAGCCAGCGCCGCACCGGCCACGTGCCCTGGGTTGACGGTGCGGCTACGTGAGGGCGGCGAAGCGCTCCACGTCGGAAGCTGAACCCGAGACGATCACGAGGTCGTGGTTCGAGACCACGGTGTCGGCCATCGCGTAGGTGAACGGCTTGCCGGGGCTCTTCACGCCGACGACCGTCACGCGGTACTTCGTGCGCACCCCGGACTCCATGAGCGGCACCCCGCGGATCGCCTTCGGCGGGTACAGCTTCACGAGCACGAAGTCGTCGTCGAACTGGATGAAGTCGAGCATCCGACCCGAGAGCAGGTGCGCGATGCGCTCGCCGGCCTCGCGCTCCGGGTAGATGACGTGGTGCGCGCCGATGCGGCCGAGGATCTTGCCGTGCGTCGCCGACATCGCCTTCGCCCAGATCTGCGGCACCTTGAGGTCGGACAGGTTCGCCGTCACGAGCACGCTCGACTCGAGCGATGTGCCGACGGCGACGACGGCGACCGCGAACTCGTGCGCGCCGATCTGCCGCAGGGCCTCGATGTTGCGCGCATCCGCCTGGACGGCGTGCGTCACCCGCTCCGCCCACTTCTGGACGAGTCCCTCGTCGGTGTCGACCGCGAGCACCTCTCGCCCCTGACGCTGCAGCTGGCCCGCAGTCGCAGCGCCGAATCGGCCGAGGCCGATGACGAGCACCGGCGCATTGTGTGGAATCGGCTCACCCAACGATGATCCTTTCTTCGGGCAGCCGGAAGAGCTGCTTGTGCTCGCTGGAAGCGAGGGCTGCGGCCATGGTGACCGTGCCGACGCGGCCGAGCCACATGGTGATGGAGAGAATGTACGCGCCCTGCTCCGGCAGGTCGCCGGTGAGGCCCGTGGAGAGGCCGCAGGTCGCGAACGCGCTGATCGCTTCGAAGAGCGCCTCGTCGAACGGCACCGAGGCGAAGTGCATGAGCGAGATGGACGAGACGGCCACGATCGTCGCGCCCCACAGCGTCACGCTGACGGCGAGGCGGAGAACGTCGTTCGGGATGCGGCGACCGAACGCCTGGATGTCGTTGACGCCCTTGGCCTCGGCGAACGCGGCGAGGAAGAGGATGGCCAGCGTGGTGACCTTGATGCCGCCAGCGGTGGATGCACTGCCACCGCCCACGAACATGAGCATTTGCATCGCCAGCATCGTCGCCGGGTCGGCGTTCGCGAGGTCGATCGTGGAGAACCCGCCTGAGCGGGTCATGGCAGACATGAAGCCCGCCGTCATCGGACGGAACACGGGCTCCTGCGCCCCGATCGTCGCGGGGTTGTCGCCTTCGAGGACGTAGATCGCGATCGCGCCGAGAACGAAGAGCAGCACCGTCGTGGACAGTGTCAGCTTCACGTGCACGGAGATGCGCTGCTTCGTCTTCACCCAGCGCGTGAGCGCGAAGATGACGGGGAAGCCGAGGCTGCCGAGGAACACTGCGGTCGCGAGGCAGGTGAGCATCCACGCATCCGTCGCGAACGGCTCGATGCCGGTGCTCGTCGGCATGAATCCCGTGTTGGTGAAGGCGGACGTCGCCCAGAAGAAGCCGTCGAGGATCGCATCCCACAGCGGCTCCCCGGCGATGAGCAGGCGGGGGATGATGAGCAGCGCGACGCACGTCTCGATGATGACGAGCGAGATCGCGACCGTCGCGAGGATGCCGCCGATGTCGCCGAGCTTGACGGCCTGCGACTCGGAGACCGGGCCAGCGTGCGTGCGCAGGGCGTTGCTGTCGCTCGCGGCGACGAGCTTCTGCCGCAGGCCGAGGCGCCGCGTGACGATCGCGCCCATGATGCTCGCCAGCGTGAGCACGCCGATCGCGCCGACCTGCATGCCCAGGAACACCATGAAGTGGCCGAAGCCGGACCAGTGCGTCGCCATGTCCACCACGGAGAGGCCCGTGACGCAGATCGTCGAGACCGCCGTGAAGAGCGCCTCGTGGAACGGAGTCACCGTTCCGTCGGCGGACGAGATCGGCAGCATGTAGATCGTCGTCCACAGCAGGATGATGCTCGTGAAGATGATCACCGCGAACCGCGACGGCGTGTGGTGGGCGAAGTCGTCGATCTTCCGGCCGACAGCGGAGACGATGCGCCGCAGCAGCCCATCCGTGTCCACGGGAGCGGGGATGCTCGAGGCCCGCGGTGTGCGCATCACATCCCCACTTCACAGCACAGTCGACCGACGCCTCACGTGCGCGAGGCGTCGGTCATGCTACTCCTCGCGCGTGGAATCGCGAATACGTGGCACGGGATGATTCGCTCTGCACCTTGTTTCTGCAGTGCTCTGGGCCATAAGGTATTCAACTGACACTCACTTCACTTCCGTAACGCGCGGATCATCCGTCACCTTGGAGCTGCAACACATGGCAAACGACCTGTCTGATGTGCGGTTCCTGACCGTTGCCGAGGTGGCGGAGCTCATGCGGGTCTCGAAGATGACGGTGTACCGACTTGTGCACTCCGGTGAACTTCCCGCGGTGCGGTTCGGCCGCTCGTTCCGGGTGCCGGAGTCGGCAGTCTCCGAGGCCATCAAGCAGTCCGGCCGCGGTGACGAGTTCGGTCAGCACACCGCTTGAGTCCTGCTGGACCCTGGGTTTTCTTTCGAACACAGGGTTACCGCCAGGTGACGTGTAAGCTGGCGCCAGCGATGCCGCAGCCCACCGCTGCGCGCACCTCGTACTTGTAGATAAAGGATGTTCCTATGGGTTCAGTAGTCAAGAAGCGCCGCAAGCGCATGGCGAAGAAGAAGCACCGCAAGCTGCTTCGCAAGACTCGCCACCAGCGTCGCAACAAGAAGTAGTCGCGACGACGCAGAGCGCCGGGCCCTCGGGTCAGGCGTTTTCTGCGTTAAGGCGCGGGTTTGCTCTGGCCGTGAGCGGGCTTGTGGTCGCTCCCGCGCGTCTTGACGACCACAAGACCGCTCTCGTCCGCGTGGTGTCTGCGAGACTCGAGGGCATGACGGATGCACGCGTTCCGACGATCACCTTCCTGGGCAAGCCGGGCTGCCACCTCTGCGAGGACGCGGAGCCGGTGGTGCGGGAGGTCGCCGCCCGCCACGACGCTGAGCTGTCGGTGCTGAGCATCCTGGACGACGCAGCCTTGCAGCAGCGCTTCGGTGAGCTCATCCCGGTCGTGCTGATCGATGGCGTGCAGCACTCGCAGTGGTTCGTCGAGCCCGAGCGGTTGGATGCGGCGGTGTCTGCCGCCGCGGCCCGGGGGTGAACGCGGGCCGAGCCTGAGGGGGACCGACCAGCGGGTTCAGGCCGTCAGGGCGGGTTCGGTGCTGACGCGGCAGACGACGTCGCCGAGGCGAAGTCGGGCGCCGCTCGGAACGCGGTAGACGACGCCTGGCGAGAAAGTGGAGTTGCTGGCACCGCTGAGGTGCACTCCGTGCGTCGAGTGGTAGTCGGTGACGAGGATGCGTCCGGACCGGTCGAGGTCCACGAGCGCGTGGGTGCGCGACACGGTGTTGTCCCGACTGTCGACGCGGACCGGGATGCGGCCGTTAACGGGTGACGGGTTACGGCCGACCGCGGCGCTGCCGGCCAGTACCGCACGGGAGCTGTCCTCGAACTCGATGACGAGGGTCCGGGGCGCTGCGGGCAGCCGTGCCGTCGTTCGGCGCGACCATCGCCGCGGCCGTCGCTCGGGTCCAGGCCTTGAGATCGACTCGGTGGTGGGCCCGGCATTCGGCCCGGCGGCCGTCCCTGCTCTCGACGCCTGCGACGATGCCCGACGCAGCGCCCGGCGCCCGGAGCGCGGCTCGGTGACGGCTGGCTGGTCCGGCTCGGGGTCAGCGCGCCTCTGCAGGGAGATGCCGCCTCGAAGCAGCGGTTCTGGCGTGCCGCACCTCCGGCACCTGGTCTCGGCTGCCGACGCGGCTGCGGCGCAGGCGACGCACGTGCCGGTGATGATGGTGAGCTCGGGCTCGCTCCCAGCATCGGTCTCCGGCAGTCCGTCGGCGCTGATCGCCTGCATGATCGCAGATGGATGCACGGCGAACTCCTGCATCCGGTTCCCCTCGTGCAGCTCGAGTCGGATCGCGCGGGCGATGGTCTGCGCGAGGCGTGTGCATCGGGCGACGACGGCTGCAAGCGCGGCATCACGGTCGTCCGCGGAGATCTCAGCCGGGGTCGAGCTCCACGACAGCATGCCGCCGCCACTCGCATCGAGGCGCGCGGTGACGCGCGGCCACGTGGGGACGGCCTCGCCCGGTTCTGGCCGGCGACTCGTGCGTCTTCCCGCCATCAGAACCTCACCCCGCGCGCGTCGAGGAACGGAAGCGGATCGACGCGTTCGCCGTCGACGAGCACTTCGAAGTGGAGGTGGCAGCCGGTGGACTGGCCGCTTGTACCCGTGATGCCGATCTGCTGACCGGCGGTGACGACCGCCCCCACTCCGACGAGGTAGCCGTCCGATTCCATGTGGAGGTACTTCGTGACGAGCCCTCCGCCGTGGTCGACTCGGATGGTGCCGTTCCCGGAGCTGTCGGGTTCGGCTTCGACGACGGTCCCGGACTGCGCGGCCCAGATCTGCCCGCCGCAGCCGCCCGCCGCGAGATCGATGCCGTTGTGCATGCGCCATTCGAAGTCGGTGGGGTGGAACCGGTTCCCGAACGTGTCGGTGAGCCCGCCGTCACCGGGTGCCGCCCAGCCCGAGGGGCTCAGGTTCGCGGTGCTTCCACCGGCGGCCGCGGCAGCCGCGCTTGCCGCCCCACACCCTCCGTCTGCGTCCGGACTCGCTCCGCTCGCGGGCGGCATCCCTGTGCCCAGCCCAGTGCTGGTTCCGCTGATGGTCTCGCTCACGGCAATGGCGGCCTGCCAGTACTTGGCATAGTGCTGCGGGTCGGCGTTTCCCTGGACGCGATGGGCGGCCTCCGACGGTGCGAGCGCGTCACGCTCGGCAACTGCGAGCAGGGCGTTGAAGAAGCTGCCGGCGCTTGCGTGCGGGTCCATTCGGTCGGCGTAGCTTCCCCACGCGCCGTTGTCGCGTTGCTGGAAGAGCCCTCGTGAGTCGGGACCGGCCGCGTCGCCGTGGTCGAGCACCTGCAGGGTCGATTCGCCGATGGCGGTCATGACCCCGATGACCTGGTCGCGGACCCCGAGGCCGGCCTCGCGACCCGCGGCCAGGATGTGTGCGGCATTCGAGAGCTGCGCGCCAGCGAACTCGACCGGCTCGCCGTCGATCGTGGTGCTGACGGTGAGCCGCGACGCTGAGATCGGGTCGGCTTGGATGGCACCGGCGGCGGCTCCTGAACCGACCGTGCCGGTCTCCGTCTCGGTGCCGAGCGGAACGACCGGCACCGAGAACCCGGAGGTGGCGCAGGCCGCCGCACTCGCGAGCGATGTGCTCGCGATCGTCGTGAGGACCAGGGCCCCGAGCAGCAGCGCCGGCGCGAGCAGGTTCACGATCGCGATTCCCCACCATGCACCGGTTCGCGCGCTCACGAGGCTCCGTCCGGTGGCGCGATCTGGCTGACGAGCCAGGGCCCGGAACCGTCCCGCACGAGCAGGAGCCGATAGGAACCACCCTCGGTCGAGACGGCGACGCGGGCGAGGTAGCCGCTTGCGTCGCGTTCGACCGCGATGCTCCCGCCAGCTGTCAGCGCGGGGATCGATGCCGGGTCCACGGAGCTCAGCGCGACGACCGCCGCCGTGGTGAGGTGGGGTTCGAGCCCCTCGAGCCAGTCCCGCTGGGAGACATCGCGACGCTGGTACGCCGCCATGGTCGCGGCAGCGACGCTGATCGCGTCGGCATCCGACTCGTCATCGTGTGTCGGCGACGGCTCTGGGTCCTCCGCTTCGATGTGCTCGCCCCGCGACCCATCCGTGAGCTCAGACGACCGGTCCGACAGCGTCTGTCGGCTCGGCGATGTCGTCGGCGGCCCGTCGGCTGTCGAGCATCCGCTCACTCCCAGGGCCAGCGCTGTCAGCGCAGCAACTGCGATCTTCCGGCGCATCGAGCACCCCTTCCCAGCCACAGCTCGGCTGCGGCGAGCACCAATCTAGGTCGCTCGGAGCGCCCCGAATTCGGCCTGTGGATAACTCCCTGCGGTCCCTTCGGCCGTGCGTAGAGTCCATTCCTGTACCGAGCCGGCACCAGCACCGACGAGCCATCTGAGGGCGTCGACGGTTCGGCTCAGACACCGGGGCGAGGCACGGCGCGCAGACTCGATCGCTTGTGGTCCGACCCCGGCGGCGCCCGACCCCGCCTACCTGGGTCGCTCTTCGGCGCGCGTTCTCGCGCCTTCATCTCGACAGGAGACCTCTGATCATGACGACCGTCGCACTCGCGATCTTGCTCGACACCACCGCGCACCTGGCGACGCTGCCCGACCCTGACCCGGTGCAGCCTCCGGGCACCGAGGGCCTCACGACCCTGCTCGGCTGGGTGAAGTGGATCGGGCTCGCGGTGTGCGTGCTTGGCCTCATCGCCGCCGGCACGATGATGGCCATCCAGTCGCGCAGAGGCGAGGGCGGCGAGCACGCGGGCAAGATCGGCATGGCGCTCGGCGGGGTCATCATCATCTCGGCGGCGACGAGCCTCGTCGGCTTCTTCGTCTGACATGCGGCGGGCGAGCATCATGCCGAACAGCAGGCAGAGGCCGCGCCGATCTGGCCGCCTCAGCTCGGGCACGTCATGGGGACGTCCTGGCTTCGTCGTGGCCGCCCTCGGCGTCGCGCTCCTTGTGGGTGCCGGTGTCGTCGTCTCAGCCCTCGCGGCGTTCGGGGGTGAGGCTCCCGGTGGGGGTGCGGATGCGCGGGCCGAGTCCGCGACCTCCACGCCGACGCTCGACGCGAGCGTCGGTCCCCAGCCCGTCGCGGCTGGCGACACGCTGTCACCCAGCCATTGCGGGCTGCCCGAGCCTGGGGCGCCGGGCCCCGCCGAGGCGGGGGAATGGCGACTCGCGATCGCGCCGGAGACCGACTGGCGGGATGTCGACGTGAACCTCGCCCCGAGCGCACCGGCCGCGGGTCCGGGAGAGACGCATGAGGATGGGTTCGCATCCTGTTTCCAGCGTTCGCCGGAAGGTGCGCTGTTCGCGGCCGCGAACTTCCTCGTGCAGTCGAACACCGCGGGGCTCCGGGCCCCGCTCCTCGAGTACGCCCTGGCGCCTGGACCCCACCGAGAGGCGATCCTCGCAGAGTCGAAGTCGGGGGCTGAGTCGGGCTCCGAGGGTGAGCTCATCCGGCTCCAGATCGTGGGCTACCGGATGCTCGCCTTCGACGGCCAGGCCGCGCGTGTCGACGTCGCGCAGCGCGTCACCGTCGATGGCATGAGCAACTTCATCGCCGCCGTCGTCGACCTCCAGTGGGTCGGTGGCGACTGGCGGATCCCGACCGACGAGCCGCATCCGGTGCGCCTGCAGGCGCTCAGCGACGTCGGCGGCTACGTGCGGTGGGGCGCCTGATGGCTGACTGCGGGCTCGGCGATTTCGAGTGCTATTCGAAGGGGATCGCCTCGACGGTGTGGAGCCGAACACGTGAGGCCCTCCAGAACGACGTCAACGAGTGGGTGGCCGAGCAGATCTCGACGCTCGGCACCATGTGGGTCGACGTGCCGACACCCGACCTCGGGACGACGGGGGCCGCGGCGGGTTCAGCTGCCGCCGCGCCGACCGGCGACGTCGAAGCGTACCTCGGCACCGTGCTCGGGTACGTCAGCTGGATCTCTGGCACGGTCGCCATCATCGGGCTCGTGTTCCTGGCCGTCATGGTGGGGCTCCGCATCCGCTCCGGCGACGGGGTTCCGTTCCACGGCCGCCTGTTCGCCGTGCTCGCGGGCGGTGTCCTCATCGCGGGCGCCTCCTCATTGGTGTCTGCGCTCATCCCCGCGGCCCCGGCGGCGTCGACCAACACCGCGACGTTCCTGCAGTCCTCGACGTGGTGGATCGCGGGTGTCTGCGCCATCGTCTCCGTCATGATCGGCGGCGCGCGCATGGCGTGGGAGCAGCGGGCGCGGCCGGGGCAGGAACTCCTGAAGAGCCTGCTCACGCTGGTGGTCGTCGCAAGCGTCGGCCTCACGATCGTGTGGCTGCTCGTGCGTGCGGGGGACTCGTTCTCGACCTGGATCATCGACGAGTCGCTCGAGTGCGACCTCGACGGGGCCCCGAACTGCTTCAAGGACAACGTCGGCGTCATGCTCGGGGGATCCGTCGCGGGCCTCGCCGGCGGTGCTGCCGGGAGCTCCGGCGGAGCGATCGCGAGTGGGGTCAGCAACGGCCTCTTCATCGGCGTGATCGTCGGGCTCGTCTCGGTGGTGCAGGTGCTCCTCATGATCGTGCGAGGCGGGATGCTCGTCATCCTCGCCGGAATCCTGCCGCTCGCCGCCTCTGCGACGAACACGGAGCTCGGCAGAGGGTGGTTCCAGCGCTGCGTGGCCTGGCTGACCGCGTTCATCCTCTACAAGCCGGCCGCGGCGATCGTCTACGCCGCCGGCTTCCACATGAGCGGGGCCGCCCCGACCTCGGAGGGCAGCGCCGTTCTGACCACCTACACGGGGCTCGTCATTCTCGCCCTCGCCATCGTCGCGCTCCCCGCGCTCATGCGCTTCGTGACGCCCATGGTCGGGGCGCTCGCCTCGAGCGGCGGGGGCGCATCCATCGCCAACGCGGTCGCGGACCGCGTACCGGAAGGCGCGCGACCCCGGCCGAGCACTGCGCCGCAGGGCAGCAGCCCTTCGCGGGCGGCAACGGGGGTGCCGCGGAGCGGGGCGCGGGCGCCAGGGGCATCGGCGACGCCACCCCGATCTCCGTCGACCCCGGGGTCGTCGGTGCCGTCGCCGGGGCCCGCGAGGACCCCCGCGTTCCCGAGCGCAGGGCCAGGAGGCGGTGCGGTGGCGGCAGTCGGCAAGGCCGCGGGTGGTTCATACGCTGCGGCGGCGCTCGCGGCCGTCCAGCCCGTGAAGAAGGCGATCAGACACGGCACGGACGCCGCGATCACAGTCGCGGAGCGGACCACAGGAGAGGAGCCGAGCGGTGGTCGATAGCTCGATGGCACGACAGGTGCGCACGTACGGTAACTGGCGGAAGCCGACCTCCGCAGGCCTCCTCGGGCTCGGCTCCGTGGGCACGGCGCTCCTCCTGGGCGGGCTGGTGCTCGTGGTCGTCGCCGTCATGATCTCCGGCATCGTCGCGGCGCTGATCGTGGCGACGGTGATCGGCGTGTGCCTGCTGCTGCTCGTCGTGCGTGACGCGCACGGCAAGAACGCGCTCTCCCGCCTCGGGGCCCGCTCAGGGTGGGCGCTGTCACGGGCGAGGGGCGAGGCGAGCTACCGGTCCGGCCCGATCGGCCGCGTGCCGTGGGCGACCTTCCAGCTGCCCGGCATCGCGGCGCCGACGAGGCTGAGCGAGCACAGCGACTCGCACGGACGCCGGTTCGCCCTGCTCCTCACGCCGGCCGCCGGCAGCTACACGGTGGTGTTCGGTACGGAACCGGATGGCGCGGCGCTCGTCGATCAGGAGCAGATCGACTCGTGGGTCGCCGAGTGGGGCCACTGGCTCTCGAGCCTCGGTGACGAGCAGGGGATCGAGGCGGCCTCGGTGACCATCGAGACCGCGCCGGACTCCGGCACGCGCCTGCGGCGCGAGGTCGCCATGAACATCGACCCGAACGCGCCAGCCTTCGCGCGCGCCGTGCTCGAGGAGACCGTCGCCGACTACCCGGAGGGGTCATCCACCGTGAAGGCATTCGTCGCGCTCACCTTCCAAGGGTCGCTGAGAGCCGGAGGGCGCCGGCGGGCCCCCGACGAGATGGCGCGAGAGCTCGCGGCCCGCCTCCCCGGCCTCAGCGCGGGACTGCAGGCGACCGGCGCCGGCGCCGCGCAACCGCTCACGGCGCAGGAGGTCTGCGAGATCGTTCGAGTCGCCTATGACCCCGCCGTCGCCGTGCTCATCGACGAAGCGCACGCCGCCGGCGAGGCCCCGCAGCTCAGCTGGAGCGACGTGGGTCCGGCAGCAGCCCGAGCGAGCTGGGGTGGCTACCGCCACGACTCCGCCTACTCGACGACGTGGGCGATGACCGTGGCGCCGAGGGGCAGTGTGCAGTCGAGCGTGCTCGCCCGGCTGCTCGCGCCGCACCGCGACATCGCCCGCAAACGGGTGACGCTGCTCTACCGGCCCATCGACGCGGCCCGCGCTGCCGCCCTCGTCGAGGCCGACCTCAGCGCCGCCCAGTTCAGGCAGACGTCGAGTTCAAAGCCCGCCGCCCGCGACACGCTCGCCGTGCGGGCGGCGGCGGCGACCGCCAGCGAGGAGGCCTCCGGAGCAGGCCTCGTGAACTTCGGGGCACTCGTCACGGCGACGGTGCTCGACGCGGAGCACGAGCTCGACGCGCGAGCGGCCATCGACAACCTCGCCGCGACTGCACGCCTCCGCCTCCGACCCGTCTACGGATCCCAGGACTCGGCCTTCGCCGCGGCGCTGCCGCTCGGCCTCGTCCTCAGCAAGCACCTGCGAGTGCCAAGCGAACTGCGAGAGAAACTATGAAGCGATCACACCAGAAGACGGCGAAGCCGACCGCGCAGGCGCGCCAGAGAACCCAAGCGCGACCGGGCGCGCGAGGCTGGAGCGGCGCCGGCAGCGGCGCATCCACCTACGTCCAGGCCCCGGATGAATGGCGCGGCACGACCGTCCAGGTCTGCGGGCTCTGGCCGTTCGCGGTCGGGACGGGCACCCCGATGATCGGGGTGCCCCTCGGCCGCCACACGCAGACCGGGGCCACCCTCTGCTGCGACCCCATCTCGTGGTTCCAACGAGCCAAGCTCATCAGCAACCCGTCCGCGTTCATCCTCGGCAAACCAGGCCTCGGCAAGTCGTCGTTGGTTCGGCGCATGGCAACGGGTCTCGCCGGCTACGGCGTGATGCCGCTCGTGCTCGGCGACCTGAAGCCCGACCACGTCGACATGATCACCGCCCTCGGGGGCCAGGTCATCTCGCTCGGACGCGGACGTGGCTACCTCAACGTGCTCGACCCCGGCGAGGCGACGGCGGCCGCGAAGCGGCTCAGGGCCCACGGCTTCGAGGCCGAGGCCAGCCAGGTGCTCGCCGACGCCCACGGTCGCCGGCACACGATGGTCGCCGCTCTCCTCACGATCATGCGGCTCCAGCCGCCGAGCGACCGCGAGGAGACGATCATCGACCGCGCCCTCAAATGGCTCGACGAGCACCACGACGGGGTGCCCGTGCTCGGCGACCTCCTCGAAGTCGTCCAGGCAGGGCCACCGGAGGTGCGCGCGGTCGCGCTCGACCGAGGAGACGACAGCCGGTACAAGGCGATCACGGAAGACCTCGAGGCGTCGCTCATCGGACTCGTCGGTGGCGGCAGGCTCGGCGAGACCTTCTCGCGGCAGACCACCAACCCGATGCGACGCGATGCGCCCGTCGTGTACGACGTCTCCTCGATCGACGACTCCGACGTCGACCTGCAGGCGGCGGCGCTCCTCGCCTGCTGGTCAGCGGGGTTCGGCACCGTCAACGTCGCCAACGTGCTCGCGGATGCGGGGCTCGAACCCCGCAGGCACTACTTCGTCATCCTCGACGAGCTCTGGCGAGCGCTCCGTGCAGGGAAGGGCATGGTCGACCGCGTCGACGCGCTCACCCGCCTCAACCGGCAGCGAGGGGTCGGGATGGCCATGATCTCGCACACCATGAGCGACCTCCTCGCCCTGCCCACCGAATCAGAGCGGATGAAGGCGAAGGGGTTCGTGGAACGCGCCGGCATGGTCATCTGCGGCGGCCTGCCCGGGGCCGAGATGCCGCGCCTCACCTCGGCGGTACCGCTGTCGCAGGCCGAGCAGGAGCTGCTCATCGGCTGGCAGGACCCACCCGCCTGGGACCCGACCAGCGGCCGGGAGGCCGAACCGCCGGGACGAGGCAAGTTCCTCGTCAAGGTCGGCGGCCGGCCAGGCATCCCGGTCGACGTGCAGCTCACCGCCGCGGAGGCGAGCATCAACGATACGAACAAGCTCTGGCACGAGGCGAGCAGGGTGACCGGCGACGCTCCGGGGATCGACCGCGGGCACGAGCCGGATCGAGCGAGATCGTGAGCGCGCCGCGGAAGCGCGGGCCGGGCGGACTGGCGACCGAGGCCGTCGTGCTGTGGGTCGCGCTCGGCACGGTCGTCGTCGCCGTCGGCGGCACCAACGTCTGCGTGCGCGCCGCGAACGCGGTCGATGGCACGGGGTCCGCCCTGCCGGACAACCTCTTCGCCCTGTTCTTCGAGGTGCTGCGAGGCCGCATCCACTGGACGGAGACCGCGACCGCGCTCGCCGTCGTGATGAGCCTCGGACTCCTGCTCGCGGGCACCGCGGCGACGCTCCTCAGCCGGCGCCGGCGATCCGGCGCTCGCCGACTCGACCGCGCCGCGGCCCTGCTCGGCCGGGGGAAGGAGATCGCTGCCATCAGCGCTCGCGGAGCCACGGCCAGCAGCCGGCGCCTCGGCGTCGACGGCCCGATCGGCGTCCGCCTCGGCACGAGCATCCCGGGTCCGGCTCCGGTGTACGCGGGGTGGGAGGACATGCAGATCAACATCAGTGGCCCGCGCACCGGGAAATCGACCGCCTTCGCCATCCCAGCCATCGTCGAGGCACCAGGTGCGGTCATCGTCACCTCCAACAAACGCGACGTCGTCGACGCGACCCGCGGAGTGCGCGCTGCCACGGGCCGAGTGTGGGTCTTCGACCCGCAGTCCGTCGCGGGTGAGGTCGCCCGATGGTGGTGGGACCCGCTGAGCTACGTCACCGACGAGGTGCAGGCAGGCAAGCTCGCCGACCACTTCGCCAGCGCGTCGAGGGAGCCCGGCTCCAGGGCCGACGCCTTCTTCGACCCCGCCGCGAAGGACCTCCTCGCGGCGCTCCTGCTGGCTGGCGCGCTCGCGGGCAAGCCCATCACCGAGGTGTACCGGTGGGTGACGCGACCCGGCGACGACGAAGCCATCGGCATCCTGCAGGACAACGGCTTTCGGCTCATCGCCGACCAGCTCGAAGGGGTCATCAGCGCACCCGAGCGGCAGCGCGGCGGCATCTACGGCACGGCCCAGCAGATGGCCTCGTGCCTGACCGGCAGGGCCCTCGCCTCCTGGATCACGCCGGGGACCGGTTCTGACGGCCGACCGCGGTTCGACCCTCACCAGTTCGTGCGTGGCACCGACACTCTCTACTCGCTCTCCCGCGAGGGGCAGGGGAGCACGGGCCCGCTCGTCACGGCCCTCACCGTCGCCGTGGCGGAGGCAGCGGAAGAACTCGCCGCGGTTTCACCGGCCGGTCGACTCACCCGGCCGCTGCTCGGCGTGCTCGACGAAGCCGCGAACGTCTGCCGGTGGCGCACCCTCCCCGACCTGTACAGCCACTACGGCTCGCGCGGCATCGTGCTCATCACCATCCTCCAGTCCTGGTCGCAGGGCGTCGAAGTCTGGGGCGAGGGAGGCATGCGAAAGCTCTGGTCCGCCGCGAACGTCAAGGTCTACGGCGGGGGCGTCAGCGAGGCGGCCTTCCTCGAGGAGCTGTCCAAACTCGTCGGAGACCACGACAGAGAACTCTCCTCGCTGAGCTACGGCCGAGGCCACCGCACCGTCTCGAGGCAGCTCCACCGCGAACGCATCCTCGACGTCTCCGAGCTCGCCGCGCTCCCGCGCGGGCGTGCACTCGTCCTCGCATCCGGCGCGCGCCCGACCCTCATCAAGACCAGATCGTGGATGCAGGGCCCGCACGCGACCCGTATCCGCGCCTCGATCGCGCAACACGGCCCCGGTGAGGATCCCGCCGCAGCTCTGGACGCACCAGTGCGCGCGGGGGAGCGGCGATGAGCGACGATGAGACGCGCCCAGGCGGTGGGAGCGCGTCCGCCAGCCAGTTCGCGTGCCTCGACGACTTCGTGCGCCAGTTCGTGAGCCGAGCGTGCGCCCGCCGAGTGGACGGGCGCACGCGAGTCTGGTCGGCTCGCTGGTGGGACTCACCCGAGGCGGTGCTCCGTCTCCGCGGGCTCTGGGAGGCGTGGGAAGAGCTGAAGGACTCGCCAGGCGGGGCCTGCCTCTGGTTCCGGGACCATGCCGACTACCACCTCGGCGTGCTCTTCAGCCCCGATGGCCCCTTCGAGTCGAGCCCCGACGTGCGCGACAGCACCAACCGTCGCGGTGACGACCTGCCCTGCGCACCACCCCCGCCAGGCCACGAGGTGACGCAGTGCGGCTGACGTCGGACGCAGCAGAGCCGCCCGCGAGAGATCGCGGACGGCTCTGAGGTCGCTGCCTGGTTGCGCGCAGCGCGATGAGACCTACGGCTGCAGGCGGTTCGGGCCGCGGAACAGGTACGTGACCTCGCGCAGCGTCGTCTGGTGCAGCATCAGCATCAGAATGCGCGCGAAGCCCATGCCGAACCCGCCGTGGGGCGGTGCTCCGTAGCGGAAGAAGTCGAGATAGAAGCCGAGCTCGTCGACCTCCATGCCCTTCTGCTTCGCCTGCTCCTCGAGCACGTCCACACGGTGCTCGCGCTGGGCGCCCGTCGAGATCTCGACGCCGTTCCAGATGAGGTCGTAGCTCTTCGTGAGCGACTCGTCGCCCTCGTGGCGCATGTGGTAGAACGGGCGGATCGATGCCGGGTAGTCCGTGAGGAACACGAACTCGTGCCCGAACGTCTCCTGCACGTGCGCCGCGATCTGACGCTCACCCTCGGGGTCGAGGTCGAGGTCGTTGCGCTCCAGCTTGTGGCCACGCGCCTCGACGATCTCGCGAGCCTCGAGCAGCGGGATGCGCGGGAACGGCAGCGACGGCACGACGATGTCGACGTCGAAGAGCGCCTTGATCTCCTCGCCGTGCGCATCCTTGACCGCCTGCAGGCCAGCAACCATGAGCTGCTCCTGCATCTGCATGACGTCCTCGTGCGACTCGATCCAGCTCACCTCGGCGTCGATGCCGGTGAACTCGGTCGCGTGGCGCGACGTGAACGACGGGTCGGCCCGGAACACGGGCCCGATCTCGAAGATCTTCCCGAGGCCCGAGCTCATCGCCATCTGCTTGAAGAACTGAGGGCTCTGCGCGAGGTACGCGCTCGTCTCGAAGTAGTCGACCTTGAAGAGCTCCGCCTTCGACTCGGACGCCGACGCCATGAGCTTCGGCGTGAAGAGCTCGACGTAGCCGTTCTCCACCCAGTACGTGCGGAACGCGTGCGCGAACGTCGTCTGGATGCGGAAGATGAGGGCGTTGCGCGGGATGCGCAGGTCGAGGAAGCGCCAGTCGAGGCGCTTGTCGATCGACGTGTCCTCGGCGATGGGCGTCTCGGGGAGCGCTGCGGTCTCGACGACGATCTCGTCGACCTTGACCTCGAGCCCGCCGAGCTTCACGCGCTCGTCGGCCTTCTTCTGGCCGCGCACGGAGATGAAGCTGCCCTGCGCGAGCGCGGAGATCGTGTCGGAGATCGCCTCACGGCCCTCGGCACGCGGGTTCACGAGCTGGACGGCGCCGCTCTCGTCACGGAGGACGACGAACTGCACCTTCTTCTGGTCTCGAACCGTATCGACCCACCCCTGCACAAGCACGGGGCCGTCTTCGAGCGTGGAAAGGGAGGAGATGAGGGCGCGATCAGTCACCGGTCAAGGGTACCCGAGGCGCACGTGCGTGCGAGCGGGAAGAGAACAAGGCACGGCTTAGGTCGCGGATGCGCATCCTGTGCCTGAGTGTCGGCGGCGGTTCGTAGACTGGATTGCATGGCGGCACAGCGAATCCACCTCGTCCGCCACGGCGAGGTCGAAAACCCCAATGGGCTCCTCTACGGGCGGCTCCCAGGCTTCGGGCTCTCGGAGCTCGGCGCCCGCATGGCGCGCGTGACCGCAGAAGACCTGCACGCCCGTGCCGTACCGGCGACCCGACTCGTCGTTTCTCCGCTGCAGAGGACCCGCGAGTCTGCGGCGCCCATCGCCGAGCTGTTCGGGCTCGAACCGGTCATCGACGAGCGGGTCATCGAACCCACGAACGCGTTCGAGGGCAGGCGCATGACGGGCAAGTACGGCGCGCTGCGTCGCCCAGGATCGTGGCCGAAGCTCGTCAACCCGCTGCGTCCCAGCTGGGGGGAGGCGTACAAGTCCATCGTCGCCCGCATGCGCGAGGCGGTGCTCGACGGCGCAGAGCTCGCTGACGGCGGCGATGTTATCGTGGTCTCTCACCAGCTGCCGATCTGGATGGTGCACCGAGCGCTCTCGAAAGAGCCGCTCCCGCACAACCCGAAGCACCGGCGGTGCTCGCTCTCGAGCATCACGACGCTGGAGTACCACCCCGCAACCGGCTTCGTGGAAGCCGACTACCGCGAACCGGCGGCGCAGGAACTTAGCGCCGCCACCGATGAGGGAGCCGTGTGACCATCCGCTCAGAGAGCGTGAAGATGTCGCGCTCTGCCCGACCCCTTCGCGTCGCGTTCGCCTCGTTGGGTGTTGCGGCGATGCTCCTGCTGGCCGCGTGCGCCCCGAGCGAAGACCTCGCCGATCAGGCACGCGACGCTGGAGCAGGCACCGTGGCGAGCGACGGCAGCTACGAGATCTTCCCAGCGGAAGAGCGCCAGGCGCCGATCGAATTCGGTGGCATCACCGAGTTCGGCGACGAGCTGTCGAGCGAGGACCTCGCAGGGTCGGTCACCGTTGTGAACTTCTGGTACGCGGCGTGCCCACCGTGCCGCCTCGAAGCGCCCGATCTGCAGGCGCTGTGGGAAGAGCACGAAGGCGACGGCGTCGAGTTCGTCGGCGTGAACATCTACGACCAGGCCGCGACGGCCAAGGCGTTCGCTGAGACGCAGGGCATCACCTACCCGTCGATCCTCGACGTCGACGACGCCAGCGTCCGCCTCGCCTTCGCGGACAACGTGCCACCTCAGGCCATTCCGTCGACGCTCGTGCTCGACGCCGAGGGCCGCGTGGCGTCGGTCATCCGGGGCCCCATCGACCCGTCGATCCTCGGCTCGATGATCACCGACACCCTCGCCGAGAGCAGCAAGTGACCACTGCCCTCTTCGCAGCATCCGCACTGACCGCCATCGCACCCGGCAACGCGATCGGCGAGACCATCGTGAGCGGGCAGCTGCTCCTCGCGATCCCCCTCGCCCTCCTCGCGGGCCTCATCTCCTTCGCGTCTCCGTGCGTGCTCCCGGTCGTCCCCGGGTACCTCGGGCTCGTCGGGGCTGTCGCTCAGGATGCGCCAGCCAAGACCACCTCGCGCACCCCGATCGGAGCAGTGGCCGCAGGGGGCACCGGAGGAGGCGCGGCTTCTGCTGCAGCAGCGGTGGGCGGTGGCTCGAGCACAGGCTCCTCCGCAGCGTCGACCGCGCCCGCGAAGCCCTCCCTCGTCACCCGCCTCACCACCGGTCGAGGCCGGGTCGCGTTCGGCGCGACCCTCTTCGTGCTCGGGTTCTCCGTCATCTACGTGCTCTCCGGCGCAGCGTTCGGGCAGATCGGCATTTGGCTGATCCAGTACCAGGGCGCAGTCATGCGGGTGCTCGGCGCGATCGTCATCCTCATGGGTGTCGTCTTCATCGGCCAGGTGTCGTTCATGCAGCGCACCGCGCGCCTGAAGTTCGCCCCATCCGGGTTGCTGGGTGCACCGCTGCTCGGCGTGGTCTTCGGCATCGGGTGGACCCCGTGCCTCGGCCCGACGCTCGCCGCGATCATGGCCCTCGGGGCGCAGACGGCCTCCCCGTCCAGGGGCGCCCTGCTCGCGTTCTTCTACTGCGTCGGGCTCGGCCTGCCGTTCATCCTCATCGCACTCGGGCTCGGCCGCGTGACCACGGGAGTCAACTGGCTCCGCAAGCACATCCGAACCATCAACCTGATTGGCGGAGGCCTCCTCATCGTCCTTGGATTCCTGATGCTCATCGGCGTCTGGCAGCAGATCATGTTCGCGTTCGCCGCGATGCTCCCCGGTTATGTCGCGCCCCTCTGATCATTTCGACGCGGGCAAGGACGGCTTCGAAGCCCGCGATCGGCAGCCGAAGAAGACCGCATCCGGAGCCGCGGGCGCGACGACGTCCAACAGGCCGGGCGGCGTCAAGAAGTCCGGCCGTGCGTCCGCCCTCGTCGCTTGGCTGCGCACCGCCTGGCGTCAGCTCACGAGCATGCGCACCGCGCTCCTGCTGCTTCTGCTCCTCGCGATCGCGGCCGTGCCTGGCTCGCTCGTGCCGCAGCGCTCGAGCGACCCGAACGGCGTCATCGTCTACCAGGACACGTACCCCGAGATCGCTCCGTTCCTCGACGACATCGGCATGTTCGACGTCTACAGCTCGCCGTGGTTCACCGCCATCTACCTGCTGCTGTTCGTCTCGCTCATCGGCTGCATCATCCCGCGCATCAAGCACCACTGGGACGCGCTGCGCTCGAAGCCCCCGAAGACCCCGGCGCGCCTCTCGCGGCTCGACGCCTACTCGACGCAGGTGCTCGACGCCTCTCTCGACCCGAAGCGCGGTGGCGTCATCGACGAAGCCGCCAAGGTGCTGCGCGACAAGAGGTACCGCACGGTCATCTTCGACGACGGCAGGCGCGGGGTCTCGGTCTCCGCGGAGCGCGGGTACATGCGCGAGACCGGCAACCTGGTGTTCCACTCCGCCATGGTCGGCATCATCGTCGCGGTCGGCATCGGCGGCGGCTACACCTGGTCAGGGCAGCGGGTGCTCGTCGAAGGCCAGACCTTCGTGAACGGGCTCGTCAGCTACTCGTCGTTCAACCCTGGCCGCTTCTTCACCCCGGACGCGCTCGCGCCGTTCTCCATGCGCCTCGACTCCTTCGACATCACGTACGAGGAAGAGAACCAGAACGCCATCGGGCAGGCCACCGACTACGCGGCGAACGTGACCGTCAACACACCGGGCGGCGAAGCCAGAAGCGAGACCGTCCGCGTCAACGACCCCCTTCGCTTCGCGGGCACCGACAGCTACCTCCTCGGCAACGGGTACGCCCCGGAGATCACCGTGCGAGACCCAGACGGCAACGCCGTGTTCTCAGACTTCGTGCCGTTCCTTCCGCAGGACTCCTTCCTCACCTCCATGGGCGTCGTGAAGGTGCCGGATGGACTCGACGAGCAGATCGGCATGCTCGGCTTCTTCTACCCGTCGGCGGTGGAGCTCGAGTCGGGTGCCCTCACCTCCAACCACCCCGATCTTCGCGACCCGATGCTGACGCTCAACGTCTACTCGGGCGACCTCGGCCTCGACGAGGGGGTGCCGAGGTCCGTCTACACGCTCGACACCGACACGCTCACACCGATCGCCGCACGTGATCTCGACGTCAAGCCCATCGAGCTGCGCCCCGGGGAGACGGCCGAGCTCCCGAACGGTCTCGGCACCATCGAACTCGGCGAGGTTCCCCGCTACGCCTCGTTCGACGTGCACGACGACCCGACGCAGATCCCGGTCCTCATCTTCGCGGTGCTCATCATCGGCGGGCTCTTCACGTCACTGCTCGTGCCACGGCGCCGCCTGTGGGTGAAGGCCACCACGCGCGCCGACGGCACCGTGCTCGTCGAGTACGCGGGCCTCGCCCGCGGCGACGACCCGCAGCTGGCAGCGGCCGTCAACGATCTCCTCGACCTGCACACGAGAAAAATCGTAGGCTTAGCCGAACCCGCGTCGCCGGCCCGCGACTCTTCGGGCTCTCAACGAACCGAGCCCACCCAAAGCTCAGAACCCGGCGCCGGCAACCAAGGCGCGGCGCTCGCCTCTTCTCCCACTCAGGAAGCTCCATGATCGAAACGCTGTCCAGCTGGTCGAACCTGCTCCTCTACATCGCCATGGCGGTCTACGCGGTCGCGTTCATCGCGTTCTCCCTCGATCTGGCGGGACGCAGCGCGCGGGCCGCCGAACGCACCGAGCGGCAGTCCGCCGTCGGAGCGACCGCCGCGCGTCGCAACGCACTCGTCGGCGCGGCCGCCGGTTCGGCGGGCGCGAGCACGTACGACACAGCAGCGCGCGAGCGAGAGATGGCGGAACCGGCCAGCTACACGACGGAGGATCCCTCGAGCTCCGTTTCGCTCGCATCCACTCGCACCGAATCGGGTGATGCCTGGCGCGACACGAGGGCGACCCCGTCGCTTCGGATCGCCATGTGGCTCACGGTCGCGGCCTTCCTCGTGCACCTCGCGGCCACGGTCCTTCGCGGCATCGCCGCCGACCGTGTGCCCTGGTCGAACATGTTCGAGTACTCGATGACCTCGACGCTGCTCATCGTGCTCGTCTTCCTGCTCGCCCGCTTCTGGGCGGACGTGCGCTTCCTCGGCACCTTCATCACTGGCTTCACCGTCATCACGCTCGGCATCGCCACGCTCGGCTTCTACGTCGACGTCGTGCCGCTCGCACCCGCGCTCCAGTCGGTGTGGCTCGTCATCCACGTGTTCGTCGCCTCCCTCGCGACCGGGTGCCTCGCCATCGGTGCCGGCCTGAGCGTCGCGCAGCTCCTGCAGACGCGTCGCGTCGCCCGCGTGCGCGCCGGTCTCCCGTCGCGGCTCAAGCTCCTCTCGGCGCTGCCGGATGCGGTGCGCCTCGAGAACCTCGCCTACCGCATCAACATCGTCGGCTTCATCCTCTGGACCTTCACCCTCATGGCTGGTGCGGTCTGGGCGGAACGCGCCTGGGGTCGCTACTGGGGCTGGGACACCAAGGAGGTGTGGACCTTCATCATCTGGGTGGTCTACGCCGGCTACATCCACGCCCGAGCGACGCGCGGCTGGCGAGGGTCACCCTCGGCGTGGCTGGCCATCGCCGGGTTCGCCACGGTCATGTTCAACTTCGGTGTCGTCAACGTCTTCTTCAAGGGGCTGCACGCCTACTCGGGCCTGTAGGCCCGCGAGCCCTCAGGCCGACCTCCGGCCGAGGTCAGGCCGAAGCGGCGAGCAGCGCGTGGCAGCGACTGATGCGGGCGCGCCACCAGTCCTGACGCGGGGCCGGGGACGCGAGGCGGTCGAGCGCGGCTTCGTCGATCGTCACCGGGGCAAGCGGGATGCGCCCGGCGCGTGGGCGGAGTGGTTCCGCCACGACGTCGTCCGCAAGGAGCGACGCCGTGCCGAGACCGGCATCGTGCCTCGGCTCGGGGAGGGCCGCGACGAGCTGTGCGCCCATCGCGATGCCGACGGACGAGTCGAGGGCACTCGATACCGTGGCCGGGAGCCCCGTCGCGCGTACGATCTCGGCGGCGCGGCGAACACCTCCCAGGGGCTGCATCTTCACGACGATGACGTCCGCCGCACCGAGACGCGCGACCTCGAGCGGGTCCTCGGCCTTGCGGATGGACTCGTCGGCGGCGATCGGCACGGCGATTCCCTCGCCAGCGAGGCGCCCCCGAAGCTCCACGAGCTCCAGGGCGGTCGAGCAGGGCTGCTCCGCGTATTCGAGGTCGAAGCGCGAGAGCGAGCGGAGCGCTCGGACCGCCTCGTCGACCGACCAGCCGCCGTTCGCGTCGATGCGCAGCCGTGCGTCGGCGCCCAGTCGCTCGCGCACCCCTCGCACCCTGGCGACGTCGTCGGCGAGCACCTGCCCGCGCTCCGCGACTTTGATCTTCGCCGTGCGGCAGCCGTCGAAGCGCGCGAGCACGCTGTCGAGCTTCGACGTCTCGACGGCAGGCACGGTCGCGTTGACCCACACCTCCCCGTCAGAGCACCGAGGCAAGGAAGCGTCGAAGCCGAACTCGAGGGCCGCGCGCAGCCAGTTCGCGGCCTCCGCGTCTTCGTACTCGAGGAACGGCGAGAACTCGCTCCAGGCTTGGGTGCCACGGATGATCGCGGCCTCCCGCGCATCCACGCCCCGGAAACGCGTCACCAGGGGGAGCGTCACGATGTGCGTGCGAGCGAGGAGCTCGTCCAGGTCGGGCAGCTGCATGGGCCCATTCTCTCGCGCTTCTCGACGGCTGGCGCGGCGGTCACTGGTCCGAGCCGCAGCTGCTGGCTCGTGCCGCTGTCGCGCCGGACGGGGACAAGCGGCCGAGCTGGGTGCGATCCGTCCGGATCGCGCTAGGCTGAGGCATCGATCCGTCACACCGGACGTGAAACCCTTATGTCTACGAATCTCTCCAGCCCCGCACCTCGCTTCAGCCCTCCGCCGGCTGACGAGGACTTCGACGACGGCCTCCTCGGCCCGGCGCCGGTGGCACGACAGCCCGCGCGCTCTGTGTCGGTCGTCGGCAAGCCTGGATACGACAAGCCCCAGCACCGGCATGGCACGCTCGTCCAGCGCACCTGGTACGAGATCGCGTTCAACCCGCGCCGTTGGTCGGCAGGGCACTGGGCGCTGCTCGGTGTGCTCATCACTGTGCTGGCGGACGTGTTCGTGTTCTTCTACGCGTCGAACCTGTTCGGCATCGACCGCAAGTTCGAGATCGAGATGTGGCTGCTCACGGCGGGAATCGCCGGATTCCTGACGATCGCTCTGGCGCTCTGGGGCATCATCTTCAACAGCGCGAGGGGGGCTGCGATCTTCGCGCTCATCCTCGGCTTGCCGTTCGGTGCGCCGCCAGCGTGGCTGGTCGGCAACACGCTCGTCCAGCTCATCGCAAACGGCGGCACGCTGCCTGTTGCGCCGCCTCTCTGGTAGTTCCTGACGGAGCCGGGCCCTGTTCGGCCGACAGCCGTCTGGTCACGGCCGCGAGTCGGTTAGCGTTGGGGCATGACTGCCTTCGTCTCCGAACTCTTCGACGCCGAGCGCTGGCGCACCGTCCCGGGCTTCGAGGAGCTCACCGACCTCACGTATCACCTGGATGTCACGGGGCGCATCGCCCGTGTCGCCTTCAACCGGCCTGAGGTCCGCAACGCGTTCAGGCCGCAGACGGTCGACGAGCTGGCGCGGGCGCTCGATGACGCGCGCATGAACCCACGCGTCGGCGTGGTGCTGCTGACCGGCAACGGGCCGAGCCCGAAGGACGGCGGCTGGGCGTTCTGCTCGGGCGGCGACCAGCGCATCCGTGGTCGCGACGGGTACAAGTACGCCGACGGTGAGACGCGCGACACGATCGACGCGGCCCGTAACGGGCGCCTGCACATCCTCGAGGTGCAGCGCCTCATCCGCTTCATGCCGAAGGTTGTCATCGCGGTCGTCCCGGGGTGGGCGGCCGGCGGCGGGCACTCCCTGCATGTGGTGTGCGACCTGTCGATCGCGTCGCGCGAGCACGCGAAGTTCAAGCAGACGGATGCGGACGTCGGGTCGTTCGACGCCGGCTACGGCTCCGCGTACTTCGCGAAGCAGGTCGGGCAGAAGTTCGCGCGCGAGGTGTTCTTCCTCGCGGAGGAGTACTCGGCGGATCGGGCCATGGAGATGGGCACCGTGAACCGGGTGGTGCCGCACGCGGAGCTCGAGGTCGAGGCTGTGCGGATGGCGGAGACGATCCTGACGAAGTCGCCGACGGCGATCCGCATGCTGAAGTTCGCGTTCAACGCGGTCGATGACGGCCTCGTGGGCCAGCAGGTGTTCGCCGGCGAGGCGACTCGCCTCGCCTACGGAACCGATGAGGCCGTCGAGGGTCGCGACTCGTTCCTCGAGAAGCGCGAGCCTGACTGGTCGCCGTTCCCGTGGCAGTTCTAGCGCCCGCCGGCCGGCGCGGTTCGGCGGTGGGGTCCTCGCGATGACGGCCGCACCATCGGGCGGCGCAGGCTTGCGGCGGCTTGTTCGGGTGGATGCGCGCGACCCGGCCGCCGTCACCGCGGCGCTCGAGCGGGCCCTGGATGGCGGGGGTCCGGCCGTCCTGCCGACGGCAGGCCCGTCGCAGTCCTCACGCGACTCGGCAACTACGCCCAGGCTGGACGCCGACCGTCCCGATCACGATGTCCTCCAGCGCGTCCCGGGCGACGTGGTGCTCGTCATCGAGACGAGCGGCTCGACTGCCGAGCCGAAACGGGTCATGCTCGAGGAGAGCGCACTGCGCGCGTCCGCGGCGGCCACGTACGCCAGGTTCGATGAGCTCTTCGGTGCCCCCGGTCAGCCAGCCGATCCCACGCGACAGTGGCTGCTGACGCTGCCGGCCTCCTACGTCGCGGGCGCCCAGGTGCTCATGCGGTCGATCATCGCTGGAACCGAGCCTGTTGTGCTGGGCGATGAGCATTTCACCGCCGAGGGCTTCGCGCGCGCGGCGGGTGAGCTGACCGCCGAGCGGCGCTACGTGTCTCTCGTCCCGGCACAGCTCGTGCGGCTGCTCGACGCCGCCGAAGCCGAGCTGGGCGCTGGTCCGATCGCGGGCGCCGTCGCGCGCTTCGACGCGATCCTCGTCGGAGGGCAGGCGCTGCCACCAGCCCTCCGGTCGCGGGCGGAGGAGCTCGGCTGGAACCTCGCGACGAGCTACGGCTCGAGCGAGACGAGCGGCGGCAGCCTCTACAACGGGGAGCCGCTCGACGGGGTCAAGGTGCGCATCCGCGACGGCGAGGTGCAGCTGGCGGGCCCCGTGCTCTGCGCCGGCTACCTCGGTGACCCGCGCCGGACCGCTGAGGCGTTCGTCGAGGACGACGGGGTGCGCTGGTACCGCACGAGCGACGGCGGCCGCTTCGAGATCGACGAGGCCACGGGCCGCGAACGACTCGTGGTGACGGGTCGACTCGACAACGTCATCGTCTCCGGTGGCGAGAAGGTGCTGCTCGACCGGGTCGAGGGCATCGTGCGCCGCCTGCCCGGCCTGGAGGGGGCCGTTGTCGTCGCCGCGCCGTCCGAGCAGTGGGGGCAGGTGCCCGCGCTGGTGGTGGAGACGTCCGCGTGGGGGCCCGACACGTCCCAGCCCGGCGCCGTGGCGACGTTGCTGGATGCGCGTGAGCTCGCAGCCGACGAGCGTTGGCGCTCCATCCGCGAGGCGACGGCGGCCGCTGGCCGTGCGGCTCGTCCGGCGCTCCTTGTGGTCGCGCGCAGCATCCCGCTCCTGCCCAGTGGGAAGCCGGACCGTCGATCGCTGGAGGACCTGGTCGCGCGGCTCGCCCACGGAGGTGCCGACGAGGCCTGAGCCTGTCGCCGATGCCGGCCGTCGGCGGCTGCACCATGCGCTGCACCATGATGGTGCTGCACAGCGGCCGGACGTCGAACCTGAGGGGGTTCGATCAGCCCAGGTCGCGGCGAACGACGGCCCTGCGCTCTGCGGAGTCAGGCCTCGGGGGCGTGCTTGTGTGTGCGGTTGGCGGCGGCCGATCGTCGTCGGACGAAGATTGCCGTGCCGATTCCGGCTCCGAGCAGGACCAGCACGCCGACGATGACCAGTGGCGCGGTCGGCGCGGCCGGTGCCGGGGCCGTCGGCTGGGCGGTGGCGGTCGCACTGGCCGCGGGAGTCGGCGCGGTCGCCTCGGGCGTGCCGGGCTCGAAGATCGCCCGCAGCTCCGCCCCGACGGCCTCCGCGAGGTAGGCGACGCCGGCCTCGTTGGGATGGAGGGCGCCGAGCTTGAGGGATGCGCCGGGTGTGGTCGGCGTTCCCTCACCAGGTTCCAGTGTGATGCCGCTCATGTACGGATCCGTGGTCGTGCAGGCGGAGTGGGCGGCCGTCGCCTCGAGGGTGGAGATGAAGGTGGCGCCGATGGCCTCGGCCGCCGTCTGTATGGCCGCGTCGAGGCGCACTTCCGTCTCATGCAGGTATGCGGTGTCGACGTCGGTGAACGGGAAGGAGTTCTCCGGGTAGCCCGCCGAGGTGAAGGCTGGGGAGAAGCAGCCGCCGACCGGCGTGTTCGTGGGGTCCGGGGTGATGGCGGGGTACCCGACGACGACGATCTCGGCGTTGGGTGCCTTCTCGGTGATGAGGGCGAACGTCGACGCCAGAGCAGGGGCGACCAGCGAGTCGATGCGGTCCTTCAAGGTGTCGACTTCGACGCCTCCTCCGCTGACGACGTACTTCGAACGGCAGTTGGGCGTGGTCTGATCGGCGACGAGGGGCCCGAGGGAGCTCGCTGCGATGCACGAGGCGGCGATGTCCGAGAACTGCAGGTCGTTGCCGCCGATCGACAGGGTGACGATCTCGGTCGTGGCGGACAGGCTCGCCGACTGCACTGGTGCGCTCGCGCCTGCCCCGGTGACCTGCTCGACATCGCGGATGTCGGCGGTGACGGCGCCGCTGCACGTGCGGTCGTCGAGGGTCAGGCCGAGCGAGTCGGCGATGCGGTGCGGGTAGTTCGCGACTGCCTGGAAGCAGCCGGCGGCGGGCTCCTCGCTGAACGGCACGAGCCCGAAGCCGGCCGAGTACGAGTCGCCCAAGGCGATGTACTCACGTCCCTGCGTGCCTCCGTTCACCGTCGGATCGCCGAGGGGCGCCGCGAGGGCCCCGGGAGCCACGAGGAGGGCGATAGCTGCGGTCGCGAGGCAGACGGCCGCCGCGCGAACGCGTGATCGGGAAGTCATGGATCTCCTGTGGAGCGGACGTCGTGCGGGGGATGGGAGGTGATGGTCTCATAGTGCCACCGTGACGCTGGCCGGGAACGGGATGGCGAGCTCGCTTCTCGGGGCCGCGAACCGTCGTCGCAGGGATGCGGGCCGCGCGCCGCCCTCTAGAATCGCTCCGTGGCGCAGAAACAGAAGCAGAGACAGCGGAAGCAGCAAGCGAACCCGACGCAGCGGCCCCGGCCGAAAGCCGGCGAGGTGCGCAAGCTGGATGCGCGCGCCTGGATCTCCGGTGCCCGGCTGCGCACGCTCCCGCTCGCCATCGCACCGGTGCTGCTCGGCACGGCTGGCGCGATCGTCGATGGGCCGCTCGGCGAGTACCACCGGGTGCGCGCGCTCGCGTGTCTCGCGGTCGCCCTCTGCCTGCAGATCGGCGTGAACTACGCGAACGACTACTCCGACGGCATCCGCGGTACCGACGCCTATCGCGTCGGCCCCGCCCGTCTGACCGGTTCGGGCCTCGTCGACCCGAAGCGCGTGCGACTCGTCGCGTTCATCTTCTTCGGCCTCGGCGCCCTCGCAGGTCTCTTCCTGGTCGTCACTTCCGGACAGTGGTGGCTGCTGGCCGTCGGCGCGGCCGCGATCCTGGCGGCCTGGTTCTATACGGGTGGCAAGCGTCCGTACGGATACGCGGGGCTCGGCGAGGTGTTCGTCTTCGTGTTCTTCGGCCTCGTCGCGACCGCCGGCACGACGTTCGTGCAGATCGGCAGCGTCTCCACGAACGTGTGGATCATGGCCACCGCGATCGGCCTCTTCGCCTGCGCCGTGCTCATGGTCAACAACATCCGTGACATCGAGCAGGACCGCCTCGCCGGCAAGCGAACGCTCGCCGTGCTCGTCGGCCCCGTCGTCTCGCGCTGGCTCTTCGGCGTCTTCACGCTGGCGCCGTTCGTGCTGGCCATCCTCTTCGCCATCGCGTACCGCAACGCGATCTTCACATTCTTCGCGCTGCTGCTCGCCGCTCCCGCAGTCCTCATCGCATCGACTGCCCGCAAGCCCAAAGAGCTGATCCTCGCGCTCATGCTGACGAGCTTCGCGACGCTCGCCTACGCGCTGCTGCTCGGCTTCGGCATCGTCTTCAGCGGGTACGTGCGCTAGCTGCTCGGTGAGCGCTGCGGCGAAGAGTCGGGCGTCGGCTCTTCACCGGGGTCGGCCTCGGCAGGCTCGGTCTCGGACGTGGCCTTGACGGGTTCGGCCGCCTCGGTCTCAGCGGTGGAGTCCAAGGCCGCGTCCTCGTCCTTGTCGTCGGCGGTGCGCGCATCCTTGCGCTCGGTGAGGCGCTGCAGGTCGTCGCCCATCTGCTGGCGTGTGCCGCGCAGGAAGATGACGGAGATGCACGCGCTGATGACGGCACCGATGAGGGCGCCGGCCAGCCAGTTCCACTGCCAGGCGGGCAGGGCCAGCATGACGACGGCGAATGGCACCGCGAACGCGAGCAGTCTGATGACGGAGTAGACGAGCCAGGCGCGCTTCGAGTTCATCCCGCAATTCTACGAGCGACCGGGTGAGCCCAGGTTCGCCCAGGGCACAGGCACCACCAGGTCGGGTGGAGGCAAGTCGCGTATCCTCGGGGGACCATGTCTCGCCTCCTCATTACTGCCGCAGTCATCGTCGTCGCGGTGACCATCTTCGCCGTGGTCGATTGCGCGATGACGGACGCAAAGCGCACTCGTGCGCTGCCGAAACCCGTCTGGGTCGTCGTCGTCTTGCTGGTCCCCGTGGTCGGCCCGCTCCTCTGGCTGTTCTTCGGCAAGGTCCGAGGCAACGCGACCGCCGTCAAGCCCGTGCAGACGACACCGGACGACGACGAGACGTTCCTGAAGTCCATCGGCATCGAGTCCGACAGCGAGGAGCGCATCCGGAAGCTGGAGGAAGAGCTCAAGGCCCTTGACGACGTGGAGTTCCCGGCCGCCGCGCCGAAGGGCCCCGTGACCGAAGGTGGCGCTGCGACGGCGCTGGAGGATGCGGCAGACGAGCCCGTGAAGGGTGAGCGGGCCTCGAAGGCTGATAAGACCGAGAGGCCCGCCAAGCCGGAGCTCGGGGGCAAGAAGCCGCGCAAGGGTGACGCTGGCGACGCTGGCCATGATGGAGAACCCATCGAGCACAAGGACGACTGGACTCAGGGTGACGGGTCGTCCCGTGCCTGATCGGCACGTCGAACCCGAACCTCCCCACTCGCAGCACCCCGCAGGGGGCGACGCGTCGGCTGCCTCGACGCCGGTGCCCGCTTCGCTGCCGCGTACCGGAAACCCGGCGACGGACTTCAGTCTCGACTTCCTGGCCCAGCTCGTCCAGCGCGGGGTCACCGATCTCGTCGTCTGCCCTGGGTCTCGCTCGCAGGCGCTGTCGCTGGTCGCGGCCGAGCTGGAGCGCGTCGGCGCGGTTCGGCTGCACGTCCGCATCGATGAGCGCTCCGCCGGCTTCTTCGCGCTTGGCCTCGCCGCCGAGACCGGGCGAGCGGTCCCCGTCATCACGACGTCCGGGACAGCGGTCGCCAACCTCCTCCCGGCCATGCTCGAGGCGTTCCATGCCACCGTGCCGCTGGTCGCCGTCACTGCGGACCGCCCGGAGGAGCTCCTCGGAATCGGCGCGAACCAGGCCACGACGCAGCCGGGCATCTTCGGCCCCAACGTCCCGCACGATGCCGTGCAAGCGCCGGTCGGGGCCGCCGATGAGGTATCGCTCGCCGAGCGCCTCGCGATGCGGGCAGCCGCGACGCGCGGGCCGCTGCACCTGAACCTCGCCTTCCGCGACCCGCTGAGCGTCGCCGTTCCTGAACTGGACGCGTGGGCCGCTGGGGCGGCAACCCTCGCCCCCGCCGACCGAGTCGCGGCGGACCAGGGTCGGGCTGCACCAGGGCAGGACGAGCCACCCGCATCCGGAGCCGAGACGCTCGACATCGAGGCGGCCGAATGGCCCCGCACGCTCGTCATCGCAGGCGCCGCTGCCGGCCCTGAAGCGGAGAAGGTGGCGCACGACGGTAGCTGGCCCCTCATCGCCGAGGCCACGAGCGGTTCTCGCTACGGCCGCAACCTCGTGCTCGCCTACCGTCAGCTCCTTGGCCCGACCTCCCCGCGCCCAGACCTCCGCGACGCCATCGAGCGGGTCCTGGTCTTCGGCCATCCGACGCTCAGTCGCGAGATTCCCCAGCTCATCGCACACGATGACGTCCACGCGGTGGTCGTCGGGCCGACCGGCGGCGAGCCGTACAACCCGGGGCACGCGGTCGCGGCGCACGTCGACGCCGTGCGCGTGCATCCGGTGCCGACCGCCGACGCGCATGCCAGAACCGAATCTCGCGCGTGGCTCCGCGAGTGGGTGCTCGCGAGTCGAGAGCTGATGGAGGCGGATGCCGAGCAGACTCCCGCACCCGACATCGAGGCGTCTCGTTCCAGTGACACCGCGGTGCGGGGCCGCTTCGCGAAGCAGGAACTGGCGGTCGCTCGCACCAAGGTCGACCGGCGGATGCTCGCGGAGGCGGTGTGGAGCGCGACGTGGCCGCACGACCGCCTGGTGCTCGGAGCGTCGACGCTCATCCGCTCGCTCGACGCCCAGGTGGCGGGCAAGCCCATCCGGGTCCACGCCAACCGCGGTCTCGCGGGCATCGACGGCACGATCGCGACGACGCTCGGAGTCGCCGTCGGCAGCCAGCTCGGCGGTCCGGTGTCAGCTCAGGGCGGCGTGACGCGGGCGCTGATCGGCGACCTCACGCTGCTGCACGATGCGTCCTCCTTGCTGATCGGGCAGGGGGGCGAGTGGGCCCCACGCGTGCAGCTCATCGTCGGCAACGACGGCGGGGGCACCATCTTCGACGACCTCGAGGTGGCCCGGACCGCAGCCGCGGAGGCGCACACGCGGGTGCTCTACACGCCCACCAGGGTCGACCTCGAGGCGCTGGCGACCGCGTACGGCTGGAGCTACTGCCGAGCGGAGACGCGCGCGGACCTCCAGGGCGCGCTTGTCTCGCGCGAGCACGAGCGCATCCTGATCGAGGTTCCCCTGTCTCGAGGCTGAGGCCCGAAGCAGGCGCGCAGCAGGCCGCGCCACCGCGGTTCAGGCGGGCGGAAGATCGCCGTCCATCACGACGGATTGCGTCGCCGCATCCCACGCGAAGGTGGCGACCGCCTCGCCCGTCGGGGCAGCGTTCGGCTCGCCGGGCAGCGGGTAGCGGTAGGTGACGGTGATGAGGGTGTCGGAGAGCTGCCCGATCTCGGGCAGGAAGCCGTAGGCATCGGCCGTCGCCGTGCCGACGTACGCACCACTGTGGAAGAGCAGGATGTGGTGCGGGGTGGACGCGGTGCCGCCCTCGAGCGTGACGACCACGTACGAGAGGGGCGCGCACGCATCCCAGGTCTCGCGGTCGGGTTCGGCCGCGACCCACGGCAGGTCGGGGAAGTCCGGGTATGCCTCCACCTGAGGCAGTGCGGTCTCGAGGGCCGCGGCCTGTGTCGAGTCCGTGCAGGCGGTCTCCGGCGCGGGTGCTTCGCTCGGCTCGCTCTCGGAGGCGGGTGTCGTCGTCGCGGTCACGGTGACCGTGGCGGCTGGTGTCGTCTCAGCGGTCTGTGGCGTGGTGGTCGCCGCGCACCCGCTGATGCCGAGGGATGCGGCGGCGAGGAACGCGATGGCGGCGGGGATTTGTGCTGATCGTGGGATTCGCATGGTGGAGCCCTCCTCAGTCGACATTCCCGAAGGCTAATGAGCGAGGCTTGACGGATCCAGGGAGTGCTTATGTCAGGACATATGCTGATCTGGCATGTCCAGCGACGATTCCCGGAGGAACGATGGCCCCCTCATCCACGACCCCAGAGGCACCCGCGGCTGCGGACGGTGCCATGAACTTCCACACGAGGAAGTGGGTGCGCCCCGAAGACCTCAACGCCAACGGCACGCTCTTCGGCGGCAGCCTGCTGCGCTGGATCGACGAAGAGGCCGCGATCTACGCGATCATCCAGCTCGGCAACTACCGGTGCGTGACGAAGTACATCTCGGAGATCAACTTCGAGGCGTCGGCCGAGCAGGGTGACCTCATCGAGATGGGCCTCGTCGCGACCCACTTCGGGCGTACCTCCATGACGATGAGAGCCGTCGTGCGCAACATGATCACGCGCCGCACGATCCTCTCCATCGAGAAGATCGTCTTCGTGAGCCTCGGCGACGAGGGCACGCCCGAGCCGCACGGCTACTCGACCATCACCTACGCCCGCGACCGGATGCCGACGACGCACCCGAAGACCGGCACCATCGCGGTCCCGACGGCGGGCGAGGAGCGACGCTGATCACGCGCAGGAGGGCACCCGGTCTCCCGAGCGCCCTCCTCGTGCAGCTGAGCCGCGGCGCTACTGGTTGCCGACCTGCTTGTCGGCCGCGTCTCGGGCGCCCTTGATCTGATCGGTGAACTTGTCACCGGTGGCCTTCTGGGCCGCATCCGCGACGCCGTCGAGGATCTTGTCGCTCACGTCCTCCGCCTGCTCGCTCTTCAGCGCTTCGGTGACGCGCGGGTCCTTCAGGAACTCCTGCGCCTTGCCGGTGATGTCTTCGATGCCCATGTGGTTCTCCCTCGCTCGAGCGCCGCTCCCTCTCCGTCGTGGAAGCCGTCGCGGTGCCAAAGCCTAGTGCCAGGCGGTGGCGTTAGCCTGGTCTCATGCCTCACTTCACCACCGAAGACGCCGCAGTGCTGCGCGTTGCCCCCGACTTCGATCTGGGCTCGGTCGACCCCGACTCGACACCTGGTTTCACTGGCAAGAAGGCAGACGCGGCCGCCCTCTTCACCGAGCACGACGAGGAGATTGCCGAGCTGCAGGAGCGCATGTTCGCGAACGCGCGTGCCGGCCGGGCGGCCCCTTCCGTGCTGCTCCTGCTGCAGGGCATGGACACGTCCGGCAAAGGTGGAATCGTGCGTCACGTCATCGGCGGGGTCGACCCGCAGGGCGTGCAGATCGCGTCGTTCAAGGCGCCGACGCCTGAAGAGCGTGAGCAGGACTTCCTCGTCCGCATCCGCAAGCAGCTGCCCGCGGCAGGCAAGATCGGCGTGTTCGACCGATCGCACTACGAGGACGTCCTCATCCAGCGCGTGCGCTCATTCGCACCGCCGGAGGAGATCGAGCGGCGCTACGGGGCGATCGTCGATTTCGAGGACGAGCTCGCCCCATCCGGGACGAAGCTCATCAAGGTGATGCTGCACATCTCGAAGGACGAGCAGGGTGCTCGCCTCGCGGAACGGCTCGAGCGTCCGGATAAGCACTGGAAGTACAACCCCGGTGACGTCGATGAGCGCCTCCTCTGGGACCAGTACCAGGATGCCTACGAGATCGCGCTGCGACGCACGTCGACGGAGACATCCCCGTGGTACTGCGTTCCGGCGAACAGGAAGTGGTTCTCGCGGCTTGTCGTGAAGGGGCTGCTGCTGGATGCGCTGCGCGGCTTCGAGCTGCAGTGGCCTGCCGCGGACTTCGACGTCGAGACCGAGAAGCGGCGCCTGGCGGAGAGCGCCTGACACCCGCTCAGACGGCGGGGCTCGCTCAGTCGGCGAGCTCGGGCGGCCAGACGACGCTGAATCGTTCGAGGACGATCTCGTGCTCCAGAGTGAACTCCCGGCCGGCGGCGGCGCGCGTGCGCTCCCAGTAGCGGAGGTGCTCGCGACGCCAGCTGTCGAGGCTGCGGTCGTCTTCACCCTCGTCATAGGCGAAGGCGGCGTCGACGCTGTCGAACGTGCCGATGCGCAGCTCTGTGCTGCGGATCACGACGACTGGCGCGCCGCGGCCATCGCAGGCGATCCAGTGCGAACCGATGCGGGGGAGAGGCTCGCTCTCCTCGGCGAACTCCTCGACGAGTCCTGCGGTCGCGCGCTTCGGGCCGTGGGTCACGAGCGCGAGCAGCTCGTCGGCGAGCTCGACGCTGTCCCCGAAGTACTCGACCGTGTAGTCGGACGCCGACGCGGCGGCGCTCTGGTTGGCGGCGCGGTACTCGTCCCACATCACGGCGGCGGCCGCACGGTCGACGCTCGGGAGCTCGGTGCGTCCGAGCGCCTGGTTGCTGTTGCTGGCGTTGCTGGTCGCGTCCGTCACCGCGTCATCTCCCCGCCGCGAGGCCGCGACTCGTCCTCCGCCTCGCCGCGCAGCGCCTCCACGATGGGGCGGAACTTCAGCTGCGTCTCGCGGTACTCGTCCGATGCGTCCGAGGAGGCCACGATGCCGCCGCCCGCGTATGCCGTGATCGACCCGCTCGCGTCGATCTCCGCACCGCGGAGTGCGACTGCCCACTCGCCGTCGCCGCCAGCGCCGACCCAGCCGACGGGGCCGGCGTAGCGCTGCCGGTCGAACGGCTCCAGAGCCAGGATCGCGTCGAGGGCAGCCGGGGTGGGGGTGCCGCCGACCGCCGCCGTCGGGTGGAGGGCGTCCACGAGATCCAGCACCGTCACACCGGTCGGGAGGGTGCCGCGGATGTCGCTCGCCAGGTGCCAGAGGTTCGGCAGCTTGAGCGTGAAGGGGACGCGACTGCTCGTGAGACCTGTGCCGGGGTCGTCGTGCGTGTCGAGCGTCTCGAGGGACGCGAGCGCGCTCTCGACGGCGTAGCGGTGCTCGGCGAGGTTCTTCTCGCTGTGGCGGAGCCGCGCCTCTGCGCGTGCATCCGCTTCCTCGTCGGCACCGCGCGGTGCAGTGCCGGCGAGCACACGAGCCGAGACCTGACGCTCGAGGACCCGGACGAGCGTCTCGGGGCTGGTGCCGGTGAGGCCGTCGACGGCGTAGGTCCAGCACTCGGGATACGCGGACGCGAGGCGCGCGAGCAGGCGGCGGCGGTCGGCGCCAGCTGGGAGCCTGCCGTGCTGTTCGCGCGCCAGGACGACCTTCGAGAGGTGGCCCGTGTGGATGAGGTCCAGTGCCCGATCGATCGCGCGGCGGTGCTCGTCGGACGACATGAGGCCGTCCTCGAGGAGCGCCGTTGCGTCCGTCTCGCCGAACGGCTGAGCCTCGGGCAGGAGTGGCTTCGGGTCGGATCCGTCCGCGGTGATGGCGGTCACGAAGGAGACCGAGCCGCGGCGACCGACGATGAGCTCTGGCACCTCGAGCACGCTGCGCGCCCCGGACTCGGCCGCGAACGCGAACGCCCCGAAGGCGACGAGGCCGGAGCCGGTGGTGTTGGCGGTGTCGTCGATGTCGGCCGCCTCGACAACCTGCCGCCAGGCCTCGGCGGAGTCTGGGATGCGCGCCTCGCCGGTGAATTCGCCCCGCCAGGCACGTCCCGAAGCGACGATGCCGTCGCCCTGCCGAAGCCACACGAGGGGGGAGGTCGGGGAGGCGAAGCGGAGGAGATCGCCGGAATGCGGCACCTCGATGGTCCGCGCGCGCAAGCGGGGAGCGTTGACAGCTGGCACGACCGCAAGCCTAAACCCGGCGCGAAGGGCGGCCCCGGGAGTCCGCCTGAACGCGGCCAGGGCGAAGCCTGCGCCGCAACGTAGGATGATCCGGTGACCAAAGCCGACCTGAACAAGCGACCCGAGCAAGTGTCGTCGATGTTCGACCGTGTTTCCAAGAAATACGACGAGACGAACGACATCCTGAGCATGGGCAACGCGCCGCGCTGGCGTGTGCAGACCCGCCACGCGATCGCCCCGCAGCCGGGTGAGAAGATCCTCGATGTCGCCGCAGGCACCGGCACGGTCAGCAAGGTCCTCGCCGACGCTGGTGCCAAGGTCACCGCCCTCGACTTCTCCGCCGGCATGATCGAGGAGGGCAAGCGCATCCACGGTGCCAACCCACGCATCGAGTTCGTGCAGGGTGACGCGACCAAGCTCCCCTTCGACGACAACACGTTCGACGCGTCGACGGTGAGCTTCGGCCTGCGCAACGTGCAGGAGCCGAAAGTCGCACTGCGGGAGATGCTGCGTGTCACGAAGCCGGGCGGACGCCTCGTCATCGCCGAGTTCTCGACGCCGCCGCAGGCCATCATCCGCACGGGCTACCGCGCCTACATGCAGCTCGCGATGCCGAGCATCGTGAAGCTCGTGAGCAGCGACCCCGAGGCATACACGTACCTGAACGAATCGATCATCGCGTGGCCCGCGCAGCGTGAGCTGGCATCCTGGCTGCGGGAGGCGGGCTTCGAACGGGTCAAGTATCGCAACCTCTCGGCCGGTGTCGTCGCGCTGCACAAGGCATTCGTCCCGCTCGCCGAGACCGGCAGCGCCCCCAGCTAGGGGAGACGGAAGCCAGCAGGCACCGGCCCAGCGCCACCTGCACCCCAACCCAGTTCGTGCGGAGATCTCCTTCGGACGGAACACCTGAACCACCAGGAGACATGAGCGTGGAGCTCCCCAAGACCGAACAGCGCCGCAAGGCGCGAAGCACCGTGGTGCCGGGCGGAACCGACGACCTCTTCGACGGTCCGAAGTCCGACGTGCTGCGAGAGCGGCTCGACGCTGGATTGGCCGCGGTCGAGGCCCGCCTCCGCGCCGAGGTGCAGTACGCCGACGAGATCGCCGACGTCACCGCCCGCTACCTCCTCAACGCCGGCGGGAAGCGCCTGCGCCCCATGCTCACGGTGCTCTCGTCGCAGTTCGGCGAGACGCCGGGCTCCGACGATGTCATCACGGCAGCTGCCGCGGTCGAGCTCACGCACCTCGCGTCGCTCTACCACGACGACGTCATGGATGAGGCCGAGCTGCGTCGAGGCGTCGCCGCCGCGCACCTCCAGTGGGGCAACTCCATCGCGATCCTCGCCGGCGACCTGCTCTTCGCCCGTTCGAGCCTGCTCTTCTCCGAGCTGGGCCTTCGCGCCGTCCGGCTGCAGGCTTCGATCTTCGAGCGGCTCGTGCTCGGGCAGATGCGTGAGACGACCGGGCCGTCGGCCGGCACCGACCGCATCGACCACTACGTGGGTGTCCTCGCCGACAAGACGGGCTCCCTCATCTCCGCCGCCGCTCAGTTCGGCGCGATCGTGTCGAACGCACCAGAGACGGTCGTCGCGGCGCTTGCCGAATACGGCGAGCGAGTCGGCGTCGCCTTCCAGCTCGCCGATGATGTCATCGACCTGCAGCAGAACCCGGACACGACGGGCAAGCTCGCGGGCACCGACCTGCGCGCGGGTGTCGAGACCCTCCCTGTGCTGCTGCTGGAACGCCAGGCGGCGACCGACGAAGCGAGCCGCGACCTGCTGGAGCGCATCCGCACCCGCGTCGCCGGCGTCAACGAGCAACCGGAGGAGACTCGCGCGAGCGAAGAGGAGATCTCGAGCATCATCACCGAACTCCGCGAGCACCGCGTGACGCAGCTCACGATCGACGAAGCCCAGAACTGGGTGACGCTCGCCGTCGAAGCCCTGCGGCCGCTGAAAGCCGGCCCGGCGAAGAACGCGCTCGAGCGCTTCGCCGCGGAGGTCGTCAGCCGCGATCGCTGACCGAGGCGTCCCGAGACGGCTCACCCCTGACCCCTTCCGGAGGACGACACCTCGCGAGCCTCCACCTCGACCCGTCCTGGAGGACATGTGACCACGCTCCGCCTTGCCATCGTCGGCGCAGGACCAGCCGGCATCTACGCGGCCGACATCCTGCAGAAGATGGAGCGCCAGTTCGACCTGTCCATCGACCTGTTCGACAAGCTGCCAGCGCCGTACGGGCTCGTGCGGTACGGGGTCGCCCCTGACCACCCGCGCATCAAGGGCATCATCAACGCCCTGCGCGAGGTGCTCGAATCCGGTGTCATGCGGGTGTTCGGCGGAGTGGAGTTCGGCAAGGACATCACGCTCGAGGACCTCAAGCAGCACTACCACGCGGTGATCTTCTCGACGGGAGCCATCCGCGACGCCTCCCTCGACATCCCAGGCATCGAGGCGCAGGGCAGCTACGGGGCCGCGGACTTCGTGAACTGGTACGACGGGCACCCCGACGTGCCCCGGACGTGGCCGCTCGACGCTCGCGAGGTCGCCGTCATCGGCAACGGCAACGTGGCGCTCGATGTCGCGCGCATGCTCGCGAAGCACCCGAAGGACCTCATGTCCACCGAGGTGCCGCAGAACGTCGTCGAGGGCCTCGAGGCGAGCCCCGTCACCGACGTGCACGTCTTCGGGCGACGCGGGCCCGCGCAGGTGAAGTTCACACCACTCGAGCTGCGGGAGCTCGGCGAGGTGCCCGACGTGGACGTCATCGTGTACGAGGACGACTTCGACCGCGACCCGGCGGCCGCCGAGCTCGCGAAGACGAACAAGCAGCTCATGGTCATCGGGCGCATCATGGGCAAGTGGCGCGGAGAGCGGGAGCTCACCGCCTCGCGCCGCCTGCACCTGCACTTCTACTCGAAGCCGGATGCGGTGCTCACGGAGGACGGGCCAGACGGCGAGCGCGTCCGGGCGCTGCGGATCGAGCGCACGGAGCCGGACGCCGAGGGCGGCGTGCGCGGGACCGGCGAGTTCGTCGAGTACCCGGTGCAGGCCGTCTACCGGGCCATCGGCTACTTCGGCTCGCCGCTCCCCGGCGTGCCGTTCGACGAGCATCACGGCGTCATCCCGAACCGTGAGGGGCAGGTGTGGGACGACGACAACCAGCAGGTCAACGGCATGTACGCGACGGGGTGGATCAAGCGCGGCCCCATCGGCCTGATCGGGCACACGAAGTCGGACGCACTTGAGACGGTGACGCACCTCGTCGCGGATCAGGGCAATTGGTGGACTCCCGCCGATGCGAGCGAGGCCTCAGTCGTCGAGCTGCTCGAATCGCGCGGGGTGCGCTTCACCGACCTCGCTGGGTGGCGTCGTCTCGATGCGCACGAGCTTGCCCTCGGCGAGGCGAATGGCCGTGAGCGGATCAAGGTTGTGGATCGAGACGAGATGACGAGGATTTCCCGGGGCGAATAGGGGTTTTGGTCGCCGTTCAAGAAGTGGGGAGTTCTGCCCATCGCGGAACGCTCGTTCACCTCGTACGCTCGGAGTACGCACAGAGAGCGGAAGAGATTTCGGGCCTGAACCGGTCCGAGTCAACACTTCAGCCGGCGGCTGAGCCGCGTCGCAATGGTCGTTCTGACCGCGGCGCGACACTGGGGGAGCTCGCCGTCGGCTGGAGATTCTTTGCCGGGGCGGTTCCGGGAACCGTTCGGCAAGATCAGCGCAGTTGGCGCAATGGGGCGCCGCTACTGGATGACGCTGGTGAGGCGGGCGACGTTGTCGAGCGCGCGGGTCAGGATGGGCCGCTGCCGCCACTCGTCGAGGGTCAGCTCGAAGCTGCGCTGCCTGTAGCCGTTCTCGACTTCGCGCATCCGGTTCACGAACTCTTCGCCGTGCACCATGAGCATGAGCTCTGCGTTGAGGGTGAACGAGCGCATGTCCATGTTGCTGGAGCCGATGAGGGTGACGGAGTCGTCGAAGGTGATGTGCTTCGAGTGCAGGATGTAGGGGCGCCGGTACAGCATGATCCTGACGCCGGCGCGGAGGAGCGCCTCGTAGTAGGAGCGCTGGGCGTGGAAGACGAAGAACTGGTCGGCGATCTCGCCCACGAAGAGTTCGACGCTGACGCCTCGCTGCACGGCCGTCGTGATGGCGTACATGAGTGAATCGTCTGGCACGAAGTAGGGGCTGACGATGACGATGCGCTCCCGCGCTGCATAGAGCAGCTGGTTGAAGAGGCGCAGGTTGTTCTCGTTCTCGTAGCCGGGGCCGCTTGGGACGAGCTGGCAGGGGAACACGTCGTGCTGGTCGCCGGATTCGATCTCGGCTTCCGCCTCGTCGGGTTCCGGGGTGACCGGGTCGTTCTCGAAGACGTCGGTGAGGAGCTCTTCTGTCTCGGCGTACCAGTCGGAGATGAAGACGGCGTTGACGCCGGTGACCATGGGCCCCTCCATGCGGAGCATGAGGTCTTTCCACTTGAGGTCGTCGCCGCCCGGCTTGGGGCCGCGGTGGTAGTCGCGGGAGATGAGGTTCTGTGAGCCGAGGTAGGCCGTGCGGCCGTCCACGACGAGCAGCTTGCGATGGTTGCGCAGGTCGACGCGCTGCATGCCGCCCTGCCACGGGTAGAGCGAGAGCATCCGGTGCCAGTCGGCGCCGATCTGGGTGAGGCGGTGCTTCATCTTCTTGTAGCCGCGGTAGCGCATCGAGCCGACATGGTCGAAGAGGACGCGGACGGTCACGCCGCGCTGCACGGCGCGTTCGAGCGCGTCGAAGAACGGGGCGGTGGCGTCGTCGTGGCTCATGGCGTAGAAGAGCACGTTGACGTAGCTCTCGGCCTCGTCGATCTCGTCGGCCATTCGACGGATGGCCCGGTTGTAGGTGCCGTGCAGCTCGAGACGGTTGCCGTCGGCGAGGGGGATCGCGGTGAGGTGCTCGCCGAGCTTGGTGACCTGGGCGAACCACGAGGGGCTCGTGATGACCTGCTCGGCCGGGGCGATCTGGTCGGTGGCGTCGCGGATGATGCCGTCGACCTGAGCCTGCATGCGTCGGCGGCGAGTTGGCAGCTGGTTCGTGCCGAACAGGAAGAAGAGGACGACGCCGAGGTAGGGGATGAGGATGATCGTGATGATCCAGGCGAGCGCCGTCGTGGGTCGCCGGTTTCGGGGGATCACGACGACCGACGTGACGATGATGAGCACGTAGACCGTGGCGACCGCGCCGAGCCAGAACCCGGTGAGGCCGAATTCCGGGTACCAGGGCATGAGCGCGCCGATGGCCGTGCTCGGATCGAGCGCGGCCATCGGCGCCCCCGGGGGCACTAGCGGCGGTTGACGAACTGGAGGTCGACGTCGACGTCGGCGCCCTTGAGCAGCGCCATCGTCGCCTGCAGATCGTCACGGCTCTTCGACGAGACACGGAGCTCGTCGCCCTGGATCTGCGCCTTCACGCTCTTGGGGCCTTCGTCGCGGATGAGCTTCGTGAGCTTCTTCGCGCTCGGCTGGTCGATGCCCTCCTTCAGGGAGGCTTCGATGCGGTACTCCTTGCCGGAGGCGTACGGCTCACCGACGTCGAGCGTCTTCAGCGAGAAGCCGCGCTTGATGAACTTGGTCTGCAGGACATCGAGCACCGCCTTCACGCGCTCTTCGCTGGAGGCCTTGAGGAGGAGCTTCTCGCCAGACCAATCGACCGAGGCGCCGACGCCCTTGAAGTCATAGCGCGTCTCGAGCTCCTTCTGCGCTTGGTTGACGGCGTTGTCCGCCTCCATCTTGTCGACCTTGTTAACGACATCAAACGAGGAATCTGCCATGCCCACCATGGTAGCGAGGACCGCCGACAATCTCGTGAGCGGGGGTGCGTCCGCGTCGTTTCGACAAACCGGGTGGAAGTCGGTAGTCTCTAGCCTGCACGTTTGCGCTTCGCGCTGTGCACTGGCGAGTTACCCAAGCGGCCAAAGGGATCTGACTGTAAATCAGACTGCTCAGCATTCGGGGGTTCGAATCCCTCACTCGCCACGAACGCCATGACGCGAGACATCCACCAGATGTCTCGCGTCATTGCTATCTGGGCCTGATCAGGCGGACGTCCCGGACGCCATCACGCCTGCGCCTCCATCACGCCAGCGTGCCAGGCGTCGAGGAGGCGCGCGACCGTGCGCGTCTGCTCCCACGGCATGGCGCGTGACTCGAGGCGACCGTCCCTCAGCGCGCGCGACACCGCATCCGCCTCGGCCGCGAACGGGTGCACCTGCGCCACCTCGATGCGACGCCTCTGCCCCTCGTGGATGTGGCTGAGCACGTTCGGCGACAGGTCGCGGTCGCCGAAGGCGTTCTCGAGAGTGATCCAGCCGCCATCTCCGACGATGTCGGCGCGCTTCGTGAGCTGGGTGTCGATGGAGCACTCGACGAAGGCGGTGAAGCCGTCCGCCTCGACGCTGGCGGAGGAGTGGACGTCGACTCCAGCCTCGATGCGTCCGTCCGGGTGCGCGAGGTGCAGCTCCGGAAGCGCGATGCCGGCCGAGGCCGCGGCGCTGACGGCGAAGGAGACAGGGTAGCCGCCGACATCGAAGATCGCTCCGCCCGCGAGCTGCGGGTCGAACAGGCGTCCGTCCCTGCTGCCGGCCGCGAAGCCGAACTGGGCGTGCACGTGCAGGGGCGCGGCGACCTGGCCCCACTTGAGGCGACGGTCGACGGCACGGGCAAGCGGACTGAAGCGGTGCTTGTAGGCCTCCACGGCGGGCAGGCCGGCGCGTTCGGCAGCCTCGAGGACCAGCTCCGTCTCGGCGGCGCTCGGGGCCAGAGGCTTCTCGCACAGCACTGCCTTCCCGGCCTCGAGCGCTGCGATCGCGAGCTCCGCGTGCGTCGTGTGCACGGTGGCGACGTAGACGGCGTCGATGTCATCGCGCGCCAGGATCTCGGCGTAGGTCCCGGAGACCGCTGCCCCGTAACGGGCGGCGAAGGCCGATGCCCGTTCGGCGTCGCGGCTGGCGACCGCTCGCAGCTCGCCATGTTCGGAGCTCGGCAGCCACGTCGCGAACGACTCCGCGATCGCACCCGGCCCGAGGATGGCCCACCTGATCTTCTGCATGACGCGAACCTACCCGAGCGGTCCGTCGAGCATCCACTGGTGGTTCTCGTGGGTGCTCTGCGAGGAGCCGCCCTCGTCGACGCTGGCCGGGAGCACGCCGATCCTGCACCTGGGCGTCACCCGCACAGACGCTGATCGTTCACCCGCGAGGATCAACCGCGGCGATGGCCAGGCCAGAATTGGCGCACAGCTTTCGACGAGGACCGGAGAAGACCGTGACCGCACCGAAGCAAGACAGGGACCCCGTCAGCAGCTACCGCCCCCGGCTCGTGCCCTGGGCCCTAGGCATCGCCATCGGCGTCGCGATCGGGATCGTGATCTCCGTCATCCTGGCGATGAGCCCGGCCTTCACGGTCGCGTTCATGATGACGGGCATCGCTCTGGGCGTCGGCTTCGCGATCGCCCTGCAGGCCGCCTTCGACGACATGGCGAGCAAGAAGAAGTAGCAGTCACACCGTCGCGGCGAGTGCCAGCGTCGCGAGGGGCACGATGATCGCGACCCCCACGAGTCCGAGCGCGACGAAGCGCAACCACGAGATCGTCACGCCCAGTGACACGAGACGCTCGTGCCAGAGCAGCGTCGCGAGCGAGGCCCACGGCGTGACGAGCGGTCCGAGGTTGACGCCGATGAGCAACGCGACCAATCGGGCGGGGCTGTCGGCGACGGGTTCGAGGGCGAGGTAGGCGGGCAGGTTGTTGATGCCGTTGGCGCTCGCGGCGCCGATCGCCGCCAGCTGCAGGAGGCTGAGCGGGTCGTCGCCACGTCCCGAGACGGCGGCGAGCAGCTCGCTCAGCCCGTGCGCGTGGGCGGCCTCGACGAGCACGAACAGCGACCCGGCGATGCCGAGCGCCTGCCAGGGCACGAGGCCGAAGCGCAGCGCATCCCGCCGACGCGCGGCGAACGCGCCGACGAGCAGGAGCGCGGCGGCGCCCGCCGGAACCGCCACTTCGACGCCGGAGACCAGCAGTGGCAGCAGCAGGGCAGTGACGACCGACGAGAAGATCAGCAGCGGCCGGTCCGGGATGCTCGTGGGCGTCGGCATGCGGTACCGACGGTCGAGCTGGCGGCGGAAGACGAACGACAGGATGGCGGCGCTCGCGACCACGCCCACGAGCGCCGGTGCCCACGTCAGCGCGAGGAACTGGAGCGGCCCGCCCTCGAACGACCGAGCCGCGAGCAGGCTCGTGAGGTTCGAGACGGGCAGGAAGAGGGACGCGGTGTTCGCGAGCCAGACGGTCGCGAGCGCGAACGGGATGGGTGAGACGCCGACGTGCACGGCGAGCAGCACGACCACCGGGGTGACGAGCACGGCGGTCGTGTCGAGAGAGAGGAAGGCGGTGCTCACGACAGCGAGCAGGAGCACGAGCATCCACAGCAACCACAGGCGGCCCCGGCCGAGCTTCGCGAGCCGGTCGGCGAGCGCCGAGAAGACGCCGGCCTCGCTCGCCAGCTCCGCGACGATCGTGATGCCCACGACGAACGCCAGCACGGGTATCACCCGCTCGCCCAGCTCCAGCAGCTCGGGAGCTGGCAGCACACCGGTGGCCGCGACGACGACCGCCGCGACGACGAGCACGGCGGTGGCGATGAGTGGGGCGACGCGGGACGCGGGGGACTCGGCCATGGCTGAGCAAGTTTAGGCCCGCGATACGGCCCCGATGTCGGTGCTCGCTCGTAGGATTCGAGCATGAGCGCGAACGATGACGTTGCGAGCCGCGAGGCGGCCGTCGTCGTGAGCGCGCTGCACGTCAGACGCGGCGGCAAGGCGGTGTTCGACGGGCTGGACCTCTCGATTCCCCGCGGGCAGATCAGCGGTCTCCTCGGGCCATCCGGATGTGGGAAGACGACCCTCATGCGCGCCATCGTCGGCGTGCAGAAGACGGCGGGTGGCACCGTGACGGTGCTCGGCGAGCCCGCCGGATCGCGGCAGCTCCGCTCCCGCGTCTCCTACGCGACGCAGGCCGCATCCGTCTACGACGACCTGACCGTGGCGCAGAACCTCAGCTACTTCGCGAGCGTGCTCGGAAGCAGGCGGGCTGACCTCGGCGCGCTCATCGACCGCGTCGGGCTCACCGGGCAGGCCAGGCAGAAGGTCGAGTCGCTGAGCGGCGGGCAGAAGAACCGCGTCTCCCTCGCGGTGGCGATGCTCGGGGACCCGGAGGTGCTCGTGCTCGACGAACCCACCGTCGGCCTCGACCCCGTGCTGCGCCAGGACCTGTGGGCGCTGTTCCGCTCACTCGCCGACGATGGCGCGACCCTGTTCGTCAGCAGCCACGTCATGGATGAGGCCATGCGCTGCGACCGCCTCATCCTGATGCGGGATGGCCACCTCATCGCCGACACCACCCCGCCGGAGCTCCTCCGTGAGACAGGCGCCAGCGACGCGGATGCGGCTTTCCTCGCCCTCATCGAACGCGGCGATACGCGACACGGGCGGCACGCGGGATCCGCAGAAGGGGGCGCATCGTGAGCCCCCGGCGCACGCTCGCCACGGCCGGGCGCGTGCTCAGGCAGCTCCGCCACGACCCGCGCTCCATCGCGCTCATGGTCGTCGCCCCGAGCCTGCTCGTCGGCCTCTTCGCCTGGCTGTTCTCCGAGCAGGACGGTGTGTTCCAGCGGCTGGGCCCGGCGATCCTGGCGTTGTTCCCGTTCATCATCATGTTCCTCATCACGAGCATCACGACCCTCAGGGAACGCCGCTCGGGCACGCTCGAGCGGCTCATGACGACGCCGCTCGCGAAGGGCGACTTCATCGTCGGCTACGCGCTCGCGTTCGCCGTCGCCGCGGTGGCGCAGGCCATCGTCACCGTGGCGTTCGCCGTAGTCGTGTGCGGCCTGAGCGTGGAGGGCCCGCTGTGGCAGCTTGGCCTCGGCGCGGTCGCGGATGCGCTGCTCGGCACCGCGCTGGGGCTGCTCGCGAGCGCGTTCGCGCGCACCGAGTTCCAGGCAGTGCAGTTCATGCCCGTGCTCGTCATCCCGCAGATCCTGCTCGGCGGCATCCTCATGCCCCGCGACCAGATGCCGGACGCGCTGCAGGCGATCTCCGACTGGCTGCCACTGAGCTACGGCATCGACGCCATCAACGCCGTCACGGCGGGGAGCTCGGCATGGGACCTGTGGGCGCCCGTCCTCGTCATCTTCGCGTTCGCGGTCGGCGCGCTCATCCTGGGCTCGCTCACCCTTCGCCGTCGAACCGGGTAGACGCTACTTGGCGGCGACGCTGTCGAGATGCTCGCGGAGCGCGATGATGATGTCGTCGCGCGTCGTGTTGCGGGCGTGGGCGAGCTCCTCGATGAGCCAGTCGAGCGTCATGTAGTTGGCGTGCAGCAGGTTCGACAGCTCGATGTTGACCTTCACCTGGTTGGGGCCGCCGTCAGCCGGCAGCTCCGCATCCGGGTCGCCGTCGGAGTCCAGCCCCTGCCCCTGCTCGACCTGCACGACGAAGGCACCGACTTCGACGAGTCGCTCATAGGCGAGCGCCGCGGCATCTGGCGACACCTCCGTGACGGAGACGGCGTCGAGCAGCACGTGCGCTGCCTCTCGGCTGGTAGCTGGAGTGGACATGCAACGAGGATAAGCGCGCACTTCGAACAGACAGTCAGGGTCCATCCATGCAAGGCACAATCGGGGACATGAGCAGTAAACCCACAGCGAAGGCCCGCCCCGCTCCAGACGCGCCTGTCGTGGTCATCGGGGACGCCATCGTCACGGAACTGCAGGAGACGGAGGCGCGTGGGGGACTCACCCGCCGCAGCTACGTGAGCGGCTCAGCCCTCAACGTCACCATGGCGCTCGCGCGCCTGGGGGTGCCCGTCGCCCTCATCGCGAGCATCGGCGACGACCCGGACGGGCTCCGCATCCGCGACCACCTGCGGAAGCGGGGCATCCAGTTCGCGCCGTCGGTGTCGCTCGCGGGCACCGGGCGGGCCCTCGGCGAACCAGCCGACGGGGAGCCCCTGTACACGTTCGACGACGCGGCCCGGGCCCGCCGCATCCGCTTCGACGACGAGCAGGTGGCGCTCATCCGCGCGGCGCCGTTCGTCGCGATCTCCGGCTTCGCGTTCGACGACAAGAAGCAGCACAGGCGGCTCCTCGAGGCCGTGATCCGCCCGCAGGAGCGTCTGCTCCTCGACCCGAACCCGCGCCTGGGGCTCGTCGAGGACCCAGGCGCGTTCCTCGACAACTTCGAGCGGCACGTGTCCAGCGCCCTGTTCGCACACCTGTCCGACAACGACGCCGACCTGCTCTTCGAAGCGCCCCTCGACGAGGCGACCAGCGACATGCTCGACCTCGGCGCCACCCACGTGCTCGCCACGGAGGGCACGCGCGGCGGGCGCTGGGTCAACCGGGCCGGCATCGATGTGGCCGAGCCGATCGTCGAGCTGCCAGGTGAGATCGTCGACACGATGGGGGCCGGCGACGCGGTCTTCGCGACCGCGGTCGCCTCCATCGCGCAAGGTGGGGTACCGCACGAGGCGGCGGATGCGCGCCGAGTGCTGCAGCGAGCGATGACCGTCGCGGCCGCCACGGTGCGGGTCACGGGCAGCTTCCTCGCCGCGGACGACGACCTGCCGCCCGCCGCCGACGCGTAGGCCGCGACCTCCCGGCGGTCTCGGGATGGAGAAGTCGCTTCGTGCTGGGGAACTTCCCGCAGCGAAGTGATTTGCCCATCCCGAAACCGTGGGCCGGTGGGGCAACTACTCCGACGCGGCCGCTGACGCCGGGCCCGAAGCCGAGCTCGACGCAGGCGCCACTGCCGCCGCCGCGCGCTCGCGCTTCTGCTTGCGCTGCACGGAGACGCCCGCGACGATCGAGATGCCAGCGATGATGAAGCTCGTCGTGACCTCGATGAGGCGCGTCTCGCCCGCGAAGAACATGTAGATGAGCAGCGCGGAGAGCGCGACGATGACCACCCAGGTGAGCCACGGGAAGCCCCACATGCGGATGGCGCCCTTGGTGATCGCGTTCGGGTCCTCGCCGGCGGCGACGGCGTCTTCCGCGAGGATGCGGCGCGAGCGCAGCTGGGAGACGGCGATGACGATCCACACGAAGATCGCGACAGCGCCCGTCGAGTTCACGAGGAACGAGAACACGTACTCGGGGGTCGTGTAGTTGAGCACGACCGAGAGCAGGCCGACGACGGCGGATGCGAGGATCGCGACGTACGGGGTGCCGCGCTTCGAGACCTTGCGGAACGCCTTCGGCGCCTCGCCGCGACGCGACAGCGAGAACGCCATGCGGGACGCGGTGTAGAGCGACGCGTTGAGGGTGGAGAGCAGCGCGGAGAGCACGATGATGTCCATCGCGAGGGCTGCCCAACCGATTCCGGCGGCGTTCAGCATCGTGACGAACGGGCTCACGCCTGCCGTGATCTGGTCCCAGGGCAGCACGATGAGGACCACGAGGATGGAGCCGATGTAGAAGAGCAGGATGCGCCACACGACCGAGTTCACGGCCTTGCGCACCGCCTGGGCTGGCTGCTCGGACTCGCCGGCCGCGATGGTGGCGACCTCGGCGCCGAACATGGAGAAGATGACGGGGAGGAGCGCGGCGAGGATGCCAGCGACGCCGAACGGGGCGAAGCCGCCGTCGGCCGGCGCGAGGTTCCCGAACGTGGCCGTGTTGTTCGGGATGACGTGCGCGATGAGGAGCGCGCCGACGATGATGAAGATGATGATGGAGACGATCTTGATCGACGCGAACCAGAACTCGAACTCGCCGAACGACTTCACGCTGATGAGGTTCGCGATGAGGAACACGAGGGTGATGATGAGCGCCGGGATCCACTGGGGAACCTCAGGCAGCCAGCCGCTGATGATGACGGCGGCGGCCGTGGCCTCGATGCCCACGACGACCACCCAGAACCACCAGTAGAGCCAGCCGATGGAGAGGCCGGCCCACGGCCCGATGAATCGCGTCGCGTAGGCCGAGAACGATCCGGTCTCGGGGGAGATGGAGGCCATCTCGCCGAGCATCCGCATGACGAGCACGACGACGACGCCCGCGAGGGCGTAGGCGAGGATGACGGCGGGGCCGGCCGCGAGGATCGCGGTGCTGGAGGCGACGAGGAGGCCCGCGCCGATGACACCGCCGAGGGCGATCATCGACAGGTGGCGCGGCTTGAGCGTGTTGGCGAGGGCCTCGCCCTGCTCGACGGCCGGGCCGCGGCGCGACTGGTGGCCACGCTCGCTCAGGTCGCGGCCCTTCTCGGTGAAGACGGCCTCGGTGTGGGGTGCTGCGGCACCCTCTGGAATCTGGCCGTCAGCGCGTGGGGACGTCATGGATCACGTTTCTCCTGGTGAAGGGAACCCCGGGCGTCGCGCGTTCGCTGAAGAGTCAGCACATGAGGGAGGAGCGCGCTGGGCGCCTCGAGGTCGGTACTGAGCAAGGGTAGGGGGCGTCACACGTCCCGTTCACCTTGTGTTCATAAGTGACGTGGGTGATCCCGTCAGCTCGCCGGGGAATCGCCTGGCAGGGTCTCGGGGTCGCTGGGTTCGACGCTGCCGCGTGCGTCCCGTTCCGCGGTCGTCTGCGCTTCGGTGGCGCCGCCGATGTCGACCGTGAACCAGCGGATCGTGACGCCGCAGATGGGGCCGATGAGCAGGGCGAACGCGACGGTGCCGATGCCGACGTCGCCGCCGAGCATCCACCCGATGGCGAGCACGATGACCTCGAGGCTCGTGCGCACGATCCAGATGCGCCAGCCGGTGACGCGGTGCAGGCCCGTCATGAGCCCGTCGCGCGGCCCCGGCCCGAAGAGCGCGCCGATGTAGAGGCCCGTCGCGAGCCCGAGGGTGAGGATGCCCCCGGCCAGCAGGAGGATGCGCCACCAGAGATCGAGGCCCTCGGGGATGAGCCAGAGCCCCAGGTCGGCGCAGGGCCCGACGAAGAGCGCATTGAAGAGCGTCCCGAACCCCGGCCGCTGCCGGAGGGGGATCCAGATGAGGAGCACGACGACGCTGATGAGCACCGTGATGAGCCCGAAGGGCAGCCCCGACTGCACCTGGATGCCGAGCGTCAGCACATCCCACGGGGAGACGCCGAGCTCACCCCGCACGATCATCGCGATGGCGAGGCCGTAGAGGACGATGCCGATGACGAGCTGCGTGGCGCGACGGGGCAGGCGGACGATGGAGCGCATCCGCTTATCTAAGCCCCTCGCGCGCGGCGGCATCGCGGTCCACTCGGGAACAGTGGATGGGTGCGGGCGCCGGGCTGGCGGGCTTAGCTGACGGAGCGCACCGTGGAGCGGATCTCCTCGGCGGACGCGAGGAACTTCTCGAGCTCGCTCGGCGACATGGGGGTGTCGAGGATGCGCTCGACGCCGTTGGCGCCCACGATCACGGGGGTCGAGATGGCGACGTCGTCGATGCCCCACTGCCCCTGCAGCAGCGTGGAGACGGGCATGATGGCGTGCTCGTCGTTGACGATGGCCTCGGCGATGCGGGCGCCGGACAGGCCGATCGCGTAGTTCGTGGCGCCCTTGCCCTCGATGACCTTGTACGCGGCCGTCCGCACATCGTGGGTGATGCTCTCGAGGGTGTCCTCGGTGAAGGGGCGTTCGCCGTCGCGCTCCCAGTCGAGGATGGGGATGGGGCCGATCGTGGCCTGCGACCACAGCGCGAACTCGCTGTCACCGTGCTCGCCGACGATGGTGGCGTGCACGCTCGTGGGCGCGAGACCGCCCGCGAGCTTCGCGATGATCCAGCGCAGGCGGGAGGTGTCGAGCACCGTTCCCGACGAGATGACCCGGCCGGGCGGCAGGCCGGAGATGCGCTGGGCGACGACCGTGAGCACGTCGCACGGGTTCGTGACGAGCACGAACACGGCGTTGGGTGCGAGCTCCACGAGCTGCGGCATGAGCGACTCGAGGATGCCGACGTTCACGCCGACCAGGTCGAGGCGCGTCTGCCCGGGCTTCTGCTTGGCGCCCGCCGTGATGATGACGACGTCGGCTCCCGCGACGGTCGTGATGTCGCTGGAGCCGGTCATGACGCTCGAACCCGTGAACTGGGTGCCGTGCGCGAGGTCGAGCACCTCCGCTTCGACCTTCTTCGTGTCGATGTCGTAGAGGGTGATCTCGCGGGCGACGCCACGGATGAGGCACGCGTACGCAAGCGAGGTGCCGACGCTGCCAGCCCCCACGATCGCGACCTTCGACTGCTTCTGCACGGGCATGGTGCTTCCTTTCGGGAAGATCAGCAACCCTCTGATCGTATGGGCGCTGGCCTGATCGCTGCGGCGTGTCGCGGCGCGGCTCGGGTTGCGCTGAAGGTGCGCTGGTTACGCTCGTTCGCATGCGCATCCCGTCGGAATCAAGTGAAGGATCACGGCACGACGGCGCGACTCCTCCACCGAGCGGATCGGCTGGCGGTGCCAGTTCGAAGGATGGTGGCGGCGCGGTCGGCCGCGGTGGCCCCGACCGACGCGCGCGCGGACTCGAGGAGGTCGACGCCAGGCGGGTGCAGCGCGCAGATTTCGTGAAGCAGGTGCTCGCGAAGCGCGACGGTGGCGCGGATGATGGCGACGCCACTCAGGATCCCGCCGATGCGACGGCTGACGGCTCTGCGGCCGATGGCCCTGCAGCCGGCGGCAATGCCTCAGCCGATGGCGCTGCCGCCCCTCATGCTGCAGCCACCGGCGCTTCGACTCCCGGCGAGCCAGTCACCAACGCCCCCGCGGATGCGAACGCGGGCGACGTGGAGACGCCGGCAGACGTGGAGACGCCGGCGGACGGGGAGACGACCCTCGAACCCAGGGGAGCGGATGCTGTCGCTCAGCCCTCCTCGAATGAGACCGTCGCCGTCGACGACTCGATCGTGAGCGCGCTCCGTGCCGAGGGGCGAACCGCGACGGGCGATCGAGATGCTGGACGGGGTGCCGTACCGCGTCCAGACCAGACCGTCGCCGTCGACGACTCGATAGTCGCGGCGCTCCGGGCGGAAGGGCGCACGGCGACGGGGGACCGCGACACCGGTCATGCCGGCGTCGTAGCGCAGGGCCCGGCCACGGGCACCCAGCCCGGTCAGGCGACGGCTCGGCCGCCCGCCGACGCGGCCCCGCCGACCGCGGCCATGCCGGTCGTGACGCAGCTGCGGGACGTCCCCGTCTCCGAAGCGCTGCCGGCTGCGCTCGCCCTGCTCCGCGGCTGGCGCGAGCAGGTGGCCGACGCCGACGCGAAGCGGGCCGCCGCGGTCGAGGCGGCTTCGAGCACTCGAGCGAAGCGGCGAGCCGACACGACCTCCGAGCTCGACCGTGTGCTCAGCGGGTCGGACGGCGAGGTGTTCCTCCGCTCCCTCATCGACGAGGTCATCCGCCCGGACGACGCGATCGCGGCCGGCAACGGCCTCGGCGACCTCGCCCCGAAGCTTCCCGCGAGCCTCTCGACCAGCACGAAGCGCGTGTTCCAGCTCGGTGCCTTCGCCGGCCCCGGAGTCCCGTGGCTCGCGGTGCCGCTCATGCGTCGGGCGACAGCGGCGTTCTTCGGAGAGGACACCGTCCGGAACGCACCAGCCGACCTCTCGGCCGCCGTCGAACGAGCCGCGTCTCGAGGGGCCGTCTCCCGCATCCGCCTGCTCGGCGATGAGGTGCTCGGCGAGCGCGCCTCGAACGCGCGCCTCGAGACCTACACGCAGCTCCTCGCAGCCGGCCAGATTCGCGAGCTCGAACTTCGTGTCGTCGACATCGAAGCGCAGCCAGCCCTCTGGGACTTCGACGGAACGCTCGAGCGCGTCGTCTTCAAGCTCTCCGCACTCGGCCGGGCGGCTCTCACCGCGCCGACGCCTCCGCTGCTCATGCTGCGAGCTCAGTCGTCGACCGATCTCGAGCTGACCGTGCAGGCGTTCATGCGCGCCTTCGAGCAGGAGGAGCTGCGCGGCCTGCACGTGGGCATCTCCCTGCCCGCCCAGTTCCCCGAGACGCCCGGCCTGCTCCGCCGCATCGGTGGATGGGCGCACATGCGCCGCGAGGACCTCGGCTCCGACATCACGGTCGCCATCACGCGAGACGCGAACCACGACCTCGAGCGCGCCGACGCCGTCATCAACGGCTGGCGCCTCGCAACCTACGCGTCGGACGCCGACGTCGACGCCAACTTCGCGCGCCTCCTCGACGAGGCGCTCGCGATCGACCACGTCGCAGCGTTCCGGGTCGAGGTCGAAGCGGACGCGCGCCGCGACGTGGCACTCGCCGCCGCGATCGCGAACGCTCGAGGGCTGCCGAAACCGGTCAGGGTCGTCGTTCCTCGCTCGGCAGACGACGCGACCCTCGCTCGCATCCGCTCGGCCGGTGTCGAACTCGTCGAGCGCACCCCCGTCGTCGACGGAACCACGCAGCGCCACGCGGCCAGCTACCTGCAGCACCGGGTCGACGTGCGGGCCAGGCAGCTCGGCGCGGAGCCGGCCGACGCAGCATCCGCGACCGCCGCCGTCACGGCCGGTGCGGGTGCCGACGCCGTGCATCCCGATGACGAGCGACTCCTCAGCGCGACTGCCCGGATGCGGCAGATCGACTCAGGCCCGAACCGCGAACAGGACCGCGTGCTCGCCGACGACGCCGCCACCGTGACGGCGAGCATCCAGCTCGAGCTGTTCCCAGACGGCCTCTTCGAGGACGAGGAGCCCGCGGCCGAACGGCCGGCGCGCGTGAAGAAGCTGAAGCCGGCCTCGAAGCCCGTCATCGACGACGACGAAGAAGTCACCGAGAACCCGGCCGACACGGGCCCCAGCCCTCGCCTCACCGAAGTCGTGCTCGGGCTGAAGCGCGGCCGACTGCTGCGCAACACGTTCCGCAACTCGCCCGGCACCGACCCGTCGCTTGCCAGCAACCGCGACTGGCTCCTCTCCATCCAGCGTCGAGTGCCTCGCAGCGAGCTCGGCATCGACGAGGTCGAGCGGCACCTGCTGCACGAGCCTGGCGACGTGGATGCGCTGCTCTCGCGCGCAGAGCGCGCAGCCGAACCCTGGGCCCAGAAGCCGGGCTGGGAGCGGGCAGCCGTGCTCGAGAAGGTGGCGAAGGCGCTCGAAGCGAACCGAGCGCGTCTCATCGAGGTGGCCGTCTCAGAGACGGGGACCCCACTCCCCGACGTCGATGCCGACGTGAGCCGCTGCATCGACCTCGCCAACTACTACGCGCACCTCGCCCGCCAGCTCGACCGCATGCAGGGCGCCGACTTCGAACCCGTCGCCGTGACCGTCGTCACGCCGTCCTGGGTGCCCGCCGTCGCAGGCAGCGCGGGGCACACGGCGCAGGCGCTCGCGGCCGGCAGCGCGGTTGTCCTGAAGCCATCGCCTCGCACGCGCCGCACGGCGGCCGTCTTCGCCGAGGTGCTGTGGGATGCGGACATCCCACGCGACCTTGTACAGCTCGCGATCTGCGACGAGAGCCTCCTCTCGGACGAGCAGCTCGGACAGATGCTCATCACCGACGACCGCGTGCAGCGGGTGCTGCTCAGCGGCAACTGGGAGACGGCGCGCTCGTTCCTGCGCTGGCGCCCCGACCTGCCGCTCATCGCGGCGACAAGCGGCAAGAACTCCATGATCATCACGCCGAGCGCCGACCTCGACCGGGCCGCCCTCGATGTCGCGCGCAGCGCGTTCCTCAGCGCGGGGCAGCGGCCCGGCCACGCCGGCACGGTCATCCTCGTCGGCTCCGTGGCCCGCTCGAAGCGCTTCCATGAGCAGCTCGCCGACGCCGTCGCGTCGCTGCGCATCGGCTACCCGAGCGACCCCGGCGCCGTCGTCGGGCCCCTCGTCTCCCCGCCCGACTCGCAGCTGCGCTTCGCGCTCACGTCCCTCGGCGAGGGCGAATCGTGGCTCGTCGAGCCGCGGCAGCTCGACGACACCGGCCGACTCTGGTCGCCCGGCATCCGCGTCGGCGTCAAGCCGGGCAGCTATCAGCACGTCACCGAGTTCTTCGGCCCCGTGCTGAGCGTCATGCACACGCACACCCTGGATGAGGCCATCCGCCTGCAGAACTCGACCCAGTACGGGCTGACGGCGGGCATCCACTCGCTCGACCGCACCGAGATCGCCGAATGGCTGCGCCGGGTCGAGGCCGGCAACCTGTACGTGAACCGCGACATCCTCGGCAACACGCCCCAGCGTCAGCCGTTCGGCGGCTGGCTCCGCTCCATGGTCGGCACGGCCACCAAGTTCGGGGGCCCCAACTCGCTGCTCTCCCTCGGCGCGTGGCGCCCGAACCACGGCGAGCAGTCCCAGACCCTCCACCTGCGCGGCATCGATGAGCAGGCGACGGCGCTCATCGAGTCGGCGGCCCCGTTCATGGACTACGAGACCTTCGACCGCCTCCGCCGCGCCTCCCTCAGCGACCAGATCGCGTTCAACGAGGAGTTCGGCGAGGTCTCCGACGTCTCGAACCTGAAGTTCGAGCGCAACCTCATGCGATACATCCCGGCGCGCGCCACGGTCCGCGCGGCCGAGGACGCGACGCTCGCCGACCTCATCCGCGTCATCGTCGCCGCCCGCATCGTGCGCTCGAAGCCCGTCATCACGTCGGGCATCGAGGTGCCGGATGCGGTGCTCGCAGAGCTGCACGCGCAGGGCCTGGCCGTGCAGCGCGAGACCGACGCCGAGTTCGCCGAGCGCGCCCGCACGGGTGGCATCGAGACGCTGCGCGTGCGCCTCATCGGCGGCAGGCGGCGAGAGTTCTGCGACGCCCTCCAAGGCGACCCGGACATCTCCATCTGGTCGGACGCGGTCACGCCCGCCGGCCGCATCGAGGCGCTCCCGTTCCTCCGCGAGCAGGCGATCTCCATCACCGCGCACCGGAACGGGCACCCCGACGCGCGCATGCAGCAGCTGTTCCCGTACGAGCAGACCATCGACCCGGACGCGCCCATCACGCAGGGCCCCATCAAGTCCCGCGGGTAATGCGCTCAGGTGTCCCGCGAGCGCTGTCCAACATCAGTGCGATTTCGAGCTGAAATCGCGGTTGGAAGGTTTCAGTCGAGGATTTCGCACTGATGCTGGTCAGGCGTGGGGCGGATGTCGCAGAAGCCGCGCCGAGGCAGCGCTTCGTGTGATGAGGGCACGCCGATCTGCTGGGATGTGCCGAGCGCGTCCATCCAAGGACCGTGCGGACTTCTTGCGAGCGTGATGGGTTTTTACCCATCATCGGTCGGAGAAACCCCGCACGCGCATCCGTAGAACCCATCACAGTCGGAGAAACCCCGCACGCGGCGGCAGACCGCGCGTGGGAGGGCCGCCACGACCTCGGTCATCAAAGGACTGAGCGAGCGGATACGGGTGTCCTCCGTGCCGGTCGCCTACGATCGAACGCATGACTGTCGACGCCGACGGAACCCCCGACTCCCCGCGAACGCCTGACCCTGCGCGAGCCTTGGAGGCCTTGTCCCGCGAGCTGCCTGGCCGAGTGGTGACTGACCTGGCGGCGCTTGAGCTTCTGCGCGTCGACCGCTCCGGCGTGGTCGCGGCCGGAGTCCCGCTCGCGCTGGTCGAGGCGGAGTCGGTTGAGGATGTGCAGGCGGCGTGCCGCATCGCGAGCGAGCTCGGCGTCCCCATCGTCACGCGCGGAGCCGGCACGGGCCTCGCGGGAGGTGGGGCTGGCGGCGAGGGGGAGATCGTGCTCTCGACCCTGCGCATGAACCGGATCCTCGAGGTCTCGCCCGCCAACCAGCTTGCGGTCGTGCAGCCGGGCATCCTGAACGGCGCGCTCAACGAGCAGCTCGAGGGGCACGGCTTCTGGTGGGCGCCCGACCCGGCTTCCAAGCACATCTCGACGGTGGGCGGCAACATCGCGACGAACGCGGGTGGCCTGCTGTGCGCGAAGTACGGGGTGACGCGGGAGGCCGTGCTCGGGCTCAAGGTCGTGCTCATCGACGGCTCGGTCATCGAGGTCGGCCACCGAACGGTCAAGGGCGTCACGGGCCTCGACCTGTGCGCGCTCATGGTCGGTTCGGAGGGCACGCTCGGCGTGATCGTCGAGTGCACGCTCAAGCTGCGTCCGCTCGTGCCCGGGGTCGTGCCGACGATCGGCGCGTACTTCACCGACGTGGGGAGCGCGGCCCGTGCATCCGCCGCCGTCACCGCGTCCGGCATCCAGCCGGCCATCATGGAGCTCATGGACAGGGGCGTGCTGGCCGCCGTCTCCGCCTACACGGGTGTCGATCTCGCCTCGCACGGTGACTCGTACCTGCTGATCCAGACCGACGGCGCGAACGCGGTCGCCGAGGCCGAGGGCATCGTCGAGGTGCTGCGAGCCAACGGCGGCACGGTCTCGATGACCACGGATGCGCAGTCGGCGCTGACGCTCGTGGATGTGCGGCGCCAGGCGTATGCGGCGAAGGAGGCGCTCGGGAAGGTGCTGGTCGAGGACGTGTCCGTGCCCCGCGACCGGCTGCCAGACATGTTCGCGAAGATCGACGAGGTCGCGGCGCGCACCGGCACGACGATCGTCACGGTCGCGCACGCCGGTGACGGCAACCTGCATCCGACGTTCATCTACGACCGGGCGGAGACTGTCGTCCCGCAGGCGGTGTGGGATGCGGCCGACGAGCTCTTCACGTACGCCATCTCGATCGGCGGCACGCTCACGGGGGAGCACGGGGTCGGTCTCCTCAAGCGCCAGTGGCTGGGTGAGGAGCTCGGCGAGCGCCAGTACGAGCTGCAGCGCGGCATCAAGCGCCTCTTCGACCCGCAGGGGCTTCTCAACCCGGGCAAGGTCTTCGCCGAGTAGCCCGCGCCGCCGCGTGGTCGCGTTCCCAATTGACGGGAATTTTTGCGGGACCTCGGGCGTGCCGTCCAGGAGGATCGTCCGCGAAACAAGGGCGTCACATTCCGTCCACTAGTCTCGGGACATGGGTGACCTCTTCGACGGCTACAGCCAGGCTCTGACCAGGCAATCCCAAGCGGCGCTGTCGCCGCCATTCGACGAGATGTTCATGGGGGAGGCGCCCGAGGGCGAGCTGGATCCGCGGCGCACGTACCGAGATCTCTACGACGTCCTCTCGGGGATGACGCAGGAGCAGATCCGGCACCGCTCCGATTCGCTCGCCGACTCGTACCTCGCGCAGGGCGTCACGTTCGACTTCGCCGGCGAGGAGCGTCCGTTCCCGCTCGACGTGGTCCCCCGCGTCATCGAGCGCGCCGAGTGGCAGAAGACGGAAGCCGGCATCAAGCAGCGCGTGCGCGCGCTCGAGGCGTTCCTTGACGACGTGTACGGCGACCAGCGGGCCATCGCCGACGGCGTGATCCCGGCGAGCCTCATCGCCTCCTCGGTGCACTACCACCGCGTTGCGAAGGGCATCCGCACGGCGAACGGGGTGCGCATCCACGTCTCGGGCATCGACCTGATCCGGGATGAGCACGGCGAGATGCGCGTGCTGGAAGACAACGTGCGTGTCCCGTCGGGCGTCTCGTACGTCATCTCGAACCGCCGCGCCATGGCGCAGACGCTCCCGGAGCTCTTCTCCCGCATGCGCGTCCGCCCTGTCGGCGACTACCCGAACCGCCTGCTCGGCGCGCTGCGTGCATCCGCGCCGGACGGCATCGAGGACCCGACCGTGGTCGTCCTCACGCCCGGCGTCTACAACTCCGCGTACTTCGAGCACACGCTGCTCGCCCGCCTCATGGGCGTCGAGCTCGTCGAGGGCCGCGACCTGTTCTGCTCCGGCGGCCGCGTGTGGATGCGCACGACCGCCGGCCCCCAGCGCGTGGACGTCATCTACCGCCGTGTCGACGACGACTACCTCGACCCGCTGCAGTTCCGCCGCGACTCGATGCTCGGCTCGCCCGGCCTCATGATGGCGGCGCGGCTCGGCAACGTGACGATCGCGAACGCGGTCGGCAACGGTGTCGCCGACGACAAGCTCGTCTACACGTACATGCCCGACCTCATCCGCTACTACCTGTCGGAAGAGGCGATCCTGCCGAACGTCGACACGTGGCGTCTGGAGGAGCCGGACGCGCTCGAGGAGGTGCTCGATCGCCTCGACGAGCTCGTCGTGAAACCGGTCGACGGCTCGGGCGGCAAGGGCCTCATGATCGGCCCGAGCGCCAGCAAGCAGGAGCTCGACGAGATGCGCGTGCGCCTGCTCGCCGATCCGCGCGGCTGGATCGCGCAGCCCGTGGTGCAGCTCTCGACCATCCCGACGCTCGTGGAAGACGGGATGCGGCCGCGTCACGCCGACCTGCGCCCGTTCGCCATCAACGACGGCCACGACGTGTGGGTGCTGCCCGGCGGCCTCACCCGCGTCGCGCTGCCGGAGGGGCAGCTCGTCGTGAACTCGAGCCAGGGCGGCGGCTCCAAGGACACGTGGGTGGTCGGAGCCGAGCGCAGCTTCTCCAAGCCCCAGCCTCACGGCGTCGAGGAGCTGCTCGACGACCAGGCCGACATGTCGGAGACGCCGCACCCCGTGACGGGTGTGCTTCGCGTCATCCCGCACCGTCAGGACCACATGCCGCAGGACGCCCCCAAGCGCGGCGACCAGCAGCAGACGCAGCAGCAGACGCAGGGGCGGGCCTCCCAGGCTCAGTCGCATTCGCACGCTCAGTCAGAGCAGATCCAGCAACAGCAGCAGGCGCGCTCGGAAGCGCCCGTCGCGGCGGGACCTGCCGACACGAACCAGAAGGGAACGGACGCATGCTGAGCCGTATCGCCGAGTCGCTCTTCTGGATCGGCCGCTATGTCGAGCGGGCCGACGGCACCGCGCGCATCCTGGACGTGCACCTGCAGCTGCTGCTCGAGGACCCGTGGGTCGACGAGGCGACTGCCTGCCGCTCGCTCCTGAGCGTCATGGGCGCTGCGGATGTGCAGCCGGATGCCGAGCTGACCCGCTCTGACGTGCTGAACCTCATGGCCGTCGACCGCTCGCAGCCCGCCTCGATCGCCTACTCGGTGAACGCGGCCCGCGAGAACGCTCGCCGCGCCCGTGAGATCGTGTCGACGGAGCTGTGGGAGTGCCTCAACGCCACCTACTCGCGCATGCCGTTCAGCGTGCGCCAGGAGAAGGTGCACGACCTGTTCGCGTGGGTTCGCGAGCGTTCGGCGCTCGCGGTGGGTGTCGTCAACTCGGCGGCGAGCCGCGACGACGCGTACCAGTTCATGATGCTCGGCCGCTCGCTCGAGCGCGCCGACATGACGGCACGCCTGCTCGCGACGCGTTCGCTCACGGAGGCGTCCGGCGCTTCCTGGACGACGATCCTCCGCTCGTGCGGCGCGTATGAGTCGTACCTGCGCACCTATCACGGCATGCCCTCCGCGGCGAACGCGGCGGAGTTCCTGCTCCTCGACCGTCTCTTCCCACGGTCGATCCAGTACTCGGTGTCGACGGCGCTCTCCTGCCTCTACGACATCCAGCCCCGCCACGAGCGCGGCGGCCGCGTCGGAGTCACCGACCAGGCCCAGCGCCTGCTCGGCCAGATCTCGTCCGACCTCGAGTACCGGCCCATCCACGACACCCTGGCCGACCTGCCCCGCTACATGGATGGCGTGCAGGACGCGGTGTCTCGGGCCTCCGAGGCCATCCGCCAGCGCTACTTCCCGTCGATCACAGCCCCGAGCTGGGTGGGAGACAACTCATGAGCCGCATCCGCATCCGCCACTCCACCGGCTTCCGATACGAGGGCGACGTCACGACCTCGTACAACGAGGCCCGCATGCTGCCGATGGCCAACAACGGCCAGTTCGTGCTGTTCGGGCACCTCGATGTCACGCCGCACTCGTCGACGCACAACTACTCCGACTACTGGGGTACGAAGGTGACGGCCTTCGAGGTGCTGAACCCGCACTCGGAGCTGTCGCTGACGGCGTCGAGCCTCGTCGAGGTGCGTCAGCGTCCCGAGGCCGGGCAGCTGTCGCTGAGCTGGGATGAGCTGGCTCGCGAGCGACTCCGCAGCGTCGAGCTCGTCGAGCAGACGGCGCAGACGCGCCTCACGATGCCGCCGGAGGATGTCAAGGCGCTCGCGGCTGAGGTCAAGGGCGCGAACACCGGACCTGCATCCACGGCGATGGAGATCCTGCACCTCGTCTACGAGGCTGTCGCCTACGAGGGCGGAGTGACGGGCGTCCGCACGACGGCCGCCGAGGCGTGGGAGCACAAGCGCGGCGTCTGCCAGGACATCTCACACATCGCGCTCGGGGCGCTGCGCGCTGCCGGGATTCCCGCGATCTACGTGTCCGGCTACCTGCACCCGCGGCCGAACGCCGAGATCGGTGAGACGGTGAGCGGCGAGTCGCACGCGTGGATCGAGTACTGGGACGGCGAGTGGCGAGGCTGGGACCCGACGAACGACATCCCGATCGGCGAGCGCCACGTGCTTGTCGGCCGCGGCCGCGACTACAACGACGTGCCTCCACTGCGCGGCGTGTACGCGGGACCGTTCTCCTCGCAGCTGTTCGTGAAGGTCGACATCACGCGGGAGGCCTAGTCATGCCGGGCTCGGGCACCGGCCCGCAGGGCGGATCTGCCGGCGGTTCGCACGGCGGCTCGCAGGGTCGTGCGGATGCGCGCGGTCCGGCCGCACCGAAGCCCGACCCGACCGGTGCGCCGGCGACGTTCGTGGTCCCGACGGGTCATGGCGTGGACGTGCACGTCTACGAGTGGGCCTGCGTGTCGCCGCGCGGCGTGCTCCACCTGTCGCACGGCTCGGGTGAGCACGCGAAGCGCTACGACGCGTATGCGCGCGACCTGGTAGCCGCGGGTTACGCGGTCGTCGCGCACGACCAGCTCGGGCACGGGCAGACGGGCCTCGGCTCTCTTGGGCTCTCAGCGCTGCCGGCGACAGAGAATCGGGCCGCGCTCGAGGCGCTCGAGGACATCTCCGCCTGGGTTCGGGACCGCTACCCGCAGCTCCCGCTGATCCTGCAGGGGCACTCGTGGGGCTCGTTGCTCGCGCAGCAGCTCCTGGTGCGCGATTCGGCGTTCTTCTCGGCGTGCATCCTCACCGGCACGGCCCTCGCGTTGCCCGGTTTCACGAACCCGGGCAACCTCAACAAGCGGTTCGAGCCCGACGAGACCGGCCTCATGTGGCTGAGCCGCAACCCGGAGGCGCGGCGAGCGTTCGCCTACGACGAGCTGTGCTTCGACATCGCGAAGACGCCCGTGTGGTCCACGCGAGGCGCGTTGCAGCTCATTCACGTCCCACCCCGTGCCGCCTCGGGGACGCTCGACGACGTGCCCGTGCTGATCCTCGCCGGCTCGGAGGATTCGGTCGGTTACGGCGAGCGCGGGCCTCGTGCCCTCGCGCGGTTGTATCGGAAGCGTTCGAAGCTCAGCGACGTGACGCTCAAGATCTACCCGGAGGCGCGGCACGAGCTGCTCAACGAGCTGAACCGTGACGAGGTCATCGCCGACATCGTCGCGTGGCTGGATGCGCGCATCCCGCCGCTCTTGTAGCGGTTGCGCCGTAGAGTGCTTCCATGCACGGTGAGTACAAGGTTCCTGGCGGGAAGCTCGTCACAGTCGACCTCGAGGTGGAGGGCGGTCGGATCGTCGAGGCGCACCTCGCGGGCGATTTCTTCCTCGAGCCAGACGAGGCGCTCGACGACATCAACGGCGCGCTGAACGGGTTGCCTGCGGACGCGAGCGCGGAGGAGATCACGGCCGCGGTGCGCGATGGTCTTCGGGAGGATGCGCAGCTGCTCGGCGTCACGCCTGAGGCCGTCGGCGTGGTGGTCCGCCGGGCCGTGCTCGGTGCACGCGACTGGCGCGCGTACGACTGGCAGATCCTGCATCCGGGGCCCCTGACGCCTCGCGAGCATGTCGCTCTCGACCAGGTGCTGACCGAGGAGGTCGGCGCGGGCCGACGCCCCGCGACGCTGCGCCTGTGGGAGTGGGACGAGACGGCCGTCGTGCTCGGCTCGTTCCAGTCGGTGAAGAATGAGGTCGACCAGGAGAACCTCGACAGGTATGGGGTGCAGCTCGTGCGGCGCATCACGGGTGGCGGCGCCATGTTCATGGAGGCCGGCTCGGTGGTGACGTACTCGCTGTACGTGCCGAGCGATCTTGTGCACGGCATGTCGTTCGCGGAGTCGTACGCGTTCCTCGACTCGTGGGTGCTGGATGCGCTGCACGGCCTCGGCATCAACGCCAGGTACGAGCCGCTCAACGACATCGCGAGCCCGTCCGGCAAGATCGGCGGGGCCGCGCAGAAGCGCCTGGGTTCCGGCGCGGTGCTGCACCACGCGACCTTGAGCTACGACATCGACGGCGACCGCATGACGGAGGTGCTGCGCATCGGCCGCGAGAAGCTGAGCGACAAGGGCACGCAGTCCGCGAACAAGCGCGTGAGCCCCCTGCGGTCGCAGACGGGCATGGAGCGCTCGGCGATCATCGACCACTTCAAGACGACGTTCGTGGAGCACTATGGCGGTACGCCCGCCGAGCTGTCGGACGAGGAACTCGCGCGGGCTCGTGAGCTGGCGCAGTCGAAGTTCGCGTCGAGGGAGTGGACGCACCGGGTTCCGTAGCTTCGGACGCTGCGGTGGTCACGTGCGGTACCGTCATGCGCAGCTGATTCGCCGTGCTGGCGCGAATCAGCGTGGTCGGGTTTCGATAGGAGTTGTCCCGTATCGCGCCATGAGCAGGAGGACAAGCGCGCTCCCGGCGAGGAGCCCGTCGGCGATTCCGGCAGGGAGCATGAACATCATGAGCGTCAGCGTGATGAAGCAATTCAGGAGGGTGAGCGCGAAGCCCCACATGCGGTTCCGCAGAAGACCGATCGCGCCGAAGATGCGCAGGGCCGCGAAGACCCCGCTCATGGCCATCATCAGGTACAGGTGCTCGTCGAAGAACGGCACGATGAACGAGAAGCCGCGCTCCATGACGGATGCGTCGGCATCGACGGCGAGCAGGACGATCAGGCCGAGGAACGGGATGCCCTCCATCAGGACTCCCTGCACGAGCTGAAGGGCCGCCGCCCACTTCAGGTGCGGGCCGGTTCTGGATTCCGTGCGGCGTTCTCTCACGGGGCGAGTCTAGACGCGAGCGAACGACGGGATGCTCGTCGAGCGAAGAACGCGAATTCACTCCTGTGGTCTGCTTTCAGGCTTACCGGCAGGTAGAAGTCCCCATCGCGCGGATCCGCCAAGGCCCGTAGCCTGGCCAGGCGATTCACTTGGGGGGCCGATGGGCGCAGGAGTAGGTGTTTTCGCGCGTCCGCGCGCCGTGGGGGTTGCTCGGCATCCGCTGCCACGTGGGCGATCAGGTGAACGTGGGCAAGTCGCCTCGGCCGGGGGCCCGCGATGAAGCAGTCGCATCCGATCGCGGACGAGTTCACGGCCGAGTGCAACGTCTTCCGGGCGTCGTCGTCGAGGGTGACGTTGTCGATGCCGCTGTGGGCGTTCATCATGGACAGCCGTTCGGCGAGCCTGCGGCCGGTGCTGGTCACGAGGGCTGACGCGCACGTCTCTCGCTTCGTGTTGGAGGAACTGCGCGCCGCGAACGGCCAGTGGGCAGTCGATACCGGCTCGGGGGTGTACGACACGCGTTCGGGGTATCGGCTTCGCGGGTTCTCGGAGCTCTGGATGGGGGTGCCTGCTGGTCGACACCGACTCGAGGGTTTCGAGGCGACTCGGTCGAGCGGGCTTGGGGCGCTGAGTTTCGATGTGCATGTGCGCACACGGGCGGAGAAGCAGGCTCGTGTGGGGGCAGTGGTGCGCCATCTGTTTGCTGGCCTGGGTGGCGAGACCCCTGAGCGGTGGGGGCGCTATGACCCGCTGACGCAGCCGTGGTCGGAGGACGCGCTCACGGAGGAGCTGCGCCGCGAGATGCCGGTAGCCCGGCGGCGGTATGTGGCCGGGAGTGGCGGCGCGGTGGGCAGTGTGTCGGCCGCGCGTTCCCGCGACGGTGTTCTGGTGCAGGCGCGCGGCGTGGTGCCGATCGGCACGTACGAGCGGCCTGGAGACGGTGCGGGGTTGTCGTTGGAGGCGGTGCCGACAGTTCTGCCGACGCTGGTGGAGCTGGGTGAGCGCTTCGTGCCGAACGTCGTGCTGGTCTCCCACGTGCAGGTGGAGGAGCGGCTGGGCTCAGTCGGGCAGTCCGTGGGTCTTCGGCCTGCGGATGTGCCGATCGCGGCCCTGCTGGGCGCGAGGGCGGTGCGCGACCTTCGCATCGACGTGGATCGGGTTCGCGAGGAGTTCGGTGCGGTGCCGGTTGGTTCGCGGCGTGCTCCGTCGTTGATTGTCGGATTCAGCGAGCTGGCGCCGTTCTGGCACCGCTTGCGGGCGTTTGCCCATGACCTCGACGAGGAGCGTCTCGGCATGGCGCTGTCGGCTGAGCTTGGGGGTGTGTGACGTGCCTCTGGAGTTGGTGATGTTGAGCGATGTGATGCCGTCGCAGGAGTTGCAGTTCGGTGCGGCGAAGGGGCTGCACCCGAATGGTCAGGTGGCGCACTTCCTGGACGGCGCGGTGCTGCAGTACTTCGACGCCGAATGGTGCCCGTTGCTGACGGTGTACGAGACGGCGCCGGTGTTCGATTCGGTGGGGGCGCGGGCGTCGATTCGTGGTGCTCCGGCGTCGTTGTCGTTGTCGTTGTGGACGGAGATGACGGTGCCAGCGGGGGAGCTGGCGCGGGGGCGCGAGTTGGCGGAGCGGATCGCTGCGGCGACTGCAGGTGTGATCAGAGAGCGAGTGTGACGCGATGGCGGAGTGGCAGATCAACCCGGGCGGTGTGAAGACAGTGCTGACCGCGGTGATCGGGGCAGAGTCTGAGGTGCTCCCCACGGTGAGCGCGGAGAACGTGGCCGGGGTGCTGAGCGCGTTGGCGTGGGGTGGCGAGTGGACGGCGTGTGTGGGCTCGGCGGTGCAGGGGCTGGTGACAGACCAGCAGGCGAGCGTGGACACCATCTGCCAGACGATCTCCGCAGGGGTGACAGGTGTGTCGAACGCGACGCTCGCGTACGAGGCGGGGCAGACGGCCATGGCCGCGTCCTTCCAGTCGGAGATGATGGCGTCGGCAGAGGACGGGGACTTCTCGTTCTTCGACCAGTACGGATATCAAGGTGCCTGAGGCACACGGCGCCGACCCGGGCGGCCTCATCGACCCGGCCCTGTTCCCCTGCAAGTCTGCCGACCTAAACACGGAGACCATCGCGTCGGGCGGCGACCAGCTCGCGTCGATGGGCACGAACCTGAAGTCGAAGGTCGATGCCGTGGAAACGGCGTGGACTCCGATCGCCGAGCCCTACCAGGCGCCGGAGCAGGAGAGCGTGTACGCGCTGATGACGCCAGCGGTGGATGCGGCTGGCGACGTGTCCTCGCGATTCACGTCGGCGCAGGGGCACATCGACACGTACGCGTCGTCGCTGTCGACGATCAAGACCACGCTGGCTGATCTTGAAACGCGAGCGGCTGACTTCCGGACTGAAGCGCTCGCCGGGTACAAGAGGTACGTAGACAGCCAGGGCAAGGTGCCCGAGATGTCGCTCAGCTACAACAAGCCGAACGTGCTCGTGGACTGCTCGTGGGAGGAGCATCCGCCCGCGGTCGAGAAGAACGACGCTCTGCTGGCCGAGTACAACGTCATTCTCGAGTCGATCTCGACGGCCGCGACGACGTGCGCGAACAGCATCAACGGCTTGCTGACGGGCGTGTGCGCGGCGCCGTTGGTGCCGGTGACGGCCGAGCAGCTGGGTTCACTGGACGAACCGATGGCGTGGGGTTCCCCGTCGAAGGAGGCGGAAGGCGTTCAGCAGTCCATTCAGAAAGGCTTCGACAATTTCGTCGGTGGCACGTTCGAAGGCGGTAAAGCACTGCTGGGGTTCCACCCGGTGACGGGTGAGTGGTCGGTGGCGAACATCGTGACCACGCTTGGTGGAACGGCCGATTTTCTGGTGTCGAGCGCCGCGCTCGTGTTGACGGTGCCCGCTTCATGGCTGCTGAAGGAGACCACCGGCAAGAGCGACCTCACCGACTTCCTGGACGACCGCATCAACCTCGCGGCGACGGGTTGGGGTGGGATGGTCGGTTGGGATCATCAGGCGGCCCTAGCTGGTGGTGATGGCTGGGCGAAGTGGAAGGAAGACGGCGTCGCGGCGGGCGCTGAGGTGGTGTTCGGTGGGTTGGCGATGATCGTCCCCGGGGTGAACGCGGCGAAGATCGGGACGATGGCGGCGCGGGTTCCCGGCATGGTGGCGAAGCTCCCGAACGGGGTCGCGGCAGGCGCGGCGAAGACCGCGTTGGCGTTCAGCAAAGCGGGGTCGTTCCTGGTCGGGAACAAGCCCGGGGTGACGCCGTTGTCGAAAGCGAAGGGGCTCACCTCGCCGGTGTCGTCGGCTGGTGGGCACGCGGCCCTCGACGCGTTGGGCGAGTCCGGGGGTGGACCTGGTCGCGGGCCAGACGCCCCCGAGCGGGTGCCTTCTGGTGTGCCGGTTCGGCAGCCCGAGGGAAACCCGAATCCGGCGCTGGGTGACGGGGCGGGGCGCAAACCAGGTGACGATGCGAGTGTGGACGTCCCCGAGGAGGGGCGGACCCCTGCCTCGCCAAACGGCTCCGGACCTGAGGTTCCCGCGCCGGGCCGAACCCCGGGCTCACCGGGCGGGCTGATTGACGACCACGGGGGAGTGCGTGACCCGAGTGGTCGCGGGCCTGAACTAGACGGTGACGGAAAGCCCGACGCGCGCGATCCAGAGTCGGCCTCGCTCAAGTCGGGCGTCCCAGCCTCCGATGGTGGCATCCCAGATCCGACGAGCGTCGACCCGTACAAGGCGACGCTGGGCGTCAACGACACGGTGCCGGAGCTTTCCGACGCGTTCGACAAGCTCTTCGACGACCGCACAGAGGCTGCGGCTGCGCGTGTGGAAGCGGTTGCCGCGCAGAACGCCAAACTCGCCGAGCTCGCGGAGCACGGCATCGACGTCAGCAAGAGCGAGCTGACCAAGGGCACGATCGAGAAGACAATCGCCGCACAAATCGGTGATGTGAATGCGGATCCGACGCTCGCGCCAGAGGTCAAGGCCCATCTCGCTCAGAAACTGCTTGAGCTCGAAAAGCTGTCCTGGGCGGAGCGGGACGGCTTGACTGCGCAGCTCAAACTCTCGGAGGATATGGGCGATCAGGCAGCGAAGGATGTGATTGCTTCGCAGGACGCGTCGCTTTTGTATGAGTCGAAGCCGGGTAGAGACTCGTTCGATCAGGTTGGTTTGTCGGAGGACGGGTCCACACTGGTCATCACGGAAGCGAAGGGTGGTGCCTCCTCGTTGAGCAAGGCTGGGCGTGTCTTGCCGGATGGGACTCGCGCTCCGCAAGGATCGACGATGTACTTCAACGACGTGTTCCGCGTGGACAAGCAATTGCAGCAACACCTCGCGGAGAATCCTGCGCTTGCCGAAGGGCTCGCCGATGGGTCCATCAAGGTGTCGTACCAGCTGGTGAAAGCGAAGGAAAACGGTAGCGTCACCGTGCAAGAAATTGTGTTGAACCCGAACGCGCTCGACCTCGGACTCGGAAAGTAAGGGAGAACTCATGGTGGAACTGGTGATGGCCGACGAGGCCCGCGTGCAGGAAATCGTCACGGCCTTTCGCGACGTCGCCTGGCCGCTTCCCGTAGAGGACGGCAAGCGCCTGGCGGATAGTCTCGGGTGGCGCATGGAGATGGACCTGAGTAACGGGGCTCAGTATTTTTCAGGCATGCTCGACGCTGCTGGTGGCACCGCGGATGTGCTCGTCTCTTACTTGGACGTCGACGTCGCCGAGGTCAAGGTCAACCTGTGCAACTTCTCGAAGGAGCACGCGCGGAAGGACATGCTCGCTGTGCGTAAGCAGATGACGGCGTGTGTGAAGTCTGTGCTCGGGGAGCCGTCGGGCAAGCAGCGAGGGAACGCCTACTGGGACTTGGAGAACCGCGGGCGGATCTGGGCGAAAAACATCGACCTGACTGTGCTCTTGCAGATTCTCCACCCGCGCTACGCGGACATCGAGCGGGCTGAGGAGCACTTCGGTATTCCTGAGGACCGGGTTCCGGGAACTGGCAGCGAGAGCGATTACCTGTAGGTGGTGGCTTGTCAGAGGCTTACCGAGTAACCATGTCCGAAGTAGGAGACACGAACCCCCGACTCATCGTCGCCGACACGGCACAGGTGCAGCGGATCGTCGCTGCGTTTCGAGACGTCGAATGGCCGCTCTCCGCGGAGCGCGAGCGCGAAATAAGGGTCGACGATGTACTTCAACGACGTGTTCCGAGTGGACAAGCAGTTGCAGCAGCACCTCGCTGAGAACCCTGCGCTTGCCGAAGGGCTCGCGGATGGGTCCATCAAGGTGTCGTACCAGCTTGTGAAAGCGAAGGGAACCGGTGACGTCACCGTGCAAGAAATTGTGTTGAACCCGGACGCGCTGGACCTCGGACTTGGAAAGTAGGAGAGAACTCATGGTGGAACTGGTTGTGGCCGATGAGGCCCGCGTGCAGGAAATCGTCACGGCGTTTCGGGATGTTGTCTGGCCGCTTCCCATAGAGGACGGCAAGCGCCTGGCGGACGGTCTCGGGTGGCGGATGGAAAGGGACATGAGTAATTGGGCTCACTATTTTTCGGGCATGCTCGACGCTGCCGGTGGCACGGTGGACGCGCGCGTCTCTTACTTGGATGTCGACGTCGCCGAGGTCAACGTGCGGCTGTGCAACTTCTCGAAGGAGCACGCGAGGAAGGACATGCTCGCGGTGCGCAAGCAGATGACGGCGTGTGTGAAGTCAGTGCTCGGGGAACCCTCAGGCAAGCAGGACGGGAATGCCTACTGGGAGCTTGGGAACCGAGGGCGTGTGTGGGTCAAGGTGCTGAAATCCACCGTGCTCCTCAAAGTGCTCCACCCGCGCTACGCGGACATCGAGCGGGCTGAGGAGCACTTCGGCATCCCCGAGGACCGGATTCCGGGAACCGGCAGCGAGAGCGACTACCTGTAGGCGCCCCTCCCACGTTCCTCGGCGCGCGCCGTTTACGGCGACCCGGTGAGGGGAGAAGTACCCATCGCGTGACGCGCGATGCGTGGATACGCTGGCGATTCATCCGCGAATTCTCCGGAGGATCCCCGTGCCGCACATGTGCAATCCTGCTCCCGTCTCCCAGGAGGCGGCTTCGTGACCGCGTTCATCGACCCGCTCTCCGACGAGCGCGGCCCTGATGGCGCGGGCGGCGGCTACACCGTCTACTGGGCCTCCGCTGAGCGGGTCACGCTCTCGAGGCCGCTGCAGCGGTTCCTGATTGACGCGCAGTTCTCGCGCCTCCGCCCGATCCTCGTGACGACCGACCAGGCGCACGTGTCGAGCTTCGTCGCGGATGCGTTCCAGGCGGCTGGCGGGTACTGGGCCGTGTCGCACGGCAGCGCGATGTTCGACGCGTTCCGGGGAACGCGCATCCGCAGCTTCGGGGACTTCTGGGCACCCAAGCCCGGCGTCCTGCCCGAACCGCACCCCACGCTCTCGCGCCTGCGCGAGCAGACGACGCCGTCGTTCGTCTTCGACGTGTACGTGCGCGACCGCGCGGACGACCGCACGCTCATCGGCGGGACGGCCGACCTCCTCGTAGCGGGCCTGGGCGGGGGCGCACTCGAGCGCTGGGGCCTCGTCGAGCCGCTCGCGCAGCGCTGGTCGCACGCCGCTGTCACCGAGTCCATGCGCCGGCAGATGCCCGTCACCGAACGCCACTACGCGGCGGGCGGCGACGGCTCGGCCGTCAGCTTCGCGGTCTCGCGCACGAAGTCGGGGATCCTTGAGCACGTGCGCGGCGCCGTCCCCGTCGGCGGCGCCGAGATCGCGGCACTGGCCCGCGATCCCCGCGGATCCCTGGCCGCGCACCCGCGCGTGCTCGACACGCTGCGCGAGCTCGCCGAGACGAGCCGCGTCAACGTCGCGCTCCTCTCCTGCGGTGAGGTCGAGGAGCGCGACGGCTCGTTCGGCCGCCTGCCCGGTGTGCGCCGCCCCGAGCAGCCGCTCGCCGTGCTCCTCGGCGCACGCGCCGTGCGCGACCTTGTGATCGACGTGGACGCGCTGGCCGAGCACCACGACGTCACCACCGTCGGCCTCCGCCGGGCGCCAGCGCTCATCGTGCGGCTCTCCGGCGGCGACCCGCTCTGGTACCAGCTGCGCGCGTTCGCGACGGACCTCGACCAGGAGCGCCTCGCATCCGCCCTCGCCGTGGAGTTCGCCACGGGTGACGCGAACGTCGGGAGGAGCTGACCGTGCCCATCGAACTGGTCCTGCTGAGCGAGGTCGCACCGAGCGACGAGGCCATCGCGCGCGCCATCGCCGAGACCCACCCGGAGGGGCAGCTCGTCTCCTTCGAGGACGGCGCCGTGCGCCACGCGGTCGACGGGACGGGAGCGTCCCTGCTGACGGTGTTCGAGAGCCAGCCGATCGTCGACCCGACGAGTGCGGTCGCCGCCATCGCGCATCCGCCCACAGCGTTCGGGTTGTGGACAGACGTGACCGTGCCGAGGAGCGAGCCGCAGCGCGGCCGTGCCCTGGCCGAGCAGATCGCCGCCGCTGTCGGCGGAACCGTGACAGAGAGGGTGTGACGTGTCGGATTGGAAGATCGACCCCACCGGGGTGCAGACGGTGCTCACGAGCGTGCAGACCACGCAGGGCGAGCTCGCGACCGTCATCACGGAAGCGGGCATGAACGGCGTCATGGCGGGCGTCGCGTGGGGCGGCGGCATCACCGCAGGCGTCTCCGAGGCCCTCGCCGGCCTGCTCACCGAGCAGCAGTCGAACGTCACGGCCGTCGGCAACACCGTCAACGCGAGCGTCACGGGCGTCGCCAACGCCGTCTACGCCTACAACAACGGGCAGGAGCAGATGGCGCTCGAGTTCCAGGGCGCCATCGCGGACGGCTCCGACGGCGACTTCAGCTTCTTCGAGCAGCACGGCTACCGGGGGGACGCATGACCATCGAAGTCTGCACGGGAGACGGTCTCATCGACCCGTCGGCGTTCGTTTGCAAGAGCGCCGACCTCGACACGTCGCTCATCGAGGGGTCTGCGACGTCGCTGGAAGGGATGGGGTCCGGCCTCGTCGAGAAGGTGTCGACCATCAGCACCACGTGGACCGGCATCGGCGCCTCTTACCAGGCGCCGGAGCAGGAGTCCGTCTATGCGGCGATCACGCCCGCGACGAACGCGGCGGCGGATGTGGAGACCAGCTTCTCCAGCGCGGCCGGCTACCTGAACACCTACGCGGAGGCGCTGGAAGCGGTGAAACCGACGCTCAAGGACCTCGAGGACCGCGCGGTGGCGTTCCGTCAGGAGGCGCTGGCCGGCTACAACGTGACGGTGTGGGATGCGCACGGCCTGTCGATGGAGTGGATGACCACTTCCTTCAGCGACATGGATGAGAAGTCCGAGCACATCCCTTGGACAGAGCACGGCCCGGCGAAGGAGAAGAACACGGAGCTGCTCGCCGAGTACGCGGCGATCATCGAGACGGTCTCGGCCGCCGCGACGACGTGCGCCGCCGGACTGGAGACGCTCAGCACCGGAAGCTACGTGACGGAGGACGAGGCGATCACCGCCGAGGCGATCATGGCGTCCACCGAGCTGCCGTGGGGGTACCCGTCTGAGGAGGACCGCAACTGTTCGGAGTCGGTCGCGCACGGCGCCGGGAACTTCTGGCACGGCACGTGGACGGGGGCGGCGTCGCTCATCGGCCGCGACCCCGTCACCGGCGACTGGGGCTGGGACAAGGCAGGCGCCGCGTGGGGCGGGCTCGGCAACTTCGCCCTCTCGACGGCCGTCGTGCTGTCCCCGACGACGTGGGCCGTGAAGCTCGTGGCGCCCGGTTCAGAGGCAGACCAGTGGTTCGACGACCGCGTCAACGTCGCCGCGACCGGCTGGGGCAGCCTCATCGGCTACGACCACCAGGCCGCGCTCGCGGGCGAGAACGGCTTCCACGCGTGGGAGGAGGACGCGGTCGCGACGGGCACCGAGACGCTTGCGAACATCGGCACCTTCTTCATCCCAGGTGCGAACGTCGCGAAGGGCGTGTCGACGGCCGGGAAGGTCGGCTCGATCGTGACCCGTGTCGGCGGGGTCGCCGCCGACTTCGCGATTCCCGGCGGCTCGCTCGCGGTCGGCCTCGTGACGAAGGGCATCAAGTTCTCGCCAGACGGCCTGAAGATCACGCCGTACGTGGGCGCGACGGGGGTCGTGGATGCGCTCTCGCCGTCCGGTGGAGTGCCTCCGGTCTCGTCTCACTTCGGACTGGACGCGCCTGAAGCTCCGGCGGCCCCGTCTGGGCCCGCGGGCCCCGTAGCCACGCCGAACCCAGCGGCCGGCGCGCCCGCGCCTGGTGCTGCTTCGCCTTCGTCCGCGCCCGGTGCGCCGACACCGACATCCTCGGTCGAGGGGCCGTCGACCAACGGCGCGTCGCCGTCGGGCGCCGGGTCTGCGTCAACCGGGCAGAACTCGCCGGGTTCTGGTGCGACCGGCGCACCGTCGAGCTCCGGCACCTCTCCGAGCGGCACCAATGCCACGACTGGCACACCTGATGGCCCGAACGGGGTGCGCGGCCCTGAGGTGGCTCCCACTCGGACCCCTGAGGGTGACGCCGAGCATCCATCAGGGAACGGTACGCAGGATGCAGGCGGCCAGCAGAACGCGCCTGACCAGCAGAATGGCAATGGCCAGCAAGATGCCCCGGGCGCGACGCCAGCTCCAGACGCGAACGGTGGGCAGGTGGCGCCTCACGCAGAGGGCACGCCGCCCGGACCGGCCGCCGCTGCGTCCTACCCGGAGCCACCCACGGAGTACCCGCGTCCCGAGCCGACCCAGACAGTCGAGGTGCCGAAGGCGGACGCACCCGGGCCCCGCACGCCGTTCGCGGCGAGCAGCGACCTGGCGCCGAACAGCCTGTACCGGGTCGAGGGCCGTGGCGACTTCTACACGGACGCTGACGGCAAGGTCGTCTACGTCGAGGCGAACTACGGGACGACGGGCAACCTGAACGCCGACTTGATCAACCCTCAGCCGAACGCGACGTACGTGGTGCATCCGAACGTCGGCGAAGTCTCTGAAGGGGCGAGCGCCGCCCACGTCTTCGAAACGGATCACGCCGGCCGCACCGTCGGTGCGCACACGGAGCAGCTGGCCCTCGGAGACGCGGACCGGTCGCCAAGCGTGCAGTCGCGCATCGGAGACGAAGGCGGCGATGGGTACGATGGCGGGCACCTGTTCGGGAACGGCTTCGGTGGCGGCCCAGAGGACGCCAACCTCATCGCCATGTTGAAAGAGATCAACAGGGGTGGTGGCGACAGCTACTTCAACCTGGAGAACTCGTGGCGTGAGCTCCTGCAGAGAGACCCCTCGACGATGATCGAGGTTTCGATCAAGCCGCACTACCCGGACGGGAGCACGGTGCCGGATCGCGTGCAGGTAACGTACTCGGTCAACGGCGAGATGCCGATCAACAAGGAGTTTTCGAATGTCAGATGAACGCGGACTCATCGCTGAGCAGGAAGCCCTCACGCGGGTCGCGAAAGAGCTGCACGGCCTGCTCGGTCCGGGAGACGAACGCGCCGAGTATCTCGGAACGGTGCTCGCCCCGGTTACGTCGGAGCGCGTGCGGGCCGCGAACCCGAACGGGAAGTACAAGATGAGCGACGGGCAGTTCAATGCGCTCCCGTTCACGGAAACCCTGCGTGACGCCGTCCGAGACCTGCGGTCGGCGACCTACCGCGAAGGGGCTGGCACCTGGTTCAGCGCGAAGGTCTCAGTGACAGCCCAAGGGGCAGTCTCGGCGGAGTACAACTACGACGACGAGCCAGAGTGGGATGCGCCAGTCGATGCCATTGCGTACCTGACGGACCTCGAGCAGTTCCCGCGAGACGAGGTCAACCAGCCCGCATGGCTGAGAGCCAAGCTTGAGGAAGCGCGCGCCGCGCGTCACCCGTGACGCTCCGGGTCGGGGGCGCGCACCCGAATGACCTCGACCTCGGGCTTGGGAAGCAGACGACGCCATGACGACGCAGAACATCGCCGACCGAAGCACCGTTGCCCGCCTGAGTGAGGTGCTGACGGGGCTCAGCTGGCCGGTCTCGAAGCAAGAGCTGACCGGGGTAGCTGCAGAGCTGGGATGGTCGGAAGCTCGGTCGACAAGCCGCAGCGCTCGCTACCGGACCGGATACATCGAGTCGCCCGAACGCGTCTCGAACGCCTCGGCTTCCGTCAAGGACGAGTCGGTCACCGAGATCCAGGTGAAGCTCAGCGGTGCGGACGCCAGTGGTGCAGTCGATGTCGCAGGTGCCCGGCGCCACCTCGGCGCGGAGCTCGCGGAGATCCTCGGTGAGGGATCCGCACGTCAGGGCAGCGACATCGCTTGGGACCTCGACAACGGCGGGCGCCTGTGGCTGAAGTCGCTCGACACGAGCGTGGCGCTCATCGCGCTCCAGCCGGCATACGCTGAGATCGAGCGCCGCGAGGAGCGGTCGGGCATCGGCCCTGACCGAGTGCCGGGCGAGGCCATCTGATCCGAGGCACAGCACCGTTCGCGGCCACCGCGTCTTTGAGAACGCCAACGGCGAGCATCCAGTGCCGGATGCTCGCCGCCGCTCATGTCGGTGCGTTGAGTCGCTGCCTAGCTCGGGATCGACGCGCGTGCCGCGGACAGGGCGCGGCGGGCGACGTCGTCGTTCTCGACCAGCGAGTTGCGGATGGCGGCGATGACGTCGCGCACCTGCTGTCCGGCTGAGTTCCACTGCTGCTCGAGGTGCGCGTACTCTTCCGAGACGCCGTCGGCCTGGTAATCGGCCATGGCCGACTTGACGTCGGCGTCGCGGCGGTCGAGCGCCGACTCGAGACGGGCTGCGACCTGCTCGAAGTTCGCCTGCGTCGCCTCGGACGAGCCGATGTTGTAGTCGTTGCGATCCATCTGGTTCGTGAACATGCGTGTTCTCCTCGTTCTCGTCGCGTCGGTGTCTGAGCGCTAGGCCTGCGGGCGGATGCGCGTCAGGAAGGACTCAGAGCTGAAGTCGGTCGAGCCGGCCGCGGCCTCGTGCGTCGCGGCTCCGTCGTCGGCGGCGGCGACGAAGGCCTTGTTCTGGCCGCTGATGGAGGTGACGATGCCGACGAGCGCCGAGTTGAGGGCGTTCGAGATCTCGTCGGTCTTCGACTTGAAGTTGTTGAAGCTGGCCTTCGCGGGCCCGTTGAAGGTCGAGGAGAGCGGCTCGGCCGCGTCGAAGAGCTGCTTCACGAGCTCGCCGAGGTCGTCCGATTCGGTCTGCGACTTGTTGCCGAGCGTGACCAGGGTCTGGTCTTCCATTGCGAACTTCATGGCATCCTCTCCAGCACCGCGATCGGCGCGCGTTCTTATCGGGAGATGTCAGTCCAGCACGGGTTGCCTGCCGTCGTCCAACTTTTCACCGGGGAGTTCTCCCCTCCCGGCGTCAGGTTTGGCCGACTAGCCTTGCGACTCGTGTGGAAAACGGCCGATCTCCCAGCGGCGACCGCCCAGCTCGCCTGGTCGATCGCGCTCGACGTGGCGCTCGGGCTCGCGGTGGTCGCTGGCCTCTCGCTGCTGGCCGCGGCCCACAGTCTCGCGTTCGCGGTGCTCGTCGGAGTGGTCGTGTCGCTCGTCCTGCTCGCGGTCTGGTGGTGGATGCGCGCCGCGCTCGGCACGAGCGCGGGCCACGCCCTGCTGGGGCTCCGCACCGTCGCCCGGTCGACGGGCATGCCCGCGCATCCGCTCACGGGCGCACGCGCCACGATGAACGTCCGCACGGGGCGCGATCCGCTGCATCTGGTGCCGGCCGCGATCGAGCTCGCCCCGCCGACTCGCGTGCCCCAGCGATTCTCGAGCCCGGACCTCGAGTTGCACTTCGATGACGGCTCGCGTCACGTCGTCCGCGGCGTGATCGTCGTGGGCCGCGCCCCGCAGGTCTCGTCGAGGAGCCAGCGGCCGGTCGCCGTGCCCGACTTCTCACGGAGCCTCGCCCCGACCCACGTGCGCCTCGAGCCGAACTTCGAGGGTGTGCTCGTCACCGACCTCGGCAGCGTCTCCGGCACGTGGGCGTTCGCGGGCGGCGACCCGCAGCGGTTGCAGGCGGAGACGGCCGTCACCGTTCCGTTCGGCACGGTGCTGGCCCTCGGCTCGAGGCGCGTGCGCCTCGGTCGGCCCGGCGTGCCAGGAACGGGGGTGGCCGCGTGAGTGAGACGGACCGCACGCTCATCGACACGACGCGCGCACACCGCGAGCGGATGCTCGGCGCGCTCGCGCACGGACCGCAGGCGACGAGGCGCACCGTCAACACGAACGTGGGTCGACTGCTCGGCTCGGTGATCCTCGGCGCCGTCATCTGCTGCGCGTGCCTCGGCACGAGCTTCGTCGTGAACCTGCTCGAGGATCGCAAGCAGCAGGAGGCGATCTCCGCGTTCCAGGCGGCGGCCGCGGCGAACCCCGTCCAGCCAGGCGGCACGGTCGTGCAGGACGAGGCGACCGGCTTCCTGCTCGACCAGGCGACGGGCCAGTACACCGACCCGCGCACGGGTTTCGTTGTCGACCCCGCCACCGGTTACGCGACGGACCCGGCCGGCAAGCTCATCGACACGAGGATCGGCTGGTACATCGACCCGGCCACCGGGTACTACACGAACCCGACGAGCGGCATCACGATCGACCCGCAGACGCTGACGGTGGTCGAGTGAGCAGCGCCAGCCCTGGCATCCGGCAAGCGAACCCCGACGTCCGGCGACCGAACCCTGAGGAGCACTGAGTGTCGTACACGCGACTCACCGTCATCGGCAGCGAGCGGAAGGCAGAGCTCGCGCTGCCGAGCACCGAGCCCGTCGGGGCGCTCCTCCCTCACGTCCTCGAGCTGCTCGACGAGCACCCGCACGGCGGTGACGTGCTGATCCTGACGACACTCACCGGCGCATCCCTCGACTTCGACGCGACCCTCGAGGAGCAGGGGGTGCGGCCGGGCGCGATGCTGCGCGTGACGACCGCCGACGACGCACCGCAGGCGCCAGAGGTCATCGACATCACCGACGCCATCACGGAGGCCGGGGCCACGAGGCGGGACGCCTGGGGGGAGGCGCACACGCGCACGACGCTGGCCGTCGCCGCCGGGGTCGCCGCCGCGGGTGCCGCCATGTGGGCCATGGGCGCGTTCGCGCTTCCGGCGCAGTGGATGCTCGCCGCCGCGGCACTGCTCGCGGCCGCTGGCGCGGGACTCGCTCGGTCGGGCCAGCGGTTCGCGGCGGTCGCCGTCGCGAGCACAGCGATCGGGGTCTCCCTGCCCGCCGCGTTCGGGCTCGCCGCGGAGGTCGGCAGGGACGGTGGCACCGGCGGCGTCGCGGGTCTCCTGCCGAACACGGTGCTCGTCGCCGCCATGTCCGCCTGGTTCGTGCTCGGACTCGTGTGGGGCATCGGGTTCCAGCGGGGCTCGGCGAGGTACGGCGCCGCAGTCGGCCTGATTGCCGGCAGCATCCTCTTCTTCCTGAGCCTGGCTGGCTTCGATCGCGGTGGCGTCGCGGTCATCGTGTCCGTGCTGAGCGTCGCGGCCCTCGGCCTGCTTCCTGGCGCCGCCCTCTCCCTCAGCGGCCTCACGTCCTACGACGACCGCATCATGCGCGGCGAGCGCGCGTCGACGGTTGACGTGCGGGCTGCGATCGCGGAGTCGTTCGCGCAGCTCACCTGGACGGTCATCGCCGTGTCGGTCGTGGCCGCGCTGTCGCTCACCGAGCTGCTGCTCTCGGGCGACCCGTGGCGGCAGGGGCTCGCCGCGGCCCTCGCCATCGTCGCGCTCCTCCGCATGCGCACGTTCCCGCTCGCGCCTCCCCGTCTCGCCCTGCTGGCCGCCGCTGCCGTGCCCGGCATCCTGTGGCTGCTGTCGACGCCGCTCCTCGGCGACGGTGAGAAGGCCCTCGCCGCGGGTGTCGTGGCGCTGCTCGCGGTCGCCACCGCCGCGTGGAGCCCGAGCGGGGTCGTCGCCGCCAAGCTCAGGCGCTGGGCCGACATCGTGGAGCTGCTCGTGGTGCTCACGGTTGTGCCCCTCGCGCTCGGCTCGTTCGGGATCTTCGCCGACCTCCTCGAGGCGTTCCGTTGAACCGACCGAGCGCCTTGCACCTGGCCTGGCCGCACGCGTTCACGGCGCGCGGGGCGGCCGAGCTGCGGGACCTCCGAGAGCGTGCCGCCGTGCCGCTTGCGCTCCGCCGTCGTGTCGGCGTCGCCTCGCTCGCGGTCGGCGCCGGATGCACGACGGTCGCCGTGGAGCTCGCCAGGTTCCTGTCGTCAGTGCGGCGCGACCGGGTGCGCTTCGTCAGCGCGCAGGGCGGCAGCGCCCGCCCGGAACGCGGCCTCGATGGCACGGCCGTCGAGGCGCTCGAGCTGTCGCCGGCCGAGTGGCCCGCCGACGTCGACGCCTGGTGGCGGCTGCACCGCGCGTCCAGCGACGCCTACGACCTCACGGTCACGGACTGGGGCGCGACTCCGCTGGAGCGCCTCCGCGACCTCGCGGAGCACTCGCACGTGCTCTGCCTCGTGACCCCGGCGGACCGGTCGAGCGTCCAGCAGGCCCTCGACGTCGCCGCCGCGATCGGCGCGCACACCAGGGTCGTCCTCGTCGCGGTCGACGTGCAGCGCGTCGCCGGCCTCGCGACCGAGATGCTCGTCGACAACCTGCCCTTCCCGTCTGTGCTCCTGCGACACGACCGGAAGCTGCGCGAGAGCGCGCGGCGGGGCCTCGACGGCGTGCGCATGCTGCGCCTCGGTGCCAGGGTCATCGATGCGGCAGCGGGGGTGGCGGCACCGCCGGTGCCCACCCCGGTCGCGCCCTCGGCTCCGATCCCGCACGCGCCGCCGGCACCCGTCGCGCCGCCCGCGCAGGCGCCCGTGTTTCCCCCAGCGCCCAACCGACCCGCATCCACCTCCGACCGACCAGGGAGGCGACCGTGAGCATCCGCGACGCACACCGACCCACCCGGACCGTCTTCCCGGCCCAGAGGCCCGAGCCCCGCCAGCTCGCCTCGCCGCCCACGCTGAGCGACGAGGCCAGCGCGACGCCATTCCAGTTCCTGCTGCCGGTCGTCGGCGCGCTCACGTCCGTCACGATGATGGTGGTCATGCGCAACGGGCAGCCGCTGTTCCTCTTCATCGCCGGCATCGTGTTCGTCGTCGCCATCGTCTCTGGTGTCGGCTTCGCGATCTCGGCCAGGGGTCGCGCCGGCCGGGCGCTGCGCATCCGCCGCAAGCGCTACCTCGATTACCTCGAGCGGCAGCGCACCGAGCTGCGCGACGAGGCGGCCGGGGCGGCGCGGGCCGCGAGGCTCGTGCATCCCGACCGCAGCGGCCTCGCCTCCCTGGTGCAGGATCCCGCTCGCCTCTGGGACAGGCGCCGCGGCGACCCCGACCACCTGCAGGCCCGCGTGGGCACGGCGACCGTGCCGTGGTTCCAACTCGGGGTCTCCGCTGAGGACTCGCCGACCGAGCCCGCCGACCCCATCCTGCTTCGCGAGGCGCAGCTGCTCGCCGAGACGCACAGCGAGGTGCCGGGGATGCCCGCCGTCGCGGAGCTTCGGGGCGCATCCGTCGTCGCGATCATCGGACCGCGGGAGCGCACCGTGCCCCTCGTGAGGGGGCTCGTCGCCCAGCTGGCCAGCCACCAGCTCCCGGACGACGTGCAGCTCGCCGCCGCCTTCGCTCCGGACCGCGGAGACGACTGGCGTGGCTTCGACCTGCTCCCGCACGCGCAGAACCCGCGCCTCTTCGACGGTCCGATGCCGGCGCGTCGCGTCGCGCCGGACCTCCGCCAGCTCGCCGCCGTGATCGGGAGCGAGCTCCTCGACCGCACCCAGACGGCCGCCGCCGCGAGGCGCCGCGGTGGCACGGCGACGACGCTGACCAGTCTCGTCGTGGTCGACGACCGCCACGGCGAGCCGCCCGCCCGCTGCAGCTCCCCGACCGCAGCTACACGCCGAGCGAGATCGGCGTGACCATCGTCCACCTCGTCGACGATCGCCTCCACGAGCCGGACGACGTCGACGTGCGCATCGAGCTCGATGCCGACGGCGGTGCGGCGCTCACGCACAACGCGGGCGGCAGCGAGCAGCGCACGCTCTCATTCGAAGCCGACGAGGTGACGTCGACCGCGTTCGAGGGCCTCGCCCGCACCCTGGCCGCGCGGCGCACCTTCGCCACCGCGGGGGCCCGCGACGACGAGGGACCCGCGGCCGACATCGCCGAGATCCTCGGCGTTCCCCTCGACAAGCCAGTCGCACTCGAGCGCGTCTGGGCGCCGCGACAGCCCTCGGAGTTCCTCCGTGTCGCGTTCGGCGTCAACGATCAGGGCCGCCCGGTGCACCTCGACCTCAAGGAGAGCGCGCAGCAGGGCATGGGCCCGCACGGCATCTGCATCGGCGCGACCGGCTCCGGGAAGTCGGAGATGCTGCGCACGCTCATCCTGTCGCTCGCCGTCTCCCACCCGCCGGAAGACCTCGCGATGATCCTCGTCGACTACAAGGGCGGGGCGGCCTTCGCACCGTTCGAGGGACTCCCGCATCTCGCGGGCCTCATCGACAACCTCGCCGACGACCCGCAGCTGACGGTGCGAGCGAAGGCCTCGCTCCAGGGCGAGGTCGTGCGCCGACAGCAGCTCCTGAAGGCCGCGGACTCGTCACCGTCCATCTCGCACTACCGCGAGCTGCGCCGCACTCGCCCCGAGCTCGCGCCCATGCCGCACCTCTTCGTCGTCATCGACGAGTTCGGCGAGCTGCTCACGGCGGAACCCGACTTCATCGACCTGTTCCTGCAGATCGGCCGCATCGGCCGCTCCATCGGCGTGCACCTGCTGCTCTCGAGCCAGCGCATCGAGGGCGGCAAGCTGCGCGGGCTGGACACCTACCTGTCCTACCGTCTCGGTCTGCGCACGTTCAGCGAGGCGGAGTCGCAGGTTGTGCTCGGCTCCGGCGACGCGTTCCACCTGCCGCCGATCCCCGGCTACGGCTACCTGAAGGTCGACACGAGCGTCTACCAGCGCTTCCACGCCGGCTACGTCTCCGGTCCCATCGACGAGGTGGCTGAGGCGCGCCCGGTCACGGACGACGAGCAGCCGCGCATCGTCGAGGTGCCCCTTTTCAACGGCATCGACAGCGGGGGAGACCCTGACGCACCGCTCGTGCTGCGCGCCCCGGAGACCCGCCGTACCCTCATCGACGACCTCGTCGCCCAGCTCGACCGGCCGGAGAAGGTCAGGCCGGTCTGGCTGCCCCCGCTCGCCGAGCGCATCTCGCTCGGCGAGGCGTTCGCGGCCGGCGCGGACAGTTCAGCAGACCCCAGCGATTCCGGCGAACACCCCCACGGCCCCGCCAACCCCGGGGGAGCGCATCCGCTTCGCTTCGTCATCGGGGTCGAGGACGAACCCGGGAACCAGCGGCAGGAGCCGTGGGTGCTCGACCTCACCAAATCGGGTGGTCACGTCGCCATCATCGGTGGTCCGCAGTCTGGGCGGAGCACGGCCCTGCGCACGATCGCGGCATCGCTGGCCCTCAGCGGCGCACCGGGCGCCGTCGGCATCTACGGCATGGACCTGACAGGCGGCGGCCTCCGCAGGCTGGAGGCGTTCCCGCACGTCGGCGGCGTCGCCACGCGAGGAGACGACTCCAGACTCGTGCGCCTCGTCGAGGAGCTCACCGCGATGCTGCGGATGCGCGAGGAGCTCTTCAAACGGCACAGCATCGACAGCACGGCGCAGCTTCGCGCCATGCACGCCGCGGGGAAGCTGCCCGGACTGCCGACCGCCGACATCGTCCTCCTCGTCGACGGCTACGGCGCCCTCCGCCAGGACTTCGAGCACCTCGACGGGCCGTTCACGAAGCTCATGCTGCAGGCATCGAGCTACGGCATCCACCTCATCGTGACGCTCGGCCGCTGGAGCGAGCTGCGCATGGCGCACCAGTCGCTGTTCGGGACGCGCATCGAGCTGCGCCTCAATGACCCGTCCGACTCGGCCATAGACCGCAAGCTCGCCAAATCGGTGCCGGCCGACTCCAGGGGGCGCGCGCTCACCGACGCGAAGACCCTGGCGCAGTTCGCGCTCCCGACGCTCGAAGCGGTCGACCCCGACCAGGTCGGCGACGCCCTCGAGGAACTCGCGGCCAGAGCGGCGGAATCCTGGAGCGGGCCGGCCGCAGCGCCCATCCGCCTCCTGCCGAACGTCGTCGACCCGTCGAGCCTGCCCGACGCGGCCGACGAACCCGCCGCCGTGCCCCTCGGCCTCCGCCAGGACACCATGGACACCGCGCTGTGGGACTTCCTCGACTCCGACCAGCACCTGGTCGTGCTCGGGGATGCGAAGAGCGGCAAGTCGACGGCGCTGCGCGTCATCGCGAAGGGCCTCGTCGAGCGGTTCACTCCAGACGAGCTCGCGATCGCCGTCGTCGACCCGCGCGGCAAGGTGCCCGGCGTGATCCCCGAGGAGTACCTCGCAGCCCACGCCAAGTCGGCGGCGCAGGCGAGCGGGCTCGCCGCGTCCATCGCCAGCGAACTCGCCGAGCGGCCAGGCCGCACCGCCGAGGAGCTCAGGAAGACGCCGAGAGTCGTGCTCCTCGTCGACGACTACGACATCGTCGCGGCCGGCGGCACCGACCCGCTCGGGGCGCTGGTCCCTCACCTGCCTGCGGCTCGCGACCTCGGCATCCACATCGTCGTCACGAGGCCCGTCGCCGGGTCGACGAGGGCCATGTACGCGCCGTTCCTGCAGAGCACGCGGGACACGGGCGGGGCGCTGCTGCTGCTCTCCGGCGATCGCAGCGAGGGGCAGATCGCGCCGCGCCTCTACGCCGAGCGGATGCCCCCGGGCCGCGGCAAGTACGTGCGACGCGGAGAGGCTCCCGCGGTCGTGCAGCTCGCGAACCTCCCCGAGCGCGCCTGACGGGGCGGCGGCTGCTCGGTGGGTGTGCGGCCTGCTGCGTCGCTCAGCGGGTGGTCAGCGGCTGGTACTCGGGATGCTTGCGGATGAACGCCGCCACGTACGGGCACTGCGGGACGATGGTGAGCGCCGACTGCTCGCCGAGCGTCGTCAGCGCCGCATCCGTCAGGACCGCGGCGAGTCCCTGCCCCTGATAGGCGGGGTCGACGACCGTGTGATCGATGACGATCGCGTCGGCCGTCGTGACGTAGCTCAGGAACCCGATCTCGGTGCCGTCGCCGTCGTTGAGGGCGAAGCGCGAACGATCCTGCTGGTGCTGGACGGAATTTGACATGCGCAGAGGCTACGCCGTCCCACCGGCAGAAGGCTCAGTGATTCCGCCGACGATGCCGAGTGCGAGCATCAGTGTCCGCACCCTCGGCCAGTCCCGGACGACCCCGCCAGCGCCTGTGCGAGGGTTGACCGGTGACTGAGGAGCAGCAGGACCATACGCCGGACGGCCGAGCGTCGGAGGCTCAGGCGCCGGATGATCAGGGGCGGCGCGCCGAACGTGCCGGGCGGAGCAAGCGCAAGGCCTCAGCGCGTGTGCGCCGGAACCGGAAGATCGCGGCGGCGGGTCTCGCGGTTGTCGTGCTCCTGGGAGGCGGCTTCATCTACTGGGCCGTGACCGCCGCATCGAACGGTGACGCGAGCGTGCCGACCATCGCATCCACCTCGGCCCCCGCGACGCCGACGGCCACCCCGACCCCCACAGCCACACCGACCCCGGAGCCGACCGCGGCGGCCGAGCCGACTCCGACCGAGACGCAGCCACCGGCCTCCGCGCTCGACATCACGGACCCCAACAGCATCACGGTGCTCGTGAACAAGCAGACACCGCTGGTTCCCGCCGACTACGCGCCCGCCGACCTCGTCGCCATGTCGGAGATCGGCGTCCCCTCCGCCAACGGCCACTCGCTCCGCTCGGAGGCGGCGACCGCGGTGCAGACGATGTTCGCGGCGGCCAGCGCCGAGGCGGGGCTCACCCTGGACATGACCAGCGGGTACCGCGACTACGGGCTGCAGACCGAGCTCTACACCGGGTACGTCGCCGACCTCGGCCAGGAAGCAGCCGACCTCACGTCGGCTCGTCCCGGGTACAGCGAGCATCAGACCGGGCTCGCCGCCGACATCTCATCGCAGGGTGAGGGATGCGTGCTCGAGCAGTGCTTCTCGACGACGGCGGGCGGTCAGTGGCTCGCCACGAATGCCCACCGCTTCGGCTTCATCCTGCGCTTCCCGGACGGGGCGACCGCGACCACCGGGTACGAGTTCGAACCCTGGCACTACCGCTACGTCGGCACGGAGACGTCCGCCGCGATGCAGGCGGCTGGCACCAGCACGTACGAGGAATTCCTGGGCGCTCCCGCGGCGCCAGGCTACTGAAGAGGCGAGGCTCGGTAGAGTTCTGCCAGAGCTTTGGAAGCAGAAGCACTCCAAGACCAGGAGGTCGAGATGGCAACGTGCCCCACGTGTGGTGCCGAAGCGCAGGTCGGACAGAGATTCTGCGCCGAGTGCGGTACCAAGCTGACGGCCGTGCGCCCTCGCGCCGCCGAGAGCGACGGCAGCAACGCTGCTCCGCGCCGACCCGCTGATATCGGTGCGGGAGGCTTCCGGTGGAACGCCTCGGCCCCCACTCCGCCCTCGGAGGTCGTCGGCCGCGCTCGCGAAGAGGCAGAGCAGAAGACGGCGCCCACTGACGGTGACGACTTCTTCGCACGGTACCGCCCGAAGGCCTCGTCGCCGAGCGCGCCCGAGACGGACGACGCCGGCAGCGAACCGGAACCCGCGGCTCCGGAGCCCCCGTCGTTCCTCCGCTCGCGTCGCCGCTTCAACCCCGACCTGCGCGCGACGGGTGAGCGAGGCATCGTCACGCCCGAGACGGTCATCCCTCCCACTCCGGCGCGCCCACGCACCCCCGCGCCAGCTGAGCCGCCCGTCGAGGCGCCGACCGCTGAAGAAGCTGCGAGCGCTGAGGCTCCGCAGGCTCCCGCAGCGTCGACGCCGAACACGACGGGTCCAGTGCGGGATGCGTTCGCGTTCGAGCCGCCGACAACCGAGTTCGACGTGCTCCCCATGAACACCCCGCCGGCACGTTCGTCCCAGCCCGGCATGCCCGGTGGAGACGACAGCGAGCCGCGCGGACAGGTGCCGAGCTGGTTCTCCGACCTCGAGGGCACGGGCGACCCCGCGCCCGTGGAGCCGGCGGCACCCGCCCCGGCCGCACCCGCACCGCACCGTGAGGCGCCATCGGAGACCGCTGCTCCGGAGAGCGCTGCACCAGCCAGCGCCGCACCGCAGTTCGGGAGGCCGCCCGAGCAGGCAGCAGCGGCGCCGACCGCCGACTCCGACCAGCGGGCAGCCGCTCCCAGCTCATCAGCTGACGCTGCGACGCCGGCCTCGACCGATACGGGTCTCGAGGGTGCCGGTGCGCAGTCGGGCACCACCAACGAGGCCCCGCGTATCCCCTCGTTCCGCGCCGAGCCGCCGGCGCTCCCGACGCCGCGCGTCGTCCCCTCACCGCCGCCGATGCCCGCCACGGGAGACCCGTTCCGCGGCGCATCCGCTGCCCCCGTCTTCCCGAGCGGGCCGGCGGTCGTTCCCGGCGAGCCGCCCCGCGCGGCACCTGCCGGGAAGAGCGCCTTCGATGAGCTCCTTGCCGGTGAGCGCAGCGACGGCAGCGTCCTCGATGACTCCGATCGCCCGATCGTGTCTCGCGACTTCGAGCAGACCGGCATCGTGCCGCTCCCGTCTCGCAAGCGCGAGAGCTTCGGTGAAGCGCGCGACTCCGAGCGACAGGATGCGGCCGAGCTGTTCGGTGCCTCCGGCGCCGCGGCAGCGCAGACCCCGCAGATGCCAGAGCCCGCAGCCCAGGTCCCGAGTGCAGCGCAGGCACCGAGTGCGCCGGAGGCTGAGCCGCCGACGCGCGCGCTGCCGAAGCAGCACACCGGGCCCGCCTTCGGCGAGGACGTCGACCAGGGCCAGGGTGTCAGCCACGGCCGGGGCTTCGCGCAGGATCAGGATTCCGCGCAGGGTCGTGACTTCGCGCAGGATCGTGACAGCGACCGGGATGCGCGCTTCGCTCCGCCTGAAACGCCTCAGGGAGGCCAGCGCGAGCAGGACCCTGCCAAGGAGCTGCTCTCCAGCTGGTTCGACGAGGACGACGCGGACGAGTCGTCGTCCGCCCCGGCGTCCGCTGGCGTGCGTGCGCCTCGTGCGCCTCGCCGTCCCGGGCCCGCGCCGCGTGGGGCGGGTGCGCCTGCTGCCGCCCCGCCGCGGTCCACGGGGCCCGTTTCCTCGGGACCGGTCAGTGACGAGCCCGACGTCCAGCCGTCCGATCGGAATCCGTTCGACCGAGTGGGTGCCGCGCTCGGCGGCGGGAGCGGCGGAGGCGGTGGACGCGTCGGTGCGGCCGTGCGTGGCCTCGACAACCGCAACCGTCGACGTCTCGGCATCATCGCCCTCTCGGTGGTCGGCTCGATCCTGCTGATCATCTCGGCGATCATGATCGGCAACGTCGTCGGAGCGAACCGAGACGACCCCATCGCCGGCGGCGACCCCTCCGCGAGCGAGACCGCCGCGGAGCAGCCCGCCACGGAGGAGCCGGCACCGCCCGCCGGGCCGGCCGCCGTCGCCGACCCCAACTTCGCTCCGGTCACCTTCACGAGCGAGACCGGCAACATCCGCTGCCAGATCACCCCGGAGACGGGCGTCACCTGCCAGCAGTACACCGTCGACTTCCCGGTTCCGGAACAGGCGTGCCAGGCCGGCGCGACGGGCGTCGTCGTGGGGCTCGATTCCAACGGCTACACGTTCCCGTGCCTCACGGACGACATTCCGCTTGAGGGTGCCGTCGTGCAGCCCTACAACTCGCCCGTGGTGCTCGGCGAGTTCGTGTGCGAGATCACCTTCGAAACCGGCGTGACCTGCTTCAACGCGTCGGGTGACATCGTGAGCGTCGAGTTCTCCGCTGGCGTCGGACAGGCTGGCCGCCTCAGCGCGACCAACCCGACTCCCGCCGAAGGCCAGTAGCAACCCGCCGGCGCCCGCCGACACAGAACGCCGCCTGCGTTTCCATCCTCTCGAGCACGTCCAGAGGTGGGAAACGCAGGCGGCGTTCTAGCGGCGGGTGGTGCGGTGCGCGCGGTCAGGAACTGAGCGCCGCGTCGACGATGGCCTTGGCCTCCGCCTGCACGAGCAACAGGTGCTCAGGCCCCTTGAACGACTCGGCGTAGATCTTGTAGACGTCCTCGGTGCCGGATGGGCGGGCGGCGAACCACGCGTTGTCGGTGGTGACCTTCACCCCGCCGATGGCCGCACCGTTGCCGGGGGCGTGGCTGAGACGTGCGGTGATGGGGTCGCCGGCGACCTCGACCGCTGAGATCGCATCGCCGTCGAGCTTGCCGAGCACCGCCTTCTGGGCGGGGGTGGCTGGTGCGTCGACGCGCTCGTAGGCCGGGCGACCGAACTCCGCGACGAGCTCCTCGTACCGCTGCGACGGCGTCTTGCCGGTGACGGCGATGATCTCGGCCGCGAGGAGGGCGAGGAGGATGCCGTCCTTGTCGGTGGTCCAGACGGTGCCGTCCTTGCGGAGGAACGACGCTCCGGCAGATTCTTCGCCGCCGAACACGATGGAGCCGTCGATGAGGCCGGGGACGAACCACTTGAAGCCGACGGGCACCTCGACGAGCGTGCGGCCGAGCGAGGCGGCGACGAAGTCGATCATGGTGCTCGACACGAGCGTCTTGCCGATGCCGGCCGACGCGGACCACTCGGGGCGGTTCGCGCACAGGTAGTCGATGGCCACGGCCAGGTAGTGGTTGGGGTTCATGAGCCCCGCGTCAGGGGTGACGATGCCGTGGCGGTCGGCGTCGGCGTCGTTGCCCGTCAGGATGTCGTAGTCGTGGCGTCGCGCGAGCACGGAGGCCATGGCGGACTGCGACGACGGATCCATGCGGATCTTGCCGTCCCAGTCGAGCGTCATGAACGGCCAGCGCGCATCCACGTCCGGGTTCACGACCGTCAGGTCGAGGTCGTACTCGTCGGCGATGGCCTGCCAGTACCGCACGCTGGCACCGCCGAGCGGGTCGGCGCCGATGCGCACGCCCTCGCGCTTGATGGCGTCGACGTCGATGATGTTCTTCAGGTCGCGCACGTAGTCGCCCTTGAAGTCGTGGCGGCCCACGTTGCTCGCGTCTGGGGTGCCGCGCTTCACGCCTTCGAGGCCGGCCTCGATGAGCTCGTTGGCGCGGTTCGCGATCCACCCGGTCGCGTCGCTGTCAGCCGGGCCACCGTGAGGGGGGTTGTACTTGAAGCCGCCGTCCTGCGGAGGGTTGTGGCTCGGGGTGACGACGATGCCGTCTGCCTGCTCGGTGTTGCCCGGGTCGGCGTTGTAGCGGATGATCGCGTGCGAGAGCGCGGGGGTCGGCACCCATTCGTCGTCGAGGTCGGCGAGCACGGTGACGCCGTTGCCGACGAGCACCTCGAGGGCGCTGCGCTCGGCCGGCTCGCTGAGTCCGTGCGTGTCACGTCCGATGAAGAGCGGGCCGGTGATGCCCTGAGCCGCTCGGTACTCGACGATGGCCTGCGTGATGGCGAGGATGTGCGTCTCGTTGAACGAGGAGTTCAGGCTCGAGCCGCGGTGGCCGCTCGTGCCGAACAAGACGCGCTGCGTCGAGACGGCGGGGTCGGGGATCTTCTCGGCGTACGCAGCGATGAGTGCGTCGAGATCGATGAGGTCAGTTTCAAGGGCGAGGCTGCCAGCGCGATCGTGCATGCCCTCAGTCTGGCACCGCGCGGTGTCTCGTGGGGAGGAACTCATGCATCGGCATAGGCTGAACCCCATGACCGATGCCAGCACCGTGCCAGATGAGCGAGAGACGTACTCCTACCTCGGGCCGGCTGGCACGTTCACGGAGGCGGCGCTCGGCCAGGTCGCCGCCGCCGAGGGTCAGATCTGGCGTCCCGTGAGCAACGTCGGCGAGGCGCTCGCCGATGTCACCTCCGGGCGCAGCGTGGCAGCCATGATCGCGATCGAGAACAGCATCGAGGGCGGCGTCACGGCGTCTCAGGATGCGCTCGCGACGATCCCGGGACTTCGTATCGCGGGCGAGTACGAGGTGGCGATCTCGTTCAGCCTCGTCGTCCGGCCCGGAACGCGTCTCGAGGATGTGCGCACGGTGTCGGCGCATCCGGTTGCGTACGGCCAGTGCCGCAGGTGGCTGCACGGCAACATCCCGGGGCACGAGCACGTCGTCGCGAACTCGAACATCTCGAGCGTCAACGCGCTGTTCGACGAGCGTGGCGACATCGACGCCGCGATAGCGCCGCGCGGGGTCGAGGATCGCTTCGACGTGTCGGTGCTGGGTGAGGGCATCCAGGACAACAAGACGGCGCGCACACGGTTCGCGCTCGTGAGCCTCAGTCGTGAGCTTCCGGCTCGGACGGGAGCCGACAAGACGAGCCTCATCGTCGAGCTTCCTGAGGAGTTCCCGGGGTCCCTCATGGTGATGCTCGAGCAGTTCGCGACTCGCGGCGTGAACCTCTCGATGATCACGTCTCGCCCTCTGCCTGACCGCATCGGCTCGTATCGCTTCGTGCTCGACCTCGATGGCCACATCGACGACGCGAGGGTTGCGGATGCGCTGCTCGGCCTTCGCCGCTTCAGCCCGCACGTCATCTTCCTCGGCTCGTACCCGCGGGCGGATCGCAAGCCGGTCGTCGTCGACCCCAAGTGGGGCGACGAGCACTTCGGCGAAGCGGTCGACTGGCTGAGCTCGCTGCGCGGCTGAGGCTCATCGCGCGCTGGCCTCGGTGAGGTTCGCGCCGAGACGGCGTGCGCTGTCGACCGTGAGATCGAGCACCGGGCCGTCGCGCAAGAGGATCGCGAGCCATGGAACACGTTCGTGGCGTTCCTGATGCTGGACGAGCACCAGCGTGTCGATGGCGAACGCCTGCTGACGTTCGCGGTGGGACGCCGGCGCTCGCGTGACCACCGAGACCTCTCTGCTTGCGCCGTAGTGCAGGGTCTTGTCTGCATCGAGATGCAGGGCGATGCACCATGCTGGGCAGAGCGGGGTGCCGGATCGCGTGATCATGCGCGTTCTCCTCTGGTGTGCACGTGGAGGGGCTGCCCCGGTCCGGCACAGCCGGGGCGGCTGCCGCGCGACGCGGATGCTGGGCTGTTCGGACACCGTAGAAGTGACCGCCGACATTCTGTGTCGTCTGCCACTCGACCGGTCGCACACGCCGCCGCCGTGCACCACGTAGCGCACCGCGTGTCCCAACGCCAGGGGGAGAAGTACCCGAAATTCGCCCCTTGAAAAAGGTCACGTTCCTGTTACGTTAGACAGGCACTTTGCTGGCTCCCATCTTCGCGTGCTACCCAACCCCGGTTTCGGGACGGCGACGGTGGGTTGGCGGGACACCGCCTCAGCGCCGCAGAGCCGGAGTGCGATCACCACGCGGGTGGTCGCCTCTCGCGACGCAGCGCCTCGCAGCACCGACACGACCCGCAACCAACGAAGGGGCCCACGCTTGAAGAAGCAGCTCGAACAGCTTGAGTCGGAGACGGGCTCGCGCTCGATGTCGGCTCGCGGCGGCGTCCGCAAGACGCTCGCATCCATCGGACTCATCGGCGGAATCGTCGCGATCTCTGCCGGTCTCGGCTCGGCCCCTGCGCTCGCAGACACCCCGAGCGAAGACCTCACCGGATCTCGGACGGAGCCGGTCGCGGCACCGTCGCGCCACGGCGACGACACCCGCTCGCACCTCTCACGCTCGACGGAGCCCGTGCGCAACTACGTCATCCAGCCGGGAGCGGAGCTCCCAGCGGGTGTCACGCCCGACGAGGCCGCGATCTGGGAAATCTACGTCAAGATCGCGACGCCGTCGTTCATCAACGAGCACATGTCGACGTACGAGACCTACAACAACCCGAGCAGCAACACTGCGGCTTCGGTCAACCAGGACAGCGCCGACCCCTCCAAGTGGCAGCTGAAGGTCAACCTCGCCTACGCGGACGACCAGGCCATCCTCACCGAGACCCTCATCCACGAGTTCGCTCACGTGCTCTCGCTCAACACGGAAGAGGTCGACCTCACGTACGCCTCTTGCGAGAAGCTCGAGCTCTGGGAAGGCTGCCCGCAGCCCGACTCGCAGATCCTCGGCTTCCACGAGAACTTCTGGGAGCCCTACGGCGACGCGGCTCCGCCGCAGGACAACTACGACTGGAACGTCGCCAACGCCTGGTACGCGACCCACGAGTCGGACTACGTCAGCAACTACGCGGCGATGAACATCGTCGAGGACTACGCCGAGACCTGGGCAGCGTTCGTCGTCACCGACGTCCAGCCCACGGGTGACACGGTGCTCGCCGACAAGTTCGAATTCCTGTGGAGCGACGCAGAGCAGCTCGAGCTGCGCAAGAACATCCGCATCGCCCTCGGCTTCGACGTGGCCCCGACCCCGACGGCTACCCCGACGGTCACGGCGACGCCCACCGCAACGGCAACCCCGACGGCTACGGCGACGCCGACCGCAACGGCAACTCCGACGCCCACGGCTACGGCAACCACGGAGCCGACGGCAACTGCGACGACGGAGCCCACGGCTACGGCAACCACGGAGCCGACGGCAACTGCGACGACCGAGCCCACGGCTACGGCAACGACGGAGCCGACGGCAACCGCGACGACGGAGCCCACGGCTACGGCAACGACGGAGCCCACGGCTACGGCAACCACCGAGCCGACCTCGACGCCAGGCACGACTATCACGGTCACGCCTTCGCCTTCGGAATCCGTCTCGACGTCGGCGACCCCGACTGAGACTGCGGTGGCCGCTGGCAACGACGACACGCTCGCAACCACGGGTGGAGAGTTCGACGCCGCGCTCGCGTTCGGCATCGCCGGTTCGGTGCTGCTCGCCGGAACCGTGCTCCTCCTCGCGCAGAAGAAGCGCAAGCAGGACGCCTAAGCGCCAGCAGATCCAGGTCCGGCGCACGCCGGTCTGAGAGACTGGGCGGCCTACCCCGACACGGGGTGGGTCGCCCTTTTTCGCGCACGGAAGGACGCAGTTGTGTCTCCGGATGCGCGTGCCCTTGCGTCCGCAGTCGTACCCGAGAAGAGACAGACGTGTCGTCAGCTATTCGCCACAGCCCTCGCCAGACCCCGCGTCAACGCGTTCGTCGCGTCGGACTCGCCGTCATCGCGGTCCTCCTCGGTGCAGCGCTGCTCCTCTGGGGGGCCATGCAGGCGCAGGCCGTCGAGGTCGCCTCGGATGCCGCGGAGCAGTCCGTTCCCCGCGCTGCGGTGGTCACGATCGCTGTTCTCTCGGGGGTGATCGTCGTGCTGCTCGTCGCCTTCGTCGTGTGGATGCGGCGGCGTGCGCGCGCGGAGCGGGATGAGATCGATGAGTCGGGTGGGGGAGCGGCCCGTTCCGACTGACACCCTCGGGTGTCTTCGCGACGTTCAGCGACGCGCGTCGGCTGCGAGGTCGCGGAGTGCGGCGGCGAGGTGCTCGGCGCTCAGCGTCGTGAGGTCGAGGACGGCCGCGCCCTCGTGGAGAACCGCGATCCACGGCGCAGGCTCACCCGTCTCCTGGTGGGCGACGAGCTCGAGCGTCATCGGCGTCGCGGGCAGGTCTGGGCGGAACAGGCGCTCGCCGGGGCTGGGGCGCCGCATGACCGCGAGCTCGATGCTCGCTCCGTGGTGCAGGGTGTCGCCGTCGAGGTGCAACGCGATGCACCAGGTCGGGCAGGTGTTCGTGCCGGTGGTGTGCGTCATCGATCGCTCCAGGTGTCGGCGGATCAGCGGGAGGGAAGCGAGGGGACCCGGCACAGTCTGTTCTCGTTGCCCTGCACCGACAAGCTACGGCTTGCCACCGACATTGGTGAGGTGAGGCTGCGAGGTCAGGCGCTGGGAGTCGCATCCGTTCGCGCTGAGGTGTCGTCGTCGAGGAGCTCCATGGGGGCCACGCCGAGGAGTTCCGCCATGCCCTCGAGCGTCTGGAGGGTGATGTTCCGCTCGCCTCGCTCGACGGAGCCGATGTAGGTGCGGTGCAGTCCCACGACCGCGCCGAGGGCCTCTTGGCTGATGCCGCGCGAGAGCCGGATTCGACGGATGTTCTTGCCCACGCTTCGCTGGAGTTCACCGACCATGTCCCAAATGATGGAGGAATGCTACTCATGAGTCTACAGAGTTATAAGTAGCATTCTCGCGCTTGATTCCGAGAGGATGCAAGCACTCCGGGCGGATTCGGCGGAGAAGTGAGGCGCGCGACCGCGGCGCACGCCCGGCTCGAGCGTGCTTCCCGGGCGCGCCGCCTCAGCTGAGCGCAGGCTTCTTCGGCGAGTTCTCTTCTGCAGCCAGGCCGAGCCGTCGCGCGAGCGTGCGCAGGCCCTCGTTCTCGGGGATGGGCTTCGGGGTGCGCACGGTGAGGCTCGCGGGCTCGATCCAGATGCGCGCAGCCGTGATCCGGCCGGCCGCATCCCCGTCGACCTCGAACTCCTCCGGGCCCGAGTCGAGGCGGAAGGTGACTTCCTCGACCTGGGCGTACGTGAGCGCGCGCACGTGCTTGCGGCCTTCCAGCAGGATGCGCCGGCCGACGTCGGTGCGACGCATGATGCCGGACTGCACGACGATGCGCCCGTAGATCTGCAGCCACCCGAGGAGCCCGTTCGGGCGCATGATGGCGAGGTCGAGTCGCCCGTCGTCGATCTCGGCGTCCGGGAGCAGGTGGAGCCCGCCGGGCATCAGGCCGCAGTTGCCGACCATCACGGTGGCGGCCCGCAGCGTGCTGGCGTGCGACTTGCCGTCGACCCGCAGCCGCAGGTGGAAGTTTGGCCCGTTGGCCACGGAGCGGATGATGCCCCCGAGGTACGCCACCCACCCGACCTTCTTCTTGAGGTCCTCTGAGGTGTTCGCGATCATGCCTGCGTCGATCCCGACGCCGCCCATGACGGTGAAGGCCATGCGCTCGCGGGTCTTGTCCTCGCGTTCGACGGCGGCCCAGCCGAGGTCGATGCGAGCGTCCACTCCGCCGAAGGCCACTTCCACGGCGCGCGCGACGGTGGTCATGGGCAGCGAGGAGGGCTTTGCGCCCGGCAGGATGGTGGAGGCGCTCTGCACCATCTCCGAGACCGTGTCGGTCACACCCCCGGCCACCTCGATGCCGATGTTGCGGGCGAGCAGGTTGCCGGTTCCGCCTGGCACGACGCCGAGGGCGACATCGGTGCCCGCGAGCGTCTCGGCGACGAGCCGGACGGTTCCGTCGCCTCCGGCGGCGATGACCATGGTCGCGCCGGCGGCGATGGCCTCCTTCGTCTGCCCGGCGCCAGGATCCTCGACGGTCGTCTCGAACCAGAGCGGCTCCGGCCAGTCGTACCGCTCGGCGCTCTCGGCGGCAGCTGCGCGCAGCGCTTTCGTGTCGACTTTCACTGGGTTGACGACGATGGCGGCGAGCTTGTCTGAACCCTGTCGGGCGGTATGCGGCATGCAGTGAGCTTAAGTCAGCCATGGTGTGCGTCAGCGCCGAGCTCCGCTCGTGCCCGTGTCACCTGCGCCAGCTAGGCTTGGCCCGTGATCGACGCCCAGCTTCTCCGTGACCAGCCCGACCTTCTCAAGCGCTCGCAGCTCTCGCGCGGCAACGACCCGGCGACGGTCGACGCGGCCCTCGAGGCGGATGCGGCTCGCCGGTCGGCGATCTCCGAGTTCGAGCGTCTGCGTGCTGAGCAGAACGCGGCGTCCAAGCTGGTCGCGAAGGCCAGCAAGGAGGAGAAGCCGGCGATCCTCGCCTCGGTCAAGGAGCTCGCTGCGAGCGTCAAGGCCGCGAGCCAGGCCGCCAACGAGGCGAGCGCCGCCGCGGACGTCGCGATCGGGCGCATCCAGAACCTCGTCATCGAGGGGGTCCCCGCGGGTGGCGAGGAGAACTTCGAGGTGCTCAAGACCGTCGGGGAGCGGCCGAGCTTCGACTTCGAGGCGCGCGACCACCTCGAGCTGGGCGAGCTGCTCGGCGCGATCGACATGCAGCGCGGCGCGAAGGTCTCCGGCGCACGCTTCTACTTCCTCCGCGGCATCGGCGCGCGACTGGAGCTGGCCCTCATGTCGTACGCCCTCGACGTCGCGATCCGCAATGGCTTCGTGATGCTCACGACGCCGACGCTCGTGAAGCCGGAGATCATGCGCGGCACCGGGTTCCTCGGCGAGCACGCCGACGAGGTCTATCACCTGCAGGACGACGACCTGTACCTGACGGGCACCAGCGAGGTCGCGCTCGCGGGCTACCACTCGGATGAGATCCTCGACCTCGAGGCCGGCCCGCTTCGCTACGCCGGCTGGTCGACCTGCTACCGCCGCGAGGCCGGCTCGCACGGCAAGGACACTCGCGGCATCATCCGCGTGCACCAGTTCAACAAGCTCGAGATGTTCGTCTACGCGAAGCCGGAGGAGGCGGAGGCGGAGCATGAGCGGCTCCTCGGCTGGCAGGAGGAGGTGCTGCAGTCGCTCGGCTTGAGCTACCGCGTCATCGACACCGCCGCTGGAGATCTCGGCTCTTCGGCTGCTCGCAAGTTCGACGTGGAGGCGTGGGTGCCGACGCAGGACGCGTACCGCGAGCTCACCTCGACGTCGAACTGCACGACCTACCAGGCGCGGCGCCTGTCGACGCGCCATCGCACCGAGTCGGGGAAGACGACGCCGGTCGCGACGCTCAACGGAACGCTCGCGACGACTCGCTGGCTCGTCGCCCTGTTCGAGACGCATCAGCGCGCGGACGGCTCGGTGCTCATCCCCGAGCCCCTGCGCCCGTACCTCGGTGGCCTCGAGGTCATGGAGCCCGTCGCGTGAGCGCGGAGAGCCTGACGGGCCTGGGCACCTCGAACGAGGCGGATGCCGCAGGCGAGCGGATGCTCGTGGCGCTCGACATCGACGGAACGATCCTCGGCATCGACGGCGCGATCCCAGACGCCACGTTCGAGCAGGTTCGCCGCCTGCAGGCGGCAGGCCACGAGGTCATGCTCGCGACGGGCCGCAGCTGGGCGGACACGCGCCCCATCGCAGAGCGGCTCGGCCTCGACTCCCGGTTCCACGTCTCCGCCAACGGGGCCATGACGCTCGAGCGGGATGCCGTCGCCCAGGGCGGATACGCGACCCGGTGGATCGAGACCTTCGACCCCACCGAGGTGCTCGTGAGCCTGCGCGGCGCACTCGAGAACGCCATGTTCGCGGTCGAGGACCCGCACGGCGTGTTCAAGTACAGCGGGCACTTCCCCGACGGCAGCTTCGAGGCTCGGGGCCAGGAAGTTCCCTTCGAGCAGCTGCTCAACGCCGAGGCGACGCGTCTGGTCGTCATCTCGCCCGACCATTCGATCGAGGAGTTCACGGCGGTCATCGAACGGCTCGGGTTGCACGAGGTCAGCTACTCGGTTGGGTGGACGGCGTGGCTCGACATCGCGCCGGACGGAGTCAACAAGGGCACCGCGCTCGAGCGTGTGCGTCGCGAGCTGGGCATCCCGATGGAGCGGGTCGTCGTCGCCGGCGACGGCCGCAACGACATCGAGATGCTGCAGTGGGCGGCCAACGGGGGAACGGCCATCGCGATGGGCGACGCGCCTCAGGAGGTCATCGACGCCGGCAACGTGCTGGCGCCGGACTTCGCCCACGACGGCCTCGGCGTGGCGCTGAGCAAGCTCAGCTAGGCACGAGCGTGACCGTCGACGTGCCACGGAGGCGGAAGCGGCCGCTCGCCGCCATCGGGCAGGGGCTCGACGGCTTCTTCTTCGTGTTCGCCGGGCTCGCCGCGATCTGGCTCGCGTTCCTCGTCGCCGACGACTCCCTGCAGGTCGGCTGGTGGGGGATCCTGCTCCTGGTCATCTTCTGGGCGCTCCTCGCGTACCTGGTGCTGCCGCGAATGCACCGCATCCTGACGACCGTGTACGTGCCCGACTACTTCATCGGCAGGGCCCGCACGAGCGACGGCCTGCTTGGCGACCCCATCAACCTTGGGCTGCTCGGTCACGAGGCCGAGCTGCATGAGGCCATGCGGGCCGCGGGCTGGACTCGGGCCGATGACATCTCGCTGCGCACGAGCCTCGGGATCATCTCCTCGACCGTCACTCGGCGCAGCTACGACGAGGCGCCGGTGAGCCCGCTCTTCCTCTTCGGTCGGCAGCAGGACTTCGCCTACCAGCAGGAAGTCGCCGGGAATCCCGCGAAGCGGCACCACGTGCGGTTCTGGAAGTGTCCGGAAGGCTGGCTCCTCCCAGGCGGCACGCGCGTCGACTGGCTCGCGGCCGGCACCTTCGATCGTGCCGTCGGCTTCTCGCTCTTCACGCTGCAGGTCACGCACAAGATCGATGCGGACACCGATGTCGAGCGGGACCACATCGTCGCGACCGTGCTCCAGGGCACGCCGCGGGCGTCGGTCGCGATCCTGAAGGACTTCTCCACCGGGTACCACTCGCGCAACGGGGGTGGTGACTCGATCCGCACCGACGGCAACCTCCCGGTGCTGCAGCTGCCGAGCGCCGTGGATGCTGCGACGGGCGTCTCGTCCCCGGTGCTCGAGCCGCTGGCGAACGCCGCGTTCGAGCGCCAGCCCACGGTCGCCCCTGCCCCTGCCCCGTGGCCCCGGCCCGCATCCGCTCCCGCTCGTCCGGAGCGCTCGGCGAGGAAGCGGGCGGCGTTCGAGCCCCTCAGCTCGTCGAATCCGGTCGAGGCCTCCGTCGGCGAGGCCGTGCGACGGCACGGCCGGCCGATCACGACGACCTTCGGTGCCATCGTCGTCTTCGGGCGAGGGGTGCTCGCCCTGCTCTTCTTCGGGGCGCTGGCCCTTCTCGGGCCCGACGGCATGCGTGAGGTGCTCACGGATGCCGACCTCTCCGGCACCGATGCGGCGACGCTCGCGGAGCCCGCCTGGATCGTGGCGATGATCGCGGGCGCCATCATCGTCCTCACCTCGCTGCTGCTTGGTGTGCTCGTGCTGCGCGGCGTCAACTGGGCCCGCATCACGCTGCTGCTCTACGCGGCGGCGTCGATCGCACTGCAGTTCGGCAGCTGGTGGGCCGGCGACGAGGAAATCAGGTTCAGCACTACCCTCGCGTTCACGGCTCTGGATATCCTGTCCCTGCTGGCTCTGTCAGGGAAGCCGGCGCGTCAGTACTCGCGGCAGCGTCCGTGAGGTCGCGGGTCCTCCCCGGGTAACCAGACATTTCACTTTCGGTTACCATGGACACGCGACAAGCTCGAAAACGATACTGAATCGTTGTGAGCAATCCTGGAGGGCTGTCCGAGCGGCCGATGGAGCTGGTCTTGAAAACCAGTGGGCAGCAATGTCTCGTGGGTTCGAATCCCACGCCCTCCGCCACCAAGCCCCTGACGTGAGGAACCCCGCCTGTGACGCACTCCGGACCTTCCCGCGCACGGCGCGGCTTCGTCCCGGGCCAGGGCGTCAAGGACGAAGCGCCGAAGGTCACCTCGGCGCGCCACGGCAAGCTGCACGTGACGACGCCGACGAACTCGGTGGTGAAGACGGGGACGATCGCCCTGTGCGTCGCGCTCGTCAGCGTCATGTTCGTCGGGGCGCTCGCCTGGATCAACCTGCAGTCGAAGGTCACGACCTTCGACATCGCCGACCCGTCAGGTTCTGAGGAGCCCGCGAACTTCGCCGAGATCGAGGGCGGCATCAACGTGCTGCTCGTCGGCAGCGATGACCGCACGGGGCAGGGTGCCGAGTTCGGCGAGGGCGAAGCGGACGCGGACGGTGTGCTCAACGACGTCAACATGCTCCTCCACATCGCGGAGGACCGCTCGAGCGCATCCGTCGTCAGCATCCCGCGAGACACGATCGTCAACAAGCCCGCTTGCACCAACGACCAGGGCGTCGCCATGGAAGAGGCCTACGAGGTCCCCATGAACAGCATCCTCGGCGAGGGCGGCATGAACTGCGTCGTCTCCACGGTCGAGGCGATGAGCGGCATCGAGATCCCCTACGCGGCGATGGTGAAGTTCCGCGGCGTCATCGAGATGTCCAACGCCGTCGGCGGCGTCGACGTCTGCGTGGCGAACGAGATCAACGATGACTACGTCGGCCTGTACCTCCAGCCGGGTGACTACACGCTGCAGGGCGAGGATGCGCTGAAGTTCCTCCGCACCCGCCACGGCGTCGGTGACGGCAGCGACCTCACCCGCATCGCGAACCAGCAGGTGTTCCTGTCCTCCCTCATCCGCGAGGTGAAGAGCGCGGGCACGCTCACGAACCCCGTCAAGCTCTACGGCCTGGGTGTCGCGGCGACGCAGAACATGACCATGTCGAGCTCGCTCACCGACCCGAACACGCTCGTCAGCATGGCGATGGCGCTCTCGCAGGTGCCGCTCGACAAGATCACGTTCGTGCAGCTGCCGACGGGCGAGTACGACTCGGCGCGAGTGCAGCCGCTCGAACCGGACGCGACGGCCATGTGGGAGCTGCTGCGCACCGACCAGTCGCTCGAGGTCGCCGGTGCTCCGGAGGCGACGGAGACACCTGACCCGAACGCGACGGTCAACATCGATCCGGAGACGGGCTGGGTGATCGACCCGACGACGGGCTTCCCGATCGACCCGGCCACGGGCATCCCGGTCGACCCGGCAACCGGCCTTCCGGTTGAGACGGCGCCAACGACGGCCGTGCCGCAGCCGACGCTCGCCGGTCAGCGCGCCGATGAGGAGTCGTGCTCCAACGCGAGCACGTCGCTCTTCTGAGCTCGGTGAACAGCGGCGAGCGCTGCTCGGGCGTGGTCAGGTGATCCACGTTCGCGAGGCCTATGCTGACGAACTCCACGTACGCTTCGGGGGAGGCCCGCACCTGTGACGACTTCTCGACGACGGGGGAGCAGCGCTCAGCGCTTCGACCGGGCCGGTGACGACGGCATCCTGCACCCGGATGCGCGCGGCGGGGTCGCCCAGCACGGCCGGCTGCCCGTGACGTCAGCGGCTCGCTCGCTTGGCAAGGGGCTGCTCATCGCGCTGTCGGTGGCGCTCGTGAGCGTGCTCGCCATCGGCGGCATCGCTGTCGCCGGCCTCTGGGGGCGGCTCGACGTGCTGCCGAATCCCGGCGGAGACGACGAGGACACCGTGGCGTTCGATGAGATCGAGGGCGGCTTCAACATCCTCCTCGTCGGCAGCGATGACCGCACGGGTCAGGGCGCCGAGTACGGGGAGGGCGACGAGGACGCGTCCGGCGTGCTCAACGACGTGAACATGCTGCTGCACGTCTCTGCTGACCGCACGCACGCATCCGTCGTCAGCATCCCCCGCGACACGATCGTCGACCAGCCGGCGTGCACCAATGACCAGGGTGTTGCTCAGGAGGAGCGCTTCGAGGTGCCCATGAACAGCATCCTCGGCGAGGGTGGCATGGGCTGCGTCGTCGAGACGGTCGAGGCGATGAGCGGCCTCGACATTCCGTACGCGGCGATGGTGCAGTTCCTCGGGGTCATCGAGATGTCGAACGCGGTGGGCGGTGTCGACGTGTGCGTCGCGAACGAGATCAGCGACGACTACGTGGGCCTCTACCTGCAACCCGGCAACTACACGCTGCAGGGCGAGGATGCGCTGAAGTTCCTCCGCACCCGCCACGGCGTGGGCGGTAGCGACCTGCAGCGCATCGCGAACCAGCAGGTGTTCCTCTCATCGCTCATCCGTGAGGTGAAGAGCGCTGGCACCCTCGCGAACCCGACGAAGCTGTACGGCCTCGGGGTCGCAGCCACGCAGAACATGAAGATGACGAAATCGCTCGCCGACGTGCCGACGCTCATGGGCATGGCGTCAGCGCTCAACCAGGTCGATCTGTCGAAGATCGCGTTCGTGCAGCTGCCGACGGCCGACTACGACGGTGCTCGGGTCATGCCACTCGAGCCCGACGCGACAGCCATGTGGGATCTGCTCGCTGCCGACCAGCCTCTGTCGGTTGCCGGGGCGCCGACCGGTGAGGATGGCGCGACCGGTGAGGATGGCGCGGCCGGCGACGGCACGACCGGTGAGGACACGGCCACGGATGCGCCCGTCGACCCGAACGCGCCGGTCGCGACTCCGGCGCCGACCTTCGCAGGCCAGGCAGCCGACCAGGAGTCGTGCTCCAACCCGACGACGCTCTTCGGATAGTCGCTCGTCTCGGCTTGGCCGGCGCGTGCCACGAGCAGTCGTACGCCAATTTCCCGCTCGGTTCGGAACTTGGCTCGCGACCCGCTACGATAGGTGAGTCTTGGAGACGTCGCATAGTCCGGCCGAGTGCACCACCCTGCTAAGGTGGAGTCCCCTTTGAGGGGACCAGGGGTTCAAATCCCCTCGTCTCCGCTCTGCAGAGAACACCAAGATGAAGCCCCGGTCCGAGCCCAGCTCGGAGCCGGGGTTTCGTGTCTCCAGCGGCGGCACCTGTGGTGCGACCACCCGCCGGTCTTGGCGAGTCGCGCACGGCATAGGGTTGGTTGGTCAGTGCCCCTGCACTCCCGAACCAACGTGAGGTCACATGCCAGAACGCTCGAGCAGTCCCAAGATCGCCTTCCTCGATGTCGACGGCACGATCCTCGACCACGGGCGTCGGATCGCTCCTTCGACGGTGCGAGCGGTGCGTGAGGCACGTGCCGCGGGGCACCTCGTCTACCTCTGCACCGGCCGAGCGGCCGGGCACATCCCGCAGGCGGTGCTCGATATCGGGTTCGACGGGGCTGTCACCAACGGCGGGGCCTTCGCGGACGCGGGAGACGTTCGCGTGCACGAGGAGACGATGCCGCGGGCCGAGCTCGACGCCCTCATCGCGCACTTCGAGAAGCACGACCTCCACTACTTGCTGCAGAGCGACAAGCGCGTCTACGCACCTGCAGCCACCCGGGCGGCGCTCGTGCAGCACCTGCAGGCCGCGCGGGTCGGCAAGGTCGAACCGCAGACGTCGCCGCAAGAGGGGTTCTCTGCCGAGCCCATCGAGGACGCCCCGCTCACCGAGATCGCGAAGGCGGTGTTCTTCACGGAGCAGCCCGGCGCCGTCGACCGGGCGAAGGCCGAGTTCGGCGGGCGCTTCCACATCGTGCGCGGGAGCATGCCGCTGCCTGGTGGTTCCGACGGGGAGGTCGGTCTTCCGGGCACCACGAAGGGTGCCGCCATCGAGAAGGTGCTCGAGCACCTCGGGCTGGACCGTGCTGATGCCATCGGCATCGGCGACAGCTGGAACGACATCGAGATGTTCGACGTGTGTGGCGTCGGGATCGCGATGGGGAACGCCGACCCCGAACTGCAGAAGCTTGCTGATGAGGTCACCACCACCGTGCTGGAAGACGGCATCTCCACGGCCTTCGCCCGCCACGGCCTGGTGGAATAGCGCCCGGAGCCGCCCGCAGGCGCTAGGTCCGCGAGCCCGACCACGGGCGCGACACGCCCGGGTTCAAGGATGGTTTGACCTCTGGATCAAAACGCGGGTAAGTTACACAGGTTGCTTCCGAGCGGCAGGGAAACCGGCCAGGAAGAAGCGCACATAACTCAACATCAGGACCACGAACGTCCAGTAGCAATTGCGAATCTCGCACAGCTCAAGTTGACAAGGTTCCAAGCCTGATGTAGGTTAGAGAGGTTGCTCTCGGGAGATGGTCGAATAGGCCGGAAACGAGAAGCGTCCGATTCTTGAGAACTCAACAGCGTGCACTATGTCAAATGCCAATTTGATCCCGTGCCTCTCCTTTATTGGAGGGGTAAGGATTCCTTTTGGAAACATATTTGGACAATACAAGTCAGTACTGAGCCTTCGGGTTTGGTGTTGTTTTGTTTTTTGTCAGTTTCAAACTTGTCATCGCACTTCGGTGTGGTGGCGTGATGTTTATCAGGCAGCTTTCGGGTTGTTTGGTTGTTATTCATTTACGGAGAGTTTGATCCTGGCTCAGGACGAACGCTGGCGGCGTGCTTAACACATGCAAGTCGAACGATGAAGCCCAGCTTGCTGGGTGGATTAGTGGCGAACGGGTGAGTAACACGTGAGCAACGTGCCCATAACTCTGGGATAACCTCCGGAAACGGTGGCTAATACTGGATATCTAACACGATCGCATGGTCTGTGTTTGGAAAGATTTTTTGGTTATGGATCGGCTCACGGCCTATCAGCTTGTTGGTGAGGTAATGGCTCACCAAGGCGACGACGGGTAGCCGGCCTGAGAGGGTGACCGGCCACACTGGGACTGAGACACGGCCCAGACTCCTACGGGAGGCAGCAGTGGGGAATATTGCACAATGGGCGAAAGCCTGATGCAGCAACGCCGCGTGAGGGATGACGGCCTTCGGGTTGTAAACCTCTTTTAGTAGGGAAGAAGCGAAAGTGACGGTACCTGCAGAAAAAGCACCGGCTAACTACGTGCCAGCAGCCGCGGTAATACGTAGGGTGCAAGCGTTGTCCGGAATTATTGGGCGTAAAGAGCTCGTAGGCGGTTTGTCGCGTCTGCTGTGAAATCCCGAGGCTCAACCTCGGGTCTGCAGTGGGTACGGGCAGACTAGAGTGTGGTAGGGGAGATTGGAATTCCTGGTGTAGCGGTGGAATGCGCAGATATCAGGAGGAACACCGATGGCGAAGGCAGATCTCTGGGCCATTACTGACGCTGAGGAGCGAAAGCATGGGGAGCGAACAGGATTAGATACCCTGGTAGTCCATGCCGTAAACGTTGGGCGCTAGATGTGGGGACCATTCCACGGTTTCCGTGTCGTAGCTAACGCATTAAGCGCCCCGCCTGGGGAGTACGGCCGCAAGGCTAAAACTCAAAGGAATTGACGGGGGCCCGCACAAGCGGCGGAGCATGCGGATTAATTCGATGCAACGCGAAGAACCTTACCAAGGCTTGACATATACCGGAAACGTTCAGAAATGTTCGCCCCGCAAGGTCGGTATACAGGTGGTGCATGGTTGTCGTCAGCTCGTGTCGTGAGATGTTGGGTTAAGTCCCGCAACGAGCGCAACCCTCGTCGTATGTTGCCAGCACGTAATGGTGGGAACTCATATGAGACTGCCGGGGTCAACTCGGAGGAAGGTGGGGATGACGTCAAATCATCATGCCCCTTATGTCTTGGGCTTCACGCATGCTACAATGGCTGGTACAATGGGCTGCAATACCGCGAGGTGGAGCGAATCCCAAAAAGCCAGTCTCAGTTCGGATTGGGGTCTGCAACTCGACCCCATGAAGTCGGAGTCGCTAGTAATCGCAGATCAGCAACGCTGCGGTGAATACGTTCCCGGGCCTTGTACACACCGCCCGTCAAGTCATGAAAGTCGGTAACACCCGAAGCCGGTGGCCTAACCTTTTGGAGGGAGCCGTCGAAGGTGGGATCGGTAATTAGGACTAAGTCGTAACAAGGTAGCCGTACCGGAAGGTGCGGCTGGATCACCTCCTTTCTAAGGAGCACTTAGCACGCACTCTTCGGGGTGTGTAGCTGAAGTCATTTCGGTCGCAAACGTCGACCGGTGGCGCTCATGGGTGGAACATTTGACTATTCGGTGCTTGTTGTTGTTCGTGCGGAGTACGCCCTTTGGGGTTGGAAACGTGTGGGTGATGGTGAGTGCTGGTGTGCACGCTGTTGGGTCCTGAGGGACCGGGCCTGCTGCCGCTCGCGGCTTCTTTCGGGGAGTTGGGGTGGTGGTGGATCGGAACTCTTGGGCCTTCGTTGTGCGGCTTTGTGTCGTGCAGGGTTGGTACCGATCGTATGTTGAGAACTACACAGTGGACGCGAGCATCTTGAATGCCGCAAATGTTGATCGTCTTCGGATGGTTGGGTTTGTGGTGTTCAGCAATTTTAGTCAAGAGTTTCTGAGAATGAAATGATTGGCTACTCATGTGTAAATCAAATCTTTAAGAGCAAACGGTGGATGCCTTGGCATCTGGAGCCGAAGAAGGACGTAGAAATCTGCGATAAGCCTCGGGGAGTTGATAATCGAACTTTGATCCGAGGATTTCCGAATGGGGAAACCCCGCCAGGCCCCTTGTGGTGACCTGGTGACTCCCGCCTGAATATATAGGGCGGGTAGAGGGAACGTGGGGAAGTGAAACATCTCAGTACCCACAGGAAGAGAAAACAACAGTGATTCCGTTAGTAGTGGCGAGCGAACGCGGATCAGGCTAAACCGGTCGTGTGTGATACCTGGTAGGGGTTGCACGGTCGGGGTTGTGGGACTTTTCATGCTGCTCTACCAGGCAGTGGGCGTGACAGTAGCGTATAGACGAACAGCTTTGAATGGCTGACCAGAGGGGGTGCGAGTCCCGTAGTCGAAATGCGTGTATTGACGTTGAAGAGTATCCCAAGTAGCACGGGGCCCGAGAAATCCCGTGTGAATCTGTCAGGACCACCTGATAAGCCTAAATACTCCCAGATGACCGATAGCGGACAAGTACCGTGAGGGAAAGGTGAAAAGTACCCCGGGAGGGGAGTGAAATAGTACCTGAAACCGTTTGCTTACAATCCGTCGGAGCAGCCTTGTAGCTGTGACGGCGTGCCTTTTGAAGAATGAGCCTGCGAGTTAGTGATATGTGGCGAGGTTAACCCGTGTGGGGCAGCCGTAGCGAAAGCGAGTCTGAATAGGGCGATTCAGTCGCATGTCCTAGACCCGAAGCGAAGTGATCTATCCATGGCCAGGTTGAAGCGAAGGTAAGACTTCGTGGAGGACCGAACCCACCTAGGTTGAAAACTGGGGGGATGAGCTGTGGTTAGGGGTGAAAGGCCAATCAAACTTCGTGATAGCTGGTTCTCTCCGAAATGCATTTAGGTGCAGCGTTGCGTGTTTCTTACCGGAGGTAGAGCTACTGGATGGCCGATGGGGCCCAAAAGCTTACTGACGTCAGCCAAACTCCGAATGCCGGTAAGTGAGAGCGCAGCAGTGAGACTGTGGGGGATAAGCTTCATAGTCGAGAGGGAAACAACCCAGACCACCAACTAAGGTCCCAAAGCGCGTGCTAAGTGGAAAAGGATGTGGAGTTGCACAGACAACCAGGAGGTTGGCTTAGAAGCAGCCACCCTTGAAAGAGTGCGTAATAGCTCACTGGTCAAGTGATTCCGCGCCGACAATGTAACGGGGCTCAAGCACGCCACCGAAGTTGTGGCATTCATATTTATAGACAGGCCTTCGTGGTCCAGTCGTGTGGATGGGTAGGAGAGCGTCGTGTGGCGAGTGAAGCGGCGGTGGAAACCAGCCGTGGACGCTACACGAGTGAGAATGCAGGCATGAGTAGCGAAAGACGGGTGAGAAACCCGTCCTCCGAATGATCAAGGGTTCCAGGGTCAAGCTAATCTTCCCTGGGTAAGCCGGGACCTAAGGCGAGGCCGACAGGCGTAGTCGATGGACAACGGGTTGATATTCCCGTGGCCGGCGAAAAACCGCCCAAGCTAATCCAGTAGTGCTAAGAGTCCGAATCTTCTCGTCTGCCTTCGGGTGGGTGGGAAGCCTAGCGCTCGACCCCGTTCTGGTGCGGTTAGCGTATTAACAGGTGTGACGCAGAAAGGTAGCCGAACCGGGTGATTGGTTGAATCCGGGCAAGGATGTAGGGTGAGTGATAGGCAAATCCGTCACTCGTGAAGCCTGAGATCTGACGCGGAACTCACTTTTGTGAGGTAGTCGGTGATCCTCTGCTGCCAAGAAAAGCATCGACGCGAGGTTTTAGTCGCCCGTACCCCAAACCGACACAGGTGATCAGGTAGAGAATACCAAGGAGATCGAGAGAATCGTGGTTAAGGAACTCGGCAAAATGCCCCCGTAACTTCGGGAGAAGGGGGGCCTGAGGCGTATAGGGATTTACTCCTGAAAGCGCATTGATGGCCGCAGAGACCAGTGGGAAGCGACTGTTTATCAAAAACACAGGTCCGTGCGAAGTCGCAAGACGATGTATACGGACTGACGCCTGCCCGGTGCTGGAAGGTTAAGAGGAAGGGTTAGCTTCGGCGAAGCTCTGAATTTAAGCCCCAGTAAACGGCGGTGGTAACTATAACCATCCTAAGGTAGCGAAATTCCTTGTCGGGTAAGTTCCGACCTGCACGAATGGCGTAACGACTTCCCAGCTGTCTCAACCGCGAACTCGGCGAAATTGCATTACGAGTAAAGATGCTCGTTACGCGCAGCAGGACGAAAAGACCCCGTGACCTTTACTACAGCTTGGTATTGGTGTTCGGTGTGGCTTGTGTAGGATAGGTGGGAGACTGTGAAGCGGGCACGCTAGTGTTCGTGGAGTCGTTGTTGAAATACCACTCTGGTCATTCTGGATATCTAACTTCGAACCGTAATCCGGTTCAGGGACAGTGCCTGGTGGGTAGTTTAACTGGGGCGGTTGCCTCCTAAAGAGTAACGGAGGCGCCCAAAGGTTCCCTCAACCTGGTTGGCAATCAGGTGGCGAGTGTAAGTGCACAAGGGAGCTTGACTGTGAGACTGACAAGTCGAGCAGGGACGAAAGTCGGGACTAGTGATCCGGCAGTGGCTTGTGGAAGCGCTGTCGCTCAACGGATAAAAGGTACCTCGGGGATAACAGGCTGATCTTGCCCAAGAGTCCATATCGACGGCATGGTTTGGCACCTCGATGTCGGCTCGTCGCATCCTGGGGCTGGAGTAGGTCCCAAGGGTTGGGCTGTTCGCCCATTAAAGCGGCACGCGAGCTGGGTTCAGAACGTCGTGAGACAGTTCGGTCTCTATCCGCTGCGCGCGTAGGAAATTTGAGAAGATCTATCTTTAGTACGAGAGGACCGAGATGGACGAACCTCTGGTGTGTCAGTTGTTCCGCCAGGAGCACCGCTGATTGGCTACGTTCGGAACGGATAACCGCTGAAAGCATCTAAGCGGGAAGCCGGCTTCAAGATGAGATTTCCATCCCTTCGGGGGAGAAGCTCCCAGTAGACGACTGGGTTGATAGGCCGGATGTGGAAGCACAGAAATGTGTGGAGCTGACCGGTACTAATAAGCTGATGATTTGATAAAACATGCACATGAATGTTGTTGCTGTTCGCGTCCACTTTGTGGTTCTCGATAGACGATCGAGAATCGACCGCATGCCGGCCCGTTTTGGGTGTGGTGTGTGGTTCGAAACATGATGGTTTGTCCATAGTGTTTCGGCGGTCATAGCGAGAGGGAAACGCCCGGTTACATTCCGAACCCGGAAGCTAAGACTCTCAGCGCCGATGGTACTGCAGGGGGGACCCTGTGGGAGAGTAGGTCACCGCCGGACTTCTTCATGAGCCGGGGTTGGTTGGTGAGTGAGCAGAGATGCTCCTCACCCACCAACCCCGGCTTTTTTGTTGCCCGTAAACACGGCTGCAGACCACGCACGACGATTCCTCCGAGCCAGGAGCAATAGAATGCCCACCATGGGTGAATCCCGCAGGAGGAACTCCCACGACTCCAGCAACTCCCCGGGCCCCGGCATCTCGAAGGTCATCAACAACAACGTTGTGATCCAGATCGACGGATCCGGGCACGAACGCGTGCTGATGGGGCGAGGGCTCGGCTTCCAACTCAAGCCGGGCGACCTCATCGACCCATCCCGCGTCGAGAAGACCTTCGTGCTCGCAACGGGCAGCGAGGGCGACCAGGCACTGCAGCTGCTGAGCGCCGTGCCCTACGCGGTCGTCGAAGCCGTCATGGGCGCCGTCGACGAAGCCGAGCGCACCCTCGGCCGTGACCTCGGCAAGCGCCTGCCCCTCGCGATCATCGACCACATCCAATACGTCCTCGAACGCCTCGACAAGGGCATTCGCATCCCCGCGACCTCCATGCCGGAGCTCCGGGTGCTGCACCCCCAGGAATTCGCCGCCTCCAAGCAGATGGCAGCGTCGATCTCCGCGGCACTCGGACGTGAGCTCCCGCCGGAAGAAGCAGTCTTCCTGACCATGCACGTGCTGAACTCCACACGCGACGAACCGGACGGCACCTCGGCGCTCCTGTTCCGGCGCGTGCAGCACGTCGTCGTCACCGTGGAGGCCGGCCTCGGGGTCGACCTCGACGTGGACAGCCACGACTACGCGCGCTTCATCCTCCACATCCAATTCCTCCTGCAGCGGCTCGTGTCGCGCAGCATGCTCCGCTCAACAGACTCGTCGTTCTTCGACTTCACGAAGCGCACCTACCCGCGCTCGTTCGCGATCGCCGAGCAGGTGAAGAGCTACGTGCGGGAAGCGACGGGCGTCGAGCTGACAGACGAGGAGCTGCTCTACGTCACCGTGCACATCGAACGCCTCGCTCAGCACATTGCCTATGGCACGGACGTCGAGCCGATGCTAGAGTGACTGCCGCAGGGCAATGAAGTCCTGCGGAATCCTTGGATTGTTACCGGTCAAGCGGGCAAAACCTGAACTCATATCGCCGAAATGGCGGTGTTCGAGTTCAGGTTTTTTTGTTGCCCAAAATCTCCCCCGAGACGCTTGATGCGGGCGACGACCCAGGGGTTCCAGACTGAGTTGCCGCCGTAGGCGGGAGAAGGAGGGCGGTCCCATGGATCACTCAAGAGTTGCAGCGGATGTGCTCAAGGGCGTCGGCGGCGAAGAGAACGTCAAGTCGGTGGTGCACTGCATGACCCGACTGCGCTTCACGATCAAGGACGACGCGAAGATTAACAAGGCCGCCGTCAAGGTCATCCCAGGCGTCATCACGACGGCCGAGGCCGGCGGCCAGTACCAGGTTGTCATCGGCAACGAGGTGCCAGAGGTCTACGCGGAGCTCGGCAAGATCTCGAACCTCGTCGCGGGCACGCAGCCGAGCACCGCCGACGAGAACGAGGACAAGGGCAACCTCCTCAACCGCTTCATCGCCCTCATCGCCGCGATCTTCACGCCGATTCTCTGGGCCCTCGCTGGCACCGGGCTGCTGAAGGCGTTCCTCGCGGCCGCCGCGACGTTCGGCTGGATCGCCACCGACACGAGCACCTACGCGATCCTCAACGCACTATCGGATGCGTTCATCAACTTCCTGCCGCTCGCACTCGCGATCTCTGCCGCGAAGTACTTCAAGACCGAGCAGTTCACGTCGCTCGCCATCGCCGGTGCGCTCGTCTACCCCTCGATCGTCGCCATGGCCGGCACGGAGGGCATCACGTTCTTCGGCATCCCCGTGATCATGGTCAGCTACGTCTCAAGCGTCATTCCGATCATCGTGGCGGTCTGGCTGCAGAGCTACATGGAGCGTTTCCTGCTGAAGCGCCTCCCGTCGGCCGTGCGCCGCTTCGTCACGCCGATGATCGTCGTTGCCGTGCTCGTGCCGCTTATTTTCCTCGTCATCGGCCCGATCTCCTCGTTCCTCGGCGGAGGCCTCGCGGACGGTATCGGCTGGGTCTTCGCGGTGGCGCCGTGGCTCGGCGGCGCGATCATGGGCGGCCTCTGGCAGGTCTTCGTCATCTTCGGATTGCACTGGGGCGTCTCGCCGATCATGGTCCTCGAGTACCAGCAGAGCGGCTTCGTCTACCTCGCGGCGCCCATCTACGCCGCTGTCAGCGCGCAGGCGGCAGCCGTCGCAGGCGTCTGGGTACGTACCCGCAACAAGCGCATCAAATCGCTCGCCGCACCTGCAACGCTCTCCGGCTTCCTCGCCGGTGTCACGGAGCCAGCGATCTACGGCATCAACCTGCCGCTCAAGCGCCCGTTCGTCTACGGCATCATCGGTGGCGTGCTCGGCGGCGCGCTCATCTCGGCTGGCGGCGTAGCCGCGAACGCGCTCGCCGTCCCTTCGCTCCTCGCCCTCCCGGCGCTGTTTAGCGAAGGCAACCTGGCGCTGCTCTTCATCGGCATGGCTGTCGCCATCGTGGTGCCGTTCCTGCTGACCGTCATCGTCGGATTCAAGGACCCGGTGGATGAGGATGCTCTGGCAAAGGTCGCGAACAACGACCTCGAGGTCCGCAGCCCCCTCGACGGCACCGCCGTCGCGCTGTCCGAGGTGTCTGACCCAGTGTTCGCCGGTGGAGTGCTCGGCAAGGGCGCTGCCGTCCTGCCCAGCTCCGGCGCCGTCTACGCGCCGTTCGACGGTGTCGTCGCCGCCGCTTTCCCGACGGGACACGCCATTGGCCTGCGCCACGCGGACGGAGCCGAGGTGCTCATCCACATCGGCGTCGACACGGTGAAGCTGGGCGGCCAGCACTTCTCCATGAAGGTCGAATCCGGCCAGGCCGTGAAGGCCGGCGAACTGCTCATCGAGTTCGACATCGACGCCATCAAGGCGGCCGGCTACGACGTGACCACGCCCGTCATCATCACGAACGCCGAACTGTACCCGGAGATCACGAGCCAGGTCACCGGCCCCATCTCGCACGGAGAGGCGCTGTACCTCGCGAAGTCGGTCGAGGCCGTCGCGCTCGCCAAGTAGGCGCATCCACGCCTCCAGCCCTACATCCACATGCTCACGAACTCACGCACGAACGCATCGCAGAACGAAGGAGACACTCGTATGACGACAACCAACTTCCCAGACGGATTCCTCTGGGGCGGCGCGACCGCAGCCAACCAGCTCGAGGGTGGCTACCTCGACGGGGGCAAGGGCCTCTCCATCCAGGACGTCATGCCGAAGGGCATCATGTCGCCTCCCACCGAGGGGCCGACGGCCGACAACCTGAAGCACGTCGGCATCGACTTCTACAACCGCTACGCGGAGGACATCGCGCTCTTCGCGGAGATGGGATTCAAGACGTTCCGCTTCTCGATCGCGTGGAGCCGCATCTTCCCGAAGGGCGATGAGCTCGAGCCGAACGAGGAGGGCCTCGCGTTCTACGACCGCGTGCTCGACGAGCTCGAGAAGCACGGCATCGAGCCGCTCGTCACGATCTCCCACTACGAGACGCCGCTGCACCTCGCGCAGCAGTACGACGGCTGGGTCAGCCGTGAGCTCATCGGCTTCTATGAGCGGTACGCCCGAGTGCTGTTCAACCGCTTCGGCTCGCGCGTGAAGTACTGGCTCACGTTCAACGAGATCAACTCGGTGCTGCACGCCCCGCTCATGAGCGGTGGCATCCTCACGCCGAAGGACCAGCTCAGCGAGCAGGACCTGTACCAGGCAGTGCACCACGAACTGGTCGCTTCGGCGCTCGCGACGAAGGTCGCGCGCGAGGTCGCGCCTGGCGCTCAGGTTGGCTGCATGCTTATAGCGCTGCCCACCTACCCGCTCACCCCGTCGCCCGCCGACGCGCTCGCCGTCATGCAAGCCGACCACTCGAACCTGATGTTCGGCGACGTGCACGTGCGCGGCGAGTACCCGGGCTTCGCGCTTCGCCTCTTCAAGGAGAAGGGGATCAACCTCAACATCACGGATGAGGACCGCGAGATCCTGAGGAACACGGTCGACTTCATCTCGTTCAGCTACTACATGAGCATCGCCGAATCGGCGGAGCCCGTCGAGGCTGACGGGAGCGGCAACATCATCATGGGAGTGCCGAACCCGACGCTGGAGAAGAGCGAATGGGGCTGGGCGATCGACCCGGTCGGCCTGCGCGTCGTCATGAACCAGTTCTGGGAGCGGTGGCAGAAGCCGCTGTTCATCGTCGAGAACGGGCTCGGCGCGAAGGACCAGCTCGTCGAGGTCGGCGGAGTCAAGACCGTCGAGGACGACTACCGCATCGCCTACCTCAACGACCACCTCGTGCAGGCCGGCGAGGCGATCGCCGACGGCGTCGAGCTGCTCGGCTACACGACGTGGGGCTGCATCGACCTCGTCTCGGCGAGCACGGCGCAGCTGAGCAAGCGGTACGGGTTCATCTACGTCGACCGCAATGACGACGGCTCGGGCACGCTCGAGCGCTACAAGAAGAAGTCGTTCGACTGGTACGCCGAGGTCATCCGCACGAACGGTGGCAGCCTGCAGGCGTAACGGCCAACCCCCATCTCCTCCGGTAGTCCATTGCTCGGGGGATCGGCGCTCGCAGAGGCGGGCCGCGCACATCGCGCGGCCCGCCTTTCGTTTCGGTGCACGCGATCGGACACACCCGGACAGGGGGATTGCCGAGGGTCACTGACCAACATCAGTGCAATATTCGGGTCTCCAGGCGCCGCGGGGCGCGTTTCGCCCGATATCGCACTGATGTTGGACAGCCGGGCTCAACACGCTCTTCGACCCGACCGCCGGGGATGGCGTCACGCGAGGCTGCGACGACCGCGTGCTGCCTCAGAGGCAACAGCGAGCGGATGCGCTCGCGGCTGCCCTCGAAGCCGAAGCCCCCGGGGTCTTCGAGATCGACGCACCGGAGGGCGGCCTCTTCCTCTGGCCGCGCATCGCGGACGACTCGATTGACGCCGACAAGCTCGCGGACGACGCGACGGCCGAAGGCATCAGCTACCAGCGCGGCTCGTTCTTCCCGTCAGGGCCGGGCACGGATTCGGATCGACGCCTCCGGCTCTCCTACGGCGACACGTCCGTCGAGCGACTCCAGGAGGGCGCCGTCCGCCTCGGCCGCGCCGTCGCGAAACAGCGCTGATCGTCGCGCGCCTGCCGTCTCGGGCGCCTGCCGTCTCGGGATGGCAGAGTCACTTCGTTGAGGAAAGTTTCCCGGAAAACAGCGAGGTTCCCATCCCGAGGTGAATTTCTTTCCCGAGGCGACTTCTCTCTCGCGGTCACTTCCCAGCACGAGACGCCCCGGGGTGGTTCCGTCCGAGCCAGCTGCCCTCCGCTTCGGGATGGGAAACTCGCTCCGTTCGGGAAAGCTTTCGCCAAGACAGCGACTTTTCCATCCCGAAACCGGGGCCGGGGTCGGGGCGAGTTCGCGGGCCAGTTCGAGGGCGACTTCGCGGGCGAGTGGGGGCCGGGACGTGGAGGGCAGCGTCCTACGCGGACGGCTCGTCCGCAGCCGCAGCTGACTCGGCGGGCACCGCCTGCGGCTCCCGGCCGCTCGTCGAGAGGCGCGCGAGGTGGATCTCGAGGTAGCAGACCTCGGCCTCGCTGAGCTTCCCGCCCTGCGCTTCGATGATGTCCCGCACTCGGTCGCTCGTGGCGACGATCTCGGGATACGAGTCGCGGATGGCCGTGAAGAGCTGCGGGGGAGCGCTGTCGAGCTGGGTGCGGGTCGTCATGCGCGCGTACAGGTAGCGCAGGTGGGTGACGAAGCGGGCGACGTTCGTGGGGTCGGCGGTCGCATCCGCCCCCAAGGTTTCGGTGACCACGTCGACGACGCTCTGCAGGGTCTTCGTCATGGCGACGGTCTGCGAGGTGTCGGACTTCGCGAACTGCGCGTTGACGAAGTGCATGGCGAAGGCGGTGGCCTCGTCGGCGTCGATGGCCGCATCCGCGCCGAGCTCCTCGTTGGCGAAGCCGACGGTCGCCTGCCCAAGCTGCGTCTCGCGCGGGTAGAGCTGCGCAATCTCCCACTTGAGGGGGAAGTCGACGCGCAGGCCTGTCTGGGCTCGGACGACCGCGAAGTGCAGGTGGTCGGCGACGGAGAGCAGGAGCGCCTGGCTCGGCCGCACGTCACCTGCCGTCTCGGCGTGGTCGACGGCCCGGCGCGCCACGCGGAAGACCTCGAGCGGGATCTCGCGGGCGAAGTCGGCGAGCTGCCGCAGCTCGAGCGCGGTGGAGGGGGCGAACGATTCGGTCGCGGAGGCCAGCTCGACGGTGTCGCCGAGGCGCTTCCCGAAGCCGATGCCGCGGCCGAGCAGGATGACGCGGTCACCCGCGGCGTCGACCATGACGGCGTTGTTGTTCAACACCCTCAGCAGGGTTCCCGTCTGCGTCTTCGTCATCGGGTCTCCCCTCCTCACGTTCTTGGGTTCGGCGCGCGGCGTCCGTATTCAGCCGCCGCACGCACAGATGAAGACTACGTCCGCTTGGACGCAGCCCGAGTGGATTCCCGGGGACCCCGACGTGCGGGACCCCCGGGAAGGACACTAGATTCCGGTGCCGTTGGCGCTGATGACGCCCGCGTACCAGTCGAAGGACTTCTTCTTCGAGCGCTCCATGGTGCCGTTGCCGGCGTTGTCGCGGTCGACGTAGATCATGCCGTAGCGCTTCTTCATCTCGCCGGTCGTGAACGAGACGACGTCGATGATGCCCCACGGCGTGTATCCCATGAGGTCGACGCCGTCTTCGGAGACGGCGAGCTCGACCTGCTCGATGTGCGCCTTCAGGTACTCGATGCGCGCGTCGTCGTCGATCGAGCCGTCCTCGTTCACGACATCGATCGCCCCGAAGCCGTTCTCGACGATGAAGAGGGGCAGCTCGTAGCGCTCGGTGAGCACGTTGAGGGCGTAGCGCAGGCCGACGGGGTCGATCTGCCATCCCCAGTCGCTGGCCTTCACGTACGGGTTCGGCACGGAGTTGGCGAGGCCGCCGTTGAAGATCTTCTCGTCGTTCTGCACGTCGGCCTTTGCGACGGTCGACATGTAGTAGCTGAAGCCGAGGTAGTCGACGGTGCCCGCCGCGAGGATCTCGGCGTCGCCGTCCTGCCAGCCGATGTCGTAGCCTTCGCGCTCGCGCTCCCGCACCGCGTAGGCCGGGTAGTGGCCGCGCACGTGCACGTCGGGGAACAGGAAGCGGTCGCGGCTCGAGATCTGCGCCTCGAGCACGTCGGCCGGGTTGCAGGAGTACGGGTAGATCGGGACGTGCGAGATCATGCCGCCGATCTGCAGGTTCGGGTCGACGTCGTGGCCGGCCTTCACTGCGAGAGCGGATGCGAGGAGCTCGTTGTGCGCGACCTGCAGCACGACCTCGCGCGGGTTGTCCTCCGGTGTGAGGAGCACTCCCGAGTTGGTCCAGAGGAACAGCTCGTTGCGGGTGTCGAGCTGGTTGTTGATCTCGTTGAACGTCATCCAGTATTTGACCTTCGTCGCGTACCGCTCGAAGCACACCTTCGCGAAGCGCTCGAAGAAGCCGACGAGGGCACGGTTGCGGAAGCCGCCGTATTCGCGGGCGAGGTGCAGGGGCACCTCGAAGTGCGAGAGCGTGACGACGGGCTCGATGCCGTGCTTCAGCAGCTCGTCGAAGAGGTCGTCGTAGAACTTCAGGCCGGCCTCGTTCGGCTCGAGCTCGTCGCCCTTCGGGAAGATGCGGGTCCACTGGATGGACGTGCGGAAGCACTTGAGGCCCATCTCGGCCAGCAGTGCGATGTCCTCGCGGTACCGGTGGTAGTGGTCGATGGCCTCGTGGTTCGGGTAGAACTCGCCGGCCTCGACGGAGTCGGTGATGCGGCGGGGCACGCCGTGCTCACCCGCGGTGAGCACGTCGACGACGCTCGGTCCCTTGCCGTCCGCATCCCACCCGCCCTCGAGCTGGTGTGCTGCGACGGCGCCGCCCCAGAGGAAGTCGCTTGGGAGTCTGCTCATGGTCATGAGTTCCTTTCTCGTCTGTGGTCGTGTCAGTTGCTGGCGGCGGACGCGGTCGCGACGGCGACGGCGAGCTGGTCGCCGACGGCGACTGCTCCCGCTCCGGTCGCGACGACCTCGCTGTAGCTGCCGGAGTTGGTGATGAGGACGGGGGTGATGAGGGAGTAGCCCTCGGCCTTGATGGCGACGGCGTCGAAGGCGAGGAGGAGCGCGCCCTGCTTCACCTCGGTGCCCTCGGAGACGTGGGCGGTGAAGTGCTCACCGTTCAGCTGGACGGTGTCGATGCCGACGTGGATGAGGACCTCGACGCCCTCGTCGGAGATGAGGCCGATGGCGTGCTTCGACGGGAAGACGGAGACGACCGTGCCGTCGAAGGGCGCGAAGACCTGGTGGCCTGCGGGGTCGATGGCCGCGCCCGAGCCCATGACGCCTGCCGAGAAGACCTCGTCTGGCACCTCGGCGAGGGTCAGCACCTGGCCTTCGAGCGGGCTGGCGACGACGCCGGTGCTGTTCGATGCGGTAAGGGCTGCTTCGAAGCGGGCGTTCTGCTCCGGGTCGGTGGGGCGAGCCTGGTCGAGGTCGCTCGTGGGCAGGTTCTCGGCGACGACGTCCTTGAAGCCGATGAAGTACACGAGGGCGGCGGCTCCGAAGAAGGCGACGGCGCATCCGACGACCATGCCGATGATGGAGTTGGGGTTGTCGGGGCTGACCGAGTTGACGATGGTCAGCATGCCCGGCAGGCCGGCGTACGCGTAGTAGCGCGAGCCGAAGAAGGAGATCGTGATCGCTCCGACCGCGCCGGCGATGCAGGCGAGGAGGAACGGGCGCTTGAGTCGGAGCGTGACGCCGTAGATGGCGGGCTCGGTGATGCCGAAGATGCCGGTGACGGCCGCGGAGCCGGAGACACCACGCATCTCCTTGTTGCGGGTCTTGAGGAACACGCCGAACGCCGCACCGACCTGGGCGATGACGGCCGCGGTCTGGAATGCCTGGAACGAGTCCTGGCCGAAGCGGTCGAAGTTGTCGAGCACGAACGGCGTGACGCCCCAGTGCACGCCGAAGATGACAGCGACCTGCCAGAAGGCGCCGATGAGGCCTGCTGCGACGGCCGGCGCGATCTCGACGAGCCAGTTGTAGCCGTTGGCGACGCCGGATGCGCCTGCCGCGGAGAGCGGGCCGATGACGAGCAGCACAAGCGGAACCATGACGACGGCCGAGATGAGCGGCACGAGGAGGGCCTGCGCGACGCCGCGAAGGTATCTGTTGAGGAAGCGCTCGAGGTAGGAGAGCACCCAGACGAGGATCAGCGGGGGCAGCACGGATGACGAGTAGGTCGTCGAGTTGAGGGCGATGCCGAGGAAGTCGATGGTCTCGCCACCCTCGATGCGGCCCGCGAGGGCGGCCCAGTCGGGGTTCATGATGGCGGCGGCGCAGAGCACGGCGATGTAGGTGTTGACCTTGAAGTGCTTCGACGCGGTGATGGCGATGAAGATCGGCAGGAACGCGAATGGCGTCCAGGAGATGAACGTGAGCACGAGGTCGGTGCCGGTGCCTTCGAACGCCGGCCAGATCATGCGCGTGATGATGAGCGATCCCTGCAGGAGGCCTGCGGAGGCGAGGATGTACACGAAGGGTGCGAAGACGGCCGACATGGTCGCGATGACGCGGTTCAAGATGGACGGCTTGTGGGCCGTCGTCTCCGGCACGTTGTTCGAGATGTTGGCGTTCGACATGAGCGCCTCGTGCACCTCGCCGACGTGCGAGCCGATGACGACCTGGAACTGGCCGCCCGCCTCGACGACGGTGATGACGCCGGGCAGCGCGGCCACCTTGTCCTTGGCGCCGGCGGGGGTGTCGTTCAGGACGAGTCGGAGCCGGGTCGCGCAGTGCGACGCCGACTGGATGTTCTTCTCGCCGCCGACGAGATCGACGATCTCGCCTGCGAGCCTGGGATAGTTGCGGACTGCTTCAGCCATGGCATTCTCCATTGATGCTTGGGATGGGGACGTTCCCGAGCGGAGAGCCTGACGACATGACGGTGCAAGAACAGATAGCGAGGTCGACGCCCTGCGGAGCAGCAATGCTCGCAGTGCGTTGCGTCAGCTCCACTCGGGAGCTGTGACGTGGGTTCTTGCCTCGCTGAGTAACAGGCCCGCAGTCGCCTCGAACTCTAACCGCATCCTCGCCGATTCGGCAAGCGCGGTTCGAGAGCTACACGGGTCCGGCGACCTCCGGCGTGCCCTCGCGGCTGCCGACACCAGTGAGGCCGCGCTCGTCAAGGAGGCGCCGCGCGAGCACCGTGGAGCCTGCGACGGCCGCTGGCATCGTGAAGACCGCGCCGCCCGGAACCATGAAGCAGAGCTGCGTCGCGACGCCGAAGCCGAGCAGCTGTGCCCGGTTACCGCGGATGACGGACGCGCGCTGATCGCCGAGCAGGCGGCGCGCATCCAGCGCCCGGCCGGTGAGTTCCCGGGAGAGCACGGTGCCGTTGAGGGCGACGCCGACGATTGCCGCGGTGACCGAGCCGACGAGCGGGATCACGCCGATGACGGCGACGACGATGGCGGAGAGGATGCCCATGCCGACGAGCCAGAGGCTGCCTTTCGCGGCGGCCCAGAAGCCGAGGCCCTCCCCGGGGTTCTCGTCGCCGAGGTCGCGTTCGACGCTCAGCCAGATGCGCTCGTAGAACGGGTCGCCGACGGTCAGGGTGATGGCCGTGAAGGTCGTCACCGACAGGAAGACGCCACCGGCGATGATGAGGGTCATGAAGGCGATGCGGAGGGTGTTGCGCCAGACCTCGTCCCACTGCGCGGCCCACGGCGTCGCCCATTCGACGATGTCGTCGACGAAGAAGAACAGCGTCACGAGGGCTGCGCCGACCAGCACGAAGACGATGAACGCCGGGATGAGCCCCAGCAGCATCATGTGCGGCTTCCGCTTCCAGTACCCGAAGCCCTGGAAGAGCGCGCCGACGCCTGCGAAGAACTGCCCGATCATGCCACCGAGACTACTGAGGCGCGGCAGGGAAGCGGATGCGTGCATCCACGTCCCCGCCGCGCCTCAACGCTCGCGGTTCGTGCGAGAAGGAACTACAGCGTGATGAGGCCGTTCGTCTTCGTGGTCGCGGCGTCGTAGCGCTGCTGCACGTTGTTCCAGTCGGCGATGTTCCAGAACGCCTTGATGTAGTCGGCGCGCACGTTGCGGTAGTCGAGGTAGTACGCGTGCTCCCACACGTCGAGCATGAGCAGCGGGACGAGGCCGAACGGCACGTTGCCCTGCTGATCGAAGAGCTGGAAGATCGCGAGCTGCTCGCCGAGCACGTCGTAGGCGAGCACTGCCCAGCCGGAGCCCTGCACGCCGAGCGCGACAGCCGTGAACTGCGCGACGAACTTGTCGAACGAGCCGAACTGCGCGTCGATCGCCGTGGCGAGCGAGCCGGTCGCCTCACCGCCGCCGTTCGGGGAGAGGTTCGTCCAGAAGATGGAGTGGTTGACGTGGCCGCCGAGGTTGAACGCGAGGTCCTTCTCGAGCTTGTTCACGTTGGCGAGGTTGCCGCTCTCGCGGGCTTCGGCGAGCTGCTCGAGGGCCGTGTTCGCGCCCTTGACGTAGGTGGCGTGGTGCTTGGAGTGGTGCAGCTCCATGATCTCGCCGCTGATGCTCGGGGCGAGCGCGGAGTAGTCGTAGGCGAGGTCGGGAAGGGTGTATGCGGTCATGGTGTGACCTTCTTTCTGTCGGATTTCGTGGAGTGGTTCGTGGTGGCTGTTCGCGCGAGCGTTACTGGTCGAAGGACGACGCGTCGAGGCGACCGAAGCGACGGTTCTGGTACATGAGCGGCGGGGTGCTGCTGCCGTGAAGCACTTCGAGTACCTCGGCGAGCACGATCGTGGAGCCGCCGACCTTGACGGTGCTGGCGATGCGGCACCGAAGCGTCTCCCGCGCCTGGGGGAGGTACGGCTCGCCGGTGGGGAAGTGCTCCCACCCCTGCTCCGGCGTGAAGCGCGGGGCACCGCTTCGGGCGAAGTCGAGGGCGAGCGTCTCCTGGTCGAGGCTGAGGAGGTTCACCGTGATGTCGCCCGCCTCGAGGAGGCCTCCCGCGCTGCCCGTTGCGCGGGTCACCGAGAACGAGAGGGTGGCCGGGTCGACGGCGACGGAGCTGACGCTCGACGCGGTGAGTCCGACCGGGCCGGTGGCGGTCTGCCCGGCGATGATCGCCACGGCGGCGGGATGCTCCCGGAAGGCCGTCTTGAATTCGTCGGCCAGTGCTGCTTGGGCCGATGCCGCTTGAGCTGCTGCCTTGGGGGCGGGATCTGTCATCGAATCGGCTCTCTGCCTTCGCTGAAGGACGGGGATCGGAGTTGCGTGTGCGTTCTGTCTTCGAGGCTAGAACCTCAAGTAGGGTTGAAGTCAATTCGAGCGGTGGGATTTCACTGTGAGCGAGACACGCAAGGACACACAGGGGTCGCCCCTGCCCTCCGACGAGCTGCTCACGGTGAGTGAGATGGTGCGACGCACCGGGGTTGCCGCATCCGCCTTGCGCTTCTACGAAGAGCTCGAGCTCATCGCGGCGGTGCGCACTGCGGGCAACCAGCGCCGGTACGCGCGGCACATGATCCGCCGCGTCTCGCTCATCTCGGTGGCGAAGCGCCTCGGCATCCCGCTCTCGGACGTGCAGGATGCGTTCGCGGACCTGCCGCGTGACGCGACCCCGAGCCAGGAGGACTGGCAGCGGGCCTCCGGGCGGTGGAAGCGCACGCTCGAGGAGCGGCGGCGTGGCATCGAGCGCCTCGAGGAGGAGCTCATGGGGTGCATCGGCTGCGGTTGCCTGTCGATGAAGGCGTGTGGGCTCCTCAACCCCGACGATGCCCTCGCGGGCGACGGATCCGGTCCGCGCAGGCTGGACTGAAGCGGGCTGTTGCAGTGCTTGCGCGCCGCTTCCGCTGGAAAGGGGTCCGCGATCGTGGGGGACCGCCGTTCCGTGACAAATGTCACGTCAGGAAGTGACGCGCGAGACTGGCTGGTGTCGGTGGTCGCGAATATCGTTCGAAGGACCGGCGCAGAGCCGGGACGGCAGAGAGCCGGAACAGCAAACAGGAGAGAGACCATGGCTGAGTTCAAGATCGGTGACACCGTGCAGGTGACGGGGGACACGATGACCGGCAACGTGGGGACGGTCACGTCCTACGACGAGAAGCGCGAGAAGTACCTCGTGCTCATCAGCGCCGTCACGCAGAACTACTTCACTGCCGACGAGCTGAAGCTCTTCACGGCGTAGAGCGCGGCGGTCCGGAGGAGGCTACGGCGCGGCTAGCTCCGCACTCTCAGCGGACGCAGCCAGCTCGTCAGGCTCAGCGAGTCGACTTGACTGTGCCTGGTGACTGCGCGTGGTGACGGAGCCTGGTCTCAGCTGTTGAGGCCGTCGAGGTAAGCGTCCGTGGTGCGCTTCTGTGCGGCGCGGGCGTCCGCCTCGTCTGAGCCCGCGGCGATGGATGCATCCGCCCATGCTTCTGCGCTCAGCACGAGGAACGTGCTCGCGTCGTCCGTCTGCACCCAGGCGGTGGTCTCGAGGGGCACGCTTGCACCCGTCGCGAGGTGGTGGGCGAGGCTCGCGAAGCTGAGGTCCCAGCCGACTCCCGTCGCGCCGACCCCGAACTTCGGCCACGTCTCCTCGTCGGTTGGCGAGTGGTGCTCGAGTGCGAGGGTCGCGTGGGTCTCGTCGACCTTCGTGAAGTGAACCTCGAGGTGGGAGTGCTCGCCGTCGTACTCCCACGTGGCAGTGAACGAGTCGGGGGCGTGGCATCCCGTGATGTGCCCGTGGGCATTGTCCTGAATCTGGTAGGTGCCACCCTGGCGGAGGCTCCCGTCGACGGGGGCGAACCACTGTGCGAGACGGGAGATCTCGGTTGCGGCGGACCACAGCGAGCTGCGCTTCGCCGTGAACGTCTGTGTGAGGGTGATGACGAAGCCGTCGTGGCCGTCGAGTTCCTGCATCCGCACCGAGCGGGCGACGGCGGCGAGCTGGCCGGCGCCGTCGAACGTCGGAGTGCTGGTGGAGGCGGGCGTCGTGGTCATGTGCCCTCCTTCTGTGTGTCGGCGCGGGTTGAGCTGCGGGGGTGAGGGTGATGAGCTGCGGGCGGCGGGGTCTGGGGCGCCTTGTCTTCTAGGGTGCGGGCGTGCGAGGTGGGCACGCATCCCGTCCCTCAAGGGTCGCACCCCGGCGCATACCTTTGCAGGCTCGGCGCGGGGTTCGCTGTGACGATTACGTGAAGTTGCGGTTGCGGGCGTGCGACGACGCCGCGGGTCGTGCGGGGTGGGTCCGGTGCGTCAGGGAACGCGGATGGCCTGGGTTGCCGCCGTCTCACCCTTCCACGGCAGGAGGAAGAGTGCGAGCAGTCCGGCGATGATGGTGAGCCCGCCGACCATCCAGATGACTCCTGGCCAGTCGAAGTGCTGGAAGAAGACGCCGCCGAGGAACCCGAAGATGCTGGAGCCGCCGTAGTAGCCGAGGTTGTAGAGGGCTGTCGCCTGGGCGCGGCCTCGGCTCGGGTAGGCGCCTGCCCAGCCGACGGCGACGGAGTGGGCGCCGAAGAAGGCGGCGGTGAAGATCGCGAGTCCCGTGATGACGAGCCACAGCTGCGGCGAGAGGGTGAGGGCGAGCCCGCCGAGGGAGATGGCGGTGGATGCGAGAAGCACGAGCTTGCGTCCGTGGCGGCCGGCGAGGCGGGCGATGAAGGGCGACGAGAAGGAGCCGGCGAGGTAGGTCACGAAGACGAGCGACACGAGCCAGACGGGCAGGAAGTAGGGGGCTTGGGTGAGGTGGAAGCCGAGGAAGTTGTAGACGGCGACGAACCCGCCCATGAGGAAGAATCCCTGCGCGAAGAGCCCGAGCATCCTGGTGCTGGAGAGGTGGGCGGTGATGGCCTTCCAGGCGCGGCCGATGCTCGCGCCGAGGGTGCCGCCTGCGTTCTTCGCGAGTGGTGCGAATCCGCGGGGCTTGGGGATGAGCCAGATGAAGAGCACGGCCATGGCGACGGAGATGAGCGACACCGTCAGGAGACCGAGCCGCCAGTCGAGGAGCTCGGCGACGGGGGTCGGCACGATTCGGCCGCCGAGTCCGCCGAGGGTGTTGCCGGCGACGAACGTGCCGGCGGCGCCGGCCGCCGCGGTGGGGTGGAGCTCCTCGTTGAGGTAGGCGATGGCGCAGGCGGGGACGCCGCCGAGGGCGATGCCTTCGAGGAGGCGAAGCACGAGGGCGAGCTCGAAGCTTGGCATGAGGATCATGAGCAGGCCGAGGATGGTGGCGCTCGAGATGGAGATCGTGATGGCGCGGACGCGACCCATCCGGTCGGCGGCGATCGACCACGGCAGCACCGAGATGGCGACGCCGAGGGTGCCCATGGAGACCATGAGGGCGGCGGTCGCGGGGTCGATGGCGAAGGTCGTCGAGATCTCCGGCAGCAGCGCCTGCGGGGCGTACAGCTGCGCGAACGTCGCGAACCCGGCGCACAGCATCGCGAGCTGGATGCGCCGGTAGTCGCGGGACCCGCCGAGGTGACCGAGCCAGGGGTTGCCTGTGGATGGGGGCTTCGGGGTGTTGGTGCGGTCGGGCGTCACTCGTTCGAGGGTACTCCGGGGACTTCGGGTCGGCGTTGTGCGCCTGCATGGGTGCGCGCGCATCGTTCGTCAGCTCGCCCGAATGTCCTGCGACCCGCCGGGTTTGCGGACCGGTCGGGTCGTGTGTAAGCTATCCCCTGGTCAATCGCGCAAGCGAAACACCGGGCGCCCGTAGCTCAACGGATAGAGCATCTGACTACGGATCAGAAGGTTAGGGGTTCGAATCCCTTCGGGCGCACAGTACAAGAGCTTCACAGTTCGGGTACACAGCTCTGTGTTGAGACAGATGCAGGAAAGGCTCGCGAAAGCGGGCCTTTTTTGTCGCCTGCTGCATTCTGCCTGGTGGGCCCAGCCTGACGTCTCCTGTCTGTCGCCTCGGACCCGCGAGTCAGTCGGCCCCGCGAGTCACCCGCGCCCGGTGGTCCGGAGCGCTTCGGAGTTCGCCGCCGCGTCGCGGCGCGCGGTGCGCACGAGTGCGATGCTGCCGACGGTCAGCACTGCGAGGGCGCTGACGGGCGCGAGCATCAGGCCGAGGTATCCGAGGCCCACGAGGAACTCGGCCGCCGCGGGGTCGTCGGTGCGGAGGCCTGCTGCGAGCGCGAGGGCAGCGAGCGCGACTCCGAGGGTGACTGCTGCTGCGATGAGCAAGGGCTTCATGGGGTGATCCTGGCACACCTGTTCATTCCGCAACGCTGCACTTCCAGAGGCGCTGACCCTTCCGCGGTTCCGCTCTCTCCACAGGTTGGACGCCGATCCCGTGTCTTTCAGAGTGTGCCTCGTATGGTTGGAGTCGGTATTCGAGATCACTCCGGGGGAGTTCGTGACTGTGCGTAGATCATCACCTGCTGTCGGCGCTGTCGGCGCGCTTGCTGTTGCGCTGCTGCTGAGCGGATGCACGCTCGCGGAACGCATCGGCGCCGAAGGCTCCGGTTCGCCCAGCGCGCCCTCGACGGCCGCGTCCTCAACGGGCGCATCCTCATCGGCGGTAGCGACGCCCGCGACGCCAGCCCCCACGACGTTCCCCGTCGCCGACGCCCTCGAGGGCGACGCACTCGTGTGCCAGGATGCGAACGCGGCCACGGATGCGATGTTCTCCCTCTCGGCCGATGGCGCGAGCTACGACGGCGATGCGGACAAGCAGGCGCAGTTCACGGCGGCCGTCGACCAGTTGCTCGCTGCACGTGACGCGGAGAAGGTCGACCCGGAGGTCAAGAAGGCGATCAGCGATCTCGTCTTCACGTTCACGGGGCGAGCCTCAGACCGCGACGACTGGCTCATCTGGGATGCTGCGCGGACGCACGCCGCCGACCCAGACTCCGGCACGGTGGATGACGCGCTCGACGATGCGGATGACGCCTGCGACGACGTCGGCTACGACTGGGTCGACTGGGCGCCCCGCACCTAGCCCGGTCAGGCTACGACTGCACGGGTCGGACGTCAGCGTCGGCCCGCACGCCTGGACCTGACCGGCTGTCTCCGCGCGCCTATGCCGGGGCGTCTCTGCCCGCTATCCTCTGCCCATGATCATCGTGACGACCAATGACGTTCCCGGATCCTCCATCACGAGCGTGATCGGCGAGGTCTCCGGCCTCACCGTGCGTTCTCGCAACATCGGTGCCCAGTTCGCGGCGGGCTTCAAGTCGCTCGGCGGCGGGGAGCTGAAGGGGCTCACCACCCAGCTCGAGCAGGCGCGCGCGGAGGCCGTCGAGCGCCTCAAGTCGGCAGCCGAGGCGGCAGGCGCCAACGCCGTCGTCGCGATGCGGTACGACTCGAACGAGATCGACCAGAACTTTCAGGAGATCGTGGCCTATGGGACGGCCGTCGTCATCCGCTGAGGCCACCGGCTTGGTGGGCTGAACGAGCTACGTGTCACGGGCCGCGCAGCCTCGAGGCTTTGGGGTCACGCCCGCCCCTTCAGGATGAGGTTCCAGTAGACCCAGGGCAGCACGTGGCGGTCGAACACCCACGTGAGGCGGCGCTCGCGGGCGAGGCCCTTCCAGAACGGGATGCTCGGCCGTTGCTTGAGGGTGTCGTCGAACTCCCCGAAGACGACGCTCGAGCGCGACACTGTGAACGGGGCGACCGTGTAGCCGTCGTAGTCGCTCTCCGGGGCCTGGTCGCGGAGCACGCTCACGAGGTTCTCGGCGAGCGCCTTCGTCTGCTTCCTCAGTGCACCCCCGGAGCGCTGGCTGCGCGACACGGCGGCATCGCCGAGCGACCACACGTTCGGGAACCGGTGGTGCCGCATCGTGTGCGTGTCGACGTCCGCGAATCCGCGCTCGCTCCTCATCTCGGGGGTCGGGTAGGCGAGCTCAGCGCCTGCGAGTCCGGCCTCGGCGATCCATTCGGGAGCCCGCTGCGGCGGCTCGACGATGAGGGCGTCGTAGGGGATGCGCTCGCGGTGTTCCCCAGCGGTCTCGATGACCGCGGTCTTCGCGTCGCCGAGCACCTCGGTGAGCTGTGCCTCGCGGCGCACCTCGATGCCGTATTCGGTGATCTTGCGCTCGAGCTCGCGGTCGATCGCGGGCACGCCGAGCGGCGTCGCATCCGGAAGCACGAGCACGACCCGGATGCGGTCGAGCACGTCCCGGGATCGCCAGTAGTCGCAGGCGAGGTACATGGGCTTCTGGATCGCGCCGCCGAACGACGCGGGCTCCGGCGCCTGAACGAACACGGCCGTTCCCTGCTGCAGTTCGCGCAGCATCCGGGAGGTCTTGTGGGCGAGGCTGATCTCGTAGCTGGACGCGACGTTCGGGGTGCCGAGCGCGGCCTGGAGGCCGGGGATCGCATCCCAGTCCTGCACGACGCCGGGGCAGACGACGAGGTGCTCGTAGCCGATGCTTCGACCTGATGCGAGGACGAGCGACGACGTCTCCGGGTCGACCGAGGCGACGGCGTCGCGGATGAGCGTCACGCGGTCCGGCATCACGTCGGCCTGCGGTCGCGCGGCCTGGCTCGCCTTCGCGGTGCCGCCGGCGACGTGCGAGAGGAGCGGCTGGTAGACGTGGTTCTCGCGCGGCTCGACGACGGTGATGTCGTCGACGCCGGCCCGCTGGAGTCGGCCCGCGACGGACAGGCCAGCGTTGCCACCCCCGATGACCAGCACTCGGTAGGTGGTGAGCGTCGGCTGCTGCTTCGGTGTCGGCTGCGGTGTCGTCGCTGACTGCGGTGCTGGCTGGGCGGCGCCGTTCGGGGTGGGGGTCATCAGAGCGACGCTATCCGCCAGTCGCTGTCGAGGGAGCCGCGACCGGGTCATGGTCACGCAACTCCCAGCCTGCTGCCACCATCGCGAAACAACTGAGCGGGTGCGGCGATGTCGCCTACGAACGTGAGCGTCCGAGCCACCAGTCGGGTGACGCGGCGATGATGGTGCTTGCTGCAGCGTCCACGTCCCCGTCCACGTCGCCGAGCTCGCCCGAGCGCAGCCATTCCTCGATGGCGCTGACGGTGCCGCTGCCGGCGTAGGCGACGAGGATGCGGCGGTGCCGTTCGTCGTCGATGCCGGGCTGTGCTGGCGGAGCGATCTCGGGGTGCCGCTCGAGGTGGGTGAGGAGGCCCGCCTCGACTCGGTCGACGAGGGTGTCGCGCACGGGCCCCGTGAGGCGAGGCGCCATGGCATTGAGGTAGATCTGCGCGTGGCGGGCGACGTGCCGGAGGAGCTCGCGTTCGGGCTCGTCGAAGACGCTCAGCTCGGTGCCGCTCGTGGCTGGCAGGTTCGCGATCGGGGCCATGAGGGCGTCGATCTCCTCCCCGAGGAAGTCCGCGAGGAGGTGCTCCGGGGTGGTCGCGTGACGGTAGAACGTGTCGCGGGTGATGCCGGCGGCCCTGGCGACCTGGGCGACGCTCACGTCGGCGATGGGCTGGGCGGCCGCGAGCTCGTAGATCGCCGCGCGGAGGGCCGAGCGGGTTCGTGCCTGACGCGGGTCCATTCGCCAACCCTATGGGGTGCGTGGCTCCTTCTCGGCAAACTATCTGACAGGTGACTGATAGCGGGCGTATGGTGAAGGGGCTCGCCAACGAGGGCGGGCAGAACGGAGTGAGCAATGTCACAAGGAGCAAGCTCAAGCACAGCGAGCAGCGCCGGGACCAGCGCCGGGACCAGCGCCGGCCGGTTCGCCGGCAAGGTCGCGATCGTCACGGGCGGGGTCTCTGGCATCGGCGCGAAGATCACGGAACGGCTCGTGGCGGAAGGCGCGTCGGTTGTCGTCGCCGACATCAACGCCGAGCTGGTCGCCTCGGCGGGCGAGACATTCGGCGCCAGCGTCGTCGGCCGCCGCACGGACGTGACCGACGAGGACGACTTCGCAGGGCTCGTCGCCGAGACGGTCGAGAAGTTCGGCACGCTGGATGCGCTCTTCAACGTCGCGGGCGGGTCGCGTTCCGGCACGCTCACCGACATCTCCTTCGAGGACTGGGACTTCACGGTCCGCCTCAACCTCTACAGCGCCTTCAACGGCACCCGCCTGGCGGCCCGGCAGTTCCTCGCCGAGGGCAAGCCGGGCGCGATCGTCAACGTCGCGTCACTCAACTCGCTGGTGCCGATGCACTTCGGGGTCGGCTACACCGCGTCCAAGGCTGCCGCCGTCATGCTCACGAAGCAGGCTGCGCTCGAGCTCGGCGAGCACGGCATCCGCGTCAACGCGGTCTCGCCTGGCCTCGTCGCGACGCCGCTCACGAAGGGCCTCACCGATCTCCCCGGGGTGCAGGAGGCGTACGACGAACGCATCCCGTTCCGGCGCGCAGCGCAGCCGGAGGAGATCGCATCCGCCGCCCTGTTCCTCGCGAGCGACGACGCCTCGTACATCTCGGGCGACAACCTCGTCGTCGACGGTGCCTGGTCCACGACCGGCTACCCCGACCTGCGGAAGTTCCTCGCATGAAGGCGGCAGTGTTCCACGCCAAGGAGGACGTTCGCGTGGAGGAGGTCGCCGAGCCGACGCCCGGCCCCGGCCAGGTGAAGCTGCGTTGCGCGTACGCCGGCATCTGCGGCTCCGACCTGCACGTCTACTACGCGCCCGAATCCTCGGGGCTCGACTTCGAGCATCCGCACCCCGTCACGGGGTCCATGCCGCCGCAGATCCTCGGGCACGAGTTCTCGGGAACCGTGGTCGAGCTCGGGGAGGGCGTCGACTCGGTTCAGATCGGCGACCGGGTTGCGGTCTGGCCGATCTACGCGTGCGGCGAGTGCGCCGCCTGCCGTCGCGGCAAGCCGAACGTGTGCACGAAGATCGGCTTCCACGGCCTCTCGTCGCACGGCGGCGGCATGGCCGAGTTCACGACGGTGGATGCGACGAAGCTGCACGTGCTGCCCGAGAACGTCGATCTGCGCCTTGGAGCGCTCGTCGAGCCGATGGCGGTCGCGTGGCACGCGGTCGAGCAGAGCGATGTGCAGGCGGGGCAGACGGCGCTCATCTCGGGTGCCGGTCCGATCGGCATCGGCGTGTGGTTCGCGCTGCGGGCCAAGGGTGTGGAGACGGTCATCGTCTCGGAGCCGAGTGCGGGGCGCCGGGCTGCGATCGCCGGAGTCGGGGCGTCAAACCTCGTCGACCCCACCAAGGAGGACCTGTCGGCTCGCGTCGCGGAGCTCACGGGCGGGGACGGCGTGGATGTCGCATTCGACGCGGCCGGGGTGGGGCCCGCCGTGGCCGCCTCGCTCGCGAACCTCACGCCGGGCGGTCGGGTCGTGGTCGTCGCCATCCACGAGCGGCCCATGGACTTCCTGCCGACGCAGCTGGTCATGGGGGAGACCGCGATCGTCGGCACCCTCGCCTACCTGCAGAGCGACTTCGACGCGGTGATCGCGGCAATGGCGGCCGGCGGATACACGGCCGACGGATGGGTGGATGACGTGCCCGTCGACGACGTGGTCGGGGCCATCAAGCGCCTGCGTTCGGGCGAGGGCATGAAGGTGCTCGTGCGCACGTAGGCAGACGCGAGGCTCGGCGTGCGGAGGCTCTCCCGGCGCTGCCCTGCGCCCTCCTTACGCCCTCCCGCAATACCTGTCGCTACCCGCCGTGCACGCGGACCGTGCTCGGCGGGTTCGCGGCGAGCTTCGATGCCGGGCGCACGGGTCGCCGCTCCAGGTTGCCGCCGCAGTTCGGGCACGCTCGACCGGCGAACGTGCCGACGCAGTCTCGGCACCACGTGCATTCGAAAGTGCAGATGTAGGCCTCGGCGTGCGGGGGCAGGTCGACGTCGCAGCGCTCGCAGTTCGGGCGCAGCTCGAGGGCCATCAGGCGAGCCCGTTCTTCACTGCGTAGGGGTCCCAGCTCGCGTCGGCGTGCACCTCGAGCTCGGCGGCGTCGGTGAGCGTGGTCGCGACCTCGGGCCCGTGGATCGCGGCGATGATAGCGGCCGTCATGTCCATGCCGGCGGCGACGCCGGAGGACGTCCACCGGTTCCCGTCCTCGACCCAGCGGGCCTGTGGCACCCAGTCGACGGATGCGCCCTGCGATGATGCCCACGCGAACGCCCGCTTGTTGGAGGTCGCGCGGAACCCGTCGAGCAGGCCGGCCGCCGCGAGGAGCGCCGAACCGGTGCAGACGGAGGTCACGAGCCTCGCATCCGCTGCCCACCTCCCAAGCCAGGCCAGGAACTCGGGGTCGGTGGCGAGCGGGCGCGTTCCCTGCCCGCCCGGGACAAACACGATGTCGGGGCTCGCCGCGTCGGCGAACGCGCTCGTGGCGATGACCTCCGGACCCTGCGAGCTGCGGACCGGGCCGGCCTGTGGGGCGATGAGCTCGACGTCGAAGAGGGACGGGTCGATGCGGAACAGCTCGACGGGGCCGAACACGTCGAGGAGCTCGAACCCCTCGAACAGGACGACGGTGACGCGGCGCTTCGCTTCAGGCATGACGCCATTCTCCCGGACTTCCACGCCGAGGGCTGAGTTGTGGTCGTCTGGCGACGAACGAAGCGACCACAACCCCGCCCTTGGGGGTCTCGGCTGACGCTCAACTGCTTCCGCCAGCATGTTTCGCATGAGCGATTCCCCCAAGACCCAGCCCGCCGGCGACCTGCCAAGCGACGCGATCGACTTCGCGGACCTCAACTTCAAGCTCGCCGTCATCCAGGAGCTGATGTACGAGCAGGAGCTGCTGACGCCCCAGTTCGTGCTCACCGATTTCCTCGAAGAGCACGTGGACCGGGAGGTGGACCTGTCGAAGGAGATCTCGGAGCCGATCCCCGAGGTGCTCGAGTACTTCCGGTCGCTGCCGGTGCCGACCGAGTTCGCGCCGGCTGTCGAGGAGCTGTTCCAGGACGGCGGGAACGACATCTACATGGAGATCGCCCCGCAGTGGAGCGGCGAGGACTCGACCTTCGACATCACCGACTTCACCGACACCCGCCACTTCCCGAACCTGTCGGCGATGACCCTTCTCGGCGTCGACGAGGAGGTTCTCGACGGGCTTCGCCGGAAGGGCATCGACGCGCAGCTGCTCTGAGCGCCGGTTGGCGAAGGCAGGTGCGCGCCGGTCAGCAGCTTCGGGGCGGCGCGCACTCGTCTGTCGCTGGTGACCGGCGCGCCGCTCAGCGCGTCGGTCAGCGCACGGCGAGGAGGATCTTGCCGACGTGCTCGCCGGACTCCATGCGCCGGTGGGCCCGGTGCGCGAAGTCGAGGGTCTCGACGGTGTCGAGCAGGGGCCGCACCTTGCCCGCTTCGACGAGCGGCCACACGTGCTCGCGCACCTGCGCGATGATCTCGCGCCGCTCTTCGAGTGGGCGCGCGCGGAGGGTCGTTCCCCAGATGCGGCCGCGCTTCTGCATGAGGCGCCCGACGTTGATGGTGGCCTCGTTGCCGCCCTGCGCCGCGATGACCATGATGCGGCCGTTGGTGGCGAGGGCGTCGACATCGCGCGCCAGGTAGTCTCCGCCGACGAGGTCGAGGATCACGTCGACGCCGCGACCGTCGGTGGCGTCGGCGATGACCTCCACGAAGTCCTGGTCGCGGTAGTTGATGCCCCGGGTCGCGCCGAGCTGCTCGGTCGTGGCGACCTTCTGGGCGGTGCCGGCGGTCGCGTAGACGGTGATGCCGAGGGCGGCCGCGAGCTGGATGGCGATGGTGCCGACGCCGCTGGTGCCGCCGTGCACGAGCAGGGTCTCGCCCGCCTTGAGCTGCGCGCTCATGAAGAGGTTCGACCAGACGGTGGCGACTGCTTCGGGGAGGCCGGCCGCTTCGACGAGGTCGACGCGCTTCGGCATGGGGAGCACGAGCCCTTCGTCGACGGCGACGCGGTCGGCGTAGCCGCCGCCGGGCAGGAGCGCGACGACGTAGTCGCCGACCTTCCACGCCGTGACGGATGCCCCCACGGCGACGACGGTTCCGCTCACTTCGAGGCCAGGCCAGTCGGGTGCCCCGGCCGGTGACGGGTACTTGCCTTCGCGCTGCGCGACGTCGGCGCGGTTCAAGCCGGCGGCGGCCACGTCGATGACGACTTCGAGGGGCCCGGGGATCGGCTCGTCGACTTCGGAGAGGATGAGGGCCTCCGGCCCGCCTGGCGTTGGAACCGTGATTGCGCGCATGGGGGTCAGTGTTTCATGCGGGCCCCTATACTCCCTCACATGTCAGGCCTCCCCACCCCGTCAGGCCTCCCTCCCGAGTCGGGGCGCGAGGACGCGTCGGTGCGGGGCGGTTCGGTGGCGCGGCCGGAGCTGAGCGTGCTCGCCCGCGTGCGCGCCGCATCCGCCGCCCTCGGGCCCAGCGAGCGCAAGGTCGCGCAGATGGTGCTGACGCGACCCGACGAGGTGGTCGAATGGTCGACGGCTGAGCTCGCGGACGCCGCTGGCACGTCGACGGCCACCGTCATCCGTGCGTGTCAGAGTCTCGGGTTCCGCGGCTTCCAGCACCTGCGGCTCGACCTCGCGCGTTCCGCTTCGCTCGCGCCGCGAGAGCAGGCGCAGTCGGTGGAGGCGAGCACCTTCGACGATGCGATCGACGCCGTGCGGCTCGCGCAGGACAGCGTCGACCCGGAACGCATCGCCGCGGCCGTCGCCGCCCTTCGCGGTGCCAGGCGCATCGTGCTCGTGGGCAGCGGGTTCTCGGGGCCGCCCCTGCAGGACTTCGCGATGCGCCTCAGCACCCTCGGGCACTCCGTCGAGGCCCCGGTGGATGCGCTCGCGCAGCAGTTCGCGGTGCGGTCGCTCTCCAGCGGCGACGCGTGCCTGACGCTCAGCTACTCGGGCGCGAACGTGCAATCGCTGCGCGCGGCGGAGGCCGCCAGGGCGCAGGGGGCGGCCGTGGTGCTCATCACGAGCTACGCCCGTTCGCCGCTTGGGCGGGTCGCTGACATCGTCGTGACGACGGGGCCGGCGGGAACGGCGCACGACATCGACCCGTTCCTCGCGCGCCTCGGCCACACCGTCGTGCTGCACACGCTGCACTCCACGCTGGGGCAGGTGCTCGGTGACGACGCGGCCGTCGGGATGCGCCACGTGGTGGCCGACGCGCTCTCCGAGGACTGAGCCGACCGCCTGCGGCTGCACTGCAGCGACCACCTGCTGCTGGACTGCGGCTGCACTTGCGGCGACCACCTGCTGCTGGACTGCGGCGACCGCCTCCTGCTGCACTGCGGCGACCACCTGCTGCTGGCGGTCGTGCAGGTGCCGGCGGACGTCTGAGTCGCCGCCTCGCGAACTCGCCTCGCGGCGTTCATCCGCTCGCTCGACGCCCGTCACCGCGCGTTCACCCTCGCTCGACACACTCCCGATGTAACGACGTTCCAAGCCGTACGGAATCCGTGTAACGGATGCTCCCCCGGTGCTTGGAACCGAGGCAAGTGATGGAAACGCAACGGGAGGTGCTCGTGAGAGCAATCGAGATCGACGGGCTGTTCAACGCCCGCGCAGCTGACGCGAACTCGCCGTGGATCGTGCGCGCTGGCTCCCCGGACGCGCTCTCGGCCGACGGTGAGTCAGCGCTGCGGGCGCTGGGCGTCGAGCTCATCCTCGACCTCCGGGAGCGCGCCGAGTCTGGTGACCGCACCCACGGCGTCCAGGTGCGCCAGGTCCCTCTCTACGGAAGCGAACCGCCAGTCGCGGGCCGTCTCGAGGACATCTACGAGACGCTCCTTCGGCGTCGCGGCGGGGCGCTCACGGAGGCTGTCGCCGTGCTCGCCAACGCCGAGCGCGGCGTGCTCGTGCACTGCACCGCCGGCAAGGACCGCACGGGGCTCGTCGTCGCTCTCGCGCAGCTCGTGGGCGGTGCAAGCGAAGCCGACGTGGTGCGCGACTATGCGCTCTCCGGGGCCGCGGTCCGCTCCGTCCGCGAGGCGTTCGCCTTCGCCGTGGCCGACGCGTACCCGTCGGATCAGCGCGACGAGATCCTCCGCCTCCATCTCGACAGTCCGCCGGAAGCGCTCGAGCATGCACTCGACATCATCCGTGAGCTCGGCGGCGCCGAAGCGTACCTGCGCTCGCATGGCCTCACCGACGATCAGGTGCACGCCCTGCGCGGCAAGTCCGGCCGGACCACGGCGAGCGCGCTCGCCCCGTCGGTCGAGTCGGGCTCCTCGACTTCGCGCGCCCCCTCGGTCGCGCCCACCACGACGGCCGCGTCATGACTGCCGACCTCGCGCATCCCGTCGACCTCGCCCATCCTGCCGACCTCGTCCACCCCGCGGGTCGCGTCACGCCCGACGGTCCGCGCCCGTCGGGGTCGCGTCGCACGACGGTGCTCCACCTGAGCGACGTGCACGCAACCGCTGTCGCATCCCTCTACGGGGTTGTCGACGGCATCACGCGGATGCGCGCGGCGAGCGACTACGCGCGCGCCGCGGGTCTCGAACCCGATGCGATCGTCATCAGCGGCGACCTCATCGAGCGCGGGAACGCGGCCGCCTACCCGGCCCTTCGCGACGCCCTCCTCGAGCTGGAGGATTCGTGGGGTGTGCCAGTGCTCTCGGTGCTCGGCAACCACGACGAGAGGGCCGCAGCTCGCATCCTCCCCGGTCATCGGGCGCCGGTGGGTGCGCGCGCGGAGGACGCCTCGCCCCGCGCCGTGCGGGTCGGTGCGTGGCGCTTCGTCTTGCTGGACTCGTCCACGGGGTCGCTGGGGGCGGAGCAGCTCGCGTGGCTCGACGCCGAGCTGAGGTTGCCCGCCGGCACCGGCACCAGCACCAGCACCAGCGCCGGCACCGGCACTGGCAGCTCCAGCTCCCTCGCGCCCTCGGGGACGGTTGTCGTCATGCACCACCCGCCGCTCGGGTCCCCGCTGCCGATGCTGGCGCGGGCGGGCCTCCGCGACGCCGCAGACTTCCTCGACATCGTCGAGGGCACCGACGTTCGCGCGATCCTGTGCGGGCACTTCCACCATCCGCTGTCCGCCACGATGCGCGGCGTGCACGTCTCTGCGGGGCCGGCGCTCGTCTACCACCAGGTCATGGACGCCGAGCCAGGCACGGTGAGCGGCTTCGACCGCTCGATGTTCTCGCTGGTGCACCTCGGCGCGGACGGCGCCAGCACCTCCAGCGTCGGCGTCGAGCATCCGGCCCCGCTCTTCACTCTCACCCCCACCCCCACCACGTCTCAACCTTCACCTGTCTCCTCCTGAACAGACCCGCTCTCCTCGAACAGTTAGGTCATCATGAACTCTCTCCGTACCCCAGCCGCGCTCGCGGCCTTCGGCCTCGCCGGGGTCCTCCTCGCGGGCTGCGCAAGCTCCCCCAGCACCGCCGCCAGCGGTGACGCCAGCCCATCGGCGGAGTCCACGCTGGAAGCCGCCACCATCACCCTCTACACGTCAGAGCCGCAGGAGAAGGCGGATGCGCTTGTCGCCGCCTTCAACGAGGTGCACCCGGAGGTCACCGTCGAGGTGTTCCGTGCGGGCACGGGCGACCTCACGACGCGAGTCGCGACCGAGCAGGCCTCCGGCGGCGTGCAGGCCGACGTCTTCCTCGCGGCAGACGCCGGAACGTTCGAGGACTACGCGGCCGACGATCTGCTGCTGCAGTACTCGCCGGCCGACGTCGAGTCGCTCAATCAGGACATCGTCGACCCGGAGGGCTACTACACGGGCACGCGCATCATCCCGACCGTCATCGCCTACAACACTGGCCTCGTCAGCGAGCCGCCGACGTCGTGGGCTGAGCTCACCGACGCCGAGTACGCGAACAAGCTGGTCATGCCGAACCCGGACGTCTCCGGCGCGGCCGCCTACAACGCCGCCGTGTGGCTCGACGAGCCAGCGCTCGGTGAGGCGTGGATGACGAAGCTCGCCGCCAACAAGCCCGTCATCGCGGACAGCAACGGCCCCGTCTCGCAGGCCATCGCGACGGGCGCACAGCCCGTGGGCATCGTCGTCGACTACCTGGCGCGCGAGCTCGCCGCCCAGGGCTCGCCGATCGCGGTGTCCTACCCGACCGAGGGAGTGCCCTACGTGTCGCAGCCCGTCGGCATCTTCGCCGACACCCAGGAGGCGGACGCGTCGAAGGCGTTCGTCGACTTCCTCGTGAGCGCTGACGGCCAGGAGCTAGCCGTCAGCCAGTCGTACCTGCCCGTCCGCGAGGACGTCGGAACTCCAGAGGGCGCCCCCTCCATGGACGAGATCACGATCCTCTCCCCGGAGCTCGAGACCATCCGCGCCAGCCAGGATGCGGCCGTCGAGAAGTTCCGCACGCTGTTCCTCTGATGACGGCGCTGCTCCTCTCATGACCGCAACCCTCACAACACCCCGGGGCGGTGCCGCTGAACGCAGCGGTGCCGCCTCGGCGGCGGTCCGGAAGACTGCGCGTTCCTGGCTGGATGGGGTCCACGGCCTGTCGCTTGCCCTCTGGGTCGCGGTCGCCGCGTTTGTGCTCGTGCCGATCGGCGCGATCCTCGTGCTCGCCGCCGGCGGCTCGCAGCTGCACGTCCTCTGGCAGGGCGACGTCGTCGAGGCCGCGACGAACAGCCTAGTGTCGGCAGGCGCATCCGCGCTCGGCGCCGTGGTGATCGGCACGGCGCTCGCGGTGCTGCTCGACCGCACCGACCTGGCGGGACGCCGCGGCCTGCGGCTCCTCGCGCTCACCCCGCTGCTCGTGCCCCCGTTTGTCGGCGCGATCGCGTGGCTCGGCATCGCCGGGCCGACGAGCCCCGTGAACCTCTGGTGGTCGCAGGCGTTCGGCGGTCCGCTGTGGTCGATCTACGGCGCGGACGGCGTCATCCTGCTCCTCACCGTGCACAGCTACCCCATCGCGATGCTCATCGTCTCGGCCGCCCTGCGCCGCGTGCCGTCCGACCTCGAGCAGGCCGCGCGCATCGCCGGGGCGAGCCCCGCCCGCAGCGTGTTCACGATCACCGTTCCCCTTCTTCGGCCCGCCCTGCTGTCGTCGTTCGTGCTCGTCGCGGTCGGCAACCTCGCCGACTTCGGCATCCCCTCGATCATCGGACTGCCCGAGCAGTACACGACCCTCGCGACGCTCGTCTACCGCTACCTGCAGTCGGGGACCGTGGATGAGCCGCTTGCGGTCGTCGCGACGATCGGGGTCGTGCTGCTGCTGCTTGCGCTCGCGGCGCTGGTCGTCGACTTCCTCATCGGCAAGAGCCGTTGGGAGCTCGACTCGTCGTCGTCCACGCCGCAGCTCCTGCCGCTCGGGCGGGCGCGCATTCCCGCGTCCATCGTGACCTGGGTGCTGGTGCTCACCGTGACCGTGCTGCCGTTGCTCGCGCTGCTGCAGCAGTCGCTGCTCCGCGCGCCGGGGCTCGCCCTGGCGCCCGAGAACCTCACGCTCGACAACGTCGTGAAAGCCGTCACCTCCACGAACGCGATCCAGGGCGCCACGAACTCGGTCATGCTCGCGGTGCTCGCGGCCCTCATCTGCGGGTTCCTCGGGCTCGGCATCGCGGTGCTCGTCACCCGAACTCGGATGCGCGGCAGCGGGCCCCTCCGCGCCCTCGCCATGCTGCCGCAGGCGGTTCCCGGCATCGTCATCGCCGTCGCGTGGCTCGTGCTGGCACCCCACATCGGGCTCTTCAACACGCCATGGCTGATTCTCTGCTCCTACGTCACCTCGTTCACGGCGCTCGTCGTGCAGGCCGTGGCGGCGCCACTCGCGAGCACCCCGGCGAGTGCCGAGGAGGCCGCGAGGATCGGGGGAGCGGGCCGGATGCGCGCGCTCGTCGACATCTCCAGCCGCATGGCGGCGCCCGCTGCGATCTCCGGTGCGGTCCTCGTCGCCGTCACCGCGGTGCGCGAGCTGACGCTGTCCGTGCTGCTCCTCTCTCCCGGATCGCAGACGCTCGGCGTCGCGATCTTCAACCTCCAGCAGGCCGGGGCGTTCAACACCGCCGCGGCGCTGTCGCTCATCGTGGCGCTCCTCGGCGTCACCGTCATCGGCATCGCCACGAGGGCGCCGAAGTAGCGGTCGGCGCTCTTCTCGACCTTCTCTCTGCATCACCATCCTGGAAGGAAACACCGTGGCATCCGTCACTCTCGACTCAGTCTCCGTCCGCTTCCCGAGCGGCACCGTCGGCCTCGACGACATCGACCTCGCGCTGCGCGATGGCGAGTTCCTGGCGCTCGTCGGCCCGTCCGGGTCGGGCAAGACGACGCTGCTGCGCACGATCGCCGGTTTCCAGGCCCCCACGTCGGGGCGTGTGAGCATCGGCGAGCGGGTCGTCGCCGGCGGGGGATCCGTGGTGCCACCGGAGGCCAGGGAGCTCGGCATGGTGTTCCAGCAGCACGCCGTCTGGCCGCATTGGAACGTCGGCCGCAACGTCGACTACCCGCTGCGCCGCGCCCGTGTCTCGAAGCCCGAGCGCCGTCGCCGCGTCGATGAGGCGCTCGAGATGGTCGGCCTGGACGGCTCTGCGAAGCGCGATCCGGCGACGCTCTCGGGCGGTCAGCGGCAGCGGGTCGCGATCGCCCGCGCGCTCGTCGGGAGGCCGCGGGTGCTGCTGCTCGACGAGGCCCTCTCCGCGCTCGACGAGCCGCTGCGCGACAGCCTCAGGCTCGAGCTGCACACGCTCACGCGCGAGCTCGGCCTGACGGTGGTGCACGTCACCCACGACCGCTCCGAAGCGCTGGCCCTCGCCGATCGCGTGGCGGTGCTCGACGGCGGGCGCATCCAGCAGCTCGGCACCCCGGAGGAGCTCGTGACGCGTCCCGCGTCGCCGTTCATCGCGAAGTTCCTGTCCGACGCGACCATCGTGGACGGCACAGTTGGCGGGGCGGTCGACGGCGCAGTCGACGGGGCGGGTTTCGCAGCGGATGCGCACCCGCTGCGCGTGGACCGGGGCAGGCTCGAGGGGCACCAGCAGGAAAGCCGCGGTCCGGTTCAGGCGGCCATCCTCCCGAGCGACGTCGAGGTGGAGATCGTGGGCACGGTTGCGGGCTCGGTTGTGGGCAGGGCTGCGGTCGGTGCTGCGGTCGGTGCAAAGGTTACGGGCCCGACGGATGTCCCAGGCCAGTCGGCCCACGCAGTCGGGGTAGGCGATGTCCTGCGCGAGGGCGTCCCCTGTCAGGCAGGCGAGGCAAGCGATACAGGCGAGGCAGACCTCGCGGGTGACGCGACGGTCAGGTCGGCGCTCTTCACACCGGAGGGCAGCGACCTCGTCCTCGACTGGGCTGGCCTGCGGTTGCGCGCGCGGACCCGCGGCGTTCGGCCGAAGGTCGGCGACCGAGTCACGGTCCGCGTCGCGAGGGCACGGATCTACGGCGCTGGTGTTGGCGCTGATCTCGGGGCTGGCGCTGGTGCTGGTGTGGGTCCCGATGCTGGCGCTAGCGCGGGTGGCGCCGATGTTGGTGTCGCGGTCGCGGGTCCCGCGGCTGCTGACTCTGGTTCCGGAGCCCGCGCATCCGCGGCTCCCGACTCCAGCTCCGGAGTCCGCGCATCAGCGGGTGGTGTCGATGCATCCACCCCCTCGGCGACTCGCTCGGAAGTGACCGGGCCGACTGCCGGTCCGGCCCCGGCTGGCGCGCCGGAACTCGCAGTCGGCGTTGCCGGCTCCTCGGGGTCGGCGGCATGACGCTCGCGCTGGTGCGGCACGGTCGCACCGCCTGGAACCTGGAACGCCGGCTGCAGGGCCGCAGCGATATCGCCCTCGATGCGCACGGGGCGGCGCAGGCGGAAGCCGCGGGCCGGCTCCTCGCCCGCGCGCAGTGGGGCCGGGTGGTCACCTCGCCCCTTGCCCGTGCGGCGCAGACCGCGGCGATCGTGGGCTCGCACCTCGGCGCCCCCGATCCTGTCGTGGAACCCGGCCTGCTCGAGCGCGACTTCGGGGAGGCTGAGGGGATGCGGGTGGCCGAGGCCGCAGAGCGATGGCCGTCTGGCGACTACCCGGGCTCGGAGTCGGCAGTTGAGCTGGGGAGGCGAGCTGGCAGCGCCCTCGGCGCCCTCCTCGAGGCGCCCGGGACTGCGGTGGTCGTGAGCCACGGCGTCTTCCTGAGGGCGGGGATCGAAGCGATCACGGGTGGCGTGTGCCCTCGCATCCTGAACGGGCAGGTCGTGCTGCTCGAGCCCGGCGCTGGGCGTCGGCCGACGGCGCGCTTCCTGGGGGAGTGACGGGCGCCCCTGGCTACAGTTGATGCCGTGTCTCCCGCTTCCCGACCGGCCTCCGCCTCTGACCTCGCTGGCCAGCACGTCCAGGTCAGGTACATCCGCCACGGGGAGGTTCGGGCGCGGGTGTCGACGATCGGAGCCGACGGCGACCGGGCGTTTGTGCTCGTCGCGGGCATCGGCGTCGCGTCGAACTACTACGAGAACCTCGCACCCGGGCTCGGGGAGTTCGGGCCGGTGCACGCCCTCGACCTGCCCGGTTTCGCGGGCGTGCCGTACCCGAAGCGGCCCATGAGCATCCAGCGTTACGCAGCTGTGGTCGGCACCGTCGTCGACGAGCTGGGGCTCGTCGACCCCGTCCTCATCGGCCATTCGATGGGCACCCAGGTGGTGGCCGAGCTCGCCTCGCAGCGTCCCGAGCTGAGCACGCTGGTGCTCATCGGCCCCGTCACGAACCCCCGCGAGCGGTCGCTGCTGAAGCTGGCGTTCCGGTTCCTCGAGTCGTCGGCGCACGAGCCGTTCAGGGTCGCGATGCTGGCTGTCGGCGCCTACCTGCTGTGCGGGTTCCGCTGGTTCTCCGCCGTGCTGCCGCGCATGATGCGGTACCGGATCGAGGACGTGCTGCCCCACATCCAGGCGCACACGCTCATCATCAGGGGCGAGCACGACTCGCTCGTGCCGCGCTCCTGGCTGCGCGAGATGGCTGGGCTGCTTCCTCGAGCATCCACGTGGGAGATCGAGGGCGCCGCGCACTCCGTCATGTACGACCACGCGAAGGGTGTCGCCGAGCTCTGCGTGGACCACGCGCGGGAACCCTTCGACACGCGAAGCGCGGAGGGTGCCGGGCAGGATCTCGCCGCCGACGCCGCGGCGGGCAAGCTCGTGCAGGTCGCCGACGAGGAAGCGCGCAACCGCAGGGTGCACGTCACACCCCGACTGGTGCTGCAGGTGCTGCGCTCGCGGTGGAACGAGTTCTTCGCAAGCGCCGACAACCGCCCGCAGGACATCGCCGAGGCGAAGACGGAGCACTTCCAAGCCCAGCTCGAGGCGTTCGGCGCTGCCGAAGCCGATGCCGCTGAAGCCGACCCCAATGGTGGAAGCCAGTCGGAGGGTCGACAGAGCCAGGATCATGCCTGACCTGACCTGACCTGACCTGACCTGACCGGGCCTGACTTGGCCGGGCCTGACTTGGCCGGGCTTGACTTGGCCGGGCTTGACTTGGCCGGGCTTGACTTGGCCGGGCTTGATTTGGCCGGGCCTGACTTGGCCTGACCCGGCCGGGCACGTGGCCTGGCATCTGAGGCCTGCCACCTGGCTTGACGCGGTTTGGCACCTGACGTTTGGCGCCTGGCGCCCGATGCCCGAGGTCTAAAGCCTGAGGCTTTCACCTCACTCCCATGCCTGACGGTGTGGCCTGATACGCCGTCAGCCGCATCCGTTTGCCCTTGGCTGTTTGTCCTTCGGCGTCAGTCGTTGTGCCGTCAGCCGCTTGGCTGAGCCGGTCCGAGCACCGCGTCGAGGAGGCGCTGGAGACTTTCGTCACTCGACTCGGTGCGGCTCAGCGCGCGGAGGAGGAGCGCGCCGATGATGGCCTCACCGATCTCCTCGAGCCGTGCATCCGCTGCCAGCTGGCCATCGGCGATGGCGATCTCGAACCGTTCGGTGAGGGAGTGGCTCGCGCCGAGGCTTTCGTGCAAGCGCCGGCCGATGTCGGCGTTCTCGACGGATGCGGCGATCAGCGAGCGGACGAGCAGCTCGCCCTGCGGCTGACCGAGGAGCGCGAGAACGGCGCTGAGCCAGGCCGTGAGGTCGTGGCGCAGCTCACCCGAGTTCGGCACGGTGAAGCGGTTCGGGAAGAGCTGCCCCTGCAGGAGGCAGTCGGAGACGAGCGCGCCCTTCGAGGGCCACCAGCGGTAGATGGTCTGCTTCGAGACGCCCGCCTCTGCGGCGACACCCTCCATGGTGAGGCGCTCGTAGCCGCGCTCGGCGAACAGCTTCGAGGTGGCCTCAAGCACCGCGACCCTGGCGGCTTCGCTGCGCACCGGGCCCTGTCGGTGGCCGGAAGCGGCGCGCTCGTCGACGCCTGGGGCTTGCTCTGAAGCATCTGCGGCTTGCTCTGGCATGCCCGCCATCATATTCACAAACTGCGTAGACGAGACGTTGCGTATGATCTAGGGCGGCGCTCCCTCAGGCGGACGGTTTGGGCTCGAGCGCCACCACGAACGAGCGCGCACGATCTTGTGCGCCGAGAGGATGCTGATGGCCGAACTGCTGTACCGCCTGGGGAACTTCGCGACCCGCCGAGTGTGGGTCGTCGTGGGGGCCTGGCTGGTCATCCTCGGGCTCGCCGTCGGTGGGTTCCTGATCGGGTTCAAGGGCCTCACGTCGAGCTTCGACGTGCCAGGCACGGCATCCGGGGAGGTCATCTCGGACCTCGAGGAGCAGCTGCCCGACTTCGCGGGCGCATCCGGCACCGTCGTCTATTCGACGGCGGACGGGTCGGCGCTCACGGACGCGCAGCGCGCGGAGATCAGCGCGGTCATCGCGGATCGCGGCGACCTCGCCGACGTGGCCGGCGTCATCGACCCGTTCTCGGCGACCGCCGAGCTCGAGGCGCAGGCGGCGCAGGTCGAGAGCGGTCGCACGCAGATCGCCGAGGGTCAGACGCAGCTTGACGCGGGCCAGGCGCAGCTCGATGCAGGAAAGGCCCAACTGGATGCCGCGCAGGCGCAGCTGGATGCCGCGAAGCAGCAGCTCGAGGCGGCGGGCAACCCGGCGCCGCAGGTCGAGGCCCTCGCGGGGCAGCAGGCGCAGCTGGACGCACAGGTGCAGGCTGTCGCCGAGCAGCAGGCGACGTTGGATGCATCGCAGGCTGAGATCGACACGCAGCTGCAGCAGCTGGAGAACGGCGCGACGCTCGTGGAGCTGTCGGACGGCATCAGCCTCGTCTCGGAGGACGGCTCGACGGCGATCGTGAACGTGTCGTTCACGGAGCCTCGCCTGGAGCTGAGCGAGGAAGCCAAGCAGGGGGTCATCGAGTACTTCGAGGCGCACCCCGTCGACGGTGTCAACGTGGCGTTCTCCACGGACATCGCCCAGAGCGTGCCGCAGATCTTCGGCATCGGCGAGGCGGTTGGCCTCGTCTTCGCGGCCATCGTGCTGCTGGTGCTGCTGGGGTCGGCGCTTGCCGCATCCCTCCCCATCCTCACGGCGCTCGTGGGCGTCGCGATCGGCGTCGTCAGCGTGCTCGCGTTCTCCGGGGTCGTGCAGATGGCGTCGGTCACCCCGGTTCTCGGCATCATGCTGGGGCTCGCGGTGGGCATCGACTACTCGCTGTTCATCGTGAACCGGCACCGCAAGCAGCTCATGCAGGGCATGGAGGTGCGCGAGTCGATCGGCCTCGCGAACGGCACCGCCGGCAACGCGGTGGTGTTCGCGGGCGCGACGGTCATCGTCGCCCTGCTTGCTCTCAACGTGACGGGCATCCCGTTCCTCGGCCTCATGGGCACGGCCGGCGCGGTGTGCGTGCTCATCGCGGTGCTCATCGCTGTGACCCTCACGCCTGCGCTGCTCGGCAAGCTCGGGATGCGGGTGCTGAACAAGCGGCGGCGGGCGCACATCCGCAAGCTGCACGGCACGGGCGGCGGGGTTGGCGAGGCCGGCGGCACCGCAACTGGCGGTGTCGGGGTCGTGACGGGTCAGGTGCGTGCTGCGCACGCTGCACCGCTGAAGGCGATGCCGACGTGGCGGGCCATCGTCACCGTGTTCGCGGGCGTTGCCGTGCTGCTGACGATCGCTATCCCCGCGCTCTCCATGAGGGTCGGGCTGCCGGATGGGTCGTCGGAACCTGAGGAGTCGGCGTCGTATCAGGCGTTCACGATCACGGAGGAGCAGTTCGGGGCGGGCACGACTGGTCCGCTGCTCGTGACGGCGACGTTGCCCGAGGGGCTCGATGATGCGGGAGTGCTCGACAAGCAGGTGCTGGTCGCGGAGAAGCTCGCGTCGCTCGAGGACGTGACGGCGGTCGCCCCGATCGGGGTTTCTGACAACAAGAGCCTCACGGCGTTCCAGGTGATTCCAGCGGAGGGGCCGAACAGCGTCTCCACGGAGCAGCTGGTCGGTGAGCTGCGTGCGCTGCCGGAGATCGAGGACGGCATCACGCTCGGCGTCGCGGGTCAGGCGGCGATCAATATCGATATCTCCGAGGGTCTCAACTCGGTGCTGCCGCTCTACATCGCCCTCGTGGTCGGCTTGTCGCTGCTCATCATGATCCTCGTGTTCCGGTCGATCCTCGTGCCGCTCATCGCGACGGGCGGGTTCATCCTGTCGCTGTTCGCGACGTACGGCGCCGTGGTTGCCGTCTTCCAGTGGGGGTGGTTCGCCGACCTCATCGGGCTGCACGCGACGGGCCCCATCCTGAGCTTCCTCCCGGTCATCCTCGTCGGGATCCTCTTCGGGCTCGCCATGGACTACCAGCTGTTCCTCGCGTCCGGGATGCGCGAAGCGTACGTGCACGGGGCGGAGGCGAGGGTCGCGGTCGTGCAGGGCTTCCGCGCCGGCCGGGCTGTCGTCATCGCGGCGGCGCTCATCATGGTGTCGGTGTTCGGCGGGTTCGTGTTCGCCGAGTCGACCATGATCCGTTCAATCGGGTTCGGGCTCGCGTTCGGTGTGCTGCTCGACGCGTTCATCGTGCGCATGCTCATCATGCCGTCGCTCATGCACCTCCTCGGCAAGTCAGCGTGGTGGCTGCCGAAGTGGCTCGACAAGATCATGCCGAACGTCGACGTCGAAGGGGCCGCGCTGGAGCGCAAGCACCCCGTGCACTGAGGCGCGGACGAGGCACAGCTGAATTGCGTCTACGGCGAACCGCTGCCTCGAAATCCGGGGCGGCGGTTCGTCGTAGTTACGCCTGCAGTCGTCGGTGCAACCGTGGTTGTGGTCGTCGGTGCAAACGAGGTCGTGGTCGAGGTCGAGGCGGGAGCGGCTGTGCTCCTGTTCCCGTTCCCGATCCCCGACCTCGATACCCAAACGGCGGTCGGGGCCGGTCAGCGCTCGCGGAGAGCCTCGTCCATGTCGGCCGTCTCCACGGGTCCGCCTGGTCCGTATTTGAGGAGGACGGTGCCCTTCGGGGACGCGACGGGCGGCTCGAGGAGCGTCAACCCGAGGGGTGGCCCGTCGTCGGGGAAGAGGCGCTTCCCGGACCCCAGCACGACGGGGTAGACCCACAGATTCAGCACGTCGAAGAGGCCCTCCCGCACCAGCGCCTGTGCGAAGTCGACGCTCCCGACCACGTGGATGCTCGAGTGCCGCCCCCGGAGCGCGGCCACCTCGGTCGCCAGGTCCGGCCCCACAAGGTGTGACGTCGCCCACGGGAGTTCTGGGTTGCCGCGCGACGCCACGTACTTCGGGATGCTGTTGAACACCGACGCGATGCTGTCCGACGGACCGGCCGCGTATCGCGGCCAGTACGCCGCGAAGATGTCGTACGTCTTGCGGCCCAGCAGCAGCGCATCCATGCTCTGAATGCCTGCGTTCACCTGCTCGCCGTCCACCTCATCGATGAGCGGCCCCTGCCAACCCCCGAACCTGAACCCACCCTCCGGGTCTTCCTCCGGACCGCCCGGAGCCTGCTGCACCCCGTCCAGCGTCGTGAAGAGGTCGATGATGATCTGGCCGGCCATGGCGTCTCCCTTGATCGCACTCATGAGCTTGCTGCTTGCTGCTTGTCGCTTTGGGTCTTGCTGCTCTTGCAGTTGGCGTCGCTACCCCGACCGCTCTCCTGACGGCTCTCGCGTCCGTTGGCACGGTCGATGCCACGGTCGGTGCCCGGCCGCCGCCGTCAGCCCTGCTGCGAGCGCGGATGCTTCGCGGCCGTCCCACCGTGTTGTCGCGTTGCACCTGACTGCCGCCGCCCCTGCATCTCAATGTACGACCGTGAGACGCCCTGCCAACGGTGAACGGGGTGGGAATCCGAAGGCCTAAAAGGGCGGTGGATCGTGCGAGGAGTCCGGGTCCTCCTGACCCAGGCGGTCTCCGGTTCCCGCCCCGCCCTCTGGCAGGTTCTGTGCCAAGCCTTCAGCGTTGTCTTGTTGCGCTGTTGGACGGAACTCCGGCTGCCGCGTCCGAGAGCCCGCCGCGTCGATGGCCGCCTTCTTCGCCGCACGTTCACGCCGGAACTCCTCCAGGAAACCGACCCTCGGGAAGCGCTGACGGCGATCCTCGTCGCCGGTGTCGTCAGCGTCGTCGGCATCGCTGGAGTCGCCTGCGTCGAGGGATGCACGGGTGTCGCCAGAGTCATGAGGACCGTGAGGCTCGCCAAGCTCGCCAAGCTCGGCAAGGCGCGCAGGGTTGCCAGGGTTTGCAGGGTTCGCAGGATCTGCAGGGGTGTTTGGCCCTCGCGGGGTTCTCGCGTCTGGCGGGTCGACGGCATGAGCATCCGCGGCAGGGAGGGGCGGCGGCAAGGCGGTGAGTCTCCCGAACTGCGCTGGCTCGTCTCGGAAGAGGAGCCCGGTGGGTGAGCTCCATTCGTAGGTCCCATCCGCCAGTTGCTGCAGGGCCCAGTCACCGTGGTGCTTGCCCGTGTGGTCGCCCTTGCAGAGGTGGCCGAGGTTGGGGAGACTCGTGGGTCCGCCTTCCTCCCAGGCCTTCGTGTGGTCGATCTCGCAGCGGTTCGCCGGCATCATGCAGCCCACGAAGCGGCACCGACCGTCGCGAACGGCGAGCCGGCGTCGCATCGCACTCGTCGGTCGGTAGCTGTCGACCTCGACAAGCGTCCCCTTGATGGGGTCGGTGAAGATGCGCTCGAACTCGGGAGCCGCGTCGATGAGACGGCGAACCTCCGCAGTCGGAACGGGGATGTAACCGTCAAGAAGGGCCGGAGCTGAGGCCACACGCGGCGGCCGAGCGTCGGTAGCGCCAGGCGAATCCGGTGGCACGCCCGGCACCATTCCGCTGTGCTGAGGCGCCGCCGGAGCAAGGTACGCCTCGACGGGGACCACGAAGGCGATCTTCGCCTCGACGGGGTCTCGGCCCTTCAACTCCTCCGGCGTCGCCCGGAGGAAGCTGTCGCTCAGCACGTCGGCTCGCACCTCATCCAGCGAACGTGGCTCCGGCAGAGGGCCCTCGTTCGGGTCAGCTGCATCCGCACGCGTCTCCGCGCCCGCGCCCGCCGACCCATCCTCGAGGTCGCCCGTAGACAGATGGGAACCGGCCAGCTGCCCGGCCGGATCGCCGGCCTCGGCCTCGAGAGAGTCCGCAGCGTGACCGGAGTCCGCAGCGTGATCAGAGCCTGCCGCGTGACCGGAGTCCGCAGCGTGATCAGAGCCCGCCGCGCGACCAGAGTCCGCAGCGCGATCAGAGTCGGCACGCTCTCTAGCTGCCCGTCGCTCGGCGTCGCTGATGACGCGCGCCTGCCTCGTCGTGCGGTCGAAGACAAGCCTGAGCTTCGCGTAGGAGTCAACGATGGACAGCTCGCCGAGCCCGTCTTCGAGCTGCGCAAGCGTGACCCTCCGAGTGCGGCGGGCCCGCTCGAAGCGCTCATCCAGCGACTCCTCCGTCAGCTCTTCGGCAGCGCGCTCCGCAAGCGCCTTGATGCGGCCAGGCGTCGTCGAGACTGCCTTCTCGAGCACCACCCTGCAGAACTCCGCCCTGCGGCGCTCGAGCTCGGCCGGGTCGGGATGCGCGATGCGAAGACCGGCGTCGACGATCACGAGCGCGTGCGCCCGACTGATCGCTCCGGCCTCCATGGCGCCCTGAACCGGCTCGAAGACCTTGGCAATCGCATACGCCCGACCGAGCTCGATCTGCACCGACCGCTGCGACCTTTCCGACACGGCCCCGATCTCGCCCGCAAGCGACCGAACCTCGAGTGCCGGACTTGACGTGCCAGCGAGCTCATCGCCGCGGAGGCCCATCTCGAGCGCCTGAGCGTGGAGCTCGGACTGCTCGCCGTGCAGCCTGTTGAGCTGCCGCTGGTTGTGGGCGAGCGCAGAGATCAGCAAGGCGCGGCGTGGGCCGGCCGCGCGGTCTTCGGCGTCTTGGCAGGCCTCGTCGACGACGGCGGGTTCGACGCCGAGTCGTGCCGCGAGGCGGTCGCGCACCTGACGGGTTCTGACGGAACGGGTGGGCACCCCTTGCAGCGGAACCTCGTCGCATGCCCCGTCGACGACGGCGAGTTCGACGCCGAGGCGAGCCTCGAGGCGGTCACGGACCTCACCCGTCGTCGCGGAACGACCAAGCGCCGCTGCCTGCGGTGCCTTGGTGTCGACCGGTTCGTTCTGCATGCCTGCATCGTCTCCCGGACCACCGACATTCTGCGTTTCTGGCGTCACTTCTTGGCCATGGGCGCCACATTCTCCGCGGGAAAGGGCGACAGGCGAGTCCGCCCATCACCCGACGAACCCCATTCACGGGGGTATCGCTCGGAAGGGGCAGACAGTGGACCGCCGCGAGCCCACCGCACCCGCGTGAGCTGAGCATCCATCCGCGAGCCCAGCACCCACCCGCCTGAACACAGCATCCATTCGCGCGCCCCGGCTAGCGTTGTCGCATGACTACACCGCTCGCGGCCCCGACGCTCGAGATCCAGCGCACGCTGTGGGTGTGGTGCGGCGTCTACGTGTCGGCCTGGGTGAGCGGCCTGCTGGTCGGTGCCCCCGACGTCGCCCCCAGCGACAGCTCGGCCACCATCGCCGCCGCCTACGCCACCTCGCCGAGCGTGCTCGTCAACGCGGCACTCGTGCATGGCCTCGCCGCCGTCGCCCTCTACGGGATGTCGACCCTGCTCGGCAGCGAGCGGATGCGCAGAGCCACCCGCGGCGCGGGCCTGGCAACGCTTGTGCTCTCGCTCATCCAGTTGGCCGGCGAAGCGCTCCTCACGTTCGGGCTCGCATCCGACGGAGCAGCAGGCGTGATCGGTCTCGACTCCGGGCAGATCTGGGCGGCAATCCAGGTCGTCGACGGCGTGAAGATGCTGGCGCTCGCGGCCCTCGTGCTGATCGTGCTGATCGGCCAGACTCGGCGCGTGCTCTGGGCGACGCTTGTCAGCGGTGCGACCGTCCTCGCGCTGCTCGTATCCGCCGCCGGCTACCTGACGCTGAGCGCACCCCTCATGGCCGGCGCCTACGTCGCGCTACCGCTGCTCTTGATCTGGGCCGTCGTCGCCGCCCTTCGCTTCGGCACGCCAATCGCCGGGCCGGAAGCCGCGCAAGCCAGCTAGCCGCCGAGCTGGACCCGCGCAGGCCAGCCGACCGCTGAGCCTCGGACGCTCGGACGCTCGGACGCTCGGACGCTCGGACGCTCGGACGCTCGGACCCCGAACCCCGAACCCGAACCCGAACGACGCAGCGACGCCCTATGACCTGATCGCGTCGATCACGTTGCTGCGGGTCGCGATGACGGCCGGGATGAACCCTGCGAGCAGTCCGACACCGACACTGACGACGATGCCGAGCACCGCAGCATCCACCGGGAACGGCACCGAGTCGGTGAGTCCGAGCCCACCCGTGATCGCCTCCTGGACAAGCGGATTCTGCAGCAGCACGATCGCGCAGCCGATGCCCACGACGCCTGCGAGCAGCGTCCCCACGACACTCTCCAGCAGGATCGAGAAGAAGACGCGCCCACCCGTTGCTCCGAACGAGCGACGGATGCCGATCTCCCGCACCCGCTGCTTGACCGTCACGATGGACAGGTTCACGAACCCGATCGTGCCGACCAGCAAGACGATGCCGCCGACGGCCGTCACCAGGATCTGCACGGCCAGGAACGGATCGTCGCCCCACGCCAGGTAGTCCATGCGCTGCGCTTCGACCGCTCCGCCTTCCCCGAGCGCCGCCTTCAGGTCCCGAACGATCTGGCTCGACAGCTGCTCGTGGTTCTCGAGGGGCAACCACAGCTCGTAGGTAGGGAACGTGGCGGAGTCCCCCTCCGCGCCAGCAGCCAACGGGTCGGTGAAGGATCCGCTCATCATGCCGCCACCGCCCATCATCCCGCCGCCCGAGCTGGCGCCGAGCAGGTGCTGCGCATCGCTGAGAACGTAGAGCTGCTCCGGATAGTCCGGGTAGATGTTCGCGGAGACACCGACCACGACGGCCGTCGTCGGAGCGGACCCTGCGACCTCGAGCGTCGGATGCTCAGCCATCGAGGGGTTGCCGAGCCGGTTCCACATGGTCTCGTTGATGACGACCGCCGGCGCGAGACGGTCGGCGTCACTGTCCGTGAGCCAGGACCCGTCGAGCAGTTTCACCCGGTGCATCTCCCCGTACGCCGGATCGACGATCATCGACTCGACGTCGGCGACCCCGTCAACGAACTGGATACGCGTCGCCGCGTACCCGGACGTCGATTGGTACGTGATCCCGTACCGTTCGATGGCGGCGGCGTACGCCGCCTCGTAGACCTCCACCTTCTCGTCGGTGGCCTCGCTCGACACCGTCAGCTGGTAGCTCGCGGGCCGGCCGCTCGAGCGTTCGGAGATCTCGATGGACGACTGCCGTGTTATCGACCCGAGCCCCGTGACCGCGACGATCGCGAACACGGCGATCCCGATCCCGACGAGCGCCAGCGTGACGCGCACCCGGTGCACTCGCAGCTCATCCCAGGCCTCGATGAACGCGCCGGTGACCTGCGTGAACCAGCTCATGCGCTCCCGCCTTCCGCGGGAGTCGCCTCGGTCGTCCTGGCCCTCGTCGCAGTCGCAGTCGAGGGCGCGGGCGAGTCGACGTCGAGCTCCAGGTCCAATTGCAGGTCTGTCGCCGTGCGCCTGTCCGAATGCAGGCCCGTGCCCGGATGTGCGACGGCATCCGTACCCCGGCCGGCGCTCGAAGGAACCAGCACGCCCGCATCGAGCCGCAGCATCCGGTCGGCTCTCGCCGCGACGTTCTCGTCGTGGGTGATGGTGACCAGCGCGGCCCCCGTCTCCTTCGAGATATCGGCGAGCAGCGTCATGACTCGCGCGCCCGTCTCGACGTCGAGCGCCCCGGTGGGCTCATCGGCGAGGATCACCCGCGGCCGGCGCACGATGGCGCGTGCGATCGCGACGCGTTGCTGCTCGCCACCGGAGAGGCGAGTCGGCAGCGAGTCGAGGCGATGATCGAGGCCCACATCGGTGAGCGCCTCCCTGGCGAGCGCGTCGCGCCGCCAGAACGTGCGGTCGCGGGCGTAGAGCAGCGGCATGGCGACGTTCTCCGTCGCCGTGCGTCCCTCGAGCAGGTTGAACTGCTGGAACACGAAGCCGATCTGGGCCCCCCGCATCCGGTCACGCGCCCGCAGGCGCAGCGCCGCCGTCGGTTTGCCGTCGAAGAGCAGCTCGCCGCTCGTCGGTGCGTCCAGGAGCCCGAGGATGTTCAGCAGCGTCGACTTGCCCGACCCCGAGCGGCCCACGATGGAGAGGTGCTCGCCCTCTTCGATTCGCAGGTTCACGCCGCGCAGGATGTGCAGCTCGCTGTCGTCGGCGGCCCGCACCGACTTCGAGATGTCGCGGAGTTCGATGAACGCCACGTCAGCCGCCGAGCATTCCGCAGACCTCTGTGCCGCTCATCGGGTCGATGAAGCAGTCCTCCGGGCTCGCCTGGTCGGCACCCGGCACGAACTCGAGCACGATATCGGTCTCGGAGACCCCCTCGGCGATCTGCACGAGCGTGCCGTCGGTGAGGCCCAGCTTCACGTTGCGTTCCTCGATGGCGCCGTCGGCCCCCTGCACGAACACGACGCCCGTCTCTGCCTGGCCCTTCACGGCCGTAATGGGGAGCGTGAGCACGTTCTCCGCCACCCCGCCGTGCAGCACCACGTTGGCTTCGAGGCCGGGGAAGACGGTCACCTCGGCAGGAACACGGCACGTGACGGTCGTGGTGTCCGTCGTCTCAGGGGCACCGGATGCGCCACTCGGGTCCTGCGCGGCGCTGCTGCTCTTCGCCGCTGCACCAGACGCGATGCGCAGCTCGGTGCACGTGAAGGGTGCCGGGCCGGCCGTGATCGTCACCTGCGCATCCGTCGGCGTCGTCGCGAGACGGTACAGCTGAGCCGGTGGGATCGTGCCCTTCACGACGAAGCTCGCCGGAGTGATCGCCACCGGCGCCTCCCCGACGGACACCTGCTGCTCTGCGATGAGGTTGAGCTTCGTGATCGTGCCCGAGGTCGGGGCGACGATCTCGTTCCACTCGTACTCCGGCTCGGCCGCCGGCGCGGGCTGGGCCTCGCCGGTCGCATCCGGTGCCGTCGGAACCACGGCGGTCGGCGTCTTCTCGTTGCGGATCGACGCGAGCACGTCGCCCGCCTCGACGCGGCCGCCCTGCGTCGCGTAGACGGCGTCGATCGTGCCCATCATGGGCACCTTCGCCTCGACGGCGGGCGACTCCTGCACGTTCGCGGTCAACGTGACGTCGTTCGTGATGGTGCCGAGCACGGGGCTGATCGTCGGCTCGACGATCTCGCCGGTCGGCAGGGCGGCGGACTCCTCAGGTGCGGAGCTGAAGAAGGCGATCTTGACGAGCGCGACGGCGATCACGGCCACCAGGAGGATCTTGATTCCCGGCCAGATCCAGGACTTCCATACGCGCACGCCGAGCTCCATTCTGTCCGCATCGCAGGACCGCGACGAGATCTGCGGGTCACGCCGGCCTGATGCGGAAGCCGACCCCGCGCACAAGGTAGCAGGGGCCGACCACACTGGGCGCGCCCATCCTGGACCCGGGGACTCGCCCCCTGCCACAATGAGACGTGACCACTTCAGCGCCTGACCTCGGCCTCCTCCTCGACGTTGACGGCCCCATCGCAAGCCCAGTGACCCGCACCGTCGCGATCCAGAGCATCCTCGATGACCTCGTCACGCTCGCCGCCGCGGGCGTTCCCATCGCCTTCATCACGGGCCGCTCCGAGGAGTTCATCCGCGAGCGAGTCATCGAGCCGCTCTTCGAGAACGGGCTCGCCGAGGCGCTGCAGCAGCCGGGCGCGCGCATGTTCGGCGTGTACGAGAAGGGCGGAACCTGGTCGGCGATTTCACCCGAAGGGATGAGCGAGCTGCAGATCGACGAGACGGTTGTACCGCCCGCCGCGTACGTCGCCGCGATCCGCGAACTGGGCGAGAGGGAGTTCAGCGACGTCCTCTTCTTCGACGAGACCAAGAAGGCCATGATCTCGGTCGAGCAGCGCACCGACGTCAGCTCTGAGGCCTACCTCGAACGGCAGAAGGCCTTCGACGACGCCGCGTTCGAGCTCGCCGCGCAGCAGGGCGTCGGCATGCGCCACGGCGACCGCGAGGCCCCGGATGCGCAGGGCCTCGTCCCGTTCCGCATCGACCCCACGATCATCTCGACCGACATCGAGTCGGTGAAGCTCGACAAGGACCACGGCGCGCGCCGCGCCCTCGCCGAGTTCAAGGCCGCCGGCCCGCTGCCGAAGCGGTGGCGCTCGGTCGGCGACTCGCGCAGCGACTACAAGATGGCCGACGAACTGCACGCCAGCGGGTACGACGCCGCGCACGTGGACGTCCGCCCCGCCGATGGCATCCTCGAGAAGGACTACGACGTCGTCACGTTCGGCGACCTCATCCACGACGATGCCGGCGCCGCGTTCCTCCGCGAATGCGTGCGCGAGCTCGGGCTGGAGAGCTAGGGCGCGCGAGTGCCCTCCCGCGGGCCCGCTGGCGCTCGCCGCCCTGCTCCCGCCCTTGCCCTCCTGTGCTGGTGCTCGCGTGCCCTCCCGCGGGCGCAGACCTGCGAGACATGCAGGTTCGTCTCGCGGGGAACCTGCATCTCCCAGAGGTCTGTGCCTGGACGGCGCGCAGTTCGGCATCATCGCCGCCGCCGCCGCCGCCGTCCTGCTCCAGTTGCTCCTCCTGCGCAAGGGCGCCGCGCGATCCCGCGCACGCTGACCCCAGGCTTGCCCCCAGCCTGGCGCTCCCCAGCGGCGCAGGTCTGCTCGCCTCAGTCCAGCGTGATGCGCAGCGCCGCCGCGGCCTCGCGCGCCCGCTCCCGCGCCTCGTCGACGTCCGCGCCACGCGCGAGCGCGACGGCGACCCGACGCTTGCCCGCGACGTTCGGCTTCCCGAAGAGCCGCACCTGCGACGTCGGGATGGCGAGCGCAGCATCCACACCCTCGACGACCGGCACGCCCGTACCCTCGGCGAGCACAGCGCAGGACGCGGCGGCCGGCTCCCCGGACCCCGCTCCGATGCGCAGCGGCTCCGACACCGGAAGACCGAGGACCGCGCGGGCGTGCAGCGCGAACTCCGAGACATCTTGCGACACGAGCGTCACGAGGCCCGTGTCGTGCGGACGCGGCGACACCTCGGAGAAGAGCACGTCATCGCCGACGATGAACAGCTCGACCCCGAACAGGCCGTAGCCGCCCAGGGCATCCGTCACCGTCTTCGCGACGACCTTCGCCTTCTCGAGCGCAGCCTCAGGCAACGCGGCCGGCTGCCACGACTCGCGGTAGTCGCCGTCGACCTGCGTGTGCCCGACCGGCTCGCAGAAGACGGTGCCGCCGACGTGGCGCACCGTCAGCAGGGTGATCTCGGAGTCGAAGGGCACGAAGCCTTCGACGATGACCCTGCCGCGGCCCGTGCGCCCACCTTCCTGCGCGTAGTCCCACGACGCCTGGATGTCGTCAGGTTCGCGGATCACCGACTGGCCCTTCCCCGACGACGACATGACCGGCTTCACGACACAGGGCAAGCCGACCGCTTCGATGGCGTCCGCGAACTCGGCGAACGTGTCCGCGAAACGGTACGGCGACGTCGCGAGGTCCAGCTCCTCGGCGGCCAGCCTGCGGATGCCCTCGCGGTCCATCGTGAGCTGCGTCGCCCGCGCTGTCGGCACGACGCGTGTGCGCCCCTCAGCCTCGATCTCGGCGAGCACCTGCGTCGCGATCGCCTCCACCTCGGGGATCACGATGTCCGGATGCTCGAGCGCGAGCACAGCGCGCAGCGCCACCGGGTCGAGCATGTCGACGACGTGGCTGCGGTGCGCGACCTGCATCGCGGGGGCGTTCGCGTATCGGTCGACCGCGATGACCTCGACGCCGAGGCGCTGCAGCTCGAGCGCGACCTCCTTGCCGAGCTCGCCGGCGCCGAGCAGCAGCGCGCGCGTCGAAGCGGGGGTGAGCGGGGTGCCGAGGGTGCCATCCGTCATGCACGCATTCTCCCACCCCCGTGTTTCCGGCGGGCGAGTCGCGCTCTCCGAACGCGTGAGACGAGCGTCTAACCGGCCGGCGAGGCGCGCTGCCACGCGGCCCACAGTCGGGCGTATTCACCGCCACGGCGAACCAGCTCGTCGTGAGCGCCCTCCTCGACGACCTTCCCGGCCCGGAGGACCACGATCCTGTCGGCGACGCGTGCCTGCGACAGGCGGTGCGCAACGACAACCGAGGTGCGGCCGCGGGTCGCCGCCGTGAGCGCGGCGTCGAGGCCGAGCGGGTCGTCGCCCCCGCCCTCCGCGGTCGCCTCGTCGAGCACCAGGATCGCAGGATCGCGCAGCAGCACTCGGGCGAGAGCGAGCTGCTGGGCGGCGGCACCGTCGAGCGCGAGGCCGGATGCGCCCACGCGGGTCTCGAGGCCCTCGTCGAGCTCGAGGAGCCACTCGGCCCCGACAGTGCGCACCGCGTCCGCGAGCTGCTGGCCGCTCGCCGCCGGTGCGCCGAAGCGCAGGTTCTCGGCGATCGTCGCCGCGAACACGTGGATCTCCTGCGTCACGAGCATCACGCTCGCGTCGCGCTCGCGTGCCACCGCGGGCCGCCCACCCACGAGGACCGAACCGCCCGTCGGGTCGAACGCGCCGACGATGAGCTGCGCGAGCGTGCTTTTGCCCGACCCGCTCTCACCGACGAGCGCGACCCGCTCACCCGGCGCGACAGTCAGGGTGACGTCAGAGAGCTGCATCCGCTCGCCGTCGTAGCTGAAATCGACCGCGTCGACTGCGATGGCGGGCATCGCAGGTAGCGGCGACTGCGTTGCTGGTGCCAGTTCGACGAGGGGTGCAGGCGCCACGTCACCCTGACTGTCGCTCCCACGGTGCCGGCCGGCCCCGACGACTCCCACGAGCCGCGCGAGCCCGACACCGGCGAGCTGCAGCTCGTCGATGCTCGACAGCAGCGACCCGATGGGGCCGAAGAGCGCGAGGAAGTAGAGGGCAGCAGCGGTCGCGCCGCCGATCGAGACGGCACCCGCCTGCACGAGCCAGAAGCTGACGATCAGGATCGCCGCGACGCCCAGGTACTCGCCCACGTTCAGGCGGCCGAAGAACGTCGTGCGGATGCGAGCCGCCTCGTACTGGAGGTCGATCGACCGCAGGCTGCGCGCATCCACCTCGGCGAGCTGAAGCGCTTGGCGGCGGAGCGCGCGAATCGTGTCGGCCCCGCTGACGCCCTCGATGATGACCTGTCCGCGCTCGGCCTCAGCGACCCGCATCTCCGCATACACGGGGCGGGAACGACGGATGAAGGACCGCGTCGCGAGCACCTCCACGGGCACGGCCACCAGCGCGGCGAACCCGAGCCACGGGTTGATGGCGGCGATGCCAGCCAGGGACAGCACGATCATGAACGACGACTGCGTGACCGCAGGCAGCACGCCGGATGCGGCCTCGGTCACGGACTCGACGTCGCCGGTCACGCGCGACACGATGTCCGACGAGTCGGAGCTCTCGGCCTGGCTCGCGCGCATCCCGAGCACGACGCCCAGGGCGTCCTCGCGGAGGGAGCTCACGAGCTCCTGCACCACCGCGACGAGCAGGCGGATGCCCGCGTAGGCGAGCAGTGCGGAGACCGCCGTGACGACGAGCAGCAGCACGCCGGGCGTGACGAGCGCGGCCACGCCGGCGCCTCCCGTGACGAGGTCGACGAGCCAGCCCAGGAGACGCGGAACGAGCAGCGTCGACGATGACCCGCCGAGGAGCAGCAGCACGACAGCGGCGATCCGCGTCCGGGATGCGCGCAGCAGGGCGGCGACGGCGTGCGCCGTCTCGCGGCCCGTCGCGATGGGCAGGAGGGCAGGCGTGCGCACTGTTGGCGCTCTCTTCGTGGTCATCGGCGGGCCAGTTCCTCGTCGGCGTGCGCTCCGTGGGCTTCGTTCCCCGCCCCGCCGCCAACCTCGCCGCCAACCTCGACGACCCGGTCGCAGGCGGCGAGCAGCAGGGGGCTGCGGGTGACGAGCAGCGTCGTGACCGGATGCGCGCGGAGCGATTCGGCGACACGCGCTTCGGTCGCCGGGTCCAGCGCGGAGGCGGGCTCGTCGAGCACCAGCACGCGAGCGTCACTCGCGAAGGCGCGGGCGAGCAGGACGCGCTGGCGCTGCCCACCCGAGAGGCGACGGCCGCGTTCGCCGAGCTGCCGGTCCCACCCGAGGGCGGAGACCTCCGTGAGCGCCGCGCGCTCTGCGGCTGTATCTCGGCGTGAGCTGGAGTTCGTCGGACGCTCGCCCGCCGCCGCGAAAGCCCCAGCCGTCGTCCCGAGTGCTGGCACTTCTGCCAATCCCTCCGTCACCTGCGCCTCGAGAAACAGGTTCTCTTCGAGCGTCGCCGAGAAGACGGTGGCGTCGTGGGGTGGCGCGAAGACGAGGCGGCGGTAGGCGTCGGGGCCGATCGTGCGGGCGTCCAATCCCGCGACCGTCACCTCGCCGGCCTCGAGCGGAACCCGGAAGGCGAGTGTCGCCGCAAGGTCGCGTGCGGCCGCTGGCGTCGAGGGCTTGATGCCGACGAGCGCCCCTGGGGTCACGTCGACGACGCTGCCGTCCGGTGCCCGCCACGCGAACGACGCGGGGGAGTCTGTGGACGCGCGCACCGCATCCACGAGCCCGGCCCCGCCGGAGTGCGTGTCCTCGATCGGCACAGCGTGCTCCTCACCGAGCACCGCGACGACTCGGACCGCCGACGCGCGCTTGTGCAGCCAGTTGGAGGCGAAGGTGCCCACGTGCGCGAGCGAGCCCTGCAAGTACTGGCCGAGCCCGACGACGGCGACGAGCTCGCCGAGCGTGATCTGCCCCATCGAGGCGAGTGCCGCCGCCGAGAACGCCAGGACCGCCAGGAACGCGCCGGACGCGACGCCGCTGACCGCGAGGTACCGCTGGATGCCGCGGTTCGCGGCGATCGCGCCGGTCTTCGCCTCCGCGCTCGCGTCCAGGTACCGACGCGTTGCCTCCGGCTGGGCGCGGATGCCGCGGATGATGCGGAGCCCCGCGACGAGGTCCGTCGCGACGTCGCTGGCGGCGCTCGCCGATGCCTGCTCTCGGGCGCCCCGCGCCTCGATGGGCTTCGACGCCGCGTGCATGCCGACGAGGATCAGCAGCGACGCGACGAGCACCCCGATGCCGAGCGGCACCGAGATGGCGAGCAGCGCGGCGGACGAGACCAGGATCGCCGCGGCGCTTGCCCCCTGCTGCACAACCGACCACGAGACGCCCGCGACTCGGTAGCTGTCGGAGGTCGTGATCTGCAGCAGCTCACCCGGGCTGCGGCGACTCGTGACCCTGTTCGGGTGCAGGACCCGCGTCAGCAGCGACCGCCGGAGCTCCAGCTCGCCGTGCCCGTAGATGCGCACCATGAGCCTCGCCGCCCACCGATAGGAGAAGGAGAGGACGAGGAAGTTCACGAGCAGCACGCCGAGCATCAGCGCGAGCTGGGCGACGTCGTCGGTGACGATGGCGCGGTCGATGATGACGCCGACGATGACCGGCACCAGCGCCTCGGCGGCTTCGTGCACGACGTAGCCGAGCGTTGCGAGCGTGAGTCGCCAGCTGCGCCCCGACGCGAACAGTGCGTCTCGCATGACGGATGCGGGGGTCGGGGCCTGGGGGTTCTCACGGGGCATCCGTCGATAGTAAGGTTCACCTAAGTCCCGCTAGCGATGCGTTCGGCCAACTTCTGTTGCGTTCCGGACAACCAGGAGATCCACCGTGTTCCAGGCGCTCGAATTCAGCCAAGGGCCTGCGACCGTCGAGGTCAGGCCCGTTGGCATCCCCGCACCGTTCCTCCTCACGACGGCCGTGCTCACCGGTCCGAACCTCGGAGACCGGGAGCCGCACGTGCATCCCGAGGGCATGATCATGTGGCCGTCGCGCGGCAGTGTCGTGGTGCTCGTCGAAGGCGCCCTGCGCACGCTCGCCGTCGGGCAGGGCATCTGGGTGCCGCCCTTCACGCCGCACACGATGGAGGTCGACGCCTCGTCGACCGGATGCTGCACCTACTTCACGAGCGACGTCGCCCCGGACTGGCCCTCGGTCGGCACCGTGCAGCTGGGCGCCGCCTTCCGCGAGCTGCTGCTGCACCTCGCCGAGTCGCCCATGCAGACCGACCAGCGCCTGCGGGCGCAGACGGTCGTCATCGAACTGCTGCCAGAGGCGACGAGCTACGTCGAGACGGTTCCCGTGCCCCGCGACGAGCGCCTCGCTCCGCTCGTGCGCCGCGTGCTGAACGACCCAGCTGACGATCGTGGCGTCGAGGCTTGGGCGTGGCAGCTGTCGCTGAGCGTCCGCACGATCGCCCGCATCTTCGCGTCGGAGGTCGGCATGACCTTCTCGCACTGGCGCACCATGGTGCGCATGGCCGCGGCCGCGCGGATGCTCGCCGACGACGTCCCCGTCGGCACCGTCGCGGGTCGCGTCGGGTACGCCACGACGAGCGCGTTCAGTGCCGCCTTCCGTCGCGCCATGGGGTCGAAGCCCAGCGACTGGCGGCCGTAGACCCGCGGCCAGCAAGGTGAGGTGTGAGGCTTCAGGCGTCAGGCGTCAGGCGTCAGGCGTCAGGCGTCAGCGTCAGGCGCGCGGCGCTCGGGGCCGGGCAGGAAGTGCATCTGCTCGAAGCGCCCGTACTTCACGACGAGGACCTCGACGAGGTCGCGCTGGTCCTCGTCGTCGATGCGGATCTGCGTGTGCCCGTTGTAGAGGAGCAGGTCGTGGGCGTTGGAGAAGATGAGCCGCTCCCAGCGGCTCGACCAGAGTCGTCGCCCGCGCTCGTCGAACGCGACGATGTCATCGTCGGTGAGCGTCATCATGGCGACGCCGTCGCTGCCGCGCACGATGAGGCCGACCGGGAACTCGGTCTTCTCGTACTCCTCGAAGTACACGTTGAAGCCCACGAGGGCGAGCGGATACACCGAGCGCAGCTCCCGAGAGACGCGGGAGACGCGCACCTGCCGCACCTCCGGGATCTTCTCGGCGGCTTCAGTCGGAGCGTTGTCCCCGCTGGCGGCTGCGCCTGCGGTGTCGGCGTCTTCCGGCTGGGTGCGGTTGCCGTTGTCAGTGTCGTCCGCGGCTCGCTTCGGCGCGACCGGTTCCGGCTCGACCGGAATGGCGACGATGCTGCCGGGGGTGTGGCTTTCGCGCCAGAGCTCCCACAGGCGCTGCTCGCTTGCCGGGAACGAACCCGTTGAGGTCGCGTAGGGCTGATCTTTGCCGATGACGCGGTGCGTGTACTGCCAGACGGGCAGGCGGCGCGGCCGGGGGCGGATGCTGAGGTCCCCGAACACCACGATCGTGGCGATCGCGATCACGGCGAGCACGAAGATGACGAGCAGCCCCCCGACCAGCTCACCTTGATTCACTCTCGAAGCGTAGCGCGGCGCGCGGGTGGCCCGCGGCCAGATGCGGTGGCAGGAACGCGACGCCGAGTGACCGCGGAACGATACGCCACGTCCGTAGGCTCGATGTGTTCTGAGGTAACCCTTACTTCTCGCGTCTGCACTCTGTCGAATGGAGCCACCTTGACCTCGACTGTCACCCGCCGCTCGTCCGCCCCGACCCGACCCTCGACGCACCGTTCCGTGCTCCGTCGCTGGACCGGGGCTCTCGCCGCCGCCACCGTCGGGGTGCTCGCGCTCGCGGGATGCGCATCCGGCGACGCTGCGGCAGCCGACGGAGTGATGGCGACGCCAGCGGAGGAGGGCGCCCTGCCAGTGACGATGACCCACGCCTTCGGCGAGACGACGATCACGGAGGCCCCCGAGCGCGTCGTGACCGTCGGCTGGGCGACGCAGGATGTCGTCGCCGCCTTCGGCACTGTCCCCGTCGGGATCCCTGAGACCTGGGGTGGCGATGAAGAGGGCTACTCGCCGTGGTTCCGCGCCGAGGTCGAAGACCTCGGCGGCACGATGCCCGAGATCCTCAACTACAGCGACGCCGGGGACCTCGACTTCGAGCAGGTGCTCGCGCTCGCACCCGATGTCATCCTCGCCCCGCACTCCGGCCTCACCGAGGTCGAGTACAACCGCCTCACCGAGATCGCCCCCACCGTTGCGTACCCCGAGAAGCCGTGGGCTTCCGAGTCGTGGCAGTCGCTTGTCGAGATCGTCGGCGACAGCCTCGGGCAGCCCGCGAAGGCCGACGAGATCATTGCGGAGACCCAGGGTCAGCTCGACACCGTGAAGGAGGAGAACCCCAAGTTCGCGGACACGACCTTCGCGTACGGCCTCACCCTCAGCGACGGTGGGACGGAAGCCGGTATCTACATTCCGACCGACCTGCGCGTGCAGTTCCTCACCGACCTCGGCCTGCAGAACACGCCAGCCATGGACACCGTCCTCGGCACCGTCGAGGGCGACAACTGGTACGGCGCCGTCAGCCTCGAAGAGCTCGACACCATCCCCGCCGACCTCTTCGTCGCCTGGTCCAACAGCCCGGAAGAGCTCGAGTACACGCTGAACCACCCCACGTTCAAGCTGTGGGAGCCCATCGCCACCGGCCACTACCTGTTCCTCGAGAGCGAGCCGCTTGCCATGGCCACCAACGCGCCGACGCCCCTCTCCATCCCATGGGCCCTCGACGAGTTCGTCCCCATGCTCAACTCGGCGATCGACGGCAACGGAGTAGGCGGCGCAGAATGACCTATCGCACCGCGTACGGAACCGAGGCGAGCGACTACGTCGAGCGCATCCACCGTGCTGTCGTCACCGGTGTCAGGCAGCTCGGACCCGGGATGATCCGGGTCACGCTCGGCGGCGACGACCTGCACGACTACCCCACGACGGGGATCGGCGACGAGTACGTGCGCCTCTTCTTCCCGGACGAGGCGCACCTCGAACCTCGCCTGCCGTTCGTCTCCGGCCGCGGCTGGGACTACGAAGAGGGCGTCGAGCCATCGCAGATGCGCACGTACACGATCCGCGACCACCGGCCGGGCGAGATCGACATCGACTTCGTGATCCACGAGGGTGGCATCGCAAGCACGTGGGTGCTCGGCGCGAAACCGGGCCACGTGCTCGGCATCAACCCGCCGCGCGACCTCTACGCGCTTCCGGAGAGCGTCACGAAGCAGGTGCTCATCTGCGACGAGCCCGCCCTCCCCGCCGCCTTGCGGGTGGCGGAGCTGACGCCGGACGTCGAGACGGAGATCGTCTGCGAGATCCGGGATGCGGGCTACGAGCTGTTCCCGTCCACAGGCCTCAAGGCGGCGAACTGGGTGCGCGGCTCCGGCAACGGCCACCGCCCGAGCCGCCTCGTCGAGACCGTCAAGCGCCTGGACATCCCGAGCGACGGCAGCGTCTACGTGTGGGTCGCCGGGGAGACGCGCGTGACCCGTGAGGTGCGCAACCACCTCCGCCACACGCTTGGCCTGCCCGGCTCCGCGTACAAGGTCGTCGGCTACTGGACCTACGAGGTCGAAGCCTGGACGGCAAAGTGGGAGGCGCTCGACGAGTCGATCAAGCAGCAGATCATGGACCTCTACGGAGAGAACGAGGACGGCGAGCCCGAGATGGACGAGGAGGCCCGCATCGACGAGGTCTTCCGCATCTACGCCACGGTTGGGCTCTAGCCGCGTCGTGGTCGCAGTCAGCACTGCAGGGCCGCGGGCAGCAGGGCCTCGTCCAAGCTCGGGCGCGCGCGGCAGCCGCCCGGATTCCCGCGGCAGAGGCCAGGATGCTCGTGGCAGCGGCCTGGCGAGCAGTAACGCGAAGCGCACCCTGGCCCTGGTCATCGCGCTCGTGGTGCTGGCCGGAACGGTCGCGCTGAGCATCTTCGTGGGCGCCCGCGCCATCTCGCCCGAGGTCGTCTGGGAGAGCATCCTCGGTTCGCGGGCGACGGAGGAGCACATCATGGTGCTGGACCTGCGCATCCCCCGCACCGTCGTGGGGCTCGTCGTTGGTCCCGCGCTCGGCTTGTGCGGCGCCCTCATCCAGGCGTTCACCCGCAACCCGCTCGCCGACCCCGGCATCCTCGGCGTCAACGCTGGGGCGAGCTTCGTCGTGACGCTCGCGGTCGGCATCTTCGGCTTCACCGCGCCCGGCCAGTACGTGTGGTTCGCGCTCATCGGCGCGTTCCTCGCGACCATGCTCGTCTACGCCATGGGATCCGTCGGCGGCGGCACGGCGACACCCTTGACCCTCACCCTGGCGGGGGTCGCGATCAGCGCCGTGCTGGGCGGGTTCACCTCGGCGATCGTGCTGAAGAACATCGACGCCCTCAATGTCACTCGCTTCTGGGGCGTCGGGTCGATCGGCGGCAGGTCCATGGACGTGCTCCTCACCTGCCTGCCCCTCATCCTCATCGGCGTGGTGCTCGCGCTGTTCTGCGCGCGCTCCCTCAACGCCCTGTCTCTCGGCGACGAGCTCGCCGCCTCGCTCGGGGTGCGCATCCGCTCGACCAGAGTGCTCGTGGTCATCGCCGTGACGCTGCTCGCCGGCACGGCCGTCGCCATCGCGGGCCCCATCGGCTTCGTCGGCCTCATGGTGCCGCACGTCGTGCGCTGGTTCGTCGGCCCCGACCAGCGCTGGATCCTCGTCATGTCGATCGTCATATCCCCGATCCTGCTGCTGGCCGCCGACATTCTCGGTCGCATCGTGCTGCCCTCCGGCGAACTGCGGGTCGGGCTCGTGACGGCCATCGTCGGCGCGCCCGTGCTCATCGGGCTCGTGCGCCGCAAGAAGGTGAGCGGGCTGTGACCGCGACGCGCGAGGAGAAGCCAGGAACCGCATCCGCGCCGAACCCCACAAGCGCTGCGCTCGGCGGAGCCCGCCGACCGATGAGTGGCCCAGCGGCCGGTGGCATCGACTTCGGCGACCGCACCTACGCGGTGCGCTTCGGCCGGTTCTCGAACCTGCACCGCCGCCGCGCCGTCATCGTGTGCGGCGCGATCGTCGTCGCCATCCTGGCCCTCGGCGTCGTCTCGCTCGGCTACGGCACGCTGGCACTCTCGCCCGGCGAGGTGCTGGCGGCGCTCTTCGACGCGGATGCGTCGCGCGCGCACCGGCTCGTCGTGTTCGAGTGGCGCCTCCCGCGGTTCCTGTTCGCCGTGCTCGCGGGCCTCGCCCTCGGCGCGAGCGGCGCGATCTTCCAGTCGATCACCCGCAACCCGCTTGGCTCCCCAGACATCATCGGCTTCTCGACTGGCTCCTACACGGGCGCGATCATCGTGATGCTGTGGATCGGCTCGACCTCCTACTACGCGATCGGGGCGGGCGCTCTGCTGGGCGGGGCCGCCGTCGCGTTGGCCGTCTACCTGCTCGCGTATAGGAAGGGGCTCCGCCCGTTCCGCCTCATCATCGTGGGCATCGGGGCGAGCGCCATGCTCGCCTCCGTGAACTCGCTCATGATGATGAGGGTCAGCCAGGAGGAGGCGATGCTCGCCGCCGTCTGGGGGTCCGGCTCGCTCAGCGCGCTCGGCTACGCGCAGCTGCTGCCAGCCACGCTCATCCTCGCCGCCCTCATCGTCGGGTGCGGGTTTCTCGGCCGGCCGCTCGCGGCCCTCGAGGTGGGTGACGACGCGGCGCTCTCGCTCGGGGTGCACGCGAACCGGACCCGCGCGTTCTCGACGCTCGTCGGCGTCGCGCTCACGGCACTGGTCACGGCCGCGGCTGGCCCGATCGCGTTCATCTCGCTTTCCGCGCCGCAGATCGCGCGGCGCCTCACCAACGGGGCGAGCCTGCAGCTGCTCCCATCCGCGCTCGTCGGCGCGCTGCTCCTCGTCGCGGCCGACCTCGTCGCGCAGATGGTCGACCTCCCCGTCGGCGTGCTCACCGTGTGCGTCGGCGGCATCTACCTCGCCTGGCTGCTCGTCCACGAGCAGACCACGAAGAAGGGACGTCAGTGATGACGATCGAAGCTCACACCGTTCCGGACACCACCCAGGCGAAGCCGGCCGCATCCGCTGCGAGCACAGTCGGTGCTGCCAGCGCTGCGGGTGTCTCCAGTGCTGCCGGCACCGCCGACCTGCGGGCCCGTTCCGTGCATGTCGGCTACGACGAGCAGCGCATCATCGAGGGCCTCGACTTCGAGGTGCCCGCGCACTCGTTCACGGTCATCATCGGCCCGAACGCGTGCGGTAAGTCGACGCTGCTGAAGGCCCTCGCGCGCTTGCTCAAGCCGAGCGACGGCAGCGTGCTGCTCGACGGCACCGACATCTTCACCCTCCAGACGAAGGACGTCGCCAAACGCCTCGGCCTGCTGCCGCAGACGTCGCTCGCCCCGGAGGGCATCCGCGTCGCCGACCTCGTCGCGCGCGGCCGGTTCCCGCACCAGGGCATGTTCGACCGATGGTCGGCGGCCGACGAGCGAGCCGTGACCGAGGCGATGGCCGCGACGAGAGTGGATGCGCTGTCGTCGCGCTTCGTCGACGAGCTGTCCGGTGGTCAGCGGCAGCGCGTGTGGGTTGCCATGGCGCTCGCGCAGGAGGCGCCCATGCTGCTGCTCGACGAGCCGACAACGTTCCTCGACATCTCCCACCAGTACGAGCTGCTCGAGCTGTTCCGCCGGCTCCGCGGCGAGGGGCGCACGCTCGTCGCCGTGCTGCACGACCTCAACCAGGCGGCCCGCTTCGCGACGCACCTCGTGGTCATGCGCGACGGCGAGATCGTCGCGCAGGGGAAGCCAGGCGAGGTGCTCACGGCGGAGCTCGTCGAGGACGTCTTCTCGCTGCCCTGCCGCATCATCGACGACCCCGAGACGGGCACGCCGCTCGTGATCCCCCGCGAAGGGGTGTGGGCGGAGTAGGAGAAGGTCTCTCTGCTCTCCTTCTCCCGTTCTCCTCTGCCGTTCTCCTCTGTTCCGCTGTTCCTCTGCGCCTAGCCTGCGCAGTGCCGCCCTCTGCAGACCTGGGCCTCACGCATCCACTCCGCGCAAGTTGGCTGCAGAAGCCCCAGGTCTGAGCCCGGCCCCTCTGCAGACCTTGGGGGTTGCGCATCCGCGTGGCGGGGAGTGGATGCGTGAGGCCCAGGTCTGTCCTGCGCGGGAGAGGGAGAGAGCGCGGAGGCGCGGAGGGGCGGCGGGAGACAGGGGAGAGGGTGCCACGGGGTGGCGCCGTTGGCCCTCTCCTGTGAAGAGTGGCGCCACCACGTGGTCATCGTGTGGTTGCCGCCGCCACAAGGAGGCGCAGCGGCGGCAACCCGATCAGGGGCTCGAGGCCCGCTTACAGCCCCTGCGCGAGGCGGTAGTAGGCCTGGTTCCAGCGCACTTCCTTGCTGAACTCGCGGAGGGTGGTGTCGGCGTCGATGCGCAGCAGCTCGGTCTGCGCGATGGTCGCGAAGTCCTCGAACACGTCGATGCCAACCGCGGTCGACATGACCGTGTGGTGCGCGGCACCTGCCGTCAGCCAGGCGGCGGCCGACACCTCGAACGAGGGCTCCGGCTTCCACACGGCGCGCCCGACGGGCAGCTTCGGCAGGGGAGCGGTCGGCTCGACGACCTCGACGACGTTCGCAACGAGGCGGAACCGGTCGCGCATGTCGCTGAGCGCGACGACCACCGCGGGGCCGGGGTCGGCCGTGAAGACGAGGCGCACCGGGTCGTCCTTGCCGCCGATGCCAAGCGGATGAACCTCGAGGGTCGGCTTGGCCGTCGTCAGTGAGGGGCTCACCTCGAGCATGTGCGCGCCCAGGATGAGCTCGCTGCCCTCCGTGAGGTCGTACGTGTAGTCCTCCATGAGGCTCGCGCCACCTGGCAGGCCGGCGCCCATGACGTTCGCGGCCCGCACGAGGATGGCCGTCTTCCAGTCGCCCTCGGCACCGAAGCCGTAGCCCTCCGCCATGAGTCGCTGAACGGCGAGGCCCGGGAGCTGCTTGAGCTCGCCGAGGTCCTCGAAGCTCGTCGTGAAGGCGCTGAAGCCGCCAGCCTCGAGGAACGACCGCAGGCCAAGCTCGATGGCCGCGCCGTCGCGCAGCGACTGGTGGCGCTCCGCGCCGAGACGCAGCTCGGGGGCGACGTCGTACAGCTCCTCGTACTCGGCGACCAGCGCATCCACCGCCGCGTCATCAACCGCGGCGACGGCGTCGGCGAGCTCGTTGACGCCCCACGTGTTGACCTGCACGCCGAAGCGCAGCTCGGCCTCCGTCTTGTCGCCCTCCGTGACGGCGACGAAGCGCATGTTGTCGCCGAAGCGGGCGAGCTTCATGGTGCGCACCGCCTGCCAGGCCGCCGCGGCGCGCGACCAGCTGTCGATCTGCCGCGTCACACTGGCGCTCGACGCGTGGCCGACGACCGTCTTGCGGGGGATGCCGAGGCGCGTCTGGATGTACCCGAACTCGCGGTCGCCGTGCGCCGCCTGGTTGAGGTTCATGAAGTCGAAGTCGATGTCGGCCCACGGCAGCTCCACGTTGGCCTGCGTGTGCAGGTGCAGGAGGGGCTTCGCGAGCGCGTCGAGGCCCTGGATCCACATCTTCGCGGGGCTGAACGTGTGCATCCACGCGACGATGCCGATGACGTTGTCGTTCGAGTTGACCTCGAGCGCGGCGCGGCGGATGGCGTCGGAGTCGGTGAGCACCGGCTTCCAGACGATCTTCACGGGCGTGTTCGACGACTCGTTGAGAGTCTCGACGATGGCCTGCGACTGCTCGGCGACCTGACGCAGCGTCTCCTCGCCGTAGAGGCCCTGGCTGCCTGTGAAGAACCAGATCTCAGCCGTGTCGAAGGAAGTGGTGAGTGCGCTCAACTGAGGGCTCCTGTCGGGTCTTGTCCGTAGACGTTCTGGTAGCGGTCGAACAGCGAGTCGACGGCCTGCTGGGGGATGGGGTCCGGGCTGCCGAGCTGGCGGGAGATGTGCACGGTGCGAGCGACGTCCTCCACCATGACGGCGGCCTTCACGGCGTCGCGGGCGTCCTTGCCGATCGTGAACGGGCCGTGGTTCTTCATGAGCACGGCCCGCGAGCGGTGCCCGCGCAGCGTCTCGACGATGCCCCGCCCGATCGAGTCGTCGCCGATGATCGCGAACGGGCCGACCGGGATCTCCCCGCCGAACTCATCCGCCATGGCCGTGATGACGCAGGGGATGGGCTCGCCGCGTGCCGCCCACGCGACCGCGTAGTCAGAATGCGTGTGCACGACCCCGCCCACCTCCGGCATGTTCCGGTACACGTACGCGTGCGCCGCCGTGTCGCTCGAGGGAGAGCGCTCCGAGCCTGGCGTGCCCAGGACGACCTGCCCGTCGAGGGTGCAGAGGATCATGTTGTCGGCGGCCAGGTCGTCGTAGCTGACGCCGGACGGCTTGATGACGAACAGGTCCGTGCCCGGCACCCGGCCGGAGATGTTGCCGCCCGTCCAGACGACGAGCCCGTAGCGCACGAGCTCGTCATGCAGGGCGGCGACCTCGGCGCGGATGGTGTCGATGCTCGCCTGCACCTCGGCTGTGATGGTCTGGGTCTGGATGCTCACGCGCTGACCTCCTCGTGGATCGCGGGGGCGGATGCGGGCGCCGCTTCGGGCGACGCGGGAGCGGATGCCGGGGCAGCGGATGCGTCGGCGAGCGCCTCGCGGCGGCGGCGCTTGAGGCGCTTCATGACCTGGTTCGCGCCCCGCCCGAAGTGGTCGTGCAGCAGGTCGTACTCGGCGTACAGCTCGTTGTAGGCGGCCACGGCGTCGGGGTTCGGGACGTACCGCGCGCGGGTCACCCGGCCCATGGCGGCGGCCGCTGCGCGCGCATCCGGGTACGCACCCGCGGCGATCGCGGCGTGGATCGCCGAGCCGAGTGCCGGGCCCTGCGCGCTGTCGATCGTGGAGATCGGCATGCCGAGGATGTCGCTGTAGGTCTGCATGAGGAACGAGTTCTTGAGCAGGCCGCCTGCCGCGATGAACTCGGTGACGGGTACTCCGGAGGCGTTGAAGGTCTCGACGATCTTGCGCGTCCCGAACGCGGTCGACTCGAGCAGCGCACGGTAGACGTCCTCCGCCTTCGTCGCGAGCGTCGCGCCGACGAGCAGGCCGGAGAGCTCATGGTCGACGAGCACCGAGCGGTTGCCGCTGTGCCAGTCGAGCGCGACGAGGCCGTGCGCGCCAACCGGCTGCGTGGCGGCGAGGTTCGTGAGGTGCTCGTGCACCGAGACGCCGAGTTCGGCCGCTGCCCGCTCGTAGCGAGCTGGCACCTGGTTCTCGACGTACCAGGCGAAGATATCGCCCACGCCGGACTGGCCGGCCTCGTAGCCGTAGAGGCCCGCGACGATGCCGCCGTCCACGACCCCGCACATCCCCGGCACCTCGGCGAGGGTGTCGGAGCTCATGACGTGGCAGGTGGAGGTGCCCATGATGGCGACCATCTGGCCGGGTTCGGTCGCCGCGGCGGCCGGGGCGGTGACGTGCGCGTCGACGTTGCCGACCGCGACCGCGATGCCTTCAGGCAGGCCGGTCCAGGCTGCGGCCTCCGTCGAGAGCGTGCCGGCGGCGTCGCCGAGCTGGCCGATCTCGTGCGCGAGCTTGTCGTCCGCGAAGCCCGCGAAGTCGGGGTTGAGGGCGGTGAGGAACTCGCGGCTCGGGTACTCGCCGTCCTGCAGGATGCCCTTGTAGCCGGCCGTGCAGGCGTTGCGGATGTAGGTGCCCGTCAGCTGCCAGACGATCCAGTCGGCCGCCTCGACCCAGTGATCCATGGCGGCGTACACCTCGGGGTCCTCCTCGAGGAGCTGGAGGCCCTTCGCGAACTCCCACTCGCTCGAGATGAGGCCGCCGTACCGGGCGAGCCACGTCTCACCACGGAGTGCGGCGAGCTCGTTGATGCGGTCGGCGTGGGGCTGCGCGGCGTGGTGCTTCCACAGCTTCACGTAGGCGTGGGGGCGCGTCTCGAAGCCAGCGACCTCGTTGAGGGGCGTGCCGTCGGCGAGTGTCGGCACCATCGTGCAGGCCGTGAAGTCGGTGCCGATGCCGATGACATCCGCCGGGTTGATGCCCGCGTCGGCGATGGCGGCGGGCACGGCGACCTTGAGCACGTCGACATAGTCGCTCGGCACCTGCAGCGCCCACTCGGGCGGGAGCTTCTCCCCGGTTGCCGGGAGGAAGCTGTCGACCACAGCATGCGGGTAGGGCAGCTCGCCGACGCCGAGCTCGGCGCCGTCCCGCACACGAACGACGACGGCACGGCCCGAGAGGGTGCCGTAGTCGACGCCGATGACGTAGGTGTCGCGCTCGCCTGGCCCTGCGTGGGCTGCGTCGTTGGCGCGCGATTCCGAGTTCGTCGCATGGCTCATCCTGGCGGTCTCCTTTGGCTCGACCGGACGTAATGTGATCGATCACACCACGGAGGAGCCGGGATGCGCAAGCCCGAGTCTGTCGGCGAGGCGCGCGGGCGGGTGCGCCGATTCCAGAGCTACAGTCGGCGGGTCGAGGCGCGCACGATGAGCTCCGGCAGCACGTCCGGGGCGCCCTGGGCTCCGTCAAGGAGTCGGGCAACGCACTGGGCTCCCGTCGCGGCGAAGTGCTGGCGCACGGTGGTCAGCGGGGGCCAGAAGTGCGCGGCCTCGGGGATGTCGTCGAACCCCACGACGCTGAGCTGCTCCGGCACGGAGACTCCGGCGTCATGCGCGGCGTGGAGCACTCCGAGGGCAGTCTGGTCGTTTGCGCAGAAGACGGCCGTCGCGTTCGACTCGAAGATGGTGGCGGCAGCGGCGTAGCCGGCTTCCGGGGACCAGTCCCGAGCGTCGACGTGCCGGGGCGTCAGTCCGCGAGACTCCATCTCGAGGCGGAAGCCCCGGAGGCGGGACGTGGCATCGATCCAGTCGCCGGGGCCGGCCAGGTGCACCACGTCGACGTGGCCCAGGTCGAGCAGGTGCGCGGTCGCGACCCGCGCGCCTTCGAGCTGATCCTCGGCCAGATCGACGCCCCCATCGCTCGTCCAGGTCTGCAGGGTCACGAACGGGATGCCCGAGGTCATGTTGCCGAGCACCTCGAGCAAGGGGGTCTGCGGCGCGACGGCGACGATGCCCTCGACGTTGAGGCTCGCCAGGTTTCCCAGCGCCTCCTCGATCGACGCGACATCGAGGCCGTCCGTCTGCTCGACGATCGTCGTGTATCCGCGCGTTCGTGCGGCCTCGGTGATGGCGATGATGCTCGAGGACGGGCCGTACTCGCCGCTGGCGGTCGAGAGGACGCCGAGTGTCCGGCTCCGCTTCGAGGAAAGTGCCCTCGCGGCGAGGTTGGGGCGGTAGTTGAGCTCGCCCATCGCGGTGAGAACTTTCTGCCTGGTCGCGGGCCGCACGCTCGAGTGGTCGTTCAGCACTCTCGAGACGGTCTGGTGCGAGACTCCCGCCGCCCGGGCCACGTCGAACACGCTGGCAGCCCGCTTCGGTTTCGTCGCATCCACAGGTCCGCTCGTCATTCGGCAATTATGCCCGCACGCGCGACGCTGCGCCGCCCGAATAACAATTCAGATTGACGGTTGCGCCCACCGGATGTGATCGATAACATTCCCGACAGATGCGAGGAAGCATTCAACTGCGCAGCGTCACGACCGGCCACGGCACGAGTGAACTGCTCTCAACGAGGAGAGACCAGCGTGAACAAGACAACCATCAGGACCATCGCCGGAATCGCGATGGCAGGGGCACTCACCCTGAGCATGGCGGCCTGCTCCGGCGGATCGGGTGACGCCCCCGCCGGGAGCGACGGCGAGCTCATCACCGTCGGCTTCGTCGCCGTCGGACCGGAAGGCGGATGGCGCACAGCGAACGAGCAGAACATCCAGGACTCGTTCTCGACCGAGAACGGCTTCGAGCTCAAATACGCCCCCGCCACCAACGGAGACCAGAACTCCCAGATCACCGCCTTCACCTCCTTCATCGACGAAGGCGTCGACGCCATCCTGCTCTCGGCAACCGAAGCAACAGGCTGGGAGAGCGTCCTCGAACGGGCCCAGGAAGCCGAGATCCCCGTCGTGCTCCTGGACCGCGGAATCGAGCCGAACGACGAGGCGCTCTACACGAGCCACATCGCCCCGGACAACGTGGGAATCAGCTCGGCTGCCGCCGAATGGGCGAACGGCCAGTTCGCGGACGGCGGCAACTACGTCGTGCTTGAGGGCCCTCCCGGCCTCTCCGTGGTCAACGACCGCAACAAGGGCTGGGACGAGAGCATCGACTCGAACCTGACGAAGCTCGAGAGCCAGTCGGCCAACTGGTCGACGGAAGAGGCGAAGAGCGTCTTCGAGACGATCCTCAAGTCGAACAGCAATGACGTGCAGCTCGTCTTCGCCCAGAACGACGAGATGGGCCTCGGCGCCGCCCTCGCCGTCGAGGAAGCCGGCCTCAAGCCGGGCACCGACGTCAAGATCATCACGATCGACGGCACCAAGGCTGCACTGGAAGCGCTTGCCGCCGGCCGCCTCTCGTTCGTCGCCGAGTACAACCCGCTCTTCGGAGACGTCGCCGTCGACGTCGTCAAGGCCGCAGTCGCCGGAGAGACCGTCGAGAAGAACATCGTCGTCGAGAGCGTCACCTTCGACTCCCCGGACGCAGCCACGGCCGCGCTCCCAGACCGCAAGTACTGACTCGAATCACGTTCATCGGTGCGCCACCGCTCTCTCGGCGGCGCACCGATGAACCCCACCCCAGACACTCGACGCCGGCCACCGGCAGAACGCTAGGCGATCATGGCAGCGAATCAGCCAATCGTTGAGATGAGCGGCATCTCAATCGAGTTCCCAGGAGTCAAAGCACTCCAAGACGTCAACTTCCGGCTCTACCCCGGCGAAGTGCACACGCTCATGGGCGAGAACGGCGCAGGCAAGTCCACGCTCATCAAGGCCCTCACCGGCGTCTACAAGATCGACGCCGGCGCCATCCGCATCGCCGGTGACGAGCGGCAGCTCAAGGGCACGGCGGACGCGCAGGCCGCGGGCATCTCCACCGTCTATCAGGAAGTCAATCTCTGCGACAACCTCTCCATCGGCGAGAACGTGATGCTCGGACACGAGATCCGAGGGCCCCTCGGGATCAACTGGCGCAAGACGAACGCCGCGGCCCGAGAGGCACTCGGCGCGCTCGGCCTCGACCACCTCGACCCGAAGCGGTCACTCTCCAGCATCTCGCTCGCGATGCAACAGCTCGTCGCGATCAGCCGGGCCATGGTCATCAAGTCGAAGGTGCTGATCCTCGACGAACCCACGTCCAGCCTCGACGCACAGGAGGTCGAGGGCCTGTTCGCCGTCATCCGCCAGCTTCGCGAGCAGGGGGTCGCGATTCTGTTCGTCTCCCACTTCCTCGACCAGGTCTACGCGATCAGCGACCGGCTGACCGTGCTCCGCAACGGCCAGTTCGTGGGCGAGTACGCCACCGCCGAGCTCAGCAGAGGCGACCTCATCTCCAAGATGATCGGCAAGGAGTTCTCCACCCTCGAGTCGCTCGGGGCGAACCGACGCGTCGACGCTCGAGATTCCGCAGACATTCCCCTCTACCGGGCGCAGGGCGTCGGCAGGAAGGGATCGATCGACCCCGTCGACATCGAAGTGCACCGCGGTGAAGTCGTCGGCTTCGCGGGGCTCCTCGGCTCCGGACGCACCGAGCTCGGGCGCCTGATCTATGGTGCCGACAAGCCGGACTCCGGATCAGCGCAGCTCAACGGGAATGACGTCGAGGTGCACTCTCCTTCCGCAGCGCTGCGGAAGCACATCGCCTTCTCCACCGAGAACCGGCGGGATGAAGGCATCGTCGGCGACCTCACGGTGCGCGAGAACCTGATCCTCGCCGTCCAAGCGCGGCGAGGCTGGGCACGGCCCCTATCCCGCCGCGAGCAGAACGAGCTCTGCGCGAAGTACCTCACCGAACTCAACGTGCGCCCCGCTGACCCGGAGCGCGCCATCCGCAACCTCTCCGGTGGCAACCAGCAGAAGGTGCTCCTCGGGCGCTGGCTCGCTACGAAGCCCGAGCTGCTCATCCTGGACGAGCCGACCCGCGGCATCGACGTGGGAGCCAAAGCCGAGATTCAGGAGACCATCGCGCAACTCGCCGAAGACGGCATGTCGGTCATCTTCATCTCGTCGGAGCTCGACGAGGTGGTCAGGCTCAGCGAGCGGATCGTCGTCCTCAAAGACCACCGGAAGATCGCGGAGATCGCGAACGGGCCGGACGTCACCGCGGACCTCATCGTCCAGACCATCGCCGCCGACGGAGTGGAGGGCATCGACCCGGTCATTCCAGACACGCCTGACGCCCCGACCACACCACCCGCATCCGCCAACGCCGAGGGAGCACGCGCATGAGCCAGTCCACGGCCCCGCACACCACGTCGCCCGCGGGCCCCTCGCCCCAGGATCCTCGGCGGGCACCGGACGCCATCCAGGCGGCACGAGGCGCATTCCGGCAGCCCTACATCTGGGCCGTCGTCGCACTCGTCCTCCTCATCGTCATCAACCTGATCAAGGACCCGGGCTACCTCGGCGTCTCCGTCAATCAGGCCACCGGTGACCTCAACGGCAACCTCATCGACATCCTCCGCGCCAGCGCCCCGGTCATGATGATCGCCGTCGGCATGACCCTCGTGATCGCCACTCGCGGCATCGATCTCTCCGTCGGCTCTGTCATGGCCGTGGCCGGCGCCGTCTCGATGGAGTTCATGGCATCCGCCCAGAACTCGTTCGGCTCGGCGCTCACCGCCATCGCCCTCGCGCTGCTCATCAGCGCACTCCTCGGCACCGTCAACGGACTGCTCGTCTCGGTGGTCGGCCTGCAGCCCTTCATCACGACGCTCATCATGATGCTCGCGGGGCGCGGGCTCGCCAAGGTCATCACGGCCGGCCAGAACACGTCAGCCACCAACGACTCGTTCCGCTGGATCGCGAACGGCACCATCGCCGGATTCCCCGTGATCTTCCTGCTCGCCGTCGGCATCGTCGTCCTCGTCGCACTGCTCGTGCGACGCACCGCGCTCGGCCTCATGATCGAGTCCATCGGCATCAACCCGAAGGCGTCCCGCATGGCGGGCATCCGCCCCATCGGACTCCTGTTCTTCGTCTACGTCTCGAGCGCCATCCTCGCGGGAGTCGCGGGCATCCTCAGCACGGCCACCGTCATGACGGTCGAGGTCGCCAAGACCGGATCCGCGTCGGAGATGGATGCGATCCTCGCCGTCGTCATCGGCGGGACCTCGCTGGCCGGCGGCAAGTTCTCCCTCACCGGCAGCGTCATCGGCGCGCTCCTCATCGCGACGCTCGACAAGACCGTCGTCTTCCTCTCGATCCCATCCTCCGCGACACCGGCCTTCAAGGCCATCGTCATCGTCATCGTCTGCCTGCTGCAGTCGCAGCGCGTCCGCGACTTCTTCAAGCGACGACGAGCGCAGACCCCCACCGGGCCCGCGAGTCCCGCACCAGCACCAGAGGCGGTTGCCGCATGACCACCATCGTCGAACAGACCAGCGAAGTCACCCGGCTCGCGAAGTTCAAGCCGAACCTCGACTCCCTCCCGACACTCGCCGCCGTCGTCATCTTCGTCGGCATGCTCGCATACGGGGAGCTCGCCTACGGCGGCATCCTGCAGTTCAGCACGCTCTCCAACCTCCTCATCAACAACGCCTACCTGATCGTGCTCGCCATCGGCCTGACGTTCGTCATCCTGACCGGCGGCATCGACCTGTCCGTCGGCGCGGTCATCGCCGTCAGCAGCCTCATCGGGGTCATGCTCTCGAGCGCAGGACTGCCCGCGATCCTCGTGATCGTGCTGATGATCGGCGTCGGCTCCCTCTTCGGCCTCGCCTCCGGAATCCTCATCCACTACTTCCGAGTGCAACCGTTCATCGCGACGCTCGCCATGATGTTCCTCGCCAGAGGGCTCGCCTCGATGCTCAGCACCGAACCACAGCGACTCGCCGACGACTCGCCCATCCGCGGCCTCTCCGCCGAGATCAAGATCATCGATGGCCCGAAGATCAACGACCTCGTCGTCACCCCGGCCGTCATCATCGCGGTCGCCATCATCGCGGTCGCCTTCTTCATCCTGCACCGCACCCGCTTCGGGAGGACCGTCTACGCCATGGGAGGCTCGGAGCAGTCCGCGCTCCTCATGGGCCTCCCGGTCGCACGAACGAAGGTCGCGATCTACGTCATCAGCGGCACCCTCGCGGGCATCGCCGCCGTGCTCTACACGTCGAAGCTCGGCATCGCGCAGAACATCACGGGCGTCGGCTGGGAGCTGGACGCGATCGCCGCAGTCATCATCGGCGGCACGCTGCTGACCGGTGGCGGCGGGTTCGTGCTCGGCTCGGTCGTCGGCGCCCTCGTACTCGGGCTCATGAACGTCCTCATCACTCGCGACGGCAGCATCCCACCGGAAGCGACGACCATCATCACGGGTGGCATCCTGCTCGTGTTCGTGCTGCTGCAGCGGGCCGTGACCTCCAGGAAACGCAGATCTCAGTAGGGGGTCGCCCGTCCAGCCTGGGTACTGCCGAACCGGGGCGCATGCGGCCTGGCGGGCCTCCATCCGCGGGCCTAAGCTCAAGCCATGAACGGCATCACGGCGGGGAACGCGCGCGTCCTCGCGGTCGCCGTCGCGGTCGCGGGCCTCCTTGCTCTGAGCGCCTGCTCGGCGAGCCCGGCCCTCACCATCGGTGCGGATGCACCCCCGTCCGTCAGTGAGACGGCGCCGGTCGAGACGGGCCCTGGCGTCATCGGCGAGCAGTTCACCCCTGTGGTCGTCTCCGCGCTCGCCGACCCGATCCCCGTGCTCGGAACTGACGAGCGCATCCACCTCGCCTACGAGCTGCAGCTCACCAACGGGTCGCCGTCCAAGGTGAAGATCACGGGAGTCGAGGCGAGCGCGAGCGGCACGGCGCTGCAGGAGCTCGAGGGCGGCGACCTCGACGATGTGATGCGCGTCGCCGGCACCACCGACGGCGGGGGGCTCGAGCTCGGCCCCGGGCAGAACGCGACCGTGTGGATGGACGCCACCATCGCAGCCGACGCCGACGTCCCCGACCGCATCGAGCACACCGTCACCGTCGAGATGCCCAAAGCCCAGCCGCCCCTCTACGAGAAGACCATTCAGCAGAGCACGCAGGCCGTGAGCGTCGACAAGCGCGACGTCGCCGTCATCGGCCCACCCCTCACCGGTGACAACTGGCTGGACGCCAACGGCTGCTGCGGACTCACCGCGCACCGCGGCGCCGTCAGCCCCATCAACGGCACCTACTGGGCGCCCGAACGGTGGGCCATCGACTACGTCAAGCTCACCCCCACCATGAAGCTCTCCGACGACGGCGCCCGCGACAACGCACGCAGCTACCCCGGCTACGGGCAGAACGTCATCGCCGTCGCCGACGGCCCCATCGTCGCCATCACCACCGACCGCCCCGAACAGGAACCCGGCACCGCACCCGGCCCAACCCTCACCCTCGACGAATACGGCGGCAACTACGTCGTGCAGGACATCGGCGGCGGCAACTACGCCTTCTACGCGCACCTCAAGACCGGCAACCCATTCGACCTCCGAGTCGGACAGCAGCTCACCCGCGGCGACCGCCTCGGCCTGCTCGGCAACACCGGCAACACCGACGCCCCGCACCTCCACTTCCACCTCATGGACTCCCCGAACCCACTCGCCTCCAACGGGCTGCCGTTCGTCTTCGACACGTTCACGCTCGACGGGCAGGTCACCTCGCAGGCCGCCCTCGACGCCGGCGAGCAGGGCAAGGCCTACAAGGTCGACGAAGCGAACGCGGGAGATCGAAGCGGCCAGGTGCCGCTCACCGGGGACCTCATGACCTACCCCGGCGAGTAGCGCGGGCGAGGGGGCGCTTCCTCTCTGACGGCTTCCTCCGTCCGGGATCGCTGCCAGTCGATGTGCCCCTATGGGCTGGCGAAAAGGGCCATCTCTCTGGCAGCGATCGTGCTGGCTCGCGCGGCCGCGCCTCGCGGATGCTCTCAGGATGCGAGGCGTACCGTCGTTGCGTGAGCGTGCACATCCGCAGCATCGGCACCGCAGTGCCCCCGACCGAGCTGCCGCAGACCCAGGCCCGTGACCTGTTCGCAGGTCAGCCAGGCATCAACCGCCTCGGTGCCCGCCTCATCGGCGCAGCATTCGACGGCTCGGCGATCGACCGCAGGCACACGGTCGTGGATGCGCTCGCGGGCGGAGAGGCCTCAGCGCTCGTCGCCGACGGCCAGGTCCTCGACGCGTCCACCGGCGCTCGCAACCAGCTCTACGCGGAGCGTGTCCCCGAGCTGCTGCTCGGCGCCGCCCGTGCCGCACTCGACGGCAGCGGCCTCGACGCGAGCGACATCACGCATGTCGTCACCGTCTCCTGCACCGGCTTCTACGCGCCCGGCCCCGACTACGAGATCGTGCGCAGCCTCGGCCTGTCTCCTCGCGTGCAGCGCTTCCACCTCGGCTTCATGGGCTGCTACGGTGCCTTCCCGGCACTCCGGGCAGCGGATGCATTCGCCCGCGCCGACCCGAACGCGGTTGTGCTCATCGTGTGCGTCGAGTTGTGCACCATCCACCTGACGAGCTCCAACGACCCCGAGCAGATCGTCGCGACCTCCGTCTTCGCCGACGGGGCCGCTGCCGCGCTCGTGACCGCGCGTCCCGCGCCGGCCGGCGCGAGCATCCTGACCATCGATGCCCTCGAGAGCACCATCACCGACGAGGGCGAGTCGGAGATGGCGTGGACCATCGGCGACAGCGGGTTCCGGATGCGCCTCTCCGGGTACGTGCCAAGCATCATCGGCGCCTCCATCGGCGACGTCGTCGAGCCGCTTCTCGCGCCGACCGTGCCGTCGGAGACGCCGCTGTGGGCGATCCACCCCGGCGGGCGGAGCATCCTCGACAAGGTCGAGCAGTCGCTCGGGCTCACCGAGGCGCAGCTCGCCCCGTCGCGCGGCGTGCTGCGCGACTACGGCAACATGTCGAGCGCGACCGTGCTGTTCATCCTCGAGCGACTCCTCAGCGACGGTGCCGACGACACCTACCTCGAAGGGGCCGGCGAGGCGCTCTGCGCGATGGCGTTCGGACCCGGTCTGACGGTCGAGGTCGGGCGGTTCACGCGGATGCGCGCGTGAGCGTCGCGACCTGGGCAGAGGCCGGCCGCGCTGCGGTCCGCGACGTCGTCTTCGCCGCAGTCGCGCAGGGCGGGCCCGGGCTGTGAGGCCTCCCACGCTCCCGTCGCTTCGTCCCCTGCCGCGCGACACGACCTCGCTCGAGCTCATGGACGACCCCGACTGCGACCGCGACCACCTCTTCGCGACATATGCCCAGTTCCGCGCAGTGAACGCGCTCGTCGCAGGGTGGCGGCGCGTGTACCTGCGGGACGTGCGGCCCGTGCTCGACCGGCGGCGCGCATCCAGGCTGCTGGACATCGGCTTCGGGGGCGGCGATATCCCGCTCGCCCTCGCCCGGTGGGCGGCGCGCGACGGGCTCCGGCTCGAGGTCACCGCCATCGACCCGGACGAGCGGGCGCACGAGTTCGTCGAGACGCGCGGGCTCACGCGGCGCGGCGTCGACTTCCGGGCGGCGTCGAGCGGCGAGCTCGTGGCGGCGGGGGAGCGGTTCGACATCGTCACGTCCAACCACCTGCTGCACCACCTCGACTCGGACACGCTCAACAGCCTGCTCGCCGACAGCGCGGCCCTCGCCCCGCTCGCCCTGCACAGTGACATCGAGCGCGGGCGCCTCGCGCTCGCGGCGTTCGACGTCGCGACGAAACCCCTCGACCGCGGGTCGTTTGTGCACTACGACGGGACGCTGTCCATCCGCCGCAGCTACACGGCCCCCGAGCTGCGAGACGCCGTCCCGGAAGGCTGGCTCGTGCGACGCCAGTTCCCGTACCGGCTGCTCCTGACCCGAGACGAGACGCTCACGCCGCAACGGTGAGCGGATGCTCGTCCCGCGTTGAGCTCCTGGTTCCGGCTCCTCCAGTCTCTTGCACCGGCTCCAGCTGTCTTACGCACGGCTCCTCCAGCCTCTTGCACGGCTCCAGCCTTCGCTTCAGGCCGCCGGTGTAGTTTCGGCGTCGTGAATGTGCCCCCGCTGCTGGTCGCCGCGACGACGAGCTACGCCGCCAACTGCGCGCTCGGCGCCGGGGTGGCGACCGGGGTCGTGCGGACTGGACGCTGGCACTGGATCCACCACGCTCTCTACATCTGCACGTCCGCGCTGACACTCGCCGCAGGCGTCGCGCTGCTCACGAGCCGCGACGAGGGCCGCCGCCGCGCCGGAAAGCTGCTGCTGCCGACCGCGGTGCCGCTCGCCGCGATCCCCTTCGCTGGCACCCACTCGCGGCGCCACCCGTCGCTCGCCCTCACCGCGGCGCCCTTCTACGCGCTCGCGGTGCGCGCATCCACGCGCCGCTGACACCTGCAAGTCAGACAACCCTTCTTGGCCTTGTCCTGGCGATCGCTGCCAGCCGAATCGCCCTTCAAGGCGAGTGCTCGAGGGCCATTTCCCTGGCAGTGATCGCTCGGCATACGTTTCAGGCGGATACGACAGACTCAGCGCATGGAATTCCTCGACGTTCTGCGACGCCGCAAGACCACGAACGGCCCCTTCCTTCCCGATCCCGTCAGCGAGGAGCACCAGCGCCTCCTCATGGAGGTCGCCGGTCGCGCGCCCTCGCAGCTGAACAGCCAGCCGTGGCGGTTCGTGGTCGTCGAGGCGCGCGAGACGATCGAGGCGATCGCGAGCATCAGCGGCGAGAGCATGACGACCGCCATGAGCAACGGCACCTTCTTCGAGCGCTACAAGCCGTACTTCCGCTTCAGCAAGGAGGAGATGGAGCAGCGGCGCGACGGGATGCTGTTCGACAAGCTCCCCGCGCCCCTGCGGCCGTTCACGAGTCAGGTCTTCACGAAGCGAGGCCAGTTCCTCATGAACTCCCTGCGCGTGCCCAACACGCTCGGCGAGGAGAACCGGAAGCTCGTCGCCGGATCCCCACTGCTCCTCGGCGTCATGCTCGACCGTTCCGAGTACCGGCCGGGGGAGCTGTCGTCGTTCTACTCGGTCTTCAGCATGGGCGCGGCTATGGAGAACATCTGGCTCACCACCGGCGAGATCGGCATGGGCATCCAGTTCGTGTCGTTCCCCATGGAGGTGCCCGGCCAGTGGGACAAGATCATCGACCTCCTGAAGGTGCCGGACGAGTTCGAGCTCATGGCCGTCTACCGCCTCGGCTACCTCCCCAAAGAGCAGCGCCGCCCCGCCATCGACTGGTCGTCGCACCAGCGCAAGCTGCCCTCGCAGTACGTCTTCCGCGACACCTGCGAGACCCCACAGCAGGGATGGGACGAAGGGCAGGCGAGCCACTAGCTCGGCCCCGCCACGAGCCTGCCGCAACTCCGTTTCGGGATGGGAACCTCGCTTCGTTGTGGGGAACTTGCCGCAACGAAGTGAGGTTCCCATCCTGAGGTCGGGGGCTGCGCGCGAGCGAGCGGATGCGCGGGGTCAGGACACCGCGTCTGTCACCTCGCGGGGTCAGGCGCGATTGAGTTCGCGAGGGCGGTCCGCGCGACTTCGCCCGACAGTACGAGTTCGGCCACGGCCTCCATCTCGGGGCTGAGGAAGCGGTCGGGGCCAGCGCCGGCGGAGACGGTGGCGACGAGATCACGGACGGCTGCGGTCGCGCGGCCGGGCTCGAGCGGGGCTCGCAGCTCCAGTGCCCTCGCGCCGGTGAGCACCTCGATGGCGAGCACCCGCCCGAGTCCGTCGAGGGCGCGGCGCAGCTTCCGCGCCGCGGCCCACCCCATCGACACGTGGTCCTCCTGCATCGCCGACGACGGGATCGAGTCGACGGATGCCGGCACCGCCAGCCGCTTCAGCTCAGACACGATGCCTGCAGCCGCGTACTGCGCGATCATGAGGCCGGAGTCGACGCCGACTTCGTGGGCGAGGAACGGCGGCAGCCCGCGGTTGCGGGCCGGGTCGAGGGCGCGGTCGGTGCGCCGCTCGGAGATGCTCGCCACGTCGGCGACCGCGATGGCGAGGAAGTCGAGCACGTACGCGACGGGCGCCCCGTGGAAGTTGCCGTTCGAGGCGACCCGGCCATCCACCGTCACGACGGGGTTGTCGACGGCGGATGCGAGCTCACGCGAGGCGATCAGCGCCGCGTGTGCGACCGTGTCGCGGGCCGCGCCGTGCACCTGCGGGGAGCAGCGCAGTGAGTAGGCGTCCTGCACTCGGCCGTCGTCCGCGCCGCGGTGGCTCGCGATGATGGGGGAGCCAGCGAGGAAGCGCCGCAGATTCGCGGCCGAGTCGCCCTGCCCGAGCTGAGGGCGCAGGGCCTGCAGATCAGCGGCGAAGACGGCGTCGGTTGCGAACTGGCTCTCGACCGACATCGCCGCCGCGACGTCCGCCGTCGTGAGCAGCATCTCGATGTCGTGGATGGCGAGCAGCAGCATCCCGAGCATCCCGTCCGTGCCGTTGATGAGCGCGAGGCCCTCCTTCTCGCGGAGCACGAGCGGCATGATGCCGGCCGCGACGAGCGCGTCCCGGGCATCCACCTCGGAGCCGGATGCGTCGCGCACCGTGCCCTCGCCCGTCGCGGCGAGGGCCAGGTGGGAGAGCGGGGCGAGGTCACCCGAGCAGCCGAGCGACCCGTACTCGCGCACGATCGGCGTGATGCCAGCGTTGAGCATCGCCGCGTACGTCTCGACCACGACGGGTCGCACGCCGGTCCGCCCGGTCGCGAGGGTCTGCAGGCGGAGCAGCTGCAGCGCGCGGATCACCTCGCGCTCCACCTCAGGGCCGGTGCCGGCCGCGTGCGACCGCACGAGGCTCGCCTGCAGCTGCACGCGCCGCTCGGGCGCGATGAACGTCGTCGCCAGCGCGCCGAAGCCCGTCGAGATGCCGTAGTGCGGGTTCGGATCGTCGGCGAGGCGCTCGATGAGCTCGCGAGAGTGGGCGACCTCGGCAAGCGCCGACGGTGCAACCTCGACGCGAGCGCCGTGACGCGCGACCGCGACGACCTCGGCTGGTTCGAGCGGGCGCACGCCGAGGACGACGGTCTCGGAGCTGACGGTGCTGCCGACGTCGTCGCGCGGCTCCTTGTGACCGGTGGCGGGTGCTGCTGTGCTCATGTGTCGATTCCACTCCACCCGTTGCGCAATATCTGCGCGGAGAGGACACTCAGTGTCTGTGATCTCAGACGATTGGCTCGGCGGCGGCGGCGACCGGAGACCTGCCGCGCAGTTGGCGGTCGGCTCGGTGTCCAACATCAGTGCAATATCCGCCATCTGGGGGCTCTTCGCGCTGTTCTGGCCGCTTTCTGCACTGATGTTGGACAGGTCTGCAGCGACTGCCACCGCGACGGGCGCCCCCAGGCCGATGTCCCGTCGTCGCCTGGCAGTGGCAACCGCGTGACCGAGGCCAGCGGCGAAGCATCCGTCGGCGCCCAGGTGCCGGCGGCCGATCAGACCCTCGCGATCCTCAGCTTCTTGAGCCACCAGCGTGGCCCCGTCGCGGCGAGCACCATCGCGACGCAGCTCGGTATTCCGCGGTCGACCGTCTACCACCTGCTGGCGACGCTCCTCGAGCGGCGCTTCGTCGTGCACCTCCGCGGTGAGCGCCGTTGGGGTCTCGGCACGGCTGCGTTCGAGCTCGCCGGCGGATACGCACGGCAGGAGCCCCTCGCCCGAGTCGGCCATCCGGTGGTCGCCGACCTCGTCGACCAGGTGGGGGAGAGCGCGCACCTCGCCGTGATGAGCGGCCGCGACGTGCTCTACATCGTCGACGAGCGCGCGCCGCGCCGCCCGGTGCTCGTCGCCGACGTGGGCGTGCGGCTGCCGGCGCACCTCACCGCATCCGGTCGCGCGATGCTCGCCGCGATGCCACAGAAGCAGGTGCGGGCGCTGTACCCGGACGCGTCGTCGTTCGCCGACCGCACGGGGCGCGGGCCGCGGCGTCCGCCCGAGCTGCGGGCTCTGCTGGACGCGATCCGCAGCGGCGCGCTCGCCTCGGAGAACGGTGAGGTGTCGGTCGGGATGCGCTCGGTGGGTATGGCGGTGCTCGACCATGCCGGTTGGCCGGCGGCCGCGATTGCCGTGACCTGGTCCGAGGAGCGTCCGCAGGACGAGATTCGACTGCGGACGCTCCTCGAGGGAGCTGCGGGGGAGATCGCCCGGCGAATCTTCGGGAAGTAGGCGCGCTTCGAACGCTCAGCTGAGGTGCGGCGGGTTGCTGGTGTCCGGCTCGTAGTCGGTGGTTCCGAGCGGATGCCGTCTGCGCTGCCTGGCGCCCTTGACCATCGTGACGGCGCCGTAGCCGCCGGCGAATCCTCCCACCCAGGTGAGCGCGTGCAGGTAGGCGGGGCCGCCCATGAGGTCGGCGACGAGGGCGATCACGCCGAGCGCGAGCCCCGCGACGAGGTATCCGAGGGCAAGGCCTTCTTGTCGAGTCATGTCCTTCTCCTTATGCCAGGCAAGCGAATGGGCTCACGGTGACGGTGTCGACCGCGTCGGTTGCGAGCGAGTATCCCTGCGGGAGCGTGAAGGTCGCCCCAAGCGTGCTGACGTCGCTGTCGTTGACGGTGAAGGTGACGACGACGTCATCCCCCACGGCGACGGGGGCGGGGAGCGTGACCGTGCCGAATCCCTGGAGCGGGTAGACCTGGCCGTTGGCGCGCACCTCGATCGACGTCGACGGTGCGCCGCCGTCGACAGCGAAGACGGTGCCGGTTGGGAAGCCCGCCGTGCCGGTCGTGGAGAAGCGAGCCGCCGGCGTGATCGTCTCGATCTGGCATTCGGCCTCGCCAGTGGAGGCGATCTGGGTTGTCGCGGATGCGCTCGCGGAAGGTGTCAGCGCGGCAACTGCGATGACGGGGGTCGTCCAGGCGGCGGCGAGGATGGAGCGCCGTTCGATGGCAGGCATGGGGGTCCTTTGAGAGGGGTGGGGGAGGTTGCCTGCGTTGGCTGGTGGCCAGCAGCGAACGGGAATGCTGGAGCCGAGTGCGAACGTCGGTGTCGCTGAGAGTAGGGCTCTTTTTTCGGGACGCCGCGACCCTTGTGCGGTGCTTCTCTTTTGCGCTAGGCGCACCCAGGAAGGCCGGCGCGTTCTGCGGGGGTGTGAGGATGGGCGCATGGCTCGCATCCTCATCACCGGTTCCACTGACGGTCTTGGCCGCGCGACGGCCGAGGCGCTGCTCGACCAGGGGCACGAGGTGATCGTGCACGCGCGCAACCCGGGGCGAGCGGACGCGGTGGCGACGCTGGTTCGGCGAGGCGCGGACGTCGTCGTCGCTGACCTCGCCGACCGCGAGGCGGTGCTGGATGCCACGCGCGAGCTGAACGACGGCGCGGCCATCGACGCGGTCATTCACAATGCTGGAGTTCTCTCGGGCCCCAGCCTCCTGCCGGTCAACGTGGTCGCGCCCTACCTCTTCACCGCGCTGCTGAGCACCCCGACCCGGCACGTCTACCTGAGCAGCAGCATGCACCGAGACGGCAGAGCGACGCTCGACGGACTCGACTGGACGGGTGAATCAGTGTCTGCGAGCTACTCCGACACGAAGCTGCTCGTCGCGGCCTTCTCGGCCGCGGTCGCAGAGCGATGGGCTCCTCGCGTGCTCGCGAACTCCGTCGACCCCGGCTGGGTGGCGACGAAGATGGGCGGCGCCGGGGCGCCAGACGACTTCGACCTGGGGCATGAGACTCAGGAGCGCCTCGCGGCCGACCCCGAACTGCAGGTCACGGGCGCCTACTGGCATCACGGCGCGCAGCAGCATCCCGCGAGCGGAGTGCGCGACCCGGAGTTCCGTGCACGCCTCCTCGAGGAGCTCGCATCCGTCACCGGCGTCGCGCTCACTGAACGCTGACGCGCACCCCGGCCTGACGGGCACTCCGCCTGCCGCGCACGCGCGCGAACGCGGGCCACGCGCATCCACCAGGAAAGGAGGACCTGGTGGATGCGCGGGGCCCGCGCAGATCTCGGTCGTGCGGATCTCACGTCGCCGCTGGAGACACGGCGACGTCGTTCGGTGCGCTCTAGCCGCGGCCCTGCACGGCGTACGGGTTGAGGATGGCCTCTTCCGTGCCGGGGAGGATGCCTTCTTCGGTGGCGGTGGGGTGGCCAGCGTCCGGCGGGAACGACTCGGTCATGGAGAGCGGCATGGCGCCGTTGCGGTAGAGGTTGTTGGAACCGGTGGACGGCTTCCAGTCGTTGGGCTCCCAGTCGGGCACGTAGTTGCGGTAGCCGCCGGTGTTGACCTCGATGCGCATGCCGCTGGGGTCGCGGAGGTAGAGGAAGCTCTGCTCGCCGATGCCGTGGATGGAGGGTCCGTACTCGATGGGGACGTTGTTCTCCATGAGCACGTCGGCGCCCTGGAGGAGCTCCTCGCGGGTGTCGACCCAGTACGCGTAGTGGTTGATGCGGCCGGGGCGCGACGAGCTGTCGAGGACAACCCCGAGGTCGTGCGACTTCTCGTTCGTGGTGAGCACGGAGAAGACCGTGACGGGGTGGTCGTCGAGCACCGTGTAGGCCATGATGCGGAAGCCGAGGACCTCGTTGTACCACTTCGCGAAGCCGCGCACGTCGGAGGCGGCGACGGTGACGTGGTCGAGCTGGCGGGGGCCGACGGCGTGCTTCGACCGCTTCTCGGGGCGGTCGGGGAAGACGGAGGCGTGCTCGGCGTCTGCCTGGTACTTCTCGACGTCCCAGTAGAGCTCCATGGTGTGGCCGTATGGCCCGGTGAAGGTGTACGACTTGCCGTGGCCGACGCTCCGGTCAGCCCACTCGCCCTGCACGCCCGCTGCTTCGACGCGCTTGGCGGCCTCGTCGAGTGCTTCGGCGCTGGAGGTGCGCCATCCCATGATGTTGAGGGCGGCTTCGGGGCCCTCGGCGATGACGAGGCTGTACGTGTAGTAGTCGCCCCACGAGCGCAGGTAGACCTTGCCGTCTTCGCGAGCGACGACGCGCAGGCCGAACTCTTCTTCGTAGAACTTCACCGAGGCTGCGACGTCTGGCGTTGCGATCTCGATGTGCGAGAGGTGGGAGAGCAGTTTGATCATCGTCGATCCTTTTCGTCTGGTGCAGTGCGTCTGTGGCGGTTCTCGGCCGCGGTGTGCGCGTGCCGTCTTGGGCACATGACAACTTTCGTCTCGAACCCACATATCAGGGAAGCTGAACTTCATGATGCCGAGCATCATCGATGTGGATGTTCTGCTCGCGGCTACCATTGCGGCATGTCCGGTGGCGGTGGTGACGAGCGCAGTGTCGCGCAGAAGCTGTTCGCGATCGCCGAGGCGTTCTCCGCGCGGGAGGAGCTGACGCTCACGCAGATCGCGGCCGCGGCGAACCTGCCGGTGTCGACGGCGCACCGCATGCTCGCATCCTGGACCGAGTGGGGCGGCCTCGAGCGCACGGATGCCGGCGCCTACCGCGTGGGCATCAAGCTGTGGCGCCTCGGTGCGCGGCGCACGACTGCGGAGCGGCTCCGCGCGATCGCCCGGCCCTACTTGGAGGACCTCCTCGAGTCGACGGAGGAGAACGTGCACATCGCGGTGCGGGATGGTCTCGGTGCTGTGTACCTCGAACGAATCTCGAGCCCGAACGCGGTGCGCGTCATCTCCGACGTCGGCGCGCGTCTGCCCCTGCACGCCACGGGGGTCGGGCTCGTGCTGCTCGCGCATTCACCGCTCGAGGTCTTCGACGAGGTGGTCGCGTCGAAACCGCGCCAGTACCTGCCGAACACGATGACCGACCCGAAGGCGCTGCGACGTCGGCTCGCGGAGATCCGCGCGACGGGTCTCTCGAAATCTGTCGAGGAGATGACGCCGGGGGCGTTCTCGATGGCCGCCCCGGTGGTGGATGCGCACGGCGAGGTCGTCGCGGCGGTCTCGATCATCGCGCACGTCGAGCGCCTCGCGGAGCCGCAGTTCGCGCTCGGGGTGCGGATGGCGGCGCGCGGGATCTCGGGTGCACTGGGGCGCTGAGGTGATGAGGCGCGTGGATGGGCCCGGTTGCCCCGGGTGTTTCATGCCAGAGTGTCGCACCTGATACCGGATTGCGGGATTCCGTAGGTTAAGCAACATCGTTGCCGTACTGTCAGCCATGCCCGCACTTCGCGCGCTCGCCGCCCTTGTGCGGCACGAGGAGGCCTTCATGGCAAATCCCACCCTTCCATCGAACTCCGCCCCCCGCAGAGCTCGAATCCCTCTCCTGGCTGCAACCGGCAGCGTGCTCGCCGTGCTCGCCTTCGTGCCCGCGCTGCTGCAAGCCAACTCCGCGCAAGCCATCGGCACTGCAGTGGACCTCGGCACCGCGTCGAGCTTCTCGGTGCTCGGCGGCGCATCCGTCTCCAACACCGGTGACAGCATCCTCTCTGGCGACCTCGGTGTTGCCCCGGGGAGCGCCATCACCGGGTTCCCGCCCGGCATCGTGCTCGGCGAGACGCGGCCCCTCGAGGATGCCGCCGCCGCTCAGTCGGATGCCGCGATCGCGTACAACGCGCTCACCAGCCAGGCGTCCGACGCTCCGATCGCCGCGGACCTCGGCGGCCAGACCCTCGTGGCCGGCGTCTACAAGGCCGACACCTCGGCCGGGTTGACCGGCACGGTGACCCTCGATGCCGAAGGCGACCCGAACGCGGTCTTCATCTTCCAGATCGGTTCGACCCTGACCACCGCGCCGAACAGCACCGTCGCCCTCGTCAACGGTGCGCAGGCGTGCAACGTCTTCTGGCAGGTCGGGAGCTCCGCGACGCTCGACACGGACACGACCTTCGTCGGCACCATCATCGCGCTCGCATCCGTCACGGTGAACACCGACTCGACCATCGCGGGCCGTGCCATCGCACGATCCGGATCCGTCACTCTGGACGACAACACGTTCACGCCCGCGCTCTGCGCGCCGCCGACCGAGACCGAGCAGCCGACGGTCCCGCCGACGGAGACTGAAACCGAGCAGCCGACGGTCCCGCCGACGGAGACTGAGCAGCCGACGGTGCCGCCGACGGAGACTGAGCAGCCGACGGTGCCGCCGACGGAGACTGAGCAGCCGACGGTGCCGCCGACGGAGACGGAGCAGCCGACGGTGCCGCCGACGGAGACGGAGCAGCCGACGGTCCCGCCGACGGAGACGGAGCAGCCGACGGTTCCTCCGACGGAGACCGAGCAGCCGACGGTTCCTCCGACGGAGACTGAGCAGCCGACGGTTCCTCCGACGGAGACGGAGCAGCCCACGGTTCCTCCGACGGAGACGGAGCAGCCGACGGTTCCGCCGACGGAGACTGAGCAGCCCACGGTCCCTCCGACGGAGACGGAGCAGCCCACGGTCCCTCCGACGGAGACGGAGCAGCCGACGGTTCCGCCGACTGGGACCGAGCAGCCGACCGCATCCCCGACGACAACCTCGAGCTCATCCCCGACGACAACGCCCAGCGTGGCTCCCGGCCCGGTGAAGACGACTTCGCCGGAGCTCGCGACCACCGGTGCCGCTGACTTCAACCCGTGGATGGCGTTCGGAGTCGGGACGCTGCTTCTCGGAGGCGCCCTGAGCCTTCTGGCGCTGCGCCGGAAGAACACGGCGTAGACCGGATCCATGCTGAAGAGCCGCCGCACCCTCCACGGGGTGCGGCGGTTTGCGTTGTCCCCGGACGTCTGGAGGATCTGTTGCTGATCGGATGCCAGGTTCGAGCGTCCGTCCTCGCGCTCGCGCGGCCAGGCTCCTTGTGGCGGGCAATGAATGTAGCTAGGCTAACTACATGACTTCCGCGACCCCCACCACCACGCCCGAGAAGTCCACCGCGCTGTCGTCCTCGGACACGTACTGGGACTCCTACCAGCAGCGGACGCTACCCAAGGAGTTCCTCGCCCTCTGCGCGATCGGGGCGACGCTCAGCGTCGGCTTCCTCGCCGCGGTCTCCGCCTTCCTCTGAGCCCGGACTGGTTCCGCGCCGATGACTGACGTCTCGAAGAGCCGCGAAAACCGCTCGACGACGCGCGAGCATCCGTCACCCACTCCGGGCGATGACGCCTCGGAAGCCGTCGACGAACTGCGTCGCGCGGAAGCTCGCCTCGGCCGCCGGCGCCAAGCGACCGGCGAGCTGAGCGAAACCCACCGGTCTGCGATGAGGTTCATTCTCGAGCGCACCAGCGACGGCATCACGACCAGCCCCAGCGCCCTGGCGGAGTACCTCGACGTCACGAGTGCGTCGGCCACGATGCTCGTCCAGCGCCTCACCGAAGCTGGCCTCATCCGCACCATGCCTGACCCCGATGACCGTCGACGCAAGATGATCGTCCCGGTCGACACCGACCTCGATGCCGATGAGATCGACCCGGTCACCGGCCAGATCCGTCACCTCTCAGAAGACCTCTCGCCGCAGGAGGCGAAGCTCGTGTCGCTGTATCTCGACCGGGTCACTGCGGTCGTGGATGGGGAATCCTCGAACGGCTGACGGCGACCTGCTCGAGATGGGCAACCATCGCGCTTGTCCAGTGCCCGCCGTCGAGAGAAACCGACGGCGGGCATCCGGGCTAGCTGGCCCCTGGACGAGCTCGCGGCTAGCTCGTCGCAGCCGCGTCTTCGAGCACCCAGCCGGGGCGCACGTAGTGGCACGTGTAGCCGCCCGGGTGCTTGCGGAGGTAGTTCTGGTGTTCTTCCTCCGCGTCCCAGAATTCGCCGGCCGATTCGACCTTCGTGACGACCTTGCCGGGCCAGCGACCCGATGCGTCGATGTCAGCGATCGTCTCGCGTGCCACTCGCTCCTGCTCGGGGGTGAGCGTCAAGATCACCGAGCGGTAGCTCGCGCCACGGTCGTTGCCCTGCCGGTTCTTTGTGGTCGGGTCGTGTACCTGGAAGAAGAACTCGAGCAGATCACGGTACGAGGTCTTCGATGGGTCGAACTCGACCTCGACGGCCTCGGCATGGTCGCCGTGGTGCCGGTAGGTGGCGTTCGGGGTGGTGCCGCCGGCGTAGCCAACCCGCGTGCTGAACACCCCGGGCAGGTCGCGGATGAGTTCCTCGAGCCCCCAGAAGCATCCGCCGGCAAGGATCGCGCGCTCGTCAGTCATCAGATGCCCGCCTTGTCCTCGAACAGTCCGATGTACTGGCCGTAGCCGTCCGTCTCAAGGTCCTCGAGCGGAACGAAGCGCAACGCAGCCGAGTTGATGCAGTAGCGCAGCCCTCCCTGGTCGACGGGGCCATCGTCGAAGACATGACCGAGGTGGCTGTCAGCGGCCGCCGATCGCACCTCCGTGCGCCGCATGCCGAGCGACGTGTCGGAGTTCTCGACGATGTTCTCCGCGCTCAGTGGCTTCGTGAAGCTGGGCCACCCGCATCCGCTGTCGTACTTGGTGGTCGAGGCGAACAGGGGCTCGCCGGAGACGATGTCGACGTAGAGGCCCCGGTCGTCGTTGTGCCAGAACTCGTTGTCGAAGGGGCGCTCGGTCGCCGACTGCTGTGTCACGGCGTACTGCTCAGGCGTGAGGCGAGCGATGGCGTCTTGGTCTTTCGTGTACTGCGTCATGGGTATTTCCTCTCCAACATCAGGTCAACACGCGGGCGGGCGAAAGCGTTCCGACATTGGATGCGCGTCTTCGCGCTTGTCGGCGGACGCTCAGGTAGGCGCACAGGAAAAGCCCGCGGGGTCCGGCCAGGACGTCCAGATCGAAGCCGATCCCCGCGGGCGGGTCGGCCGCTCGCAGAAGCGGCCGAGTCTTGAATTCTGTGGTGTCTAGCGGCTCTTGCCGAGCACGTGGATGGCTCCCGTCGTGATGCCGACCTCGAGCTTCTCGAGGGTCACGCCGCGGGTCTCGGGGACCTGCGTGATCGTGAAGATCAGCGCGAGGGCTCCGATGCCGGCGAACAGGAAGAACACCCCGCTGATTCCCATCCCGGCGATGAGGCTCGGGAAGTAGAGGGCGAGGAATCCGTTGGTCATCCAGCCGAAGAACACGGAGACGCCGATGCCGAGGCCGCGCATGTGCAGCGGGAAGATCTCGGCGAGGTACACCCAGACGGCGACGTTGAGGAACGTCTGCATGGAGGCGACGAACGCGACGACGAGGATGAGGATCACGAACGGGCGCGCCGGGTTGCCGACAGGCAGCAGCAGCGACGAGGCGCCGATGAGCAGATGGCACGTGGTCGTGAGCGTGAGGCCGATCGCGAACGTCTTCCGACGGTCGACGCGGTCCATCATGTACAACGCGATGAAGCCACCGATGACGGCGACGACACCCGGCGCGATGTTCGCGATGAGGGCCGCGCTGGCCTCGAAGCCAGACTCGATGAGCACGACCTGGCCGTAGTACATGATCGAGTTGATGCCCGTGAGCTGCTGCATCATCGAGACGCCGATGCCGATGAGCAGGATGCGGATGAGCCACTTGTTGGTGAGCACGGCCGCGAGGCCGACCTTCGACTCCTTCTGCTCCTCCTCCGCCACCTGCTCGACCTCGCCGAGCTCGGCGATCGCACGCTCCTCGGAGCGCACCGTCTTGAGCACGGCGAGCGCATCCGCGTGGCGGCCCTTCTCGACGAGCCAGCGCGGCGACTCCGGCATGCGCAGCATCCCGAAGAACAGGCAGATCGCGGGGATCGCGCACACCGCGAACATGATGCGCCAGACCCCGTCGATGTGGCTGAGCGTGTTGCCGAGGATCGCATTGATCACGAACGCGGAGAGCTGGCCCGTGACGATCGCGACCTCGTTGCGGCCCGTGATGGAACCGCGGATCTCGAACGGCGCGAGCTCCGCCAGGTAGACCGGCACCACGGTGGATGCGCCGCCGACGGCGAGGCCCAGCATGACGCGGCCTACGACCAGCAGGGCGAAGTTCGGCGACGCCACGACGATGACCGTGCCGACGAAGAACAGGACGGCGAGGATGATGATCGTCCTGCGCCGGCCGATGGCGTCGGAGATGCGCCCGCCGAAGAGTGCGCCGAAGGCGGCGGCGAACACGAGCGAGCTCGTGACGACGCCCTCGGTGAAGGCGTCGAGGCCGATCTCGGCGGCCATCGGGCGCAGCGCGCCGTTGATGACGCCCGTGTCGTAGCCGAACAGCAGGCCGCCGAAGCAGGCGACGATCGAGATGAGCCCGAGCCGCCTGCGGTACGGGCCTGGCGTGAGTTTGGGGAGGGCCGTCTCTGACGCTGATGCCCCGTGCGTGGAAGTGATGAGAACTCCTTTGTCCGCGATCTGGGCCGGGTCGACCGGCCGATTGCAGGCAACCTTATACGTACTAGACGCCGAGTGCTAGTACGTAATAGTCTTTGCGTGCTGGGCGCACCCAGCAGCACAGTGTCGTGTCGGCACCGCCGTCCCCAGGAGAAACACCATGACCACGAACCCCCTCATCCGCGTCGCCCTGATCGGTGCCGGCCGCATCGGCAGCAACCACGCAGCGCTCATCGCCCGCGACATCCCGAACGCCGAGCTCATCGCCATCGCCGACCCGGTCGAGGGTGCAGCGGCGAAGCTCGCCGAGTCGCTCGGCGTCGAGCAGTCGTACACGGACATCGCCGAGCTGCTGGCCCGCCCCGACCTCGACGCGGTCGTCATCACGGCCCCGCCGCGCTTCCACACCGCGCTCGTCGAGCAGGCGGCCGCGGCTGGAAAGGCGATCTTCTGCGAGAAGCCGACCGGCGTCTCGCTCGAGGAGCTGCGCCGCGTCGAGGCCGCCGTCGAGCGCCACGACGTCGTCTTCCAGGTGGGCTTCAACCGCCGCTACGCGAACGGCTTCCCCGAGCTGCGCTCCGCCCTCGACGCGGGAACCCTCGGCACCCCGCAGCTGCTGCGCTCCGTGACCCGCGACCCTGGCCTCGCGAACCCCGCCGCGATCCCGCCGTTCACGATCTTCCTCGAGACCCTCATCCACGACTTCGACACCCTGAACTTCTTCAACCCGGGTGCCCGTGCGACCTCGGTCTACGCGGTCGCGGATGCGCTCGTCGCCCCCGACTTCAAGGACAAGGGCCTGCTCGACACCTCCGTCGTCACGATCCGCTACGACAACGGCGCCATCGCCACGGCCGAGGCGAACTTCTCTGCCGCCTACGGCTACGACACCCGCGCCGAGGTCTTCGGCAGCGCCGGCATGGCGACGGCCGGCGAGCTCGCCGCGTCCAGCCTCCGCGTCTACGGCGCGGCCGGCGCATCCTTCGATACCGTGCGTGCCGACACGCAGCTCATGCGCGCCGCCTACACGGGCGAACTGCAGGCCTTTGTCGACGCCGTCGCCGGCGTCGAGAGCCCTCGCCCGGGCACGGAAGCCGCGCTCGAGGCGATGGTCATCGCGCTCGCCTGCATCGAGTCGGTCAAGACCGGTGCACCGGTCGAGGTCGTCCGATGAGCGGGGCTGCTGCGGCTAGTCAAGGTGACGTGAGCCGCGGAGCAGGCGCAAACGCGGATGCCGGCACCGCCACGTCACCGTTTGTGCTCGCCGCCTGCGCGGAGATGCTGTTCCTCGACCTGCCGTTCGAGGAGCGCGTTCGCCGCATCGATGAGGCCGGGTTCGAGGTCGAGATCTGGCGCTGGTGGGAGAAGGACCTGGATGCGCTGGTCGCGACCGGCGCGACGTTCGGCTCCATGTCGGGCTACGTCCGCGGCGAGCTCATCGATCCGGATGGGGCCGACGCGATCGTAGAGACGGCGCGCGAGTCCCTCGAGGCGGCACAGGTGCTGAACGTGCCGCGCCTCGTCATCCACGGCACGGGCCTCGACGACAACGGCCTGCCTGTACGCCCGAGCGCGCACACGACCCCGGCCGACTGGCTCGCCGCGCTGCGCACGCTCGAGCGGCTCGCGAAGCTCGGCGAGGAGTACGGCAAGGTCTTCACGCTCGAGAACCTGAACCACGCCGTCGACCACCCCGGGGTGCCGTTCAACCGGGCGAGCGACACGATCGCGCTGGTCGCGGCCGTCGACAGCCCGTACCTCCGCCTCAACCTCGACCTGTACCACGCGCAGATCGGCGAGGGCGATCTCGTCGACCTGTGCGGGCGCGCGCTGCCGTACATCGGCGAGATCCAGGTGGCGGATGTGCCCGGCCGCTGCGAGCCGGGGACGGGCGAGATCCACTACCCGCGGGTCGCGCGTGCGCTCGACGAGCTCGGCTACACGGGAGTCGTCGCGATGGAGGCGTTTGCGTCTGCCGACTCCGACCTCGCGCTGCGTCGGTTCCGGGAGGCCTTTAGCATCGACGTATGAGCGACGCCGACGCACGAGACGCCCGCCGCCCGGCACGACCGGGCGGCGGCAGGCGCGTCACGATGCGCGACGTCGCCGATGCGGCGGGCGTCTCGCAGCCGCTCGTGTCGATCGTCATGCGGGATGTGCCGGGCGCGAGTCCCGAGTCGCGAGCGCACGTCCTTGAGGTCGCGGCCCGCCTCGGCTACCGGCGCGACGAGCGGGCACGCATGCTGAAGCAGGGTCGGTCGCGGCTCATCGGCATCGTCTTCCATGCGGCGCAGCCGTTCCACGGTCAGCTCATCGATGAGCTGCAGCTCGCTGCGCGGACAGCTGGGTACAACGTGTCGCTCGCCGCGGTCACCAAGCGGCGGGGTGAGGCGGATGCGGTCGAGGCGCTGCTGGGGGAGCGGGTCGAGGGGCTCGTGCTGCTCGGCGCATCGCTGGACGAGCAGCAGCTGAACCGGATCGCCGACGAGGTCCCCGTCGTGACGGTGGCCAGTCAGTACTCGTCCGAGCGCTTCGACAGCGTCTCCATGGACGATGCACGCGGCACCGAGCTCGCCGTCCAGCACCTTCACGAGCGCGGTCACTCGCGCATCCTGTACCTCGGGGCGCCGGGCGTCTCGGGGGATGAGGTGCGCACGGAGACGTTCCTCGAAGCCGCGGCCGAGGCCGGGCTCGGAGACGAGGTCGCGATCGTCGCTGGGGGAGCGTCCGAAGCCGCGGGCGCGGAAGCCATCGAGGATGCGCTGCGGCGTTACCCCGACACGACCGCCGTGATCGCGTTCAACGACCGCAGTGCGCAGGGGGTTGTCGCGCAGGCGCGCCTCCTCGGCAAGCGCGTCCCCGAGGATCTCGCCGTCGTCGGCTTCGACAACTCGGAGCAGGCCGAGCTGCCCTACCTGCAGCTCACGAGCCTCGCGCAGGACCCCGCGCAGCTCGCTTCCGCCGCCGTCGAGATGGTCGTCGGGCGAGTGGATGCGAACGCGGAAGGCGAGTCGCCGCGGATCGGAGAGCACCGCATCCTGCCGACCGAGCTCGTGGTGCGCAGCAGCAGCGGGGGTCCGACGCAGAACTTGAGATGACGAACACTTGGCTGCCCAGGTGCGACGCGGGCGGACGCCCCGCCTGATGAGGGATTCAGGCTAGCCGCGCTCGGTAGGCTTCCTGGATGCCGTTTGGTCGGGGGTTCCGTGTGCTCTGGAGCGCGTCGTGGAGGGTCCGAGAGTGGTAGACCCCGCCCCGTCGATCGCCGCAGGACGTCGCCGCTGACGGGGCTGGCCTTCGCGAGTGATCAGCGCCGCTGGCGCCGTCGTCCCCAATCTCGGGCAGTATGAATGCCGTGTTCTCCTCTCTCGTGACCGACCAGTGGATGCCGACTGTGCTGGATGCGGGCGCCAGCGACCTTGCCCTCGTCGTGGTCGACCTGACACTGCCCGAGCGTCGATCGGTGGCGCGCCTGCGTGTGGAGGCAGGCCCGGTGCTCGTCTCGCTGACGCCGGCACGCGCCCGTGAACTCGCGCTTGCTGAGGGGGACCGCATCGACGACGCAGCGCTCGGGCTCGTCCTTGAGCGCGCCGGCGTGACGCTCAACGGCGCGGATCATCTCTTCTATCTGACGCTCGACGCGCAGGCCGCGCTTCGCGGCGAGGCACCCAGCCCGGGAACCCGGCAGCTGACGGAAGCGGATGCTCCCGCCTTCGAAGAACTGACAGCAGCAGCACCCGAGGCTGATCTCGACGAGGCGTTCGTCGAACTCGACCACTGGCTTGTGTTCGGAACCTTCGTCGGTGGCAGGCTCGCATCCGCCGTGAGCATGTACCCCTGGGACGGCACTCGACTGGCAGACCTCGGCGTGATCACGCTCCCCGAGTTCCGCGGTCGAGGCCTTGGCCGCACGACGGTCCGCGCGGCGAGCTCGGCAGCACTCTCGCGGGGATACGAGCCGCAGTACCGCTGCCAGGTGGACAACGTGGCGTCCGTTGCGCTGGCGCGCGCCGCGGGCTTCACGCCCTTCGGTCTCTGGGAAGTCGTCGCCGCTGAGGAATGACGACGCGTCGCATCGGTAGGGTCGCTCCATGTGGCAGACGGACAGCGAAGACTTCGCGGACATCAAGAACGCTGAACTCGCGCTGCTCTCTTCCTCCGTCAGGACCGACTCCACTCAGGTGTCCTCGTTGCTCTCCGACGACTTCGCGGAGATCGGGCGATCAGGGCGTCGTTGGACCTCTGCAGAAACGGTGGCCGCCCTGGGAAGCGAGGAGGAGCACCCTCTCCCACGCACATCCGAGTGGCTTTTCAATCGGGTGAGTGCGGAGCTTGTGCTGGTGAACTATGTGATCCACGAGCCCGGCCATGACAGTCGGCATGCATCGCTCTGGGACACGCGAGGTCCCACGCTCCGATATCACCAGGGAACGATCATCCCGAACTAGGTGCCATCGATTGAACGTTGGGCGGTGGCTCGTTGGAGGTGGGCACCTTCGGTCCCTGTTCACAGCGCCTGCATCGAAAGCGGTGCCTGGATCGTGTCGAAGTTGATGTCAGGGTCCTTCCCCGCCCGGGTTCGCTGCGGCTACGGCAGGGGCTTCGTGTGCCGGAGCTCGACGAGCGCGCGTGCGCTGCCCTCATCCGCGACCTTGCTGGCGCCGTCCGCGAGCCAACCCTGGCGCTCGTAGAAGCCGATCGCGCGCTGGTTGCCCGACAGTACCCATGCATAGGCGTCCGTGTGTCCTGCCGCGCGGAGTTCCGTCTCGGCGTGACCGATGAGCGACGCGCCGACCCCCGTCGACCAATGGTCCGGATGCACGTACAAGCCGCCGAGCTCACCGCGGTGGCCCTCACCGGCGTCTCTCCCGGGGCCGAACGCGACCCAACCGACGATGCGTTCCCGTTCTTGGGCAACGAGCAACCGGTGAGGCTGCGGGGCGCCGAGGTCCGTGGTCTCCCCGCGCGACGATGCGACGATCCAGCGCTTCCAGACTTCTGAGCGTTGCTCGACGCTCAGGCCAGCCAGCACCTCCGCGGGGATGAGGCCCGCGTACGCGGCCCGCCACGAGTCGACATGCACGACCGCGACACCGCGCGCATCCGCTTCGGTCGCCCATCGGAGCGTGCTGCCTCTCATGCGGGCAGGCTATCGCGCGGTCGACACCAGGTCCTGGCCGGGCAGCGCCCACCGGCGGCGGAGGTAGTCGGCGACGAAGATGTTGCCGAGGAACGGCAGCACGCTGAAGATGATGACGCCGGCGAGCCACGCGTCTGTCCCTCGGAACGCGAAGAGCCCGATCGTCGAGACGACGATGACGGCCACGGACGCGAGGATGCCGTTCCTGCGCACGCGCGACGACCAGTGCTGGCTCGCGCCGACCATGATGAGGCCGGCCACCCAGCCGAGGACCGGCACCAGGTACCAGCCGACGATGAGGGCGACGGACGTGATGATCGGGTACGCGCGGCTCGGCCCGGTGTCTTCGAGCGACGCCGTCTCCGCCATGGCGTCGGCGGCGATCGTGCCTGGCGCCCCGAGCTCCCGGATGCGAACTCGGGTCTCGTCGATGTCGAGTCCGCGGAGCGTGTCCGCGATGTCGTTGAGCACTTCGTCCCTGACCTGGGGTGCCCCGTCGCGGAGAGCGGTCTGGAGTTCCTTCAGGTAGCTGCCTGCGACTTCGTTCTGCGATTCGAAAGGCTTCATTGGTCTCCTGCTTCCGTCTGATCGCGCGAGCCGATGCTGTCGCTCGTGGTCGTGGTCGTGGTCGTGCGTGGTTGGGTGACTTCCTCCACGGCGGAGGCGAACGGTGCCCACTGGGATCGGAACTGCTCCAGCTCGGCATGCCCTTGGCTGGTGAGCGCGTAGTACTTCCGTGGGCGCGCCGAGTCGGAGTCGTCGGCGTGCGCGGCGATCAGCCCGCGCTCGCGCAGGCGAGTCATCAACGGGTAGAGCGTTCCGATGCTGCCGATGAGCCCGAGGGAGACCAGTCGTTCTGAGATCAGCCACCCGTACATGGGCCCCTGTTGGAGGAGTCCGAGGACGCAGTACTCGACGACACCCTTGCGAAGTTGCGCACCGACTGAGGTTGTCATGCATTGCACTTTACTTTGCAATGCAAGGTATTGCAATGCATGGCGTGTGGGGCGGGCCGGGTCAGCGCAGTTCGCGCGCTCGGTAGAACCGCACAGCGAGGCCCGTGCCGACGGTGATGCCGATGACGCCGATGGCGGCACACGCGGCGACGACACCCTCGAGGGGCAGTGCGGAGAACGTCTGGTCGCCGAGGATGCCGGCGGCCTGGCCCACCCACGCTCCACCCGCGATGACGATCACCGGCGCGTAGACCATGAAGCGTCCGCGGGTGTAGCCGACGCGGAAGAGCACGGGGAGCTGCACGCCGACCGCCAGGCCGACGATCGCGAATGCCGCCGCGTAGCTCACGATGAGGAGCTCTGGCGCGAGCTCGCGGTTGCGCACCAACGCCATGACGAAGGTCACGACGGTCGCGACGGCGACGGCGGCGAGGCCGTACAGGAGCACTGCGACCGCGCGGCCGACGACGACTGAGCTCCGCGAGATCGGGAGCACTCCGTAGAGCGTGTCGAGTCGATCGCGTTCATCGCCCAGGAATGGGGCGGACAGGATGAGTGAGGTGACGAGCGCGGATGCGGCGATCGCCATTCCCGGTACCGGGAGCACGATGCCGACGAGGGCGATGAACGCGAGCAGCAGGAGCGTCTGCTTCTTGACGGCCCACGACATCAGGTCGAAGCGAGTGAATGCGAGCGTCATGCTGTTGCCTCCTCGTGCGCGGCGTTCAGGTGGATGATGATGTCGTCGATGGTCGCCTCGTCGATCACGACCTCAGGTCCGTACAGCGGGGAGTCGTCCACGCGGATGAGCGCGGACCATCCCTGGCCGGTGTGCTGGGGGCCGAGGGCGCTCGCGGGTACCGTTCCCGTGCCGCGCGCGATGGCGAAGCTCTCCTTGACGTCGGGGAGCGGGCCGCGGTGCGCGATGCGCCCGCCCACGAGCACGATGAGGTCGTCGGCGAGTTCGTCGAGGTCGGTCGTGATGTGCGTCGAGAACAGCACCGCGTGCTGCGGGTCGACCATGAACTCGCGGATCACGTCGGTGATCTCTCGGCGTGATGCCGGGTCGAGGCCGCTCGAGGGCTCGTCGAGGATGAGGAGTTCGGGTCGCTGGGCCAGTGCGCACGAGAGTGCGAGCTTCACGCCCTGGCCTCGCGAGAGCTCACCGACTCGTCGCTTCTGTGGGATGGCGAACTGCTCGAGCAGCTGCGCGAAGCGGGTGTGGTCCCACCTCGGGTAGAACGGCGCGAGCCTGCGGCCGAGCGAGGTCACGCGCCAGTCTTCGGCGGCCGTCGGTCGGTCCAGCACGATGCCCGTCTTCGCGAGGGCTGCGCTCGCGCCGGCGGGGCCGCCAAGCACCTCGATACGTCCCGCATCGGGGGTGATCAGGCCGAGCAGCGAGCGGATGATCGTGGTCTTCCCGGCGCCGTTCGGGCCGACGAGTCCGACCACGGAACCACGTGGAATGGTGAATGAGATGTCCTCGACCGTGAAGTCGGGGCGGGTGATGCGCAGGTCCGTGATCTGCGCTGCGTCGTCAGTCATTGTTCCTCCAAGCCTCATCGAGGCGTCGGTGCATTTCGTCGATGTCGATGTGGGCGCTTCGGGCTGCGATGAGCAGCTCCTGCAGTGCGGCGGCGACTCGCTGCTCCAGGGCTCCGGAGGCGATCGTGGGGTCGACCTCCAGCACGACGAATCCGCGGCCGTGCTCGTTGCGGACCAGGCCCTCGTGGACGAGGTCGTTGTAGGCGCGTGTCACCGTGATGACACTCACTCGGAGATCTGCAGCAAGCTGGCGCAGTGACGGCAACGTCTCGCCCGCCGCCACGTCTCCGGACAGGATCGCCGACCGTACCTGCGTCTTGATCTGCTCGTAGATGGGCGCCGAGGCGCTTGTCGAGATCAGTACTTTCCGCATGCGCACTCCACTGTACATAAACACCATAACACCAGAACAGTTCTCATTCTAGGCCCGTCGTCTGTGGCACGATGGTCCGTCGCCTCGAGCCGGACTTGCAGCTTCCGTAGCGTCATGTGGTGCAGTGGATGCAATCCCGCCCACCCAGAGGAAGGCCGCACATGTTCTCGTCGTTCATCCCGCCGCGCCAGGTCACGATCGGGGGCGCCGCCGAGTTCGTCGGCACCACTCCGCGCGCGATCCGCCACTATCACCAGATCGGCCTGGTCTCGGAGCCCGAGCGGGGAAGCGACGATCGCCGCCGCTACGGCTACGACGAGATGATCCAGCTGCTGTGGATCCGCCGGATGGCTGAGGCCGGCATCGCCCTCGATGACATCCGGGACGCCTTCGCGGGCACGGCCGACTCCGCCGACAACGCGGGCGGCGACGGCGACGGCGATGACGTCGCGCGCATCCTGGAGCGACTGGAGGAGTCCCTCGTCGTCCGGCAGGCCGATCTCGAGCGGCAGCGGATGGCCGTGCAGCGCATGCGCGCGCAGGGAAGCAGGTTGGGGCTGCTCTCCGATGTCGTGAGCGACCGCCTCGCTGACCTGCCGGACGGGGCTCTGCGGCAGGACGACCTGGACGCCTTGCTCGTCACCGAGCGGATCTTCGGCGAGCTCGGCGCATCCGTCCAGGCCTCACGCTTCATGGCCCTCGCCACTCACCCGGATCTGCGGGACGAGTGTGACCGGGTCGACGCCGCCGAAGAGGCGCTCGACGACACGGTCGCCGTCGACGACCCCCGCGTGGCAGCGGTGGCCGCCGAACGGGCCGCATTCGAGGCCAAGCTCAACGGGGTCATCGAGAGCTCCGGCCTGGCGCAGGCCGACAACGACCGGTTCGACGCCTGGGAGGAGTCGCATCCAGCTCCCGTCGCCGGTGCGACGCGCGGGTCGACGAGTCTCGTCGATGCCGTGCAGATGATGCCGTACGACTTCTCGCCTGCGCGCTGGCGGAGCATGGAGCTCGCGCAGGAACTCGCTCTCGAGCTGTACTGACCGGCGCGACTACAGCGGCCGGCGTGTTCACACCGCGACGGCCGCGGGTTCCGCGCTGTGGTCACGGCGGATTGGGGACTTCTCACTATGGCAAGCGTCGGCAGCACGGCGCATACTCGAGACCACCGAGCCGAAGGAGTCCCCCGATGAAAAAGATCCTCACCATCGCCGCCAGCCTCGCCCTAGCAGTCGGCGTCGGCGCAGGCGCTAACGTCGCAGCGGCCCCCGCCGCAGAAGCGGCGACCTCCTATCAGTATGTGTGGGGTTCCACTCCGGGTTCGTGCACTCAGGCGGCGAAGTCGTACATCCGAAATTGGTCCTTCGGGTACCGGGCGGCGCTGTACACGCCCTGCGCATACGACGCCGCGAAGGGCCGCTACTGGTCGAAGGTCACCTTCTACACCTCGTGACGACGCGTCGGATCGACGGATCTTCGCTCCGCTGAAGGGGCCTCAGCGGTTTGCCGCACGCCCGCAGGGTTCGGACGCGACGCCTCACGCATCCAGAGGGTGGAGGATCGTGATGATCGGGCCCGCGATTGGCGTCGCCGAGCGTCCCGGGCAGGAACCGACGGTCGTCCCCAGCCATCACGGTGGGTTCATGGGTGGCGAGTTCGGCTACGCCGGCCAGCCTGAGGCGTTCGCGGCGAAGCTGCGGGAGGTGCTCGACGCTGCTGGCTAGTTAGCTGCCCTCGATGAGGCCGAGGTGCACGAACGCGGCGTGCAGGCCGTCGTCGTCGACGGACGAGGTGACGAAGTCCGCGGCTTCCTTGGCAGCGGGCGTCGCGTTCCCCATCGCCACGCCGACACCGCAGGCGAGCAGCATCTCGAGGTCGTTGCCACTGTCGCCGACGGCGATCGCATCCTCGATACCGAGGCACAGTGATGGCAACAGTGTCTCGATGGCCGCCGCCTTGTGCACCCCGAGCATGGAGATCTCGCCGCCGCCCGTGCCGAGACCGGGCATGGTGCCGCCGACGATCGCGTACTCGGTGCCGAGCCGCGCCTGAACCCGGTCGAACGTCGTCTGGTCGTCACTGCTGAACACGACCTTCGCGGTCCGGTCGAGCTCCAGTGGGCCGGAGTCGATGACGTGATGCCTCAGCCCCGACTCCTCCAAGTCGCTGAACCCGAGCTGGGTCAGGATGCGCCGCATCCGCGACCGGTGCCCGACCGTCGTGTGCATGGCGTGCCGACCCTGCAGGCTGTAGTCGACGCCGAGCTCGTCGAGGGCGCGCGTGAGGGCGGTCGCCTCCGCCTCGCTGAGATGCTTGTCGACGATCCACGACCCCTCGTAGAGGACGTACGCGCCTGCCCCCGCGACCATGCCGTCGAAGCCGACCGCCTCGACCCGCGGGTCGATCTCCAGCGGGCTGCGCCCCGTCGCGAGGAACACGAGATGCCCGTTGGCCTGCGCCTCCTTGATGGCGGCGTGCGCCGACTCCGGCACCTCGCCGAGGTCCGTCGTCAGGGTGCCGTCGATGTCGAGGAACACCGCCCGCCGTGAGGTCGTCCTGGGTGCATCCACCACCGAAATCTACCCGCGCGCGGCGAGCTCTGCGCCGAACATCGCCGATGAAGGGAGGTTGTCCTTCGCGAGCGGCTGGCCGTCGGCGAGTGCCTGCGTCCAGTCGTGGGTGGTCGCGACAGCCGCGAAGTTCGACTGCAGCAGAGTCATGAGCGTGGTGTGCACCGTCTTGGCCGGGGCGAAGCCGGCGCTGTTCGCGATGTTGATGGCGCCGGTCGCATCCGAGAGCACCTCGACGGCGATCCCGTGCGCCTCCGCTTCGACGGCCGAGGCGATGATGCAGTTGTTGGTCATGTAGCCGACGAGGGTGATCGTGTCGATGTCCTGCTCTCGCAGCCAGGGGAGCAGGTCCGTGTCGGCGAAGACCGAGCCGTACTGCTTGACGACGCTCTTCCACTCGGGCTGCCGACGCTGCTCCACCTCTGGGTGCAGGGCGAACTCGGGCGTCGTGGGGTTGAAGACGGGCGCCTGGTCGCCGGCCGTGTGCTGGACCGCCACGACCGGGACTCCAGAATCGACCACCGCGTCGATGGCGGCGGCGATGTTGGGCAGGGACTCGGCCAGCGGTGGGAACTGGATCTCGAGGGGGCCCGAGAAGTACTGCTGCTGCACGTCGACGAGGACGAGGGCTCTGCGAGGGGAGGTCATGATCTTCTGCTCCAGACGTTGGTGACGGCACGCGCCGTGCCTCCATGTTCTGCCGCCGCGACTCGTGGTGCCACTGGCAGGAATGCACGCTTACGATGAGATCACGCCAAGCAAAGGGGAACGCATGAAGATCGCGGTCTACGCCTTCGCTGGGGCCTCGATGTTCCACCTCTCGGTGCCGCATCTGGTGTTCGACGAGGTCGCGCGCAGTGGGGCGGCGCCGTGGCAGACGTCCCTCTTCTCCGAGGATGCAGGCTCGGTGACGACGTCGGAGGGCTACACGCTCGGTGGCATCGAGGGGCTCGACAGTGCTCGCGACGCTGATCTCATCGTGGTGCCCTCCTGGATTCAGGATGGAGTCGCGCCGAGCCCCGCGCTCGCGGAGCTGCTCCAAGAACGTCACACGAGAGCGGTGCCGATCGTGGGCCTCTGCCTTGGCGCGAACGCGCTCGCGGATGCGGGCCTGCTGGCCGGGCGCAGCGCCGTGACGCACTGGAAGAGCACCGAGGAGCTCGCGCGGCGCCACCCGGAGATCTCGGTGGAGCCGTCCGCGCTGTACCTCGACCATGGGGACGTCATGACCTCGGCGGGCACCGCATCCGGTATCGACGCCTGCCTCCACATCGTGCGCACGCGGCTGGGGTCGGCGGTCGCGAACCGCGTCGCGCGCCACCTGGTCGTCGCGCCTCATCGGGAGGGTGGGCAGGCGCAGTACATCGAGCGGCCCGTGCCCGCCGACTCGAGTGGGGGAGCGATCGCGGTCGCCTGCGCGTTCGTGCTCGAGCACCTCACCGAGGAGCTCAGCGTGGCGCGCCTCGCGGAAGCGGCGCACCTCAGCGAGCGGTCCTTCGTGCGCGCCTTCCGTGAGGAGACGGGGTCGACGCCGGCCGCGTGGGTGCGCTCGCGCCGCCTCGACGAGGCGCGAACCCTCCTCGAGACCAGCGAGCTGTCCGTCGATCAGATCGCCGCCGCCTGCGGATTCGGGAGCCCCGTCACCCTGCGGCAGAACTTCGCGGCCGCATTCGGGAGCACCCCGTCGAGCTACCGGAGGCGGTTCGGTGAGGGAGCGGGGGATGGTGTGTGACGGGTCGGTGAGGGTTGCTCAGTTCCACGAATGGGCGGTGCGGGCTCGAGCGGCTGAGCTCACCGGGTCGTCACGTCGTACGTGGTTCGGACGAGGCCATCTTCGGTGGCATGACTGCCCCGGACCGTGAGGAGTACGTCGGCGTCGATGGCACCGAAGAGTGATCGCCCAGAGCCGAGAATGATGGGAGCAACCGACAGGGTGATCTCGTCGACGAGGCCTGCGCGAAGGAACGACTGGATGGTGCGGCCACCGTCGATGTACACCTCCGCCGCTCCGCCTTCCTCCAGGAGTCGAGTCGCCTCGTCGACGGACTCGGCCCTCGTCACGCGCGCATCCTCGACCGCTGCTCGTGAGGTGAGCACGATCACCCGCTTCCCGTCGAACGGCCACCCGTCGAAGCCCAGCACCGACTCGTACGTTGCACGCCCCATGACGATCGTGTCGATGGTCGGGGAGAATGTCTCCCAGACGAGTGCGGGGCGGTCGCTGTTCCCACTAACCGCGTGCGGTCGGGGCGACGGGTCGGTCAGCCACTCGAGTGTGCCGTCCTCCCGCGCGATCTTGCCGTCTGCGCTCACGCCGATGAAGACGCGGCCGCGCCAAGTACGAGAATTCATTTCCACATCTCCAGAAATCGATCGAGGGTCATCAGGGAAGAAACCGGTTCGCGGTTCACTGCGGTGCGCAGCAGGGACCCGTGCAGGGCATCGAGCAGCACCGCGCCTCCGGCCCGCGCGTCGGCGAGGCGCGGAAGGTCCATCGCCTCGAGGAGTTCAGCGAGTCGGGTGGCTTGTCTCTCCCAGCCCTCCGCCAGCAGCGCGCTGAGCATCGGGTCTCGAAGTTCCCCGATGATCTCCGACAGGGCGTACAGGGCGCCTGCCGCCGAGCCAGCGCCGAATTCGCGCCCCACGTACTCGCGGAGCGCGTCGCCAGGGTCCACTCCGGCGGGCGGAGGTCCCTGTGGGATGAGCTCGACCCACCGCCGTGTGAGGGCCTGGACGAGCCCCGCCTTCGAGCCGAAGCGCTTGACCAAGCCCGAGGCGCCGATACCGGCCGCCGGGGCAACATCCGCAAGCGACCACGGACTGAAGTCGGTGCGCTGCTCCAGAGCCTCAACGATCCGAGCCAGCAGCTGTTCATCTTCGAGTCGACGCGGGCGGGCCATGAAGTTAGTGTACACGCGTTTCTTAACTGAGATGGGTGCGCACCGCATCGGCACACGTCGCTCTGGGACACGCGAGGCCCAACCCGGCGATACCACCGGGGGACGATCGTTTCTCGCTAGTTGTCCGTGCTGCCCCCGCCCCTACCGTCGCCTTTTCAGCTCGTGCCCGAGGATGACCGCATGAACTCGGTCGCGGACGTGCAGCTTGGCGAAGATGCGGTTCACATGCGTCTTCACCGTGGCGGGGGAGAGGTGGAGCGTCTCGCAGATCTCACCGTTGGAGAGCCCGGCGACCACGCACGCGAACACCTCGAGCTCGCGCGGGCTGAGCGGGTCGAGCGGATAGCTCGGGTCGTCGTCCACGGGGCTCGCAGGGCTCTCTGGGTGCAGATGCGAGCCTCCGGAGGCGTAGTGGTCTATCAGCTGCTTCGTGATCCGGGGCTCGACCACGGCCTCGCCCGAATGAGCCGTTGCTGGAGCGGTGGGGTGTGACGAGGCCGATGCTCTCGTAGTAGCGCAGCGCGGTCGCGCTGATCCCGCTCCGCTTGCTGACCTCAGAGATACGCATGCCGGGAGCTTACGAGCGCGGAGCGGGCTTGACCTTCGAGCGGCTCGAACGTCTACCGTCAGGTCGTGCCCATCAACTTCACCTCGAACCCCGTCTCGTGACGCGCCTCGTCGCAGTCCTGGAGCGCCACCAGATCGCCTTGTACCTCGCGGCGATTGCAGCTGGCGGCGCGCTCGGCCTCCTCGCTCCCGGGGCGCACCACCTCGAACTCGCGATTGAGCCGGTGCTCGCGCTGCTGCTGTTCGCGACGTTCCTGGGCGTCCCGTTCGCGGCCATCGGCAGGTCACTTCGCGATGGTCGCTTCCTCGGGGCCGTGGGAGTCGTGAACTTCGTGATCGTGCCTCTCGTCGCATACGGACTCTCGAGGTTCGTGGCGGATGAGCCGGCCTTGCTGTTCGGGGTGCTGCTGGTGCTCCTCACGCCGTGCATCGACTACGTGATCGTGTTCGCCGGCCTCGCGGGCGGCGCATCCGACCGACTGCTGGCAGCCGCCCCGCTGCTGATGCTCGCGCAGATGCTGCTCCTGCCGATCTACCTGCTGATCTTCCTCGGCCCGGATGGGGTGGCCGTGGTGGAGGTCGGCCCGTTCGTGCGCGCCTTCCTGCTGCTGATCGTGGTGCCACTCAGTGCCGCCGCACTCGTCCAGCTCCTCGCGAAACGACGCCGCAGCGGTCGGGTGATCGAGCGCAGCATGCTGAACCTGATGGTGCCGCTCATGATGGCGACCCTCTTCACGGTCGTCGCATCCCAAGCCGGAGCGGTTGGTGCTGCCGGGCCGCAGCTGCTCATGCTCGTGCCGATCTACGTCGCGTTCCTCGTGATCATGGTGTTCGTCGGCCTCCTGGTCGGACGAGTCTTCCGCCTCGACGTTCCCGCGACGCGAGCTCTGGCGTTCAGCGGTGCCACTCGCAACTCCCTCGTCGTGCTGCCACTCGCGCTCGCCCTGCCACCAGCGCTCGCGCTGGCTCCGGTGGTCGTCGTGACGCAGACGCTCGTCGAACTCGTGGGCATGGTCGCCCTCGTGCGCATCCTCCCCAGGATCACGCGAGAACGAGTGGGGGAGCAGGCGCCGCTGGGCTCGTTCGGCAGCTGACCGACGCGCTCAGGCAGCAGGCTTGCAGACCTGGGATGCTGAGGTGTGGCTCTCTACGACGCGACGTTTTCGCGGATTCCTGGCTTCGTCTCTCGGCGTTCCCTGCCACGCACGATCGTGGCGACGGGTGCGCTCCTGCTGTGCATGGCAGCGGTGGTGTTCGCGGTGGTGAACTTCGCCGGGTTGATGGAGTACTCAAAGGAGAGCGCTGAGGAAGCGTCGCGCCCGCGATATCAGGCGATGCGGGGGCTGGGGGTTCTTCCCATCGCGATCATCATCCTCGCCGTGACCTTCGGAGTCTTCGCGGTCGGGGCGATCACTGGGGCCTGGACGCGCGTGTGGGTTCGCGAGCAGACCGGCACGCCACTCCGAAAGCGTTTCGAAGGGTACCACGCGCTCAGCCCGGACGCGTTCGAGCGGCTCCACGCGGCGTTCACATCCGGCGACCCGACCCGGTACGTGCCGCTGCCGGAGCAGACCCGCGGAGGTGACGGCGTCGTCTTCATCTGGACCGCCGACGCCGACCAACTGGCGTTCGTCGGAATGACCTGGGGGAGCAGGCGGAAGACCACCCGCAACGCGCCCCTCATCGTGCTCAGCGGTCGTCCGTTCGACGACCTCGATCGTGCCCTCCGTGCGGGCCTCACGGCTCCGTGGGTCGCAGGCTAAGAAGCTGAGACGAGTCGAACGGGCTCACCAATCCGGTTGACCCGCAGCCGCATGCGGATGCGGATGCGGTCGAGTTGAGCCGACGGCGATCAGTGCCAGGCCTGCGAGCTGCGCACTGCCCCGACGGTGAACGGGCGATCCGGGACGATCGCCGACCATCGCAGCGCGCGGTGGATGCTGTGCCAGAGGATCGAATCGTGACCCGCCCCGAGAGGCCGCCCCGCCGCATCCACCGTGCCCGCGACGTATCCCTCCGGTCGACGTTCACCAGGCCACAGACGCGCAACGCGACCACCCATGACAACCGCGCGCTTCTCGAGCAGCGTCAGGCTGGTGTACCCCATGGGCACGTTCTCGAACAGGACGTCCTGCCTGAAGTCGTCGGCCGTTCCGCACCGGGAGACCCCGCGTCCGGTCTCCACGAACAGGAGCGTCTCGTCGTGGTCGGTGTCGAAGACCGATGGATGGTCCCGAAGCCAGGTCGCGTGTCCGGCAGGTTCGTGATCGATGTTGGGCACTTCGACGGCCTTGTCCCACCACGAGCTGGAATCGACGATCATCGAAACGTTCACGCTCTTCACGAGGCGTGATCATACGGGCTCAGCTCATGCGCTCGCCGAGGAAACTCGACTGTTGGTGCCCGCCGCGAGGTGGAACACTCACGGCTCCCGGTCCGTCTCACGAAGTTGCCAATCATCGACCTGCCGGGTTGCGCGCGCGGTTACCTGAGCCCCGCGGCTCGTTCCCGATCCGCGAGATCCGGGACTCGCAGGCGGGCCTGCTCGGCGGTGATCTCGTGTGGATTCGAAACTCCTGATTCCCAGTAGGCGCCGCAAACGGCGCAGCGGAAGTACTCCGACATCTGGAGGGGAACCGAGCCGAGTTCGCGTGGCTCACGCGCGTCGCGACGCTCCCACCGGGCACGGCAAGACCCGCACCCATTCTCGATCCAGGTCAGCGCGGGACCACGAAAATCTCGGTCAGGCAGCACAAGCGCCTCCTTCGCACAGCGTTCTCGGTCGGTGGGAGTCTACGAGGCCGTCGCCGTGATGCTCCGACTAGGCAATTACTCGCGGAAGGCGGCCGTGCCGACTGAGGTAGTCCTCGACGAGCTCCTCTTCGGTGACTCGCCCGCCAGCATGCAGTCGCCGCAGGTGCGGAACCAGCCAGCTGCCGTCGGCCTTCACAACGTGCGCCAGTGAGCGCGTCTGCAGGGCTTCGTCGACGCTGATGACGCGACCGGCAGAGCCGTGGCCCACGCCCTCGCTGAGCCCGATAGTCCACACCCGGTCTTCGCTCAGCACGAAGTCGACGTCGTGGGGCCATGCCGGCGAGCCCGCATCTCCCTGCCGCGGCGGGCTGGAGGCCAGGCGCAGAATGCGCTTCTTCGGTTCGCGGCCCACCATCACAACATCATGACCGAGAACCCGACAGCACCCCGTTTCGCGAAACCTATGGGTTTTGAGATGTCTCACCGGAGAGCAACGACTCGCTGTGCGACATCGATTCCATCCGCACGTCGCCCTCACTCCCCAGATGCCGACGGCCACGACCATGGATGGCCACACTTGGCTGTGTTTAGTCGTCGCTCCCGGGTTTCGACGCGCGACGACTGAACCAGAACCCGCACGCTAAGGGGATTACGAAGGTCGAGCTGAAGAAGACTCGCCCCCAGTAGTCATCGATTAGGGGTGCAGTGAAGATGAGGACAACCAGGCAGACAATCGTGACCCCGTACAGCACATGAGCGCGTCGCCTGTTCCTAGCGAACCCGGAACCCGCACCCGTTGCTCGGAGCTCCCACTTACCCGGCCCCGCTTGCCAGACCCTGCCATCGGAGCTGGTGAACACAGTGCCCGGATTCACCGTGTGAAGTTTTGGCAAGTCCGAGCTGGTCAACGCACTGTGCTCGCCATTCGTTCCCATGCGCGAAACGTAGCAGGTGAAGCAGTCCGCGATTCGAGCACAGCCCGGCACTGCCACCCCTGGCACCCAACTCACTGACGCAGCGAACGTGCGTCCATCGGAGCCGCAAAACCCTAGGGTTTCGAGACGTCTCACCCCTGGAGTGTCCCCCGGCCCAGATTCCGCGCGGGTCCGCGCGGCTCGATTCTCAAAACTATGTGTCACAACTTCGGCGACGAAAACGCGTAGCCGCCGTCGGTTTTGCGACAGCGCTGAGCTGGCATGAAAGACGCCTCGTTCTCGCCATCCGCCCGCCCTTGCGCCTTCTCGAAACTTCCACTCAGTGGAAACCCCCGCCCATCGCATTCGCTCGCCCCGCACACTCGTCTCATCCTTCCCAACGACGAGAGGCGTTCGATGACGAGCGACGAGAGCCCCAGCCAGGTCGCCCAGAGCGCGGAAACCGGCGCACGCCAGTCCACGCAGGTGGCGATCATCGGAGCTGGGCCGGCTGGCCTGCTGCTCGGACACATCCTGGGCCAGGCGGGCATCGACTACCGCATCCTCGAGGCGCGCGACAAGGAGTACGTGCTCGGCCGCATCCGCGCCGGCGTGCTCGAACAGGACTCCGTCGACCTCCTCGCCAAGTTCGGCCTCGACGCCGACCTCAAGGCCAACGGCCTCACCCACCACGGCATCTACCTCCAGCACGAGGGGGAGCGCCACCACATCGACTTCGCCGAGCTCACCGGCCGCACCGTCACCGTCTACGGCCAGCAGGCGCTCGTCCACCACCTCGTCGCCGAGCACGAACGCCTCGGCTCGCAGCTCATCTTCGAGGCCACCGACGTGCAGCCGACCCGCATCGAATCAACGCACGACGGCGACCGCGCCTCCCTCGCCTACACGGCCCCGGACGGTGAGCGCATCACCCTCGACTGCGACTACATCATCGGCGCCGACGGCTACCACGGCGTCTGCCGCCGCACCTTCCCCGAAGGCACCCTCGACGTCGCCGAACGTGTCTACGACTTCGCGTGGCTCGGCATCCTCGCCGACGTCGCCCCCTCCACCGACGACCTCATCTACGCCCTCCACCGCGACGGCTTCGCCATGCACTCCATGCGCTCCACCACCGTCTCCCGCCTCTACCTGCAGGTCAGCCCCGACGACGACATCGCCAACTGGAGCGACGAACGCATCTGGGCCGCCCTCCAGACGCGCCTCGGCACCGAGGGGTGGACCCTCACCGAGGGCCCCATCACCGAGAAGTCGATCCTGCCCATGCGCAGCTTCGTCGTCTCCACCCTCAACTACGGCCGCCTCTACCTCGTCGGCGACGCAGGCCACATCGTGCCACCCACCGGCGCGAAAGGCCTCAACTCGGCCATCGCCGACGTCGCCCTCCTCGCCGAAGCCCTCCAAGCCCACTACGCCGGCGACGACACCGGCCTCGAGCAGTACAGCGACAAGGCCCTCGACCGGCAGTGGAAGGTGCAGCACTTCTCGCAGTGGATGACCGACATGCTCCACGTGCACCCCGCCGACGGCTCCGCCGAGCAGAGCGCCTTCGACTTCCAGCGCCAGCTCGGACAGATCCGCTACGTCACCTCCTCGCACGCCGCCCAGGTCAGCCTCGCCGAGCAGTACGCCGGCCTCCCGTTCGTGGATGCACGATGATCGCCGGGCAGGAACGACCCGAGACGCTCGACGGCCCCGTCGGCTCGCTCGTCACGCAATCGTTCATCTCCCAGCAGATCGCCGACATGCACACCGCGCACGCCGACGATGCCCGCAGCCACCCGCTGCGCGACTTCGCCCCGTACCGCTCCGTCGCGCTGCGCCACCCCACGCACCAGCTCGTGCGCGCCGACCCCGAGGAGATCGAACTCGTCTCGCCGGCCTTCGGGCATACGGACGTCGCGGCTGAGGAATCCGACCTCACCATCCAGCACAACGGCGAACCCATCGGCGAGCGCATCATCGTCTCCGGCCGCATCCTCGACGGCGAAGGCCGCCCCGTGCGCGGCCAGCTCGTCGAGATCTGGCAGGCCAACGCCGCCGGCCGCTACGTGCACAAACGCGACCAGCACCCCGCCCCGCTCGACCCGAACTTCACGGGCGTCGGCCGCATCATCACGGGTGACGACGGCGAGTACCGCTTCACGACCATCAAGCCCGGCGCGTACCCGTGGAAGAACCACCGCAACGCGTGGCGGCCCGCGCACATCCACTTCTCGCTCTTCGGCACGCAGTTCACGCAGCGCCTCATCACGCAGATGTACTTCCCCGGCGACCCGCTCTTCGCGCTCGACCCCATCTACCAGTCCATCGTCGACCCCGCCGCGCGCGCGAGGCTCGTCGCGAACTACGACCACGACGTCAGCGAGCACGAGTGGGCGATCGGCTACAGGTGGGACATCGTGCTCACCGGCTCGAAGTCCACGTGGATGGAACCGGAGGACGACGACCATGCCTGAGGCAACAACTCCCACGCCGCTCGGCCAGACCCCGTCGCAGACCGTCGGCCCCTTCTACGGCTACGCCCTGCCCTACGAGCGCGGCGGCGAGATCGCCGCACCCTGGCGACCCGACTCGATCCGCCTGCACGGCACCGTCACCGACGGAGCGGGTGAGGCGGTTCCGGATGCGATCCTCGAGCTCTGGGGTCTCGACGCCGACGGCCAGCCGGTCGCGCAGCGCGGCAGCCTCGAGCGCGACGGCTACACGTTCACGGGCTTCGGACGCACCCCCGCCGACCGGGACGGCCACTACTCGTTCACGACCATCAAGCCAGGACGACGGGATGCGGGCGCAGCGCCCTACCTGCTCGTCACGATCTTCGCGCGCGGCCTCCTCCACCACCTCTTCACCCGCGCCTACTTCGCGGACCAGTCGACCGAGAACGAGGGAGACGCCGTGCTCGCGGGCCTCGCCCCCGAGCGCCGCGCGACCCTCATCGCGACCCCGGATGCGCCAGGCAGCTACCGCTTCGACATCCGCCTCCAAGGCGACGGCGAGACCGTGTTCTTCGACTTCGGACAGGAGCTGTGAGCGTGGTCGAGGCAGGCTCCCGCCAGGTAGGTGCCCCTGGACCAGGCACCGGCGGTGCTGCATCCGGCGAGCTCGGGAGCCTCGTGCGGGGCATGCTCGTCGTCGAGGCCGAGCTGCTGCGCGCATGGGCGTCCCTCGAGTCCCGCGACGCCAGTGCGGCCGCGACGGCCGTCGAAGTCGCCGACCTCGACGCCGCTGCGCTGCGCGATGGCATCGAAGCCGACGGCGTCATCGTGCCGGAGCTCGTGCGCCAGCTGCGCGCATCCCTCGCCTCGGCCGGCATCGAGGCCCCGCGCCTGCACGCCGGCGCGACGAGCCAGGACATCGTCGACTCCGCGAGCATGCTGCACGCGCGCGACGCGCTCACGGCCGTGCGCGCCGACCTGGTCGTCGCCGGCACCCGCCTCCAAGGCCTCGCCGACGCCGAACGCCGCTCGCCCCGCGTCGCCTACACCCTCGGCCGGCAGGCCGCCGCGAGCACGATCGGCGTGCAGTTCGCAGGCTGGCTCGACGGCGTCACCTCCGCCATCGCCGCCATCGACGGCCTCGCCTTCCCCGTGCAGTTCGGGGGAGCGGTCGGCACCGGCGAGGCGGCCGACCGCCTCGGGTCCGGTGCGCAGACCACCAGCATCCTGCGAGCGCACCTCGCCGCCGGCCTCGGCCTCGACGACCCCCGCCGCGCCTGGCACGCCGAGCGCACCCCCGTGCTCGCCGTCGCCAGCGCAGCCACGGCCGTGTGCACAGCGCTCGGCCGCATCGGCCGCGACCTCGTCACCGCCTCCGGCGAGCGCGTCGGCGAGCTCTCGCTCGGCGGCGGCGGCACGTCGTCCGCGATGCCCCACAAGCAGAACCCCGTCGCCCCCATCGTCGTCGTCTCGAACGCGCTGCAGGCACCTGGCCTCCTGGCGACGGTCGCGTCCGCTGCGGTCTCGCAAGACGAGCGACCGGCCGGCGAATGGCATGCCGAGTGGGATGCGCTGCGCCGCCTCCTCGAGCTCGCCAGCGTCTCCGCCAGGCGGCTTGCCGCGTCGCTCGACCGCGTCACGGTCGAGCGGGAGACGGCACGCCACCACCTCGCCGACTCCGCCGTCGCGGGCGCCGACCAGGTCACGCTGCAGGCCGCCAACCGGGTCGTGAATGCCGCCATCAGCCGGTTCCTGTACCGGGAGTCGGCCAACGGCCACGACGGTGACACCGACGACGACACGAACAGCGAGGAGACGGCATGACGATCCCACGCCTCAGGGGTGCCTTCGCCCCCGGCACCCAGCCCGCGTCGCAGAACGAGCTGCTGGTCCTGCTCCCATCGCTCGGCACGACCATGGCGCTCTGGGACGGCACCGTCGCGGCCCTCCGCGCCTCGACGCCGGGCAGCACGCTGCGCATCCTGCGCCTCGACCTCCCCGGCCACGGCTCCAGCCCGGCCACGGCGGAGCCGTTCACGATCGCCGAGCTGGCGGATGCGGTGCTCGACGTCGTCGAGGAAGCCGGGGGCGGTGCGTTCCACCTCGCCGGGCTCTCGCTGGGCGGGGCCGTCGCTCTCGAGCTGGCCCTCGCGCATCCCGACCGCGTGAAGAGCCTCGCGCTCTTCTGCACCGACTCGAAAATCGGCACCACCGAGGGCTGGGAGCAGCGCGCCGCCGCGGTGCGCGCATCCGGAACCGCGTCGCTCGTCACGGGCAGCGCCGAGCGCTGGTTCGCGCCCGGCTTCCTCGAGCAGAACCCCCTCTCGGCCGCCGCGCGGTCACTCTCGACGCTCATCGACATCGACGACGAGTCGTACGCGCGCTGCAACGAGGCGCTCGCCGCCTTCGACCGCACCGCTTCGCTCGGCTCCCTGCGCGCCCCGACCCTCGTCGTGAGCGGCGAACACGACGCCGTCACGACGCCCGAGGCGATGCAGGCGCTCACCGAGCGCATCCCGAACGGCTACCACTCGACCATCGCGGGCACCGCCCACCTCGCGGCGCTCGAAGACCCGGACGCCGCCGCCAGCCTCCTCACGACGCACCTGCGCGCATCCGCCTCGCAGGGCCAGTCGACGCAGGCCGCCGCGCATGAGCAGGGGATGCGCGTGCGCCGCGAGGTGCTCGGCGACGCGCACGTCGACCGGGCCGTCGCCGGCACAACCGCAGAGACGGCGCCGTTCCAGGACTTCATCACCCGCTACGCGTGGGGCGAGATCTGGGCGCGCGACGAGCTGTCCCGCCGCGAGCGGTCCATCGCGACGCTCGCGAGCCTCGTCACCGGGTCGCACGAGGCCGAGATCCGGATGCACGTGCGCGCCGCCCTCACCAACGGCCTGTCGCGCGCCGAGATCGCCGAAGTGATCCTGCACACGGCCCTCTACGCCGGGCTGCCTCCCGCCAACGGCGCCCTCGGCATCGCCAAGGAGGTCTTCGCGGGCCTCGACGCCGCGGGTACCGCAGACACTCAAGCATCCAGCCCCAACGAAGGAGCAGAACGTGGATAAGACCTACGCCTCGGCGGCTGAGGCCGTCGCCGACATCCCGGCGGGATCGTCGCTCGCGGTCGGAGGCTTCGGCCTCTCCGGTGTGCCGATCACCCTCATCCGGGCCATCCAGGCGCTCGGCGTCGACGGCCTCGAGGTCGTCTCCAACAACTGCGGGGTCGACGGCTGGGGCCTAGGTGAGCTGCTCTCCGAGGGGCGCATCCGCCGCGTCATCGCCAGCTACATCGGCGAGAATAAGGAGTTCGCGCGCCAGTACCTGTCCGGCGAGATCGAGGTCGAGCTCACCCCGCAGGGCACGCTCGCCGAGCGGCTGCGCGCGGGCGGCGTCGGCGTCCCCGCCTTCTACACGGCGACCGGCGCCGGCACCATGGTCTCGGAAGGCGGGATGCCCATCCGCTACAACACCGACGGCACCGTCGGCCTCGTCAGCGAACCCAAGGAGCAGCGCCCCTTCGACGTCTTCGGAGCCGCCAAGGAATACGTGCTCGAGACCGCCATCAGCACCGACTTCGGCCTCGTGCGCGCCGCCGTCGGCGACCGCCACGGCAACCTGATCTTCGAGAAGTCGACCCGCAACTTCAACCCCCTCGCGGGCATGGCCGGACGCATCACGATCGCCGAGGTCGACCGACTCGTCGAGCCGGGCGAGCTCGACCCGGATGAGATCCACCTGCCCGGCATCTACGTCGACCGCGTCATCGTGCTGAGCGCGGAGCAGGCGGGCGAGCTGCCCATCGAGAAGACCACCGTCCGGCCGCGCGAAGCCGCTGGCGCACCCACTTCATCCACCGACTCGAGGGGACACGCCTGATGCCGCTGACCAGGAACGAGATGGCCGCACGCGCCGCCAAGGAGCTCAAGGACGGCTCGTACGTGAACCTCGGCATCGGGCTGCCGACGCTCATCCCGAACTACATCGACGACGGCATCGAGGTGGTGCTGCACTCGGAGAACGGCATCCTCGGCGTCGGCCCGTACCCGTGGGAGGGTGAGGCCGATCCGAAGCTCATCAACGCGGGCAAGGAGACCGTCACGGTGCTGCCTGGCGCGTCGTTCTTCGACTCGGCGGCGAGCTTCGGCATGATCCGCGGCGGCCGCGTCACCAACGCCGTCCTCGGCGCCATGCAGGTCTCCGCCGCGGGCGACATCGCCAACTGGGCCGTGCCGGGCAAGATGGTCAAGGGCATGGGCGGGGCGATGGACCTCGTCAACGGCGCCGAGCACGTGCTCGTCGTCATGGAGCACGTCGCGAAGGACGGCTCGCCGAAGATCGTCGAGCAGTGCACCCTGCCCCTCACGGGCAAGGGCTGCATCGACCGCATCATCACCGACCTGGCCGTCCTCGACGTGACGGACTCGGGGCTCGTGCTCATCGAGCTCGCACCCGGTGTGACGGTCGACGAGGTTCGGGATGCGACCGGAGCCGCGTTCACGGTCGCCGACTCGCTGCAGGAGGTCTCGGCGTGACCGAGCTGCGCGAGGTCGTCATCTGCTCGCCCCTGCGCACGCCGGTCGGGCGCCTCGGCGGCTCGCTCGCGCCGCTGTCTGCTCGTGCCCTCGGCGTCGCCGTGCTCAAAGCGCTCGTCTCGCGCAGCGGCCTCGACGTGAATGCGGTCGACTCGGTCATCGCCGCGCAGGGCTACCCCTCCATGGAGTCGCCGGCCTTCGGGCGCGTGGCGGCACTGGATGCTGGCTTCCCCATCACCACAACCGGGTATCAGCTCGACCGCCGCTGCGGCTCGGGCCTGCAGGCCGTCATGAACGCGGCCATGGAGGTGCAGACGGGCGTCGCCGACTTGGTCGTCGCGCTCGGCGCCGAGTCGATGTCGAACGCGCCTCTTTATACGGAGCAGGGTCGCCGCGGCACCCCGCCCGCCGGCCTCATGCTCCACGACGCGCTCGCCCGCGGACGAGAGACGGTGGGCGGCGTCAACTACCCGAGCCCCGACGGCAACGTTGGCAGCGCCGAGCTGCTGCGCGCCGAGTACGACATCTCTCGCGAGGCGCAGGACCGCTTCGCCCTGCAGTCGCACGAGCGCGCCGTCGCGGCGCAGGAGTCCGGTGCGTTCGACGCCGAGCTGATTCCCGTGACGGTGCCCGGACGCAAGGGCGACGTCGTCGTCGACCGGGACGAGCATCCGCGCGCCGACTCCTCGATCGAGGCCCTCGCCCGCCTGCGGCCGATCCTCGGGAAGAAGGACCCCGCGTCCACCGTCACCGCCGGCAACTCGAGCGGGCAGAACGACGCGGCCGCCGCGTGCATCGTGACGACGCCTGCGCGGGCCGCTGAGCTGGGGCTGACCCCTTCGGTCCGGTTGGTCTCGTGGGCGGTGGCCGGCAACGACCCGCGGCTGTTCGGCGTCGCGCCGGTGCCGGCGACCTCGCTTGCACTGTCGCGTGCAGGCATCGGACTGGGCGATCTCGATGTGATCGAGCTCAACGAGGCGTTCGCCGTGCAGGTGCTCGCGTGCCTCGCCGACTGGGGCATCCATGCCGAAGACCCTCGCCTCAACCCGCGCGGCTCCGGCATCTCCATCGGGCACCCCATCGGCGCCACCGGCATCCGGATGCTCGCGACCCTCGCCAACGAGCTGCCCGCCCTCGACGCCAGCCTCGCCCTCGAGACCATGTGCATCGGCGGAGGCCAAGCCCTCGCCGCCGTCTTCGAGCGCGTGTAGCCGCGGCGCGAGTTTCGGGATGGGTTTCTCGCTTCCGGATGGCTTGCAGCCCATCCCGAAGCGAGAAACCCATCCCGAGACGAGGGGGAGCGCTTGCCTGCACCTCGATTCCCGCCCCGCTGCCTGCTCTTAGGGCTCGCGTGCCGCCGTGTGGAATCATTGGCGGCCATACCTGCATCGCGTTCGGCGGCAGGTGACGCTCTGGGGGTTCCATGGATGGCATCGCGCAGCCGAGGCAGCAGCGGAGTCGCGAGTCCTTCGCCCGTGTGAGGGCCGCCACCCTCTCCCTCATGGCCGAGCATGGTGCGGCCGGGGTCACCATTGCCGATGTGAGTGAGCGGGCCGGGGTCTCGGTCGGCACCATCTACGGCAGGGTGGGCAATCGCGCGAACCTGTTGCGCACCGTGCAGGAGGAGGAGCTCGCTCGCATCCAGGCCTCGATGGTGGCCGTGCTCGCGGCGCTTGAGGCGGATGGTGCGGCCACGGTCGAATCGATAGTGGACGCCTACGTGCAGGGAATGGCATCGAGCGCCCCGACCCTCCGGTCGCTGGTGCAGCTCGCGGCGGCCCAGCAGGAGTTGGATGCGGCCGGTCCTGCCGCCTGGCGCGAGATGCGTGAAGTCATCATGGGATCACTCGAGCGAGCTTCGGACGTCGTGGTCGCGCCCTCCTCTGACTCGTGGCGCTCATGGGTGTACGAGGTCCTGGATGCTGCAACGTTTCAATACCTTGAGTCCTCGACCCCCCAGAGCGCAGCTGGTCAGCGGCGTCTCGTCGAGAACCTGATCCGCACTGCCCGTCTGCTCCTCGAGGCGGGGGAAGGTCCGGTCGGCGCCTCGGAGTAGTGGGCGCCCGAACAACGAGAACAAAATCCGAATTCTCATTCGGATTAGTGCTACATTGGCGTTGCCCAGGACGCGTTCGCCTGGACGGACACCGCCGTCCGTCAGCTCCAGACGCGTTCGCCACGACACCGACGTCAAGGACTGGACCATGCCCCCCACGCTCACTCCCGCCCGAACCCGAGTCACGACAGGTCTCACCGCCGTCGCCGTGGTCGTCGCGCTCGCGGGCTGCAGCGACAGCACCGCCTCCACGCCGAGCGCAGGTTCGCTCGACTTCTCTTTCTCCTACCCATCCACTGAGAACAGCCCGTATGCGGCGCTCGCCGAGCGGTACATGGAAGCGAATCCTGGTGTCACGGTGACGCTGAACCCGATCCCCTCGGAGAACTACGACAGTGTCCTCCGGACCCAGCTCCAAGGCGGCAACGCCTCGGACGTGATCATGGCGACGCCGGGATCCGGCACGACGCTCTCCGTGATCTCCTTGGCGCAAGCGAACCTGCTCGCGCCACTTGCCGAAACCAACGCGGCGCTGGTGGATGAGGGCAGCAAGCCGCTGTTCTTCGTCGACGGCGAGCAGTTCGGTCACCCCACCGACATCAGCATCACGGGGACGGTCTTCAACGAGACGCCTGGCGTCACGTACCCGGAATCGAGCGAAGAGCTGCTCGAGACCTGCGCGGCGCTCGACGGTGGAACGTCTCTCTTTGCGCTCGCAGGCTCCGTTCCGATCAACGGCGGCATCGCCGCGGTCACCATCGCGGCCACCAACGTGTACGCCGAGAATCCCGATTGGGATGCGCAGCGAGCAGCTGGAGAGGTGAGTTTCGCCGGTACTGAAGGGTGGAGGGCCACCCTCCAGCTCATCATCGACATGAAAGATGCCGGATGCTTCCAGGCCGGTGCAGAGGGCAGCGGATTCGACGCGATCGTGAACGGCATCGGTCAAGGGACGTCCCTGGGCGCGTTCATCCCTGGCGGCGCGGCGGTCGAGCTCGGACGGAGCTCGCCTGAAGCCGAGCTCGTCGTCGAGTCGTTCCCCGCTCCGAAGGGCGCGAAGCCCTTCATCTTTGCGAGTTCCGACTACGCCGTCTCGATCAGTGAGGCGTCCGAGCGCAAGGAAGCCGCACAGGCGTTCCTCGACTGGTTCGCCGAGCCGGAGAACGCTGAAGGCTATGCGGATGCGGCAGGCACGATCCCCATCACGGGCATCGATGGCATCGACCTCACGAACTCTACCTATGCCCCGGTCGCTCAGCTCATCGCGGATGGCCAGTACACGCAGTTCCCGGTCAACATCTGGAGCAACCCTTCGGTCTTCGACAAGCTCGGCTCCGGAGTGCAGGCCCTGTTGACGGGCCAGCAGTCGGTCGACGGGCTGCTGGGTGAGCTCGACGCGGCTTGGGACTCGAAGTGACGGCCGACAGCCCCGTCGGGCTCGAGACGCCAGGGGATGCTGCGCCCGATGCCGCTATGCCCGAGAACGCCGCGTCCGAGATCACCTCGGCGGAGTTCCGCCGGCTTCCGGTGGCCGACATGATCGAGTGGATCGGTCGCAACGGTGAGCCCACAGATCCGAGAGATGACATCGACGCTGACTCGCTCGTTCGTCGATTCCCCCACCTTGGTGCCGTTGCGACGATAGACGTGACCCTCGACGGGCCGAACGGTCCGTTGCCTGGCAGGATCTACGTCGATGAGACCGCGCAAGCAGCTGGTGTCGGATTCGTCTGGGCCCACGGCGGCGCCTTCCTGGGTGGCCACCTCGACATACCCGAAGCCAATTGGACTTCTCTGGAACTCGCATCCCGGGGCGTCCCGGTGCTGTCCATCGACTACACGAAATGTGTGCGTGGAGTGCACTACCCGGTCCCGTCCGACGACGTGCTGGCCTGGTGGGAGGAGGCTCGGTCTCATTCGCTCGAATGGCTGGGTGTCCCCGGCGACCGGCTCGTACTCGGTGGGGCAAGCGCCGGAGCAACGCTGACCGCGGGGGCCGTGCAGCGGCTCATCGACGCGGAACGTCCCGTGCCAGCCGGGCTGATCCTCGTATATCCCGCTCTGCATCCCGATCCCACCGACCCGACCGCGGTGGCACCGAAGGCTGCGCACCTCGACGGCCTCACGATGAATTTCGCAGGATCCCTCGCGGCTTTGACCGACCCGCAGGTGTTCCCCGGGTGGGGCAACGGGCGCGGGTTTCCGAGGACGTTTGTCGTCGCGTGCGAGCGCGACGCGTTCGTGCCGTCAGCCGAGGCCTTCGTCCGGACCTTGGAGCGCGCGGGCGTCGCCGCGCAGTACCGCCTCGAACTCGACTCGCACCACGGACACATCGACGAGCCGTCCGATGCCGGCGCGCACCGCACCCTTGCCGCGATGCGCGAGTGGCTCGGCGCCTAGCTGCCCAGCCCGCTTTTCTTCCCGCTTTCCCTTTCCATCCACCCATCGAGAACCCGGCGACCGCACGAAGCGGCGCCGACACCTCACGACATTGGAGTCGTCATGACACATCACTCATCGGCGCGCCCGAAAGCGCGCCGCAACCCCCGGAAGGGCTACCCCGGCGTTCGTCGGGCGAGAGGCCTCGCGGGGCTCGCATTCGCCTCCGCGGCGGTGCTGACCCTTGCCGGATGCTCCCCGCAAGCGGGCGATTCGACTTCACCAGGCGGTGCGACTGCCGCGGTCGCGCAGGGATCGATCGAGGGTGTTGCTGCTGAAGGGGTGGATGCGTTCCTCGGTCTCCCCTACGCGGCGCCTCCGGTCGATGATCTCCGGTTCAAGGCGCCCGAGCCCCCCGAGGCGTGGGAGGGGACGAAGAAAGCCGACGCGTTCGGCCCGGCCTGTCTGCAGGGAGGCGAGGTGGTCGGCGTCGAGAAGAGCGAGGACTGCCTGTATCTCAACGTCTACCGACCCTCTGGCGTTGACGCCGACGCAGAGCTGCCGGTGATGATGTGGATCCACGGTGGGGGGTTCGGCGGTGGCAGCGGCGCGCTCTTCGACCCCTCGGAGTTCGTCGAGCGCACGAACACCGTGGTCGTCAACATCAATTATCGTCTGGGCGCGCTCGGTTACCTCGCGTCCGAATCGATGGGCGCTGACGCCGGTTCGTTCGGTCTGCTCGACCAGGTCGCAGCGCTGGATTGGGTGAATGAGAACATCGCCGCGTTCGGCGGTGACCCCGCACGGGTGACGGCTGCGGGACAGTCCGCGGGGGCGATGTCGATCTGCGGCCTGCTGACGTCGCCAGAGACTACCGGGATGCTCAGCGGTGCGATCCTGCAGAGCGGGTCGTGTGCATTCAGAGCCTTCACTCCCTTCGAGGCTGCGGTTGAGGCGGGCAACACTACGGCGGCCGAGATCGGCTGCCCCGCCGGCGCCGCGCAGCTGGAATGCCTGCAGGGGCTCGACGCCGAGGTGCTCATGGAGACGCCTGGCCGATTCTCGCCCACGTTCGGAAGCGACGTGCTCCCGGCGATGCCGATGGACGCGATAGAGGCCGGAGACTGGGACGCGATCCCTGTGCTGGCTGGTTCCAACCGTTGGGAAGGGAAGCAGGGGATCTTCTTCAGCGTGGGCCCGGATGCAGGTTCGATGACGGCTGAGGAGTACGAGGCGCGCGTTCGCGAGACGTACGCCGAGAAGGCCGACGACGTTCTCCAGCGGTACCCGGCTGGGGACTACGATCAGCCGGCGCTCGCCCTCGCGGCGATCGACACCGACAGCACCTTCGGGTGCAGCACGTTCACGTTCGCGGAGGGTGCCGCAGACCAGGCGACGATCTACGCGTACGAGTTCGAAGACCCGACGTCGCCGACAAACGCAGGGATGGCGTTGGACGGCATCGACATGTCGAGCGCCCACTCGGCGGAGCTGGCCTACCTCTTCGACTACGCGGAAGTGGAGCGTCCCCTGACCGCCGAGGAGAAGGAGCTCGGCTATCGGATGATGGACTACTGGGCTGAATTCCTGACCTCCGGGACGCTGGGGTCGCCGTGGGTGGCGTTCACGGCGGAGGCTCCGACCTTCATCAAGCTGACCCCGGAAGGCGAGACGCCCTTCGAGGACTTCGCGACCGAGCACCAGTGCGAGTTCTGGGCGAGCATGAGCTGACGCATCCGCGCACTCACTGCTTCGCCCCGGTCACTGCGACCTGTCGGACGGATGCTCCTGCAGCGTCTCGAACGGCAGATCGGCCGGGGCGAAGCTGTGTTCGCCACGGCGGCGGTGGGGTCGTGCCGTGCTCGAGCCGTAGGGTGCGAGTCCACGCGCCGTCGAGTCCGGCGATCGGCGACATCTCGCGCGGTCCGACGAACAGAGATCGGGGTGTCACTGGGGGTAGCAGCCAGCCAGTGACACCCCGATCAGCGTCCGTGCGTGAGTTAGCTCGCCCGACGACGCGACAGCAAGACGGCGCCGGCGCCCAGCACGAGCAGCAGCGCGACTATGACGAGCGGTGCGGTGAGTTCGCTCCCCGTCGTCGCCAGCGAGTCAGGCTTCCCGGCCTCCGTGCCAGTCGGTTGCGGGGCGGGCGGAGTCGGTGCCGCGGTTGCGGTGCTGGTTGTCGTCGGCTGCTGGGTAGCGGTCGCCGTCGCGGGAGGCGTAGTCGCTGGCGGTGTCGTCTCTGGCGGTGCCGTCGGAACGGGGTCGCCGATCACGATCGAACCGTCAGCGGCCCGGCTGAAGTCCTGCAGGAAGTCCCAAGCTGCCTCCGTCGTCACGCTCAGTGGTTCATGGGTCGCGTCGTGGTTGATGGCGAGAGCCACCATCTCCTGGCCGTCTGCATCCGCGTAGTAGTTGACGTCAGTCTGGACCTCGAAGTACGGGCTCGTGTAGCGCGCGGTGCGGTCAGGTGCGATGCCCCAGACTGGGTCGGCCTCAGCATCAAACGTGTAGGAGTCGGTGATGCCGTTCTTCGCGAACGTTGATGCGAGCGTCTCGTCGACCGTGCTGGCAGTGCCGTTCTTGGACGGCAGCTCATCGAATGGCCCGAGGGGTGCGCCAGCGTAGAACGTCGGCAGGCGCAGATCGTTGGTTGATGCGGGCGGTGCGAAGACCCCGTTCGTCGGCGCGATACCGGCGAACAGCTCTGTCTGCAGTGCACCCAGCGACCAGCTCTGGCGACCGCCCATGGAGAACCCGGAAGCGTAGATGCGCGTGCTGTCCGCCTGTGGGATCGTCTCCAGGATGCTGTCCAGGGCCGCGCGCATCCGCTCGTCGCCCATGCCGACCGCGGCGTGATCCTGCACCGAGACGGTGATGAAGCCTTCCTCGGCGCCGATTCGGGGCCATTCGGTGATCGAGGCCTGGGCCTCCGCGTGGTTGCCGTTGCCGTGGAAGAGGAAGACGACCGGAGTTGAGTCCACGGTGGCCGTAGCGACGGAGTCAGGCGTGTACGTGAAGTACTCGACCCGAGCATCCTGCACCTCGATCACGTCGCGGGTCATCTCGATGCCCAGCGCCGCATAGTCCGTCAGTGGAACGAGGCTTGAGGTGTGCGGGGCAACCCAGCTGTCGCGGCGCATGAACGTGCTCAGTACCTCGCTATAACCCTCGCTCACCGAGGCTGCGTCAAAGCCGTCGACAACCGGAGAGGTCGCGGCGACCGCGGTGCCGAAGCTCGTGTTGATGCCGGTGATGGCCTCGTGCATCGCCGCAGTTCCGTTGACGAGGTAGCCGGGGACCTCGGCCTCAGTCGAACCGGTAACGACGGACGCTGTTGCGTTGCTTGTGTAGATGGCGCTCGGGAAGTACGTGGCAGGCCATGCTGAGACGTACGGGTGGACGTCCTCGACTCCGTCGTAGAGGTGCTCGTGGGCGAAGTCGGCTCCGGTTCCATCGGCGAAGACGTAGGTGCGGAAGCGAGACCCCGGGAAGAGTCCGGTGTCGCTGGTGCCCGCGGTGGTTCCCGTTGTGTAGTCGAGGTTGGTCGAGTCGGAGAATTGGCGCTTCGAGACGACGAGGCTACGTTCGTCGACGTCCGTCCACGTGGATCCGTTGGCTGGGTTGACGAACAGGATCGGGCTTCGCTCGTCGGCCGCGATCTGCGCGAAGCCGCCGTCTTCGGCGGTCTGGAGAGCAGAGTCGGCGGTGTACGGCGCGTCCCCGTACACGACGATGAGCGGGGACGCGGTGGCGCGCTCGCCGTACTCGGCCACGTCGGGAACGTAGGCGAAGGCCGTGGTCTCGTAGCCTTCTTCACTGAGCGTGACGGGGACTATCTGGCCGCTCGGTGCTTCGTCGGCGCCTGCTGGGGGAGTTGCGATGACCAGTGTCGTGAGCAATGCCGCTGCGGAGCCAGCCGCTGCGAGATGTCGAATTCTTGCCATGTACCTGCTACTTCCTTGTAGAGGAGCTTGGTCGGTTTCAGCCCGACCAGGGCCACTTTGGCTTAAAAGCAACATATCCATGTCGGTTATCGACGACAAGAGGCCCAGGCCGAGGCGCGCCGTGCAGGACGAGGCTGAGCGGCCGATTGGTGCACGCCGCGGAGGGCCTTCCATCGAGTCCACCGATGAGGCAGATCACTGATCTCATGTGTGCGGACGCCGCCGTCCCTGCTTGGGTTGAAGTTGATGCGCAGAGCCGCGCGTCGAGAGGAGCCACGTGTCAGAAACCACCAGCGCCAGCACCGCGTCCGCCCCTGTAGTCGTTACGGGTGCCGCGTCCGGCATCGGGGCAGCGGTTGTCGGGCGGCTCCTCGCCGACCGCATCCCGGTCATCGCGGCCGACCTCTCTTGGCCAGCGGATGCACCCGAGCTACCGAGCGTCCACCGGGTCATTCTCGACGTGCGCGACCCGGAGGGTTGGGCTGCTGTCGCCGAGCTCGCCGCTGCCTCGACCGCAGCCGCCGGCGCGCTCGCGGGGCTCGTGAATGCGGCCGGCGTCACGAGGCGGGCTCGAATCGCGAACGTCACCGCCGAGGACTTCGAGCTGGCCTTCGCCGTCAACGCGACGGGCCCGGCACTCGGAATCAAGGCGCTCGCCCCGCTCATGGCGGGCGGCGCATCCATCGTCAACGTGGGCTCCGCGGCAGCGCTCACGGCACACTATGCCGTGGCGTACGCGGCGAGCAAGTGGGCGCTGCGCGGCATCACCAAGACCGCCGCGATGGAGCTCGGGCCGCGGGGGATTCGCGTGAACATCGTGCATCCCGGATACATCGAGACGCCCATGACGGCGAGCGCCTCGGCCGCGTTCCGCGACATTAACGTCGAGCTGACACCGCTCGGCCGGACGGGATCGCCGGCCGAAGTTGCCGAGGTCGTCGCGAGCCTGCTCTCACCGGCGACCTCATTCGTGACGGGCGCCGAGCTCGCCGTGGACGGCGGCCTCACCTCGCACGGCGGCGGGCTGCCGATCGCGAGGGCGATCAGCTGACTTCATGCCCACGCACCCCTTGGCGCACCTACTTCGTCTCGTGGGGGTGATGTGTGTGAACTTGTTCCAGGCAGACGACGTCACCGTCGACGTAGAACCAGATGCGGGCATCGCCGCGCAGTGTCGGCTTGTGTTGCCAGCGTGCGTAGACGTGACCGTCACGCCGAACGGTGCCGAGTTCGTCGCGAAGCCTGTAGTTGTTCGGGGTGGCCTCCTGGGGCGTCGTGGTAAGGAAGTCCCGGCATCGGCGAGCGGGTTTCGGATCGTGGCGGCCAGATCCATCCAGCCTTTCCTGGCCGAGTTCGTCGCGAATCGGATGCGGTACTCGCCTTTCTTCGTCGGGCGGGGGACTGGTGTGTCTTTCGTCACCTTCTAGGGGCGTTCCACGGTGATGTCGGCTTCGAGCCAGTCGGCTTGAACTGGGGTCAGTCCCGCCGCGAGCGCCGATGCCGTTTCCTTCCACGCCGTGAACTCGGCAATCGCAAGATGAGCCTGGCCGGTAGAGAAGGATGCACGCGACGCGTCGAGCAGGTCGTGCGCGCACTTGCGTTGGCTATCTGGGCTGAGGGCCAGCATCCATGGAAACATCTGCGACATTCGGTGCTCGAGCGAGCCGCGGTCGTCGGTCGCTACGGCGATGAGCTGCGCCGCGATCTCCAAGAGCTGATCGCGGGCCTGAGACTCGCTCTTCGACATCAGCACAAGATCTTCACCGTCGCGTCGGGTGACGTCGACGGGGTGGTCTTCAGCTGCCGCAAAGACCTTCGGTGCGTTGCGGCTGAGGTCGGACGAGTTGAACGTCCTGCTTGTGGGTGTCGCGGAGTGCATGACAAAAGCGTACTTCAGAAGTAATTCTGAAGTGGCGCGATCGGGAAATCTGTTGAGAAGCGTCCACCGCTCCATCACCAACCCTGATGCCCGGGATAACGCATCCCGGCTTGGCTGATGGCGCCGCACGCGGTTGACTTATGTCACGAACGCACCGAAGCGTCGTGAATTGGAGACCACCCGTGACATCGTCGTCCGAAGGCCTGACCGCCGACTTCGCTCTTGCCCGCTTCAGCGTGGGGGAGGGGAAGCCGCAGCTCGGCCTCGTCGCGGCCGGCCGCATCCGCCCGCTCAGCAGCGAAGAGCTCGGCGCAGACTCCCTCAACGACTTCCTCGCCGGGGCGCCCGCCTCGTGGGACCGCGTCGCCGAGCTCGCGCAGACCAGCGCCAGCGCCAGCGACGACAGCGCCTGGCTGGCCCTCGACGACGTCACGCTGGAAGCCCCCGTCGAGCCCCGCCAGGTGCTGCAGACGGGCGCCAACTACCGCACGCACGTCATCGACCTCGTCGCCGCGGGCCGGGCCAAGAACGATCCGCGCCCCATCGAGGAGCTGCGCGAGTGGGCGGCCGAGATGATGGATGCGCGCGCCAGGGACGGCGAGCCGTACTTCTTCATCGGCCTGCCGACGGCCGTCGCAGGCGTCGACGCCGAGCTCGAGCTGCCCGGTTACAGCGACCAGCACGACTGGGAGCTGGAGCTCGCGGTGGTCATCGGGAAGCGCGCCCACCGCGTCTCCCGCGAAGACGCCCTCGACCACGTCGCCGGCTACACGATCGTCAACGACATCTCGACGCGCGACCTCATCTTCCGCAAGGACATGAAGGAGATCGGCACCGACTGGTACCGCGGCAAGAACGCGCCAGGCTTCCTCCCCACCGGCCCGTTCCTCGTGCCGGCGCAGTTCGTGACCGACCCGCACTCACTCACGCTCAAGCTCACGCTCAACGGCGACACGATGCAGGACGCCGTCACCGACGACCTCCTCTTCGACATCCCGGCCCTCATTTCGGCCGCGTCCGAGAACATGCCGCTCCTCCCCGGCGACCTGCTGCTCACGGGCAGCCCAGCCGGCAACGGCATCGTGCACGGCCGCCTCCTCCGTGACGGCGACGTCATGGTGAGCGTCATCGAGGGCCTCGGCACGCAGACGACCAAGGTGCGCGCGGAAGCGGTGCCCTCGTGACCTCCGTCACCGAGACGACCGTTGCCGGGGGCGCCCCCACGGTCACGGGAACCCCCACCGACAACCCGGCCGAGCTCGACCGCACCGACCCCACCACGGAAGTCGCGCGCGCCGCGCAGACCTACCGCAACTGGGGTCGCTGGGGCGACGACGACCGCATCGGCACGCTCAACTTCATCGACGACGCCAAGCGCGCAGCCGCCGCAAAGCTCGTGCGCACGGGCCGCAGCTTCTCGCTCTCGCAGCCCTTCGACATGAACGGCCCCCAGATGGGGTGGCGTCGCCGCACGAACCCCGTGCACACGATGCTCGACACGGGCACGGATGCGCAGCTCGCGAACCAGGGGTTCCCGCACGGTCTCGGCGGGGCTGACGACGTCATCGCCATGCCGCTGCAGTGCTCCACGCAGTGGGACGGTCTCGGCCACATCTTCGACCACGGCTACGCGTGGAACGGTCGCCGTTCCGGTGAGGTCGTGACGAGTGACGGCGACCTCGTCACCGGCATCGAGCACACCGCGGCCGAGATCGTGAGCCGCGGCGTGCTGCTGGATCTCGGCAGGCACCTCCGCGAAGACGGGGAGCTCGAGGACGGCTACGCGATCACGACCGCCGACCTCGAGTCGTGCATCCGCGCGCAGGGCGCGACCGCCGCCGTCGGCCGTGGCGACATCGTGCTCGTACGCACCGGCCGCTACGCCCGCGCCCAGCGCGACGGGTGGAACGGCTACGCGGGCGGCCCAAGCGCCGGGCTCTCCTTCACGACGGCCGGCTGGCTGCACCGCAGCGAGATCGCCGCGATCGCCACCGACACGTGGGGCTTCGAAGTGCGCCCCAACGAGTTCGACGACGCCTTCCAACCGCTCCACCAGGTTGTCATCCCCAACATGGGCCTGACCATCGGCGAGATGTGGGACCTCGAGGCGCTCGCCGCGGCGAGCGCCGAGGACGGGGTCTACGACTTCCTCCTCGTCGCCCCGCCGCTGCCCATCACCGGCGCCGTCGGGTCTCCCGTCAACCCCATCGCCATCCGCTGAGCAGCCCCCGCCGCACGGCACGCACATCTTCATCGTCAACGCAGACGCAGAAAGCAGGACCATCATGAGTGCAGTTTCCAAGGTCGCCATCGTCGGAGGCGGAGTCGCGGGCATGGTCTCGGCGATCATCCTGGCCGACGGCGGCGTCGAGGTCGACGTCTACGAGGCGAAGTCCGAGGTCACGGCTCTCGGCTCCGGCATCACCCTGCAGGGCAACGCGCTGCGCGTCTTCGACCAGGTCGGCATCTGGGAGCGCATCCAGGAGCAGTCGTACTCGTTCGACGAGGTCAGCATGCGCGCCCCCGACCCGGCGGGCACGGCCATCGCGAGCCTCACCGAGACCCGCACGGGCGGCCCCGAGTACCCGGCGACGGCCGGCATGTACCGTCCCGACCTTGCAAAGATCCTGGCCGAGCGCGCCCTCGAAGTCGGCGCTCGCATCCACTACGGCACGACCGTCACGGGCCTCGAGCAGGACGCCGATGGTGTGACCCTGACGACGGATGCCGGCGACACGTCGCGCGTCGATCTCGTCATCGGCGCAGACGGCCTCAACTCGCCGACCCGATCGCTCATCGGCATCGAGACCAAGCCCGAGCGCACGGGCATGGGCATCTGGCGCGCCTTCGTGGAGCGCCCCGCCGAGGTCACCCACACCGACCTCTACTACGGCGGCCGCTGCTTCATCGCCGGCTACTGCCCGACGGGCGAGAACAGCATCTACGCCTACCTCGTCGAGAAGGCGCAGGACCGCACCGGCCTCACGCCAGCCGAGAGCGTCGAGATCATGCGCGACCTCGCCGGCAGCTACGGCGGGCCGTGGCAGGAGATCCGCGACTCGCTCACCGAGTCGGCCCGCGTGCACTACACGCTCTTCACCTCCCACGTCGTTCCGGATGCATGGAACCGCGGCCGGGTCGTCATCATCGGCGACGCCGCCCACAGCTGCCCTCCGACCATCGCGCAGGGCGCGGCTCAGGCCGCCGAGGACGGGCTCGTGCTCGCCACGATGCTCCTCGAGAGCGACCAGCTCGACCAGCAGTTCTGGGACGACTTCCATGCCCGCCGCATCCCCCGCGCATCGCACGTCGTCGAGGCGTCCACGACCCTCGGCCAGTGGCAGCTCGAGGGCAAGCGCGACGGCAACGTGCCCGCCCTCATGGGCGGCGTCGCGCAGCTCGTGGCGGTGCCGGCATGAGCGGGGCGAACGACGTGACTGCTGACGGCCGTGCCTCTGGCGCCGCCGGCCAGGTCGTCGACGTCCACGCGCACCTCCTCCTCCCCGCCCTCCAAGGCGCGGTGCAGGGCCGCGACCCCGAGGGCTTCGCCGCCGCCGGCGAGCTCGAGGCCAAGCGCAACGGGCCTAAGAGCCTCGCCGCATCCGGTGCCATGATCAAGTCGCGCTTCCCGAAGCTCATCTCCCTCGAAGAGCGCCTCGCGGTGATGGATGCGCAGGGCGTGGATGTGCAGCTCGTCTCGCCCTCGCCCAGCCACTACTACCCGTGGGCGGGCGAGGAGCTCGCCGTCTGGGCGGCGAAGGAGGCCAACGCGGCCATTGCCGAACACGTGGCCGGTGCGCCCGAACGGCTGCGCGGGCTCGGGCTCGTGCCGCTGCAGCATCCGCACCGTCTCGTCGAGCTGCTCGACGACGCCGTGCTGACCAACGGCCTGGCCGGGGTCGAGCTGTCGTCGTTCGCGGGTGACGTGGAGCTCAGCGACGAGCGCCTCGACGACTTCTGGCGCCGTGCCGAGGAACTCGAGGCGATCGTGTTCCTGCACCCGTTCGGCTGCAGCCTCGACGAGCGCCTCGACCGCTTCTACCTCTCCAACACGGTCGGCCAGCCCGCCGAGAACGCGGCCGCGATCTCCCACCTCATCTTCGGTGGCGTGCTCGACCGCTTCCCGGACCTCGTGCTCATCGCGGCGCACGGCGGCGGCTACCTGCCGACGTTCATCGGCCGCTCCGACCACGCCTGGGAGGTGCGGCCCGAGGCGCGCACCTGCCTGCGCGCGCCGTCCACGTACCTGCGGCAGCTGAGCTTCGACTCGCTCGTGCACACGCCCGACGCGCTGCGGAACCTCGTCGCCGCCGTCGGCGCCGACCGGGTGCTCCTCGGCTCCGACTACCCCTTCGACATGGGCGTCGAGAACCCCGTCGAGCGTGTCCACGACGCGGAACTCGGCGCCGAGGACGAGGCGCAGATCCTGTTCGGCAACGCCGCGCGGCTACCCCGCGTCTGGAACACCGTGGAGGCGGCACGGTGAGATACGCCAGGTGGATGCACGACGGCCGAACGCACGACGGGGTCGTCGTCGCGCACGAGGGCGGCGACCGGTTGCTCGCGTTCGCCGACGGGTTGACCGTGCTCGGCGCGACGAGGCTCGGCCTCGACCGCGCCAACGCGATCGCGGCCTCGCTCATCGAGGATGCCTGGGCGGACGGTTCCCTCGGTCTCGCCCCGTCGCTCGCCGACGTCGAGCTGCTCGCCCCCATCGAGGCGCCGAGCGTGCGCGACTTCGTCGCGTTCGAGGAGCACGTCGAGGGCGTCGTGAAGTCGATCGACGGCGACTCGGGGGTCGTCGCCGAGTGGTACGACGCGCCCACCTTCTACTTCACCAACCCGCACTCGCTTGTGGGCAGCGGGGCGAGCATCCGCCCGCCCGTGACCGAGCGGCTCGACTTCGAGCTCGAGGTCGCCGTGATCGTCGGCGCACTGGACGGCAGCGACGGGTCGAACCTCGACGAGGCGGCCGCGGCCGACCACATCTTCGGCTACAGCGTCTTCAACGACTGGTCGGCGCGAGACATCCAGTCGCGCGAGATGAAGGTGCGCCTCGGGCCCTGCAAGGGCAAGGACTTTGCCGCGACGCTCGGGCCGTGGATCGTCACGGCCGACGAGCTCGCCGACGCGCACGACGCCGACGGCTTCCTCGAGCTCGAGCTGCAGGTGCTCGTCAACGGCGAGCTCATCGGCAGCGACCTGCTCTCCAACATGGGCTGGTCGTTCCCGCAGCTCCTGGTCTACGCGTCCCGGAACTCGCGGGTTGCGCCGGGCGACGTCCTCGGCTCAGGCACGGCCGGCAACGGCGGCTGCCTCGCAGAGCTATGGGGACGCGCGGGCTCGCTCACGCCGCCACCACTCGCGGAAGGCGACGTCGTCGAGCTGCGCGTCGAACGCATCGGCGACATCAGCAACGTCATCGGTGTGGCCGTCGACGCCGTGCCGGTCCCGCGTGCCCGAGCGGCGTCGCGGGCACGAACGAGAGGACGCGTGAGCGCATGAGCGGCACAGACTTCGGCGCGAGCCCAGCTCCGGCCGCGAACGACGTCGTCATCGTCGCCGCCGCCCGGACCCCGCAGGGCAAGCTCAACGGGCAGCTCTCGACGCTGACCGCCCCGCAGCTCGGCGCCGCCGCGATCAGCGGCGCGCTCGCACAGGGCAGCATCGACGCGTCGCTCGTCGACGCCGTCCTCGTCGGGCACGTGCTCTCCGCCGGGGTCGGGCAGAACGCCGGACGCCAGGCGGCGCTCGCCGCGGGCATCCCAGCGTCCGCGCACGTCGCCTCCATCAACAAGGTCTGCCTTTCGGGGCTGACCGCCGTCATCGACGCCGCCCGGCTACTGAAGACCGGCGACGCGCAGCTCGTCGTCGCGGCCGGCATGGAGTCGATGAGCCAGGCGCCGCACCTCCTCGCAGGATCCCGCAAGGGCTGGGCGTACGGATCGGTCGAGGCGCTCGATCATATGGCGCACGACGGGCTGACGGATGCGGCATCCGGGCAGAGCATGGGCCTCCTCACCGAGCAGCACAACACGAGCCTCGGCATCACGCGCGAGGCGCAGGACGCGGTCGCCGCGCGCTCCCACCAGCGCGCCGCCGCGGCCGTGGAGGCTGGGCTGTTCGACGCCGAGATCGTGGCCATCGACGTGCCCGCCCGTCGGGGCGACCCGGTTCGGGTGACCCGCGACGAGGGCATCCGCCCCTCCACGACCGCCGAATCGCTTGCCGGGTTGCGCGCCGCCTTCACCGCGGACGGGACGATCACAGCAGGCAACGCCTCGCCCATCTCCGACGGCGCCTCCGCGGTTGTGCTTACGACCCGCGCCTTCGCCGATCAGCACGGCTACGAGGTGCTAGCGGTCGTCGGCGCAGCTGGCCAGGTCGCCGGACCAGACGCATCGCTGCAGTCGCAGCCATCACGAGCGATCGCGCGGGCCTGCGAGAAGCAGGGCATCGCGGCTTCGTCGCTCGATCACATCGAGATCAACGAGGCCTTCGCCGCCGTCGTCGTGCAGTCGCGGGCCGAGCTCGGCGTCGCCGACGAAGTCGTGAACCCGCACGGCGGCGCGATCGCGCTCGGCCACCCGATCGGAGCATCCGGTGCCCGAGTCGTCGTCCACGCCGTGCACGAACTCGCCCGCCGAGGCGGCGGAACGGCCGCGGTCGCCCTCTGCGGCGGAGGCGGCCAGGGCGACGCCCTCATCCTCACCCGCTGACCCCCTGATCGCTGATCGCTGATTGCTGAGTCGCTGACCGCTGACCCGCTGACCGCTGAGTTGCTGAGTCGCTGACCGCTGCGTTGCTGCCTCGATGACGGTTGCTTGGATGACGGCTGACCCCACCGGTTGCCCTTGACCCGACCCCCACTTCTTCCGTCTCGAGATGGCTTTCTCGCTTCGTGCTGGCGAACTTTCCGCAACGAGGTGAGGAACCCATCCCGAGGTTGGGGCGGGTGAGTGCGCCGGGTGGCGTCGCCGCCGAGCGAGTTTCGGGATGGCTTTGGCGCTTCGGGGTGGCTTGCAAGCCATCTGTGTGCGCGGCACCCATCCCGAGACGGTGGGATGGTGTGCGGCGGGGTGGGCCGGTGGCGCTGCGCGACGAGTCTCGGGGTGGAAGTCTCACTTCGTTCGGTGAAGTTTTCCGCAACGAAGTGAGAATCCCATCCCGAAGTAGCCGCACCGCAACCGCAACCGCAACCGCAGCCGCAGCGGCAGCGGCAGCGGCAGCCGCAGTCTCCGCGCGGCGCCGCCGACCTACGCGGCCCCGGTCTCCGCCTGCATGGCGGCGCCGGCCTGCGCGAAGAGGCGCCGCATCCACGCGTGCTCTGGGTCGCTGTTGTGGGTGGGGTGCCACCAGAGGGCGGCCGAGATGGGGGTCGCGTCGAAGGGTGGTTCGAGCACGCGGAACCCTTCGTGGGGAATGAGGACATCGGTGAGGCGCTTCTGCATGAGCGCGAGCCGGTTGGTGCCCTGGACGAAGTGGGGGAGCACATGGAACCCCTCGACGACGGCGGCCACGGTGGGTTCGATGCCGAGCTCGCGGATCTGCCTGCTCGCGGAGGTGAACGCTGACCGGGAGAGGTAGTTGAACACCCAGGGGAGCTCGGCGATGTTGTCCATCGTGATGTGCTCGCCGACGTGCGGGTTGTCGTCGGTGCAGATGATGCGCCATTCGTCGGTGAAGACGTCGCTGTAGGGAAGGTCGCTGAGGAAGCCGTGGGGGATCATCATGGCGTCGACGGAGCGGAGCTGCGCGATGGCGTCCTCGACGATGCTGGGGTTGTGCATCCGGAACCGGAAGCGCACGCCCGGAGCGGTCTCGGCGGCGAGCTTCGAGACCGCGGCGCCGATGGTCGCGAAGCCGTAGTCGGAGCCGAGCACTGTGAACTCGCGTGTGGACTGCGTGGGGTTCCACTCGGCTTGGCTGTCGAACACGCGCCTCGCGGAGTCGAGGGCGGTGGCGGTCAGCTCGCTGAGCCGGACGGCGAGGGGTGTGAGCTCGTACGTGTTGCCGGTGCGGGCGAGGATCTTGTCGTTGAAGTGCGTGCGCAGTCTGCCGAGGGATGCGCTGAGCGCGGGCTGGCTGAGGTGCAGCCGCTCGGCGGCCCGGGTGACGCTCCGCTCGGTGAGGAGGGCGTCGAGCGAGACGAGCAGATTCAGGTCGAGCCTGGACAGCGGTGTTTCTGAGGTCACGTCGTTGTGCTTCCGGATCAGGGGTGTGGCGCCAGCATATCCGTCTGGGTGATGCGCTCGGAGGGTTCCGCGCCGACAGTTATGCGGAGCATCGCAACTACTTATGTGTGTTTTGCGCACAAGCCTGCCAGACTGAACCCACGCTCCGGCACAGCCGGAGGATCTTCGACAACGCTGTCAAGAAAGGCAAACAATGTCTCACTCCCGTAACCAGCGGATGCGCCTCAGCGCAGCACTCGCCCTCCCGGTTGCCGGTGTCCTCGTCCTCTCCGGCTGCGCAGGCGGCGGAGACGGCGGCGGCACCGGAGAAGGCGGAGCGACCGAGTTCTCCCTCACGTACGCAACCTCGAACAACTTCGAGAACCCATACGAGGCGCTCGCGAACGCGTACATGGAAGCAAACCCCGACGTGAAGATCACGCTCAACCCGCAGCCGAACGACCGCTACGGCGAGACGCTCCGCACCCAGCTGCAGGCAGGCAACGCCCCCGACGTCATCCAGACGGCTCCGGGTGCAGGCCAGGGTCAGGCGGCGCTGAGCCTCGCCGAGGCCGGATTCCTCGCCCCTCTGGACGACGCCGTCTCGGGCGTGCTTCCCGAAGGGCAGGAGGCGCTCTTCACCTATGAGGACCAGATCGTCGCCCAGCCCGTCGATTTCACCGTCTCGGGCTTCGTCTACAGCAACGCCTCGGCTGACGCGGCCGGCATCTCCAGCTTCCCCGCCGACGCAGGGGCTCTTGTGGGCGAATGCTCGACGCTCACCGGCGAAGGCAAATCCATGATCGCGCTTGCGGGCGCCGCAGGGCCGAACACGGGCATGACTGCTCTGTCCATCTCGGCCAGCCGCGTCTATGCGGACACCCCCGACTGGAACGACCAGCGCACCGCGGGCGACGTGACGTTCGCCGACTCGCAGGGCTGGAAGGACACTCTTCAGACGGTGGTCGACCTCAATGAGGCTGGCTGCTTCCAGGCGGGATCTCAGGGTGCCGGCTTCGACGTCATCACGAACAACATCACGCAGGGCACCTCGCTCGGTGCATTCCTTCCTGGTTCAGCTGTTCCGGAACTCCTCTCGGCAAACCCCGACCTGGACTTCACCATCGAGGCCTTCCCGTCTGAAGCGGGTAAGAAGCCAGGCGTGCTCGCCAGCTCGAACTACGCTCTCTCGGTCAACGCAGCCAGTGAAAAGCAGGAGGCTGCGCAGGCCTTCCTCGACTGGGTAGCCCAGCCTGAAGGCGCCAAGATCTTCTCCGACGTCTCCGGAGCCCTCCCCATCACCGGGCTCGAGGACTTCCAATTCGAAGGCACCGCGTACTCGGGTGTCGAAGAACTCCTCAAGAACGGCGAGTTCACCGCGCTTCCGATCAGCTTCTGGCCGAACCCCTCCGTCTATGAAGCACTGCAGACCGGCGTCCAGGGCCTGCTCACGGGTCAGACGAACGTCGATGGAGTCCTCGCATCAATGGATGCCGCCTGGGGTTGATGGCCGACATCGTCAGGCCGAGCCTCAACCGCATCCACGAGTAGCAAAGGAACCAGTTCATGACTGCGACACTGCACAGCGACGGCAAGACCGAGTCTGCTGCTGAAGATCAGTCGCCCACGGGGAAGGGTGGCAAGAACGCCACCCTTCCCCGCAAGGGGCGTCCACTCCTGCAATTCGGTCACTGGTGGTGGGTGCTGCCCGGGCTCGTGCTCGTAACGTTCATCCACTACGCCGCGACGGCCGCCGGAGGCTTCTTCGCGTTCACGAACTGGACCGGCATCGGCTCGTTCACGTTCGTCGGCTTCGACAACTTCGCCGACATCTTCGCCGACCCGACCAAGATCGGCGCCGTCGGGAACACCCTGTTCCTCGCGTTCGGCTCCGTCATCCTCACCAACGTCGCGGGCCTCATTCTGGCCCTCGCGCTCAACCGCGGCCTCAAGAGCCGCTACATCCTCCGCACCCTGTTCTTCATGCCGGTGGTGCTGAGCCCCCTCGCGGTCGCCTACATCTGGAAGTTCATCTTCGAGTTCAATGGCCCCCTCAACGCCTTGCTCGGGACGCTCGGCTTCGCCGAGTACCAGAAGGCCTGGCTCGCCGACCCGAACTGGTCGATCTGGGCTGTGCTCATCGTCATCGTCTGGCAGAACACGGGCTTCACGATGGTCATCTACATCGCAGGCCTCGCCAGCGTGCCCGTGGAGATCGAGGAGGCGGCCGCGATCGACGGCGCCAGCCTCTTCCAGCGGTTCTGGTACGTCACGCTGCCCTCCATCCGCTCGGCCGTCGCCATCGCGACGACGCTCGGCCTCGTGAACGGCCTGCGCATCTTCGACCAGGTCATGGCCCTCACGGGCGGTGGGCCGGCTGGTGCCACCGAGACGCTCGCGACCGAGGTCTACAAGCAGACCTTCTCGCTCGGCAACTTCGGCTACGGCGCAGCGCTCGCGCTCATCCTCACCGTCATCATCCTCATCTTCGCCGTCATGCAGCAGAAGCTCACGGCCGAACGCCCCGAGAAGGGACGCTGACATGTTCAGGTACACCAAGTTCACGCTGATCAGGGAAGTCGCGGTCTGGCTCGTCGCCATCGTGTTCCTGCTGCCGTTCTACTTCCTCGTCATCACGGCGTTCAAGAGCGACCAGGAGGTCTTCTCGACCTCCGCCACGGAGCTTCCCGCGACGTGGACGGTCGAGAACTTCGCCAACGTCATGACGGCGACAGGCCAGTCGAACGTGCTCCTCGGCCTGCTCAACAGCATCATCATCACGGGCGGCACGATCCTCTGCATGGTGATCCTCGGGGCGCTCGCGGGTTACGTCATCACCCGCAGCACGCGTCGCTGGACCCAGGTGTCGTACTACATCTTCCTCATCGCGATCATCCTGCCCACGCAGCTGGGCACCGTCCCCCTCTACATGGGGGCCCGCGCGCTCGGCCTGACGGGCTCGCTGTGGGGCATGATCGTGCTCTACACCGGCATGCTCCTGCCGCTCGCGATCTTCCTCTACGCCAACTTCTTCCGCGGCCTCGGCACGGACTACGAGGAGGCGGCGGCCCTCGACGGGGCGAGCCCGACCCAGGTGTTCTTCCAGATCATCCTGCCGCTCATGGCCCCCGCCACGGGAACGGTCGCGATCCTCGCCGGCCTCATCGTGTGGAACGACTTCTTCACGTCGCTCATCTTCCTCGGCGGCTCCGACTTCCAGACGCTCCCGGTGGCGATGTACTACTACGTCGGTTCGCTCGTCTCGCAGTGGAACCAGATCTTCTCCATCGTCATCATCTCGATGGTGCCGATCCTCATCTTCTACCTCGTCGCTCAGAAGCAGTTCATGCAGGGCTTCGCCGGCGGACTCAAGCACTAGGAATCGAGACCTCTCATGGCAACGCAAGACACCCTGCTCAGCGAGCAGAGCCTCTTCCCGCACCCGGATGGCGCCGCGCTCAGTCTGCAGCTGCCCTGGTACCGCAGCGTCTGGCTCTCCTCCGTCACGGGCCTCGCGCTCGAGATCGACGGCACGCCGATCGACGCGTCGAAGCTCCGCCTCGAGCACCGCGGCGCGAGCTACCGCCTCGACGAGATCGCCGAGCAGTCGGAGGTGCTCTGGTTCCTGCAGGACCGCCCGCGCCTCATCGTCGAGCTCGACGAGCCGATCGCGGACGGCAGCGAGCACAGCATCCACCTCGTCGCCGACCTGCGCCTGCCGTACATGCAGATCAAGCCGGGCAGCGACTCCCAGCCCGGCCTCTACGTGCCGAACCACGTCGACGTCACCCGCACGCTCGTGGCCAGCGAGGCCGCCGAGGCCGCGACGACGCCGTACTTCGAGGCATCGGCAGCGGGTGCGCTCGGCGAGTTCGCCGCGCCGCGCGAAAGCGACCCGTTCAAGCTCGGCCTCACCCTCTACTCGGCCACTGCCGAGTTCGCGGCCGGCTGGTACGACTTCGACTCCCTCCTGGCTCGCGTCGCGGAGCTGAGCGTCGGCCCCGGCATCGAGATCGTCGCCTCGCAGATGGTGCCCACCTACCCGCACGTCTCCGACGAGTTCGTCACGAAGTGGCGCAGCGCGTTCGACAAGTACGGCTTCGACGCCAGCTCGTTCGGCGCGAACCTCGACATGGGGCGCAACCGCTCCCGCGACATGAGCCTCGACGAGGAGTTCGAGTTCACCGAGACGCTGCTGCAGTCGGCGAAGAAGCTCGACTTCCCGCTCGTGCGCATCCAGAGCGCGAAGCCGGAGCTGCTGCGACGCATCCTGCCCATCGCCGAGCGGCTGGACCTCAAGCTCGGCTACGAGATCCACGCACCCCTCGGGCCGAACGCCGAGCCGATCGTGAAGGTGCGCGAGGTCTTCGAGGAGTTCGACTCCCCGCTGCTCGGCTTCGTCGCCGACTTCTCGTCGACCATGCACAGCATGGCGCCGACACTGCTGCGCTCCGTCAAGAAGCGTGGCCTCGACGACGCCGCGACCTCGAAGCTGCAGGAGATCTGGCGCACCGACGTGCCCATGCGCGAGCGCCAGCAGGCGTTCATCGCGTACCTCGAGGGCCGCGGCATCAACCCGGGCATTCTCGGCTCGCTCGCACACCTGTCGTTCAACATGCAGGGGCGAGTGGATGTGCGCGATTGGGCGGACATCATGCCGCAGATCCTGCACGTGCATGCCAAGTTCTACGACATCGACGAGAACGGCAACGAGCCGGCCATCGACTACCGCGCGATCACGGAGGAGTTCGTGCGCGGAGGTTTCTCCGGCTACATGTCAAGCGAGTGGGAGGGGCACGCGTTCGCGGACCTCGGCGAGGTCGACCCACTGGTGCTCGTGCAGCGCCAGCACGCCCTCATCCGCCGCAGCATGCGCGAGGTACAGGCGCTCGCCTGACCCGAGCCGCGCTCCAGCTGACCAGACGTGGGGGTTGCGCACGTGAATCGGGTGATTCACGTGCGCAACCCCCACATCTGCGCTTGGAGGGGCGCGGGAGGAGTGGGTGGAGGCGAGGGGTGAGTGGCGCGGGAGGTGCGGAGCTCGGCGTCGCGCAGACCTGGGGGTTGCGCAGGTGGAGCGCTTCCTGTGAGTGCGCAAGCCCCAGGTTTGTGGGCGCGTGGGCGGGGATCTGCGCAGAACTTGGGGTTGTGCAGGCTGTGGGGTGCCTGCAGGTGCGCATGGCCCAGGTCTGTGGGTGCGTGGGCGCGGGGTGGGTGGACCTCGGCGTCGCGCAGACCTGGGGGTTGCGCAGGTGCTGAAGCTCAGGTGGATGCGCAAGCCCTAGGTGTGCGGACTGACTGAGTTGAGGGTGGCCAGGCGGCCACCCGGCAGTGTGCGCCCTGCGCTGCGCCCGCATCCGCAGCACCTAAGGTGCACATCAGTCTTTCTTATGACTGAAACCGACATAAGTGCGTAGAGTGGACGCACAGACACAGAGAGTGAGCAACGATGCTTCTCGAGAGAGACCTCATCCAGTCCGTCGGCTTCCGCAACGTGCGCGAGGGCGACGAGGTCACCGGATTCCAGTTCCAGCTGCGCATGCCGTCGTACCGCGGCATGGCCGCCTCCCTCATCGACGGGGTGGGCGTGCAGATCCCCGGCGTCGTCGACGTCGACCCGACCGTCCCGCTCTGGACGCTCCAGGGGAACACCTACACGCTCAAGGAGCTGTGGGTGTCGAAGGATGTGCGCTGGCAGCTCGACGAGCCAGCCACCGTCACCGTTCCGCTCGAGGGCGGCCTGCCGGATGGCGTGCACGAGCTCTCGGTCGACCTGCGCCTGCGCATGTCGTACATCCCGCTCGAGCACCAGCCGAGCCGCTACCAGGTGACGAAGCACGTCACTCTCACCCCCGAGGCTGCAGGCGCCCAGTTCAAGTACGGCGTCTCCCTCTACAGCTACATGGGCGACTTCGGCACGGTCATGGACCTCGAGACGTCACTCCGCACGATCGCCGACCTCGGCGCGACCGGCGTCGAGATCCTCGGCGAGGGGCACATCCCGAACTACCCGAACCCGAGCGACGAGTGGGTCGACGAGTGGTTCGCTCTGCTCGACAAGTACGCGCTCGAGCCCACCAACTACGGTTCCTGGATCGACACGCGGCTTCACTCGAGCGGGCTCCAGGCCCGTGACCTCACGGCGGCCGAGGGCGCCGAGATCCTCCAGCGCGACCTGCGCCTCGCCAAGCGCCTCGGCTTCAGGTTCGTGCGCCCGAAGATCGGCGTCGTCACGAGCGACCTCGTGCCCCACCACAGCTGGACGGAAGCGGTCGAGCTGAGCCTCCCGCTCGCCGCAGAGCTCGACGTCATCATCTGCCCGGAGATCCACTCGCCGACGCCCATCAAGCACGAGGTCGTCGACGACTACATCGCGCTCATCAAGCGCACCGGCACGAAGCACTTCGGGCTGCTCCTCGACACGGGCATCTTCCAGGACCGGCCGATCCCGCTGCGCCCGGGCGAGCTGCCGGGCAAGCGCCCCGACTTCCTCGACGGGATCGGCGTCGACCCCGCCGATATCGCCGGCATCATCGAGCACGTCGTGTTCATCCAGGCGAAGTTCCACGACATCGACGAGCACCTCGAGGACCAGCAGATCCCGTGGGAGCCCGTGCTCAAGGCCCTCAAGGACGCCGGCTACACGGGCTACCTCTCGAGCGAATACGAGGGCGAGCGCGAGCCGTGGCGCTCCATCGAGCAGGTCCGCCGCCAGCACTCCCTCATCCGTCAGCTCGCCGACCGCCTCTGAAGCTTCGGCCTCCCCATTTTCGATCACCGCAAAGGATCCACACATGTACCAGCTCGCACCGAACATCGAACTCCTCTTCACCGAGGCCGGCGACTACCACGACCGTGTCCGCGCGGCCGCCGCAGCCGGCTTCGACGCCGTCGAGATGTGGGGCGCAACGGGCAAGGACGCGCCCGCCAAGCCCAAGGACATCCCCGCCCTCAAAGCGGCGCTGGAGGAGACCGGCACGCAGCTCACGGCGCAGCTCGCCGAACCGCGCACGCAGTTCATGATCCCGCCCAAGGACCACTCCTTCTTCTACCAGTGCCTCGACGAGGGCGTCGCCATCGCCCAGGAGCTCGGCTGCCCGCGCCTCGTCGTCGGCAGCGGCACGGGCTTCGGCGGCTCCAAGCGCCAGACGCAGCTCGACGAGCTCATCGCCATCTACGAGAAGGCCATCGCCCAGATCGACGGCTCCGGCATCACCCTCGTGCTCGAGCCGGTCAACATCCGCGTCGACCACCCGGGCGCGCTGCTCGACCGCACCTCCGAAGCCGTCTACGTCGCGCGCGGCGTCGACTCCCCGAACTTCGGCGTGCTCTACGACATCTACCACTCGGCCGTCGAGGGCGAGGACATGGCCGCCGAGCTCGCCAACGCCGGCGACATCGTCAAGTACGTGCAGCTCGCGGATGCGCCAGGCCGGGGCGAGCCCGGCAGCGGTGCGCTCGACTGGGCGGAGAAGTTCTCCGTGCTGCGCGCATCCGGTTACGACGGGCCGATCGGTCTCGAGTACTACCCGACCAAGGAGTCTGCGGCGTCGGTCGCCTACGTGAAGGAAGCAGCGGCCTCGGCATGAGTCGCTACCCAGAGCGCGTCGACGTCGCCATCGTCGGCAGCGGACCCGCCGGCGCGACGTACGCGCGCATCCTGAGCGAGACGGCGCCGGAGCTGCGCATCGCGATGTTCGAGGTCGGGCCGACCGTCTCGAACCCTCCCGGTGCTCACGTCAAGAACATCGAAGACCTCGAGGCGCGGAGCGCAGCCCAGCGCCGCTCCGAGGGGACCGGGGAAGCGGCATCCAAGCTCAACAGCCCCGTGGCCCTCGCGCAGGGGAAGCGGCAGTCGCGTCCAGGAACGTACATCCTGCCCGACGGTGACTTCTCAGTCGACGGTGGAGACGGGATGCCCGTCGCGGCCATGTCCAGCAACGTTGGCGGCATGTCGGCACACTGGACTGGCGCGTGCCCGCGGCCGGGTGAGAGCGAGCGGATTGCCTTCCTCGACGGCACGGGAGAGCTCGACGAGCTCCTCGACGAGGCTGACCGACTGCTCGGCGTCACCACGGATGCCTTCGACGATGCACCGTTCACGCAACTCATTCGCGACCGCCTCTCACCCGCGGTCGATGAAGGCCGTGAGCCAGCCGCCCGCGTGCAGCGCATGCCGCTTGCGGTCCGCCGTCGTGAAGACGGACGCCTTGTGTGGTCAGGCTCCGACGTTGTTCTCGGTGACGTCACGCGCCAGAACCCCAACTATTCGCTCTTCGACGAATCCCTCGTCACCCGGACCGTCATCGGCGACGACGGAGCAGTCGCAGGAGTCGAGGTGCGTGACCTCAGCGAAGCCGGCGACAGTCAGCTCAGCTTCGTCGGAGCGCGAGTCGTCATCATCGCGGCGGACGCGCTGCGCACCCCCCAGGTCCTCTGGGCTTCCGGCATTCGGCCGGACGCCCTCGGCCGCTACCTCAACGACCAGACGCAGATCGTGTTCGCTGCTCGGATCACGGGCCTCGAAGCGTCGGCAGACCAGATTGCGGATGCGGCTCAACGCCCTGCAGGCACGATCACCGAGACCAGTGGCGTGAGCTGGATCCCGTACACCGATGATCAGCCCTTCCACGGGCAGGTCATGCAGCTCGATGCGTCGCCGGTTCCCATCGCAGACGACGACGCCGTCATCCCCGGTTCCATCGTCGGCCTCGGCCTGTTCTGCGCGAAAGACCTGCAGCGTGACGACCGTGTCCTCTTCGAGGACGGTCACCTCGACAGCTACGGGATGCCCGCCGTTCGCATCCACTACACCGCGACCGACCACGACCGGGAGGTCATGGAAGCCGCCAAGCAGCGCCTGCTGACGCTGGGCCGGGCGATCGGCGAACCACTCGACGACCGAGCCATGGTGTTGCCGTTCGGCGCCTCCCTGCACTACCAGGGCACCACCCGCATGGGCGAGACCGACGACGGGGAGAGCGTCTGCTCTCCGACGAGCGAGGTGTGGGGCGTGCCGGGGCTCTACGTCGCCGGCAACGGCGTCATCCCGACCTCGACCGCCTGCAACCCGACGCTCACCGGCGTCGCGCTCGCGGTGAAGGGCGCCCGCGATGTCGCGGCGAAGCTCGCTGGCGTTGCAGCAGTCGCCGCCCAGGCGACACGGAACTGACCATGACTGACAACTGGCTAGGAGGCCACCATGATTCCTGATCGGATCATCGAGCAGGACACGCTCAAGACCAACGGCACACGAACCTCGGTGGAGGTGCGCCTGCCCTGGTACCGCTCGCTCCCCGCATCCTGCATCTCCGAGTTCGGCCTCTCCGTCGACGGCATCGCCGCGCCGCTCGAGACGCTGCGCTGGACCATGAACGGCAAGACCTACGCACCGGATGAGCTCGCGGGCGACACCACCGAGTGGTGGTTCCCGACCGACTCGGTTGTCGTCGAAGGCGACATCCCCATCGCCGCGGGTGACGGAGACCACCAGGTCGACGTCGACCTGAAGCTCTACATCCCGTACATCATCACCGACCACGGGGTGCTCCGCATCGAAGAACACAACTCCAAGACGATGAAGGCGGTCTCCGCATGACTGGCGAGCTCGGCACCCCCATCCAGGGGGTCACCCTCTACAGCTTCACCCGCGCGTTCCACGGGCGCGAGTACGACCTCGAAGGACTCATCCGCAAGGTCGCGGCCGAGGGCTTCGGGCCGGGCATCGAGCTCATCGGCTTCTCGAGCATCCGCGGCTTCCCGAACATCACCGACGAGTTCGCCGGCTGGTTCTCCGACCTCGTCGAGGAGCTCGACCTCGTCCGCACCTCGCTCGCGGTCAACGCCGACATCGGCATCCACCGCGACCGCCTGCTCTCGCAGGACGAGCTCGTCGAGTACATGACGCGGCAGATCGAGGCGGCCGCCAAGCTCGGCTTCCCCGTCGCCCGCGTGCAGATCTCGATCACGCCGGACTCGATGGAGCAGCTCGCGCCGATCGCCGAGAAGCACGGCGTGACCCTCGCGCTCGAGGTGCACGCCGACCAGTACGCCTCGCACCCCCGCATCCTCGCGCTGCGCGACCGCTTCGAGCAGGTCGGCTCCCCGTTCCTCGGCTTCACCGCCGACTGGGGCGCCACCACCAAGGCGTTCGCCCCCTCGGCCGTCGAGGCCTACCGCCGCCGCGGCGCCTCGGAGGAACTGCTCGCCGAGCTCGTCGAGCTGTGGGACGGCTACTACGCGGAAGGCCCGCCGGCCGACCAGGGCGTGCACGGCAAGCGCTTCGGCTCGTTCATCGGCCTCGCCGCCAAGCACGGCCGGCCCGACTTCGGCATCGACTTCGCCATCAACGGCACCGGCCTCTTCGGCCCGGCCCGCGTCGAGGACTGGCTCGAGATCATGCCGTGGGTCAAGCACGTGCACGGCAAGTTCTTCGGCATCGACGAGCACGGCGAGGAGCCCTCGGTTCCCGTGCGCGAGCTCATCGCGCTGCTCGTCGAGCAGGGCTACTCGGGTGCCGTCTCGAGCGAGTACGAGGGCTGGCACTGGAACCACTGGCAGAGCCCGTTCGACATCATCCGCGCCGAGCACGCCGTGCAGCGCTCCGCTGCAGCGGATGCGGGCTCGCGCATGATCACCGACCCCGCCGAGGCGCGCCGCATCCTCGCCGCCCACCATGCACTGCCCGTACGCAGCTGAGCGCCGGGACCAGAAGGAGAACACCATGACAGACGGAATCGCAGGAACGGGCATCAAGCTCGGCATCACCCTCTACTCGCTGACCTCGGAGTTCGCGGCCGGCCTCTACACGCCGGAGACGCTCGTGGAGGCGGTGCACAAGGAAGGGCTCGGCACCGGCGTCGAGTTCAACATCGCGCAGCTGCTGCGCACCTACCCGGACACCGACACGGAGTTCGTGAAGTTCTGGCGCGACACGCTCGACCGCGACGGGCTCGAGCCCAGCGCCGTCGGCACGAACCTCGACATGGGGCGCCGCAAGGACCGCGACATGACACCGGATGAGGAGTACGAGTTCTTCGCACGCCAGCTGGCGACGGCCAACGACTTCGGCTTCCGCACCGTCGTCATCCGCTCGGCCGGCAAGGAGCTGCTCGCTCGCCTCCTGCCGCTCGCCGAGAAGTACGACCAGCGTCTCGGCTATGAGATCCACGCCCCCTCCGGCCCGAACGCCCCGCAGATCCACGCGATCCGCGAGATGTACGAGGAGCTCGGCAGCGAGCGCCTCGGCTTCACGGCCGACTTCAGCTCGACGATGCACAGCCTCTCGCCGCGCCTGCTGCGCACGCTCAGCAGCATGGGCATGCCGGAGGAGTACTTCTCCGTCATGGACGAGATCTGGCGTCGCCCGCAGCCGATGCACGTGCGCAACCAGGCCTTCGAGGACTTCCTCACGGCCGAGAAGTTCGACTTCGCCCGCCTCGGCCCGTTCACGCGCCTGGCCTTCAACATGCACGGTCTCGTCGAGCCGGAGGAATGGCTCGACATCATGCCGCAGATGTTCCACGTGCACGCGAAGTTCTACGACATCGACGAGCACGGCGAGGAGCCGGCCATGGACACGGCGCGCATCGTGCGCCAGTTCGTGAAGGGCGGCTACCAGGGCTACCTCTCCAGCGAGTGGGAGGGCCACGCGTTCGCCGACCTCGGCGAGAGCGACCCGGTCGAGCAGGTGCGCCAGCAGCACGCGCTCATGCGCCGTGCCATCGAAGAGACCGCGGCCGAGGCGAACAGCCTCACGGTCGCCTGAGGCTAGGGACGAGAACACCATGGCAACACACAATTCACTCTTCGCCGAGAAGGACGTCACGCGCCGAGAGGACGGCATCAGCGTCTCCGTGCAGATCCCCTGGTACCGCAGCCTCTGGCTGTCGGCCGTCGACAACGTCGAGGTCAACGTCAACGGCGTCGCCATCCCCAAGGACAAGCTGCGCTTCGAGCTGCAGGGTCGCTCGTACACGATCGATGAGCTGCCCGAGCAGTCCGAGACGCTCTGGTATCTCTCCGACCGACCCGACATCGTCATCCAACTGGATGAGGTGCCCGCCGCCGGCGACAAGCTCACGGTAGAGGTGGTGCTCACGATGCGTCTCCTCTACATGCAGATCGCGCCGGGCCGCTACGTCACCAACCGCGTCCCCGTCGAGCGTGAGGTAGTGCTCGCATGACCCGGCCGTTGCGCGTGGCCATGATCGGCTACGGCTTCATGGGAGCCGCTCACTCGGTCGGCTGGCGGCAGGCGCCTCGCGTCTTCGGCCTGCCAGCCGAGGTCGAGATGGCGGTTGTGGTCGGGCGCAACGGTGAGGCCGTCGCGGAGGCCGCGAAGCAGTGGGGCTGGCAGGAGTCGGCCACCGACTGGCGCGAGGTCATCGGGCGAGACGACATCGACATCGTCGACATCGTCACGCCCGGAGACTCGCACGCACAGATCGCCATCGCGGCGCTCAATGCGGGCAAGCACGTCATCGTCGAGAAGCCGCTCTCCAACACGGTCGCCGAGGGCGAGGCGATGGCGGATGCGGCTGCTCGCGCGGCAGAGCGCGGCGTGAAATCGATGGTCGGGTTCACGTACCGTCGCGTGCCGGCCGTGACCCTGCTCCGAGACCTGATCGCCGAGGGCAAGATCGGCCGCATCCACCGGGTGCGCGCCTCCTACCAGCAGGATTGGCTCGTCGACCCGGATGCACCGCTCTCGTGGCGCCTGCAGAAGGAGCTCGCGGGGTCGGGCGCGCTCGGCGACATCGGGGCGCACGCCATCGACCTCACGCAGTTCGTCACGGGCCAGAGCGTCGACCGGGTCTCGGGGACGATCGACACGATCATCCCTGAGCGGCCGCTCGCGGACGGCTCGGGCACCGGGTCGGTGACGGTCGACGACATCGCGATCTTCACCGGGCGGCTCTCGGGCGGGGCGCTCGCCTCGTTCGACACGAGCCGCTTCGCGACGGGCCGCAAGAACGCGCTCGCCATCGAGGTCTCCGGCGAGTTCGGCGCCCTCGCGTGGAACTTCGAGGACCTGAACTCGCTGCAGTACTACGACCGCACGGCCGACAGCCGAACGCAGGGGTTCGCGCAGGTCCTCGTGACCGAGCCCGAGCATCCGTACGTCTCAGCCTGGTGGCCGGCCGGCCACATGCTCGGCTACGAGCACGGCTTCACGCACCAGGTTGTCGACCTGGTGGGCGCCATTGTCGACGGGACCCCGCTGCACTCGAGCTTCGAAGAGGGGCTCAGCGTGCAGCGAGTGCTCGACGCCGTCGAGCGCAGCTCGGCCGCGGAGAGCGCATGGGTCGAGACCCGGTCCGCCGTCGCTGTCTGAGCAGCGCGGCTTCAGCATTCGAGAACGTTAGTTAAGAGGAGAAGCATGTCTCGTCCTGTCACGTTGTTCACCGGTCAGTGGGCCGATCTGCCGTTCGAGGAGGTTGCGCGTCTTGCGGGGGAGTGGGGGTATGACGGTCTGGAGATCGCCTGCTGGGGTGACCACCTGGATCCGTGGCGGTGGGATGACGCCGAGTACGTGGCTTCCAAGCTGGAAGTGCTGGAGCGCAATGGTCTGCAGGTGTGGACGATCTCGAACCACCTCAAGGGGCAGGTGGTGTGCGACGACCCGATCGACGAGCGGCACCGGGACATCGTGTCCGACCGAGTGTGGGGTGACGGCGAACCGGAGGGCGTGCGGCAGCGTGCCGCGGAGGAGCTGAAGAACACGGCCCGTTTGGCGGCGGCGATCGGCGTGAAGACCGTCACCGGGTTCACCGGGTCGAGCATCTGGAAGTACGTGGCGATGTTCCCGCCCGCCACGGAGGCGATGGTGGATGCCGGCTACCAGGACTTCGCGGACCGGTGGAACCCGATCCTGGACGTGTTCGAGGAGGTCGGGGTGCGGTTCGCGCACGAGGTGCACCCGTCCGAGATCGCGTACGACTACTGGACCACGAAGCGCGCGTTGGAGGCGATCGGGCATCGGGAGTCGTTCGGGTTGAACTGGGATCCCTCGCACATGGTGTGGCAGGACATCGACCCGGTGGGGTTCTTGTGGGACTTCCAGGACCGCATCTATCACGTGCACTGCAAGGACACGAAGAAGCGCCTCAGCAATGGCCGGAACGGGCGCTTGTCGTCGCACCTGCCCTGGGCTGACCCGAGGCGGGGTTGGGACTTCATCTCCACCGGGCACGGGGACGTGCCGTGGGAGGACTGCTTCCGCATGCTCAACGCGATCGGCTACGACGGGCCGTTGTCGGTGGAGTGGGAGGACGCGGGCATGGACCGCCTGGTCGGCGCCCCGGAAGCGCTGGGATTCGTGCGCGAGCTCTCCACGTACCGCCCGTCGGAGGCGGCCTTCGACTCGGCCTTCTCGACCAAGCAGGACTAAGCAGGGCCAGTCCAATCCAGCGACAAGAGTGCGGCAGATGCATGCTCCCGAGGATGGGAGCCTGCAGCTGCCGCACTCTTCTGCGCGGACGGCGGCAGTCAGGCAGCCACCGGCGTGGATGCGCCCTCGGCGATCGCCTCGCGGGCGAGCGCCAGGTGGGCGCGCGTCGCCTGCTCCGGCGTGAGCGAGTCGATCCACTCGTGGCCGCCCCACTCGCTGCAGAGCGTGCCCGTGAAGCCGACGCCGGCGAGCTCAGCCGAGATTTCCCGGATGGGGTTCGAGATGCGGTCGTCGCTGTCGTCGAGGTCCCAGAACTTCAGGTGCACGCCACTCACCAGGGGCAGGATGCCGCGCAGATCCCGCGCATCCGACCGCCCGAACCGGATGACGAGGTTCATGAACATGGTGTGCACCTGCGGCGGCACGGTGCCGTCGCGGAGCGCGCCCTGGACGGCGGCGAGTGTCGCCGGGTTCCGCCAGTCGCGCTCGAGCGCATCGACGAGTGCCGGGTCGACCCCACCGGCCCGCAGCTTCGCGAGGTAGCTCGGCGGTAGCGACGGCATGAGCATGCTGATGTCGACGAGCAGGCGGATGCGGGGATCGTCGATCGCGGCGACCGCCTCGACGGCGGCCGCATGCTGTGGCTTATCGGGCGACTGCTGACCCTGGAGCTCCTCGTAGAGCGTGAGGCCGTGCTCGTGCAGGTCGGGGAGGAGCCGTTCGAGCAGTGCGGGGCCGGCCTGGCCGATCGGCAGGCGGATGCCCTCGGCGCCCAGTCGTTGGGCACCGCGCAGCTGGGGGAGGAGGAACTCGTAGCGCTCGTCCTCTGAGCGACGTGCTGTCGCCGTCAGCCAGTCGTCGAGGCTCGCGCCGACGATGCTCACCGAGGTGCCCGTGGCGTCGAGGGTCTCGCGGATGCTCGCCGTCTCGGCGTCCGTCGGGCTCGGGAACGTGCGCCAGGTCTGCGCTGCCTCGAGCTCGATGACGCCCGCGACGCCGGAAGCGCTGATCGACGCCGCGATCTCTGGCGAGGTGCGGTCGGCGACCATGAGCGCGGGCGACCAGTTGAAGGCGGATGCGGCGAGCGTCCACCCCTCGGGCAGCTGCGCGCTCACGCTGGGCTCCCGACGGCCTCGAGCGGCACGTCGCGGGATGCGCGCGGGGCCTCGAGCGGCGCATCCAGTTGCAGCCGGCGGGCGGCCGCGAACGGGAGGATGAGCGGCTGGCTCGGGCCCGCACCCATGTTGGGGATGAGCAGCTTGAAGGCGACGAGCACCTCGTGCGTACCTGGCTCGAGGCTCACCTCGGAGCTCACGACGATCCTGTCCTGCACGAACCACCACGTCGGGCTGGGTGCGAGCTCGGGCAGCGGCACGTCGTCTCCGTCGATCGTCACGCGGAGGTCGTGGAGGCTCGCGAGCGGGAGGGAGCGGATCCAGGGCAGTGAGACGCGGAGGGAGAAGCCTGCGCCGTCGCTGCGCAGTGCGTCGTCGAGCAGGATCGCGAGGCTCACGAGCGCGCTCCCCGGGGTGCGCGGATGCGCGTGGCGTTGCTGGGCATGACACTCCTTTGTGACGGCCATCTTCGGCTTTAGGAGTGAACCTACCTGCTTATGTCGAAAATCGGAAGAAGTGGGTGCTCTGCAGAAGTGCCACCGAGCGCGGTCCCCGCGATCAGCGTCCGAGCGCGAGCCCCGAGATCGTGGGACGCCCATCCGCGAACCACCGGGTGAACGTCTCCTCGAAGAGCTGCTCGCGCACCATCGCCGCACCGCCACGCAGGGGTTCTCGCACGTCGTTGGCGGAGACGACGATGTTGAGGTCGCGCGTCGCGAGAGGGAGCGAGTGCTCGTAGACGCGCTGCCTGACCTCGGCGAGGAAGATCTCGCCGGCGGAGGCCAGGGCGCCGCCGACCACGATGACCTTCGGGTTGAACATGTTGACGAGGGCGGAGATCGATTCGCCGATGATCTTCGCGGAGCGCTGCGCGAGTTGGATGGCGAGCGCGTCGCCGTCCTCCGCGCACATCGCGATGAGCTCGGGGTTGAGTTCCTCCCCTGCACGGGCGCGCCGCGCGAGGAGTCCGTCGTCCCCCGCGTCGATTGCGAGCTGGGCGTCGCGGACAAGCGCCCAGCCGCCTGCCTCCGCTTCGAGGCAGCCGATCTTGCCGCACCGGCACTGCGAGGTCGAGCCGAACACCTTCACGTGGCCGATGTCTCCCGCCGCGCCGTTCGCGCCGCGGTGGATGCGCCCGCGCGAGACGAGGCCCGCGCCGATTCCGGAGCCGACCTTGACGTAGATGAGGTCGACCGAGGGCACCTGACGATTCGTGCGCTCGTTGAGCGCGAGGAGGTTCGCGTCGTTGTCGACCCAGACGGGCGCATCGAAACGCTGCTCGAAACGGCGGCGGATATCGAAGCCGTTCCAGCCGGGCATGATGGGCGGGGCCACGGGGCGGCCGGAGTCGAAATCGACGGGGCCCGGGACGCCGACGGCGATGCCCCAGACGGGCAGCTCGCTGCCGCGCGTCTTCGTGTCGGCGGCGAGGAGCTCTTCGACGAGACCGAGGGCGGCATCCAGGGTCTCGGCGGGGCCGCGCGAGATCTCCCAGTCGAGGTGCGCCTGCGCGATCACGTCGCCCTCGAGCTGCGCCAGGCCGACGTGGATGTGCAGCGCGCCCAGGGCGCAGACCACGATGAGGCCGCTCTCGCCACGGAAGCGCAGCGTGCGTGGCGCGCGGCCGCCAGATGAGGGGCCGACGTCGCCCTCTTCGAGGAAGCCCATGCTGATCGCCTGCTCGACTCGCTGGGTGACGACCCCTCGGCCGAGGCCCGTGACGGTGCCGATCTGCGGGCGGGTCTGGGCTTCGCCCATCCGCACGAGGTTGACGACGCGGAGAAGGCTCGTGACCTCATCGGTCTGAGCGCCGAAGCGGAGCGTTGACTCTCTCATGGGCGAACTGTACCCAATATGTCGACCTTGCGCCGCAGGAAGCACCCAGATACGTTCGTCCAAAACGATCTTTCGCATGAAACATACAAAAGAGCACAAGGAAGTGGTCGCATGTGGTCAGTCGGCGTCATCGGGGCCGGGCCGGGCGTCTCCGCGCTCCACCTCCCCACCCTGGCTCGCTTCCCTGAGCTGTTCCGGGTTGTTCACATCGCCGACTCGGGGAGTGGCCGCGCGGCCGAACTCGCCGATCGTGTGGGTGCGAGCAGCAGCTCGGGTGTCGACGAGCTGTTCCAGGACAAGCGCGTGCAGGTCGCGCTGATCTGCTCACCGCCCGCCGAGCACGCGGCGCACGTGCAGGCCGCCCTCGACGCCGGGGTGGCTGGCATCCTCTGCGAGAAACCCCTCGCCACGACCGTCGCGGAGGCGGAAGCGCTGGTTGCCGCGTGTCGCGAGCGGGGAGTCGCGCTGCTCATCGGCACCAACCATCTCTATGACCCCGGGTGGGTGCAGGCTCGGCGCGCGATCGGGGAGTTGCGCGCGCCGGTCGACAGCGTGCGGGTCACGCTGTCGTTGCCGCCGAACGACCGCTACCACCGGTTGGTCACCGAGGTTCCTGCGGGCGAGGCCTCTTCCGTGCGGCGTCCACCGCCCGGGCTCCCCGCCCATGTGCAGGCGGGCATCGTGCGGCAGCTTGTGTCGGGCCTCGCGATCCACGACCTGCCCGCCGTGCGCGACCTGCTTCCCGGGATCGACGGCATCGACTTCGCGCGCTTCGTCGCTCCGCTCGGGTTCGTTCTCGGCTACCGCTCGGGTGGCGCCCACGTGCAGATCGCGGCCGTCATGCGGGAGGACGGGGCGGATGCGTGCTGGCGGCTGACGGTGTCGGCGGGAGAGGCACGCGTCGATGTCCACTTCCCGCCCGCGTTTGTGCACGACGGTGCCGCTCACGTCACGGTTCGACAGGCTGACGGGACGGTCAGCTCACCGCCGAGGTCGCCGCGTGACGGCTACGAGGCCGAATGGCTGGCCCTCGCGGAACTCCTCGACGGCGGTGCCCCATTGGAGTACGACGAGCAGCTGGGGGACACGTGCTACGCCCTCGAGCTCGCCGCGGCCGCCGCGGCGCACATCCAGGCGAGCGCCTCGTGAGCGCGCGCGTGCCCGTCTTCGTGCCGCCGTTCGAATGTGACGCGGTCGGCCCTCGTGACGACGTCCTGGCTGCCTATCGCGCGGCGATCGAAGCGCTGCCGTTGAGTGCGGAGGCTGCGGGAGGTGCAGAGGGGGCGGTGGTTGTCGTGGACGGCCGTGTCACGGGTGGCTGGGCTGCCGGGCTCGACGCCGCCCTGGCCGCGGGCGCGCTCGGTGTCGTCGTCGACGAGGTGGTCCTGTTGGATGCGGTGGCGGATGCGAGTGCGGGAGTGGGAGCGAACTCGGGCACACAGGTGCGCGCGGGCGCCGGTGCAGGTGCGCCGATGAGCGCAGGCGTGGCATCGGTGGCGGGTCGCGTACCCGTGCTGGTCGCGCGGCGGTTCCTCCCGAGGGGTCTCGCTGATGGGGTGGGTGCGCTCGTGGAGCCTCTGACGGATGGGGCTCGACTGGTCACTGTCGAGGTCGGGGGCGCCGCCTCGAGCGGCGTCCTGCGCGACGCGCTCGGCTGGGCTCGGGTGCTCACCGGGTCGCAGCTGACGCTGACGGCTGTGCGAGGGGAGCCCAGGGGCGCGACCGCCCTGGCCGAGTCTGAGCCCGGCACGCCGGTAACGCTGTCTTGGCGGCGGAGCTCCGGCCCTCCGTGGCTGCGGGTCTCCGCGCTCGGTGCGTCAGAGGTCGAGGTCATCGTTGACGCCGGGACCGGTCATGCGAGCGGTGTGGTGCGTTCCGCGCACGGCGAGCAGCTGGTCGGGTCGGGCTACGAAGATCGGGTGCGCGGAGAGCTGCGTCGTGCGATCGAGGCGGTACGTGTCTCCGAACTGCGTGGCGACATCAGCGCGGAGTTGTCCGGCGTGCTCGCCGACCTGGAGCTCCAGCGGCAGATCGAGGCTGGGCTGCCGCCTCAGCGAGGCGGACATGAGCGACTTGCTGGCCATCTTTAGTTGTTTTTCAACATAAGTCTCGGTAGGGTAGGTCCGACGCAGGGGTTCCCCGAACCCGTCACCGGCCGCGACGCAGCGGCCGAGGGCACACCATGTCGCGTAGATCGTCCGATCGTTCGGGCCCTTTTATGCCACTCTCACCGTTGAGACTCCGTCTCCTTGTCGCATCCCTCCTCACCGTCTCCTTCCTCGGCGCCCTCGACCACACGGTCGTGTCGACCTCACTCGCGACCATCGCGGGCGACCTCGGCGCGCTCGAGCAGATGGGCTGGGTCGTCGTCAGCTACACGCTCGCGAGCACCGTCCTCCTGCCCGTGCTCGGGAAGCTCGGCGACATCGTCGGGCCCCGCGCCGTGTTCCTGTCGTCGCTCGTCCTGTTCCTCATCGCCTCCCTCGCGTGCGGCTTCGCCCCGAACATGGGCCTGCTCATCGTCGCCCGCGTCTTCCAGGGCATGAGCTCAGCTGGCCTGCAGCTCATGTCGCAGACGATCATCGCCCAGGTCACGAGCCCGCGTGCCCGCCCCAAGTACATGGCCATCATCGGAGCGGCGTTCCCCGTCGCCATCCTCATCGGACCGCTGCTCGGCGGCATCATCGCCGACAACTGGGGCTGGCAGTGGGTGTTCTGGGTGAACCTCCCCGTCGGCGTGGCCGCCCTGATCTTCGCGCTCGTCGCGATCCCGAGCATCCCCCGCGCCGAGGCTCCCGGATTCGACGTCCTCGGCTCGGTCGCCTTCACTGCGGCACTCGTCGCCCTCGTGCTCGGCGTGAGCTGGGTCTCCGACCCCGAGCTGCTCACCTCCGCGCTGTCGGCCTTCGGCATCGCGCTCGCCGCGTTCGCGCTGTTCTTCTGGGCAGAGGTGCGCGCCGTCAACCCGGTCGTGCCACTCCATATCTTCAAGAACCGCACCGTCGCCGCGGGCACGGCGCTCTCCGCGATCATCGGTGTCGGCCTCTTCTCCATCACCGCCTACCTCCCCACCTACGTGCAGATGGCGTACAGCACCACCGCGACCGTCTCGGGGCTCGTGCCCATCGCCACCGTCATGGGGATGCTCGTGAGCAACCTGCTCACGGGCTTCCTCGCCAGCCGCTCGGGTCGCTACCGCGTCTACCCGATCGTCGGCACGGCACTCGGCGCCGTCGGGCTCCTCATCATGTCGATGCTGCCCGTCGGCCTCGCGCTCTGGGTGCCGATGGTCGTCATGTTCGCCGTCGGCCTCGGCACCGGCTCGTTCATGAGCCTCATCGTCGCGGTCGTGCAGAGCGCCGCCCCTAAGAACGCCACGGGCGCCGTCACGGCGAGCGTCAACATCGTCCGCCAAGTCGGGTCGACCGTCACGACCGCCATCATCGGCGGGGTGATCGGGGCCGGCGTCGCCGCCATGCTGCCCATCGGCTTCGACGCCGCGAGCCTCACACCGCAGCTCGTGCACGGCAGCGACACGGCCTTCCAGGCGACCGTCGCACAGATCTACCGCGACGTCTTCGCGCCCATCTTCATCGGCCTCTCCGCCGCGTACGCCGTCGGCTTCGTCGCCGCGCTGCTGCTCCCGCCAGGGCGCCTCTCCAACGAGACGGGGAGCATCCCCGTCGTCGAACCCCGGAACGAGCCGGCGTCGCGCGCCTGAGCGCGGCAGCCGCATCCACTCACCCCTCACTTCCAAGGAGGAAGCCCATGACCAAGAACCCAGTCGTCGCGATCGTCGGCAGCGGACCCATCGGGGCCGCCTACGCGCGGATCCTCCTCGAGGCGAACCCCGACGTGCGCGTCACGATGTTCGAAGCCGGACCGCAGCTCACCGACACCCCCGGCGAGAGCGTTCGCAACATCGCCGACCCGACGGAGAAGGAACTGGCCCGCGAGCGGTCGCAAGGGCCCCAGGCAGGCGACTTCCGCGAGTCGCTCGGCATCCCGAGGGCAGCCGTCGTCGAAGGGATGTTCACGGCCCGACAGGGCACGCACCTCCTCGACTTCGGCGGCGAGGGCTCGGCACACACCGAGACGTTCCCAGCCGCAGCCGCCTCCACCAACGTCGGCGGCATGGGCGCGCACTGGACCTGCGCAACCCCCGCGCCCGAGTTCAGCGAGCGCGTCGACTTCATCGAGAGCGCCGAGTGGGATGAGCTCATCGTGAGCGCCGAGCGGCTGCTGCACGTGCAGTCGGCGGCCTTCGCCGACTCCGGCGTGGGAGCCGCCATCCGCTCGCTGCTCTCAGAGGAGTTCTCCGCTGAACTGCCGGAAGGCTTCGGGCCGAGCACGCTGCCCGTCGCGGGCGACGCGCAACCGGACGGCACCGTCCGCTGGGCAGGGGCCGACGTCGTCTTCGGCCCGCTCGTCGAGGCCGGCAACCCCCTCGCGGAGCGCTTCGAACTGCGCGACCTCACCCTCGTGCGGCGCGTCGAGCGCGAGGGCCCGGGTGTCGACGCTCGGGTCACGGGCATCACCGTCGAAGACCTTCGCACGGGCGAGACGAGCTTCGTCGCCGCCGACGCCGTGGTCGTCGCCGCCGACGCCTTCCGCTCGCCGCAGCTCCTCTGGGCGTCCGGCATCCGCCCGGCCGCCCTCGGCCGCTACCTCACCGAGCACCCCGTCGTCATCTCGACCGTCGCCCTCGACCCAGAGGGCATGGCGCGCTTCGCCACCGACGCCGACCTCGAGGAGGAGCTCGCCCGCCGCGCCCTCAACCCGGCCGACCCCGTCGGCGCCGTCAACCGCATCCCCTTCTCCGAGCCCGACCATCCCTTCTCCCTGCAGGTCATGTACGCCGAGAACCCGCCGTTCCCGCTCGACCCCGCCCATCCGCACGCCGGCAACCGCTGGGGCTACGTCAACATGGGATACGGGATGCGCAAGCACCCGCGCGTCGAGGACGGCATCACGTTCCACGACGACGAGCTCGACTACCGCGGCTTCCCGAACATGACCGTCGACTACGCGCTCACGGACGTCGAGAAAGCGGAGATCGCCGACGGAGAGGCGCACCTTCGCCGCGCCGGCGAGAAGCTCGGCACCTTCATCGCCGAACCTCGCCTCCTGCCGAACGGCTCGAGCCTCCACTACCAGGGCACGATGCGCGCCGGCGCGAATGACGACGGCACCACGGTCGCCGACCCATATTCGCGGGTCTGGGGCATCGACAACCTCTACGTCGGCGGCAACGGACTGATCCCCACCGCCACCACGATGAACCCCACGCTCATGAGCGTCGCCATCGCGGTGCGCGGCGCCCGCAAGCTCGCGGAGGAGCTCGCGTAGGGCACGCCCGCTCCCGGGCGTCGTCCAGCGTCGTCGTGGTGCCCTCGTCGAGCATGCTTCGTCGTCGGAGTCTCGGGATGGGTTCCTCGCTTCGGGATGGGTTGCTCCCCATCCCGAAGTGCGGAACCCATCCCCAGCCGCGCACGCTGGGCGTGGTTCGAGCATCGGCGTCCCCCCCCGCTGATGGCTGCAACGGCAGGACCCGCATTCTCGGGCTGGAAGATTCGCTTCGATCGGGGAAAGTTCCCACAACGAAGTGAGGTTTCCAACTCGAAACTCCTGGCGCTGCCGGGTGCTCGCCCTTGACCGCGATGTCGGTGGCCGCCGCTAGCATTGCCTCGGTCCGACCGCGCACCGGTCGGCGACTCGAGGGGGAGCAGTCATGGCCGCATTCGCAGAGGGCATTCCGTCGTTCGCAGAGGGCCTTCCGCGCCCGAACATCACGATCGACGAGGTGCGTCGCATCGCGGCCGAGCTGTACGGCGTCGCTGGTGAGGTTCGCGAGCTCGGCAGCCAGCAGGACCGCAACTTCCTGTTCACCGAGCCGGGTTCACTCCCGCACGCGCCGAGCCGCCGCGTCCTGTTCAAGGTCAGCAACCGGGCCGTGCGCCGCGACGAGATCGAGGCGCAGAACGAGGCCATGCGGCGGATGCACGCGGCGGGCCACCCCTCGCCCGCCCCGCTGCCCAGCGTCAACGGCCACGACATCGAGACGGCCGACGTCGATGGGTCGCCGCACAGCATCCGCCTGCTGACCTTCGTCGAGGGCACGCCCCTCATCGACTTCGAGCACTTCTCCGCCGAAACGATCGCGGCCATGGGCACGCTCGTCGGGCAGGTCGTCGCGACGCTCGCCGGCTTCGAGCATCCCGGTCTCGACCGCGAGCTGCAGTGGGATCTGCGCGTCGGCGAGCAACTCGTCGAGGAGCTCATCGGCTACGTCACCGAGCCCGAACGGCAGGCCTTCGTGCTCGGCGCGCTCGAGGACGTCACGGCCGCGCTGGCTCCCCTCAAGCACGAACTGCCGCTGCAGGCAATCCACGGCGACCTCACCGACGACAACCTCGTCGCGACGGCCGGCGCGCTCGGCCGCCCCGAGCTCTCCGGCATCATCGACTTCGGCGACGTGGGAACGGGGTGGCGCATCGCCGAGCTGGCGGTCGCCTGCACGGCCGTGTTCCACCACGACCCCGCTCGCCCCCTCGCCTTGCTGCCGCTCATCCGCGCCTTCGACGCGGTCGTGCCGCTCACCGACGCCGAGATCGACGCGCTCTGGCCGCTCATCGTGCTCCGGGGCGCGACCCTCGTCGTCAGCGGCCTGCAGCAGGTCGCCATCGACGAGGGCAACGACTACGCCGAGGAGGCCCTCGGGCGCGAGTGGACCATCTTCGCTGTCCCGGCCGCCCTCGACTCGCGCGTCGCGACGGCCGCGATCCGACGAGCACTCGGACGCACGGTCGCGGCAGGGCCAGCCACGGCACCCAAGGGCGCGACGCTCCTCGACCCCGAACTCGCCCGCCGCACCCGCGTCGTCACCCTCGACCACACGAGCACCGCACTGCGCGACGGCTCCTGGCTCGGTGACGAAGGGGCCGAAGCCGAGGCACAGCTGCTGCTGCTCGCCGCCCGCACGGGCGGGGTCGCCGCGACTCGCTTCGGCGAGCCGAGACTCACCCGCTCGGTGGGCGTCTCCCGTGACGCCCCCGCCAACGTCGCCACCGGCGTCGAGCTGTACAGCACAGGCGACCTCGCACTGACGGCACCGTTCTCGGGCCTCGTGTCCTCGGCCGAGGGACACGTCACGCTGACGGACGGCACGCGCACACTCGTGATCGCCGGTGCCCGCGGGCTCGTCGAGGGCCGCTCGCTCGAAGGAGAGAGCGCAGCTGTCCCCACCCGCGTCGACGAGGGTGACCCGTTCGCCGAGATCGCCGGCTGGGCGCAGGTCTCCCTGCAACTCGGCGAGGTGTCGGCGGTGGACGCCGCTGCCGCGCCGGTGCCGCGCTTCGTGACCGCCGAGGAGTTCCCGGCCTGGCTCGCCGTCATCGGCGACCCGAGCGAGCTCATCGGGCTCGCTCCGAGCGGGGACAGAGCTGGAGCCGGAACCGGAGCCGGCGAGACCCTCCGCGCGCGACTCGACACCTACGCGCCCCTGCAGGGCCACTACTACGCGCATCCGCCGCAGTTCGAGCGCGGCTGGCGCGAGATGCTCATCGACACCGCTGGCCGCCACTACCTCGACATGGTCAACAACGTCACGGCCCTCGGCCACGGGCATCCCGTGCTTGCAGACGCGGTCGCGCAGCAGTGGCGCATGCTCAACACCAACTCACGGTTCAACTACGCGTCGGTCGCAGAGCTCTCCCGGCGGCTTCTCGAGACTCTGCCTGACAGCTTCGACACCGTGCTGCTCGTCAACAGCGGCACCGAGGCCGTCGATCTCGCACTCCGGCTCACGAAGGCGTTCACGGGGCGCGACGACGTCGCCTGCGTCGAGGAGTCGTACCACGGCTGGTCGTACGCGGCCGATGCCGTCTCGACGTCGACCTCCGACAACCCGCTCGCCGCCGAGCTGCGCGCGCCCTGGGTGCACGCGCTCGACGCGCCCAACGCCTACCGGGGCACGCATCGTGGTAACGACGCGGGTCAGCGGTACGCGGCGGATGCGCTCGCCGAGCTCGAGCGCCTCGCCGCCGCCGGAACCCCGATCGGCACGTTCATCGCCGAGCCGCGGAACGGCAACGCGGGTGCCATCGAGGTGCCCCCGGGCTACCTCGCCGCCGTCTACGACGCGGTCCGCGCCGGCGGGGGAGTGGTCATCTCCGATGAGGTCCAGGTCGGGTACGGGCGGCAGGGCGACGTCTTCTGGGGCTTCGAACAGCACGCCGGCCCTGACGGCGAGCCCATCGTGCCGGACGTGGTGACCGTTGCGAAGGCCATGGGCAACGGGCATCCGCTCGGCGCCGTCATCACGCGCTCCGAGATCGCCGAGGCTCTCGCTGACCAGGGCACCTTCTTCTCCTCCGCTGGCGGCTCCACGCTCAGCGCGAGGCTCGGCGTGACCGTGCTCGACATCATGCGCGACGACCGGCTGCAAGAGAACGCGCGCGAAATCGGCGGCTACCTGCGCGAGCAGCTGCTGAGTCTCGCAGAGCGGCAACCGCTCATCGGCGCCATCCACGGGCGCGGGCTGTACCAGGGCATCGAGCTGGTGCGCGACCGCGAGACGCTCGAGCCGGCCACGGCCGAGACGCTCGCCCTCTGCGACCGGATGCTCGCCATCGGCATCGTCGTGCAGCCCACCGGCGACCGCGGCAACGTCCTGAAGGTGAAGCCGCCGCTGTGCTTCACGAAGGCGAGCGCCGACACGTTCGTCGCAGCCCTCGACGAGGTCCTCACCCGCGGCCTCTGAACGCCGCGCCGCGTCCGCATGCGCGCTGCGATGCACGCCGGGCGAGCGGTAGACTCGTCTCCCGGTGTGCCGGGAAGTCTGGTCGGCGGCTGTGCCACAACCCGCTGGCCGGTCTCAGACGTCAGGAGAACCATGACAGCACCCGCCACTCGACCGACAGGCTTCGCGCGACTGAACGCGTGGATCATGCGCGAGACCACCGGAGGGGCCCTCCTCCTGTTCGCGGCCGCCATCGCCCTCATCTGGGCGAACTCGCCGTGGCGCGGAGGCTACGAGGCGCTCAGCGCGATCACGATCGGGCCAGCCGCCATCCACCTCGACCTGTCGCTCGCGACCTGGGCGGCTGACGGCCTGCTCGCGGTCTTCTTCTTCACCGTCGGCGTGGAGCTGAAGCACGAGTTCGTCTCGGGCAGCCTCCGCAAGCCGAAGGAGGCGGCGGTGCCAGTCCTCGGCGCCGTCGCGGGCATGGCGATGCCGGCCATCCTCTACGTGATCGCGGTGTCCGTCCTCGGCGACACCTCGGCGCTCCACGGCTGGGCGATCCCGACTGCGACGGACATCGCCTTCGCCCTGGGAGTCCTCGCCATCTTCGGACGCGGCCTCCCGCGCGGAGTCCGCACCTTCCTGCTGACACTCGCGGTCGTCGACGACCTCCTCGCGATCGTCATCATCGCCATCTTCTACACGGCGGGCATCAACCTGCTCGCGCTGCTCGGATCGCTCGTCGCGGTCGGCGTCTTCCTGCTCGTCGTCCGCTCCAAGCGCCCCTCCTGGTGGCTGCTGCTGCCGATCGCGATCATCGCCTGGGTGCTCATGCACGAGGCGGGCGTGCACGCGACCATCGCGGGTGTGCTGCTCGGGTTCTGCGTGCCATCCAAGAAGGTCCATGGCGAGACCGACTCGCGCACGCATCGGTTCGGCGACAAGATCGGTCCGTTCTCGTCGGGCTTCGCGCTGCCCGTCTTCGCGTTCTTCGCCGCCGGTGTGAACATCGTGGACGGTGATGGTCTCGGAGCGGTGGTCTCGCAGCCCGTGTTCATCGCGATCGCAGCGGCACTCGTGCTCGGAAAGCTCATCGGCGTGCTCGGCATGACAGCGCTCGTCGTGAAGCTGACACCGCTGAGGCTCCCCGACGCGATCGGCGTCAGAGACCTGCTCCCGGTCGGCTTCCTCACCGGCATCGGCTTCACGGTCTCGCTGCTCATCGCCGAGCTCTCGTTCCCCGACTCAGAGCACACGGCGGCTGCGAAGCTCGCCGTGCTCGGCGGCAGCCTCCTCGCAGCCGTGCTCGCCGCGATCACGCTGCGCCACGACGCGAAGCGCGCTCGCAGCGACGACATGAACGAGGACGGCATCCCCGACATCGACAGGACACCGATCGGAAGCGACGCCGACGAGTCCGAGATCGATGCCCACGTCGACAGGCGCGACACGCAGCCGCACACCAAGGAGAGCTGACTCCAGCGCCAACCGAGAAGAGCCGGGCCCGCATCCACGTATCAGTGGATGCGGGCCCGGCTCTGTTCTGCGCGGCAGGTGCGCTGCGTCAGCTGCGCCGGATCAGCCGCGCGCCTTGGCTTCGTCGACGACGGTGACGGGGCCCGTCACGCTGAGCTCGTTCTCCCAGCAGTGCACTCCCTGGAGCTCCGGGAGCCGTGAGCGCGTGAAGACGGGATCCTTGCCCAGCTTGCGCTGATCGGTGTAGTCCTTCAGCAGCTTGAAGGCCACGCCGGAGAGGAGGCCGATGGCGACGAGGTTCACGAGCGCCATGAGCCCCATGATGCCATCTGCCGTGTTCCAGATGAGGTCGGCCGAGGCGATGGATCCGAGGAGGACGACGGCCACGACGGCGAAGCGGTAGACGCGGAGCACGGTCTTGTTCGGGTTGATGAACTCGATGTTCGATTCGCCGTAGTAGTAGTTGCCGATGATCGAGCTGAACGCGAGCAGGAAGATGATGATGCTCAGCAGGATGTTCGACCACGGCCCAAGCGCCCCGACGACGGCCGCTTGCGTGAGGGCGATTCCTCGTTCCGCCCCCGCGAGGTCCGGTGTCGAGACGAGGACGATGAATGCGGTGATCGAGCAGACCAGGAACGTGTCGAAGTAGACGCCGAGGGTCTGCACGAGGCCCTGCTTGACGGGGTGGGTGACTGCCGCGCTGGCGCCGGCGTTCGGCGCTGAGCCGAGGCCTGCCTCGTTGGAGAACATGCCTCGCTTGACGCCGGTCATGATGATGGTGCCCACGGTGGCGCCGAGCACCTCGTTGAAGCCGAACGCCTGGGTGAAGATCTGACCGAACACGACCGGGAGCTGGTCGATGTTCATGCCGACGATGACGATACCCATGAGCAGGTACATGAGGGCCATGAGGGGCACGACGGCCTGCGTGATCGAGGCGATGCGGTGCACGCCGCCGAAGATGACGAGTGCCGTCAGGATGGCGAGGACGATGCCGACGACCCACGGGATCCAGCTGACGTCGCCGTCGAAGCTCGCGGAGACGGTCGCCGAGATGGTGTTCGCCTGGAGGGAGCTGAAGGCGAAGGGGAAGCAGATGACGAGGATGACGGCGAAGAGGATGCCCATCCAGCGTGACTTGAGCCCGTACTGCATGTAGTAGGCGGGCCCGCCGCGGAAGCTGTCCTTGTCGCGCACCTTGTAGAGCTGCCCGAGCGTGGACTCCACGAAGCTCGACGCGCCGCCGATGAACGCCATCGCCCACATCCAGAACACCGCGCCTGGTCCGCCGATGGCGATCGCGGTGCCGACGCCGGCGATGTTGCCGACTCCGACTCGCGATGCGGCGGAGATCGTGAATGCCTGGAACGCGGAGACCGACTGCGGTTCGCCCGCCTCGTTGAGGGGGGTCTTGTTCGTGAGGGTACGGAACATCTCCGGGATGAGGCGGAACTGGACCACGCCGGAGCGGATGGTGAAGTACACACCGAGCAGGGCCAGGATGGGCAGCACTGCCCACGTCCACAGCAAGTCACCGCCGGCGAGTATGAGTTCGTTGATGAAGTCCATAGTGTGAGTATGCCCGCAGGGAAGTTTCGCTGGAGTAACGATGCGGACTACTCGGATGGACGAGTGTGAGGGCGTGGCCGCACCTCAACGAGTCTCGGGATGGGTCCCGCGCTTCCGGATGGGGTGCAACCCATCTCGAAGCGTGGAACCCATCCCGAGTCAGAGGGAGACGTCCGCGACGCGAGCGACCTAGTGCGCGAGCTCGCCCTGCAGCGAGGCGGCGACTGGCACGTCGGCGTCGACCGGGGCCTTGCGCACCCACTTCTTGAGGGCGATGACGGTGAGGCCGGAGATGACGGTTCCGATGAGGATCGCGAGCACGAACCAGAGCAGGTTGCCGATGGCGAAGAACACGAAGATTCCGCCGTGGGGTGCCTGCGAGGTGACGCCCGTGGCCATGGTGATGGCGCCGGTGGCGGCACCACCGAGGATGCTCGCGGGGATCACACGCAGCGGGTCGGCTGCGGCGAACGGGATGGCGCCTTCGGAGATGAAGGCTGCACCGAGGAGCCAGGCCGCGCGGCCGTTCTCCTTCTCCACGGGGGAGAAGAGGCGCGGTGCGATGGTGGTGGCGAGTGCCATGGCGAGCGGCGGGACCATGCCGGCTGCCATGACGGTGGCCATGATCATCCAGGGTGCCTGGTTGTCGAAGGATCCGGCGCCGAGGCCGGCGACTGCGAACGCGTAGGCGACCTTGTTGACGGGGCCTCCGAGGTCGAAGCACATCATGGTGCCGAGGATGATGCCGAGGAGCACGGCGCTGGCGCCGGTGAGGCCGGTGAGCCAGGTGTTGAGGCCGTTGGTGAGGGCCGCGATGGGGCCGCCGAGGAGGATGACCATGAGGCCGGAGGCGATGATGGAGCCGACGAGCGGGATGATGACGACCGGCATGAGGCCGCGCATCCAGCGGGGCACGTTCCACGAGCCGATCCAGTAGGCCGCGCCACCTGCGATGAGGCCACCGACGATGCCGCCGATGAAGCCGGCGCCCATGATGCCTGCGACGGCACCGGCGACGAAGCCGGGCGCGATGCCTGGGCGGTCGGCGATGGCGTAGGCGATGTAGCCGGCGAGGGCTGGCACGAGGAAGCCCATGGAGGCTTGCCCGATGGCGGATGCGACTGCGCCGAGGTAGACGAGGAGGCCCGAGCGGGTTGCTTCGTCTGGCGGCAGGTTGAAGAGCGAGTTCTGCAGGATGATGTCGGTGTTGCGGCCGTCGCTGACGATGTCGTAGCCGCCGAGGAGGAAGCCGAGGGCGATGAGGAGGCCGCCACCTGCGACGAACGGGATCATGTAGCTGACGCCGGTGAGCAGCCAGCGCTTGATGCGGGCGCCGACGCTCTCATTGGCGTTGTTCTCGGAGGCTTCGCTGGAGTCGGCGGCCGGGACGCGCTTGGCGTTCGGGTCCTTGGCTGCGGCGACGGCCTCGCCCAGCAGCTCGTCCGGGTGGTCGATGCCGCGCTTCACGGGCGACTGCACGACGGGCTTGCCGGCGAAGCGGCCGCGGTCGCGCACGTCGACGTCGTTGGCGAAGATGACGGCGTCTGCACGCTTGATGATGGCGGGGTCGAGGGGCGTGACCTTGGAGGAGCCCTGCGGCTCTACGTAGAACTCGATGCCCATCTCCTTGGCCTTCGCGGTGAGCGCATCCGCTGACATGAAGGTGTGGGCGATGCCGGTGGCGCAGGACGTGACGGCGACGATGACGGGGCCGGTGGATGCTCCGCTCGCGGCAGGAGCCGCGGGTGCGGCAGCAGCTGCCGGTTTCGCTTCCTCGGGCTCGAGCGCCTTCTCGACGATCGCGACGATCTCTTCCGGGGTGGTCGCGGCGCGGAGCGAGTCGTTGAACTCGGGGACCATGAGGGAGCGGGCGAGCTTGGAGAGCATCTGGAGGTGCTCGTCGTGGGCGCCGTCGGGGGCGGCGATGAAGAAGACGAGGTCGCTTGGCCCGTCGTGGGCGCCGAAGTCGACACCCGGGTTGAGGCGCGACATGGCGAGCGTGGCCTCGGTGACGGCGCCGGAGCGGCAGTGCGGGATGGCGATGCCGCCGGGCACGCCGGTTGCTCCCTGTTCTTCGCGGGCGAGGGCGTCGGCGGCGAGCCCTGCGGCGTCGGTCGCGCGGCCCTGCGAGACGACGCGTTCGGCGAGGTTGCGGATGACATCGGTCTTGTCCGCACCCAGGTCGACGTCGAGGGCGACGAGCCCTGGCGTGATGTAGGTGGTCATGATGCGTTCTCCTTGGTGCTGGTTGCGATGCTGTTGCTGTGTTCGCCGGTGGTGGCGAGGTGGTCGATGCGGACGAGGTCCGGCTGTGTCTGCTCGGGGGACGGGACTCCGCTGCCGGGGAGGGAAGCTGCGGCGCTTCCGTGGGCGACGGCTTGGGCGAGGGCGCGTTCGGGGGTGGCCCCGGTGACGCTCGCGAGCAGGTAGCCGGCGAGCGACGAGTCGCCTGCTCCGACGGTGCTGCGCACGCGAGTGGGTGGCGGGGTGGCGAAGAGGCTGGTGGTGGCGTCTCGGTAGATGGCGCCTGCTCCTCCGAGGGTGGCGAGCACGGCGTCGGCTCCCCGTTCGAGGGCTCTCCCCGCAGCGTCGGCGGCGAGCTGCGGGTCGGCTTCGAGGGTGTCTCCGTCGGAGATGCCGCTCAGGTCGGCGAGCTCGAAGGCGTTCGGCTTGATGAGCTGCACGCGGGTTCCGGATGCGAGGAGTGCTTCGAGCGGGGCGTCTGAGCTGTCGACGGCGACGCGCGGTGATGCGTCGCCGAGCTCGGCGCGAACGGCCTCGATGAGCGTTGCGTAGAAGGAGGAGTCGACTCCGAGCGGCAGGGAGCCCGCGAGGACAAGCCAGTCGGCGCCGTGGGATGCGGCGACGACGGCGGCGACGAGGGCGGCTGCTTCTTCGGCGCTGAGGTGCGGGCCGGGCTCGTTGAGCTTGGTGGTGGTGCCGTCGGTCTCGGTGACGGCGAAGTTGGTGCGCACCTTGCCCTCGATGCGGACGGGGAGCATCCGGAGCCCCTCGGCTTCGACGAGGTGCGTGAAGTCGTCGTCTGCGGATGCGGGGAAGATGGCGAGGTTGTCGAGCTTGGAGGCGCGGAGGGCGCGGGAGACGTTGATGCCCTTGCCGCCCGCCTGCGACTCGCTGCCGGTGAGTCGCTGGACTTCACCTCGAGCGAGCGGGTGGGGGAGGGCGAGGGTCTTGTCGATTGCTGGGTTGGCGGTGACGGTGACGATCATGCGAGCACTGCTTCCACGTCGTTCTCGGTGAGCGCGGCGGCGAGTGCCGCACGCGGGGGCTGGTCGGTGACCAGGGCATCGACGCTGGAGAGCGGCGCGATGTGGGTGAGGGCGTCTTGGTCGAACTTGGAGGCGTCGACGGCGACGACCACACGGCGGGCGCCTCGGCACATGGCCGACTTCACTGCCGCCTCGTCGGGGTCTGGGGTGCTGAGCCCGAATTCGGCGCTGATGCCGTTGGTGCCGACGAAGGCGAGGTCGGGGCGGAGCGCGGCGAGCTGGGCGAGGGCGCTCGGGCCGACGGCGGCGCTCGTGAGGCCTCGCACTCGCCCGCCGATGGCGATCGTCGTGAGCTCGCTGTGCGCCGCGAGGAGCGCGAGGATGGGCAGGGAGTTGCTGATGACCTGCAGCTTCGCGAGCTCGTCTGAGGGTCGTCGCACGAGGGCCGCGGCGATCTCGGCGGTGGTCGTCCCGGCGTCGATGAGGATGGACCCGGTGAAGCCGCGGGGGATGAGGCGCTCGGCGGCTTCGCCGATGCTCACCTTGGCGTCGTGGTTGAGCGGCTGCCGTTCGGCGACGGCGGTCTCGGCGAGGCTGCCGAGGGAGTTGCTGACGGCTCCGCCGTGGACTCGTCTGACGAGGTTCTCGAGCTCGAGCTGGTCGAGGTCGCGGCGGATGGTCTCTGGTGTGACGTCGAGGTCGCCCGCGAGTTCCCGCACGGCGACTTTCCCGTGCTGGGTGATGCGTTCGAGGATGAGCGCGTGCCGCTCCGTTGCGTACATGGATGCTCCTGTGCGATCCGGGTGTTGGTTCTGGTGGAGAGCGTACGCCCGAAGCAGACGTAAAACAAGAGAAACAAACATAAACACAGAATCAACCCGTGAAGGGCGCGCTTGCTACGCTCCAGCGGTGACCCAACGCGACGCTTCCTCACCTGCACCAGACGCCGATCAGTTCGCTCCCGAGCAGCTGCGGGAGCTCCTCGACATCGCGGTGACGCTCGCGACGGAGGCCGGCGAGCTCGTGGCTGCGCGCCGGAAGGAAGGCGTGGCGGTCGCCGACACGAAGTCGTCGTCGGTGGACATCGTCACCGCATCTGACCGGGAATCAGAGGCCCACATCCGCCGCCGTCTCGAGGAGCTCCGCCCTGGCGATGGCTTCTTCGGTGAGGAATCAGACGCCACGGCAAGCGAGACGGGACTGACCTGGGTGGTCGACCCCATCGATGGCACCGTCAACTACCTCTACGGCTACCCGAACTACGCGGTGAGCGTCGCGGTCGTTCTCGGCGATCCAGGTTCTGAGCCCTCGAGCTTCACCGCGCTCGCCTCAGCCGTCGTCAACCCGGAAGGTCGCGAGTCCTTCACCGCCATGCGTGGGCAGGGGTCCTGGTGCAACGGCGAGCGGCTGCACGTGGACGCGGCCCCGCCTCTCGAGCTCGCTCTCGTCGGCACGGGCTTCAGCTACTCGGCCGAGCGTCGTGTGCAGCAGGCGGAGCAGTGGACGACGCTTGCCGGTCGCGTGCGCGACCTGCGCCGCGTGGGCGCCGCATCCCTTGATCTCTGCAACATCGCGATCAATCGGCTGGATGCGTACTACGAGTCGGGGCTGAACCCGTGGGATCACGCGGGGGCGGCGCTGGTCGCCCGCGAGGCCGGCGCGGTCGTCGTGGGCGAGGCGATGGGGCGCGAAGGGCGCCGCCTGATCATCGCGGCCAAGCCGGGTCTCGAGGTCGAGCTGGCCGATCTGGTCACGGTGCTTCCTGGGGTTGGCCTCTGAATCCGTGATGGTGGCACGCCCGGGGTGCGCTGGACAGCAAGAATTACGCCCGACTTGGAACGTCGTTGGCTCCCGCGCCTTCCCGCGTGATTGCTGGCCACGCGGCCGATGGGCCGACCCTCGCGACGGGCCACACAGAGCCTCGATTCTCCGGAGACCTTGAAGTTTCCGTGACCTGCGCGTTACTATTTACCAGTTCGTTATAAACCGCGGTAAGGATATGAATCGTTGACTTCCCTTCTCACATCGGGCCAGGAGCAGGCTCAGCCGGCGCCCATGACCCGTCGAGAACTCCGCGAAGCAGAGCGTCTCGCATCGCTCGCGGCTAGCGCGCCAGAGGCAACGCCGGAGGCATTCACCTCCCGCCGTGCCCGCCGCGAGGCGGAGCGCACCTCGACTCCAGTGCAGACGGCCCCCGTCATCACCGCGGCCCTTGCGCCGCAGGTCGTGTCGATCGCCGAGGCGGCGCCCGTCGTCTCCGCACCTGCACCGGCCCCCGCGTCCATCGTCACGCCGAGCATCGCCGAAGTCGCGCAGATCCGCTCCGACGAGACCGAGTCGACCGCTCGCATCGAGCGCGCTTCGGTCGCGGTCCTCGAAGTGCCGCTGAGCTTCGCACGCAACGAAGAGGCTCTTCGCCCCGAGGTCGACAGCAAGACCGGCCGCCGCGGCCTCGTCCGCGTCAAGAACTCAGAGTCGTCGCACAAGAAGCGCGGCGCCCTCCTCCGCGGCGCGGCAGGCGTCACGGCACTCGGCTTCGCGGCGACCATCGCCGTCGTCTCGACGATGCCCGCCAACGCGACCTCCACTCAGGAAGACCAGGTCGCAGGCGACAGCGCAGCAGCGCTCGCCGACGCCGTCTCCTCGGTTCCCGGCCAGACCCTCACGGTCTCCGGTGGCGAAGGCACGACGGTCGAGCGCGAAGACGCGTACGCCGTCACCACGATGGGGTCGGCTACAGCCGCCAACCTCATGAGCCTCGTCGACCGTGGCACCTACAAGAACGACCTGTCCTCGACCGTGCAGTGGCCGTTCCCGGTCGGCGTCGCGATCACCGACGACTTCGGTCCTCGCGTCTCGCCCGGTGGCATCGGCAGCACGAACCACATGGGCATCGACTTCGCACCCGCTCAGGGCACGCCGATCGGCTCGATCGCCGGCGGCACCGTCAAGAGCGTCACCCCGACCGACAACGGCGGCCTCGGCGTGCACGTCATCGTCGAGCACGTCATCAACGGGCAGAGCTACGAGAGCGTCTACGGCCACATGCTGACCGGCTCCATCGCGGTCAAGGTCGGCGACGTCGTCAAGGTCGGCGACGAGCTCGGCAAGGTCGGCAACACGGGCGCATCCACTGGCCCCCACCTGCACCTCGAGGTGCACACGGCGGACGGCAACAAGATCGACCCGATCGCCTTCCTCACGCAGTTCAACGTGGTTTCCACGGTCGTCACGATGCCAGGCGAAAGCGCTGGCGCGTAACACGCGGTCCACGACGAGGGTCGTGTTCTCACGGGGTTCCGTGAGGTGCTATCCTCATCTGGTGCCATTCCGAGCCACAAGCTCGATTGGCATCTCGCCCCGATAGCTCAGTGGTAGAGCACTTCCATGGTAAGGAAGGGGTCGTCGGTTCAAACCCGACTCGGGGCTCCATTCTGGAGCAGGTGTCTGTTGCAGAAACCCTTGGCTGGGTAGCTCAGTTGGTGAGAGCGCACGACTCATAATCGTGAGGTCGAGAGTTCGAATCTCTCTCCAGCTACAAACAAAGACCCGGTTGCCTTCTGGCGGCCGGGTCTTTCGCGTCGGCGGGTCTTATGTGTTGGCCGGTCTTTGGCGTCGGCCCGGTCGGGCTAGGCTCAAGGCGTCAGCGAGCGGCCTGGCCCTGGCCCTGGCCCTGGCCCTGGCCCTGGCCCTGGCCCTGGGCCGTCGCCTCGGCTTCGCCCGGCACCTTCGCTGTCAGCTTCGCTGCGATCGTGTGCGCGTCTTCGCGGATGGCCGACATGATCGTCGCGCTCACGAAGCCTACGATGAGCACGCCGGAGACCATGAGGGAGACGGCGAGCGCGCGCCCCGCGATCGTGACGGGTGTGAAGTCGCCGTAGCCGACCGTCGTTATGGTGGTGAACCCCCACCAGAGGGCGTCGCCCATGCTCAGGATGTTCGCGCCTGAGGTGTTGTGTTCGACGAGGTACACGCCGAGCGAGGCCGTGTATACGTACAGGAGCGACGCGATCGAGACGGCGAGGACGTTGCGGGTGCGCTTGGCCCTCGCGCCGCCGCCTCGGAAGAACGGCAGCCGCCAGAGGTACGTGACGATGAGGAACGGTCGCAGGATCACGACGAATAGCGACAGCAGGTCGAACCATCGGGATCTGACGAAGGTGAGCTTGGCGGGGCTGACCAGGAGACGCACGACGAACTCGGCGATGAAGAGCATCCAGCTGACCGACACGACCGTCGTGAGCTGGCCCTGCGCATCCGTCGGCAGCTGCACGTCGATGAGCAGGATGGACGAGGCCGCGAAGAAGGCGACAGCCACAAAGAACATCGGCAGCGCCGTCAACTGCTCCCAGCGTTCGAGTGCGCGCCAGCGGGCCGCTGCACGGTCGGGGTGGGGGATGGTCGCGCTCGGGGTCATGCATCGAGCGAACCACAGCTAGCCACGAGAGCGCGAGCGCAAACAACAGCGGACCCCGGCCGAAGCCGAGGTCCGCTGTTGAGGTCGTACGGGTTACGCCTTGTTCTTGCTGCCGCGGCTTGTGATGAAGCCCCAGATGACGAGCACGATGAGCGACCCGCCGATGGCGAGGAGCCAGCTGCTCAGCGAGAAGAACGAGTCGACGTCAGCGCCGAAGAGCGCCGTGCCGATCCATCCACCCAGCAGTGCGCCGATGACGCCGAGGATGAGGGTTGCGATCCATCCGCCGCCCTGCTTGCCGGGCAGGATGAGCTTCGCGATGGCCCCGGCGATGAGTCCGAGAAGGAGGAATGCGAGGAATCCCATGAGAGCTCCAAAGTTCGATGTTGACTGTAGTCGCCGGTGTCGGACGCTGGCCGCCCCTTGTGGCGCTTGTGGCGCTCAGCGGTGCAGCCAGGCTCTTCACCGGACAGTCCATTGTGGACCCCGGATATCGGTATATGGAAATCCTGTGCGCAAACACTCGGAAAGCCGTGCTCTTCCTGTGATAGTCGCGGTCATATCCGCCAAATGCGCGAAAAGAATCAGAGAAAGGCCCCGGATGCAAGATCCGGGGCCTTATCTGTTATTTGTGTTAGTGGGTACTGCCTTACATCTTCGACGGCGGCATGAGCACCGAGTCGATCAGGTAGACAGTCGCGTTGGCCGTCTGGACTCCACCGCAGATGACCTTGGCGCCACCGGCACCGACGGTCAGGTCGTCGCCCGAGCCCTCAACGGTGACGGTCTCGCCCTGGACGGTCGTGTGCTCGCCAGCGATCTCGTCAGGCAGGATCTGTCCCTCGACGACGTGGTAGGTCAGGATGCCCGAGAGCAGGTCCGCGTCGGTCTTGAGCGTCTCGATCGTGCCGGCATCGATCTTGCCGAAGGCCTCATCCACCGGTGCGAACACCGTGAACTCGCCACCGTTCAGCGTCGAGACGAGGTCGACATCAGGGTTGAGCTGTCCGGAGACCGCTGCGGTGAGCTGCGTGAGCAGCGGGTTGTTGGAGGCCGCGACCGCAACCGGGTCCTGGGACATGCCCTGAACCGAGCCAGCGCCGTCCGGCACCTGTGCCGCGTAGTCCGCGCAGCCGGGGCCAACGAGGTTGGCGGCTGGGTCCATCGTCTCCATGGAGGTCTCCATGGGCGACTCCATGGTCGTCTCCATGGGGGACGCTTCCATCGAGGCGTCAGGCTCAGCCGTGGGGGCCGAGTTCGAGCAGGCTGCCAGGCCGAAGGTCGAGATGGCCGCCAGCGAGAGGAGGGCGAGTGAGCCCTTCCTGGTGATAGTGCGCATAACTTCACTCCTCATTTCTCGGCCGGTGGGCCGGAGCCGCATCCGTTGCGGTTCACTGAGACATTCGGAGGCCCTCCCGGGACGGATTGGAAAAGTTCGGAATAAATTCTGCGGCGTCGCAATCGCGGGTTTCGAGTCCTTACATATGGGTGCCCCTCCGAGGCCCGGGATGTGACCTCCTCCAGCAACAGAAGAGGTGGTGAGACCAAACCGAAACGGACACCGCTCCGAACTCCGTTCACAGGCATAACTGACCGCCTGACAGCCACGCTGCAGGGAGCGCAACATGATCTCGCTAGGACTCATCGGCTTCCTCGGAGGCCTCATCACGGGAATATCGCCGTGCATCCTCCCGGTGCTGCCCGTCATCTTCTTCTCGGGCGGCGTGCAGGGTGCGCGCAGCGACGAGGAGATGCAAGCCGAGGCCCAGGATCCCGGGGCCGATGGGCCCGACGAGGGCACGCTCAAGACGAGAGTCAAGAGCGAGCAGAAGACGAAGCGGCGCGCATCCGCCCGTCCGTACCTCGTCATCCTGGGCCTCGTTACAAGCTTCAGCGTCTTCACGCTGCTCGGCTCGCTGCTCCTCAGCCTCCTGGGCCTCCCCCAGGATGTGCTCCGCTGGGCGGGCATCATCGTGCTGGTGCTCATCGGAGTCGGCCTCATCGTGCCGAAGTTCGAGCACCTCCTCGAGAAGCCGTTCTCGTGGATCCCGCAGAAGCAGGTCAACACCGACCGCGGCGGCTTCCTCCTCGGCATCGCCCTCGGCGCCGTCTACGTGCCGTGCGCCGGCCCCGTGCTCGCCGCCATCACGGTTGCAGGCTCGACCGGCCAGATCGGCATCGAGACGGTCATCCTCACGGTGACCTTCGGCATCGGTGCGGCGATCCCGCTCCTCATCTTCGCCCTCGCCGGGCGCCGGGTGGGCGAGCGCGTCAAGTCGTTCCGCAAGCACCAGCGCGGCATCCGCATCACGGCCGGCGTCGTCATGATCGCCCTCGCGATCGGCCTCGTCTTCAACCTCCCACAGCTGCTCCAGCGCCTCGTCCCCGACTACACGGCGGGCCTGCAGGAGCAGTTCAACTCGAACGAGCAGGTCGAAGAGGCCCTCGCGTTCGGCGGCCTCGTCAACGACCAGAACGAGCAGCTCACCAACTGCACGCCCGGCGATCCTGAGCTCGGCGACTGCGGTCCCGCGCCCGAGATCCTCGACATCCAGGAGTGGATGAACACTCCCGACGGCGAAGAGGTGCAGCTCGCAGCGCAGGCAGCTGAGGGCAAGGTCGTGCTCATCGACTTCTGGGCCTACTCCTGCATCAACTGCATCCGCTCGATCCCTCACGTCACCGCCTGGGACCAGGCCTACAAGGACGCCGGCCTGCAGGTCATCGGCATCCACTCGCCCGAGTACGCCTTCGAGAAGGAAGCATCCAACGTCTCAAACGCGATCGACGAGTTCGGCATCGAGTACCCCGTCGCACTCGACAACAACCTCGGCACGTGGACGAACTACCGCAACCGCTACTGGCCAGCCCACTACCTGATCGACGCGAGCGGCACCGTCCGCGCCATCCACTTCGGTGAGGGCGGATACGCGGAGACCGAGGCGCAGATCCGCGACCTCCTCAAGGAAGCCAACCCCGACGTGCAGCTGCCGGGTGAGACCGACACCTCGGACACGACGCCCGAGCTCGGAAGCACGACCCCCGAGACCTACCTGATGCCGACGAAGGTCGTCAACTACGCAGGTGAGGGCGATTACGGCCAGGGCGACCGCAGCTTCACGTTCCCCGCCGAGCAGCAGCAGGACACGTTCTCCCTCGAAGGCGACTTCAACCTCGACTCGCAGGGCATCAGAAGCGACGACGAGGGCAAGATCAAGCTCTCGTACACGGCCTCGACCATCCGGATGGTGCTCGGCGGATCGGGCACGGTGACCGTCGACGACGGCACGGGCCCCCGCGAGATCCAGGTCGAAGGCAACCCAGGCTCGTACCTCCTCTTCGAAGGGGACCAGAGCAAGCAGGGAGAGCTGACCGTGACGCTGGGGGGTGGCGTGGATGCTTACTCATTCACCTTCGGTTGAGGCCAGGCCGAACGACCCAGCCCCCACCAGAGCTCCCGCTGATTCACAGGTTGAAGTCAACCGAATTCGCGAAAGCTTCGAGAGATGGCAAGCTGAGCTGGTGAGCGAAGCCATCGGAGAGATAGAGGAACTTCTCGTGCGTACCGCCACAGGAAGCAAGGAAGCCTTCTCCACCCTCTACGACCTCATGGCCCCGCGAGTTCTGGGGCTGATCCGGCGAGTGCTTGTCGACCAGGCGCAATCCGAAGAGGTCGCACAGGAAGTGCTGCTGGAGATCTGGCAGACCGCCGCGTCGTACTCGCCGAGCAAGGGCAAGGCGACCACCTGGATGCTGACTGTCGCGCACCGCAGAGCCATCGACCGGGTGCGTGCATCCCAGGCGTCGAAGGACCGTGACCTGAAGATCGGGGTGCGGGACTTCGAAGGGGAACGCGACGACGTCGCCGAATCCGCGGAGATCAGCATCGAGCACAAGCGCGCACAGCAGGCGCTCGCGAAGCTCAGCGATCAACAACGTGAAGCCGTCACCCTTGCCTACTACGGGGGTCTCACGCAGAGTGAGATCGCGGAACGGCTCGAGGTGCCGCTCGGCACGGTGAAGACGAGAATCAGAGACGGAATGAATCGGCTGCGACGAGAGTTGGGGGTGGAGTCATGAGCAACGAACAGGATCGCGAACGCGAAGAGCTCGAGCAGCTGCTTGCTGCAGAGGCGCTCTCCGCCAACGACTTCGACGATGCCGCCGACCGGGCGCTGCTCAACAAGCTCCTGGAAGACGGCGAGCTCTCCGAGGAGTTCGAGAGCTACCAGGAAGCCGCAGCCCAGCTCGCGCTGGCCACGGACCCCATCCGACCGCCCCTCTCCATGAAGGACTCGCTGTTCGCGAAGCTCGACAGCTTCCCGCAGCAGAACCCGATCGGCGACGAGCGGGATGCGACGTCCTCCGCCGATGCCTCGGACGCGACCGGAGTGCCTTCGCGCGCCGACGTGGCGAACGAAGACACCGACGGCGAGGGACGGCGCAAGCTATCCCTCGTCCCGGAGCCGCAGACCGACGAGGACGACGATCGTGATCTCCACGACGATCGTCGCGTCGCCTCGGCTGGCGGGGGCGCATCCAGCACCGGCCACGGCGAGGACGACTTCGGTCCCGTCGAGACGCGTGCCCGTGGCCGTTGGTTCCGCAGCAGCGCACAGGCGATGTTCGCGGCAACCGCGGCCGTCGTGCTGGCCGTCGGCCTGTTCCTCGGCGGAGGCTTCGCCTTCGGCGGGTTCGGGCAGGATGGGCAGGAGCCGCCGACCGCCGACGGTGACGTCGCGCTGATCCTCGCCGCCCCCGACGTCGACAGCGCCCGCACCGAGGTCGCCGGCGGCGGGACCGTCACCGTCTACTGGTCCGAGGAACTCGGCCAGTCGGCGGTCGTCGCCCACGGCATGGCCCAGCTGCCAGCTGAGAACGACTACGAGCTCTGGTACATCGACGGCGAGGGGCCGGCACCTGCCGGCATCCTGACGATGGCCGACGGATCCCCTGCAGTGCGCGTGCTCGACGGCACATTCGCGCCCGGCATGGCCGTCGGTGTCACCGTCGAGTCGAAGGGCGGCTCGGAGACGGGCCTCCCCACCACCGACCCGGTCGCGGTCGTGCAGAGCTAGACGCCGAGCAGAGGACAGCCGGAAAGACCCTCGAGCGGCTCGGCCGCTCGGGGGTCTTCCCTGTCCCGGACGGCCCGAACTTCGCGATGTCAACCCATCATCTTTCGGTCAGTCTGAAGTCATAGCCTCGCGAGCATGGCATCCCCAGGCACGCCCCCATCCGGCCCCGCAGGCAACGACTTCACGACCGGCGACGCCCCGGCCAACAACACCACTCCCGCGACCCCCGCACCGACCGGCACCGAGCCCGCGCTCAAGGCCAAGCCGCGCCCCGACGGGTCCGCTCCCCGCGTTCTCGTCTTCGGTTCCACCGGCTACCTCGGGGGGCGCCTCGTGCCGCGCCTCCTCACCGCCGGCTACCGCGTGCGCGTGCTCGCCCGCAACGCGGGCCGCGTCGCCGCCTACGACTGGGGCGACCAGGTCGACGTCGTCGTGGGTGACGCCGACGACCCGAAGGCCGTTGGCGAAGCGATGCAGGACATCGACGTCGTCTACTACCTCGTGCACGCCATGGGCTCGGGCTCCGACTTCGAGCGCACCGACCTGAAGCTCGCCGAGAACGTCGCCGAGCAGGCCGCGCAAGCGAACGTCTCCCGCATCGTGTACCTCGGCGGCCTGCATCCCGACGACGCGAAGCTCTCGAAGCACCTGCGCTCCCGCAAGGAGGTCGGCGAGGTCTTCCTCAACTCGCCCGTGCCGACGATCGTGCTGCAGGCCGGCATCGTCATCGGTTCAGGATCGGCGTCGTTCGAGATGGTCCGCCACCTCACCGACGTGCTTCCCTACATGCCGGCCCCGCAGTGGGTGCGCAACCACATCCAGCCCATCGCCGTGCGTGACGTGCTCCACTACCTCCTGGGTGCCGCCCGAGTGGAAGCGGATGTGAACCGTCCGCTCGACATCGGCGGGCCAGACGTGCTCAGGTACGGGCAGATGATGAACGGGTACGCGGTGAAAGCTGGCCTTCCGCAGCGCGCCATCGCCTCCCTCCCCGTCTTCACACCCGGCCTCGCATCGAGGTGGGTGAACCTCGTCACCCCCATCCCGAAATCGATCGCCCGCCCGCTCGTCGAGTCGCTCCAGAACGAGTGCGTCGTCAAGAACCGAGACGTGGACGCGCTCATCCCGCCGCCCGAGGAAGGCCTCACGACGTACCTGCGAGCCGTCGAGCTGGCGCTCGGCCGCGAGAAGCTGCGCGCGACCGAGACCAGCTGGCGAGACGCGAACGTGCACAACTCGCCGAGCGACCCGCTGCCCGCCGACCCCGACTGGGCAGGGCAGACGGTGTTCACCGACGAGCAGTCGAAGGAGAGCACGGTGCCGCCCGAGCAGCTGTTCCGCGTCATCGAGGGCATCGGCGGCGACAACGGCTGGTACTCGTCGAAGCTGCTCTGGGGAGCCAGAGGCGTCATGGACAAGCTCGTCGGCGGTGTCGGTCTGCGGCGCGGACGCACGAACCCGGACCGTCTCGCCGAAGGTGACGCCCTCGACTTCTGGCGCGTCGAGACGATCGAACGTGGCGGTGAGCACGGGTCGCTGCTCCGCCTTCGCGCCGAGATGCGCGTCCCCGGGCTCGCCTGGCTCGAGATGCGGGCCGTGCCCGTCGGCGACGGCGAGGGCGAGACGGACGCGCAGGGCGACGGCGAGAAGGGCGGGGAACGCATCCGCTCGCGCTACGAGCAGCGCGCCGTCTACTTCCCGCAGGGGCTGCTCGGCCGCCTCTACTGGGCTGCCGTCTTCCCCTTCCACGGCTTCATCTTCGCGACGATGGCCTCCCGCATCGTCGCGACGGCAGCCGCGAACGCGGACGACTGAGGACTCCCACTCTCATCCCTCCGGCCGGTCCCTCCGGCTGGTCCCTCCGAGCGACCTTCTGGGCCCCAGCATCCACACGGAAAGTGCCGGTCCGTTGCTCGACGAACCGGCGCTTTCCGTGTGTCTGCGTGCGGGGTGACGGATGAAGGGTGGCGGGCGTGGATGCGGGTGCGGATGCGCGTTCTCGCTCAGCGAGAGGGACGCTTTCGTCGGACGGTGCGTCCTCCATAGCCTCGCAGCGAGCGCCGCGCACCGGAGCGCAGGCGCCGCTCGAGTCAAGGAGGATTCATGAGCACCGAACAGCGCGTCGCCATCGTCACGGGAGCAGCACGGGGCATCGGCAAGGGAATCGCAGAGCGTCTCGGCCGGGACGGACTGCACGTCATCGTCGCCGACCTGGAGGGCGCCCAGGCCGGCGTCGAGGAGACGGTCACCGCCATCGAGCACGCGGGGGGACGGGCGACAGGAGCTGTCGTCGACGTCACGGATGAGGCATCCGTCGACGCCCTCGTCGAGTTCACGGCCGAGAAGGCCGGGAAGCTGGATGTGTTCATCGCCAACGCCGGCATCGCGCAGGTCGAGTCGCTGCTCGACTACTCGAGCGCCGACTTCCAGCGCGTGCTCGACGTGAACGTCACCGGCGTCTTCTACCAGTACCGCTCGGCGGCCAGGCAGTTCATCAAGCAGGGCGGCGGCGGCAAGATCATCGGTGCCGCGTCGATCGTCGCGTTCCGCCCGTTCGCGCTCCTCGGCCCGTACTCGGCGTCGAAGTGGGCCGTGCGCGGCCTCACGCAGGCAGCCGCGATGGAGTGGGCGGAGCACAAGATCACGGTCAACGCGTACGGTCCCGGCATCGTGGGCACCGCCATGTGGGACCTCATCGACGAGAAGCTCGGCGCGAAGCAGGGCCTCGCGAAGGGTGAGGCGCTCGCGGAGAACGCGAAGTCCATCCTCCTCGGCCGCGTCTCCGTGCCGAACGACGTCGCTCAGCTCGTCTCCTACCTGTCGTCCGAGGACTCCGACTACGTCACCGGCCAGACGATCCTCGTCGACGGCGGCATCCAGTTCAGCTAGCCCCCGCCGCGCGGCGCGGCGGCCGGCCGCGCCCCGCCGCGCCCCCCCGCGAAGCCCCGCCGCAGACCTGGGCCTTGCGCATCCTGTCTCCGAAGCGTGGATGCGCTTGCCCAAGGTCTGTGGCGTCGCCGGCGGAGACCTTGGGGTTGCGCACGGCCTGCGCGAAGGGTGGATGCGGGAGCCCCAGGTCTCCGCGCAGGATTGGCTGAGGGGTGGCGGATCCGCGCGTTGTGTACCGCCCGCCCGCCCGGGCCAGGGGCCGGTCCCGGGCAGCACTGTTGAAGCAGCCCTTCGGCAGACCTAGGTCTTGCGCATTCGCTTTCTGCGGTGTGGGTGCACCGGGCCAAGGTTTGTGGCGTCGCCCGCGGAGACCTTGGGATGCGCGCGCGCATTGCGTCAGATTTCACCGCACGCAGGGAGTCACATCTCGCCGAGGAGACGCAATCGCCGCTCACGGAGACCGTGCGCGTGCCTGATGAACTCACTGGGGTCCGGCCAGAGGTCCGAGTGCGTGAGGCGTTCACCGTGCCAGCCCAGGTTGGTGACAAGCCGCGCTCGCTTCACGTCCCGTCGCCACTGGCTTGGGCTCACCAAGTGACCGAGGCCCTCGAAGTCGTAGGCGATCTTGGCTTTGAAGTCGGCGCAGTCGGGCCGAGCCAGCTCCACGCCGCCAAGTTGCAGTGAGTGCTGCACCGCGAGCTCCGGGTACCCGGAATCGTGGAGCGCGAAGCGCATGAGGCTCTCATACGGCGACTCCACCTGTTCGCGAATCTGCGGGGTCATCTCGCGGAGCAGTGAGGAGCCGTAACCGGGTGACCACTCGGCGACTGCGCTGGCGAGGGCCGCGCGAGTCGTGAGGTTGCCGTTCCAGACACGGTTCGGGTAGTTCCGTGCGACCGTCACGAGCGCGTCGCCGAGACTGAGCAGGTCCGACCGCGCGGCGGAGGCATTCGACCGCAGCAGATCACGGCTCATCAGGCAGTACAGTAGGGTCGGGTGCGGCAGGAGGACTCCCTCGAACGCAAACGTGCGCCAGAGTCGCAGCGGCACGATTCGTGTGACCACGCCGGGTCGCCGCGGGAGGTTCCTGCCTTCCGGCACGATGAGATGCACGCGTGTGTCGTTGAGCAGCGGCCACGGCAGCGGGAGACCGAGCACGCGAGCCGCCGAGATCGCCCCGTATGCCTGCGACTCTTTCAAGAGCAGTGCGTACTGCAGGTCGCGGGCTCGCAACCTGCGGCGGATGGCAGCGGCCTTGGCCTCACGCTCAATCGTCGGCTCGAGCGCGAGGGCGTCGACGCGCACTCCGCGAAAGGGGCGCTCAAGGCCGCGGTTCTGCAGTCGGCCCCTGCCCACCCCGAGCGCTTGCGCATCCGCGACCGTGAAGCTCTGGCCCCGGAGCTCAGCCGGGAGCTCTGTCCGAAATCGCGGGGGTCTCTGGCCCGAAGTCATAGGCCGAAGCTAGACGCGGGCCAGCATCCACGGTCTTGGGGAACTACTGCCTGTGGAGAGACCACGGGCTGCACTCCTGTGACAACGCAGTCAACCCCGGCGCTGGCGGCGTCACGCGTGGCGAGACGTGGGGGTTGCGCATGCTGCGGGGGTGGTGTGGATGCGTTGGCCCGAGGTGTGCGTTGGCGCGGTGGGAAGCGCGGGTGAGACCTGGGGCTTGCGCACGCCGGGCGAGTATGGCGGATGCACAAGCCCCAGGTCTACGCCGGGGACGGGGACGGGGACGGGGAGCGGGCGGGGCAGGCGCGCCTGCGGGCGCTACGCGGAGAGGGGGGCCTTCTCGCGAAGGAGCGCGATGAACTTGCCGAACCAGGGGCCGTTGTCGTTCCAGGCGCGGGCGCTCACGAGGTTGCCGTCGACGAGGGCCTCCGAGCTCTCGTAGGTGCCGCCGCCGGCCTCGATGTCGGCCGCGATCTCGGGGAAGCCCGACGTGGTACGACCCTCGAGCACGCCCGCCTTCGCGAGGATGATCGGCCCGTGGCAGGTGACGGCGACGGGGGAGTCCTCGCCGAAGAAGTGCCTCACGATGCGCTTCACGTCCTCGTTGTTGCGCAGGTACTCGGGGGCGCGCCCACCGGGAACGACGAGGGCGACGTAGTCGGAGGGGTTCACGTCGGCGAGGGCGATGTCGGCGTTCCAGCCGTGCCCGAGCTTCTCCGTGAACGTGTCGTAGCCCTCGAAGTCGTGCACCACGAACTGCAGGCGCTTCTTGGTCGGGGCCGCGATGACGGGCTCGTAGCCCTCCTCGCGGAGCCGCTCGTACGGGTAGAACACCTCGAGGGTCTCGGAAAAGTCACCGGCGAGGATAAGGACCTTGGACATCGTTGTCTCCTGTTCTCAGTTGCTGCAGGCCCGAAGGGTGCTGCCTGCGGGATGCGCGGGGCCGTTCTCATCCGCCCCGACACGTCACAGACTCTCGTCGCTGCGACCACCCAGGCAACGCCGTTTCTTGCATGTCGAGAATGCGAGTGGTGAGGAGAGGATCGTGCGGGGCACCGTATGAGCACCGCATCCACCGCCGCGTCGCCGATGACGCGAGGCGGATGCTGGCCCCCACCGGCACCGGACGGTTCGAGTCCGGCCTCGACGGGCCTATCGGGACCACTGCATACCAAGACCTCAATGGAGAGGAGAGCGACACCCATGGCATATCCGGCCAAGTACCCCCAGCTCAACGAGACAGAGCTCACCGAGCACGCTCGAGATCTGCTCGTGCGCGTCATCCGGGTGGCATTCCCGCACCCGTCCTTCCCCGATTCCCCGTACGAGCGGACCGCGCAGATCATCCTCGAGGAGTCGAAGTCGTCGACGTGGCTTCGGGTGACGCTCACGCAGGGGCTCCTCACGCTCGACTCCCTGTCGGCGGGCGACTTCACCGCCCTCGACGAGGACCAGGCGACGGCCGTGCTGCGCAGCATCGAGCACACCGACTTCTTCGGCTTCATCCGCCGCACGACGGTGCTGAACCTCTACGACGACCCGGAGGTGTGGAAGGCGGTCGGCTACGAGGGCTCCTCGTTCGAGCTCGGCGGGTACGTGAACCGGGGCTTCAACGACCTCGACTGGGTGCCCGAGCCACTCATCGAGGAGCCGGCGGATGTGCCGTTCTCGCCGCTGCCCGGACTGAAGCGTCCGCAGACGGGTGCCGTGCGCATCCCGGCGGCATCCGCAGCCGAGGCGGCCGGCGACGGCAACCCCATCTCCACCAACCAGCCAGGCGATCTCGCCGCGAGCCACGAAGGAGTCGAGCGATGACCGAGGACACGGGCGCACGCCCCACGCGGTTCGGGAAGCCCATCTCGCAGGACGACGAGGTCGTCGTCGTCGTCGGCTCCGGGGCGGGAGGCGGCACGATCGCGCACGAGCTGACCGCGAAGGGCATCCCGGTGGTTGTCCTCGAGGCTGGCCCGTACCTGCAGAACGAGGACTACGAGAACAACGAGTGGCAGGCCTTCAACCAGATGGCGTGGCTGGATGCGCGCACCACGAGCGGGTCGTGGCGCATCGCGAAGGACTTCCCGAACCTTCCCGCGTGGATCGTGAAGGCGGTCGGTGGCACGACGACGCACTGGTCCGGCGCGACGCCTCGCTTCTACGAGCACGAGTTCAAGGCGCGCAGCACGTACGGTCGCGTCGACGGGGCGAACCTCCTCGACTGGCCGATCACGCTTGACGAGCTCGCGCCCTGGTATGTGAAGGCCGAGGACGCGATCGGCTCGACGCACACGGGCGGTCGGGCGCCGCTGCCGGCCAACAACAACTACAAGGTGCTCGCCGAGGGTGCGAAGCGGGCCGGGTACACGCACTATTCGACGGGGCCGTATGGGACGAACGCGGAGCCGTACGACGGGCGGCCCGCATCCATTCAGGACGGCTTCAACTTCCAGGGAGACAAGAACAAGTCGAAGTGGAGCACGATGGTGCGCGAGATCCCGCGTGCCCTCGCGACGGGGCTCCTCGACCTCCGCACGGAGAGCCACGCCGTGCAGATCACGCATGACGTCGACGGGCGAGCGGATGGGGTGCTGTACCTCGACCGGGACGGCAACTTGCAGCGCCAGCGGGCCAGGGTCGTCGTCGTGGCGGGCAACTCGATCGAGACGCCACGCCTCCTGCTGCTGAGTGCGAGCTCGCTGTTCCCCGATGGCCTCGCGAACTCGTCCGGCCAGGTCGGGCGCAACTACATGCGCCACACGACCGGTTCGCTGTACGCCCGCTTCGACAAGCCGGTGCGCATGTACCGCGGCGAGACGATGGCCGGCGTGATCCGGGATGAGTCCGGCCACAACCCGAGCCGCGGCTTCGTGGGCGGCTACTTCATGGAGACCCTCTCGCTCGGGCCCGCGTTCCTGGCGAGCTTCGCCGACCCCGGCGCGTGGGGCAAATCGTTCACCTCGGTGCTCGACGCCTACGAGAACACGGCCGGCATGTGGATCGTCGGTGAGGATCTGCCGCAGGAGTCGAACCGCATCACCCTGAACCGCTCGGTGACGGATGCGAACGGGCTGCCCGTCCCGAACGTGCACTACGACGACCACCCCAACGACGTGGCCATGCGCGAGCACGGCTACGACCGCGGCACGCTGCTCTACGAGGCGGTCGGTGCGGAGCACGTGCACCGCACCCCGCCGTATCCGTCGACCCACAACCTCGGGACGGCGCGCATGAGCGAGCGACCCGAGGACGGGGTCGTCGACCGGTGGGGTGCATCCCACGACGTGCCGAACCTGTTCGTGGGCGACGGATCCGTGTTCACGACGAGCGCCGCGGCCAACCCGACGCTCACGATCGTGGCGCTCGCCATGCGCCAGGCCGACTACCTGGCGACGCAGCTGCGCGCCGGCGAGCTGTAGGGAGACGTCATGAGCCACGCGACACTCACCGCGGGTCCAGTCTTCACTGCGCATACTGCTGCGGTGAGTGTCGACGTGGATGCCCCCGAAAGCAGATCCGCCCCCTCGATCGCCGCCGTGCCTCCCCTCGAGGGCGACGCGGGCCCGGGCACGGCGTCGGCCGCGCCTTCCTCGAGCACGCTCAAGGCGCTGTCGCTGCTGGAGCTCGTCGCCCAGAACGGCGGCGCGACCGCGACTGAGATCAAGGAGACGCTCGGGTTCTCGCTGCCAACCGTCTACCGGCTCGCCCAGCTGCTGGTGGATGCGGACTACCTCGTGCACCTGCGCGAGGAGCGCCGGTTCGAGCTGGGCTACAAGGTGCACGAGCTCGGCCGGGCGCTGCACCAGCAGCTCGGGGTCTCGCCTCCCATGCGGGCGGTCGTGCAGGCGCTGCATGAGGCCGGCGACGTTGCGGCGTACTTCGCGGTCTACCGGGGCACGGATGTGGTCGTGGCGCACGTCGCCGACTCGGCGCGTGCACAGCGCATCCGCCCCCTCGAGTTCGGCTTCCACGAGGCGACACACGCGACGGCGTTCGGCAAGATCATCCTCGCCGGCATGAGCGTGGAGGAGCGTGACTCATTCCTCGACGCGAACGGCATGCCCTCGTTCACGGATGCGACGATCACGTCGCGCGACGAGCTCGAGCGACACCTCGAACGGGTGCGGCTGCGGGGCGTGGCCTGGGAGCGTGAGGAGTTCGTGCCAGGTCACACGTGCGCGGCCGTCGGCGTGCGCAGCGCCTCGGGTGAGGTGATCGGAGCGGTCGCACTCTCGCTCGAGTCGCCGCGTCTCGGTCATCGCTCGGACGAGCTCGAGCGGCTCCTGCGCGGGGCGGGCGCGAGGGCCAGCCACCTCGTGCGCCGCGGACGGTAGGCTCGCGCGGCCCGGGGTCAGTCGGCGGATGCGCCCAGGAACTCGACGTCGGTACTGGCCGTGAGCGGCTGGTCCGTGACATCGGTGACGGTCACCGTGATCGTGTAGGTCCCCGGCGTGCCGAGCTCGAAGGAGATGTCGCCGCAGACGGTGTCGTAGTTGCTGGCGAGGGCCTTGGCGGTGCGCGTGATCGTGTCGACGCCCTCGGCGCTCGCGGTGTACTCGCAGGTGCCGGATCGAGTGACGCCCGAGACGCGGGCCTCGGCCGTGATCCACGAATGCCGGTCGTCGGCGGTGGCGGCGAAGATCAGGTCGCCGGCGGCCTCCGTGGCGCCGCCCGGCTGGTCAGGGGGTGCCGACGAGGCGGGGGGAGCCGGCGCGAACGTGCCGGTGGCTGATTCCGAACTCGCTCCCGATCCGGCCGCGGTGCATCCGGTCAGCGCGAGGGTCGCCGTGAGGGTGGCCACGACTCCAAGGCCCGCTGTCTTCCAGCGGGCCGGGGAGCTGCGGCGTGGGGTCATGGGTCAGGCTCGGTCTTGGAGCTCCTTGACCGCGCGCGCGAAGTCGCGGGTCTGCAGCACCTCGAGGGCGGCCCCGGCGTCGGATCCGGCCGAGACGACGCAGAGTTCGTCGATCTTGTTGATGAAACCCAGGATGCGGCCGTCCTTGACGACGCGATACGTATGCTCGGAGAGGCGGTCGACTCGGCCCTCGGCGGGCATCGTCGCGGTGAGAGGTGGAACGGGGAATGGCATGAGGCTCCTGCCGTCATTGGCGACCGTCTCGAACGGATAGTCGCATCCTCGCGCATCGACATGTGCGCGGAGCCACTTCCACGGGATCTGTGGAGGGTTCTCACCACATCTGTGGGAAGGCGATACCTCCTAGAAATACGCCATCCAGCCGATGGCCGTTCAGCTCTTGCCTCGCGGGGCGCGCAGGTGCTAGCCAAGACAGATGGTTCGACTGCGAAGGTGGACGCCGACTCAATCCGCGTGGACGCGGCAGGCAGCCGGGAGCGGTTTCAGCTACCGGGACGAGCGCGGTGAGCGCATCGTCGACCCCGTGGTGCGCGCTCGACTCGCATCGCTCGCCATCCCGCCGGCGTGGCGAGACGTGCGCATCGCGCCGCACGAGAACGCCCACGTGCTGGCGGTGGGCGTGGATGCGCTTGGCCGCACGCAGTACATCTACCATCCCGACTGGACCGCGAAGCGCCAGATCGTGACCTTCGACCGGGCCCTGGAGCTCTCGCGCGTGCTGCCGTCGGCGCGGCGCGCGGCGACCCGCGCGCTTCGCACGGTGAATGACGGACGTGAGGCATCGCTCGCGGCGAGCTTCAAGCTCCTCGACACGGCGTTCCTGCGCGTCGGGAGTGAGCGGTCCGCGAAGCAGTTCGGGCACCGCGGACTGACGACGCTCCTGAACCGGCACATCTCGCTGCAGGATGAGCAGGTGCTGCTCGAGTTCAAGGGCAAGAGCGGGGTGCCGTGGAGCGCCCTCATCGAGGACCTCGAACTCGTCACGTTCCTCGGCGAGCGCAAGGCGAGCGGGTCGCCGGGGCGGCGCATCCTGTCGTGGAGGGACGGCCGCGCCTGGCGTCGCCTCTCGGCTCGGGAAGTCAACGACGACATCAGGATGCGAACGAAGGGCGAGTTCACGGCGAAGGACTTCCGCACGCTGCACGGCACGGTCTTCGCCGCGGGGCGACTGGCCGAGCTGGGCGTAGGGGCGACGGTGCGCGAGCGCACGTCACTCGTCGCGCAGGCGGTGCGGGATACCGCGGAACTGCTCGGGAACACGCCGGCGGTCGCGCGTTCGAGCTACATCGATCCAAGGGTCATCGAGGCCTACGACGAGGGGCGGGTCGTCGAGGGGGCGCGGGTCTGGGGAGGCGGCGCTGCGGAAGCTCCTCCTGGGTTCGTCCAGCTGACAGCCAGGTCGCGCACACGGGCCGTCCACGTTTCAGGGAGGTCCGTGCGAGACGGTGGATGCCTGCTCGTCGCGGCTCGACATCCCGGCTTCGATCGAGCAGCACACTCTTTCCCCCCGACGAAAGGACGATCAGCAATGACGACTCTCGACACCAAGCGCGTGGCCTTCCTCCTCACGAACGACTTCGAGGACAGCGAGCTCACGAGCCCATGGGGCGCCGTGACCGAAGCCGGAGGCGATGCGTCACTCGTCTCACCCGAGTCCGGCAGCGTGAAGGGCAAGAACGGGCACGAGCAGGCCGTCGACCTCGCCTCGGGCGACGCCAGAGCAACTGACTTCGACGCGCTTGTCCTGCCCGGCGGAGTCGGCAACGCGGACCTGCTCCGCCTCGACGAGGCGTCGGTCAGCTTCGTGCGCGACTTCTTCGAGGCGCACAAGCCGGTCGCAGTGATCTGCCACGGCGCGTGGATCCTCACCGACGCGAAGGTGCTCGACGGGCGCACGCTCACGAGCTTCCCTAGCCTCAAGACCGACCTCATCAACGCCGGCGCGACGTGGGTCGACGAAGAGGTCCACGTCGACCAGGGCCTCGTCTCGAGCCGAACGCCAGACGACCTCCCCGCCTTCAACGCGAAGCTCGTCGAGGAAGTCGCGGAGGGCAAGCACCGGGGCCAGACCGCCTGATCGACTCCAGCTCTTGACGTGAGGGGCGGGTGGATGCACGCATCCACCCGCCCCTCACGCGTCCGCGCCTGCGCGGCGGCGCCCGCGCGAAGATGAGGCCGCTCTCATCTTCAGGCCACTGTGCGTCTCATGAACGCTCACGAGACTTGGGGCTACCGGGGCGAAGTCACGCCTCGGCAGTCAACAGGAGGCAGCAGCCATGAACAAGAAGAAGAACACCTGGATCATCGTCGGTTCGGCCAGCGCCCTCGGTCTCGGCATCCTGACCGTCGGCGGGGCGGGCGTCGCCAACGCCCTCGAGGTGCGCGACGTGCCCGGCGAGCAGCTCACCCTCTCGACGCCGTCCGCGACGAGCAGCCCAGCCGCATCCACTACCCCGTCGGCCTCCCCATCGACGGGCACCAGCGCCTCACCGACCGCGACGCCCGTCTTCAGCTCCCCGAGCCCCGTCTCGGCGCAGACCCCGCAGAGCGCGCCGACTGTTCAGAGCCCCGTGTCCGCGCAGAGCCCGGTGAGCGCCCAGAGCCCCGTCTCCGCGCAGAGCCCGGTGAGCGCGCAGACGCCGCCGTCCGTGCCGAGCGCGTAGTCGGCGTTCTCCACAGCTGAGCACGTTCCCGGGCTGTCGCGCTGCGACCCCGGTAGGTTCGAGGCAGAGCCGCGGGACGCTGCGGCCGAGAACTCAGTTCGACACTCAGCACGACAGCAGCTCAGCGCAGCGCCGCAGGAGGAGCACATGTTCGCAGCAGCCAGGCAGGTGATCGAGGCCGTCGCCACGGGCACCGGCCGCGAGGTGGCGTCGGTCACGCTCGCCTGCGCTGAGCCGAGCGGCGACGGCGTGCTTGCCGGTTACGACGTCGAGCTCGCGTCGCTGCAGGGACCGGACGAGCGCATCCGTCTGTTCATCGATACGGCGACGAACCCCGCGGCCGCTTCGGTCGCTGGCGAATCGCAGCAGTGGACCACCGTGCAGAACCCCGCGACCCGCGAGCAGGTGCGCGTGTGGCGCTACCCACGACCCCTTCCGCCCTCCCCGCGACGGCGTTCCCCGACTCCGCGCGCGAGACCGCGGCGCGCTTCGGCGCCGTCGGCGAGGGGCAGCTCGAGATGCTCGCGTACCGGCCAGGGCGCCGGGCGGTGCTGCGTCTCGCCGGCCCCGAGGGGACCCTCTTCTTCAAGGTCGTCCGACCGGGGCACGCAGAACCGCTGCACCGCATCCACGAGGAACTCGCCGGTGCCGGCGTGGCAGTGCCGCGAAGCCGAGGCTGGAGTGAGGCGGGCCTCGTCGCCCTCGAGCGCATGCCGGGCGTTCCCGCCGACTCACACGTGCCACGAACACCGGATGCGCGGCTCGCGTTCCTGCGGGAGCTGCAGTCACTGGTCGCGTCCATCGGCGCCGCCAGGGTCTCCCGCGGGGCCCGCGCGAGCCTGACGGCGGGACTCGACTGGTACCTGCTGCGCCTCTACGATCTCCTCCCCGCGCGCAGGGCCGACATCGATGGGGTGGCCGCGTGCATCCGCGCGGAGGTCGCCCGTGCGCGCCCGGGGCCAGCGCGCACCGTGCACGGCGACCTCCACCTCGGCCAGATCTTCGTCGAGCCGCACGCCCAGACCGACGGCCGCGCCACGATCACGGGCGTCGTCGACATCGACACGGCGGGCGTCGGCGACCTCGCCGATGACCTCGGCGGACTCTATGCACACGCGATCGTGACCGCCCTCACGCACGACCTCTGCGGAAGGGCCGAGCTCCGGACCTCGACGTTCGAGCTCGCCGAACTCGTGCGCCTCGCGTGGGGCGACTTCGCGCACACCTGGAACAGCCCAGGACAGGCCGGAACGCTCACCGACGACCCCGACCTGAGCATCCGCGCCAACGCGGTCGCCCTCACCCACCTGCTCTCGCACGCCTTCGGCGCGGCGGTCCGCGGCGGGGCCGGGCTCGACGCGCTGCCGGACCGCATCCTCGACTTCGCCGTCGCACTCTCGAAGGAGCCGAGACGATGACCAGCCAGAAGCCCCGCCCGCGTTGGCTGATGCTTGCCCTCACGAGCGCCGGCGCGCTCGCGATCGCGCTCGCCGGGGTCACGTTCGCTCAGGCCATGTCGCTGCGCTCGTCACCGGGCGAGTCCCTCGACGTCGGGCCCATCGTCGGTGCGCAGACTCCCGTGACGACCATCAGCGTGACCCCGTCGCCGACTGCCCCGGCCGGCACCGGCTCGCCGTCGCCCAGCAGCGTGCCGGACCCGGTGCAGCCCTCGCTGCCGACGGGGAGCATCCAGGCGCCCGTACCGGTCGACCCCGTCGGGCCGTCGCAGATCGACGACGACGACGATGATGACGACGACGACGATGGGGACGACGAGGACTGACCTGCGGCGCGGACGCATACCGTCGGGGCGTCCGAGTTCGCCTCAGCGCAGGCGGTAGCCCATGCCGCGCACCGTCTCGATGCGGTCCGCACCGATCTTGCCGCGCAGATAGCGCACGTACACGTCGACGACGTTCGAGCCAGGATCGAAGTCGAACCCCCACACTCGGCTCAGCAGCTGCTCGCGGCTGAGCACCTGACCGGGGTTCCCGAAGAACTGCTCGGCGAGGCCGAACTCGCGCGCCGAGAGGTCGATGTCGACGCCGTTCACCCGCACGCGGCGCGTTCGGAGGTCGAGCAGCAGGTCGTCATGCGTGAGCTCGGTGGCCGCCACCTGGCCCGCGTCCCGAAGCCGCAGGCGGATGCGGGCGAGCAGCTCGTCGAACTTGAACGGCTTCGCGAGGTAGTCGTTGGCCCCACCGTCGAGGCCCCGCACTGTCGCCTCGACCGAGGTCCGGGCCGTGAGCATGATGACGGGCACGGCGCTGCCCTCGGCGCGCAGCCGGTCGAGGACCTCGAAGCCATCGAGCCCTGGGAGTCCGACGTCGAGGAGCACCAGATCGAAGTCACCGCCGCGGGCGAGCTCGAAGCCGTCGGTGCCGTTGGCCGCGACCGTCACGGCGTAACCGCTCGACTTCAGGCCCTTCTCGACGAACGAGGCGATGCGCGCCTCGTCTTCGACGACCAGGATGCTGCTCATGCGGGGTCCTCTCGCTGGGATTCGGAAGTCGTGTCGGTCGGCTTCGAGGCGAGTCCGGCGCCGGCGCCGGGCAGCACGATGCTGAACATCGATCCGACGCCCGGTTCGCTCTCGAGTTCGACCCGCCCGCCGTGGCCGCGCGCGATGGACTGCACGATCGACAGTCCGAGCCCGGATCCCGTCTGGCTGCGCCCCGTCTCGGCCCGCCCGAAGCGGTCGAAGACGCGCTCCTGGGCTGACGCGGGGATGCCGACGCCCTCGTCGCGCACCCACAGGCGCAACTCACCGCGCGCATCCACGAGACTCCCGAGGCCGACCCGGGAGCCCGCTGGCGAGTACTTCGCCGCGTTGTCGGCGAGCTGGAGCCAGGCCTGCGTGATGCGCCGCGCGTCGACATCGACGACAACGGGGGCGGTCTGCTCGAGCACCCATCGGTGCGCCGAGAGGGCGCTCGCCTTCGCATGCACCTGCTCGGTCAGCTCGAGCACGTCGCACGGCGCCAGGCTCAGCAGCCCCTGCTGCTCGCTGACGGCGAGAGCCTCGATGTCGTCGATGAGCTCGCTCATCCGGTCGAGCTCGTCGAGGGCCAGGGCAACCGTCTCTCTGGTCTCTGCGGGATCCGTCGGGTCGAGGATCTCGAAGTGTCCGCGCACGATCGTGATGGGGGTCTTCAGCTCGTGGCGCACGTCGTCGAGCAGCTGCCGTTGGGCGGTGAGGGAGCCGTCGAGGCGGTCGAGCATGCCGTTGATCGTCGCGGTGAGGGCCGACACGTCGTCGTGGCCGACGACAGGGATGCGCGCGGATCGGTTGCTGCCCGTGATGGAGGCCGCCGTCTCCCGCAGCTCGCGCAGGGGCCTGAGGAGGCGGCCCGCGACGAACCAGCCGACAAGCCCGACCACGATGAGGGCGGCGACGGCGACCAGAGAGTAGGTCTGGAAGGTGCTGTTGGTGTCGGCGAGCTCGGCACGCAGGTCGTAGGCCGCGAGGTAGAGGGCCGTGCTCGAGCCGTCGCCCACCGTGAACGGCACGGCCACATACCGGAGCGCGTGGGTGGCGTCGACGAAGGTGCCCATACGCACCGAGCCGTCGGCGGTCTCGCTCACGGCTCGTTCGACGAGCGCGGGCAGGTCGACGAGCGAGAACGGAGTCGCGGTGGACGGGATGAAGGCGGGCGCCCCGTCGATGAGCCCGAGGGCTCCCTCGTTGCGTTCCGGGATGAGGCGCTGCATGACGAGCTCGAGCGCCTCGGTGGAGTTCGCGAACGTCCGAGCGGCGTCTGGTGCGGTCGCTGACGGGCTGGCCGTAGATGACGGGCTGGCCGAAGCAGACGGACTGGCCGAGTCAGGTGTCGTCGGCGCCGCGAGCTCCTGCCCGCTCACGAGCCCGCGTACGCTCTCGGCCACGGTGACGAGTCGTTCGTCGACGCCCGTGAGCACGCGCTCGCGGGCGGCGACGTAGCTCGTGGCGCCCGCGACGACCATGCCGAGCATCGTGACGAGCAGGATCGACGCGAGGATGCGCACCCGCACCGAAGAGCGCGGCCGCACCTCCAGTCTCGCTTCGCCCGCCGTCATCACCCGCATCCATCGATTATCTGGGGCGCAGGAGTCCAGAGCCTGGCAGGTGAGAAGACTCTCACGCGGGGGCACCCCGGGCGGGCCGCTGTCCACAGGCACACCTGGCCCATTCCACAAGTCCCAGCGGGATGACGAGGTGGCGCGTAGGCTCGTCGCGTGGAAACCGAGCGCTACGAACTGACCAGGCGAGCCAGCCTGGAGGTCCTGCGCGCCGAGGCGCAGGACGAGCGCGAGACGATGATCTACGCGCGCGCCCGCAACGGGGAGGACCCGTGGCGCTTCATGCAGGAGCTGCCGACCGTCGACGAGCTGGTCGTGCTGCTCATGCGCGCCGAAGCGCTCGAGCGGGGTGGCGACGAGGCGCCGGAGAGCGGCGCTCACGACGCGCAGCTCATGCGCCGCATCGCGACCGAGTACCCGCCGCTCAGCACCACGGTGTGGACGATGCTCGCGGGCGAGAGCCGCTTCGGCGACCGCTGGAGCGCCTGACCCTCGGCCGTCGCGACGGTCGCGTTCCGGGCATCCGCGCGCCGCGCACCCTGCCCCGTAGGCTTGTCCGCATGTCGGTGTCAGAACTCTCGGTGAGCGCGCAGAACTACCTCAAGGTGGTCTGGAGTCTCCAAGAGTGGTCGGATGCGCCCGTCACGGCGACGATCGTCGCCGAGCGCCTGCAGCTCCGGCTCTCGACCGTGTCCGAGGGCATCCGAAAACTCGCCGACCAGGGCCTCCTCGAGCATGCCCGCTACGGCAGCATCTCGCTCACGGCTGAGGGTCGCGCGCACGCGCTCGCCATGATTCGCAGGCACCGGCTGCTCGAGACGTTCCTCGTCGAGGTGCTGCACTACGGGTGGGACGAGGTGCACGACGAGGCCGAGAACCTCGAGCATTCGGTGTCCGACCTCATGGTCGAGCGGATCGACGCTCTGCTCGGGCACCCGGAGCGCGACCCGCACGGCGACCCGATCCCGTCCGCAGCCGGAGAGGTGAGCATCCCGCAGGCTGTTCTGCTCAGCAGCCTCGACGTGGGCGCGCGCGTTGTCGTGGAGCGCATCTCCGACTCCGATCCCGAGCTGCTCAAGTACTTCGCCGCGAAGGGGGTCACCGTCGGGGCGCGACTCGAGATCGGCGAAAGCGACCCGTACTCCGAGTCGCTGGTGCTGAGCGTCGTGGATGCGGCCCCCGGCGCGGACATCGCGATTGCGCCCCAGTTCGCCCTGGGCCCAGTGGCCGCCCGAGCGGTCTGGGTGACGTCAGCCTGACAGCGTGATCGCTACGCGACCTTCGCGCGGCGACGCGCGACGACGCGCGACGTGACGAGCCCCTGCGTTGGCGAGAGCAGGTAGGCGAGCAGGAACGCGACGCCCTGCGCGAGCACGATCATGCCGCCCGACGCCGCGTCGAGGTAGTAGCTGGCGTAGAGGCCGATGGCCGAGCAGACGACCGACACGATCGGGGCGATGACGAGCATCCGCGCGAAGCTGCGCGTGAGCACGGTCGCGGTGGCTCCCGGGATGATGAGCATCGCGACGACGAGGATGACGCCGACGGTCTGCAGCGCGACGACGGCCGTCAGCGCGAGGAGCCCGAGGAGCGCGCCGCGCAGGAGGCGCGGGTTGAGGCCGATCGCGTGGGCGTGCGTCGCGTCGAAGGCGACGAGTGTGAAGTCGCGCCGCTTCACGAGCAGCACGACCGCGACGATGGCGGCGAGGATGCCGATCTGCACGAGGTCGGTGTTGCTCACGCCGAGGAGGTTGCCGAAGAGGATGTGGCTGAGGTCGGTCTGGCTGGGGGTGACCGAGATGAGGACGAGGCCGAACGCGAACAGGGTCGTGAAGACGATGCCGATCGCCGCGTCCTCCTTCACCCTGCTCGTGTCGCGGATGACGCCGATGAGTCCGACGGCGACGAGCCCGAACACGAGGGCACCGAGCGCAAACGGTGCGCCCACGATGTAGGCGAGCACGACCCCGGGAAGGACAGCGTGCGAGACGGCGTCGCCCATGAGGGACCAGCCGATGAGGACCAGCCAGCAGCTGAGGAGGGCGCAGACGATGGCCGTGATGATCGTCGTGATGAGGGCCCGCACCATGAACTCGTAGCCGAGCGGCTCGAGGACGAGGTCGACGAGATTCATGCGCGGTCTCCATCTCGGGGTTCGCGGTGCTCGCGGCGTTCGCCGTGCGCGCCGCACGCGCCTCGCCCGTCGCGGAGAGTTGTGGATGGTTGCTGTCGCGGCGGCGGGAGGGTGCACTTCGTCACAACTCTGGCGGCGGATGCGGGGCTCATGCGGCTGCCCCCTTGCCGGTGTCGATGCCGAAGGCGAGGGCCAGGTTCTCCGGTCGGATGATCTCCTCGGGGCTCGCGTGCAGGAGGACGCGCCGGTTGAAGAGCACGGCCTCGTCGGCGAGTTCGGGCAGGGAGCCGAGGTCGTGGGTGGCGATGAGGATGCAGACGCCCTGCGCCGCGAGCTCGCGAAGGAGGCGCGTCATGGTCGTCTGGGAGCGCGTATCCACGCCGGCGAAGGGCTCGTCGAGCAGCAGCACCTGGGCCTCCTGGGCGATGCCGCGGGCGACGAAAGCGCGCTTGCGCTGCCCGCCGGAGAGCTGCCCGATCTGGCGCCCCGCGAGGTCACTCAGCTCGACGCGCTCGAGCGCCGCATCGACGGCGGCGTGGTCGCGCGCCTTCGGCCTCCTGGTGACGCCGAGGTGCCCGTAGCGGCCCGTCATGACCACATCGCGCACCGAGAGTGGGAAGTCCCAGTCGACCTGCTCGCTCTGCGGGACGTAGCTGACGCTGCCCCGCTTGCGCGCATCCGCCGATGTGCCGCCGAGGATGCGGACGGTGCCCGCATCGGGGCGGACGACCCCCATGATGGACTTGAAGAGCGTCGACTTGCCGGAGCCGTTCATGCCGATGAGGCCGCACACCCGCCCCGGCGAGATGGCGAGGCTGGCGCCGTCGAGCGCGAGCACCTCGCCGTAGTGCACGGTGAGGGCGTCGACCTCGATGGCGGGCGATGCGAGGGTGCCGGCAGGCGCGCCGCTGGATGCTGGGCTCACGAGGCGCGCCCCTGCTCGCCGGTGAGGCCGGCCACGATCGTGTCGACGTCGTGCCGGATGAGGTCGAGGTAGCTGGGCACTGGGCCGTCCTCCTCGCTCAGCGAGTCAACGTAGAGGGTGCCGCCGAACTCGGCGTCCGTGGCGTCGACGACCTGTCGCATGGGGGCATCCGAGACGGTCGACTCGCAGAACACGGCGGGCACGCCGTTGTCGCGCACGTGGTCGATGACGCCGGCGATCTGCTGCGGCGTGGCCTGCTGCTCGGCGTTGACGGGCCAGATGTAGACCTCCTCGAGCCCGGCATCGCGGGCGAGGTAGGAGAAGGCTCCCTCGCACGTGACGAGAGCGCGCTGCGAGGTGGGGAGCGGTTCGATCGCGGCGACGAGCTCGTCGTGCACGGCCTGCAGTTCGGCCTTGTAGGCGGCGGCGTTCTCCTCGAAGATGCTCGCGCTTGCTGGCGCGAGGTCGGCGAACGCGGTGGCCATGTTGTCGACGTAGAGCTGCACGTTGAGGGGCGACATCCAGGCATGCGGGTTGGGGAGCCCCGCGTAGGCGTCGCCCGCGATCGGCACCTCCTCGACGCCGTCGCTGACGACGACGTGCGGCACGTCCATGCTCGCGACGAACTGCTCGAACCACGCCTCGAGGTTCATGCCGTTGTCGAGGATCAGGTCGGCCTCGGAGGCCTTCGCGATGTCGAGGGGGGTCGGCTCGTACCCGTGGATCTCCGCGCCGACCTTGGTGATCGACTCGACCCGCAGCTCGTCGCCGGCGACCTGCCGCGCGATGTCGGCGAGCACCGTGAAGGTTGTGAGGACGACGGGGCGGTCGTCGTCCTCGGCGGCGGGGGCACAGGCGGTGAGGGATGCGAGCGCGACGAGTGCGAGGCCGGCCGCGACGATGCGGTTGGCCTTCCGTCTGGCTGCATGCAGCACGGGGGTCAGCATGACCAGAGCATAGCGCTACGGCCAGGGGAAGAACAATGTTCGGTGCGCCGAACATTTCCCCGTGAGTGTGCGCCGTGCTCGCTCGCTCAGAGTGATCCACAGGGTGAAAGGCGCTCAGCGCGCGCGTGCGGATGCGAACGTAGGCTGTGGCCACGATGTCACCAGGCGACCCCAGCGAGCAGCTGCGGCACCGGCCGAGCGTGCCGATGCCGCTCACCGTCGACCCCGTTTCGGGTCGACTGGCCGGGCCTCGCTCCGGGGGATCCGCCGGGGGCGCTTCCGGCGCAGGGCGTGGCGCGGATGCAGACGACACGCGCTTCCAGAGCGACTGCGCGCGCTGCGTGGCGCTCTGCTGCTCGGCCCTCGCCTTCTCACGGGGCGACGACTTCGCCCACGAGAAGCCAGCAGGCAAACCCTGCCGCAACCTCGACGAGAACCTCGGCTGCGGCATCCACGCGGTGCTCCTCGAACGCGGGTACCGGGGCTGCACCGTCTTCGAATGCCACGGCGCCGGCCAGCGGGTCACCCAGGAGACCTTCGGTGGTGGCGACTGGCGCGAAGGTGAGGGGCTGCGCGACGCGATGTTCGCCGTGTTCCCACTCGTGCGTCAACTGCACGAGGTGCTGTGGCTGCTGACCGAGGCGAGGCGGCGCACCGCCGACCGGCCGCTGCTGCGCCGAATCGACGCCCTGTTCGATCGTGTGGATGCGCAGGCCGCGTCACCCGATGTCGCGGTGCTGCGAGCAGCGGTCGAGTCGAGCAGGCCCGCCGCGGGTGAACTGCTGGGAGCCGTGAGCCGCGAGGTGCGACGGATGCACGCGCCCCGACGCCGCGCATCCGGGGCCTGGTCGCGAGTCGAGCCGCGCGGCGTCTACCTCGGCACCGATTTCGCCGGAGGCGACCTGCGCGCCGTCGAGCTGCGCGGGGCGCTGCTCATCGCGGCGAAGCTGCGCGGCTCGGACCTGCGATGGGCCGACCTCCTCGGCGCCGACCTGCGGGACGCCGAGCTGCACGGTGCCGACCTGCGCCACGTGCTGCACCTCACGCAACCGCAACTGGCGGCGGCGTTCGGTGACGCAACGACCCAGCTTCCGGACTCGCTCACGCGGCCCCGCCACTGGAAGTGAGGCCGAGGCTGAGCGTGCGCGTCGTCTGGCAGATGCCGGTCAGCGTTCTTCCGCAGCGTGAGCGTGTTCTGCAGGCTGACACCCATGGAGGGGCCATGAGGGTTCGCCGCACGATCGTCGTGTTCGACGCCGCTGACATCGAGGCCGAGAGTGCCTTCTGGGCGTCCCTGCTCGAGGGCACGGTCGAGAAGGAGGACGACTGGCACAGTGTCTACGCTGACGGCGAGTGGAGGCTCGGCATCCAGCTCGCTCCTGACCACGTGGCACCGAGGTGGCCTGACGGTCAACCCCCGCAGCAGATCCATCTGGACCTCTACATCGACGACCTCGACGAGGGGCACCGGAGAGTGCTCGAGCTCGGAGGCCGTCTCCTCAAGGCAAGCGACAAACCCGGCAGTCCCGACGAATTCGTGGTCTACGCCGACCCCGCGGGCCACCCGTTCTGCCTCTGCAAGGCACCCCAGGGCTGAGCCGGGGCGCTGCGCCGCGCTGACTCCCCGGGCCGGCCCTAGCGTGGGCCGCCATCCAGGGCGGACTTTTGGTTGCTAAGGAGCGGGTTTGACGACCATAAGTCCGCTCTGGGCCGTGGCAGCCGCGAGGCGCAGCGGCAGCGGTTACGCGAGCGCGGTTCCCGTGAAGAGGGTGGTCGTGGCGCCGCCAACCCAGACGGCGCCGGAGTCGTCGACGGTCACGGTGATGTCGCCGGCGCGGCCAAGGCGCGCGCCCTGGGATACCCGCCAGCTCGAGCCCGGCGCGGTGCCCGTGCGGTGCATCCACTGGGCCGTCGAGGCGTTCATGCTGCCGCAGACCGGATCCTCGTCGACGCCGATGCGCGGCGCGAAGCTGCGCAGCTCGAACGCGTGCGCCGCCCCGGCCGGATACGCGCCGACGGCGCCGACCATGTCGTCGGGCAGCAGCGAGAAGTCGGGGTCGAGATCGAGCACCTCGTGCGCGGATGCGAGCTGCACGACCGCCCACCCGGGCCCGTTGTCGATCCACTGGTGGGCGACGACCTGTTCCTTGGTGATGCCATATGCCTCGATGATGCGCGCGAGGAGCTCCGGCTCGAGCGGACCGCTGCGGAGGGTCGGCGGGGCCGCGAACGACACGCGTCCCGCATCGACGCGCACCTCCACGAGTCCGGCGCCGCACTCCTGGATGATGCGCCCGCCCTTCTTCGGGGTACCGCCGTTCTCGAGCCAGGCGTGCGCCGAGCCGAGCGTCGGGTGCCCGGCGAACGGCAGCTCGCCGCCCGGGGTGAAGATGCGCAGTCGGTAGTCGGCCGCGTCGTCGGTGGTGGGCAGCACGAACGTCGTCTCGGAGAGGTTCGTCCATCGTGCGATGCGCTGCATGTCGTCGCCCGTGAGTCCTTCGCCGTCGAGGATGACCGCGACGGGGTTGCCGAGGTAGGGGGTCTCGGAGAAGACGTCGATTTGGGCGAAGGGGCGCGAGGTGGTCACGGGGTGTCCTTTCGGAGGGGATGCGGCGCGAACGAGGCGCGTGCGGCAACCGTAGGGGTGTGGTGGCGGGGAGCGCTCGTGCCAATCGCTCGCAGTTGGACTTGAGGTCCAATCCGGAGGTGTGGACCTGTCCCGCGCGGGGGTCCACGGATCGCTCAGGCTCGGCCGCAACAATCGCACCATGAGCGACGAGAACACGCGAGCGCCCGGGGCCGACGACGATCAGCGGGAGCGCCGAAGCGCCGAGCATCTGCCGCCGGAAGGCGTCGACGAGGCGACCGTCGCTGCCGTGGGGAAGCTCACTGAGGCGCTCGAGATGGTCGACCAGGCGCGCGGGCTGCTCTACAGCTTCCACCGGTTGACGGGGGCTGCCGACCTGGCGTTGGGTGAGGCATCCGATGCACTGCGGGACGCGGGTCACGATGAGCTCGCCGACCGGCTCGACTCGGAGCTGGTCGGCCGCAATGTGATCGAAGGGCGGTGGACGTTCCAGATCGTCGAGGATTACGACGACACCTACTGGGAGCCGTTCCGGGCGGCAGAACGCGACGTCAGGGAGCAGCTCGTCGCAGGCCGGCGTCACCTCGCCGAGGCTGCGATGAAGGAGGACCGGCGCACGCACGGCGCCCGCCATCACGAGGCTCGCCCCGTCGACGAGATCTAGAGAGCCGCTGAACCGGCACGGGCAACGGCACCGGACCCGCACCGGAAGTGCCCGCTGTGCTGCCACCCGCACCGGAAGGGTCCGTGGCATGTTGTGCGTACGTGTGCGGCGCGTTCGGCGCGTTCGGCTCAGCGGTGAGCGTGGCAAGTACCTCGTTGTGTCTCTTAGAACGGTGGTGGGTCGCCGGGAACATCGTTGGGTTCTGGGGCTCGGGTGCGCTCGGTCTCCGCAACAGAGTCTTGGGGCGGTGCCGCAGGTGTCTCGTATTCGTCGTTGCGTGTGAAGTAGACGTCGTGGTGTTCGGGTCTGTCTGTGAGGATCTTGCCGCTGGGGGTGCGCAGTTGCATGACGCCGCCGTCTAGTTGGGTGGCGGTCCAGGCGGTGGCGTGTTTCATGACGTGGTGGTGTTTACAGAAGCCGCACAGGTTCTCGAGGGTGGTTTTGCCGCCGTGTTCCCAGGCGTGGGTGTGGTCGAGGTCGCATCGGGTCGCGGGCTGTCGGCAACCGGGCCAGCGGCAGTGAATGTCGCGGGCAGCGAGGAAGGCGCGCATGGCTGCGCTGGGTCGGTAGGTGTCGACGGCCGTGACGGTGCCGGTGATGGGGTGGGTGAGGATGCGCACGAACGAGGTTGCGGTGCCGGCGAGGCGGATCGCTTCCTCGAAGGGCACCGGGATCATGCCATCGAGCAGCGCCGGAGCCGGGGTGAGACGGGCCGCGCCAGCAACACAGCTCGCCGCACCACCACCACGAACGCGTGGGCCTGGGCCTGGGCGTGAGCCTGGGCCTGGGCCTCGGCCGCTGCCTGGTCCGCTGCCTGTGCCGCTGACAGCACCGTTCCCGCTCAGCTTGGTGAGGGCGGTGAGGATCGGGATCGTGAACTGCACGTTCGCCTGGATACCTGCCGCCGCCGCGCAGGACATCGGGTCGGAGGTCAGGAGCATGTCCGTGAACAGGTCGGCCTTGACCTCGTCCATGGTGCGCTCATCCGGCGCGTCTGAAACAGACGGCCCATCTGAAAAGTCCGGCACGCCCGAAGCCTCTTGTGCGTCCGGAGCGTCTGAAGCCTCTGGCGCTCGCCGTGCCTGGGCGGGCTTCGGTCGTGCCCTGATGAGCGCCTTGCCCTGCTTCCGCAGCCGGTCCGCGATGGCTTTGCCCTCGATCAGCGGGAGCCGGGCACGCAGCATGCACATGCCGTTCTCCGTCGCCGTCACCGACTCCGCGACGCGGGCCGCGGCCATCCGCAATGCCTTCGGCGGCAACACCCGAGAATCCAGCTCGGCGAGCATCACCCGCACGAACTCACCCCGTCGCGCGGACTGCTCAGCCGCGTCCGCATGCGACACCGACAAGCCAGCACCCGTGAGGACCCGAAGCTGCTCCTCGCTGAGCTTGCCTTCCCCGAGCGCGTCCACGAAGCCAGGGAACTCGCGCACCGCGATCCCAGCATCCGACAAAGCCCCCTCAGCCGCCGCTTGCCCGATTTGCTCGATCAACGCGATCTCCGCCGCGAGCGACTGCACGTGCATGGCATGCTCCTCGGTGCCATCAAGCTCATCCAGAACCGACGCCATCTCCGCCAACTTCGCACGCACCCGCACCTGATCCGCGGCCACAGCGGCCGCCATGACCGCCAGATCCGCATCCCAATCCAGCAAGAACTTCCGCCACGCCAACACCGACACCGGGTCGTGAGGATCAAGCCCCAAGACCTTCAGCGGTTCACCGTCGTACGAGTTCATACCCGAATCTTGGACCGCACCACCGACATTTCGGCTCGCCGATCCCTCAGTGGCTGAGAAAACCCCGATCAGGCAGCAGGTCTTATCGGTCTGGACCATGGGGTCAGTGCGTCCGGCTTGTTCCCGCCAGCCCTGCCACCTCCCGGCTACGATGCTGGGCGTGGCAGCAGACGGAGTTCGGGGTCGGTACGCGAAGGGTGTCGAGCGCAAGCGCGAGATCTTGGCGGTGGCGTACGAGAGGCTTCGCGAGACGGGCGCGAGCGGGGCCTCGCTGCGCGCGATCGGCGAGTCCATCGGGGTCTCTCACGGCATGCTGACGCACTACTTCGGCTCCCGAGAGGGGCTGCTCGTCGAGGTCATCCGCGAGCACGACCGCGTCAACGACGAGCGCATGCCGGATTCCGTCTCGCTCGTGGAGCGGATGCGCCTGAGCGCCGAGTTCAACGTGCGGTTCCCCGGCATGGTCTCGCTGTTCACGGAGATGCTCGCGAAGTCGGTCGAGGCTGGGGATGGTCCTGCTCGTTCGTTCTTCACGGCTCGGTTCGCCCGGGCGAGGGTCGAGCTGGCGGCCGAGGTCGGCGGCCAGCTCGCGGCGCTGCCCGAGGAGCGCCGCGCGGACGCGGCCATGCTCGTCGACCTGATCATGGCCGCATCCGACGGGCTGCAGGTTCGCTGGCTCCTGGACCCGAGCGTCGACGTCGCGGGCACGCTGGGGTTGCTCGAGAGGCTCGGCCGAACCGGCTGAGCCGAGAAAGAAAGTTGCCAATTGGCAATTTTCTTGTAGCGTCTCCAGTGAGAGCGAACCGCGACGCGGCGGGCGCCCACCGACACAGGAGTCAACGTGCCCACCACCCGACCAGCAGCACCCGGCACCCCACAGGAATCGCAGCGCCCGGCGACGTCGCTGCAGCTCTACAGCATCAACTCGCACCTCGAGGTCGACCTCGACGGCACCCTCGCGAGACTCGCCAACATCGGGGTGCGCAACGTCGAGGCGTTCGCGTTCGTCGACCGCGCCGACGAGCTCGCCGCGGCCTTCGAGCTGCACGGCATCGCCGCCCCGACGGGGCACGCCATGCTCGTCGCGAACCAGGTCACGCGAGACGGCGTGACGACGCCGGTGCCGGGCCACGCGACCACATTCGAGGCGGCGAAGAAGCTCGGCATGCGGTACGTCATCGATCCCGCCGTCTTCGACTGGTCGACTCGCGAGGCTGTGGAGGCGACGGCCGCGGCGCTCAACGAGGCCTCGAAGGCGGCCGCCGAGCATGGCCTCCGCGTCGGCTATCACAACCATGCGTGGGAGCTCAGCAACCGCATCGACGGCGTCCCGGCCCTCGAGTACTTGGCTGGGCTCCTCGACGACGAGGTGGTGCTCGAGATCGACGTCTACTGGGCGCACATCGGCGGCGTGGAGGCTCCCGCTCTGCTCGCTCGCCTCGGCGACCGCGTCAAGGCGCTCCACATCAAGGACGGCCCCCAGGTCGAGAACCCGTTCCTGACGGATGCCCGCTTCGACCCGTCCGGTCTCGGCCAGGTTCCGGCCGGCCAGGGCGTCATCCCGCTCGGTGCGGCCCTCGACGCCGCCCCGTCGGCGGAGTTCGCCGTCATCGAGTTCGACCACTTCGACGGCGACATCTTCGCCGCGATCGCCGCCAGCTTCGACTACCTGGAGAACCGCGCATGAGCCTCCCGCAGGCAGCAGCAGCCGCTGCAGCATCCACATCAGCGCCGGGTGCCAAGCGCGGACCCGTGGGCATCGGCATCATCGGCACCGGCATGATCAGCGACGCGTATCTCGTCAATCTCGTGCGCTTCCCCGACGTGCGAGTCGTCGCGCTCGGTGATCTCAACGAGGCGCTCGCCGCCGAGAAGGCGCAGACCTACGGCGTTCCCTTCTCCGGCTCGCCGGCGTCGGTCCTCGCGAACGAGGAGGTCGAGATCGTCATCAACCTCACCATCCCCGCGGCGCACGTGCCTGTCGCCCTCGACGCGATCGCGGCGGGCAAGCACGTGTGGATCGAGAAGCCCATCGGCATCAACCGGGAGGAGGCGAAGGCCCTCCTCGTGGCCGCCGACGCGGCCGGCCTGCGCGTGGGAGTGGCGCCCGACACGGTGCTGAACCCGGGCATCCAGACCGCCCTGCGGCACCTCGCGGCGGGTGCCATCGGCACCCCGCTCACAGCGCGCACCATGATGCGCTACTCGGGCCCCGACCTCTTCCACCCGAACCCGGCCTTCCTGTTCGCCCAAGGAGGCGGCCCCCTGCTCGACATGGGGCCGTACTACGTGACGACGCTCGTGAGCGCCTTCGGCCCTGTCCGCAAGGTCTACGCGACGGGATCGACGGCCAAGGAGACGCGCACCGTCAAGCTCGGCCCGCTCACCGGGCAGTCGTTCCCCGTCTCGGTGCTGACGCACGTGGATGCGCTGGTGACGTTCGAGAGCGGGGCGAGCGCGCAGCTCACCTTCAGCAACGACTCCCCGCTCGCCGAGATGGGTACGGTCGAGATCATCGGGGCGGGCGGGATGCTCCTGACCCCGGACCCGAACCACGCCGATGGGGGCACGAGGGTCGCCAGGCACCCGCAGGAGTACGCGGAGGTGCTCGAACCGACCTGGGAGGACTACCCGGAGGAGGGCACGGTCACGGGCCGCGGCTACGGTGCGCTCGACATGGCGCGGGGCATCCGGGAGGGGCTCCCGCACGTCGCGACCGGGGAGCTGGCGCTGCACGTGCTCGACATCATGCTCGCCATCGAGGAGTCGGCGGCCGCCGGGGAGGTCGTGGTCATCGAGAGCACGGTCGATCCGGTCCCGCTCGTCGACCACACGCGAGACCCATTCGCGGCGACGCTTAGTGTCTAGGGGCTTGCTCTCCTGCGCTCAGGGGGCCAACGGATTCCCGAGCACACGCTCGAGCACTTCGCGGGAGCCGGTGACCCGTGCACCCACCGCCGCGAGGTCGCGCCGCTTCCAGAGGAGGAGCAGCGCGGCCTCGGCCGTGAGCTCGAGCGTCGCGTCGGCCGGTCTCGCTCCACTGAGGGTGTTCGCGGTGCCCGCCGGTGTCTCGTCGACGGGGCCGAGCCGGACGCGCAGGCCGAAGCTGCCGCCGTCGCCTGGGCGCTCGAGCCGGTCCAGCATCCGCAGGTCGACGCGCTCCTCGAGCGACGGCATCCGTCCGAGCGCGACCTGCCGCGGGTACATGTCCTCGGCGACCTCCGCGACACCGGCGGCGGCGAGGTCTGGGCGGATCGGCACCGCGATGCCGAGGCTGTCGCTCGCGTCCCAGAGGTGCAGGGCCGTCTCGAGCGCCTGTCGTCTCGCCCACGTCGAGGCACGCGCAGGAGGGTAGAGGGCCCAGCATGGCGCGTCCTCCGGCAGCTCGCGCAGCGTCGCCACGAGGTCCGCGGCGCCCTCGCGGAACCACGCGACGAGCGCGTCCCGGTCGGCGAGCGGCGCATCCGGCGTCTGACGGTCGAGCTGCTGCCCACCGCCGAGCAGCTGCGCACGCGCCCACCGGTGCACGCCGCCGAGGTGGACCGCCAGCTCGACGAGCGACCAGCCGGGGCACGAGGAGACGGGGGTGGTGTGGTCCGCAGACTCGAGGAGGAGCGCGAACCCGTTCGCGGCGTCCTCGGTCGTGTCGATGAAGTCTGCGTGGCGCATGGTCAGAGCCTAGGGCGTGAGGCCACGCCTACTCGTCGGCGGTCTCCTGCTTGCCGCGCATCACGAGCAGCGGGTCCGGCTTCGTGACGACGTCGTGATCCTTTCCCTCGTACTCGAACTGCCCGAGCCAGAAGCGCATCGCGTTGAGGCGGGCGCGCTTCTTGTCGTTGGAGCGGATGATCGTCCACGGCGCGTGCTTCTTGTCGGTAAGGCGGAACGTCTCCTCCTTCGCCGCCGTGTAGTCCTCCCAGCGGTCGAGCGAGGCGAGGTCCATGGGGGAGAGCTTCCAGCGGCGCACCGGGTCGAGCTGGCGGATCGCGAAGCGCGTGCGCTGCTCGGTGCGCGACACCGAGAACCAGAACTTCGTGACGTGGATGCCCGAGTCGACGAGCATCTTCTCGAAGGCGGGAGCCTGCTGCATGAACTGCGTGTACTCGTCGTCGGTGCAGAAACCCATGACGCGTTCCACGCCGGAACGGTTGTACCAGGAGCGGTCGAACATGACGAGCTCCCCGTCGGTGGGGAGGTGCTGGATGTAGCGCTGAAAGAACCACTGGCCGCGCTCGCGGTCGCTCGGCTTCGCGAGCGCCACGACGCGCGCCTTGCGAGGGTTGAGGTGCTCCGTGAAGCGCTTGATGGTGCCGCCCTTGCCTGCAGCGTCTCGCCCCTCGAAGAGGATCACGGCGCGCTGGTCGCTGTCCTCCATCCAGTACTGGCACTTCAGCAGCTCCACCTGCAGGCGGTACTTCTCGCTCTCATACTCGTCGCGGCTGAGGCGCTCCTCGTACGGGTACCCCTCTTGCCACGTGTACACCGGGTTGCCCTGCGGGTCGATGAGATCCGGGTCGTTCGTGTGGCCGTCGCGCACCGAGTAGCCGAGCGTGCGCAGGTGCTCGATGTACTCGCGCAGGTCCTGGGGTTGTTCGATGGCCATGCGTTCCTCCGAGGTTCAGGTGCCGCGCATCCGCCCGCCACGGCCTGCGGCGGGGGATGCGGCGACCATACTGCGCCGTGAAGGCAAACGGGATGTGTACGAGTGCGGTCGATCCGGAGCCACGGTCCGGCGTGGCCCGCGCGCTCATCCGCGCGCCCGACGCGAGGGCTACAGTCGCCCGTAGACCACCTCGGTCCGCGGGGCGGGCAGCTGGGTCAGTGGAACCGGGGCGGGTCGCTGCGCGGTGGTCGACAGCGACACCGCGCTTCGCCTCGCTGCCGCCAGGCCGATCGACTCCATAATCTCCAGGACGTGCAGGGCCATCTCGGCCGACGAGCGATGCGCCTCGTTCTGGGCGACCGCGCGTGCCAGGTCTGCCACCCCGTAGCCGCGCCCGGCGTCCGCGTATCCCGCCAGGGGAGGGACTTCCTGCCACTCTCGTCCCGTGCCCAGGAGCTCGACGCAGCCGTCGAACATGTTCGGATCTGGCACTGTCACCGACCCTGCCGTGCCGTGCACCTCGATGCGCGGCTGACGGGACCCCCACTGCTCGAAGCTCAGCAGCACCGTCGAGACGGCGCCGCTCTCGTGCTCGAGCAGAGCGGTGACATGCGTGTCGACCTCGACCGCGATGGGCTCTCCCGCGCGGGGGCCGGTGGCGATCGATCTGCGGCGATCCGAGCGTCCGGTGGTCGCCGTGACGCTTCGCACCGGCCCGAGCAACGTGGCCAGCGCCGTCAGGTAGTAGGGGCCCATGTCGAACAACGGCCCGCCGCCGGTCTTGTAGTAGAAGTCGGGTGCCGGATGCCAGCGCTCGTGCCCAGGGGAGGACCAGCTCGCGCTCGCGGCGACGGGAACTCCGATGTGGCCGCCGTCGATGACGGCGCGCGCGGTCTGCAGGCCCGTCCCGAGCACCGTGTCCGGTGCCCCGGCGATCCGCAGCCGTCGGCTGCTCGCCAGGTCGAGCAGCTGGCGGCCGTCGGCGACGGTCAGGGCGAGCGGCTTCTCCACGTACACGTGCTTGCCCGATTCGAGGGCGGCCGTGCACACGGCCAGGTGCGCGGCCGGGATCGTGAGGTTGATGATCGCGTCGACGTCGTCGGCGCGCATCAGCTCATCGACGGTGAGCGCGCGGGCGCCGCGGCCGTACTGCTCGGCGGCGGTCCGGGCACGTTCGTCGTCGAGATCCGCGACCGCGACGAGTCTGACGTCGTCCAATCGAGCGAGGCTGTCGAGGTACTGGCCGCTGATGACCCCGGCTCCGACGATGGCGACGCGCATGCGCTGGTCGGGTCGAAGCGCCTCCGGTCGGAGGGCTTCTGGGGTGTGCAGGCCGGCTGCAACCGGTTCCTGCGTCGAGGTCATGATCGAGCCGCCCATAGCAGCCCCCGTTCTGTGAGAGTGCGGATGGGGTCTTGCTGGAGGATGTCGAGGTGGTGGCCCGAGGTCGAGACGAAGATCCGGCCCTGCCCCCAGAACCGCTTCCACACGGATGGGGTCGTCACTGGTTCGTGCCATGGATCCCACGGGCGCACGGGCTGCGTGGTCGTCGCGAGCACCTTCATATACGGGTCTGCGAGCACCCAGTACTGCTCGGAGTCGATCGTGAAGTCCTCGATCCCGGCCATGATGGGGTCGGTTCGCCCTGCCTCCGTGACCTCGATGGTGTGGGGCCGGTAGTTGTCGGTCTGCTCGCCCGTGCGATCCGCGGGGTCGCATCCGGGGTGCGCGGCGAACTGCCCGCCGACGAGCTGCAGGTAGTCGGCGTTGTTGCGGTACGAGTCGATGATGCCCCCGTGCCAGCCGGCGAAGCCGGTGCCAGCGGTGACGGCTGCGCGCAGCGCCTCGAACTCCTCCTTCTCGATGGTGCTCTTCGTCACGGTCTGCACGATGAGGTCGACGGTGGGGAGGTAGCCGGGCTCGGCGTACACGGCCGGCCCGTCCTCCACCCGCACCTCGAATCCCTCGCGCTCGAGGAAGCCCCGCATGTAGTCGCTGGTCTCCACGGGTTCGTGACCGGCCCATCCGCCCCTGACCATGAGCGCTGACCGCTTCGCCGTCATTTGCCGAACCCCGCGGTCATGCCGCTCACCAGCTGGCGCCTGCCGAAGATGTAGAGGGCGAGGATGGGCAGCGTCGAGAGCACGACCGCCGCCATGATGCCGGGTACGTTCACGTTGAATTCTCCTTGGAAGGTCCAGAGCGAGAGGGGGAGCACCCGGTTCTCTGGGCTCTGGGTGAGGACGAGCGGGAACAGGAACGCGTTCCACACGGTGAGGGAGTCGTAGATGGCGACCGTGACGAGGGCCGGGCGGGCGAGGGGCGCCACGAGCGACCACAGGGTGCGCCACTGGGTGGCGCCGTCGACGCGCATCGAGTCGAACAGCTCGGTGGGGATGTCGCGCAGGAAGTTGACCAGGATGAGCACCGTGATCGGGATGGCGAAGCCGACGGACGGGAGGATGACCGCGGCGAGGGTGTCGTAGAGGCCCGCCTGGCTGAGCATGTAGAAGAGCGGCACGATGGTCGCCTGCAGTGGGATGGCGAGTCCCATGAGGAGCAGCGAGAACGACACCTTGGCGGTCCAGTGCGTGGAGCGCACGATGACGAACGCAGCCATGAGGGACACCGTCACGGTGACGGCAACCGCGACGGTCGTCACGATGATGCTGTTGGCGAGGTAGAGCAGGAAGTCGCTCTGCAGGACGAGGAGGTAGGACTCGAGCGTCGGCTCGGCTGAGGGCAGCAGCTGGTTGTCGCTGAAGAAGCCCGCTTGGGGTCGAAAGCTGGTAATGACGATGTAGTACACCGGCACGATGATCACGAGCAGCCAGGCGAAGCCGCCGAGGGCACCGAGCACGTTGGGGGTGCGTCGGCCGCCGCGTCGCTCGCGGGGTGGTCGGGGGTACGTGGGCCTGCTGGACAGCTTGGGTGCTGTGGCGGTCATGTTCAGGCTCCTTCCTGGTCGCTCTTCATTCGGGAGAAGCCGCTGACGCGGGTGATGCCCAGCGCGATGAGGAGCCCGACCACGACGAGGACCATGGCGAGCACGCTCGCGCCGCCCATGTCGTTCGCGGCGAAGCCGGTGAGGTACATGTCGATGGGCAGGATGCGGATGCCGTAGCCGGGGACCCCGCCGGTGAGGACGAAGATCACGTCGAAGTAGGTGAGCGAACCGACGAGCATGATGGTGGATGAGGTGACGATGGTGTGCCGCAGCTGGGGGAGGGTGACGTACCAGAACGTCTGCAGTCGACCCGCTCCGTCCAGCTCGGCCGCTTCGTAGAGGGTGCGGGGGATCTGTCGGACACCAGCCTGGTAGAGCAGGGCGTGGAAGGGAACGAACTGCCAGGCGATGAGGAAGACGACGGTGACGAAGATCAGCTGGGGGTTGCCGAGCCAGTCCTGTCGCAGCAGCTCGAGCCCGGGAGTCGCGCCGAGCCCGAAGTTGGGGTCGAGGATGGCCTTGAAGGCGAGTGCGGTCGCGGCAGAGGACAGGATGAGGGGGATGAAGTAGAGCGCGGCGAGCACGGCACGGTACTTCTGGTGTCCAGCGGTGAAGACGCCGAGGAGCAGGCTGATGGGGGTCTGCACCAACCAGGAGACGACGATGACCTGGAGGCTCAGCATGAGCCCGTTCCGGAAGTTGTCGCCGCCGAGGATGCGCGTCCAGTTCTCGAGCCCGACCCATTCGGGGTCGGAGATGGCGTCCCAGCTCGTGAAGCTGAGCCACAGGGCCACCCCGAGGGGGATGATGGCGAAGAGGGCGTAGAGCGCGACGGCGGGGAGCAGCAGGATGGGGTTCGGCCGGTCCGTGATGCCCTTGCGGCCCGTCGGCTTGGGGCTCTGGTCTGCTGGGGCGGGATGCGGAGTGCCGTCGGAGGGCATGCGCGGCTTCTCGCCGTGCGAGGCCGATGAGGCGTCGGCTGGCAGGATCGTGGAGGTCATGGTCAGAGGGTCGCGTTCATGTTGGTGGAGAACTCCTCTGGCGTGATCTGCAGGTTGAAGAGGCGGTCGAGGTTCGTGAGCATCTCCTGTGCCTGACCCGGTTCCAGCGCCTGGTCCCAGGACATCTGGAAGTTCGGTGCGTCGCTGATCATCTGGTAGACGGTCTCGCCGAAGGCCGCGTCCGGAAGGTCGGCGATGGTGTCGTCGATGTCCGCGAGCGGTGGCACCTGGTTGGCCTCGATCAGGCGGTCGACGAACGGCTCGTCCCAGAGCCCGGTCTTCAGGTAGTCGATGGCCACGGCCTGCTGCGCTTCCGTGGCGTCGGCTGACACGGAGAAGTAGCTGGTCGGGTTGCCGACGATGTTGGCCGGGTCGCCCGTTCCGCCGTCCACGGTGGGGAAGGGGAGGTAGCCGAGCGAGTTCTCGGCGAACTCGGGTGCCTGCTCGCGGAAGGTGTTGTTCACCCACGTGCCCTGCAGGAGCATGGCGGCCTTGCCGGTGTAGAGGAGGGCCGCGTCAGCGCTCGAGTCGGTCGTCACCGAGGCGAACCCGTCGGCGAAGCCTCCGGCTTCCACGAGGTCCTGGATCATCTCGTTGGCCTGGATGACGGCGGGGTGGGACCAGGCGTCGGCTTCGCCGGCGAGGATGGCGTCGAACACCTCGGGTCCGCCGATGCGGTCGGCGAGGTACTCGAGCCACATCAGCTCCGGCCACTTGGCGGCGCCGGCGAGGGCGAACGGTGCCACACCTGCCGCGTTGAGCTTCTCGACGGCGACCAGCAGCTCGTCCCACGTCTCGGGGGACTCGACGCCGGCCGCATCCATCACGTCCTCGTTGACGTAGAGAACGACGGGGGCGACTGCCTTCATCGGCACCGCGTAGACCGCGCCGTCGAAGGTCACGGGGTCGAGGGCGAACGGCAGGAAGCGGTCGAGGTCGTCCCCGAGGGCATCGCTCAGGTCGAGGACCTTGTCGGCGTCGACGTAGGACTGCAGCGTGCCGCCGCCCTTGTTGTAGATGACGCTCGGGCCGGCACCGGCGCCGATGGCGGTCCTGATCTTGGACTTGTACGCCTCTCCCTCGAAGTACGTGGCTTCGAGTTGCGCGTCCGGATGCGCGGCGTTCCAGTCGGCCACCGAGGGGTCGACGGTCTCTTCCTGGTCCGACGTGATCCCCCAGAGGGTCACGGCGTCGCCGGCGCCGGATCCGGCGCTTCCTGAGCCGCCGGCGCAGGAAGCGAGCAGCGCGGCGACGGACAGTGCGGCGAGGGAGATCACCGCCCGTCTCGCCAGCGTGCGGGGTCGGGATTTCGAGGGACGTGAGGGCATCATGGCTCTTCCTTGAGTTAGGTGCGTGGTCCGGCGTCGAAGGCGGTGAATCCGCTCCCGGTGCCGTGTGGCGAACCTATGCGTCACGCAAAGAAGGGCGCAAGTCGTCGCAGCGCTATTGGAAACTTTTCGCTGGCGGAGCGGTGCTCTCACGGATCTTCAGCTTCGTGGCGAGCTCGAGTCGCGTGCCTCCGGTGGCGGCGTCCTCCGCGCGAAGCACGATCTTCACCGCCTCGGAGGCCATCTGCTCGAGCGGCTGGGTGATGGTGGTCAGGCCGGGGGTGATCCATCCCGCCAGCGGGATGTCGTCGAAGCCGACCACGGAGACGTCGTCGGGGATGGAGAGCCCGAGGCGGCGCGCAGCCTCGTAGACGCCGAGCGCTTCCATGTCGTTCGAGCAGAAGACCGCGCTCGGGCGATCGGGACCGCCGAGCAGACGCAGGCCAGCGGCGACGCCCGAGTCCCGTGTGAAATCTCCCGGCACGATGCGACCGGGCTTCAGCGAGAGGCCGGCGTTTTCCACTGCGTGGCGGAAGCCGGAGAGCCTGGCGTGCGTGCAGAGCATGTCGGACGGGCCAGTGATGATGCCGAGCTCCCGGTGCCCGAGGCTGATGAGGTACTCCGTCGCGGCCACGCCGCCCGCCCAGTTCGTCGCACCGACCGAGGACACGTCAGCGTCGGGGGAGCCGGCTGGGTCGATCAGGACGAACGGGATGTTCCGCGTCTGCAGTCGTCGCTTGTGGTCGGCCGAGAGGTCGGTGAGCACGAGGATGACCGCGACGGGGCGTCGCCTGGCGACCCCGTCGATCCAGGCAGCGCCAGGATCGTGCCTGGCCTGCGTCTGGGTCAACACGATGGACAGGCCCTGCTGGCGCGCGATCGCCTCGACGCCTCGCACGATCTCCAATGCCCACATGCTGGACAGGCCCTGCTCGACCACCACCTCGATCAGGCCACCGGAACGCCCGAAGTCGCCCGGACGGAGGTACCCGTGCTCGTGCAGCAGCTGCTCGACCCGCTCGCGCGTGCCCGCGGAGACGCCCTTGCGTCCGTTGAGGACCTTGGAGACCGTCGACAGGGACACGGAGGCCTGCTCGGCGATGACCGCCATGGTCGGCTTCGGAGGAAAACTATCGCTCATGAGTGAGACGTTATCGACGGTTGCCCTCTCAGGCAATGCACCCGCGTGGGGTTGAATGCCTCGGAGTCCGACTCGACCGGCCTCTGCCACGGCACCCGCGAGCAGACGATACTGGAGATCGAACCGACCGGAGGAGACGACGTTGCCGAAGAAGCGCATCACCCTGCCCAAGGAGTTCAGGCGGGGCGAGACCTACACGATCGCTGAGCTCGAGGAGATCTTCGCGAAGGTCGAGACGACCGCCCTCGGCCGCGACTCCTCCAAGGAGTCCGCGCTCATGAGCGACCGGCTCGATGCAGCTGGCATCCGCTGGCTGATCGAGCACGGCGCGGAGGTGGACGCCGTCGACCGCTTCGGCAACACCGCGCTGACCCACCATTCGAAGTGGAAGGCGAAACTCGACGTCCTGACCGTGCTTCTCGAGCACGGCGCAGACCCCAACATCACCGGTCACTCTTCGCCGCTGGCCGCCGCGGCCGAGTACGGGAACATCGACGGCCTCACCCTGCTCCTCGAGGCGGGCGCGGACCCGCTGCTGGACTTCGGGCGTCGCGATGAGACGGCGCTCGACCGCGCGATGACGAGGATGAAGGACTACCACGCGCCTCGGGCGCTCAAGGTGGCGCGGATCCTCGTCGCCCGCGGCGCGACCATCTCCGGGGACACCCCCAAGTACCTGCGTCAGACGATGTCGCAGCTGCAGGGACTCATCGCCAGGGGCAAGGGGTCCGAGGAGAACCTCGCGATCCTGTTTGAGCTGTTCGAGCTGCTCGGCGTGGAACCGACGGTGCCGCCGAGGGTCCTCGCGCCAGGCGAGCCCATCACCGTCACCGCTGAGGGATGGAAGGCGCAGTACAGCGAGCTGTGGAAGATGCTGGTGCCAGGGGGTGGCGCCGCCGAGAGCGTGCAGGGCGAGGTCGTGCGCATCGCGGGTCGCGTCGGCAACGAGATCCTCGGCAACGGCGGCGGCAACTGGGACAAGGACTTCGACAGGATGCTGCAGGCGTACCGTGCGCACGTGAGCACGGGGGCACCGCTCGATGAGGAGGAGCTGGTGAGCGTCGACCAGGCCGTCGATCGGCTCGCAGGCGGATCCTTCGACGAGCCGGCCGTCGACACGCTCACCGAGCTCGCCGTGACGTGGGTGCTCCGGAACCCGGAGCGCGTCGACCTGCCGACGCCGAGCTACCGACGGTAGTCACTCCTCCCGCATGGCCTCAGCGAAGGGTCTCGGCGCCCGGTGTCTCGGCTGGGCCGGGGCCGGGCCCGGGGCTGGCAGCGGGGGAGTGGATGCGGTCACCTCGTCCCCCGCCCGCAGCTCCAACTCCTCATCGAAGTGGCGGATGAGGAGGGGCTCGCCCGAGCTCAGCTGGTAGACGGTCGACTCTGCTCGGATCTCGACGTGCAGCCGTCGACCCTGCACGAGCATCCCGAAGCGGATGCGTGTCAGCTGGTCGGGGATTCGAGGCGCGAACCGGAGCCCCCTGTCGCTTTCGCGTAGGCCGCCGAGGCCAGCTGTGACGGCCGTCCAGATGCCGGCGAGCGACGCCATGTGCAGTCCCTGCGAGGTGTTGTCGCGGAGGTCGTCGAGGTCCAGCGTGGCAGCCTCGGCCAGATAGTCGGCGGCGAGCTGCAGGTGCCCGACCTCGGCCGCGAGGACCGACTGCACGGAGGCGGACAGCGACGAGTCGCGCACCGTCAGCGCCTCCGAGTACTCGAAGGCGCGCTTCTTCTCCTTGAAGGTGAATGCCTCGTGCGCGAAGTAGAGGGCGAGCACCAGGTCGGCCTGCTTGATCACCTGCTTGCGGTACAGGTGGAAGTACGGGAAGTGCTCCTGCAGGGGGTACTGGGATGCGGAGGTGGCGGCGAAGTCCCATTGTGCGAGATCCGTCGACCCGGCCGCGTGCGCGTGGACGCCGCGGCGCTCGTCGAACGGCACCACGATGGCGTCGGCGGCACGCATCCACCGTCTGATCTCGTCGTCATCGACGCCCAGTGCGCCCGCCTCGGCGTGGTGTCGCTCCGCGACGGACACCGCGGCGCGCAGGTTCAGGCGCGCCATGAGGTTCGTGTAGGTGTTGTCGTCGACAAGCGCCGAGTACTCGTCCGGACCGGTCACCCCGTCGAAGTGCAGGCCCCCGTCCGGGTCCCATCGACCGAGCGAGCACCAGAGCCGGGCGGTCTCGACGAGCACGTCGACGGCGACCTCCCGCTCGAAGCGCTCGTCACCGGTCGTGCGGATGTGGTGAACCATGGCCGCGGCGATGTCCGCGTTGACGTGGAACGCGGCCGTGCTCGCAGGCCAGTACCCGGAGCTCTCCCGGCCGTCGATCGTGCGCCACGCGAACGCGGCCCCCTCGAGCTTGAGGAGCTTCGCGCGCTCGCGGGCGTACTCGAGGGTGGAGTGCCGCCAGCGCAGCGCCTGCTCGGCGGCAGCCGGCACCGTCGCCGAGAGGAGCGGCAGCACGTAGCTCTCGAAGTCCCAGAACGTGTGACCAAGGTAGCCGGCGCCGGTGAGGCCCTTGCCCGGCACCGAACGCGCCTCGAGCCGAGCCGCCGACTGGTAGACGTGGAAGAGCGCGAAGCGGGTCGCCTGCTGCAGTCGCGGCGAGCCGTCGATCTCCACGTCCGCGCACGCCCAGAACTCGTCGAGGTCCGCGCGCTGGTCCGCGAGCACCCGCTCCCAGCCGTCCCGTCTCGCGTCGTCGACGGCGCCCTCCGCCCGGTCGCGCAACGCCTCCGGGGAGAGCGTCGACGAGAACTCGTGGCCGACGTACTTCGTGATCTCCAGGGTCTCCCCGGCTTTCAGCTCCACGCTCACGGTCGTGCGCGCCAGGTCGCGGGATGTCTCGGTCTCGACGCTCGGAGGCGTCGCGCAGGTGCCCGCCACCACGTTGTCCATGGCGACGGCGATGCTGATGCCGCTCCTCAGGGTGCGGTGCACGAGCGTGGCCGCGCTGCCCAGGGAATAGTGGCCGAGGCCCTCGAACGGCTCGTCGAGCTGGTCGTTGACCCGCTGGTCGGGATGCACCTCCGGCATGTCCTCGTTGGCGACGACCTCGGACTGCACGCTCACGTGCACGCCGTCGCCGAGCGCCTCGACCTCGTAGTGCACGGCCGCGAGCGAGCGATGGGTGAGCGAGACGAGGCGGATGCTGGTGACCCGCACCGTGCGCCCTGCGGGAGACGTCCATTCGAGATCGCGCCGCAGCGTGCCTGCGCGGAAGTCGAGGCGCTGCTCGTGGTGAACGACCGTGCCCCGGCGGAGATCCAGCGGCTCATCGCCGACGAGCAGGCGGAGCACCTGCCCGTTCTGCACGTTCACGACGCTCTGCCCCGTGTCCGGATACCCGTAGCCGTCCTCGGCGTAGGGCATCGGGTGGTCCTCGAAGACGCCGTTCAGGTAGGTGCCGAGCACCTCGTGCGGGTCGCCCTCGTCGAAGTTCGCTCTCCAGCCGATATGGCCGTTGGAGAGGGCGAACACCGACTCGAGATGCGCGAGCTGGGGTGCGTCGAGGTCGAGCCCGGTGAAGCCGAGGCTCCATGGTGCGACATCGAAGGGGATCGCGCCGGTCACGCGAGCGCCTCGCCGTCGGTCGAGGGGAGGTCGGTAGAGGGGAGCATGCTGCCCTTTCTGTCGGGAGAGAGCCGTCGGAGCCTGGGGTGCCCGCCAAGGCGTTGCACGCTCGCGCCGGCGGCCTGCGTCGCGCGCTGCCCTGCCTCGCGGGGGCTCGCTCCAGAGAGCAGCGCGGTCGTGAGCGCCGCGACGAACGCGTCACCCGCGCCGGTGGGGTCGACCGTTCGGGTGCGCTCGTGCGGCAGGAACACGTGGTCACCAGGCCAGGCGATGAGCTCAGCATCGTCGACCGTGAGCGCGACGACGCGGGGGCCGAGGTCGAGGAGCGTCTCGGCTGTGCGGAGCGCGTCTTCTCGGTTCCTGACCTCGGACCCGGACAGCATCGACGCCTCTCTCGCGTTCGCGCGGACTGCGTCGGCGAATCCGAGGAGCTCATCCCGTGCTGCCTCGTCCTCGGTCGCGTCGACGGCCCCGTCGAGGACCAACAGCGCTCTCGGGGCACCGTCCGCGGGCCGTTGCCTCGTGAGCTGCGCCGCCGCCAGCAGCGTGTCGATGGGCTGCTGCAGCTGCAGGACGACGGCGTCCGCCGTCGTCAGAGCTGTCGCGGCGCGGACGTCGTCAGGGGTGAGGAGCGCCTGCTCCGGGATGTGCTCGAGGAGCCGCCGCACGCCGTCGTCGGCGACGACATCCGTGAGCAGCGCCGTCACCCCGCGTCTGACGACGTGTCCCGTGTCGAGCCCCTGGCGGGCGGCGTCGCCCAGCATCTCCTCGCCGGCACCGTCGTCGCCGAGGACAGCGACAAGCGAGACCCGCGCGGTGGGATCGAGCTGGCGGATCCCGACGGCGATGTTCGCGCCCTTTCCGCCCAGACGTTCGATGCGCTCGCTGACCACGGCGCTCGCCCCCGCGTCCGGGATCCCCGCAACGCGCAGCACAAGATCCCGGCCGGCCTGCCCGACCACCGCGACGCGCGCCGGCGAGACGGGCTGGGCCGTGCGCGCGGGGATGCCCGGGGTGCCGTTCGACATGAGGAGAGGGTACCGACGTCCCCTTGGACATCTCATGGTGGTGAGCGTGCAGCGGCGTCAGGTCCGACCGGTCCCTCGGATGGACGCCAGCGTCTGCGCCCCGTCCGGGATGCTCGCGACGGGAACCAGCACCACGTCCTGCATCTTCCAGTCGAGTCGCGCGAGATCCCGTGCGACGTCCTGCAGCGCATCCACGGTCGGGGGACGACGATCGACGGGCACGACAAACGCCTCGACGTGGAACACCTGACCCTGGTCGCGCATCCGAATGCCGGCCTCGTCGACCCACGTCTCGTCCTGGAGGCGCAGGATCACCCGCTTCATGAGCGGATGCGGTTCCTGATCGTCATGGGTGCGCGCCTGCTCGTCGAGGAGGTCGCGCACCGGGGAGCGGGTGTTCTTCACCCCGTCCCAGACGATCCCTGCGGAGATGAAGAGCGCCGCGACGCCGTCGAGCCACCAGAGTCCGACCCCGATGCCGAGCACGCCCAGGATCGACGCGGCGTTCGTCTGCCAGTCGGCTTTCGCCATGTCGGCGTCCGCCGCGAGCAGCTTGTTGTGGAGCTTCGGGGCGAGCCTGGCCTTCGCGCGACCGTAGACGAGCGGTCCGACGACGATGACCGCCATGACGGCGACCATGAGCCACCCCTGCCAGATGACGGTCCCGAAGAGCTGGACGCTGCCGATGGTGGGATGCTCGGCGTTCACCAACCCCAGGACGGACTCCACCGCGAGGTGGCCGCCGACGGCAAGGAGAGCGACACCGGCGACGAGATGCCCGATGCCCATTGCCCGATGCAGCCCGAACGGGAAGGTGCGGGTCGGCTTGCGCCGGATGAACACGAGCGCGATCAGAAACGCGAACTGCGGGATGAGGGAGAGCATGTCCTCGATCCAGGCGGTCTTCATCGCCTGCGAGTTGCCCACGACGAACGCGACGATCGTGATGGTGCAGGCAGTGAAGCCGATGGTCGCCCACTCCCAGCGAACCGCGGCCCTCAGCGCCTCCCGCTGCTCCTGTGGCAGGTCCATGCGGCCCGTGCTCCCCACTGGAATCTCCTCGCCGTCACGCGCGACCCATCGGTCGACCCCGAAACAGTGTCACGAATGCGCCCACGCACCGCGAGACCTTGACGTGGACCCTCGCCGGTGCCACGGCGGGAGAAAGCTGGGAGGTCAAGCGGTTGTCGGCACGCCCTGCCCGAAATTAGCGTCGCGGGCATGAGCCACTACGAGAAGAAGAACCCGCTCGACCTCTACCCGAAGCCGCCGTTCCCCGAACAAGAGCAGCAGCTCCCCGGCCTGGCGAGGAAGATGACCCCCAGACCAGACCACGGCGAGGAGAGCTACGTCGGCCTCGGCCGGCTGAAGGGGTTCCGCGGCATCGTCACGGGCGGCGACTCGGGCATCGGCCGAGCGGCGGCCATCGCCCTGAGTCGAGAAGGCGCCGACCTCGCCCTGAACTACCTGCCCAGCGAGCAGGCGGATGCGGAGGAAGTGCGCGACCTGCTCGTCCGCGAGGGGCGAAAGGTCGTGCTCCTGCCGGGGGACATCAGCGACGAGCAGTTCTGCCGTGACCTCGTCGAACGCGCCGTCGCGGAGCTCGGCGGACTCGACACGCTCGTGATGGTCGCCGGCCACCAGGAGAGCAACGGCGACATCACCACCATGACCACTGCGAGCATCGACCAGACGATGAAGACCAACGTCTACTCGCTGTTCTGGCTGACGCAGGCGGCGCTCCCGCACCTCGAACCGGGCTCCTCGATCGTCACGACCGGCTCCATCCAGGGCGCCGAGCCGTCGCCTGACAAGCTCGACTATGCACTCACAAAGGGCGCGATCGGCGTCTTCACCGCTGGTCTGGCGCAGCAGCTCGCGCCGAAGGGCATCCGAGTCAACTCGATCGCTCCGGGCCCGATCTGGACGCCGCTGCAGCCAGCCTCATCTGATGGCGAGACCGTGGCGCACTTCGGCGAGCAGGCCCCGTACGGGCGGCCGGGACAACCAGCTGAGCTGGGCGCCGCGTACGTGCACCTGGTCAGCCCGGAGTCGAGCTACACGAGCGGGGCGACGATCACGATCGCCGGAGGCACGCCCGCGTTCTAGGACGGAAGCGATGAACGGGGAGGCGGGGCATCGTGCCTCGCCTCTCTCGCGGTCGGCGCATCCAGCGCACGTCCTGGGCGTTCCCGGTCACGGTCCGTATCCTAGGCCGCATCCCCCAAGGCTGACAGGAGCACATCATGGGCACGCTCGTCTACGACGGCACGTCGATCCACTTCGAGGACCGGCTCCTCACGCACCTGCAGATCGTGATCGTGCAGAAGCTGAGCCGCAACGAGTCGTTCCTGATGTCCTGGAAGGACTCGCCTTCAGTCGGTGACGGACGCTCGGCGATCTGGTTGACCCCGAACACGTCCATGCAGTTCAAGTTCCTGGGTGGCAAGGTGCCGGAGATCAATCGCGACTGGCTCAAGCGGCTCGGGGAGTCGGCCGAGAGCAGCACCGGTCTCCTGGTCACGGACGAAGAGGGCAAGCTCGCACTCGTGGGCACGGACGCGCCTTACCCCGGCACTCTGCGCTGACCGGGTCAGTACTGGTCGAAGTCGATGAACACGACGTCGCCGCTGTCGGTGCCGCGGACTTCTTCCGAGACGTCGAGGACGTCGATGCGCACATGAGTGGCAGGGGTGATGAGCACTTCGGGGCTGTCCGAGCGACTGCCGATGGGAACCAGACTCCCGCCGGCCTGAACGGCGTCGCGAATATCGCCGTGCAAGCGTGAGATGGATTCAGGGTCGTGAAGCACGAACTGCTCCCGATTGACCGTCAGCACAATCGACATCGGTGACCTCGCTTCGTCGCCCTCCGTCGGGCGCGTTGCAGAGTTGTTCGGGGCCGCCGGCGGTTCGGATGGAGTTGGCGTCGCATCGTCGCGCTGCGACATGGGCACCCCGCTGCAGGTCAGTGCACGGGGCAGCCTGTGGCGGCTGCAGCTGTACCACCGAGGTTCGATAAGGCAGCCGGGCGAACGAGGCCCCCTGAAGACGGCTTCGTGGGAAGTCTCCTTCGATTCACGTCCAGGCCGATGTCCGCGATCTCGACCCGCGGGTCGCTGAGCGCCGCGATGGCGGTCGCGAGCCCGGCGATGGCGAGCTTCTCACCGGGGCAGCGGTGCCCGTCCGCGACGTCAGCCCCACCATGGGGGACGAACTCGGCGATCGCCTCGTAGTCGTCGACGCCGAGAAACCGCTCCGGCTGGAAGGAGCCCGCATCATCCCAGGAGCTGTCGTCGGTGTTCGTCCCGAGGATGTCGAGGAGCAGCCGTCCCCCTGCCCGCACGCGCGAACCGTCCAGTTCGATGTCCTCGCGCGCCCACCCTGGCAGGAGTGGCACGAACGGGGCGGTGCGCCGCACCTCCTGCGCGAATGCGGTGGCAAGCGGGCCGCCATGCAACGAACCGCGGGCCGCGGCTTCGTCGCCGATCCGCGCGCGCCAGCCGGGTCGGTCGTGCAACTCCTTCGCGGCGAAGGCCACGAAGCGTGCGACGGCGATCATCGGGCGGATGCTGTTCTGCAGCTCGACGCCCGCGAGTCTCGGCGGCAGCAGCTCCCCCTGCTCGTCGACGTGCCAGGCCCATTCATGCAAGGCGGTGCCAGCCGGAGCCGCAAGCTCACCGGACCGCGCGGCCTCGATGAGCCGCTGAGCGTGTCGGTCGGACCACATCCGGTTGCCGAACGCGAGCAGGAACTCAGGGGAGTACGGGGCGCCGAAGCCATCGACGATCTGGGCGAGGCGCGCCGCCCACCGCGACTTCGCGGCCGACGTGCCGGGCAAGCCAGCCCAGGTCATGGATGCCCGTCCGAACGCGGTGACTGCCGCGTCGTAGGCCGAGGCGTCGTCGCCATCCGCCCACGAGTCGGCCTGCTCCCGCCACTCCCGCTCAAGGTGGGGGAGCAGGTCCTCCACGCGGTCATCGTCGTAGGCCACGCGCAGGAACGACGCCTTCCGGTGCCGGTGCTCAGCCCCATCGAGACTGTGCACCGAGCCGTGGCCGAAGAGCGACTCCTGCACGAACGCGGGCATCGCACCGTGGCGTTCGATGAGGTCCTCGTCGTAGAACAGGCGGACGGCGTCGCCGCCGCGCACCAGCAACGCCTCCTTGCCGAGCAGTCGCAGCGGCACAGCCCTGGCGTGCTCGCGAGTCCTGCTCCAGATCTGCGCGCCGAATCCGTAGCCCCTCGTCATCAACGACAGTGAGTCGTCGTCGAGCGCTGCCCGCCACTGGGCGGTACCTGGGTCTGTGGTCGAACGGGCGTCGAAGGCGGTCGCGTCTGTCATGCCTCCAGGCTGGCAAACCGCTCAGGTAGGCGGCTGGGGAAGCCCTCAGCGTCCGGTGAGCGTCCTGCGGGAATCAGTATTCGTCGAAGTCGACGAAGGCAACTTCGTCGCGGTCGTCGCTCTCGCCCTCGTCCGGGGCTTCGAGCGGCAGGATATCGATGCGCACGTTCGTGGACGGCGTGACGAGCACCTCGGGGCCGTCGGCCGAGTCGCCGATCACGAGCATCCGGCCACCCGAACGGGCCGCCTCCTCGATCTCAGCGCGTACGCGAGTGATCGCCTCCGGGTCACGCAGCACGAACTGCTCACGATTGACGGTGACAAGAATGGACATAGCTGACCTCGGTTCAGCCTCCCGGCGGAGGCCTCTCATATCTCGACGCCAAGGTCCGAGTTCAGCGGATGGCGGCGACCGTACGGCCCGGCTGCGTGAGCGGGGCTCGGCGGCGAGGTCCTGGCCAACAGGGTGAGCGTACGCCCTGAAGGTGAGTATGGGGTCGGTCAGATGCTGAGCGTACGCGCGACCAGCTGCGCGGCGACCTGCGAGAGTGACAGTCGATTCGACCTCGCGTATCCGCGGATCACATCGAACGCCTCCTCGGGCGTGATGGAGCGGCGGTAGGCGACGACTCCCTTTGCCTGCTCGATCACGACGCGGCTCTTCAGCGCGTTCTGCAGCTGCTCGCGCACGGTGTCGGCGTGACGAATCGTGCGCTCCTGGATGATGCCGATGGTCGCGACGTCCGCGAGGGCGCGCGCGGCGACGGTCTCCTGCTCGGGAAACTCTCCAGGTGTCGAGCGCAGCAGGTTGAGCGTGCCGATCGTGGTCTCGCGCAATTTCAAGGGCACAGCCTGCACGGCCAGGTAACCGTGCTCGAGCGCGCTCTGCTTGAACATGCGCCAGGAGTCCGGAGCCTCGCGGATGTCCTCGACCGCGACGATGCGCCCCTCGTTGAAGCTCTGGATGCACGGACCGGCGTCTGCTGAGATCTGCATCGTCTCGACGACGCTCGCCGCCTCACTCGTCGAGACCACCAGCTCGAGATCGCCGTGCTCGTCGGCGAGCAGAATGCCGGCTGCTGTCACCTCGAGCAGCGATTGGCAGCGGTCCACGAGCGTCTGCAGCAGGTCCACGACGTCGTAGCCCGCGACGAGTGTGTCGGCGAGCACCGCGAACGTCTCGAGGAGCTGGGTGTCCCGTCCTTCCTGGATCATCGCCGCTCCTCGATTCCGGAGGGTCCCGAGTGGAAGGCCAGCTTGCCGGCGAGGATGTCCTCGGCGACGCTCATCATCGAGCGTCCTGTCGCGAAGGCGTGCCCCTGTATGACCAGGGTCGCCTCGTCCGCGGTCGTCTCGAGCTGTGCGAGCACCATGCCGGTGGCCTGGTGGACGCGGCGGCGCGAGTGCTTGCTCTCGGGCTGCGGCTCCTCGCTGGATGTGGCGAGCGCGAGGCGAAGCACGTTGCGACCGACGAGCGTGGCAAGCCGGGCCGCCTGCCTCGTCTGCAGCGGCTCGAGTGTCGTCGGAGTCGCGGCGTACAGGTCGATGGCCCCGACCTGCAGCGGGCCGACCAGCATGGGAAACGCGAAGAGCGCCCCTACCTGGTCGCGGGGAATCGCGGGGGCGAAGACGGGCCAGCGAGTCCTCGGCAGCTCACGCAGGTTCGGCGCGAGCACGGGGCGGCCGGTGGCAAGGCTGTCCCAGCACGGTCCCTCACCGAGGTCGAACTGGAGCTCATCCAGTCGCGCCGCGATAGCGTTCGATGCCGAGAGCGTCTGGTTGCCGAGCAGCTCGCCGATGGTGGATACGGCTGCACCTGAGACAGGGAACAGGCCGACGAAGGAGTGAGCCACCCCCTCCACGGAGTCGAGCGGCGCCTGCAGCGTCTGGACTGCTGCGTCGTATGCGTCCCGTGCCATGTTGATCCCGTTCTCGGTCCGTCGAAACCCTGCCCCAACTCTATTGCAATGCCGCAACTGCGCCCCGCGTCTGCTCCGTAGCACATGCGTCGACGTTGTTCCAGGCCCAGATTCTGGGCTCGCGAAGGCGTTCACTGGACGGTGAGTTCTTTTCCCGGTGGAGGTGGACATGCCATTCCTGGTGACAGTCGATGACCGTGCGCACTACGTCGACGATGAGGCGATGCCGACGTTGCAGCACATGATCGTGGATGCGGTCCGCCAGGGCGGAGACCTGGTTCGCTTTCCCGTGCGTGGGCGCCTGGAGCAGTGGGAACTCATCACGACGGCGTCGTCTGTGAGCGTCCGCGAGGTGCCGGTGATCGCTGACGAGGGCGATGACGGCGCACCGTTCGCCGATATCTCGTTCTACGACTTCGAGAGCTGATGCTCAGGCGCCGAACGGCGCCCAAGATTCGACTGGTGCACGGGCGCGCTCTGCTGGGCCGCGGGGTGGTGCGCGACGGGCTCATTGAACTGCGTGCACTCCGGTACCAGGTGGAGCCCTGCCGCCGAATCGTTCGTCGCGATGATCGCGCGCACCCAGTGCTCGTTCAGGTTCGGTGCACGGCTTCCACGGAAGCGGAAGCGGAGGTCGGTCTGCGGCGTGATCCAGATCGACTCGCGGCCGCCACCGAGGTCCTTCGACCGCGGGCAGGTGAAGGCAACGCTGTGCCCGGCCCGGAGGAGGCTCAAGATCGCGACTCGCAGGTGCGCCAACGGCCGGTCTTCGATCTCGATCGCGTGGGCGTCCGCCCCGTAGTACAGGTATCCCATGGCGGTCCCCCAATCCTCGTGGCCTCCTAGTAGCGTCCCGAGGCGGAGTTGAAAATTCGAGGGGTAGAGATCGCTGGCGAGTTGTGCTAATGCCACTTATGGTGGGCGGTTCCTGGTTGCCCGCTGTCGGGGGACGCCAGCGCGAGCTCGCCGTCCTCCCCGGTGACGATCAGGCCCGTCGAGCTGTCCGCGGAACGCGCGAGCGACGACAGCCAGTCGCGGTTCACCGACGGTGCCTTGCTGCCGTAGAACTTGAAGGAGATCGGGACGTTCGGCGTGAGCCAGATCGCCGCCCGCCCATCAGCCGCGCTCGCGGACTCCTTCCACGACATGAGAAACGCCTCGTGGCGACGGAACTTCTGGATGATCACGATCTGCAGATGCTGGAGGAGACGGTCCTCGAACTCCAGGTGCAAGGACGCGTACGTGAGGGTTCCCATCGTGCTGCCTTTCCGGTCGGCGCGTGTGTGGCACGTGCATCCAGCCTAGGAAGTGCGCCGAACGGCGACGCGTGGATTCCCTCCGGCTCCGATTCGCGTTAAGGGGCGGGGGCACCCAGACGGTCGACTGCCGGCGAGCCGTCGCGATCACTAGCGGCACGGCAACGCTGGCGCAAGCCGTTTCAGGTTGCTCCGTCCCGCTCTAGGTTCGCTGGGTGCCGAGTCCGAGGAGGTGGTGATCGATGACGGTTCTCGAGTTGGCGGGGGTCGTGACCCTCATCCAGTTCGCGGTGCTCTGGGCGTGCGCCGCGGGCTGCGCCGCCTGGCAGCTCGCCAAGCGAGCTCGACACTGGATCCGCTACCACGTTCCCTCGAATCGTGCTACCACTGCCGCCCGTGACCTGGATACGGGACCCTGGAATCAGACGGACAAGGAGGTCCTCATGAAAGCCAACCAGCGTCCAGCCGCCGCCGGCTCGACATCCGAGACTGCGCTCGCCGGGATCATCGACATCCGGGAGTCGTTTGTGGAGGCGCCCCTGCGCGGCGAGATCCGAGAGCTGCTGTGGCAGATCGAGTATCCGGCCTCAGGGGACGATCTGCTGCGCGAGGCCGTGCGCCGCCATCTGTCGCCGCCGGCCATCAACGTGCTCCGCAACGCACGCGGGCGATCGTTCGACGGCTGCCACGCCGTGTGCCGTTGCCTGCATATCTGAGCGCGGCCAGAGCCACGACGGCCGGCACCTCGTAACGCGAAGCATCCCGAATGGCGAAGCGGGCCCGCGACGCCTACGGTCGGAGGCATGCCTGATGTCCTCCCCGACGAGCGCCCCCTCCGCATCGCGTTTGTCGTGCTCCACACCTCCCCCCTCGACGAGCCGGGCACCAAGGACGCGGGCGGCATGAACGTCGTGGTGCTGGCGCAGGCGGAGGCGCTCGCGGACCGCGGCCACCAGGTAGAGCTCATCACGAGGCGCAGCGACCCCGGCTCCGCTCCCACCGTGCAGCTCGGCGACAACCTGCGGCTCCACAATCTCAAGGCGGGCCCCGCTCGACTCATCTCGAAAGGCGAGCACGAGCACGTCATCGACGAGTTCCGGGATGCGCTCGCCGTGCTCCTCGGCGAGCTGTCCGTCGACGTGCTCCACGCCCAGCACTGGTTCTCTGGCGTCGCCGCCCTCCCCGTCGCGCGAGACCTGGGCATCCCGATCGTGCAGAGCTTCCACTCCATCGCCGCCGGCAGCTCGACGCCGCTCGCCGACGGGGAGCGCGCCGAGTCCCCAGGCCGTCTTGCTGGCGAGGCGATGCTCGCGAAGTCGGTCGACGCCATCGTCGTCGTGAGCAGAGCGGAGCGGGACACCGTCCTCTCGAGGCTCGGCGGCGCCCCGGCGATCACCCACATCGTGCCGCCCGGCGTCGACGCCGACCTCTTCTTCCCGGCCTGGGATGCGCGGGCCGAGCCAGCCGCCCGGGAATCGCGACCCAAGCGCGCCCTGTCAGCTGGCCGCCTGCATCCGCTCAAGGGCTTCGACCTGGCGCTCGACGCGATCGCCGAGATCGACGACGACGTGCGCCCCGACTACGTGCTCGTGGGGGCAGCCCCACCTGACGACGATGGACGCGCCTACGAAGCGAAGCTGCACGAGGCGGTGGCGCGGCACGGGCTCGCCGACCACGTGCAGTACATCGGGTCGCTCAGCAGGCAGGCGCTCGCGGCCCAGCTGCGGCTCGTCGACGTCGTGCTGATCCCGTCGCACTCCGAGACGTACGGTCTGGTCGCCCTCGAAGCAGCAGCCTCGGGAGTGCCGGTTGTCGCCTCCGCCGCGGGCGGGCTGCGCGAGGCAGTTGTCGACGGCGTCACCGGCACGTTGCTCGAGACCCGCGACCCCGCGGACTGGGCAGCCGCCATCGCGCGCATCCTGCGCGACCCGGAGCTCGCCGAGCGCTTGAGCGTCGCCGCGCGCGAGCACGCGCTCGCCCACTCCTGGGATCTGAGCGCTGAGGGCCTCCTGGCCGTGTTCCGCCAGTTGGTCGTTCAGGCGGGGCAGGGGTCGTCGCGTGCCTGAGGGCAGCGCGAGCCTGCTCGACTCCGTGCGACACGCGCTGGTCGTGCACGCGCATCCCGACGACGAAGCCCTCGCGGGCGGAGCGCTGCTGCGCGAACTGCACGAGCGCGGCGCCAAGGTGACGCTGGTGACCTGCACGCGGGGTGAGCTCGGCGAGATCGTCGACGGCGTCCTTCCCGCCGACACGTCGGTCGCGGACCTCGCGGACGTGCGCGAGCGTGAGCTGCGCGGGTCCCTCGATGCGCTCGGCATCGACGAGCACCGGTGGCTCGGGACACCGCCCGCACGCGCAGCGGGCCTCGAGGCGCGCGAGTACCACGACTCCGGGATGCGCTGGCTGCGGCCAGGCCTCGCTGGTCCCGCCGACGAAACCGACCTGCGGGCGTTCAGCGTGGCTCCCGTCGAGGAGGTCACGGCCGACCTCGCCGCCGTCATCGCCCACGACGAGCCGGACCTCGTCATCAGCTACGACGCGACGGGCGGCTACGGGCACCCCGACCACGTTCGAGCCCGCGAAGCGAGCCTCGCCGCCGCGCGGGGTGCCGGTGTGCGGTTCGCCGAACTCGTCGAGCAGAGCGAACGCGAGCTCGCGGCCGAGATCGGCGACCTCGAATGGTTCGACCTCGAGCAGCATCGCGACGCCGTCGTGGCCGCCCTGCGCAGCCACCGCACGCAGCTCACCGTCGACGATGACGGCTCCGCGCTGGTGCACTCCGGCGGTCAGCGCCAGGACGTGCACCTCGCGATCGGCCTGCGCGAAGTGGTCGCGTAGGCCGCCTTCCCGAAACATCGCGACGAAGTCGGTTTCCGGGCGTCACACGCTGTCTTCCAACGGTCGTCTCGCTTAGGCTCGCCGTGCAACATGCTCCGGGGTCGGTGAAAGTCCGAACCGGCGGTGAGAGTCCGCGACCCGCTCGTCCGCGAGCGGTTGACCCAGCGGCCCCTGTTATCTGGGGGAGGAGGCGGGACCGACGGTTAAAGTCCGGATGGTAGGTGCATGGGAGGCGCTCGTTTCGGCGAGGGCCTCCGTTGGCGTCGGCTGCCGGAATCTCCGGCTGCGCCGGTACCGGGATATGGCCCCGTGGCACGCGAAATGCGGAGGTCACCGGCGATGCCGATCCAAGAATCCAACCGCGTCGAGTCTGTCGACGCCGCCATGCAACTGGCGCTCTCCCTCGCGGCCCGCGGGCCGATCAGAGACCCCAACCCCAGGGTCGGGTGCGTGCTCCTCGCACCGTCGTCTCCGGGCGGCGGCCCGCGCCGCATCCTGGGACGCGGCTTCCACCGAGGGGCGGGCACCCCGCACGCGGAGGCCGCGGCGCTCGACGACGCCCGGTCTGCCGGGGTGGAAGTGCGGGGCGCGACCGCCGTCGTGACGCTCGAACCGTGCTCCCACACCGGGCGGACAGCATCGTGCGCGGACGCGCTGCTCGAGGCCGGCGTCGCGGAGGTCGTGTTCGCGGTCGCCGACCCGAATCCGGTTGCCTCCGGGGGAGCTGCGCGGCTGCGGTCGAACGGGGTGCGCATGCTCGAGGGGCTCCGGGTTGCCGAGGGCGAGGCGCTCCTGCGCGCCTGGCTCACCGGCGTCACCGAAGGCCGGCCCTTCGTGACGCTCAAGCTCGCCTCCACGCTCGACGGGCGGGTCGCCGCCGCAGACGGGTCGAGCCGGTGGATCACCTCGGAAGCCGCGCGGCTGCACGCGCACCAGCGGCGGGCCGAGGCCTGCGCGATCCTCGTGGGCACGGGCACGCAGCGCGCCGATGACCCGACGCTCTCCGTCCGTGGGCCCGCGGCCGTCCATGCGCCCCAGCCTCTGCGCGTCGTCATGGGCATGCGGGATGTGGCCGCCGATGCCGCCGTTCGCGCCGACCCCGAGCTGTTCGTCCACCTGAGGACCCACGACCCAGTCACCGCGCTCGAGGAGCTGCACCTGCTCGGCGCCCGCCACGTGATCGTCGAGGGCGGTCCGACCATCTCGGCGGCGTTCCTGCGAGCTGGTCTCGTCGACGAGATCGACGCATACCTCGCGCCGATCCTCCTGGGCGACGGCGCGAGTTCCGTCGCGTCGCTCGACGTCGGGCGTCTGCGCGACGCGAACCGGTGGACCACCGAGTCCGTGCAGCCGCTTGGCGTCGACACGCTCATCCACCTCGTTCGGGACACGCGCGCGCACCCCCAGCACGTCGGCGCCGTCGCCGCCGAGGGGGTCGCAGCATGAGCGGCCAGCTCGCCCGCGCACTCGACGCGCTGCGGGCCGGACGCCCGGTGCTCGTCGCCGACGACTCCTCGCGCGAGAACGAGGTCGACGCGATCCTCGCCGCCAACACGGCGACGCCCGAATGGGTGGGGTGGATCATCCGCCACTCGTCCGGACTCCTGTGCGCGCCGCTGCCCGGCCACCTCGCCGATCGGCTCGAGCTGCCGCTGATGGTCGAACGCAGCGAGGACTCGCGCCGCACCGCCTACACGGTCACCGTGGATGCTGCCGCTTGCGTGACGACCGGCATCTCCGCGAGCGACCGGGCCACGACCGTGCGAGCGCTCGCGGCCGCCGGCTCGACGCCGCGCGACCTCATCCGCCCCGGCCACGTGCTGCCGCTGCGAGCCGTCGACGGTGGCGTGCTCGAGCGGCCCGGCCACACGGAAGCGGCCGTCGACCTCGTGCGCCTGGCTGGTGCAGGCGAGGTCGGCGTCATCGCCGAGCTCGTGCGCGACGACGGCGAGATGCTCTCGTACACCGAGGCGGGCGCGCTCGCATCGGCATACGACCTCGTGCTGCTGCACGTCGACGACATCGTCGACTACCGGAGGCGGCCCCCGGGCTTCCCGGCTCTGACCGGCACGGAGAGCCACCACCACCACGAAACGAGCACGCGCGCCGCGGAGGCGCTGACGAGAGGAGCACGGCGATGAGCGGACAGGGAGCACCAGCGGTGCAGGCAGACGGCACCGGGATGAGGGTCGTGATCGTCGCGGCTCGATGGCACGACACGGCGATGGCGGCGCTCCTCGACGGGGCGCACCGGGCGCTCGAGACGTCCGGCGTCACCGACGTGCGGGTCGTGCGGGTGCCCGGATCCTTCGAGCTGCCCGTCGCCGCCAGCCGAGTCGCCGCCAGCGGGCCCGATGCGATCGTCGCCCTCGGCGTCGTCATCCGCGGCGGCACCCCGCACTTCGAGTACGTGTGCTCTGCCGCGACCAACGGCCTCACCGATGTCGCCGTGCGCACGGGCATCCCGGTCGGGTTCGGCGTGCTGACCTGCGACGACGAGGAGCAGGTGCAGGCACGCATCGGCCTGCCAGGCAGCTTCGAGGACAAGGGGGCGGACGCGGCGCTCGCCGCGGTCGCGACGGCCGCCGCCCTTCGCGACTTCCCGGCAGCAGCTGGAACGGCGGGTCAGTAGCGTGTTCACTGGGATCATCGAGGAGCTCGGCCAGGTCACGAGCATCGTCAGGCACGACACGGATGCGCGCCTCACGGTGCGCGGCCCGCTCAGCGTGAGCGACGCCAAGGTGGGAGACTCCATCTCCGTCGAGGGCGTGTGCCTCACCGTCGCCGAGCTGCACGCCGATGCCTTCACGGCCGACGTCATGGGGGAGACCCTGCGCGCATCCACCCTCGGGGGCAGAGCGGAAGGTGACGCCGTGAACCTCGAACGGGCCATGCGGCTCGGCGACCGGCTCGGTGGCCACATCGTGCAGGGGCACGTCGACACGACGAGCGAGGTGCTGGAGGTCGAGCACTTCGACGCGTGGCGGCGCATCCGCTTCGCCATCGACCCGGTGCACGCCGGGTTGCTCGTCGACAAGGGGTCGGTGGCGGTGTCCGGGGTGTCGCTCACGGTCAGCGCGGTTGGGGCCGTCAGCGCCGTGGGGGCTGCCGGCTCGAGCGGCGCGCCCGGGGACGGTCACTGGTTCGAGGTGTCGCTCATCCCCGAGACGCTCAGCGCGACGACGCTCGGCACGCTCGATGTGGGCCACCGCGTCAACGTCGAGACGGACATCCTCGCGCGGCACGTGGCTCGGCTCGTGAGCTTCGCGACCTCCGCGAGTGATGGAGCTGCGCGGACTCAGTGAGCTGAGGGTGGAACGGGCGGCTCGTCCGCTCAGGCGTCGCGGAGCCGCGTGTGCAGCTCCGCGACGCGCGCGCGGATGTCGTCGCGCACGAGCCGCATCCGCTCCATGCCGGTGATGCCGCGCTCGGAGGGCTCGTCGGTGATCCAGCGCTCGACGGGAGTCGTCACGCCGTCCGGCAGCTGCGCTTCGTCGCCGAGGACTACGACGAGGTCGGCGCCGTCGAGCATCGCCGGCGTGAGCGGCTTGGGGTGCTCGTCGCCGACGTCGATGCCCAGCTCGGCGAGCGATTCCACCGACTCGGCGTTGAGGGAGCCGCCGGGCGCGGTCCCGGCGGAGGCGACGCTGATCGACTCGTCGCCGAGCGCGCGCAGGAAGGCGGCCGCCAGCTGCGACTTGCCGCCGTTCTTCTTGCAGACGAAGACGACGCTCGTTGGGGTGCTCATGCTGGTCATGTGAGCATTCTGCGTCACGATGGCAACCGAGAGGTCATCGGGCAACGGATGGCCGCCCTCGTGGAGTCGCTGCCGAGGGCGGCGTTGTGGTCGTCAAAACACGCGGGAAGCGACCACAAGTCCGCCCTCGCCTTCGACGACCCCGACGGATTCTGGTGCTCAGCGCAGGGTCACACCTTTGCGGCGTCGAGGACGCGCCTTCGGCACCTGGGGCAGAATGGGGCGATGCAGGGTCATGGTGCAGCTGAAGCCAGCGAAGGTGCCGCGCGCGACGACAGCGACGCCGGTGGCCGGGAGACCGCGGCCGTCAGCGTCGTCGAATCGTGGCGCGTCGACTCGGGCCGCGTCATCGCCCACGCCGCCCACCGCGAGCGCTTCGAGCGATCCGTCGGCGAGTTGTTCGGAGAGGCGGCGACCGCCCACCCGCTGCTCTGGTCGGGAAGCCCCGCGGGCACCAACACCATCGAAGCCGACTGGGCGCGAATCTGGGCCGACGTGTTCGAGAGCGTGCCCCTCGCCGACTCATGGTTCCCGCGACTGTCGGCACGCCTCGACGGCGAGGGCGATGCTGGCGGCGACCGCGTGCTCGTCGAGCTCGCCCTGCGGCCGGCCCCGGAGGCACGGCCGCTCACGAAGCTCGCGACGCGCCTCGACGAACGCCGCTGGCCGACCGTCAAGGGCCCCGACTTCCCGTCCCTGTCGCAGCTCCGTGCGAGCGCTGCTGAGCAGGGCGCCGCGGACGCGCTGCTCGTCGACGATCGCGGCGTCATCACCGAGGCCGCCTATGGCACCGTCGTCGGCTGGCGCGGCGAGACCCTCGTGATCCCCGCCGCGAGTCGGCGCGTTCCGGGAACCACGTTGGGTGTGCTCGAGAAGCTGCTCACCACGGCGGGCATCCCGCGCGTGGAAGGCGAGCTGCTCGCCGACCCGCTCGCCGCATCCGCCGACCGGGGGTGGGATGAGCTCTGGTACCTCAACACGCTCCACGGCATCAGCCCCGTCTCGATGCTCGACGGCACCCGCCTCGGCCTCGACGTCGCCCGCGTGCGACGCTGGCGGCCCCGCCTCGAGGAGGCGAGCGCCGTACCGCTCCTCGACGGCCGCCCGCCTGACGGGCGCGGCGCGTGATCGTCGTCGTCGACAACCGCGACTCCTACACCTACAACCTCGTGCAGCTGCTGCTCGAGCTCAGCGACCGCGAGGTCCGGGTCATCGACGCCGGTGACCCCGCTGACATCCGCGTGTGCCTCGGCTGGGTCGCCGATGGCCTCGTCTCGGGGATCGTCATCTCGCCCGGGCCAGGGCATCCGGCCACCGCCGCCGACTTCGACGGGTCGGCCGCGGTGCTGGATGCTGCCCTCGCGCCAGGGGTGGACCTGCCCGTCTTCGGGGTGTGCCTGGGGCATCAGGGCATCGCCCTCCACTTCGGCGGCGAGGTCGTCGCCGCCCCCGAGGCGAGGCACGGCTGGCGCTCGCCACTCGAGCACGACGGCACGGGCCCCTTCACCGGGATCCCACAGCGCACGCTGGTCACCCGCTACCACTCGCTCGCCGTCCGCGAGCCGCTGCCAGCAGGTTTGCGGGTGACCGCCCGCAGTGAGGACGGGGTCGTGCAGGGCCTCGACGTCGAGGGCAGACCCGTCTGGGGCGTGCAGTTCCACCCGGAGTCGATCGCCAGCGAGCACGGACGACAGATGCTCGCGAACTTCGTGGCGGCAGTGGATGCGGCTCGCCAGGTCGCACCTCCCCGGGGGGAGCCGGCCGGACGCGAGCTGGAACGGGGCGGTGCGCCCGCCCACGGCTCCGACGCGGTCGCTCCGCCGGCGCGCGACCTCTTCGTCGCGAGCCGCGTCGTGCGCGGGCCGCAGAGCGACGGGCGTGCGGCCGCCGAGGCCGCCGCCACGCAGATCTACCGTGACGTGCTGCGGCAGGGATCCGCGAGCGTGTGGGTCGATGTGCCGGACGAAGCGGGCAGGCAGGCGCAGTGGAGCATCCTCGCGGACGACGCCGCCATCTCGGACGGGGGCGCGGCGAGCGAACCGGCCCGAGTGCTGCGGCTGTTCGGCGATGGCAGCTTCGAGGCCGTGCAGGAGACCCTCGAGCGGATGCTCCCCGTTGGCGGCGAGGGCCTCGCGTTCCGCGGCGGACTGCTCGGCTACTTCGGCTACGAACTCGGCGTACGGATGCTCGGTGCGCTGCCCCCACGGGGTGACGCCGCCAAGCCCGACGTCCCGGACGCGTGGTGGCTCGACCCGCGCCGCGCCGTCATCGTCGACCGCGCGACCGGCGCGGTCACGGTCGTCGCGACGGCCTCGACCCTCGCGCTCGCGGAACCAGCGGCAGACAGCTTCGCGGAAGTCGTTCGCGACGCGCTCGATGCCGAGCCTCGAACGACGCTCGTCGACGCGCGCAGCTCGCCCCGCGCATCCGCCAGCCCTGGCCGCCAGGACACCCTCGTCGCCGGAACCTGGCACACGTCCAGAGCCCAGTACGCCGCCGACATCGCCCGGTGCCGCGAGCACCTCCTCGCCGGGGACTCCTACGAGCTGTGCCTCACCAACGAGTTCAGGCCGGACGCCGACCCGGACCCGCTCGATCTGTTCCTCGAGCTCCGCGCCTCCGACCCGGCCCCCTACGCCGCGCTGCTCGAGTTCGACGGCGGCGCGATCGTGAGCGCCTCGCCAGAGCGGTTCCTGCGTGGCACCCCAGACGGCGACTACGAGACGAAACCCATCAAGGGCACCACCGCCCGCGCATCCGACCCGCTGCTCGACGCGGCAGCCGCCCGCGAGCTCGCGAACGACCCGAAGGTCTTCGCCGAGAACCTCATGATCGTCGACCTGCTGCGCAACGACCTCGGCCGCGTCTGCGCGCCCGGCACCGTCCACGTGCCGAGCCTCATGGCCGTCGAGTCGTACGCGACCGTGCACCAGCTCGTGACCACGGTTCGCGGCTCGGCGCCCGGAGTCCCGCCGCTCGACGTCGTGCGGGCGCTCTTTCCCGGCGGGTCCATGACGGGTGCCCCCAAGCTGCGCAGCGTCGAGCTGCTGCGCGACATCGAGGGCCGCGACCGCGGCGTCTACTCGGGCGCACTCGGCGTGCTCGGCGCCGACGGCTCGACCGAGCTGAGCATCGTCATCCGCACGGCCGTTCGTGATGCCCGAGGCTGGTCGATCGGGGCAGGCGGCGCGATCGTGCTCGCGAGCGACCCGGAGGCCGAGACGCTCGAAGTGGAGCTGAAGGCGAGCGCCCTGCGTCGTGCCTTTGCGAGGTCGTCGCGGAGCTGAGGCGGGTCTCGTCAAGCCGCGGCGTCCGTGCGGACCCGATTCGGCCGCACGTCGCACTCATGTTGGACAGGCGCCGCGGGCAGGGAGCGCGTAGGCCGCCGCAATCGTCCGTCATACAGCGTCGCGAAGGTGGACCCGGCGACACGTCTGTCACAGGATTGTCAGATGCTCGTGAGCCGCTCGGCTCCGAACAACACCCGACAGCAAGCTCGACAACTGGGAAGGAGTTCGCACATGTGCCGTCTGCTCGCTTACGCAGCCCCACGTGACACCACCGTCACGAAGGTGATCGGAGACATGAACAGCGACGCCTTCCAGCGCATGACCAGCGTGCACAACGACGGCTGGGGCACCGCCTGGCTCGCCGCCGGGTTCGGCGAGACCGAGCGCGAGATCGAATCGCTGCGCGTCTCGACGCCGGGTCAGAACGACCCGCTGCTGTCGACGCTGCTCGCGGACGCGCCCTCCAATGCCCGCATCGTGCACCTGCGCCTCGCGACCGACGACTTCAAGCGCACCAAGGTCAACACGCACCCGTTCGTGTCGGATGGCCTCGCCTTCGCGCACAACGGCTCGATCGTTCCCACGTGGCGCTTCGACGACCTGCTTCGCCCGGAGATCCGCGCGACCATCGCTGGCGACACCGACAGCGAGCTGTACTTCGGTCTCGTGCGCCAGGGCGTCCGCGACGGGCTCTCGCTCGAGGACGCGGCCGCTGCCGCCGTGCGCGTGCTGCGCGCCGAGTTCCCCGAATCGAGCCTCAACGCGACCATCCTCTCCGCGGACGAGCTTGTCGTCGTCCACGCCTCGAGCACCGCTCACGTCACCGAGGAGACGTTCGCGCGCTACGGCATCGACGCATCCACGCTGCCCAACGGGCACACCGACGAGTATTACCGGCTCAGCATGCTCCGCGCGGCCGACGGCACCACCGTCTTCTCGTCGACGGGTATCGACACGGCCGGCTGGACCTCGGTTCCTGAGGACACGATCTCGCGCGTCGACCTCGACTCGCTCGACTTCACGCAGCGCGCGCTCTTCTCGAGCGCAGCCGAGGCGCGCGCGTCGGTGTCCGGGGCAGCCGTGGCCACGGCATCCGCTCAGCCGCGTCTCGTCGCCGTCTGAGTCGCGAGCCTCGCCTCGGTCTGCCCTGCTTCGCCGGCCCCGCCCGCAGGGTCTCGGGATGGAAACCTCGCTTCGTAGCGGGAAGTTCTCCAGCACGAAGCGAGGTTTCCATCCCGTGAGCGTCCCCGCACCGAGCTGAAACGCGGGCCTACAGGGCCAGGCCCGTGTGCTTCCACCAGAGCTCGTACGTGACGACCATGAGCGCGATGTAGGCGGGGAGTACCACAAGCGAGAGCCGGAGCAAGTCGCGCGGGTCGAGCCCCTGGCCGTCACCGTCGGCATCCGTGAAAACGAGCAGGGCTTTCGAGCTGACCGGCAGCGTGAGGCAGTAGTCGAGGCCGATGCTCACGATGAACACCACCGCGACGGGGGAGAGGTCGACCGTCGCAGCGAGCGCGAGGAACGGTGGGATGAGCGCGATCGCGCGCACGGTGTGCGATGTGACGTAGAGGTGCGCGGTCACTGAGAGCGCCGCGATGATGACCACGAGTGCCAGGGCAGAGGTGAGCCCCTCGATGCCGCTCACCGCGAAGAGGCTGGAGACGATCCAGTCGCCTGCCCCCGTCTCCACAAGCGCTCCGCCGAGCGCGAGCGCCCCGGCGACGAACAGCACAAGCGGCCAGGACACCGCGGCCACGCCTTCCTTCCACTTCATCACACCGATGCCCGGGGCGCAGAGCACAACGGCGGCGATGATCGTGACGGCCGCGATGCCGAGCCCGTGCAGCGGCTCCGTCAGCCAGCCGACAAGCGCAAGGCCGACGACCGCAGCCACGATGCGCTCGGCGCGCGTGAGCGGCGACCGCCCTGACGGCTGCAGGGACACCTGCTGCGCGATTGGCCGGCGACGCTCGTCTCGGCGAAGGAAGAGGGCCTGCACGGCGACGCACACCACGACGCTCGCGGCGATACCGAACGGCGCGCCCCAGAGCGCCCACTGCAGGTACGAGATGGTGTCGCCGGTCGTCTGCTGCAGGAGGTCGACGGCGACGAGGTGCGACGTCGCGCCCACGAGTGTCGCCGTCGTCGAGACGAGCACGACCGTGGGCATCAGCAGTGCGAGGGCCTTCGCGATCCGCGCGTCGCCCAGCCGCTCCGTCAGCGAGCGGTAGACGGGAAGCAGCACGGCGGCGCGACCCGAGGTGGATGGCACGAGGAACGACAGCGGGACGACGGCCGCGGTGACCATCCACATCAGTCCGCGCACCGTCCGTGCCCGCCCGACGATCGCGCTCGTCAGGCGAGCGGCGAGCCCGGAGCCCGCCGTGGCCCCGCCGATGATGAACGCCCCGATGATGAGCCACACGACGTCGTTGCCGAGTGCGGAGAAGAACTGCTCCTGGCGCCCCGTCGGGATGCACGCCAGCAGGCCAGCGCCGAGCGCGACGTAGCCGGGCTCGAGGTCGGTCAGCGTCCACAGCACCGTGGCGGAGCCGAAGGCGAACAGCGCCAACCGCACCTCCGCCGGGAGCTCGCCGGGTAGGCAGACTACTGCCCCGATGACCGCGATGAGGGCCATGGCCCAGCGCGTGCGGATGGGCAGGCGAGTCCAAGCGGCGAGGAGCGCGCGGAAGGGGATCGGTGAGCGCTTGCGGTGCTGGGTGCTCTGCTCTGCCCCAAGCTCCTGCCGCGGCTCGCGCTCCTGATCCCGGTCGTGTGCCTGCTCCTGGTCGGCCGTAGCCCGCGCGCTCACGACACGCTCCGCAGCAGCGGCAGCGGCACCGGCTCGGAACGCTCGACCTGCCCGAGCTGGCAGCCGATCATCATGAGCCGCATGGAGCGTTCGGCCGCGTCGGTGAGCAGCTGCGGCGAGCGGGCGATCGACTCCTCCAGGGTCAGAGGAAGCGGCACGATCGACACGATCGCGTCGATGCCGATGTCGTGCACGTCTCGCGCGTGCCGGCCGATGGTGCCGGCGAGCGCGAACACGGGCTTCCCCTGCTCCTTGGCACGTCGCGCGACCTCGGCGGGCACCTTGCCGTGAGGTGTCTGCTCGTCGATGGACCCTTCGGCCGTGATGACGAGGTCCGCCTGCCGCACGAGGGCATCCAGGTCGATGTGGTCGAGCATGACCTCGAACCGCGGCATGAGGCGCGCTCCGATGCCGCCGGCCAGGCCAGCCCCGAGACCACCGGATGCGCCGGTGCAGCTGCCCGTGGCGAGGTCGTACGACTTCGGCTGCACGCCGTCGCGGCTCAGCACGCCGGCCCAGCGCTCGAGCGCCGCGTCGAGGGTGTCGACCTGCTGGGGCGTCGCCCCCTTCTGCGGGCCGAAGACGCGGGCCACGCCGCGGGGGCCGGTGAGCACGTTGTGCGGGTTGCAGGCGACGAAGACATCGACGCTCGAGAGACGACCGTCGAGTCCGGAGAGGTCGAGAGCCGCCACGTCCGCGAGGGAGTTGCCTCCCGGACCGATCTCGGCGCCGGCCGTATCCGTGATGCTCGCGCCGAGCGCCTGCAGCGCGCCGGCCCCTCCATCGCAGGTGCCGGAGTCGCCGCAGCCAACGAGGATGCGCTTGGCGCCCTCGTCGAGGGCGGCGCGGATGAGCTCACCGACACCATAGGTCGTCGTGGCGCCCGGGTCCCGCAGGTCCCGCGGCACGAGGCGGAGCCCCGCGGCCTCGGCCATCTCGACGACCGCGGTACCTTTCGCGTCACCCCCGAGGAGGGCGAGGACGGCGGACACCGGGTGCCCGACCGGGCCCGTGACCGTGCGCTCGACGAGTCGACCTCCCGTGGCGGCCGCGAGCGTCCGCGCCGACCCCTCGCCGCCGTCGACAACCGGTACGCGGTCGATCACCGCACCGGGGAGCACCCGGCGCACACCGGACGCGATGGCGTCCGCGACCTGCTCTGCCGAGAGGCTTTCCTTGAACCCGCTGGGGGCAACCAGAATGCGTCCTGGAACCTGTGTCATCTTCGCCGACCTCCTCGAGGCCACAGCGCCAATCGCTGCGGCGTGAGTACGACACTGGTCGCCGTTCATAAACCGTTCATGACCCGTTCATGAGGAAGATCTCACGGCACGAGCTGCAGCGATCCAGCGCGTCCTCGGGCGAGCAGCACTGCCCGGCGGGCGGGGCCGCTATTCGACGGGGATGTTCTCGAAGCGCGGGTAGCTCTCGCCGATGACCACGTCGAAGCTCGTCGTGCCGTCCTGCGGCGCCGCGAACACGGCCCAGACCGGCATCGGGATGCCGTCAGTGCCGATCGCCGTTACGTAGTCGGTGGTCCAGAAATCCAGACCGGTGCTCTCAAGGGGTGAATACTGCTTGAGGTTCCCCTGGTCAATGAGGACAGGTTCCCACCTGCGCTCGCCATTGAAGTCATACAGCCTGAAGTCCGTGTACGTCGGCGAACTCGGATCCGCATTCGCCAGGTGCGGCGTGATGAACGCCGTCATGATCTGCGTCTCGCCCTCGACTCTGAGCGGGTAGATCTCGACCGTCGCGGTGCCGAGGCCGTTCGGCATCGTCACCTCCTGCGTCGCGACGACCTTCGACTCGTCGTAGGCGACGACCCCAGGCTCTCCAGAGGCCTGACCCTGCGAGCCGTCTGTGTGGGAGGTGCTGTCGGTGCCGTCGGTCTGCTGCGTGCCGTCGTCGGTACCGCCGCCGAGCAGCGAGCATCCGCTCAGCGCGAGCGTGCCGACGAGGAAGATGCTGGCCAGGGCTGTGCTGCGTGTTCTGCTCATGGTGGTGCTCTAGGCCTTCGCGTACGTGATCTCGACGCGGCGGTTCTGCGCGCGTCCTTCTGGGTTGTCTTCGCCGCCGGTGGTGTTCTCGGCGACGGGTTGCGTGTCGCCGTAGCCGGTCGCCGTGATCTGCAGGTCGGGGCGTTCGGCGCGGATGACCGCGGCCACGGCATCGGCGCGTTGCTGGGAGAGTGTCAGGTTCGACGCCGGGTCGCCGACGCCGTCGGTGTGGCCACCGATCGTGACGGCGGCCCCCTGAGGGGCGTCCTTGACTGCCTCGGCGATCGCGACGCCAGCGGTGTTAGGCACGGCTGCGCTGTTGAAGTCGAACAGGATGTCGCTCTTCAGCGTCACCACGGTGTTCGGCCCCTCATCGACTTCCTTGGAGAGCTCGTCGACGCTGCCGTCGAGTGACCACTGCGTGACCGAGCCCTCCGGGTTCCACCGGGTGACGGACGCGTCGAGCATCTCCTGCGTCGGCTCCGGCAGGTCGTCTGGCGAGTCGACGGTCAGCGGATGCGCGCCGCCGAAGGCGAGCACCGTCGCGAGGGTCAGCGCGCCCATCGTGCCGACGGCGCTCACGGGATCACCGGGATGTCGGTGAAGCGCGGGTAGGCGTCGGAGATCGTCACGTCGAAGCTCGTCGCGCCGTCCTCCGGTGCCGCGAGGACCGCCCACGCCTTGAACGTCTCACCGTCACCAGCCTCAGTGGCAGTTGAGTCGCTCGACCACGCCTCGGCCCCCTTCTCGAGCGTCGTGTACTCCTTCAGGTTGGCCTTGTCGACGAGCCGAGGTCGAAAGCCGTGCATGTCGAGGAAGTGGAACAGACTGAGCGACCCGCTCGTGTCGGTGAGATGCGGGGTGACGAACATCGTGAGCGTCTGTACCTGGCCGTCGACGCGCAGCGCCTCGATCTCGACCGTCGCCGTTCCGCGGTCGCCCGGCAGCGTCACCTCCTGCGTGGCGACGATGTCGCCCTTCTCCATCGACTCGACGCCGGGCGTCCCGGTCGCGCCTGGCCCGCTGCCGCCCTGCGTGGCCTGGGCCTGCCCCGAGCCCCCGTGAGTCCCACCCTCGGAGCCTCCTGGCGCGGTGCATCCGGCGAGGGTGAGTGCCGACGTGAGCGTGGCCGCGACGACGAAGCCACGCATCGCAACTCTCGGCTTCCTCGTGCCGCTCGGCGGTCGTTGTATGCGTGACAAGACGGAACCCCCATGAACTTGGTGCAGCGGCGTCCTTCCCCCGAACGCCGTCATCGGCACCCTAGAACGAGCCACCGACACTGGAAAGGGCAGAACTCCCCGGCGGTCTGCGCGCAGGCGGCCTCATGCCAGTGTCGGTGCCGCCCCGTAGACTGGCGGCCGTGTCTGTGAACCCTGAACTTGCCGGCCGCCGGTACGAGCTCCCCGAGCCGTACCTCGTGGGCCGAGAGCACATCCGCTCGTTCGCGAAGGCCGTGCTGGCCTCGCACCCGACGCACTTCGACGTGGCCGCCGCGCAGGCCGCTGGCTACGCCGACCTCGTCGCGCCCGCCACGTTCCCCGCCGTGCTGCAGGACGCGGGGCTGCAGCTGCTGCTCTCCGACCCTGAAGCCCAGATCGAGCTCTCGCACATCGTGCACGGCGACGAGCGCTTCACGTACGCGCGCCCCATCGTCGCCGGCGACGAGCTGCGCGCCGCCCTCGAGGTGAAGAGCGTCAAGTCGCTCGGCGGCAACTCGATGATCACCGCCGAGACGGTGCTGACGGACGCCGCGGGCGAGACGGTCGTCACGGCTTCCGCCACCCTCGTCGTCCGCGCCACCCCCAACGAGAGCGAGTAGCCGCATGACTGATTCGACTGCCATCGCGAAGCTCCCTCGCCCCGATTTCACGGAGTTCGAGGTGGGCACGGTCATCGCGGAGCGCACGGTGACGCTCACGCGGGACAACCTCGTCCGCTACGCCGGCGCATCCGGCGACTTCAACCCCATCCACTACCGCGACGACATCGCCGAAGAGGTCGGTCTCCCCGGGGTGCTCGCGCACGGGATGCTCACCATGGGCGTCGCGCTGCAGCCGGTCGTCGACGCGCTCGGCGACCCTGGCCGCGTCGTCGACTACCAGGTGCGGTTCACGCGCCCCGTCGTCGTCGACCCGCAGGACGGCGCCGAGGTGTCCATCGTCGCGAAAATCGGTCAGCTCGCAGGTGAAGACGGCATCGGCCGCATCGATCTCGTCGTCTCCTTCGGCGGACAGACGGTGCTCGCCAAGTCGCAGGTGCGCGCCAACCTCCAGGGCGAGGTGCCCGCGGGGCTCCCTGAGGAGATCGTCGCGTGACGAGGCTCTCCGAGCTGACGACCACGCAGGTGGGCGGTGAGGCGACGAACCTCGTCGCCGCCGCGACCCGTGACGAGCTGGTCGACGCTGCCGGGAAGCTCTTCGCGAACTACGAGCAGCCGCTTGTCCTGGGCGGCGGGTCCAACACGATCGCGACCGATGACCGCATCGACGAACCTGTCCTCCACGTCGTCACGCGGGGCATCCACCAGCTCGACGGTCCCGTCGACAAGGTCGGTCAGGCGCGCGTACGCGTCGATGCGGGGGAGTCGTGGACGGCGCTCGTCGACTACGCCGTCGCCCGCAACTGGAGCGGCATCGAGGCCCTCGCCGGCATCCCCGGCTCGGTTGGCGCGACGCCCGTGCAGAACATCGGGGCGTACGGCCAGGAGCTCTCCGACGTGCTCGCGCGCGTCGAGTTCTACGACGCCGACCTCGACACCGTGCGCTGGATCAACGCCGCCGACCTGAGCCTCGGCTACCGCACGTCCGCCATCAAACGCGGTGAGCTGCGGGGCGTGGTCACCCGCGTCGAGCTCGACCTCGTCGAGATGCCGGAAGGCCAGAGCGAACCCGTGCGCTACGACCAGCTCGCCCGCGCCCTGGGTGTGCCCCTCGGTGAGCGGATGCCCGTGCACGTCGTGCGCGATGCCGTCGTCCGACTGCGGGCGTCGAAGGGCATGGTGCTGGATGCGCACGACCAGGACTCCGTCTCGTCTGGCTCGTTCTTCATGAACCCCATCGTGCGTTCGTCGTTCGCGAGTGAGCTTCCCGAGATGCCGAAGTTCGACGCGGGCAAGGACGAGGACGGCGCGCCGCTCGTGAAGCTCAGCGCCGCCTGGCTCATCGACCACGCAGGCGTGAAGAAGGGGTTCTCGCTGCCGGGCTCGAACGCGGCGATCTCGTCGAAGCACACCCTTGCGATCACCAACCGAGGGGGAGCGACGGCGGAGCAGATCGTGGAGCTCGCACGCTACGTGCGCGCCCGCGTCGAAGCCGAGTACGGCGTGCGGCTCGTCAACGAGCCCGTCCTCGTCGGCCTCGAGCTCTAGAGCCCGCAAGACCCCGTGAGGCGGAAGCCCCGAAGCGCTGTCAGCGCTTCGGGGCTTTTCCTAGTGGTGCCGAAACCGTTCCCCTCGGACGCGATTCAGTGGTGCATGCACTGCGTGCACCAGGCGCGGAGCGCAGCCTGCTCGCGTCGGGCCCGCGCCGCGCGGTTGCGACGGCGGCGATGCTGCTCAGCGTGGTTCAGCTCGGGGTCCTGACGTCGCGCGGTGCGCAGGAGCAGCCACAGAGCGACTCGCAGCTCCAGGCGCTGGAGCAGCGAGGACGTCGTCGTGGTGGTGGGTGCGAAGGTGACGAGCACGGTGCTCGGCGTTGGGGTCTGGACGGTGGTCATGACGTGGTGCATGAGAGGCGTTTCTCTTGAAGAAGACGTGCGAAGGAGGGGCTCGCGAAGGAGCGGCGCTGCGCGGGCATGGCACGGCGATGGTGCTTGCCGGGGCGGCATGGGGAGGCTTCGGCTCCTGTGCCGAGGCGCATCCGGGCTGAGCGGGGACAGAGTCCACCCGCGACGCGGAGCTTAGGAGATGTGGGCGCCCAGCAGACGGGTCACCGGCGGCTGCTTGCTGAACGTGATCATGCGCATCATCGGGACTCCTCTCTGGCTAGGCGTGTGCTGCGACCCTACCGATACCGCGGTTGCCCGTCAATCGTGTCTCGGGTGAGGGACGCAACCCGAATGAGAGGTGGACCTCAGCACGACCGAAACGTGACCCCTTCGTGTCGGGCTCAGTCGAGCATGACGGAGGCGCGCGGCTCCTCGCCGTCGAAGCTGACCGAGACGGTCAGCGGCGCGCCCGTGATCTCTGCCGGCAGGTCGATCTCGCTCGTGTGCGGCGCATAATCGGCCGTGCACACCTGGTCGGCGTAGGCGGTGGTGTCCGCGTACTGCAGGTCGAGCGTCCGCGCGTCCACCACGTTGACTTCGGTGAGGATCGCAGGGCACCCCGAGCTTCCCCACGTGGTCACAGAGATCGAGCTGCCCTCGTCGAGCCACAGCACGAGCGGCCCCTCCATGTCTCCGGCGCCCACGTCGCCGCTGTGCTCGGGAGGCAGGCCGCCGTAGCTGTCGGTCGCGACGCTCGTCGGCATGGACGCGTCCGCGCATCCACTCAGGGCGAGCGCCGCCGCCGCAATCACGGGGACGGTGAGCAGGGCCCGACGCGCAGACTTCATGACCCCGACTCTAGGACTGGCGCCTGGGATGCTCCGGCGTCTCACCTCGCCGGAGCAAGCCGAGGTCGAGGCCGCGCGTCACGGCGCGCACTCGCGAGTTGACGTTCAGCTTGACGAAGACCTTGCCGAGATGGGTCTTCACGGTCGCCTCCCCGATGTGGAGGAGAACCGCGATCTCGGGGTTCGAGAGTCCGTCGGCGACGAGCTGCAGCACCTGCAGTTCACGCTCGCTCAGCGCGGGCGCGGCGTCGGCCGAACCGGCGGGCGGATGCGCGGTACCAGGACCGCCGGACGCTGCGACAGCAGCCGCCCGGGTCTGCGCGACCAGCTTCGCGGTCACGGAGGGCGCCAGGGCCAGCTCGCCGGCAGCAACGCGACGCACGGCTTCGACGAGTTCCGCCCCGCTCGCGGTCTTGAGGAGGTAGCCGCTTGCGCCGGCCTCGATGGCGCCGATGATCGCATCATCGCTGTCGTACGTCGTGACGACGAGCACACGAGTGCTCGGGAGGGCCGCCAGGATCTGTCGTGTCGCCGAGACGCCGTCGGTGACCGGCATCCGGAGGTCCATGACGACGACCGCCGGTGTCGTCGCGAGCGCCCGGGTCACCGCCGCGGCGCCGTCTGCCGCCTCGGCCACGACCTCGATGTCGGCTTCGTCCTCGAAGATGCCGACCAGGCCCGCGCGGACGATGGGGTGGTCATCGGCGACCAGGATGCGGATCACGCGCGGTCACCTGCCCTCGCCGGAATCGTCACGGTCACGATCGTGCCACGGCCCGGTTCGCTGGAGATTGACACGAGGCCGCCAATGGCCGCTGCGCGGTCGCGGAGGCTGGCGAGACCGAAGCCGGCGGGCTCGGCGTCGAGCGCGAATCCGCGGCCGTCGTCCTCGATCTGCAGGCGGACGCTGGTGCCCAGCGGGGTCACGGACAGGTGCACGTTCGAGGCGTGCGCGTGCCGTCTCGAATTCGAGAGCGCTTCCTGGGCGCACCGGAGGAGGACCACCTCGCTCTCGCGGTCGAGAGCGCCGGGTGAGACCTCGATCTGCGCGTCAGCCAGCACCCCCGTCTCCCGCCGGAACCGCTCGACGAGGCGCGCGACAGCATCAGGAAAGGTGGCGACGGCGGGGTCGGCCGACCGCACCGGCGCGTTCTCGGCGATGAGCACCCGGGCCTCTGCCAGGGCATCGCGGGCAAGCGACGCGATGAGGTCGGCGCGCTCCTCCTGGGCGAGGAGCGCCGCCTGCGCCGCCTCACCGGCAGCCCCCTCATCGTCGCGCAGGCGGGAGATGTCCTTCGCGCTCCTGTCGGCGAGCATGGCGAGCCCCGCGAGGGTCTGAGCGAGCGTGTCGTGCAGGTCGCGGGAGATGCGCTCGCGCTCAACGGATGCGCCGCTCTGCCGCGACAGCTCCTGAACGTGACCCTGAGCGGCGGTGAGCTGCTCGAGCAGTTCCCGCCGTTCGTCCGCCACCCGCCAGGCGTAGCTGATCGAGAGTCCGATACCGCAGGTCGCCGCGACGCTGAAGAGCTGGCCGGGGAGGATGTTCGGGATCTCCTCGACACCGTTGTAGAGCGCCGACGCGGCGCCGATGCCGAACGCGATGGCGATCGAGACGAGGATGCTGCGCCGCGCGCTCACGCACACGAGCCAGACAAGCGGGTAGATGAGGGTCTGCACGAACCCGGTCCAGGGCACGAGCACCATCGCCACCGTCACGAGGAGCGTCATGAGCACGATGAGCGCCGCGCCCCGGCGTCGGTCCCCGAAGGATTTCATTCCGAAGACGAGCCACACCACGGGGATGAGGAGCAGTGCCCCCGTTGCGATGAGGCCTTCCGCGCGCTCGGCGGCAGTCCGGGCCGTGACCGCGACGAAGCCGGCGACCACCGCGTTCGCGAGCGCCGTGCCCACGATCAGCAGGTGCCACCAGCGGCCGTTGCGAACCAGGAAATCCATCACGTGCTCATCCTCTCGCGACCCACCGACAACGACGCCCACCTGCGCTCGCACCTAGTTGCGGCCGCGGCTCCACCGGAACGTCAGCAGGCTCGCGACGAGACCGATGACCGTCCAGACGCCGAGTGTGATCGCCGCGTTGCCGAGGCCCCACGTGCCGCCGACCTCCGCCGCCGCGAATGCGTCAGGAAGGAACACGCTGCGCATGCCCCGAACGAGACCGGCGAGGGGGAAGAGGTTCGAGACCTGCTGCATCCACTCGGGCAGGACCGAGAACTGCACGTAGATGCCCGAGAGGAACTGAGGAACGAGCACCAGTGGCAGCACGATCGCTGATGCCGACCTGGCAGACCGCGGGACCGCGGAGATCGCGATGCCCAGGGCGGCGAAGCAGAAGATGCCCAGGATCGACAGCCACGCGAACCGCATCCACAGCTCGCCCGGGTCCGGCAGCGTGATGTCGAACGCGATGACCGCCAGGGCCATGAGCAGGGCGAGCTGCACCGTGCAGGTGAGGAGGACGAGCCCGATCTTCCCGATGAAGAACGAGACGGGGCTGAGCGGGGTCGCGCCGAGGCGCGCGAGTCCGCCCTCATGCTTCTCGGTGGCGATGTCGATGCCGAGGAACTGCATGCCCGAGAGGAGGATCGCCATCGCGAGCATGCCCGTCAGGTAGTACTGCGACATCGTCACGTCGGCGAACCTCGGGTCGTCGACGACCGTCTCACCGCTGAAGATCGATGCGAAGAGCGCGAACATGACCAGAGGGAACAGGAAGACGAAGAACACCTGATCGGTCTGACGGAAGTACCCCCGCAGCTCGAAGGAGATGCGCCGCAGCCCGTTGCCGATCGTCGTCTTGGGCTTGGACGGACGGCCTGCCGCGCGCAGCCCGGACGTCGGGGCGTCCTGCGTGCTGTCGCCAGCGGTGCCGAGTGCTGAGATCTGAGTCATTTCGTGCCTCCGAGGAGTGCGGGAGTGAGTGCTGCGGGGGTGTCGGCTGCCGGATGCGCCGGATGCGCCGGGCTGGCGACCGGATGCTCGCCGATGATCTCGAGGTAGACGTCCTCGAGCGAGGGCCGGGTGACGGTGAGGCCGGCGGGCTCCGGGCCGAGCCTGTCCGCGAGCGCGGCTACGAGCTGGGCGGGCGCATCCGTCTTCTGCTCTCGCCATCGGCCGTCGGCTTCCTGCCAGCGCACCCGCGGAGTGCGGGACGCAGGCCCACCGATCGTCGTGATGTCGCCGATCTCCACGAGCTTCCCCGCCGCGATGATCCCGGCTCGGTCGCTGAGGTGCTCCGCTTCGTCGAGGTAGTGCGTCGTGAGCACCATCGTCATGCCTTCGCCCTTCAGCTGCTGGATGAGCCCCCAGAACTCGCGGCGGGCGTTGGGGTCGAAGCCCGTGGTCGGCTCATCGAGGAACAGCACCTCCGGATTGCCGATGATGCCGAGCGCGACATCGACACGGCGCTTCTGGCCGCCGGAGAGGCGACCGACGCGCTGCGTCGCGAACGGCGCGATCCCGCAGCGCTCGATGGTCTCGGCGACATCGCGAGGCTGTCGGTAGAGGCTCGCGAAGTGACGCAGCACCTCACGCGCCGAGTAGCGCTCGATGTCGGCGCTCGACTGGCTGACGACGCCTATGCGGCCGCGCCATCCAGCGTCCCCGTGCGCCGGGTCATGGCCGAGCACACGCGCACTGCCGGACGTCGCCGTGCGGAAGCCCTCGAGGATCTCGATGGTGGTGCTCTTGCCGGCTCCGTTCGGACCGAGCAGGGCGAAGGTCTCGCCGTGGCGGACCTCGAAGGAGAGGCCGTCGACGACGTCGCGGTCTCCGTAGCGCTTGACGAGGTCGGTGACCTCTATGGCTGCCTGTGTGCTCATGCTCCTATCCAACGGTGAGCCTGCCCGCAGCGGCAGGGCCCGACCGGCTGATTCGCCTCCACCGATCGGTGGATGCGCGGGCCCGCCAACTTCGGTGACCGAACCCACGACGGCGTCCGCGCATACTGGAGGTATGGCCTCGACCGACCTCGACGAGCTTCGCCGCCTCCGACGCGCGCGCGACTTCATCGACCGCGAGTACGCGCGGCCGCTCGACGTTCCGGCCATGGCGAAGGCGGCGCACATGTCGACGGCCCACTTCAGCCGCCGCTTCCGGGAGGCCTACGGCGAGACCCCGTATGCGCACCTCATGACGAGGCGCGTCGAGCGGGCGAAGGCGCTGCTGCGCCGAGGCGATGTGAGCGTGACGGATGCGTGCACTGCAGTCGGCGCGACGAGCCTCGGTTCGTTCAGCAGTCGCTTCACGGAGATCGTGGGGGAGTCACCGATCGCCTACCGAGCGCGCGATCACCGCGAGAGCATCGTCATCCCGAGCTGCACCTCGCAGATCTGGGGTCGGCCGAGGCGCGTCCATGCGCGCGCCGAGAAGGGCGGGAGACTGGCTGCCGTACCGGTCGTCGAGGCTTCGAGCAGTTTCCGAGAAGTGAATGTCGGTGGCCGGTCCTAGCATCGGGACCATGACACTCTCACTCAGCCATGTGCACGTGTTCGCCGATGACCCGGATGCGGCGCTCGCGTTCTATCGAGACGCCCTCGGCCTCGAGGTGCGCAGCGAGGTTCCGAACGAGGGCTTCCGCTGGATCACCCTGTCGACGCAGGAGCAGCCCGAGCTCGAGATCGTGCTCTCCCATCCCAAGGCCGATCGCTCCGAGCAAGACGGCGAGATGCTCTCCGCGATGCTCGCGAAGGGCGAGCTGCCCGGACTCCTCTTCCGCACGAGCGACCTCGACGCGCTCTTCGAGAAGGTGCAGGCAGCGGGCGGGGTCGAGGTGCTGCAGGAGCCGACCGACCAGTTCTGGGGCGTGCGCGACGCCGCATTCCGCGACCCTTCGGGCAACCTCGTGCGGGTCAGCCAGGCCTAGCGGGAACGCCTAGCACGGTCTCGCGGTGACAGGCTGTCGATTGCTCGGCTGTCTCCCCGGTTCGAGGCAGAAGATCGCGCCATGACTACAGTCGCTGACACGATCGTCGATATCCTCCACGATGCCGGAGTCGAGCGGGTCTACGGGCTTCCCGGTGACTCGCTCAACGGATTCACCGACGCCATCCGCCGGAACGGGCGCGTCGCCTGGTCGCATGTGCGGCACGAGGAAGCCGCGGCCTTCGCGGCTTCGGCAGACGCCGCGCTGACCGGCGACCTGGCCGTCTGCGCTGGCAGCTGCGGGCCGGGCAACCTGCATCTCATCAACGGCCTCTACGACGCGAACCGCAGCCGCGTGCCCGTGCTCGCGATCGCCGCCCACATCCCTTCCGCCGAGATCGGCAGCGGCTACTTCCAGGAGACGCACCCGCAGGAGCTCTTCCGCGAGAGCAGCGTCTACTGCGAGATGGTCAGCGTGCCCGAGCAGCTGCCACGGGTGCTCGAGATCGCCATGCGCGCCGCTGTCGAGAAGCAGGGCGTGGCCGTGGTCGTGATCCCGGGGGAGATCTTCCTGAAGGAGAGCGCCGGGCGGCGCAAGTCCGCACCGATCCTCCCCACCAGGTCAGTGGTGTGCCCGACGGACGAGGACCTCGCGAGGGCCGCGGACATCCTCAACTCGGCAAGGAAGGTCACCATTCTCGGCGGCGCCGGCACGCAGGGATCGCACGCGCAGCTGCTGGCAGCGGCCGAGGCGCTGCAAGCCCCGATCGTCCACGCGCTCCGCGGCAAGGAGTTCATCGAGTACGACAACCCCTATGACGTCGGCATGACGGGGCTCCTCGGCTTCTCGTCCGGCTACCGCGCCATCGAGGACTGCGACGCGCTCCTCATGCTCGGCACCGACTTCCCCTACCAGCAGTTCTTCCCATCGAAGGCGAAGATCATCCAGGTCGACATCCGCGGCGAGCAGCTCGGCAAGCGCACTCCGCTCGACCTGGGACTGGTCGGCGACGTCGGGGACACCCTCGACGCGCTGCTCCCGCTCCTCGCGGGAAACAAGAGCAGCAAGCACCTCGAGTCGTCCGTCAAGCACTACCGCAAGGCGCGCAAGGAACTCGACTCGCTCGCCGACAACGACCACGGGCGCACGCCCATCCACCCGCAGTACGTGGCCCGACTCGTCAGCGAGCTCGCGACGCAAGACGCCGTGTTCATCCCGGATGTTGGCTCACCCGTCGTCTGGGCCGCCCGCTACCTCGAGATGAACGGGCAGCGGAGGCTCATCGGCTCGTTCAGCCACGGCACGATGGCCAACGCCGTGCCGCAGGCCATCGGTGCGCAGTCGGCGTTCCCCGATCGCCAGGTGGTGGCGCTCGCGGGTGACGGCGGACTCGCGATGCTCCTCGGTGAGCTGCTCACGCTCAGGCAGAGCAAGCTCCCCGTGAAGATCGTCGTCTTCAACAACTCCTCCCTCAACTTCGTCGAGGTCGAGATGAAGGCCGCCGGCTTCGTCAACTACGGCACCGACCTTGAGAACCCGAACTTCGCAGACGTCGCGAAGGCGGTCGGCATCCACGGGCAGCGGGTCGAGAACCCGAACGACCTCGAGGGTGCCCTCCGGGAGGCGTTCGCGCACGACGGACCGGCGCTCATCGATGTGGTGACGGCGAGGCAGGAGCTGTCGATTCCCCCGACCATCTCAGCGGAGCAGGTCAAGGGATTCACGCTGTACGCCCTGCGCACCGTCCTGTCCGGGCGCGGTGACGAGCTCGTCGACCTCGCAGACACGAACCTGCTTCGCCGCATCTTCGACTGAGTCGCAGCTCTCTCGGTGAGTACCGCCCGCGCCAAGGCGACTGCCTGACGCGGGCGGTACTCTCGCAGGCATGACGCAACCGCCCATCACACCACCGCCGGGCCAGAACGGCGGTCAGGACCGACGCCGGGATCGGCCGCGCGGAGGTGGACCCGTGCCACCCGCGCAGGGTGCCGGTCAGCAGACCCCGTGGGGCGTGCCGTCGGCTGGCGTGCCGCAGGGGCACCCTCGAGTGCCTGGACAGTTCTCCGCACCACCGCGCGTTGCCGGACCGGGGCAAGGGCAGTTCCCCGCGCCGGGCCAGTACCCCGCGCCGGGCCAGTACCCCGCGCCGGCCCAGCACCCCGCGCACGGGCAGCACCCCGCGAACGCCTCCGTCCCTGGGCCGGGCAATCTCCCGTCGCAGGTTCCGATGTCACGTCCTGTGCAGGGCCCGGGGCAGCCGGGTGCCGGTTTCCCAGGGCAGCCCCCGTTCGTGCAGGGTCCTCCCGCGAATCTTCCCGCCGGTGTCCCGCCGCCCCGGTTCGCGCCGCAGCAGCAGACTGCCGCGCAGCCCAGGCGCCGCGAGCTGGGGGAGGACCCGGAACTGCAGAAGCAGCGCAAGCGCCCGGTCGGTCTCCTCGTCGGCATCGGCATCAGCGGTGTCGCGATCGTCGCCCTCGTAGTCGGCCTCTTCATGGCGTTCACCTCGCCGAACGACCCCACCATCCCCGTCGGGGGCGCTGACCCGCAGGCTCCGACGTCAACGCCCGTCCCGACGAGCACGCTCATGCCCGCCGCGCCCCAGGACGCGGTCGCCGGGTACATCCCGATCACGACGGACGTCGTGTTCCCGAACGGCATCACGGTGGTGAACCCACCTGTCGGCGGCTGGGAGCAGGACGTCTCCGAGCGCCAGCCCAACCTGTACATCCTGAGCGACCCGCAGTCCGGCGCGTACTTCTCGGTGGCGCAGGAGAACCTGCACAAGAGCGAGTACCGCGACGAGGACATGACGCGGTCGGAACTGAACTCGGCCTCGCTGCAGTTCACGGCGAAGCCCGAGCCGATCGGTGATCCCGTGCCGCTGGTGCTCAAGGGGCAGGGCGGGTACGAGCTGGAGCTGCTCGCGCAGCGCCTGCGCTGGTCGGACGGGTCCGAGGGGATGATGGCGACCCGCTACATGCCGTCGACCGGTACGAAGATCACCATCTTGGCGAATGCGTGGGGCGGCGAGCTCGACGACCCCAACTCGCGTATCTCGCAGAAGGTCGCCGAGATCAGCTTCACGACGCCGTAGTCACGCCTGCTCGCGGGCCCTGCGCGCCCGCGGACCGAGAACCGAGAACCGCGAGAAGAGGCCAGTTCCGCCCCGTCCTGAGCGCCAGGATGAGGTGAAACTGGCCTCTTCAGCGAAGCGTATGCGCGGCGAGCGGATGCGTGCCGAGCCGCCGCGTGCCTAGAGCTCGACGCCGGCGAAGAGCTTCTGCAGGCGCTGCACGCCTTCCAGCAGCGCGTCGTCGCCGAGCGCGTAGCTGAGGCGCAGGTAGCCGGACGGCCCGAACGCCTCACCTGGCACGACGGCGACCTCGGCGACGTCGAGGATGAGGTCGGCGAGGTCCAGCGACGAGGTGATCTGTCGCCCCTCGATCTCCGTGCCGATGAGCTGCTGCACGTCGGCGTAGACGTAGAAGGCGCCCTCGGGCGTCGGGACTCGGAAGCCGTTGACCTTGCTGAGCTCTTCGACCATCGTCTTGCGGCGGCGGTCGAAGGCGAGGCGCATCTCCTCGACGGGCTCGGTCGGCCCCGTCAGGGCTGCGATGGCCGCGCGCTGGGCGATGTTGTTGACGTTGCTCGACAGGTGCGACTGCAGGTTGCCCGCGCCCTTGATGGCGTCGGCGGGGCCGACCATCCAACCGACGCGCCAGCCGGTCATCGCGAACGACTTGGCGACGCCGTTGACGAGGATGGTGCGGTCGGCGACAGCAGGGGCCGCTTCGACGATGGAGACGGCTCGGACGCCGTCGTAGGTGAGGTTCTGGTAGATCTCGTCGGCGATGACCCAGATGCTGTGCTCGGCAGCCCATTCGCCGATGGCCCGCGTCTCCTCTTCGGAGTAGACGGCACCGGTCGGGTTGGACGGCGAGACGAACAGCATCGCCTTCGTGGCGGGCGTGCGCGCGGCCTCGAGCTGGTCGACGGTGACCTTGTACTCCTGGTCGGCTCCGGCGAAGACGGGAACGGTCGTGCCGCCAGCGAGCTGGATGACCTCGGGGTAGGTGGTCCAGTAGGGGGCGGGGAGGAGGACCTCGTCGCCGGCGCCGACGACCGTGTTGATGGCCTGGTAAACGGCCTGCTTGCCACCGTTCGTGACGATGACCTGCGAGGCGGGGACATCCCAGCCGGAGTCGCGCTTGGTCTTCTCGGCGATGGCCTCGCGGAGCTCCGGCAGGCCGGCTGCGGGCGTGTAGCGGTGGTTCTTGGGGTCGCTGACGGCGACGAGCGCAGCCTCGACGACGTGCTGCGGCGTGGGGAAGTCGGGCTCGCCCGCTGCATAGCTGATGACGGGTCGGCCGGCGGCCTTGAGGCCCTTGGCCTTCGCGTCGACCTTGAGGGTGGCGGATTCGGCGATCGCGGCGATGCGAGGAGAGAGACGTGAGTCGGAAACCATGGCCTTGAGTCTAGGTCCGGAGGCACGTCGCCGTCCGCGAGTTGCACCCGCGTTGGACTTCCGGCGCGCACCTGTCGTATGCTTTCCTGGTTGCCGAAAGCGACATACTGAACCGCGCCTGAAACCGTTCCCTATGGAGCGGCTGCAGACGGTATCAGGGTGAACGGATGCACGCATCCGGTGTTCACGCAAAGGGCGGTGGCTCAATTGGTAGAGCAGCGGTCTCCAAAACCGCAGGTTGCAGGTTCGAGTCCTGTCCGCCCTGCATTTCGGTGCTGAACGCACCCACTACGGGGCCCACCATCGAAGGTCTCAACCATCGAAAGGGAGAGCGCGTGAGTCCAAGCAAGTCCGACGAAGCGACCGACGTCGCCGAGTCAAAGCGAGGCTCCGAGCCCAAGCGCGGTCTTGTCGGCCGCATCGCTCTCTTCTTCCGCCAGGTCATGGGCGAGCTCAAGAAGGTCGTCACACCGACCCGCGCCGAGCTCTTCAAGTTCACGGGTGTCGTGCTCGTCTTCGTCATCTTCATGATGTTGCTCGTCACGGTGCTCGACCTGCTCTTCGGGTGGGGCGCATCGTGGGTGTTCGGTCAGGGCAGCTCGCTCTTCCCGAGTGAGCCGGCGGCGACGCCCGTTCCGACGGAATAGTCGCACCGCTCCGGCTCCCGAGCCTCCACCGAAAAGGGCGAGCAGCCCCGCACCACACAATCGAGATGAGGAATCGTGTCAGACCCGAACGTCGCCGACCCGAACGGTCTTTACGAGACCGCGCTGGAGCAGGACTCCGAAGTCGCAGAGGCCCAGGAGGGTGACCGCGACATCGACGCAGAGTTCGAAGAGGCCCACGAGATCGAAGAGTCCGACGAAGTCGTGACCGAGGAAGACCTCGACGACGGAGAAGGCGCCGATGTCGTCGACCCAGAGGTCGACGCGATCGTCAACGATGTCCTCGAGATCGACACGAGCGAGGAAGAGGCGGCTGCGGCCGCCGCGACCGAAGATGAAGAGGTCGAGGCTCGCGAGGAAGATCCTGACGTCGACCCGTACGAGACCTTCAAGCGCGAACTGCGCCTCAAGCCAGGCAAGTGGTACGTCATCCACACCTACGCCGGCTTCGAGCGTCGCGTCAAGCAGAACCTGCACCAGCGCACCGAGTCCATGAACATGAGCGACTTCATCTACCAGGTGGAAGTTCCCATGGAAGACGTGGTCGAGATCAAGAACGGCCAGCGCAAGATGGTCACGCGCGTCCGCATCCCCGGCTACGTGCTCGTGCGCCTCATGCTCAACGAGGACAGCTGGTCCGTCGTGCGCCACACCCCGGGTGTCACCGGCTTCGTGGGCAACGCCCACAACCCGACCCCGTTGCGCTTCAACGAGGCATTTGAGATGCTGAAGAGTCTTGTCGAGATCGCAGAAGCACCCGCGAAGGCGAACGCTTCAGGTCAGGGTGGCGTGCAGAAGCGCCAGCCGATCGCAGAGATCGACTTCGAGATCGGCGAGACCATCACGATCAAGGAGGGCTCCTTCGAGGGGCTCACCGGCTCGATCAGCGAGATCAAGCCGGAGAGCGGCAAGCTCACCGTGCTCGTGTCGCTCTTCGAGCGCGAGACCCCCGTCGAGCTCAGCTTCGACCAGGTCACCAAGCTCTAGCACTCGCTCCACCAAGCGACTGCCCCTAAACCACCGGAGTCCGGAACCGCCGGGCCACCGGGAGAGCACCGCGCGTCTGCGCGGAGTTCGAATCGAAAGAAGGAAAAGACATGGCACCCAAGAAGAAGGTCTCGGGTCTGATCAAGCTTCAGATCCAGGCTGGCGCCGCTAACCCGGCTCCTCCTATCGGCCCCGCGCTCGGTCAGCACGGCGTCAACATCATGGAGTTCTGCAAGGCCTACAACGCGGCTACCGAGTCGCAGCGTGGCAACGTGATCCCCGTTGAGATCACCGTGTACGAAGACCGTTCGTTCACCTTCATCCTGAAGACCCCTCCTGCTGCCGAGCTGATCAAGAAGGCTGCCGGCGTCAAGAAGGGCTCCCCGACGCCTCACACGGCCAAGGTCGGCAAGCTCACCGCCGCCCAGGTCCGCGAGATCGCGGAGGCGAAGCAGTCCGACCTGAACGCGAACGACCTCGACATGGCGTCGCGCATCATCGCCGGCACGGCTCGCTCCATGGGAATCACGGTCGAGGGCTAAGGCCTTCCCGCTCCCAACACCACACGTCGCGCCTCGGGCGCGGCATTGAACATCGCGGGAGAGCCGGCCAGGCTCGCAACCGCAACTCTTGAAGGAGAACAACATGGCTAAGTCCAAGGCATACCGTGCCGCGGCAGAGAAGATCGGCGAGGACAAGTTCTACGGTCTCGCCGAGGCCGTCGAGCTCGCACGCGAGACCGGCTCGTCCAAGTTCAACAGCACCGTCGAGGTCGCTCTTCGCCTGGGTGTAGACCCGCGCAAGGCTGACCAGATGGTTCGTGGCACCGTCAGCCTGCCCAACGGCACCGGCAAGACGGCCAAGGTCATCGTCTTCGCGACGGGTGACAAGGCTGAGGCGGCTATCGCTGCTGGCGCCGACGAGGTCGGCGGCGACGAGCTCATCGCTCGCGTTGCAGACGGCTGGACCGACTTCGACTCCGCAGTCGCCACCCCTGACCTCATGGGCAAGGTCGGACGCCTCGGAAAGGTCCTCGGACCCCGTGGCCTCATGCCGAACCCGAAGACCGGAACGGTCACGACCGACCCGGCGAAGGCTGTCACCGAGATCAAGGGCGGAAAGATCGAGTTCCGCGTCGACAAGCACTCCAACGTGCACTTCATCGTCGGCAAGTCGGCGTTCACGTCGGAGCAGCTCGGAGAGAACCTCCGCGCAGCCCTCGACGAGGTCGTCCGCCTCAAGCCGTCGAGCTCGAAGGGTCGCTACATCCAGAAGGCTGTCGTCTCGACGACCTTCGGCCCCGGCATCCCGCTGGACGTCAACGCGATCTAGTCTGTCGCGAGCTGCAGAGCTCAGGCGGATGCGCGCATCCGCCAGCACGAACGGCCCAGTCCTCGGACTGGGCCGTTCGTGCGTTCCCGGCGAGCGCATCCGCCGGGCCTCGCCGCCCCGACTACGCGGGTGTGTGCACGCGCGTCGAGACGCTGTCGCGTGCTGCGCTGAGGATCGCGGTGACGGTTGCCGACAGCACCGACCGGTCTCGGCCGGCGACCCAATGCGTGCCCGAGGGGTCCCGGTACTCGAGGAGCGTCAGCGCTTCACTGCTACTGCCCAACCCGAGTGCTGTCTGGTGGAGCGAGAGGATGTCGACGGTGACACCCGCGCTTGCGAGCAGCTTCGTGACGGCCTCGGCTGGACCGATGCCGTCGAAGGTGCCGCTGTGCTCGGTGCCGTCGATGCCAACGCGGATGCTCGTGCGTGAGGTCCCCGCGCGGGTCTCGACGCTGAGCTGGAGCAGTTCGACGTCAGGAGACGAGCCGCGCAGGTAGCTGCGCTCGAAGAGCTCGAGCAGCTGCGCGGCCCCCACCTCTCCGCCGTTCGCGTCGGTGTGCTCCTGAACGCGTCGAGCGAAGTCGATCTGGAGGCGCCGGGGGAGTTCGATGCCGTAGTCGGTTTCGAGCAGGTAGGCGATACCGCCCTTGCCCGACTGCGAGTTGACGCGGATGACGGCGTCGTAGCTGCGGCCGATGTCCGCCGGGTCGATGGGCAGGTAGGGGACCCGCCACTCGACGTCACGTTCCGGGCGCCCCTCGTGCGCGGCGCGGGAGCGCTGCTCGGCGAACCCCTTCCTGATGGCGTCCTGATGCGTGCCGCTGAAGGCAGTGTGGACGAGGTCTCCCACGTAGGGGTGCCTCGCGTGGACCTCGAGGCGGTTGCTGTCTTCGACGGTGCGGCGTATCTCGTCGATGTCGGAGAAGTCGATCATGGGGTCGATGCCCTGCGCGTGCAGGTTCAGGGCGAGGACTGCGATGTCGACGTTGCCCGTGCGCTCGCCGTTGCCGAAGATGCACCCTTCCACGCGCTGCGCGCCCGCGAGCACCGCCAGCTCTGCGCAGGCGACTCCCGTCCCTCGATCGTTGTGGGGATGCACGGAGAGGATCACGGAGTCGCGTCGCGCCAGGTGCTTGTGCATGTATTCGATCTGGTCCGCGTAGATGTTCGGGGTCGCGACCTCGACGGTGGCGGGGAGGTTCAGGATGACCGGCCGCTCGGGGGTCGCCATCCAGAGTTCCGTGACGGCGTTGCAGATGTCGAGGGCGTAGTCGGGCTCAGTGAGGTTGAACACCTCAGGTGAGAACTCGAATCGCACGTTCGGCAGGTGGTCGGCGAGCTCGAGGACGTCGCTCGCACCAGCGAGGATCAGCTCCCTGAGCTGCTGCTTGCTCTTCCCGAGGACCACGTCGCGCCAGGCGGGAGCTGTCGCCGTGTAGAGGTGGATGACAGCCGGGTTCCTGATCCCCTGGATGGCGGCGACTGTTCGTTCGATCAGGTCACGGCGCGCGGGCGTGAACACGACGATCGTGACGTCCTCCGGTGCGAGTTCGGTGGTCGCGATGAGGCGCACGAAGTCGTAGTCGGTCTGGGAGGCGGAGGGGTAGCCAACTTCGATCTCCTTGTATCCCATGCGGATCATGAGCTCGAAGAACCGGCGCTTGCGGTCGGGATCCATGGGCTCCGAGAGCGCTTGGTTTCCGTCTCGCAGGTCGACGGGAACCCAGAGGGGCGCGGTCGTGAGTCGATTCGCGGGCCAGTCCCGTTCGGTGAGCGGCACGTCCACTCGGGAGTGCACGTCGAGGTAGCGGTGGGAGGGCATCTGCGAGTGCCGCTGGCGGTTCCAGTGCGGTGCCTGGTCTGGAACGGGGCCGGCGGGTGTGGAGATTCTGGAATCGGTGCTGTGCATGTTCTTGTCCTTGGTGGTCGCGTGGGGGGTGACGACCGGCGCGCGCTTCGGCTCCACGACGGGGAGCCGGTCAGGCTAGGACCCGTCGTGGCGGCGAAGGAGAAGGAGTGATGCGGGGAGCATGTGCCAGAACCTATCACAACTCCTCAGACAAGTAGAGGAGTATGCAATGTGGGGGATGATGGGTGCATGAGCGCACTTCGCCGTGAACCACTTGCCGAGCAGGCTGCCCAGCTGCTCCTCGAGCGAATCCGCGGTGGCGAATGGGAACTGGGGCAGAAGCTGCCGGGCGAGACGACCCTCGCGCCCCAACTCGGGGTCGGTCGGTCGACGATCCGCGAGGCCATCCGCCAGCTTGCGGGGAGCGGCGTGCTGGCCACCAGGCAGGGTGCTGGGGTGTTCGTCACCGCTCTCGACGCGGCTGAGCCCCTGGATTCGATCGTGATGCGCGCGGACATCGAAAGGGTGATCGAGGCCCGCATCGCAATCGAAGTGGAAGCCTCAGGGCTCGCGGCCGAACGGCGCACGACCGCGGAGCTTCAGGCGATGGTCCGCGCCGCCAAGGTCCGTATCGCGCAGCGCACGAGTATCGAAGCGCATGTCGACGCGGACATCGCACTGCACCGCAGCATCGTCATCGCGGCTCACAACGAGATCCTCACGGAGCTCTTCGACGGCTTCGCGCCCCGCAGCAGGGGGGCGATGATCGGCATGCTGCGCCTTCGCGGCGAGTTCGGCAGCGACGCCGACCACGACGTCCACCTCCGCATCCTGGATGCGATCGAGGCGCAGGACGCTCCGACGGCCGCCGCCCTCACTCGGGACCACCTGCTCGATCTCAAAGCGAGGACGGGCTAGCCGCGTCGGGGGTGCCGCGGACTACGCGTCGATGTCGAGGACGACCTTGCCGCGCACGTGGCCGTCGGCGATGAGCTCCTGCGCGGCGCCGGCCTCGGCGAGGGGGAAGACCCGGTCGACGTGCGTCTGCAGTGCCCCTTGTTCGAAGAGCTGCGTGATGGTCTGCAGGATGCGCCCCTCGGGCGAGAGCTTGAGCGTGGAGGCGACGATGCCCCGGTTCTCGGCGGCGGCCTCGTCGAAGAGGTCCGGGTAGCTGCCGGTCGGCACGTTGATGAGCGTGCCGCCGTCGCGGAGGACGCGAAGGGACCGACTGCCGGTCTGGTCCTTGACGTTGCCGATGAGGTCGATGACGACATCGACGGGCTCGCTGATGACGTCCTCGAAGCGCTCGTTGCGATAGTCGATGACCTGGTCGGCTCCGAGCTCGCGCAGCCACTCGTGGTTGCGCTCGGAGGCCGTGGTGATGACGTGCGCGCCGTAGTACTTCGCGAGCTGCACGGCGAAATGGCCGACCCCGCCGGCGCCAGCGTGGATGAGGACGCGCTGTCCCGTGTAGACGCCGCCTGCTTCGACGACGGCGGCCCAGGCGGTGAGCACGGCGAGCGGAACGCCGCCGGCCTCGATGAAGGACAGGTTCTTTGGCTTCTTCGCGAGGCTCATGAAGGGGACCGAGACGTATTCGGCGTACGCGCCCGAGTATCGGGGGAAGAGGAGCATCCCGTACACCTCGTCGCCGGGCTGGAAGGGGGCGAGCTCGTAGGAAGCTCGCACCACGACGCCCGAGAACTCACCGCCGAGGGTCGACGGGAAGCTGGTGATCGCCTTCGCCGCGCCGGCACCCGAGCGGGTCTTGCCGTCGATGGGGTTCACCCCCGCCGCCTTGACGCGCACGAGCGTGTCCGAGTTGAGGGTGAGCGGCACGGCGGTCTCGCCGAGCTGCATCATCTCTGGCCCGCCGATGCCCGTGAGGAGGGCGGCGCGCATGGTGTCGGAGGTCGGCTGGAGATCTGCGGCGTCAGTCATAGCTGCCATTCTCGCGCGGACGAGATGAGACTCGCGCGGACCAGATGAGACTCGCGTGGAACAGATGGGCGTGGCCGGGAGGATGCTCGCTACGCGTAGGTCTCGGCGTCGTAGAACGACTGCGTGTAGTCGCTGCTGCTGTGCGTGTTTCCGTATCCCTGGAAAGGCTGAGCGTTGCCGGTCGAGTACTGGGCGAACTCGCCCCGGTACTTCTCGACGTCCTTGAGCACCTCGTTGGCGAGGGTCACGAGCTTGGCGATCTCTTCCTCGTCGCGGTCGATCCACACGAACTTCGGTTCGCGGTCGACGACGATGAAGTCCTGGTGTCGCTCCCACACCATGAGCGTGCGCTCGGCGCCGAGCACGTACTGCTGCCACCAGATCTGGCGCATGTAGGACCGGGGGATGCGCTTCCACACCTTGTTCGTGGTCTTGATCTCGGCGAGGAGGATGCGGCCCTCTTCGTCGCAGTGCAGGCCGTCGGGGGTCGCGAGGTGGCTCTTGGACGCTTCGGCGTGGAACAGGAGGCCGCTTGCCGGGATGCCGTGGCGCTCGAGGACCCACCTGGCGATCTCCGGCTCGCGCTGACGTCCGAAGTCGGTGTAGGCGTTTCCGTTGAACGAGTTGCCCATGACCTTGTCTTTGACGACCTGCTTGACCGATGACGGTGTTGCGAGGCGTGCCGCATCGGTGGCCGTGACGCCGTCGGCGCGGGCCTTGAGCCAGGCTGCGCGGTCGTTGGAGTCGGCGAGGACGCGCAGGAGGTGCGCGCTCATGGCCTCGACCTCCGGGGTCGCGGGAAGCTCGATGGCGGATGTCTCGGCAGAGGCCGGGCCGCGGGCGCGCCACACGCCGACCTCGCTCGCCGAGAGCGGCGTCGTCGCCGGCGCGGTCCTGGTCTCCGAGGTGTAGAAGCGCGGCAGGGACTCCACTCTGGGTGCCGATGTCGGCGCGGGTGCAGACGCGTAGTCCATCAGTGCGGCCGGGCCGTAGAGCTCGCGGTCACGGCGGCGCGACTTCGGTGCCTCCTGGGGTTCGCCGAACCAGGACGTCTCGTCGACGTCGTGGCTCGGGCGGAACATGACCATCCGTCTATTGTTTCCCACACCACCGACAGTCGCGGTACCAAGCGCCGATCTCGCCGAAATCTGGTCGGGCTCAGGCCTCCGCCGCACCTGTCGCCATGATCACCGTGGCGAGCGCGCGCGCACCGTGGTCCGCATCCACGTCTTCGACGTACTCCTCCGGCGAGTGGGAGATGCCGCTCGGGTTGCGGATGAACAGCATCGCGGTCGGCAGGTGCGGGGCGAGCACGCCGGCATCGTGGCCGGCGCCGGTGTCGAGCACTGGCGCGTCCGGGAGTGCGCGCTGGAGCGTGTCTCGGAGGCTGGCGTCGAAGGACACGGTGGGGGAGAGCGACTCCTCGACGAGCGTCGCCTCGCATCCCTGCTCAGCGGCCACCTCCGTCGCTCGGGCGCGGATGCGCTCCACGAGGGCGGCGGTCACCTCGTCGTCGGGGTGCCTGACATCGAGCCACGCGTCGACGCGAGAGGCGATGACGTTCGTTCCGCCCGGCACCGGCTCGAGCCGCCCGACGGTCGCTCGGGCTCCTGGCACAGATCGGGCGATCTCCTCGATACCCACGATGAGGCGCGCCGCGGCCACCATGGGGTCGCGGCGGTCGGCCATGAGCGTGGTGCCGGCGTGGTTGCCCTGGCCGGTGAAGCTCACGCGCCAGCGGCCGTGGCCCAGGATGGAGGATCCGATCGCGACGGGGCCCGCGAGGTCGATGAGGCCGCGGCCCTGCTCCACGTGCAGCTCGATGAACGCGCTGAACTGCGCGACCCGAGCGGGGTCGGGGCCGAGGTGCGCTGGGTCGAAGCCGGCCTCGGCGGAGGCCTCGGCGAAGGTCGTGCCGTCCGCATCCCGAAGCGAGCGCGCGCGGTCCGGGTCGATGGCGCCCGTGAGGAGCCTTGACCCGAGGCAGGCGACGCCGAAGCGTGACCCTTCCTCCTCGGGGAAGACGGCGATCGCGACGGCGACGCTCGGCGCGCGCCCTTCGCTGCGCAGCAGGTCGATCGCGGCGAGGGCCGCCGTCACGCCGAGGGGCCCGTCGAACGCACCGCCGCCCGGGACGGAATCGAGGTGGCTCCCCGTGATGAGCGCGCCGGAGCGGTCGCCGTCTGGTCGGTCCCACCAGGCCCAGATGATGCCGTTGGCGTCGACCTCGATGTCGAGGCCTCGAGCCTGGGCTGCGGCGAGGAACCATTCGCGCAGCTCGAGTTCTGGATGCGAGTAGACGGGCCTGCTGTAGCCGCCGCGCGTTCGATCGCGGCCCAGGTGCTCGATCTCGCGCATGAGCGATGAGACGCTCGTCGGCTGCTGGGCCCTGCTGGTCGCTTCCATGCTCTCCATGATGCTCTCCCCGTTCATGCGCGTGCACCGGCCTGGGCCGCGACGCGGAATTCGGCTGGCACGCTTCCGGCTCCCGTGAGCACGTCGGCTGCGAGCTCCCCGAGCAGCGGGGCGAACTTCCCGCCGTGCCCGGAGCAGGCGGAGACGACCACGAGGTTGTCGACTCGGTCGATCACGAAGTCCTCTGTCGGCGTCGTCGTGAAGAGGCAGGTGGTCTCCGCGTAGGGTTCCGGCTCCACGCCTGGCAGGAACGCCTCGGCGTAGGCGACGAGCGCGCGCCGATTGGCCGCATCCACGACCCCGTCCTGCGCGAGCGCGGAGTCGATGATCTTGCCGCCGTTGAACTGCGCGACCTTCTGCCCTCGCCAGTCCGCGTCCCGGCCACCGGGGAGTCCGTAGGTCTGCAGCTCGCGCGACTTGAAGATGAAGGTGGGCCAGGGGTCGGCGTCAGCCCCGGCGTCCCCCGCCTCGCGGTAGGGGAAGTGGTACGCCTGCTCCTGCCGCACCTCGAGCGCTGGGAACTGGTCGAGGAATGCGCTCGGCAGTGAGAGCTCCCCGAGGAGTGCGGGGAGCCAGCCGCCGGCAGCGACCACGATCGCGTCCGCCTCGGCGATCTCGCCGGCCGCCGAGTGCACGCGGTAGCCCGCGCCTCGGCGCTCGACTCGAGCGACTGGCCACGAGGTCCGCACCTCGAGCCTCCCGGTCGCGGACGCGGCGGCCAGCATCGCGTCGACAGTGCCGCCCGCGTCGAGCACGCCGGCCCCAGGGTGCCAGAGCACGTCGGTCTCGAAGCGGAACTGCGGCCAGCGCGCACGCGCCTCACCTGCGCTGAGGAGCTCGTGCTCGACGCCAGCTGCCTCCAGCACGGTCGCGAGGCCGGTGGGGTTGCGGATGTCGCCGTGGTCGAGCGCACCCGTCGGCCGGATGAGCTGGGTTCCGGTCGTGCGCTGCAGCTGGTCCCACCCTGCCTTCGAGCGCACGACGAGGTCGGTGTACGTCTGCTCGGGATACGCGTAGCGGAAGATGCGCGCGGACCCGTGAGAGCTGCCGTGCTCGTTGGCGGGCGTCGTGCGCTCGAGCACGGTCACGTGGTGCCCGCGCTCGGCGAGCTGCCAGGCCGCTGCTGCGCCCGCGAGTCCCGCGCCGATGACGATGGTGTCGGTCATGTCCGCTCCTCGAGAGGTTGTCCGGATGCTGCTGTGCTTCGATTACCCCACTCACAGGGCGCTGCGTCCAATATCATTGAGGGACACTTTGATAGCTCTCTCGAATGGATCTCATGGAGCTCCGTCAGCTCAGGTACTTCGTCGCCGTCGCCGACGAACTGCACTTCGGTCGCGCCGCCGCGAGCCTGCACATGACCCAGCCGCCCCTGACAGTCGCCGTGCGCAGGCTGGAAGACGAGCTCGGCGTGCAGCTCTTCGAGCGCACGACTCGCAGCGTCTCGCTGACGGCGACCGGTCGCACGTTCCGTCAGCGAGTCGGCGTGGTCCTCGAAGACCTTGACGCCGCGGTGGCCGACCTCGGCGACGTCGCGGCCGGGACCGCGGGCAGGCTTCGCGTGGGATTCGTGAGCTCCGCGAGCTACAGCGTGCTGCCAAGGGGCTTGCAGGCGTTCCAGGAACTCAGGCCGCGCATCCGCCTCGAGCCTCGGTCGCTCACGAGCGCTGAGCAGATCACGCTCCTGCTCGAGGGTGAGCTCGACGTGGGGATCCTGCGCGACCCTCTTGCGGTGCCCGGGCTGCGTACGACCCTCCTTGAAGGCGAGGACTTGGTCGCGGTGCTTCCGGCGGGGGACCCGCTCGCCGCAGAGTCGACCGTGGCACCCGCGAGCTTCCACGAGAAAGAGGTCGTGCTCTTCCCCTTCGAGCTCATGCCCGGCTTCGTGTCCGCCGTCATGTCCTGGCTCGGGGAAGCGCAGGCCGGGCCGCGCATCGTGCAGAGCGTCATCCACCAGGAGACGGTGCTCGGTCTCGTCGCAGCTGGCGTCGGCGCATCGATCCTGCCCGCGTCGGTCGCGCGCTTCCACATGCCAGGAGTGATCACGCGCCCCCTGCTGGGGTCGCCTCGAACCGAGCTCCACGCGGTGGAAGCTCAGCGCTCCCACCCGAGCGCGCACCTGCTCGTCGACAGCCTCCGTGGGCCGCGGTGACGGAGTGCGCGACCCGCGTTGACGAGATGCCCACGAGGATGTACTCTTACCGAAGCCCAAGACCGCAGGTCTTCGTTGTGCGTGAGAACGTACACGAACGAAGAGTTCGCAAGAACGTCCCGCGCAGGTGTACGAAGCAAAGTTGTCGTGCGAGCAATCGCATCCTCTCCGCTCCGGCCATCTGCGGCCGGAGCGTTTTTTGTGTGTTGTGCATCGAAGATGCGCCTGCGGTGCGTGAATGACAAACGTGATTCACGTGCAAGAGAGAGAGGAGTGCCATGGCGACCAAGGAAGCAACTGTTGCCGAGCTTCAGGACTTGTTCCAGAACTCGACCGCCGTCCTGCTGACTGAGTACCGCGGTCTCACTGTTGCGCAGCTCAAGACGCTGCGTCGCACGATCGGTGAGCACGCAAGCTACGCCGTGGTGAAGAACACGCTGACGAAGATTGCGGCGAACAACGCCGGAATCACCGCGTTCGACGACGAGCTGGCCGGACCGAGCGCAATCGCGTTCGTGCACGGCGACCCCGTCGCAGTCGCGAAGAGTCTTCGTACCTTCGCCAAGGACAACCCTCAGCTGGTTCTGAAGGGCGGTTTCTTCGACGGAAACGCTCTCAGCGCAGAAGAGGTCAACAAGCTCGCCGACCTCGAGTCCCGCGAAGTTCTGCTCGGCAAGCTTGCCGGCGCCTTCAAGGCCTCGCTGTTCGGTGCCGCATACCTGTTCACCGCGCCTGCAGCCAAGGCTGTTCGCACGGTCGAGGCATTGCGCGAAAAGCAGGAGTCCGCGAACTAGTCCTCCGGGATCTCGCGGCTAGAACAACACACAAGGAGAAAACACATGGCAAAGCTCACGACTGACGAGCTCATCGCAGCATTCAAGGAGCTCACGCTCATCGAGCTCTCCGAGTTCGTCAAGGCGTTCGAGGAGACCTTCGAGGTCACCGCTGCTGCTCCCGTTGCAGTTGCAGGCGTTGCTGCTGCAGCAGCTGACGCACCCGAAGAGGAGGAGAAGACGGAGTTCGACGTCATCCTCGAGGGTGCTGGCGACAAGAAGATCCAGGTCATCAAGGAGGTGCGCGCCCTCACGAGCCTCGGTCTCGGTGAGGCGAAGGCACTCGTTGACGGCGCTCCGAAGCCCGTTCTCGAAGGCGTCAACAAGGAAGCTGCTGACAAGGCAAAGGACGCCCTCGAGGCTGCCGGCGCTTCGGTGACCGTCAAGTAGTCATCCCGTAGCTGTTCTTCGCGGCGTGTTCCGACACGCCGAAGGAACTTTTTTCACGAGGCATCGCATCCGGTTTCCGGATGCGGTGCCTCGTTCCGTTTCCCCGGGAAATCCCTGTTGAAGATGCGATTTCTGAGGTCAGTGTGACGAATGTGACTGGTGTGTCGACGGGGAATCGCGACTTTCCGCGTGTCGCTTGACCCGTTTTCAGCCTCGACGGACAATAATCCGCCGTGTTAGCGTCCCTTCATGCTTTCCGACACCTTCAAGAGCGCTCGCGCTCGCACCACGGCCCTCGTCATCGCCTTCGGCGTCGTTGCCGGTGGAGTCGCCGTCACGGCAGCGCCCTCGTTCGCCGCGAACGGCGACCAGGTAGACGCGAGCGTCGATGGTGAGACCAGCACTGCATCCGCATCGGTCTCTGCGGACTCGATCTCCGCTGATGCCCCCGGCCTCACGGTCACCGGCTCTGGATTCACGCCGGGCAACCTCGTGTACGTGCGAGTCGTCGGACCAGAGGGCCAGACGAACTGGTCCTGGGGCACCGAGTCACACGAAGTCGACGCGTCGGGCGCCGTCAGCGCCGAACTGACCAGCGACGAGGACTGGAGCGAGGGCGACTACTCGGTTGTGCTCTTCGAGTCGGACGACGTGCAGGCCTCCACGGCCTTCTCGGCAGCGGCTCCTACCGAGACCTCGACGCCTGAGCCCACGGAGACCGAGACGGCCACACCTGAGCCCACGGAGACCGAGACGGCCACACCTGAGCCCACGGAGACCGAGACGGCCACGCCTGAGCCCACGGAGACCTCCACGGAGACGCCAGAGCCTACGCTCACCGAAGAGCCGACGCTCGAGCCGACCGAGACGGCGAGCGTCCCACCCACAGCCACCGAGACGATGACTCCGGAGCCGACGGAGACCGAAGCGCCTATCGCTGCGCCGGCCGTCGCCACCGAGCAGGCCAGCTACACGCAGGAAGAGGCGGCCGAGGGCATCACCTACGTCGCTACCGGTTTCACTCCCGGTGTCGAGCTCGGCCTCACGTTGCTGCTTCCAGGCAAGACGACTGCGGCGTTCGAGTCGGCCGAGCCGATCGTTCCGGATGCGGATGGCAACTACGCGGGAATCATCACCTACGACGGTGCCTGGGTTGCCGGCGACTACGGCATCACCCTGACGAGCATCAGCCCTGCCGCTGGCGAGGAGACCGACGCTCCGGCGGCCGACTCTGCGCGAGGCGTGCCGCTGATCGTCCAGGAGGAGTCCGACCTGACTGCCCCGGCGGAGTCGTCCGCGGCGGTCGAGCTCGAGGCCGATGAGCCGGCAGAGGAGCAGACGGCAACGACGTCCTTCGCCGTCACCGGTGAGACGCCCGCGACTTCCGAGACTTCCCCGAGCTCGACTGCCGCGCCGGCTGGCAACGGCGGTACCGGCAACGCGAGCGGGACCGCGGACACCAAGGGCAAGGCCCAGAGCAAGTCCCTCGCCACGACGGGCGCTGAGGATGCGTTCGGTGCCGCTGGCATCGGCCTCCTGGTCCTTGGGCTCGGCGCGGCGGCCGTCACGGGAGCGCGCTTCCTGAGCCGCCGTCGCGAGAGCTGACGACCGCACGACCTGGACTGACGCTGAGCGGGGCTGGCACCATACGGTGCCAGCCCCGCTGCTGCGTTCAGGCCGGGGTGATCTTTCATGATTTTTCAACCAATCGGGAAGAAGTCCCCACAACTGAAACCGGTCCATGTTTGGCCGCAAAAAGCGGCGCTTATCTGGGTTTTCTCCCACGTGCTGCAGTCCTGATCCGGACGAAGCCCACCGAAATCGCGTGGAGCCTTCTGGACATCACCTGTGAGTCAGGCCAGTCTTGGGTTATGGCTTCCTCATTCTCTTCGTCGCGCAAGCGCGCTTCCGCCCTCACGATCGCCTTCGGTGTGCTCGCCAGCGGCGCCGTGCTGACCGCTGCTCCCGCATTCGCAGCGACCACCACGCCGCCAGCAACGCCCGCCGAGACGCCGGCCGCCACCGAGTCGGCGACGCCGACCGAGACGACGACTCCCACCGAGTCGGCCCCGGCCACGACGACCCCGACCGAGGAGTCGACGCCGACGTCGACCCCGGACGAGTCGGCGCCGGCCGAGCCCACCGAGACGGCAGAGGCTCCGGCCGCTGCGGGCGCGGCGACGAAGCCGAGCTTCACGCCGGACGAGGGCATCACCTACGTCCTCACGGGCCTGGCGCCCGAGGCTCCGCTTTCGAGCATCACGCTCACGTTCCCCGACGGAACCGCACAGGCCGTGCCTGCGGGCGCCGGCAACAGCTGGGACGTCGGAGAAGACGGCTCCTACGCCGGCGAGATCACCAACACGGCGCTCTTCGACGAGGGCGACTACTCGGTGACCGTCACCCAGGACTACGTCGACGCTGCTGGCGCTCCCGCACAGAACGTCGTCACGTTCGGCTTCAACGTCGCGGCGGTGTCCACGGGAACGCCCACGCCGACCGCTGAGCCGACCCCGACGGTCGAAGCCCCTGTCGCCTACGCGAACGCGGACAGCTTCCTCCCCACGGACAACATCACGTACACGGCGCAGAACTTCACGCCCGGCCTCGCGCTCGACATCACCGTCGTCTACCCGGACGGCTCCTCCGTCACGGTCGACCCGACCGACGATTCCGTCGTCGCAGAGGACGGCACCTACCCGGGCGTCCTCATCAACCAGTCGGGCGCTGCGCTGCCACTTGGCGAGTACACCGTCACCCTCTCGCAGTCGAGCGGCCTGTCTGCAACGTTCACGTTCCTGATCGCCGAGGCGACGCCTGGCACCACGACGGCGCCCACGTCGACCGCAGCTCCTGCGGGCAACGGCGGCACCAACGCCGGCCACACGACGCCTGAGCTCGCCACCACGGGTGCTGAGGACGTCTTCGGCGCGGCAGGCATCGGCCTCCTCGCGCTCGCGACCGGCGCCGGCGTGCTCGTCGCTCGCCGCATGGCAGCCAAGAAGGCCTAGCAGCTCACCGAGCACTTCGCTGAGAGGGCGTCACCTTCGGGTGGCGCCCTCTTTCGCGCGCTCGCCCCGCATCCGCTCGCCCTGCATTCGCCGGCTCACCACAGACATGCGGGAAGTGCAGCTTCCTCGAGCAGTGAGCATGTCTTGCCCAGATGTAGGCGCCCGCCGGCGGGCGCATGACGAAAGCCCCGACCGGGGATCCCGGGTCGGGGCTCACGTGCACATGGCGGAGGATAGGGGATTCGAACCCCTGAGGGCTTTCACCCAACACGCTTTCCAAGCGTGCGCCATAGGCCACTAGGCGAATCCTCCACGGGAGCGCCAGGCGCTCACCTCGAAAGAGCATACCGGTTCCCGCGACTGTTCGTGAACGCGAGCGCCGAATTGCCCCAAGAGGGAGGCCCGCCGGGCCCTCCGCTAGAGCTTCTTGACTGCTGAGCCGATCTCTTCTTCGCCGGAGACGACCTCGAACTGCTTGTGGATGCCGGCGTGGCGGTCGAGGAGGGCCGCGATCACCGCTGCCACGTCGGCGCGGGGGATGGACCCGCGTTCGACCTGCTCGCCGACCTTGACGCTGCCCGTGGCGTCGTCGTCGGTGAGCCCTCCCGGGCGGACGATGGTCCAGTCGAGCTTCGCGCTGCGGCCGCGGATGTTGGCGTCGGCTTCGCTCTTCGCGCGGAGGTACACCTGGTAGACGTCGTCCGAGTCCCGGTCGAAGGTGTCGGTGCCGATTGCGGAGACGACGACGAACCTGCGGATGTTCGCGAGCTCGGCCGCATCCGCCGACAGGATCGCCCCGTCGCGGTCGAGCGTGAGCTTGCGCTCCGCCGTGCTGCCGGGGCCCGCACCTGCCGCGAAGACGACCGCGTCCACATGCCCCAGCTGCTTCGCGAGGTCCGTTGGCGTGCTCTGCTCGAGGTCGGCGATCACGGGATCCGCGCCGAGCTCCTTGAGGGAGTCGACGTGCTCCGGATTCCGGACGACGCTCGTGACGCGGTGCCCGCGCTGCAGGAGCTGGGTCGTAAGAAGGCGTGCGATCTGACCGTTTCCACCGATGACTGCGATTCTCATGCCAGCCAGTCAAGCTGGTGAGTCTGAGTTCGAGGCCAGCGTTCGCGGCGGGCGATCTGCCAGGGGCACCGAGCTGCCGAGTTCGCCGGAGAAAAGAAAAGACCCCCCGCGCACCCGCCAGAGCCCGGTTACCCTTGCTGCGTTTCCGCCCTGGGGGAGTTGGCCTGGATGGCGCCACGCGAGGAGCCGTCGACCATCATAGCGCGATGGGCGCGAGACGCGAATCCGGTGCATCCGCAATTGGCAGGATCGCGACAGCCCGCTGACTGATCACCCGACTAGCATTGCCAGGCGTGGGGACAAGCATCTACATCACGTCATCAGAGGGTCACTCTGGCAAGTCAGCCGTCGCGCTCGGGGTGGTGAACGCCCTGAGCCGCTCGATCGGGCGGGTGGGTGTGTTCCGGCCCATCGTGCAGAGCGCCGAGGTGCGCGACGACATCCTCGAACTGCTCCTCTCGCAGCTCGATCCGCAGAACCGGGGCCCGGAATACGAGTCCGGCTTCGGCGTCACCTACGACGACGTGCATGCCGACCCCGATGAGGCGCTCTCCCGCATCGTCACCCGGTACCGTGCGCTCGAGCGCCGCTGCGACACCGTCGTCATCGTGGGCAGCGACTTCACCGACGTCGGCAACCCGGCCGAGCTGGGCTTCAACGCGAGGGTTGCCGCGAACCTCGGCGCGCCGGTCCTGCTCGTCCTGACCGGCCTCGACGCCGACAAGGGCCAGCCGCGCACCCCGGAGCAGCTCGCGCAGGCGCTCGAGGTGACCCTGCCCGAGCTCGACGCCGCGCACGCGACGCTGCTCGCGATCACCATCAACCGCGCCGACGAGAACGCCACGGAAGAGGTGCGTCGAGCTGTCGCCGAGCGGGCTCTGCGCGAGCTGGGCCACAAGGTGCCCGTGTGGGCGATCCCCGAGACGCCGCTGCTCATGGCCCCCTCGCTCTCGCAGCTGCTTGATGCGGTGGGCGGGGAGCTCGTCTACGGCGACCGCGAGCTGCTCGGTCGCGAGGTGCTCGGCATCGTCCTCGCGGGCATGTCGATGCAGAACGTCCTCGAACGCCTCAAGGAGGGCGCGGTCGTCGTCATCGCGGCCGACCGCACCGAGGTGCTGCTCGCCGTGCTCCTCGCGCAGCGCGCCGAGACCTTCCCGTCCCTCACGGGCATCGTCGTGAACGGCCCGTTCGAGTTCCCGCCGGCCATCGAGCGGCTCATCAACGGCCTCAATGTCGAGGTGCCCATCATCCGCACCAACTTCGGAACCTACGACACGGCGCAGCGCATCATGCAGACGCGCGGCCGCCTCGCGGCGGCGGGAATCTCGCGCCGCAAGATCGACCTCGCCCTCGCGAAGTTCGAGCAGCACATCCCGGCCATCGAGGTCGTGGCGCTCCTCAACGTGAAGCAGTCGCTCGTCGTCACGCCGCTCATGTTCGAGAACACGCTCCTCGACCGCGCACGCTCGGACCGCAAGCACATCGTGCTCCCTGAGGGCAGCGACGACCGCATCCTCGTCGCCGCCGGCTCTCTGCTGGCCCGCGAGGTCGCCGAGATCACCATCCTGGGTGAGGAGTCGGAGGTGCGTGGCCGTGCGTCCGCGCTCGGCGTCGACATCTCCGCCGCCCACGTGCTCAGCACGAGCAACCCCGACTACGTCGCGCGCTTCGCCGAGGAGTACGCGAGACTGCGCTCGCACAAGGGCGTCACCATCGAGGCCGCGACCGAGCGCGTGCGCGACGTCAGCTACTTCGGCACCCTCATGGTGCACCTCGGCCTCGCAGACGGGATGGTCTCGGGCGCGGCCCACACGACCGCGCACACCATCCGCCCCGGCTTCGAGATCGTCAAGACCAAGGCTGGCGTCTCCGTCGTCTCGAGCGTGTTCCTCATGGCCCTCGCCGACCGCGTCCTCGTGTACGGCGACTGCGCCGTGAACCCGGACCCGACGGCGGAGCAGCTCGCCGACATCGCGATCTCCTCGGCCGAGACGGCGAGCCAGTTCGACATCGCGCCTCGCGTCGCCATGCTCTCCTACTCGACGGGCGAGTCTGGCTCCGGAGCCGACGTCGACAAGGTGCGCACGGCGACCGGCATCGTGCGCGAGCGCATGCCAGAGCTGCTCGTCGAGGGGCCGATCCAATACGACGCGGCGACGGATGCCGCGGTCGCGAGCAAGAAGATGCCGGGCAGCCAGGTGGCCGGCCGCGCGACGGTCTTCATCTTCCCCGACCTCAACACGGGCAACAACACGTACAAGGCAGTCCAGCGCTCCGCCGGCGCCGTGGCGATCGGCCCGATCCTGCAGGGGCTGGGCAAGCCCATCAACGACCTCTCCCGCGGTGCGCTCGTCTCCGACATCATCAACACCGTCGCCATCACCGCGATCCAGGCTCAGGGCTCGTAGAGCCTCCGCCGCACGTTCTGCCCGCTTCCCGCGGGTCTCGAGAAAGGGTGCCCATGAGCATCGTCCTGGTCGTCAACTCCGGCTCGTCGTCCTTCAAGTACCAGCTGATCGACATGGACCGCGAGGAGACGCTCGCGTCCGGCCTCGTGGAGCGCATCGGCGAGGGCGTCGCGAGCGTCACCCACAAGACCGGGGGAGCAACCTTCACCCGCGAGGCGGACATCCCCGACCACACTCGTGGCTTCGAGGCGATGCTCGAGGGGTTCGAGGAGCACGGGCCGAGCCTCGCCGCGTTCCCGCCGGTGGTCGTGGGTCACCGAGTCGTGCACGGCGGGCGACGCTTCTTCGACGCGGCCGTCATCGACGGCAAGGTGCTGCAGGACATCGAGGACCTCATCCCGCTCGCTCCGCTCCACAACCCCGCGAACCTCGAGGGCATCATGGGCGCGCGCGACGTGTTCGCGCAGACGCCGCACGTCGCGGTCTTCGACACCGCGTTCCACACGACCATGAGCGAGGCCTCGTCGTCGTATGCGCTGGATGCGGAGGTCGCGAAGGAGCACCGGGTGCGCAAGTACGGGGCGCACGGCACGAGCCACAAGTTCGTGTCCGAGGAGACGGCACGCTTCCTGGGGCGCGACCTCGCCGACCTGAAGACGATCGTGCTCCACATCGGCAACGGCGCGAGCATGTGCGCGGTCGATGGCGGGCGCTCCGTCGAGACGAGCATGGGCATGACGCCGCTCGAGGGGCTCGTCATGGGCACCCGCACGGGCGACCTCGACCCCGCCGTCCTCGTGCACCTGTCGCGTCGAGGCGGCTACACGATCGATCAGCTCGACGACCTCCTCAACCGCAAGTCGGGGCTCCTCGGCCTCACGGGCTCCGGTGACATGCGCGACGTGCGGCAGAAGGCCAACGCGGGCGACGAGCGCGCGCAGCTCGGCCTCGCGGTCTACGCGCACCGCATCCGCCACTACCTGGGCGCGTACATGCTGCTGCTCGGCGGCGCCGACGCGATCGTCTTCACAGCGGGCATCGGCGAGAACGACGCCAAGCTGCGCGCCGAGGTGCTCGATGGGCTCGAATGGCTGGGCGTGAAGCTGTCACCGGAGCGCAACGAGTCGGCGTCACGGGATGCGCGCCGCATCTCGGCCGACGAATCGCGCATCGAGGTGCTGGTCGTCCCCACCAACGAGGAGCTCGAGATCGCGCGCCAGAGTCTGGCCGCCATCGCCTGAGCCCGGCTGGCGCGTCGCCCATGCTCGTCCCACCGGAGCGATCGCTGCCAGCGAAGTGGCCTTTCTGGGGTCCCCTGAAGGGCCACTTGGCTGGCGGCGATGTCGGTTGGGGTCGCGCAAAGGGCCACTTCGCTGGCAGTGATGGGGTCTGCGGGCAGTGCGATCTCGGCGACGCCAACAGGTGGTGGCGGGACAACGCGGGATGTCGGTGGTGCCGTCTACGATGGAGCGCATGGCCACAGCCCTGTACCGCCGCTATCGGCCTGAGAACTTCGCCGAGATGATCGGGCAGTCGCAGGTCACCGAGCCCCTCATGACCGCGCTCCGCACCGGTCGCGTCAACCACGCCTACCTCTTCTCCGGCCCACGCGGGTGCGGCAAGACGAGCTCGGCACGCATCCTCGCCCGCTGCCTGAACTGCGCCGAGGGGCCGACCGACACCCCGTGCGGCGTCTGCCAGAGCTGCGTCGAACTGGCGCGCGATGGCGGAGGCTCGCTCGACGTCTTCGAGATCGACGCCGCGAGTCACGGTGGCGTCGAGGATGCGCGAGAGCTGCGCGAGCGCGCCATCCTCGACGCCGAGCCGCGATCGCTACAAGATCTTCATCATCGACGAGGCCCACATGGTGACCTCGGCCGGCTTCAACGCCCTGCTCAAGGTCGTCGAGGAGCCGCCGGAGCACGTGCGCTTCGTGTTCGCGACGACTGAGCCCGAGAAAGTCATCGGCACGATCCGCTCGCGCACGCATCACTACCCGTTCCGGCTCATCCCGCCGGCCCTCATGCTCGAGTACGTGGAAGAGCTCTGCACGAGCGAGGGCGTCACGGCTGAGCCCGGCGTGCTCCCGCTTGTCGTGCGCGCGGGCGGTGGCTCGGCGCGAGACACGCTCTCGCTGCTCGACCAGATCATCGCCGGTTCCGAGACGGGCCTCCTCGGCTACCAGCGCGCCGCCGCGCTGCTTGGGTTCACGGGCCAGGAGCTGCTCGACGAGTCGATCGACGCCTTCGCCGATGCTGACCCGGCAGCGGCCTACACGGCCGTCGACCGCGTCATCCAGTCTGGCCAAGACCCGCGCCGCTACGTCGAGGACCTGCTCGAGCGTCTGCGCGACCTCATCGTCGCCAAGGCCACAGGGCCAGGAGCCGGTGCGGTCCTGCGCGGCCTCGGGGCGGACGAGGTCGAGGCCCTGCGCGTGCAGGCCGGCCGGTTCTCGCCCGCCGCACTCACCGGCATCGCCGACCTCGTCAACGAGACGCTCACCGAGATGAGCGGCGTCACGTCGCCGAAGCTCCACCTCGAGCTGCTCGTCGCGCGCATCCTCGTCGCGTCGCGCGCTGACTTCATCGACAGCGGCACGCTGCTCGCGGTGGCGGATGCGCCAGGCACGTCGCCGATGCGACTCGCGGCTGGCGCGTCCGCTTCCGCTTCCGCTTCCGCGCCCGCGCCCGCGTCCGAGGTTGCCGCGCCCGTCCAGGAGCCCGCGCCCGCGTCGGCTCCGCAGCCCTCCTCGGAGCGACAGCCCGAGACCCCGCGCGCGCCGCGTGTCGGGCAGGCTGCCGACTCGGTACCGAGTGAGCGCCAAGCGCCTCCCGCCGCTCCGGCGGCTCCTTCGGTCCCTTCTGCCGCGGAGCCGGACACCGCCTCCGCCGCGCGCCTGGCCGCCGCATCGTGGGCCGCGGCGACTCCCGGCTCCGGAGTTGCACCGGCAACGCCTGCACCGGCCCCGACCGTGTCTGCGCCCGAACCGGTTGTCCTCGCTCCGGGCAGCAGCGAAGCGCCGACCGACGCCGACGCTCCGGCCGAGGACGAGACCGTCGCCCCGCCCGTCTCGGACTCTGCCTCGGACGGCGCGCCTGCGTCGGACGTCGAGGCGCCATCCGGAACCGCATCGGCGCCGGAAGTCGAAGCTGCCGAACTCGAGTCAGCGCGAGACCTCTCGTCAGCAGCGGGATCCGCCCCGGATCCTGAAGTCGCGTCAGCACCGGAACCTGTGTCTGCTCCGGAGGTCGCATCGGCGCCGGAACCTGCACCTGCGTCAGAGGCGGCGCCCGGCCCTGCCGCCGACTCTGCTCCGGTCCCGCACGCCACGGCGGCACGCGCATCCGCTGAGCCACCCGTCTTCGCGCAGCTGCGCGACGCCTGGCCCACCCTGCTCGAGCGCATGCGCGACCTCGGCGGCACCCACGCGTGGAGCGTCGCGCAGTCCGTGCACCCGCGGGATCTCGTCGGCGACCTGCTCGTCTTCGAGGTGCCGTCCCGCGCCGTGCTCGACCAGTTCCGCGGCGAGCGAGGCGCAACCGACTCCCCGAGCGCCGTGCTCCGCACCGCGATCAACGAGATGTTCGGCATCACCGTGAAGTTCCAGCCGCAGCGTCCTGGCGGGGCAGCGACCAGTGGGGCGGGCGGCGCGCAGGCGCCCAACCGCACCGACGAGCCCGCGCCAGCCCCCGCGGAGCCCGACCCGGCGCGAGGCCAACAGTCCGACGCGGCCCGCGCGCAGGGAGCGTCTGGGGACGCGACGGCGCCTCGGCCGCAGACCGGGCAGTCCGCGCAGCGTGAGCGCCATGCAGTGACCCCGGCGACGAACGCGAAGACACCCGCCTCGCAGGCTGGGCAGGCCACTGCGGCTCCCTCGGCCCCCGGCTCCTCGAGCGGCCTGAACTGGACCGTCGCGAAGATCCCCGGCCAGGAAGCCCTCCCCGACGACGGGCCGGGCTCCGGATGGGCGACCGCCGCGATCCCGGGGTCGGGGACCGCGCAGGGCGTGGCCTCCGCGACGCGGACCCCCACAGCATCCGCGCCAGCTGCAGCCGCCGTGGCCTCGGCCCCCGCCGAGACACCCGTCGCGACACCGACCGCAGCGGCCGACGAAGCCCAGGCCCCCGCGGCGCCGCCCGCCCCGAAGCGCACCCAGCGCGTCGCGAGCGCGCCCGTCATTCCCGGCGTCGAGCGCTACGGTGAGGCGATCGTGCGCGAGCGACTCGGTGCCCGCTTCATCGGCGAAGACATCATCGTGCCCGAGCCCGAAGCGGTCGAGCTGCCACCCGAAGACGACTTCTCCGCACCACCACCACCTGAAGACGGCGGTTACTGAGCCGTGTCTGCAGCATCATCCGAAGGCCGGGGACTCTGACCCATGTATGAAGGCATCATCCAGGACCTCATCGACGAACTCGGTCGGCTGCCAGGCGTCGGCCCCAAGTCCGCGCAGCGCATCGCGTTCCACATCGTGCAGACGCAGTCGTTCGATGTGTCGCGGCTCGCGCAGATCCTCGCGACCGTCCGCGAGCGGGTGCAGTTCTGCACCGTCTGCGGCAACGTCAGCGAGGGCCCGGAGTGCAACGTGTGCCGCGACCCGCGCCGCGACCGCACCGTCATCTGCGTCGTCGAGGAGCCGAAGGACGTGGCCGCCATCGAGCGCACCCGCGAGTTCAGCGGGCTCTTCCACGTCCTCGGCGGCGCCATCAACCCCATGGAGGGCATCGGGCCCGACGACCTGAACATCCGCACCCTCCTCGCCCGGCTCGAGTCCGGTGAGGTGAAGGAGGTCATCGTCGCGACCGACCCGAACCTCGAAGGCGACGCCACAGCCTCCTACCTGAGCAGGCTCCTCACGAGCATCGGCGTCCCCGTGTCGAGGCTCGCCTCCGGCCTCCCCGTCGGGGGCGACCTCGAGTACGCGGACGAGATCACCCTCGGCCGCGCCTTCTCCGGACGCCGCGCCATCGACTGACCGGCTCACGACACCCGCCGCCCTCACCGACCACCGGGATGTCGCCACTCGGTCACGGGCCTGCAATCAACGGAAACGAACGCGGCCCGCGCTAGGAACGGCATGCCCCCGCCGGATAGGATGGGAGCTTGTGGCGCGCGGGCACAGCTCGACGCGCATCCTGAACCGGAGGAGACAAGACACGTGAGTCTGATCGTCCAGAAGTACGGCGGATCATCGGTCGCGGATGCTGAGAGCATCAAGCGAGTGGCCCGCCGAGTAGTCGAGACCCGCAACGCGGGCAACGACGTCGTCGTGGCAGTCTCCGCGATGGGTGACACCACCGACGACCTCATCGACCTGGCACACCAGATCGCGACGATTCCGGATGCACGCGAGTTCGACATGCTCGTCACGACCGGCGAGCGCGTCTCGATGGCCCTCCTCGCGATGGCCATCAAGGACCTCGGCATGGACGCCAGGAGCTACACAGGCAGCCAGGCCGGCATGATCACCGACTCCACGCACGGCGACGCTCGCATTGTCGACGTCACCCCCGTGCGTGTGCGCGAGGCGCTCGACGAAGGCGCCATCGCGATCGTCGCCGGCTTCCAGGGCTTCAACCGCGACTCGAAAGACATCACCACGCTCGGCCGCGGCGGCTCCGACACGACCGCCGTCGCACTCGCGGCCGCCCTCGGTGCGGATGTCTGCGAGATCTACACCGACGTCGACGGCGTCTTCTCCGCCGACCCGCGCATCGTGCCGAAAGCCCACAAGCTGAACTACATCTCCAGCGAGGAGATGCTCGAGCTCGCCGCCTCCGGCGCGAAGGTCCTGCACATCCGCGCCGTCGAGTACGCACGCCGACAGGGAGTCACGCTCCACGTCCGCTCGTCGTTCTCGGACCACGAGGGCACCATCGTCTACAACCCAGATCGGGCAGAGGAGTACGAAGTGGAAGCAGCAATGATCGCGGGTGTCGCCCACGACCTGAGCCAGGCCAAGATCACCATCGCGGGCGTCCCTGACGTGCCAGGCAAGGCGGCTGCGATCTTCACGATCGTCGCCGAGCAGGGCGCGAACATCGACATGATCGTGCAGAACGTGTCCGAGCAGGACACGAAGGTCACCGACATCTCGTTCACGCTGCCGAAGGCGGACGCGCAGCGCGTGCTCGACGCCATCGCCTCGGAGGGCGAGCAGATCGGCTACGCGTCGCTGCGCCTCACGGAGGACATCGGCAAGATCTCGCTCGTCGGCTCCGGCATGCGCACCAACATCGGCGTCACCGCGAAGCTCTTCACGGCGCTGAAAGATGCCGGCATCAACATCGACATGATCTCCACCTCCGAGATCCGCATCTCGATCATCACGCAGGCCGACCTCGTCACCGAGGCCACCCGCGTCATCCACACCGCGTTCGACCTCGACGGCGACGCCGAGGCAGTCGTCTACGCAGGCACCGGCCGCTGACGCGGCTGAGCAGAAAAGAGCACTCATGAGCACCAAGTTGAACGTCGCCGTCGTCGGCGCGACGGGCCAGGTCGGCGCCGTCATGCGCACCCTCCTCGAGGAGCGCGACTTCCCAGTCGAGAGCATCCGCTTCTTCGCGTCGGCCCGCTCGGCCGGCACGACCCTCCCGTTCCGCGGAGAGGACATCACGGTCGAAGACGTCGCCGTCGCCGATGTCAGCGGCATCGACATCGCCCTCTTCTCCGCCGGAGCCACCACGTCGCGGGCGCAGGCCGAGCGCTTCGCCGCCGCCGGCGCGCTCGTCATCGACAACTCGAGCGCCTGGCGCCGCGACCCCGAGGTGCCGCTTGTGGTCTCCGAGGTCAACCCGGAAGAGATCGTCGCGCCCCCCAAGGGCATCATCGCCAACCCGAACTGCACGACCATGGCCGCCATGCCGGTGCTGAAGGTGCTGCACGAGGCCGCTGGCCTCGAGCGCCTCATCGTGTCGACCTACCAGGCCACGTCCGGCTCTGGCCTCGCGGGCGCCCGCGAGCTCTCCGGCCAGGCCGTCGCGGCTGTCGGCCAGGGCGAGGATGCGCTCCTCGGGCTCGTGCACAACGGCTCGGCCGTCGAGTTCCCGGCCCCCGACAAGTACGTCGCGCCCATCGCGTTCAACGTCATCCCGCTCGCCGGCTCGGTTGTCGACGACGGCACGGAAGAGACCGACGAAGAGCAGAAGCTGCGCAACGAGAGCCGCAAGATCCTTGGCCTCCCCGAGCTGCGCGTGAGCGGGACGTGCGTGCGCGTGCCCGTCTTCACCGGCCACTCCCTGTCGATCAACGCCGAGTTCGCCGAGGCGCTCACGCCCGACCGCGCCCGTGAGCTCCTCGCACAGGCACCCGGCGTCGCCCTCGTCGACGTGCCCACGCCTCAGCAGGCAGCCGGGGCCGACCCGAGCCTCGTCGGCCGCATCCGCCAGGACCAGTCGGTCGACGGCAACCGCGGCCTCGCGCTGTTCATCTCGAACGACAACCTCCGCAAGGGCGCCGCGCTCAACGCGGTGCAGATCGCGGAGCTCGTCGCCGCGAAGGCGTAACCGTCGAGCTCGCACGCACAAGAACGGACGCCCCTCGCGGGCGTCCGTTTTTGCGTTCGCGGTCGTGGTCGGTGTGGACCGTCCCCTGTTTCGGGCGTGGGGCATTCGAAAACAGCAAAAACGGACGAATGTGCAGGCCGCACCACCCACGTGAAGCGGATGCGCATCCGCCCCCGTCGTAGACTGATTCGGTGACTGATTCACAGAAGATCTACGACGTCGTTCTGATCGGCGGGGGCATCATGAGTGCCACCCTCGGCTCGCTGCTCTCGAAGCTCGAGCCCGAGTGGAGCATCAAGATCATCGAGCGACTCGACGGGCTCGCTCAGGAGAGCTCGAGCCCGTGGAACAACGCAGGCACGGGCCACGCCGCCCTCTGCGAGCTCAACTACACGCCTGAGAAGGACGGCGTCATCGACGCGTCCAAGGCGATCCAGATCAACGAGCAGTTCCAGGTGTCGCGCCAGTTCTGGGCCACGCTGGTCGAGGCCGGCGAGCTGCCCGAGCCGTCTGGCTTCATCAACTCCGTGCCGCACATGACGTTCGTGCGAGGGGCAGAGAACGTCGACTTCCTGCGCCGCCGCTTCGAGCTGCTCAAGACCGAGCCCCTCTTCTCGACGATGGAGTTCTCGGACGACCCGGAGGTCATCAAGGCCTGGGCTCCGACGCTCGTCGAAGGCCGACCGGCAGGCGAGAAGATCGCGGCGACGCGCGTTGCCGCGGGCACCGACGTCGACTTCGGCTCGCTCACCCACAAGCTCGTGCAGGGCCTCGTCGACCGCGGCGCCGTGCTGCGCCTCAACACGGAGGTCATCGCGCTCCGCCAGCAGCGCGACGGCATCTGGCAGATCGCGACGCAGCAGCTCGCTGGCGAGCAGAAGGGCCGCAAGAACGTCACCCGCGCGCGCTTCGTGTTCGTCGGAGCTGGCGGTGGGGCGCTCCCGCTCCTCCAGAAGTCGGGCATCGAAGAGATCAAGGGCTACGGCGGCTTCCCGATCTCCGGACAGTTCCTGCGCACAGACAACCCCGCGGTGGTCGAGAAGCACCTCGCGAAGGTCTACGGCAAGGCATCGGTCGGTGCCCCGCCCATGTCGGTGCCGCACCTCGACACCCGCGTCGTCGACGGCAAGCCCGCCCTGATGTTCGGGCCGTACGCGGGCTTCAGCCCCAAGTACCTCAAGACGGGCAGCTACCTCGACCTCGTCAAGTCGCTGCGCCCGCACAACCTCATCCCGATGCTCGCCGTCGCGAAGGACAACTTCGACCTCGTCACCTACCTCGTCGGTCAGGTGCTCGCGAGCAAGGACAAGAAGTTCGAGCAGCTCAAGGAGTTCTTCCCCGAGGCGAACGCCGCCGACTGGCGCCTCATCACGGCCGGTCAGCGCGTGCAGGTCATGAAGAAGGACCCGAAGCGTGGTGGAATCCTGCAGATGGGCACCGAGGTCGTCGCGAAGAAGGACGGTTCGATCGCCGGCCTCCTCGGCGCCTCGCCCGGCGCATCCGTCGCCGTCCCGGTCATGATCGACCTGCTCGGCCGCTGCTACCCCGACAAGAAGGCGGAGTGGGCGCCGAAGCTGGAGGCACTCGTTCCGAGCCTCGGCACCGACGTCAACGCGTCGGCGGAGCTCGCAGACTCGACGCAGTCAGCCAGCGCCAAGGCGCTCGAGCTGAACGCGCACTAGGGGCCTCGGCCGGGGCAACACCCCGGCCCGTCACCGCACGCCACCGAGGCCGTCCCGCACAAGCGGGGCGGCCTCGGTGGCGTGCGGAGCGCTGGGGCCTTCGAGCTCTCACCGCGCCAGGGGGTCATGGTGATGTGGGTCTGCGTCGTTGTCGACACTTCATGTGCCAGTCAAGGTGACGTCAGGTCGAAAATGCTGCTTCAGCGGGCGATGTTCGTCGCCTCGTCACCGTGACTGTCCGCGTCGAGCCCGTTCGTGCCGCGAGCCGCTGTGGCGCGGACGCGTTGCCGCGGCCACGCGCCACGCGGGCGCAACCGCGGCCACGCGCCACGTGGCTGCGAGCGCTCGGTCAGCCGCGTCGCGCCCGAAGCGCGAGGCGCGCGACGACGCCGACGAGGAAGACCGCGAGGGCAGACACCAGGGCGAGCGGTGGCAGGGTGACGACAAGGGCGACGCAGCCGAAGGCGCCGAAGAGCGACACGGCGCGGGGCGCGCTGCGGTGCTCCCGCGCCTGCGTGAGGGCGCTGAGGTTGGCGACCAGGTAGTAGACGAGCACGCCGGCGCTCGAGAAGCCGATGACCTCGCGGATGTCGCCGACGCAGATGAGCAGGGCGGCGCCGACCGCGACGGCCAGCACCGCGGCTCTCGGCACCGCGGCCGACGGATGCTGCTGCGCCAGCGCACCAGGGAGGTCACCACGACGCCCCATCGCCATGGCGGTGCGGGAGCTGCCTGCGAGGACGGCCGAGAGCGCGCCGATCGACGAGACGGCGGCGAGGACGCTGACCGCGGCGACTGCGACGGGCTGGGTTTCGACGAGCGCCGCGATCGGGGCCGGGGTGAGCGCGAGTCTGCCTGGACCGAGCGTGGTGAGGAGGACCCAGCCGAGTGCGGCCAGCAGGGCGCTCACGATCACGAACGACAGGAGCATCGCCCGCGGGACGGTGCGCCTTGGATGGCGCACCTCCTCGGAGAGCGTCGCGACGCGGGCGTAACCGGCGAAAGCGAAGAACAGGATGCCGGCCCCCTGCAGCACCCCGTGCGCCGAGAACAGGGCATCGTCGCCGCTCGCTGACCCGAACATCGGCGGAGAGACCTGCGCGACGATCATGACACCGATCAGCCCAGCGATCACCACGCTGCCGATGACCGTCGCGACGGTTGCGGTGCGCGTGATGCCGAGCATCCCGGCCGCCGTGACGGCGAGCAGCACGGCGAGCGCGACCGGCCGGGCGAAGGGCTCGGGCACGAGGTAGGCGGCGGCGGTGATGGCCATGGCGGCGACCGACGCCGTCTTGCCGATCACGAACCCCCAGCCGGCGAGGAACCCCGGCCACTCGCCGAGCTGCTCGCGGCCGTAGAGGTACACGCCGCCTGCTCCCGGATGCTGGCGCGCGAGCTGCGCGGTCGAGGCGGCGTTGCTCGCGGCCACGGCGAGCGCGATCGCGAGGCTCAGGAGGAGCCAGCCGCCCGCAGCCTGTGCCGCCGGGGCGAAGGCGGAGAAGACTCCGGCGCCGAGCATCGCGGAGACGCCGATGGCCGTCGCGCCGACCGTGCCGATCTTCCTCGGCCCCGCACCTGTCGTCATCCGCTGCCTCACCTCGTCCGTGCCACCGTGCTGTCGAGGTGACGATAGAGGCGGCAGGTGAACGCCGCGCGGCGAGTACGCTCATGCGATGACCGAAGCTCAGTTCACGATTCGTGCGACGACGCCAGACGACTGGCGGGCGGTGCGGGCGATCAGGATCGAGATGCTCAAGGACACCCCGATCGCGTACACGGAAACCCTCGCGGAGGCGTTCGGCCATGATGAGCGGGAGTGGCGCAGGCGTGGCGCGCGGGGCGCGGCCGCCGACGGCATCTCGCTCGTCGCCGAGCTCGAAGACGGCAGCTGGGTCGGCACGATGGGCTGCGTCTCCTTCAGGGACGAGCCGTGGCCCATGCTCGTGAGCGTCTACGTGGCGGAGGGCTACCGGGGCCCGGCGGCGGGGGTGACGGATGCGCTGCTCGGCGAGGTCGAGGCGTGGGCGTCGTCGCGCGCATCCGGTCTCATGCTGCACGTGCACGAGGACAACGACCGGGCTCGGGCTGCGTACGAGCGGCGCGGGTTCGTCGCGACGGGTTCCACGATTCCGTACCCCCTGAACCGGCGGAAGCGGGAGCTGGAGATGGTCAAGCGGCTCTGACGTCGCACGTCGGCGTCGGCGCCGCGGGGTGGGCGCATGCCGTTGCGGGCGGGTACGATCGACCGGGCTCAGCCCTGAAACGAGGAGGACCATGGCCAAGCTGTACTTCCGCTACGGGGCGATGAACTCGGGCAAGTCGACGGCGCTGCTGCAGGCGGCGTTCAACTACGAGGAGCGCGGGCACCGGGTTGTGCTCGCGAAGCCCGCGGTGGACACGAAGGCTGAGGGCGAGATCGCCTCTCGCCTCGGCATGACGAGGCGCGTCGAGATCCTGGTGGGTGCCGAGGACAGTCCCCGAGAGCAGCTCGCGGCGCTGGTCGCCGACGGGCAGCCCATCTCATGCCTGCTCGTCGACGAGGCGCAGTTCCTGACGACCTGGCAGGTCGACGAGCTGCTGCGCATCGCGGTGCTCGACGGCATCCCGGTGCTCGCGTACGGCATCCGCACCGACTTCCAGACGATCGCATTCCCCGGCAGCCAGCGGCTGCTCGAGATCGCGCACTCGCTGGAGGAGCTCAAGACGATCTGCCGCTGCGGGCGGAAAGCGATCTTCAACGGCCGCCGCGTCGCGGGCGAATTCGTGTTCGACGGTGGCCAGGTCGCGATCGACCAGGGCGAGGTCAGCTACGAGTCGATGTGCGGCAACTGCTACCTCGAAGCGTCGCACGGACGCCTTGGGGCCGGGCGCGTCTAGGTCGCATCTGACCGCCGCATCCGACCCCGTCGCGTTCATCCCGGGCTAGCGGTTAGGCCTGCTCGCCCAACTCCGCGCGGAGGATGGCAGCTCCCGCAGTCAGCGCGCTCAGCTTGCCGTAGGCGACGTCGCGCGGCAGGGGAGCCATGCCGCAGTTCGTGCTCGCGATGAGCTTGTCTGCATCCACGAACTGGAGGGCCTTGCGGAGGGTGTCGGCGACCTCCTCCGGCGTCTCGATCTGCTCGCTTGCCACGTCGATGGCGCCGAGCATGACCTTTTTGCCGCGGATGAGCTCGACGAGGTCCGTCGGCACATGGGAGTGGTGGCTCTCGAGCGACACGATGTCGATGGAGGACTTCTGGATGAGCGGGAACGTCCGCTCGTACTGGCGCCACTCGGCCCCGAGGGTCGCCTTCCAGTCGTTGTTGGCCTTGATGCCGTAGCCGTAGCAGATGTGCACGACCGTCTCGGCGCGCAGGCCCTCTGCCGCGCGCTCGAGGGCTGCGACTCCCCAGTCCGCCACGTCGTCGAAGAAGACGTTGAAGGCGGGCTCGTCGAACTGGATGATGTCGACGCCGGCCGCTTCGAGCTCCTTGGCTTCCTGGTTGAGGATGGTCGCGAACTCCCACGCCAGCTTCTCGCGGCTCTTGTAGTGCCGGTCGGAGAGGGTGTCGATCATCGTCATCGGCCCTGGGAGCGCCCACTTGATGGGCTGGTCGGTCTGCGCGCGCAGGAACTTCGCGTCGTCGAGGAAGACGGGCTGCTTGCGGCTGACGGCGCCGACGACCGTGGGGACGCTCGCGTCGTAGCGGTCGCGGATGCGGACCGTCTCGCGGTTCTCGAAGTCGACGCCCTCGAGGTGCTCGATGAACGTCGTCACGAAGTGCTGACGGGTCTGCTCGCCGTCGCTGATGATGTCGACGCCGCGTCGGCGCTGTTCCTGCACGGCGATGCGCAGCGCATCCTGCTTGCCTTCGACGAGCGTTGCGCCCTCGAGCTCCCAGGGAGACCAGAGGACCTCGGGCTTCGCGAGCCACGACGGCTTGGGCAGGCTGCCAACGCTGGCAACGGGGAGGAGGGTGTTCATGATCGTCGATCCTTCGTCGGTCATCGGGCGGAGACGGAGTAGTTGGCGGCCCACGCATCCAGCACGTCGCCGTGCGGCTTCACGAAGTGCTCGGCCGTGTACGCGCCCTGTGTCTTCGCGAGCTGGCTGCGCTCTTCGCGGTCGTAGCCGATCTCGGTGCGGGAGAAGTCGTGCTGGTCGAGCGTGGGGCTGTAGACGTTCGCGGCGGCTGAGTTGGCGTTGTAGATCTCGGGGCGGTAGATCTTCTGGAACGCTTCCATGGTGCTGATCGTGCCGGTGAGCTCGAGGAGCGAGTAGTCGCTCAGCAGGTCGCCGCGGAAGTAGAAGGCGAGGGGCGCGACGCTGCCTGGCGGCATGAAGTAGCGGACCTGCAGGCCCATCTTGCCGAAGTACTGGTCGGTCAGCGAGTAGTCGTCCTGTCGGTACTCGACGCCGAGGACCGGGTGGTGGTTGTCGGTGCGGGTGTACGTCTTGCTCGTCGAGACGCTGATGCAGATAACGGGCGACTTGTGGAACCGCTGCTGGTAGGCGGGGGAGTCGAGGAAGTGCTGGAAGAGCTTGCCGTGCAGCTCGCCGAAACCGTCGGGCAGGGTGAAGTCGGTGCCGCCCGCGTTCGCGGCTGGCAGCAGCACGCTGAAGTCGTAGTCGCGGAGGTAGGAGGAGAAGTTGTTGCCAACGATGCCCTGGTGGCGCTTGCCGGTCTGCCGGTCGACGATGCCGATGTCGAGGACCTCGAGGAGTGGGAACTCCCGGTCGTCGCCGTCGTCGTCGAACTGCAGCGAGGCGGAGATGATGTCGAGCTCGAGCGTGTACCGGTCGCCGGTGGGGTTGTCCCAGCGGGCGAGGTCGTTGAAGCGCCGGTCGATCATCGTGAGCGCGTTGCGGAGGTTCTGCTGGCGGTGCTCGCCGCGTGCCAGGTTGGCGAAGTTCGTGGTGATGCGGGAGCTGTCTGACGGCGCGTAGTGCTCGTCGAAGCGCGTGGTGGTGATGTTGAACGTGATGTCGTTCGCCATGTGAGGCCAATCCGGGAGTCGTGAGGCCGGCAGGCCTGTGGGCGTGGATGCATTTATTGTGCAGGCGGGCGCCGGCTATCGGGTAATCCGTCGCAACTATTCGTCACTATAGTTTTGGGCTATGAGTCGGCGATCGAACGGCGTGACCTTGCAGCAGCTCCACTACTTCGTGGAGGTCGCCGCGGAGCGCTCGATCAGCGCCGCCGCTGACGTCCTCTTCGTCGCCCAGCCGACGATGTCGGCGGCGATGAAGGACCTCGAGTCGCGCGTGGGCCGCGCCCTCCTCGTTCGGTCGGCGCGCGGCGTCTCGCTCACCACTGACGGCACCGAGTTCCTCCGGTATGCGAAGCAGGTGGTCGAGCAGATGGCGCTCCTCGAGCAGCGGTATCTGGGTCGTCCGCCGTCGCGGCGTCTGCTCGGGGTGTCGGCGCAGCATTACTCGTTCGCGGTGGATGCGTTTGTGCGGATGGTGAAGGCGACCGGGGCGGCAGAGTACGAGTTCTCGCTGCGCGAGACCCGCACGTGGGAGATCATCGAGGACGTGCGGACGCTCCGCAGCGAGCTCGGTCTCCTCTATCGGAACGACTTCAACGGGAACGTCATCGACAAGCTGCTGCGGGATTCAGGCCTGGTGTTCCATCCGCTGTTCCTCGCGCAGCCGCACATCTTCGTCTCGCGGCGGAACCCGCTCGCGTCCCGGAAGCGCGCGACGCTCGACGACTTGGCTGACCTGCCCAGGCTCACGTTCGACCAGGGTGCGAACAACTCGTTCTACTTCGCTGAGGAGATCCTCTCGACCCTCTCGAGCAGACGGGAGATTCGCGTCTCCGACCGGGCGACGATCTTCAACCTCATGATCGGCCTCGACGGCTACACCATCTCGACCGGCATCATCAGTGATGACCTCGATCCCGGCATCGTCGCGGTGCCGCTGGACGTGGATGAACGCATCGAGATCGGCTGGATCGGCCACTCCGCGATCCCCCTCACCGAGCAGGCGCAGCGGTACCTCGAGGAAGTGCGGGCGGTCGTCGCGGAGTCGGGGGTGGAGTTGCTCGGGTAGGGGGAGTGTCAGGGGTGCTCCGGAATTCGCCAACAGGCTGTTGGCGGATCGCGCCGATGAGGCGTGGTTTTGTCGGTGGGGCAGCGGTGTGCTGGCCCGGTTCGCGGCGGATCTTCGCGCCGAGTGCCCCACGATGAAGGGCTTCTCGAAGTCGAACCTGAAGTATGCGCGTCGGCTCGCGGAAGCCTGGTCGAGCGAGGATCGAATTCGCCAACAGCCTGTTGGCCAATTGCCTTGGAGCCACACCATCCAGCTCCTGGACAAGCTCGACGACCAACGCCTTCGCGACTGGTACGCCGCCCAGGATGCCCACCATGGGTGGAGTCGGGCGGTTCTGCAACACCAGATCGCGGCCCGTCTGCACGAGCGGGCTGGAGCCGCGCCATCCAACTTCGGGTCAGCGCTGAAACGCGCCGACTCTGAGCTTGCCCAGCAGCTCACCAAGATCCGTATGCCCTCGACTTCCTTGCGATCGACTCGGACGCGAGCGAGCGCGAACTTGAGGAGCGGCTCACGCTTCGTGTCGTAGAGACGCTCCGTGAACTCGGCTCGGGGTTCTCCTTCGTCGGCAGGCAAGTGCACTTCGAAGTGGACGGCGACGACTTCTACGTGGACCTGCTGTTCTTCAACTGGCAGCAAGTGCGATTCGTGGTCGTCGAGTTGAAGACAACGAAATTCGACCCGCGTGACGCCGGACAACTCGGCTTCTACGTTGCGCTCGTGGACGAGCAGATGCGGATCCCCGAGTTACATGCCTCCACTGTCGGCATTCTGCTCGTGGCGGACAAGAACGAAACGGTCGTCAAGTACTCACTGGCCGGTTCGAAGCAACCGGTCGCTGTCAGTCGATACGTGCTGTCGCCCGCCGACCAGGCGGCGCTGCCAGCTGAGGAGGCTCTGACGAGGATTGCGATCGACGTAGCCGAGAACGACTAGATTCAGGCACTCAACTCCGCGATCCCCCTCACCGAGTAGGCGCAGCGGTACCTCGACGAGGTGCGGGCGGTTGTCGCGGAGGCGGGTGTGGAACTGCTCGGGTAGGGGCAACCTCAGATCGCTTCCCAGGTCTCGAACTTTCAGTGCATTATCGCGCACTCTGTACGTTTTCTTCGATTCGACGTACGCTGTCCCCATGAGTCAGATCGCTATCACCGATGCCCGTGCTCGCCTGGCCTCGATCATCGACGACGCGCGCCTCGAGCCCGTGTACCTGACTCGGCGGAACCGGCCCGTCGCGGCCGTGATCGACGCCGCCCAGTTGCAGCAGCTCCTCGAGGACGCAGAGGAACTCGCGGACATTCGAGCAGTGGACGCTGCGTGGGAAGAGACCGAGGCGCTGGGGGAGGAGCCGATTCCGTGGGATGCCGTCAAGCGTGACCTCGGCCTCGCTCTGTGAGCTACCAGATCCTGGTCCTCCCGGCGGCGGCCAGAGCCATCAAGAAGCTCCCGCCGGAAGCGAAGCGTCGCATCCAGGCCGCGGTCGAGCTGCTCGCGGAGGACCCACGACCACCTGCCGCGAAGAAGCTCACCGGACGCCCTGAGTGGCGCGTTCGGACCGGTGATTACCGCGTGCTGTATCGCATTCAGGACGACGTCTTGACCGTGGTGATCGTTCACGCTGGCCACCGGCGTGAGGTCTACGACAAGTAGGCGGGGCGAGTACTCGCTCCTGTGCGCACACTTGGGGCGGCCAGCGCTGCTTCCCGTGTGGTCCTGACCCCGTTTCTGCGTGATCACCTGTCCTCGGTTAGGCGCGACCTCACGCCTCGAACGTCACCCGCCCGCCGACAACCGTCAGCACCGTCCGGGCTGTGAGCAGGCTCGCGGCGGGCTCGCTCAGCACGTCCGTGTCGACGACGAAGAAGTCGGCAGCGAAACCCTCGCGGATCTTGCCCCGCCAGCTCGCGTCACCAACCGAGGCTGCCGCATCCCGCGTCGCGTGCACGATCGCGCGCTCGATCGGCACCGTGCGCCCAAGTACCTGCGCGGCAGGGAAGGCAGGGTCGAGCGCCGACTCGCGGGTCGCTGCGACGTAGAGGTTCGCGAGCGGACCGTAGGGAGCGGTGGGCGCATCCGTCGAGAACGCGAGCGTCGTCTGCGCGTCCTCGTACTCGTGCCACGCGAAGCCGCGCTCCACACGGTCGTCGTCGAGCTGCGCGATCCAATTGCTGAGGATCGCGGGGTCGGCGTGCACGGGCTGCATGGATGCGGTGACGCCGAGGTCGGCCATGCGCTCCGCCGTGCCGGGTGCGGCGTACTCGAGGTGCTCGATGCGGTGCCGACGCCCGATGTCGCCGTTCGCCTCGAACGCGTGCTCGAGCGCATCCAGCGCCATCGTGCTCGCGGCGTCTCCGATGGCGTGCATCGCGATCTGCAGGCCAGCCGCATCAGCGGCCGCGACCACGGGGAACAGGCGGTCCGCCGGCCAGATGGCATCGGCGTTCGACCCGTCCGAGTACGGCTGGCTCATCGCCGCCGTGCAGGCGTCGATCGTGCCGTCGAGGATGAGCTTGATGCCGACGACCCGCAGCCACGGCGACACGTGTTGCTCCGCGAGCGCCCTGGCGCGCTCGACCTGCTCGAGGTTCGCCGCATCGTCGTCGGCATTGGACACGAGCCAGTGCGCGGCGATCCGCAGCGGAAGCTGGCCGTCACGGCGGTCGGCGGCGCGCTGCAGCGCATCGAGTGCGACCTCGTTGAGGGCCATGTCGACGACTCCCGTCACCCCGGCCTCGCTGTAGGCGGCGAGCACGCGTTCAACGGCGGCGTCGCGGTCGGCGTCGGTCATCGCGAGGTCGCGCTGCACCCACGCGTACTCGACCGCGGCGGTCTCGTAGAGCATGCCGTTCGGCTCGCCGTCGACGTCGCGCTCGATGCGGCCGCCGCTCGGGTCCGGCGTCTCACGAGTGATGCCGAGCTCGCGCAGCGCCGCGCTGTTCACCCAGCACGAGTGGTAGTCGTTGGCGTCGAGGTACACGGGCACATCGGCCACGACCTCGTCGATCATCGCCGCTGTCGGGGCGCCGCCGGGGATCGAATCGAAGAGCCAACCCCGACCCCGAAGGACCCTCGCATCCGGGTCAGCGGCCCGAGCCTCCGCGAGCAGGCGCTGGACCTCGGCGAGATCGCGCGCGTCCGTGAGCCCGACCTGGCCAAGCGCCTCGCCCATCATGACGAGGTGCGTGTGCGCATCCGTGATGCCGGGGAGCACCAGCTGCCCGCCGAGGTCGACGGTCACGTCTGGCTCCGCAGCGAAGGCACGCGCATCCGCCTCGCCGCCGACGAACGCGAACTTGCCATCGCGCACGACAAACGCGCTCGGGTCCGCGGCATCCGCGGCATCCATGGGGTCAGCGGATGCGGCGCCCTGGAAGACGCGGCCGTTCAGGTAGAGGGTGGTGGTCATACGAGTGCCTCCGCGGTGTTCGGGATGGATCGTTCGGTGCGAGTGGAGATGGCGGCGATGATGCCGGTCGGTACGGCGAGGACGAAGCTCGTGATGCCGAGCGCCAGCGTGAAGCCCTGCGCGCCGAGGAGCTCGCTCAGGCTGGCGCCGATGAGGGGCGTGAGGGCTGAGCCGACGAGGTACACCGACAGCAGGGGTCCCGACCAGCGGCCGCGAGCATCCAGCGCCGCCGCCGTCGACAGGAAGTACATGAACGCGACGGCGTAGATCGAGTTCCAGGCGATGAACGCCACGATGAGCGCCGTCTCGTCGGTGAGATTGCCCTGCACGATCTTGAGGATGCCGCCCAGCACCAGTAGGACAACAAGCGGGACGGCACGGCCGAGGCGGCTGCCGACCGCCATGAGCGCGAGCGAACCGAGGAGCCCACCGGCGGTGGCACCGGAGAGGGCGATGCCCAGCCCCTCCGGCGTCAGGCCGCTGGTCTCCGCGCCGATGATGCCGATCATCGCCCAGAGCGAGTCCTCACTGACTGCCCAGAACGCAAAGACGATGAGGAGCCCGAAGCCGCTGATCGTGAGGAGGCGCGAGGGCGCGGCGCTCTGCGTGCGGATCGTGCCGGTCGGCGGGATCTCGATGGGCATGGCCTCACCCGTGGCGGCCCCTGCTGTTCCGAGGCTGGCGCCCTGGTCGAGGATGGGCGCGCGGGGGAGCCACGTCGTCACGACCAGGCCGATGGCTGAGAAGAGCGCCAGCGCGCCGAAGACGTTGAGGGGCGCGAGTCCGAGGATGGGGAGGACTGCGAGGACGATCGTGATGACGCCTCGGTTCGCGAAGCCGTTCCAGCCCGCAACGCGGTCTGGGTTCCGGAACGACGCCATCGCCGCCCCCGCCGAGGCCACGGCGCCGCCCGCTCCGATGCCGCCGATCAGCAGCCCGGGAATGGTGAGCGCCGGGACGAGGGCCGCAGCGAGGAAGCCGAGCGTCGCGATGCCGAGCCCGATGCGGGCGACCTGGTGGCGGCGAGCCCCGGCGCAGAGGCCGGCGGCGGCAAGGCCTGCGAGGGCGGTCAGGAGGAGCGTGCCCGTGACGAGCCAGCTCGCGGCGAGGACGTCGAGGCCAACCGCATCCTGCGCCGCGCTGATCATGTAGGGCGACAGGTTCACGGCGAGGTAGCCCGCGATCGCGATGGCGAACGTCGCGGAGGCCGGCGCGAAGCGCAGGGGCACCCGGGTGCTGAGTTCGGCTGCAGTTGTCATGGGGCTCCAGTGGGGTCTGGGCTCGGCCGGGGCCGGGTCGCTGCGTGCAGAGTCGTGATGCGTCGTGGAGACGAACGTTTGGCGAACACCATTCGCCAGCGAATGGTGTTCGCTAGTATGCACGGAGACGGGCTCGAGCGGTAGTCATCCCGAACATTTTCCTCGAATGCCCGAATCGGGATGCACAACGTCGCAGCGCGCGAAGGAGCGAGTGGATGGACGGACGCAGGATCGTGGGCCTCACGCCGACCCTCATCGCGGACGCCGGCCTCGAGCTGGTCGAGGGAGGCGAGCCGTTCGGCGTCAACGCCATCGCCCGCAACCTGGGCGTGCGGCCATCATCGCTGTACAAGCACGTCTCCGGGCTCGACGACATCGTCGAGCTCATGCGTGGCCGCCTCGTCGAGCGGTATCGCACGCTGCCCGCCGATCAACCGTGGGACGCGTTCGTGGAGGATGTCGTGCGCCGACAGCGGCGCATGTACGCCGACCATCCGGCGCTCCTCCCCTTCCTCATCGGGAAGACCATCACGAGCCCAACCGTGATCGACGCCTACGACGACCTCGCCGTGGCGCTGCAGTCCGGCGGATTCCCCGACGACGAGATCCTCACCCTCGTCGGCATGATCGACGCGTTCGCGCTGGGTTTCGGCCTCGAGCTTGCCTCGCCGGAACAGGTCTGGCAGCCGGAGGCGCCCACCCAGCTCTTCGGGAAGCTCCTCGCCGGCTCCCGATCGGGGCCAGAACGCGTCGAGCGCTCGTTCGAGCTGGCCCTCGGTGTCCTCCTCGCCGCCCTCCGAGACCGCCTCCCCGCGGGCGACCAGGAGTGAGTTGTGGTCGCTCCCGCGCCGGTGAAGCGACCACAGGTCCGCCCCCGGCGCAGCGAGGGGCACGAACTTCCGCGTGAGAGCCGATCGGAAGCGCGCTCGAGTCAGTAGCCTGGGTGCATCCGTCCGCGCCCCCGACAGTCCGGAGCCTCCGATGACGACCCCGCATCACGCCGCCCCCGAGCGCACGCGCAGCAGCCCCTGGTTGTACGTCGCGCTCGGCGTCGTGCTGGTCGCTGCGCTCGCGGTGCTCGGGTTCTTCTTCGGCGGCTCGCTGCTCACGCAGATGACGAGCCGAGCGGCGGAAGCCGACGAGACGGTCGCCGTGGGCGGCGAGGAGACGGGAGTCTCGGTCGTCGCGCCGACCGGGTGGGTCATCGTGCCCCACTACTTCGGAACAGACGTCGTCACGCTTCGCAGCCCGGATGCGCGCCTCGAGATCACCCTGCGGGTGCCGGCGCAGCCGCTGTCCATGGTGGATGCCTCCGACGCCGCAGCCGTGGAGGCCGCCGAGTCGCTCGTGCGCGACGGCGAGGTGCCCGAGGGGGCTCTGACCTCCGGGCTCGGCAGCCTGTTCTGGATCGACGAGGCCCCGAAGGACGGGCTCTCGGTTCGCCACGGCAGCTACGAGTACGGGCAGCCCGCCGCCGAGGGGCAGGGCGCACCCGGTGTGATGGTCGGGGCCGCGGCCGTGTCGAGCCCGGGCGCCGTCTCGCCGAACGCGTCGGTGCAGTTCAGCGCCAGCGCCGACGACCTCGACCGCTACCGCCCGGCCATCGCCCAGATCCTCGAGAGCATCGGCGGGCCGGTCGCATGACGGATGCGACCCGACAGCGCTCCAAGCGGCGCCCCGTCCGCCGCCTTCTCGGCGTCGCGATGCTCGGCGTTGCCACCTTCGCGCTCGCGGCCTGCACGCCAGCACCCGATATCGCCTGGCAGCCGCCCGTGCGCGCCGCCGTCACGAGCTTCGACGAGACCACCGGCGACGTCGCCGGTGCGGAGGCTGGCGCGACCCCGCTCGATCACTACCGCATCCGCGATTCGGCGCCGGCGGTGGACGCGAGGTGGACGGAGGTGCCGGGCCAGACCGACCTGAACACGCGCATCCGCTCGCTCGTGGTCGACACCGTCGGCGCGTTCGCCTCCCGCCTCGGCACGGTCTACGAGCCTGAAGCCGCTGCTGCCGGCGCCGGCCTCGGCAGTCGCGGTTGCGAGGCGGGCTCGAGCAGCACGCTCGCCGCGGAAGTGCTCGCGCAGGGAGGCGCCACCGAAGGGGAGGCGCTGGTCATCACCTGCGAGATCGTGGTGGCGAGTGGCAGCGAGTTCGGTGAGCGCGTGCGCGTCGTCGAGGGCACCGTCGGCGCGACGCCGGCCGTGACCCGCGACGAGAGCTTCGTGTTCTTCGCCGACACGGCCACGGCGCAGCAAGCAGGCGGGGCCGACGTCATCACGGCAGACGCGGCGCTCTCGATCTGGAACGAGCTCGTGCTCGCCGCGCGCCGCGAGCTCGGAGCGCTCTGGGACACGCAGGTCGCGCCGCCGAGCGAGACCAACGCCGCCGTGCTCGCGCAGGGCTTCGCCGACGTCACGCCGACGCCAGACGGCGGGCTGCGCATAGGCATCCCCGCCGGGCTGCTCACCCCCGAGATGGATGTGTCGGGCGGCGCGGACGCGGCCCCGCCGATCTCCCCGGACGGCGAGACGACGCTGGTGGTCGGCGAGCCGATCTCGCACCGCTTCCCGAGCATCCACATCGCACCGGATGCGGCGGCCCCCATGCTCACGGACCTCGGCCGCGAGCTCGTCGCGGCCTCTGCGACGCCGCAGCCGCTGCTCGCTGGCGAACGGCCGCTGGCGGGGGAGCGCGATGTCAACTGCGAGCTGTTCGCGTGCGTCGCCCTCACCTTCGACGACGGACCAGCGCCGATCACGGAGACACTGCTCGGGCAGCTCCGCGAGCAGGACGCGACCGCCACCTTCTTCCTCGTCGGCCCGAACGTGCAGCGCTATCCGGAGATCGCACGTCAGATCGACGACGACGGGCACCAGCTCGGCAACCACTCGTGGTCGCATCCGCAGTTCACGACCCTCGACGACAAGAAGATCGAGGAAGAGGTCAAGAAGACGAACGACGCCATCCTCGCCGCGACCGGCGAGCGGCCGAGCGTCTTCCGGCCCCCGTACGGCGACGTCGACGCGCGTGTGCTCACGAAGGTCGGCATGCCCTCGATCCTCTGGGACATCGACACCCTCGACTGGGAGGGGCCGCCGCACGAGACGATCGTCGATCGCGGAGCGAACGAGGCCGAGGCGGGCTCGATCATTCTCATGCACGACATCCACGACTCGACGGTGGATGCGGTGCCCGAGATCCTCACGGGCCTGCACGACCGGGGGTTCGTGCTCGTCACCATCGACCAGATCTTCGGCGGCGTCCCGGCCGCGGGGAACAGCTACACCTCGGCGCGCTGATCGGCGCCGCTCTGGGGTCGCACGCTGCAGGGTCCGTGGTCGGTCAGGCCTCGACCTGCTCGGCCCAGGACCGCACGATGTCGGCCAGCGCCTCGCGGGCGTCCTCGAACTCGGCGAGGCTCGAGAACGACGCGACGGCCCGGTTCAGGCCGGGCCACGTGAGCAGCTTCGGGGGAGCGGAGACCACGATCTCCGGGTGCTCGGGCTTCACCTTCGCGCCTGTGTGGAGCACGAGCTGCACGGCGCTCGGCCGCCGCAGGTTGAGGGTGGCGAAGTCGTCGGCGACCTCGTAGTTCGGCGCCTTCCACTTGATGCTCTCGACGACGGCGGGATGCGCGTCGAGAAGCAACTCGCGCAGGCCAACCGCGACGTCCTTCAGCGGATGCTCGAGCTCGGCGAAGTAGGCGTCGACGTCTGGGGACGGGGCAGCGGTCATGCCGTCAGCGTAGACCCGTGGCCTGCTGACGGTCGGGCCCGCCGCCCCGTTCCGAGATCGGCGCCCGGCTAGTACTTCGCGGACTGCCCGCCATCGATCGGCACGACTGCCGCGTTGATGTAGCTCGCGTCGTCCGAGAGGAGGAACGCGACGACGGCCGCGATCTCCTCCGGCTGTCCGTACCGCTTCGTCGGGTTGATCTGGATGAACTGCTCTGCCGCCTTCTTGGGGTTCTCGGCGTCGAGCTGACGCATGGAGTTCTCGACCATCGGGGTCCAGATCGCGCCGGGCGCGATGGCGTTGATGCGCACGCCGAACTGGCCGTACTCGACGGCCGAGTTGCGGGTCAGGCCGACGACTCCGTGCTTCGCGGCGGCATAGCCGGACTGGTTGCCGACGCCGCGGATGCCGCCGACGGAAGCCGTGTTCACGACGTAGCCGGAGCCCTGCTCGCGCATGACCTTGAGCACCTTCTCGAGACCGAGGAAGACGCCGCGGAGGTTGATGGAGATGACCCGCTCGAACTCCTCGGCGCCGAAGTCCTCGGTGAGGTTCTGGCGGCCCTCGATGCCGGCGTTGTTGAAGAAGCCGTCGATACGGCCGAAGCGCTCCACGGTGGCCGTGACGTACGCCTCGGTCTCGGCTTCGCTTGAGACGTCCGCGGTCGTCGTGAAGACCTCGGCGTCTGGCGCAGCTTCGAGGATGGCGGCCTTGCTCGCCTCGAGACCCTGCTCGGAGATGTCGACGAGCGCGAGCTTCCCACCCTCGCTCGCGACGCGGACGGCGGTCGCGCGGCCGAGGCCGGACCCTCCGCCAGTGATCAGAACGACCTTGTTGGTGAACCGGGACATGCTGCTCCTTCGTTGAATCGCATCGCCCGGCAGTCGCAGGACGACACTTTAGTTATGTCTTGGGCCAGTGAAATTATTCCCGCAGCCTGACGCCCCGCCAGCCCGCACCTCCGCCCCCAGGGAGCATCCACATCCGCTTCCTAGGATTGCGACATGACTCAGGCGACGCAGGATGCACGGCCAGACGGCGAAGAAGCGCGCGAAGAAGCGGCAGAGCAGGGCGTGTACTCGAAAGCGGGTCAGCCCTTCGACCGCGACACGAACTACATCGGCGACCGCATCACGAAGGATGCCCGCCCGGTGGGCGACGGCATCCAGACCTGGCCCGTCGAAGCCGGCCGCTACCGACTCGTCGTGGCCCGCGCCTGCCCCTGGGCGAACCGCGCAATCATCGTCCGCCGTCTCCTCGGCCTCGAGGACGCGATCTCGATGGGCGTCTGCGGACCCGTGCACGACAAGCGCTCCTGGACGTTCGACAAGGACCCGGACGGTCTCGACCCCGTGCTCCGCATCCCGCGCATCCAGGACGCCTACCTCACTCGCTTCCCCGACTACCCGCGCGGCATCACGGTGCCCGCGATCGTGGATGTGCCGAGCGGCGGAGTCGTCACCAACGACTACCCGTGGATCACGCTCGACTTCTCGACCGAGTGGACCGAGTTCCACCGCGACGGGGCGCCCGACCTCTACCCGGAGCCGCTGCGCGACGAGATGGACGCCGTCATGAAGCACATCTACACGGAGATCAACAACGGCGTCTACCGGTGCGGCTTCGCGGGCTCGCAGGAGGCCTATGACGAGGCCTACGACCGGCTCTTCTCTGCGCTCGACATCGTCTCCGAACGGCTCGAGACCCGCCGCTACCTCATGGGGGACACCATCACCGAAGCCGACGTGCGACTCTTCACGACGCTCGCCCGCTTCGACGCCGTCTACCACGGCCACTTCAAGTGCAACCGGCAGAAGCTCAGCGAGATGCCGGTGCTGTGGGCCTACGCGCGGGACCTCTTCCAGACCCCCGGCTTCGGCGACACCACCGACTTCGTCGACATCAAGCGCCACTACTACGAGGTGCACCGCGACATCAATCCGAGCGGCATCGTGCCAGCGGGCCCAGAGCTGCACAACTGGAACCTGCCGCACTTCCGCGAGCAGCTCGGCGGCTCCCCGTTCGGCGACGGTACCCCTCCGGGACCCAACCTCGAGCCCATCGAAGCGGGCCACGACCTCGTGCACCTCGGGCGGTCCCGCGCATGAGCGCGTCCGCGGTCGACGTGCTCGACGACTTCGCCGGGCGCCCCCTCGAGGCCGCCGAGCGCCTCGCCACCGAGCTGAGCCCCGACGCGCTCAACGCGCACCCGGGCGGGCACGACAACTCGATCGCCTGGCTGCTCTGGCACACGGGACGCGAGATCGACGCGCAGGTCGCCGGGCTCACCGAGGGTGAGGAAGTCTGGTCCTCGCAAGGATTCGACACCCGCTTCGGGCTCGACGAGCTGGGCGATTCAGTCGGATACGGGCACACGCCCGCCGAGGCGCGGGCCGTGGCCGTCGACGACGCGGCGCTGCTGCTCGACTACCTGCGTGCCGCGACGGATGCGCTGCGCTCGCACATCCGCTCGCTCGGCGCAGACGCCCTCGGTGAGGTCATCGACGAGGACTGGGACCCACCCGTCACGCGTGCCGCCCGCCTCGTCAGCATCATCGACGACGCTGCCCAGCACATCGGCCAGGCCGCCTACGCGGCAGGGATCCTGCGCGGCTGAGGATGCGCTCGGCGTATCCTCTCCGGATGGGTCGTTCTCACCCCGTCTCGACGCCCGAAACGGGGCGAGAACGACCCATCTGCGGGCGGAGTGCCCTCAGAACGTGGTCACCGCCTCGTTCGCCTCAGACCCAGTTCTGCCGCTCCCCTTGCGGCCGGTGAAGATCACGATCGCGCCTCCGATGGCCGCGACCAGCGCGATCGCACCCCAGATGCCGACCGCGAACCACGCGGCGCCGCCGATGACGAGCAGTGGGACGAACGTGATGGCGGCAACCTCGACGGGGACCACAGGCAGGTAGGCGATCGAGAAGTCCTCGAGTGTGCGCGACTTCATGCGGGGGTCGACGATGCGCAGCAGTGCGATGCCCGTCGCGACGGCGCCGGTCGCCCAGCCCCACGTGAAGAGCTGACGCTCGAACCAGCCGTCCTGCATGAGTCGCGGCGCCGCGAAGAACCCCAGGAACAGGCAGAAGGCGAGCCCGACGAGGAACAGGATGAGCAGCGCCAGCCAGTTGTCGGCGACGATGCTCGGCACGATCGACACCATGCCGCACACGACGAGGACGTCGGTCGCCGCGCCCGAGACCGAACGGAGCGAGTCGGGGTCGATGTACTTGCGGGTCTTGGTGACCGCCATGAGGCCCCGGAGCACGAGGCCGACGATGAACGCGATGGAGAAGAGCGGGAACGCAACCGCAGGGATGAGCTCGCCGAGCACCAGGTTGATGCCATAGGCGCCCGCGGCGACGGCCGCGACGATCGCCGCCTGGAATGCGAGCGACTCGATCGTGCCGCCTGAGAAGGTGTGCGTGCCGATCACGGGGCGCGCCTTGACCTGGTCGAGCACGCCCGTGCGCAGATCATCCGGCATGCCCTTCATGCCCGCGAACTCCTTCGCGTGGCCGCGCATCGCGCCGATCTTCGCCTGGATGATGCCGCCGACCACACCGACGAGCATGCCGACGGTCGCCGCCGTGAACGCGATCGACTGCACCTCCGGCTGCCCTGCATCCGCGAACACCGCCCCGATCGCAGCCGCAGAGCCGAAGCCGCCAGCCCAGCCTGCGAAGAGCATCAGGCCGATGCTGTCTGGCGCCCCGAGCAGCGGGCCGAGCAGGAGCAGCACGAGCACGAGGCCGATGACCACCTGCAGCGAGTACATGAGCACTCCGTAGGCGGCGAAGCCGGCCACGTTGCGGCCGATCTTGAAGATGTTGAAGTCATCGGTGAGCGCGAGGCACGCGAACACGATGACGATAAGCAGAGAGCCGTACGTGCCGAGCTGGTCGGAGAAGGGCAGCAGCCCGAACCCGTTCGGGCCGAGGAGCAGGCCGAGCGCACCCGCGATGACGGAAGCCGGGATCATCATGGTCTGCAGGGGCTTGATCGTGGCTCTCGCGAGCGTACCGATGATGAGCAGCATGCCGATGAGGCCTGCGTCGACGAGGAGAGCTTGAGGCGTGTACTCCACGGGGACTCTTTTCTGTGGTGGGGATCTTCGGCCCGGTCGACGGTGACCGGCTGGGGTGGTGTGGTCAGCGGATGAGGGCGTGCGCGGACGCCCAGGAACGGAGGGACGTGGCCAGCGGTTCGAGGAGGCCAAGCGGGTCGCCGGCGGTGACCCGAACGGCCAGGGGGTAGCTGTGCTCCGCATCCTGCAGCTCGCGGAACGCCACTCCGGGCCACGGATGCACCGCGAGGGACTGCGGGACGAGAGCGACCCCGAGCCCACAGCTCACGAGTCCGAGCATCGCCTGCTCGCTGGTCACCCGGGAGGCGATGCGCAACGGGTTGCCCGACCGGAGGAAGGCACCCACCGTCAGATCGAACGCGAGCGGAGCGCGGCCCCGGTCGAAGAGCACCAGGGGATGGTCGCGCAGCTCGTCGGTGGAGATCGCCTCCCGGCCTGCGAGCTCGTGTCCCTCGGCGACCGCGACGCAGAGGCGCTCGCGGAAGGCGACCACGTGCCGGTCGCTGTCGGGGGACAGGTCCCGGAGCAGGGCAACATCGAGGTCGCCGTCGTCGACAGACGCCGTCAGGTCCGCGTTGCTCCCGTCTGACACGTCGACGGCGAAGGGTGCAAGCGCTTCCGAGCGGATGAGCGCGGGCAGCGCGCTGGCGAACAGCGAGCTGACCGAGCCGATACGCAGCACCCGTGTCGCGGGCCGCTCGCTGGCTGCCGACGCGAGGCGCTGGAGACCCTCGGCGCGGCGGCGGATCTCGACGGCCTCCGGGTACAGGGCCTCGGCGGCTGGCGTCGGCGTGACATCGCGGCCGCCACGTTCGAAGAGCGTCACGCCGAGCTGGGTCTCGAGTGCGGCCACGGCCTGACTCACGGGCGATTGGGCCAAACCGAGTCGTTTGGCTGCGCGGGTGAAGCTGCGCTCCGTGTAGACGGCGACGAAGCAGCGCAGCTGCTTGAGGCTGATCTCGCTCATGCGGCGAACCGGTGCGGGGATAGGCGGGAGATGTCGAACTCGGGCGTGCGGCCCAGCGCGATGTCCGCGAGGAGGTCGCCGAAGGCGGGGGTGAGCTTGAACCCGTGCCCCGAGTATCCAGTGCCGACCGTGACCCGGTCGCTGATCCTCCCGATGACTGGGGTCTTGTCGGCGGTGAAGATGTCGGCGTGCACGGAGTGCTTCGCGATCCCGTCCGGAAGTCCGGAGATGAGGGTGTGAATGTCTCGCGAGATCTTCGCGCGTTCCGCGGCGCTCAACCGGCGTTCGAGGTGCGCAGGGGCATCGATGTCTCCCCACTTCGCGTCGTAGCCGGCTTTCACGAGCGAGCCGTCGAGCGTCGGGACGCCGAAGATGTGCACAGCGCCGTGGTCGCGGATGAACGCGGGGAAGACGGAGGGGTCGAAGTCGCTGGGGTTCTGCGGGGCGAACCAGGTGAGGGCGATGGGCTTGATCGTGAGGTGCCGGTCGAGGGTCGGCAGGAGCTTCGGGGTCCAGATGCCAGCCGAGACGATGACCTGCTTGGCCGTGAGCGTGCCCTCGGGGGTCACGACGCGGACAGCGTCACCGGTCTCCTCGATCGAGAGCACCGGCGAGTTGCCGCGGAGCTCGGCGCCGGCCGCGGTCGCGCGCCGTTGGATCTCGGTGACCGCCGATTCCGGTCGAAGCGCGCCGCCCAGCTCGTCGAGCACAGCGATCTCGTCGCTCAGCTCCTGGTGCTGCGGGTAGCGTGCCGCGAGTTCTGCGGTCGTGAACGTGGTGTGCGGGATGTCGGCCGCGGCGAGCGAACGACGGACCTGCTCCATGCGGGGGTCTGCCGGTGACCCAATCGAGAGCACCCCGGTCGGGTGGAAGATCGGAGCGAGGCTCTCGTCGGCGAGTTCCAGCCATGCTCGACGGGATGCGAGGAGCAGCGGCACGTAGTGGGCGCCCTCGTGGTACGCCGCGCGGAACAGACGGCTCTCGCCCGCGTAGGCCCCGTCGTCGTGGATGAGCGACTGCGCCTCGAGGCCGAGCACGCTCGCGCCGTTGCAGGCGAGGTTCCAGGACGCGTACGAACCGGCGGCCCCGAGGCCGATGACAATGACGTCTGCATCCATGCTGACGATCCTGCGACGATCTCGCTCGCGACACAAGACGTAAACAAGATGGGAGTCGAGAGTTTACAAACGAGAAACAGCTGACCGCCTCTCGGGTATCCGGCCGCGTGCGCGCACTCAGAGGTCCGACAGCGCCTTCGCGATGGCCAGGTGCATGGTCACGAGCGTCGGCCATCCCTCCTCGGCGACCTGGTGGGCGTTCAGCACGGCATGCGCGATGCACCACTCTCTTGCGTCGTCGAGGTCGATGCCGGCCTCGCCGCAGATGAGCTCGACTCGGCTCCGCACCTCGGCGTGCATGAGCGACCCGCCGCGGTAGTCCTCGACGCGGGTGCGCAGCGCCGGGTACACCTCGAAGCCGACCGGACCCGCCACGGGTTTCGGGTCGATCGCCAGCCACGGCTCCCGACCCGCCGCGAGCACGTTGCCGAAGTGCAGATCCAGATGCAGCAGCCTCGGCTCGTAGGGTCTGGAGTCGAACGTGTCGAGCGCCCGGTCCACCCAGCGGCGGGGCACCGACGGCGGATGCGCACGCAGCGGCTCGATCCACCCGCGCGCCTCCGCGCGGAAGTCGGGAACCGAGCGCGGGGGAGCGACGTTCAGCCGACGCAGCAGGCCGCCGATCACGAGGCACGCGTCATCGGTCTCGATCGCGTGCAGGTCTCGACCGGAGTCGAGGGACTCGAGAAGCAGCGCGAAGTCCGCGGGGTGGGCGGCCGCCAGCCGCACGATTCCTCCACCGTTCCAATGCCGCAGGCCGAGGTGCTCAGACGCCGCCTCCCGGTGCGGCCAGCTGAGCTTCAGCATCTGCGGCTCACCGCGCCGGGTGACCGGGATGACGATCGCGTTGTGCCCATTGCGGGCATCACCAGCCACCAAGAGATCCCAGGCGTCGAGCCGCTCGTCGATGAGCGAGGGCAGTCGGCGCAGCCAGGCGTCGCCGTCATCTCCGATGTCCGCGGGCCGCCCCGAGAGGCGCCGCACGAGGTCGTCCGGGATCAGCACTTCGCCCACGCGTTCGACATGCGCCGAAGGTACACCAGTCTGCGCGCGCAAAAAGGCCCGAGCTCGCATTGCGAACTCGGGCCTGTCTGTCGGGGTAGCGGGATTTGAACCCACGACCTCTTCGTCCCGAACGAAGCGCGCTACCAAACTGCGCCACACCCCGATCGCTCACCGCCGAGCGGCGAACTCCCCAAGAGTACCCGAAGCTGGCTCGCGCCGCCAACCGAGGGCGCGTGCCACGGAAACTTCTAGGGGCCAGACGAGACGAACAGGCGAAGCTGCCCGGTCGGCTCGATCGGCGTACCCGTTGCAGGATCCGTGCGAATCACCTGGCCGCTCGGAACGGTGGCGCTCGCCTCGGAGATGACGGTCACTGTTCCGGTGAACCCTGCACCCGCCAGAAGCGAGGTCGCCTCGTCCTGCGTCTTCCCGGTCACGTCCGGAGCCAGCAGGCCGGTCGTCGAATCATCGGGGAGCGCGGAGGGGTGGATGGTGACGGTCGTCCCCTTGTCGACACGCGTGTTCGCGGTCGGCAGGGTGTTCGCGACGCTTCCCGGCGACTGGTCCGAGTCGACCGAAGGGCCGATCGAGACGCCGAAGCCGAGGCTCTCGAGCACCTGGCGCGCCTCTTCCGTGGAGCGTCCCGTCAGGTCTGGGATCGTGGCGAGAACCAGGGCGTCCTCATCCTCGACGTACTCGGGGAAGTCTCCACCCCCGTAGGTGCTCATCGCGTGCCCGATGATGTCGTTGAAGAGCACGTGACGTGTCTGGCTTCCCGCCGCGAGCGGCAGGTCGACGTCGTACATCGGCAGGAGGCCGTTGGCGTTGCCGACCCAGACAGCGAGGCCGACCTTCGTCGTCGCCCCGACCATCCACGTCTGCAGGCCGTTGTCGGTGGTGCCCGTCTTGCCGATGAGCGGCACGATGCCCGGGTTCGACCGGGAGCCGGTGCCCCCGTTGACGACGCCAGCAAGGGCTTCGTCGACGCCGGCCGCGACCTGCGGGGAGACGGCCTGGATGCAGCGTGACTTGGGCCCGGTGACCTCGGTGCCGTCGGGCAGCGTGACGCGGTCGATGCCCGTGGGGGAGCAGGAGACGCCGTTGTTCGCGAGGCCGGACATGACGGTCGCCATGGACAGCGGCGCCATCTCGTTGGCGGCGCCCAGGATGGCGGCGGGAACGGACTGGTTGATGGCCCCGTCAGCGCGGTGGCCGCCGAGTGCCATCGCGGTGTCGCGGATGCGGCACTGGTCGAGCCGCTCGGCCATCGTCACGTAGGCGGTGTTGATCGACGACGCCGTCGCCGACTTCACGGAGACGGTGCCGACGCGCTGGCCGCTGTCGTTGGTCGGTGCCCACGGCCCGTCGGATTCGGCCTCGCAGGTGTTGGAGAAGTTCTCCAGGTAGAAGGTGCGGTTCTGGCCGGGCACCGAGGAGTAGAGCGACTTGCCCGACGCGATCCACTCGGCGAGCGTGAAGATCTTGTACGTCGATCCGGTCTGGAAGCCGGTCGAGCCGCCGTACTCGTAGTCCGCGTTGTAGTTCACGGAGGTGACGCCGGGCTGCTCCTGGTTCTCTGCGACCTCGCTGAACTGGGTGTTCTGCACCATCGCGAGGATGCGTCCCGTACCGTTCTCGACCATGGAGGCGGCAGCGCCGAGGTCGGTTCCCGGGTAGGTCGACGGCACGGCGTTCTGCATGGACTGCGTGGCCACGCTCTGCATGTCGAGGTCGAGGGACGTGTAGATCTTGTAGCCCTTGCCTGCGAGGTTGAAGTTGCGCTCAGCTTCGGTGGCGCCGAACGCCTCGTCTTGGAGCACGGACAGCTGCACGAACTTGCAGAAGTACTTGGCGTTGCCCTCCGCGAACTCGCAGCCGTGGTTCGGGTCCTTGACGTTCGGCTCGACGGGCAGCGCGATGGTGGCTTCGTAGGTCGCCTGATCGATGGCGCCTTCCTCCATCATGCGCATGAGGATGTAGTCGCGGCGCTCCTTGTTGCCCTCGATGTTCTCTTCGCGGTCGAGGCGGTAGGCGTTCGGCTCCTGCACGATGGCGATCAGGCTTGCGGCCTCCTGCAGGTTCAGGTCGATCGCCGGCTTGCCGAAGTAGCGCTGGGCGGCCGACTCGATGCCGTACGTGGTGCCGCCGAAGAGGGCGATGTTGAGGTAGCCCTGGAGGATCTCGTCCTTCGAGTACTGCTGCTCGACGCCGATGGCGAGGCGCATCTCCTGCAGCTTTCGCCCCGTGTTCGGGTCGGTCGCCTCGATGTAGGCCTTCTCGCTCTCGGCGGGGTCGAGGATGGCCTCGGCCTCCTGCACGCGCACGTTGCGGACCCACTGCATGGTGATGGTGGAGGCGCCTGCGGAGGCGTCGCCGATGACGGACGTGACGAGCGCGCGGGCCGCGGAGATGACGTCGACGCCGTCGTGTTCACGGAAACGCGGGTCCTCCACCGAGATCGCCGCGAGCGGAACCCATGGCGAGATCTTGTCGAGCGGCACCTCGACGCGGTTCTGGTTGTAGAACTGGGCGAACTTCACGTCCTGCCCGCCCTGCTTCGCGTAGAGCTCGGTGACCTGCTGGAGCTCGTTGATCTCCAGGTAGTCGGGGAGGCTCTCGAAGAGGTTGATCGAGCTGTTCTCCGCGATGTTGGCGACGGAGACGAGCGGAGTCACGAGCGCGGTGATCAGGACGGCGGCGAGGCCGCTCACCCCGACCAGGCCGAGGACGCGCGTCAACGGACCGCGCTTCCAGCTTCCACGTTTCTTTGTTGCCATGGCGTCACGATACCCGGGGTAGGAAGGTCAGGAGGGTCGCTTCCGGCGGGCACGCGAAACGCACGGGAGCGTAGATCGACGTGCCGAGGCCGGCGGAGACGTGGAGTGCGGCCGTGCGGCCGCGCGAGGTCCAGGCGCTCAGGCCCTTGACCTGCTCGCGTGGGATGTCGCAGTTGGTGACGAGTGCGCCGTAGCCGGGCACGCAGACCTGGCCGCCGTGGGTGTGACCGGCGAAGATCGCATCCGCGCCGAGGTCGACGAGGCCGCTGAGCACCCGCTGGTACGGGGCGTGCGCGAGCCCGATGGTGAGGTCCCAGTCCTGGCCCTCCGACGCTTCCCGCAGTGCTTTGCCCGCCGCCGCGAAGTCGTCGGCCTCGATATGCGGGTCGTTGACACCGAAGAAGCGGATGCGCCTGCCGGCGACCTCGAGCACGGCCGCCATGTTGTTGAGCGGCGTCCATCCGAGGCGATTGAAGTGCCCGGTGAGGGTCTTCGTGTCGAGGTGCGGGGCCTTCTTCGCGACGTGCGCGGAGCGACCGAAATAGGTGAACGGGTTCTTGAGCACGGGGCCCAGGTAGTCGTTCGAGCCGTAGACATGCACCGAGGGGATGCCCTCGAACGGCTCCAGCATGTGCGCGACCGTGGGGATGGCGTCGACGTGACCCAGATTGTCGCCGGTGCCGACGACGAGGTCGGGCTTCAGCGCGGCGAGGCCTCGCACGAAGTCCTGCTTCTTGCGCTGCCACGGCGCGACGTGGAAGTCGCTGAGATGCAGTACACGCAAGGGGGCCGAGCCTGGCGGCAGGATGCGCGACTCGACGCGGCGCAGGCGGAAGGCCCGGCGCTCGATCATCGTGCCGTATACGGCGGTCGCCGCCCCCACCCCGAGAAGGGTGAGGGCGACGGCGCTCGCGGCTCCGAGAGATGAAGAGCCTGGTCCGAGTCGGGAAGGTCTCCCGGAGCTCGAGGTGGCGACAGGATTCGCCATGGTGGAACTCGTTTCAGTCAGTGCGATGACCCGTTAGGGGCCGGAAGAGACGTAGACCTGGATGGACCCGGTGCGCTCGAGCTCCGCGCCGGGGGCCGGGTCGGTGCGGATGACCTGCCCGCTCGGGACTGTCGCGCTCTTCTCGGTCAGGATCGCCATCGTGCCGTTGAACCCCAGTTGGGAGAGGGTCGACTGCGCCTGTTCCTGAGTCTGGCCCGCGAGGTCGGGGGCGGCGAGGGCGTCCGACGTCGGCGCGGTGTCCGGTCCGCGCGACGGGTTGATCGTGATCGTCGTGCCCTGCGTGACGCGCGTGTTGGCGCTCGGCAGCGTGCTCGCGACAGTCCCCTCGGGCTGGTCGGACTCGACGGGGTTGCCGACCGAGACGCTGAAGCCGAGCCCCTCGAGCGACGTCTTCGCCTCTGCCGTCGACTTGCCGGCGAGGTCTGGGACCGTCACCTGCTCGTTCTGGACGGCGCTGCCGGTGGGCTCGGGGAACGAGTCGCCCCCGTAGACGCGCATCGCCTGCGCGATGACGTCGTTGAAGATGACGTGGCGGGTCTGGCTGCCGACGGCGCGGGGCAGGTCAACACCGTACATGGGCACCTGGCCGCTCGCGTTGCCGACCCAGACGGCGAGGCCGACCTTCGAGGTCGCGCCGACCATCCACGTCTGCAGGCCGCTGTCCGTCGTGCCGGTCTTGCCCATCAGCGGTGCGATGCCGGGGTTGGACGCGCTGCCGGTACCGCCGTTTGCAACGCCCTGGAGCGCCGAGGTGACTCCCGCGGCGACCTCGGGGGTGACCGCCTGGTTGCATGTCGACTTCGGTGCCTCGAGGGCGGAGCCGTCACGCAGCGTGATGCTGTCGATGGCGATGGGCGAGCAGGTGACGCCGCCGTTCGCGAAACCGGCTACCGCGGTCGCCATGGAGAGCGGCGCGATGGTGTTCGTGCCGAGCACGGCTGCCGGGTTCGACTCGTTGACCGCGCCGTCGGCACGGTGCGCGCCCATGGCCATGGCCGTGTCGCGGATGCGGCACTGGTCGAGCTGCTCAGCCATCGCCACGTAGGCCGTGTTGATGGACTGCGAGGTGGCCTGGCGGACGGAGACGTTGCCGACCTTCGCGCCACCGTCATTCGTCGGCGACCAGGAGCCGCCGTCGGCGCCGAGGCACGAGTTCTGGAAGTTGATGAGGTTGAACGCGCGGTCCTTGCCGTTGACCGACGAGTTGAGCGACTTGCCCGATGCGAGCCATTCGGCGAGCGTGAACATCTTGTACGTCGACCCGACCTGGAAGCCGGTGGAGCCTCCGTACTCGTAGTCGGTGTTGTAGTTCACCGAGGTGTAGCCGGGTTGGGCAGCAAGCTCCTCGGTGTCGCCGAAGGCGGTGTTCTGCACCATCATGAGCACGCGGCCCGTGCCCTCCTCGACCATCGAGGCAGCTGATCCCATGTCCATGCCCTCGACGTACGCGGGAACCGCGGAGGCCATCGAGGCCTGACCCTGCGCCTGCATGTCGAGGTCGAGGGTCGTCTTGATCTGGTAGCCCTTGGTCTGGAAGTTGAACTGCCGCTCTTCGTAGGTCTCGCCGAAGGCCGGGTCCTGCACCATGATGAGCCGGACGTAGTCGCAGAAGTACTGCGCGTTGCCCTCGGCCGCGCCGCAGCCGTGCCTCGGCTCGGTCGGGCGGGGCTCGACGGGCGTCGCGATGGTCGCCTCGTAGGTCGCCTGGTCGATCGCGCCTTCCTCCATCATGCGCATGAGGATGTAGTCGCGGCGGATCTTGTTCGCCTCGATGTTCTCTGGCACGTCGAGCCGGTAGGCGTTGGGCTCCTGCACGATGGCGATGAGGCTCGCCGACTCCTGCAGGTTCAGGTCGAGCGCCGACTTGCCGAAGTAGCGCTGCGCCGCCGACTCGATGCCGTACGTCGTTCCGCCGAAGAGGGCGATGTTGAGGTAGCCCTGCAGGATCTCGTCCTTCGAGAACTGCTTCTCGACGCCGATCGCGAGGCGCATCTCCTGGAGCTTGCGGCCCGTGGTGGTCTCGGTCGCCTCGAGGTAGGCCTTGTCGCGCTCCTCCTGGTTGGGGATCGCCTCGGCCGTCTGCACGCGCACGTTGCGCACGTACTGCATGGTGATCGTGGATGCACCCGCCGCGCCGTCGCCGATGACGGACTGCGCGAGAGCTCGTGCCGCGGAGATGACGTCGACGCCGCCGTGCTCACGGAAGCGCGGGTCTTCCACCGAGATGGCCGCTGCTGCGACGTACGGGGAGATCTGGTCGAGCGAGACCTCCTCGCGGTTCTGGTTGTAGAACTCGGCGAACTTCTGTCCGTTGGAGGCATACAGCTCGGTCTTCTGCTGCAGCGAGCCGATCTCGAGGTACGTCGGGAGGTTCTCGAACAGCGAGATGGTGCTGTTCGCGGCCACACCGGTGACGGCGATGAGCGGCGTGATCATGGCCGTGACGAGCACGCCCGCGACTCCGCTCATACCGAGCAGCCCTAGGAGGCCGCCCAGAATGTTGCGTTTGGGCGCCCCTGGATTCGTGACAGACATAGGATCAAGGGTAAGTCACACCCGCTCTCGGCGTCTTCAGGAGTGTTCAATGAGAACCCCATGAAGCGCCTGAGCGCTCACGCACAGGAGGACGTCCATGCAGAAGTGGGAATATTTCATCACCCCGCTCCCGTTGCACACCCCCACTGTCATCCTCAACAACTGGGGTGCTCAGGGCTGGGAACTGGTCCAGGTTTCCACCAATGCTGAGGGCGGCTCCGTCGCCTACATGAAGCGTCCGATCGCGGGGGAGCAGTCATGAGCCAGGTCGAAGAGCGTCTCGGCGCCATGGGGATGGCGGTGCCGCCCGTCGCAGCTCCCGTCGCCGACTACGTCCCGGCCGTCGAGCACGGCGGTCTCGTCTACACGTCCGGCCAGCTACCGTTCATCGAGGGCGCGATCCCCGAGAAGGGCAAGGTCGGCGCCGAAGTCCCGCGCGACGATGCGATCGAGTTCGCCGCCTTCGCCGGCCTCAACGCGCTCGCCGCCATCAAGTCCGTCATCGGCGACCTCGACCGCGTCACGCGCGTCGTGAAGGTGACGGTCTACGTCGCCTCCGCTCCGGACTTCACCGAGCAGCCCCTGGTCGCCAACGGCGTCTCCGAGATGCTCGGCCTCGCGTTCGGCGACGCCGGCAAGCATGTCCGCGCCGCGGTCGGCGTCGCGGTGCTGCCGCTCGACTCGCCCGTGGAGGTCGACCTCATCGTCGCCTACGAGTAGCGAGCTCGTTCGCGAGCATCCGCACACCACGAAGCCCTGCATCCCTCTCCCGAGAGGTGCAGGGCTTCGCTCGTCTCGCCGTGCGGATCAGTCGTCGTCGGCGGTCCCGGATGCGACACCCGCGGAGATCGCGGACATCACGGACGCATCCGTGAGGGTCGTCGTGTCGCCCACGGCCTTGCCATCCGCCACGTCTCGAAGCAGGCGGCGCATGATCTTGCCGGAACGCGTCTTCGGCAGCTCGGCGACCACATACACCTGGCGCGGCCTGGCGATCGCGCCGATCTTCGTCGAGACGTGCGAGCGCAGCACCTGGGGTGCGTCCGACGCCTCGATCTCGGCCTTCTTGCTCTCCTTGAGCACGACGAACGCGACGACCGCCTGGCCTGTCGTCTCGTCGCTCGCTCCGACGACCGCCGACTCGGCGACGAACGGGTGGTCGACGAGCGCCGACTCGATCTCCGTGGTCGAAAGTCGGTGCCCGGAGACGTTCATGACGTCGTCGACGCGACCGAGCAGCCACAGGTGGCCGTCCTTGTCGACGCCCGCGCCATCGCCCGCGAAGTAGCGCCCGGGGAACTGCGACCAGTACGTCTCGATGAACCGCTCGCGGTCGCCGTAGATGCCGCGCGCCATGGAAGGCCACGGCTCGGTGATCGTGAGCAGCCCCATCTCGCCCGGGTCGACCCGCTCGCCCTGGTCGTCGACGACCTCGACGACAACACCGGGCACCGGCACCTGGGCGGCACCGGGCTTGAGCGCCACCTGGCTGGGGATCGCGGAGATCATGATGGCCCCCGTCTCCGTCTGCCACCACGTGTCGACGACCGGCACCCGGTTGCCGCCGATGACCTCCCGGTACCAGGCCCACGCCTCAGGGTTGATCGGCTCGCCCACCGAGCCGAGCAGGCGGATCGACGAGAGGTCGTACTTGGCGGGGATCTGCCTGCCCGACTTCATGTAGCCGCGGATCGCCGTCGGCGCCGTGTAGAAGATCGTGACGCCGTAGCGCTGGATGATGTCGAACCAGCGGCCGAGGTCGGGGGTGTCGTGCGTGCCCTCGTACATGACCTGCGTCGCGCCGTTGGCCAGGGGCCCGTAGACGAAGTAGCTGTGCCCCGTCACCCAGCCGACGTCGGCCGAGCACCAGTACACGTCCTGCTCCGGCTTGAGGTCGAAGATCGTGCGGTGCGTGAACGAGGTCTGCGTGAGGTAGCCGCCCGTCGTGTGCAGGAGGCCCTTCGGCTTCCCCGTGGTGCCCGAGGTGTAGAGGATGAACAGCGGATGCTCGGCGGGGAACGGCTTCGCAACGTGCTCGTCGCCGACCTGCGCGATCTCCTCGTCCCACCACAGGTCCCGGCCCGGCGTGAGCGAGACCTCGTTGTCGGCACGACGCACGACGAGCACGTGCTCGACGGTGTGCCCCTCAGTCTCGAGCGCCGCATCCACGGTCTCCTTGAGCGGGAAGATGCGGCCCTTGCGGATGCTGCCGTCGCTCGTGATGACGAGCTTGGCGTTCGCGTCCTCGACGCGGCTGCGGATGGAGTCGGCGCTGAACCCGCCGAAGATGACCGAGTGCACGGCGCCGATGCGCGCGCAGGCGAGCATCGCGACGACGGTCTCGGGGATCATCGGCATGTAGATCGCGACGACGTCCCCCGCCGTGACACCGAGGCTCTCCAGGAGGTTCGCGGCGCGCTTGACCTCGCCGAGGAGGTCCGAGTACGTGATGGTGCGCTTGTCGCCGGGCTCACCCTCCCAGTAGATCGCGACCCGGTCGCCGTTGCCGGCGAGCACGTGGCGGTCGACGCAGTTGAAGCTGGCGTTGAGCGTGCCGTCGCCGAACCACTTCGCGAACGGGGCGTCGCTCCAGTCGAGGACTTCCGTGAAGGGGGTCGACCAGTGCAGCTCCCTGGCCTGGTCGGCCCAGAAGCCGAGCCTGTCCTCCTCGGCCCGCGCCGCGAGGTCTGCTGGCACGGGGGAGGAGGCCGTGAACTCGTCGCTTGGCGGGAAGGTCTCGAGGTCTTCCAGGAGGTGTTCGATCTTGTCAGCCACCACAGGTCCTTTCGCGTCATTGCGATCCGGCACCGCCTCAATGCGGCGCAGCGTGCCAGAAGTCTACGGAGCCAGCATGTGCCGCGACTCCCGCCTTTCGGGGGGAATGTCCGCGGGCTTCCCGGGGCCACCTCGCTTCGGGGAGCACGTGAGTCCGAACTTGTGCCAGCCGTGGCGCAGTCCATGCCACGCGCAGGCGTGAGCGCCCGGCGTGTCGGGGGTGAAAAATGTGGCGTAAACCGTGATCTCGCGCGGAAGTGCGGGCTGTAGCCGAACATTTTTCGATAGACAGCCGACCGGCTAGTTTTCCGGACGAAATATGCACTACCATGGACCTCGATGGTTTCGCTCTCTGTCGCAACTATCGTCGCTCTGCAGCAATCAACCCCCCCTGAACGCTGCATGAGCTGAGGCGCTCGGATATCCCCCTGTCCGGGCGCCTCTCCAATTCTCCCGCGGCCCCGGTTCGGTCCGGCGCGACTCCGTCGTCGTGTGCCCTGTGCACAGTGGCCCATGCACAGGCGCGACGGCCATCGGACTCGTGGGCCTCCGGCGTTCGTACGCTTCGTGCATGGCACACGGCTCAGCTCTCGAATCGACATCAGGCCAGCGCTTCGTCGCTCGCCCGGCCTCGCAGCGTGCGGCCTCGCTGCCGTTGCCGCCGCGCACCGCGGAGAGCACGCCGCGATCCGTTCGGACATTGACTCGAGGTCAGGCGGACGCGTTCGGTCCCCTGGCGATGTACGTCGCCGATGGCGAGGTCACGGACCTCTTCGTCAACGGCACCGACGGCCTCTTCGTCGATCGAGGCGGCGGCGCGGAGCGGGAAGACTCCTGGGTGGCGCCGAGCGAGCGGGCGCTGCGCGAACTGGCCGTCCGTATCGTCGCTGCCGGCGGCAGGCACCTCGACGAATCCGCGCCGTGCGTCGACGTGCGCATCGCTGACGGCATCCGCGTGCACGCTGTGCTGCCTCCGGTGTCGATCTCCGGCACGCTCCTGTCCATTCGGGCACCGCGGGTCCGCCAGCTCACCATCGAGCAGCTCGACCGGCAGGCGTTCTTCTCTCCTGGCGCGGAGGAGCTCGTCCGGGAAGCGGTGCGAGCTCGTGCCAATGTGCTCATCACGGGTGCCGGCGGAAGCGGGAAGACGACGTTCCTGTCCGCGCTCCTCTCGGAGTCAGACCCCCGCGACCGCATCGTCGTGATCGAGGACGTCGCCGAGCTGCGCATCGCACATCCCCACAGCGTCTCGCTCGAGGCGAGACAGGCGAACATCGAGGGGGCCGGGAGCGTGCCGCTCGAGCGTCTTGTCCGCGAGTCGCTGCGGATGCGCCCGGACAGGCTCGTGCTCGGCGAATGTCGCGGCGCCGAACTCCGGGAGCTCCTGGCCGCACTCAACACGGGGCACGACGGCGGCGCGGGCACGCTCCACGCGAACTCCCTCGCCGATGTGCCCTCGCGCCTCGAGGCCCTCGGCGCGCTTGCCGGCATGACGCAGGATGCGGTCGCCAGGCAGACCGTGAGCGCCATCGACCTCGTCATGCACGTCGAGCGCACGTCCGTCGGGCATCGGCGGCTCGCCGACATCGGGGAGTTCTGCCTCGATGAGGCCGGGCGCCTGGCCATCGCATCGGTCCTGCGTCGAGAATCTGGCCAGGCGAAGAACGTCACGGCTCTCGCGTCTGCCACCGCCGGTGAGGCTGATGTCCGTCGCGGAGATGACCGCCGACACGATCCGGGTCACCGAGATCTCGGCCGGCGATGACCCAGCACGATGTCGACGCTGCCGAGCGAACCGCGGCGGTCGTCGAGCGACTCGCAGCCCTGCTCGCAGGCGGCACCACAGCGGATTCCGCGTGGCAGCACGCGGCGAGCTTCGCCGCCTCCGAAGAATCACCGAGGTCCGGACGAATCGCCTGGAGGCGGCTCGCATCCTGGGTGGAGGGCAGGCTCCGCCTGAGGATTCCTCGCCCCGCGCGGTGGCGCGCCGCCACCAGCGATCCCGTCGAGCTCACCATCGCGAGAGGCGTGCGCGCTGGCAAGCGAGTCGGTGCGATGCTCCGGGAGCACGATGAGCCGAGCTGGCGAGCCCTCGGCTGCGCCTGGTCCCTCGCCGAGACCACGGGGGCCCCGCTTGCCCGGGGCCTCGGCGAACTGGCCCAGACGTTCCGCGACTTCGGCGCCTCCGAGCGGGAGGTGCAACTCGCGCTCGCGGGCCCGAGCAGCGCCGCACGGCTGGTCATGGCGTTGCCCGCCTTCGGAGTCCTCCTCGGGCTCGCACTCGGCTTCGACAGCCTCGGGATGCTCTTCGGCACGCCGATCGGCCTCGCCTGTCTCGGCGGAGGGGTCGCCCTCATGGTCTCCGCGCACCTCTGGAACAGGGCACTCATCGCAGCGGCTTCCCGACGAGAGCAGCTGCCAGGCCTCGCCCTGGACCTGACGGCGCTCGGGATGCTTGGAGGCACATCCGTCGCCGCGGTCCGCCCGCTTGTGCAACGCGCGCTCGACGACGCGGCGCTCGGAACCGACGGGCGTTCGGCGGCTCGAACCGGCCTGGGCGGCGGGCGCGTCGACCGAGTGCTGGAGCTCGCCCGCGACGCTGGGGTGCCCGCCGCATCCCTCTTGCGCAGCGAAGCCGCGCTCGAGCGACGCGACGCGCGCGCCGCGTCGAGCAGGAAAGCGGCCGAGCTCGGCGTGCGCCTCATGCTGCCGCTCGGCCTGTGCGTGCTCCCGGCCTTTCTCCTGCTCGGCGTCGCTCCGCTCATCCTCGCCGTCGTGACCCAGACCATCTCGCGGCTCTGAGCCGCCCGATACGCCCGTGCCGCATTCCAACCGTCAATACGTAATAAGAGAGGTACACCCATGTTCCAGATCACGACCTTCGGCGACGCATCCCGAGGCTTGTTGAGCAGACTCCGGCAGTGGATGCGCGATGACGAGGGGGCCGCGACGGCCGAGTACGCGATCGCGACGATGGCAGCCGTCGCGTTCGCGGGGCTCCTCGTCGTCATCATGCAGAGCGACGAGGTCAGGGGCTTGCTCGAGAACATCATCCGCACCGCCCTCACGCTGGACGAATGATGCGTCGGGTGCCCCGATGGCTCCTGCCCGCGAGCTCCCAGCGTGGCTCGGCGACGGCGGAGTTCGCCATCGTGGCACCCGCCGTCGTCCTCCTGCTCGCCTTCTGCCTCACGGGACTGCAGGGCGTCGTCGTGCAGGTCCGGTTGCAGGACGCCGTCGCCGACGCTGTCAGGCTCGTGGCACGTGGGGACGACGAGGCCATCGCTCGCGAGCACGTGCATTCGCTCGTACCAGACGCGCACCTTGAGATCAGTCGCGCGGACGGCCTCGTCTGTGCGCGGGCGTCCACGCCACTCATCCTCGGGGAGCGCGTGCTCCCCGTGGATGTCGGCGCCCGCGCGTGCGCGCTCGGCGGCGGACGATGAGCGCCGAAGCGTCGGCACCTCTCCGCTGCCTGGGCGGAGACCGGGGCGCTGGCGGGGTCGTCGTGCTGGCGGTCTCGCTCCTCCTTCTTGCACTCACCGTCGGAGCCGTCAGCGTGCTCGCCGCCTTCCCAGCAAGACAGGCCGCGCACGCCGCAGCCGACGCGGGCGCGCTGGCCGCGGCCGACGTCGCATCCGGGCTGAAGCCGGGGGACCCGTGCGCCGAAGCCACCCGCATCGTCGCCGCCAACGGTGCCTCGCTCGAAGCCTGCACGGTCAGCGGCCGTGAGGCCGTTGTGCGAGTTCGTGTAGAGTCCGGCCCGTTCGTCTTTTCGGAACCGTCGAGGGCAGGACCGCCACCTCACTGAGAAGCCGTGAAGCGGAGCCGCCGGCAGTCGGAGGCCTTCCGCCCAGTCACCCCGTCCATGTACCAGCCCATCCATATAATGGGCGCCGACGGGTGGCAACAGCCCCCACATAACTCCGGCCAGCCGGAATCGTCGTGCGAGAGCACGCAGACCCATCCAAGGAACGCTTGTGTCAGGCAGCAACACACTGGTCATCGTCGAGTCGCCGACCAAAGTGAAGAGCATCTCGCAGTATCTCGGTGATGACTACACCGTGCTCGCCAGCGTCGGACACATCCGCGACCTCATCGAGCCCAAGAACCTCCCGCCAGAGCTCAAGAAGGGTTCCCTCGGGAAGTTCAGCGTCGACGTCGACAACGGGTTCGAGCCGTACTACGTGGTCTCCGACCAGAAGAAGAAGACCGTCGCCGAGCTCAAGCGGGCGCTCAAGGACGCCGACGAGCTCATCCTCGCAACTGATGAGGACCGCGAAGGAGAGGCCATCGCCTGGCACCTCCTGCAGGTGCTCCAGCCGAAGGTCCCCGTCAAGCGCATGGTGTTCCACGAGATCACCCGCGAGGCGATCGAAGCCGCGAAGGACCGCACGCGCGACATCGACGTGCACCTCGTCGACGCGCAGGAGACCAGGCGCATCCTCGACCGCCTCTACGGCTACGAGGTGTCGCCCGTGCTGTGGCGCAAGGTCGGCCCCGGACTCTCCGCCGGCCGCGTGCAGTCAGCGGCGACACGCCTCATCGTAGACCGCGAGCGCGAGCGTCTCGCGTTCGTGAAGGCCAGCTACTGGGGAGTCGAAGCCCGCTTCGCGCCCGAGCAGGGGAAGGAGGGGTCGGCCTTCGTCGCCCGTCTGACGAAGCTCGACGGCGAGCGCGTCGCCACCGGACGCGACTTCGACGACCACGGTGTGCTCAAGAACTCGTCCGTGATCCTCGGTGAAGCCGAGGCGACCACGTTGACCGTGCAGCTCACGGCCGGCACGGTTCCCGTCACGGTGTCCTCCGTCGAGTCCAAGCCGTACACTCGACGCCCCGCCGCGCCGTTCACGACCTCGACCCTGCAGCAGGAGGCCGCCCGCAAGCTGCGCTTCACCGCACGCCAGACGATGAGCGTCGCGCAGTCGCTGTACGAGAACGGGTACATCACGTACATGCGTACCGACTCCTCGTCGCTGTCGTCGCAGGCGCTCAACGCTGCACGCACGCAGGCCGCCAAGCTCTACGGGGCCGAGACGGTTCCATCGGCTCCCCGCCTCTACGGCTCGAAGTCGAAGAACGCGCAGGAAGCGCACGAGGCCGTGAGGCCGGCCGGCTCCACGTTCGCGCTGCCAAGCGAGCTTCGGCCCAAGCTGAGCCCCAACGACTTCAAGCTGTACGACCTCATCTGGAAGCGCACCATCGCCTCGCAGATGGCCGACGCCAAGGGGCAGACGGCGACCGTCACGATCGACGCCTCGCCCATCGACGTCTCCGATGCGCAGGGCACCGTCACGAGCCGCGTCGCCGAGTTCCAGGCGTCCGGCACCGTCATCACCTTCCGCGGCTTCCTCGCCGCCTACGAGGAGGGGAAAGACGAGGCGCGCGACGACTCGACCACCGCAGAAGCGAAGCTGCCGCCGCTCACCAAGGGGCAGAAGCTCGATCCGGAGACGGCAGACGCCAAGAGCCACGAGACCAGCCCGCCCCCGCGCTACACGGAGGCGAGCCTCGTCAAGACGCTCGACGAGCTCGGCATCGGCCGCCCGTCGACGTACGCATCCATCATCTCCACCATCATCGACCGCGGGTACGTCGCGCCGCGCGGCAGCGCACTCGTCCCCAGCTGGACGGCATTCTCCGTCGTGCGTCTCCTCGAAGAGCACTTCCACGACCTCGTCGAGTACAACTTCACGGCGCAGATGGAAGGCGACCTCGACCGCATCGCCGCCGGCACCGAGCAGCGCAACGACTGGCTGCGCGGGTTCTACTTCGGAACCGACGACCACAAGGGACTCCGCGGCGTCATCGACAACCTCGGCGAGATCGATGCCCGCGAGATCAACTCGACCCCGCTCGCCGACGGCATCGTCCTGCGCATCGGCCGCTACGGCCCCTACCTCGAGGTCGCTCCGGAGACGGAAGGCGAGACCCCGAGGCGCGTCAACGTCCCAGAAGACCTGGCCCCCGACGAGCTGACCGCAGAGAAAGCGATCGAGCTCGTCGAGGCGCCTATCCAGACGGATCGCGTGCTGGGCGTCGTCCCCGAGACCGGCAAGCGCATCGTCGTGAAGGACGGCCGTTTCGGCCCGTACGTGACCGAGGCTCCGTCGGAGGCCGAGGAGGCCGCCGCAGAGGCTGAGGCCAAGGCCAAGGCACTCGCGGAAGAGGCCGAGGCGAAAGCCGCCGCTGCCGAGGGGCGTCCAGTCAAGAAGCCGCGCGCCAAGAAGGCCGCCGCTGCCGAGAAGCCACGCACGGCGTCGCTCTTCAAGTCGATGATCCCAGAGCAGGTCACCTACGAGCAGGCGATCGGGCTGCTCGAGCTGCCCAGAGTGGTCGGCGTCGACGCCGAGACGGGTGCCGAGATCACGGCCCAGAACGGCCGGTACGGGCCGTACCTGAAGAAGGGCACCGACACGCGGTCGCTCACGAGCGAGGACGAGATCTTCACCGTCACGCTCGAGGCCGCGCACGAGCTCTTCGCGCAGCCCAAGTACGGGGCACGCACCACGAAGGCGGCCATCAAGGAGTTCGAGGCCGACCCCGTGAGCGGCAAGCCGATCAAGATCAAGGACGGTCGCTTCGGTCCGTACGTCACCGACGGCGAGACCAACGTGACCGTGTCGCGCGGCGCCAACCCGGAGGACGTCACGTTCGAGGAAGCCGTGCAGATGCTCGCCGACAAGCGTGCCAAGGGCCCCGTCAAGCGCAAGACCACGGCCGCGAAGAAGCCGGCAGCGAAGAAGCCCGCCGCCAAGAAGCCAGCTGCCTCCAAGGCGGCGGCGACCAAGACGACCGCAGCGAAGAAGCCTGCCGCGAAACGCGCGCCTGCTAAGAAGCCTGCGGCCAAGGCCAGCGGGGCAGCAAGCAGCGAATGACGGGCCTCTTCATCACGCTCGAGGGCGGCGACGGCGCGGGCAAGTCGACGCACTCGGCCCTGCTCGAGGAATGGCTGGCGGCCCTCGGGCAGACGGTCGTGCGCACGCGCGAACCGGGCGGCACCGACCTCGGCGCCGACATCCGGGAACTCGTGCTGCACCGCAAGGGTCACATGGATGCCAGGGCCGAGGCGCTCCTGTACGCCGCCGACCGTGCACACCACATCGCAACCGTCGTCCGACCAGCGCTCGAACGCGGCGACGTCGTCGTGCAGGACCGCTACCTCGACTCCTCGATCGCCTACCAGGGCACGGGGCGCGAGCTCGGCGCCGACGAGGTCAGGGACCTCTCCCTGTGGGCCGCGCGCGGCCTGCTCCCCGACCTCACCGTGCTCTTCGACCTCGATCCGGACGAAGGGCGCCGACGTATCGGCGCGACCCGCGGCACCTACGACCGGCTCGAAGCCGAATCGAAGCATTTTCACGACGCCGTCCGCTCCGCCTTCCTCGGCCTTGCCGCCGCCGACCCGGACAGGTTCCTCGTGATCGACGCGACCCAGCCACGAGAGCACGTGGCCGAGCGCATCCGCACCCGCGTCGCCGAGCTCCTCGAGCGGCGCCCGGTCGGCGAGTAGCCATGACCGTCTGGGACGACCTCTCCGGTCAGGACGACGCGATCGCCCTGTTCTCGAACGCGGCGAAGGCCTCCAAACTCGGTGCAGTGGACACGAGCGGCATGACGAACTCGTGGCTCATCACCGGCCCACCCGGTTCCGGTCGAAGCAACATGGGCTACGCCTTCGCGGCGGCACTGCTGTGCCCGAACGACGGATGTGGCGTGTGCCCGTCCTGCGTTCAGGTGCGCGCCCGCTCGCACCCCGACCTCACGGCCGTCGTCACGGAGACCGTGCAGCTCGACATCAAGACGGCACGCGAACTCGTGGAGCGCGCATCCATGTCGCCGATGACCGGGCGTTACCGGGTCATCCTCGTCGAAGACGCCGACCGCATGGTCGCACGCACCTCGAACACGCTGCTCAAGGCCATCGAAGAGCCACCGGAGTCGACCGTGTGGGTGCTCTGCGCGCCGAGCGAGGCCGACCTGCTGCCGACCATCCGCTCACGCGTGCGCAGCGTGCGGCTTCGGGTGCCGGAGGTTCGAGACGTCGCCGGGCTGCTCGTGCGTCGCGACGGCATCGAGCCGGAAGTCGCTCTGCGTGCCGCCCGCGAGGCGCAGAGCCACGTCGGCATGGCCAAACGACTCGCCACGAGCGAAGACGCGTGGGGTCGCCGTGACGCGTCCCTCGACGGCCTGCTCGACATCCGCACGACCGGCGACGCCGTCCGGAAGGCCGCACAGCTCGTCGCGATCGCCGACGAGGACGCCACCGCCAACGCGGCAGACCGCGACGACAAGGAGCGGGCAGCCGCATTCCGGTCTCTCGGCCTCACGCCGGGCCAGGCAGTGCCGAGGCAGCTGCGCGGACAGATCCGTGAACTCGAAGAGCATCAGAAGCGCAGAGCGAAGCGCGGTCAGGTCGATGCGATCGATCGCATCCTGACCGACTCGGTCTCCCTGCTGCGAGACCTGCTCATGCTGCAGCTGGCTCTCCCTGTCGAGCTCGTCAACGAGCACCGGCGGCACGAACTGGAATCCGCAACGAGCTCGCGCAGCTCCGACGACGTGCTCACGAGCATTGACGCGGCGAGCAAAGCCAGAGCACGACTCGCCGCAAACGTTCCTGTGGCGCTCGTCCTCGAGGCATTCTTGATCAGCTGGACGCCATCGCAGCAGGGAGCATCATGACCAGACCGACCACCCGTCGCGCGGCAACGCGCAGCATCGGCGCCTCGCTCCTGACCGGTGCAGTCGTCTTCCTGCTCAGCGGATGCACGCTCGTGACGACGCTCGCCGGCGGAGGCTCCGGTGGAGGCGTGCAGACGGAGGACGTCGACGTCATCCCGACCGGCCTCGACCCCAGCATCCAGACGTTCTACGAGCAGGACCTCGGCTGGGACGCGTGCGGCGGCGGTCTCGAGTGCGCAACCGCGGAAGCTCCGATGGACTGGGCAGACGGGACCTCGGAGCAGATCGAGCTCGCCATGGTGAAGGTACCCGCGTCGAGCGGCAACCCGATCGGGACGATCTTCACCAACCCTGGCGGTCCCGGAGCATCCGGCGTCTCGTTCGTGCGCGACAGCGCCCAGTTCGTCTTCACGCCGGAGCTCATGGAGGATTTCGACATCGTGGGCTGGGACCCGCGCGGTGTCGGTGAGTCGAGCGCGGTCGAGTGCCGTGACGATGCCGGCATGGACGAGTGGTTCTATGGCGTCAACGAAGATCTCGATCCGGGCACCGCGACCGATGAGCAGATCATCGCGGAGGTCACCGCGAACTCGAAGGAGTTCGCCGACGACTGCCTCGAGAACACGGGACCGCTCCTCGAGTTCGTCGACACGAAGAGCACCGTGCAGGACCTCGACCTGCTGCGCGCGCTCGTCGGCGACCCGAAGGTCAACTACTTCGGGTTCTCGTACGGCACCGACATCGGCGCCCAGTACATCGACATGTTCCCGGAGACGGTCGGCCGCGTCGTGCTCGACGGCGCCACGGACCCGACCCTGTCGACGTTCCAGGTGGTGCTCGCCCAGCAGGGCGCCTTCGGTGAAGCCACCCGCACCTACCTCGAAGACTGCCTGACCACGACGAGCTGCCCATTCACCGGCACAGTGGACGAGGCGATAGCGAAGATCAACACCCTCATGGCCGAGGCCGATGACACCCTCCCCGTGAACGCAGACGGCCGGAAGCTCACGAGCGGCGTCATCGACACGGCCATCAGCTCGGCGCTCTACAACAACCAGAGCTGGCCGTACCTGAGCGACGCGTTCGCCACCTATGAGACAGCGGGCGACCCTGCAGGGTTCTTCGCGCTCAGCGACTCCTACTACGGTCGCGGGCCAGACGGCACCTACGCCGACAACATGTTCGAGGCCTTCACCGCCATCAACTGTCTCGACTACCCGGTCGAGACCGACCCCGCCAAGATCGCCGACTTCAACCGGCAGATCGCAGAGTCGACCCCGATCGGCATTCCAGGACCCGAAGCGCTCGGAGACACGACCTGCCAGCAGTGGGCGTTCTCGTCCACCAACGAGCTCGCACCCGTCACCGGTGCGGGAGCCGACCCGGTCCTCGTCATCGGCACGACCGGCGACCCGGCCACGCCGTACGCGTGGGCGGAGGCCGTGACCGAGCAGCTCGAATCGGCCACGCTGCTCACCTTCGAGGGCGAGGGACACCTCGCCTACACGCAGGGCGACAGCTGCGTCACCGGTGCCGTCGACGCCTACTTCATCGACGGCACAGTGCCCGCCGAGGGGCTGGTCTGCTGACCGCGACACCCCGATGTGCACTTGAGCAAAGTGTGCGTTATGCTTTGGTGTCGAGTTCAGCACCCCAGGGAGTTGAGCTGCAGGCAGGCCGCCTTAGCTCAGTCGGCAGAGCGATTCACTCGTAATGAATAGGTCGCGAGTTCGATTCTCGCAGGCGGCCCCATCGCCCCTCCGCACTTCGGTGCGGAGGGGCTCTTGTCTTCTCGGGCGCCCCGCCTCCCGTACGCTGAGCAGATGCTCGAGCGCAGGCACCACGACCCCGATCAGCACCCGCCTCTCGCGTTCCCGCCGCTGCGGAGCCCCGTGCACCAGCTGGGAACTGTGGAGCCGTTCGACTTCTCGCGCCGGGTCGCGGTCATGGCGATCGTGAATCGCACTCCAGACTCGTTCTACGACGACGGGGCGACGTTCGGTCTCCAGAGCGCCGTGGACGCGGTGCTCGCCGCCGAACGCGCGGGTGCCGACATCGTCGACATCGGCGGGCAGCCGTTCGCGCCAGGCGAGGAGCTCTCGGAAGCGGATGAGATCGCCCGCGTCGTGCCGGTGATCCGTGCTGTCCGAGAGCGCACCGGCGTGCCGATCTCCGCAGAAACGTACCGTGCGCGCGTAGCGGAGGCCTGCATCGAGGCGGGCGCGGGCATCATCAACGACACGAGCGGCCTCCGGGACGAGAACCTCGCGAGAGTCGTGGCGGGCTCCGGCGTGCAGCTCGTCATCACGCACAGCGTCGCAGCGCCGAGGGCGGAGCTCGCGCGCCCGCACTACGACGACGTCGTCGGCGAGGTGCGGGTGTTCCTGGCAGCACGCGCCGAACGTGCCATCGAACTCGGCGTCGGGGAAGAGCAGCTCATCATCGACCCGGGGCATGACCTCAACAAGAACACCCTGCACACGCTCGAGCTGACCAGGCGCTTCGACGAGATCTCATCGATCGGCTTCCCCGTGCTCGCCGCCGTCTCCAACAAGGACTTCATCGGGGAGACCCTTGATCGGGAGAAGCGGGACCGCGTCTCGGGCTCGCTTGCATCCGCCGTCGCGTGCATCCTGCTCGGCGCTCGCATCGTCCGCATGCACAACGTCCCAGAAGCGGTGGACGCGACGAGGATGACCGAAGCGATCCTCGGACTGCGCGCGCCCGCGTACACGCGCCACAACCTGTAGCGCCCACCCCGCTCGCACCCAACTCACCACTGCCGCGCACGTCGCCGTGGCATGCTCTCACCATGAACGCTCCATCAGCGGCGATCCGCTCGTTGCTTGGCCCAGAAGGCGAGCACGGGTGGCTCGACGACGAGCAGCTGCTCGCCCACTACGCCTACCCCGCGAACGGCGCGTTCCGCTTGAACTTCGTCGCGAGCGTCGACGGCGCCGCCATGGGCGGTGACGGTCGGTCGGGGAGCCTCGGCACGGCAGCCGACCACCGGGTCTTCGAGCTGCTGCGCCGCCTCGCCGACCTCGTGCTCGTCGGGGCAGGCACGCTCAGAGACGAGGGCTACGTCGGCCTTCGCGTCTCCGAGGCCTCCGTCGCGTGGCGGGAGGCGCGGGGACGGCCCGCGCACCCGACGCTCGGCATCGTCTCGAGTCGGCTCGCCCTCGACCCCAAGCATGAGATGTTCGCCGACGCACCCGTTCCGCCGATCGTCGTGACTCCGGTCTCCGACCCGGAACGGCTCGCGCCCTTCCGGGAGGTTGCGACTGTGCTGACCGTGCCAGAGCATCCGGGCCGCCCCGGAACCCTCGACGTCACCGAGTTGCGCGCCATGCTGCGCGAGCTCGGCCACAGCGAGGTGCTCTGCGAGGGCGGGCCAACGCTCTTCGGCGAGATCAACGCCCAGGGCGCGTTCGACGAGCTCTGCCTCACCGTGTCGCCCGCGCTCGTGGGCGGCCAGGAAGGGCGCATCGCGCACTCGGAGACGCTCGCGCAGCATCCGCTCGCCCTCGCCGGGGTCCTCGAGTGCGATCACACGCTGCTGCTCCACTACCGGCGCTCGGCCGGGCTCAGCTGACCCGATCTCGAGATCGCACTGTGCGACCGATGGCCTGGGTCGCATGCCCGACGTCAGACGGCACGCACTCGAGCGCTGGCTAGACTGGCACCTTGGCGCGGCGTCACGAGACGCGGGGCGCCCAGGTTCCATTCGGAGGTGACATGGCCGGCTCAGGCAGCGCGCGCACGCGGCGCCCAGGTGCTGGCCGCCTGATCGGCTTCACCCTCGCGGGCGTCCTCGCGCTCGGCGCAGGGTTCGCCGCGGGAGGAGGCGGCTTCGCCGTCGCGGCCCCTGCCTTCGCGGGCGAGGCCCAGGAACTCGCCCCGAAGACGCTCGGTGCCGTCCGGGAGACCCCCGTCGAGGCCGCCGCCGCAGAGCCCGTGCGCACGTGCTCCATCGAAGACGTCGCCAGTGCCGCTGGGGCCCTCGACTTCCACGGTGTCGTCGTCGACACCCAGAGCGGCGAGACGGTCTATGAGCGGAAGGCGACGGATGCGGTCCCGACGGCCTCCGTCATGAAGCTCCTCACGACGACTGCCGCGATCGAGGTGCTCGGCCCCGACTTCCGCATCCCGACCCGCGTCTACGCCGGCAGCGAGCCCGGAACGGTCGTCATCGTCGGCGGGGGAGACGTGACGCTCGCCTCCACCGACAGCGGCGCCGGCAGCTACTACTCCGGAGCGACCGGCACCCTCGCGGACCTCGCAGCGCAGACCCGGACGGCATGGGCGAACGACCCGAGCCTGTCCGGCACGGCGCCCACCCAGGTCCTCGTCGACGAATCCGCCTTCAGCGGCGCCGAATGGCAGCCTTCCTGGTCCCAGGCCGACCGCACGGACGGCTACATCAGCCCCATCTCCGCGCTCATGGTCGACGGCGGACGCCAGGACCCGGCGAGCCTCGTCTCGCCCCGCACAGAGGACCCGAGCGGGGCCGCGGCCGCCGCGTTCGCCACGAGGCTCGGTGCCGCGACCACGGGAGCGAGCGGGTCTGCGCCGGACGGCGCCAAGCTCCTCGCCGAAGTCTGGTCGCAACCCGTCTCCGAACTCGTGCACTACGCGCTCATCGACAGCGACAACAACGTCGCCGAGACGCTCGCGCGCCTCGTGGCGATCGAACAGGGCATCGGAACGGACTTCGGCGCAATCCAGGACTCCACGAGCCAGGCGCTCACGACGCTGGGCCTCGACACGAGCGGACTCGTGCTCGCTGACGGATCCGGCCTCTCCGCTGACAACCGGGTGCCGCCCGAGCTGGTCGCAGAGCTCCTCCAGACCATCTCTCAGCCCGACATCGCCGCCTCCCAGCTGCTCGACGACCTCCCCGCATCAGGCCAGACGGGCACCCTGCAGTCGCGCCTCACGCCGCTCGGAGTGCCCCCGGGGGCGATCACCGCGAAGACCGGCTGGATCAACGAGGTCTACGGCCTGGCCGGCTACCTGACCGCCGCGGACGGCAGCAGGCTCACGTTCGCGTTCTTCGTCGTCGGCACCGTCACGCCCGCGAACCGCGACGCCCTCGACACCATCGCCGCGCGCACCTACTCGTGCGGAGCGTCCCTCGCCAACTGGTGACGCACGCCGTGCGCGGTCCACGTGCGCCTGGCCCATCCAGGTGGCCTGCGGCAGACTGGTGACATGAGCCGTGCACTGCTGATCGTCGACGTCCAGAACGACTTCACCGAGGGCGGCGCCCTCGAGACCGACGGCGGTGCGGCCGTCGCCGCCGGCATCACCGAGCACCTCGCCAGCAGCCGCGAGCAGTACGACGTCGTCGCCGCGTCCCGAGACTGGCACGACGCGAACAGCGACAACGGCGGGCACTTCCACGCGCAGCCCGACTTCGTCGACAGCTGGCCGGAGCACTGCGTCGCGGGGACAGCAGGTGCCGACTACCACCCCGCCCTCGACACGAAGCTCGTCGACCTGCACATCTTCAAGGGCCAGGGAACGCCCTCCTACTCCGCGTTCGACGGCGCAACGGCTGACGGCGAGACGTTAGCCGACGCGCTGCGCGCACGCGGCGTCGACGAGCTCGACGTCGTCGGCATCGCGACCGACCACTGCGTGCGCGCATCCGCGCTCGACGGCCAACGGGCCGGGTTCGCGGTGCGCGTCATCGACGGACTCACCTCCGCCGTCAGCCCCCAGACGCGTGCGGCTGCCCTCGAAGAGCTCCGCGCCACCGGCATCACCGTCGAGTAGCGGCCCGGCCCTTCGTCGCACTGACCGGGTCCCGGCCTCGTGGTTCTCGGGATGGAAAAGTCGCTTCGTGTTGGAAAGTTTCCCCGAGCGACGTCACTGTCCCATCCCGAGACGGCGTATGGCGGTCGGATCGGATCGGATCGGATCGGATCGGACCGGACCGGATCGGATCGCGTCCGCGTCTGCGTCTGCGTCCGCGGCGTGGATAGACACCTCATTTCGGGATGGCTTGCACGCTTCGGGATGGCTTGTGCCCCATCCCGAAGCGCGCAACCCATCCCGAAGCGCGCAACCCATCCCGAAACTTGCACGCCGAGCGCCGCTCGTGCCGCGTGCGCCGCCGCCCCGGGCGCGCTGATCAGGTCTCGACCTCAGGCATTCGGGATGGAAAAGTCGCTTCGTGCTGGAAAGTTTCCCGGCACGGAGCGACTTTTCCATCCCGTCCCATCCCGGAACCGTGGGCGTGGGCGTGGCCGAGGGGGCGAAGGCGCGGGCCGCCGCGGAGTCAGCGGGGGAGCAGCAGCTGGTGCTGCGCGAGCTCGCGGTAGAGCGGCACGGTGTCGACGAGCTCGAGGTGCTTGCCGCGGCCGAGCACCTGGCCATGCTCGAGGACGACGATCTCGTCGCTGTCGACGACGGTCGAGAGGCGGTGGGCGATGACGATGACGCTTCGGCCTTCGGACACCTTGTCGAGCGCGTCGCGCATGAGTCGCTCGTTGGCCCCATCGAGGGCGGATGTCGACTCGTCGAGGAGCAGGATGGGCGGGGCTGAGAGCAGCGCGCGCGCGATGGCGAGGCGCTGCCGCTCGCCCCCGGAGAGCATGACGCCTGATTCGCCGACCTGGGTGTCGAGGCGGTCGTCGCTGCGGTCGAGCACGTCGCCGAGGTTCACCTCGCGCAGCACCTGCTCGCAGGCGACGTCGTCGGCGTCCGGCCGCCCGAGGAGCAGGTTCTCGCGCAGGGAGCCGGCGAGGACCGGCGCATCCTGCTGCACGTAGCCGAGCTGCGCGCGCAGGTGCTGCCGGTCGATGGAACTCAGATCGACGCCGCCGAGTCGGATGTTTCCGCCCGTCGGGTCGTAGAAGCGCTCCAGCAGGGCGAGGGCTGTGGACTTGCCGGAGCCTGAGGGACCGACGAGGGCGAGACGCTCACCGCGACGCAGCGCGAAGCTGACGCCGTCGAGCACGAGGGGCGCCTCGACTCGTGCCTGCGCGCCGTCCTCGGCGAAGAGCCGGGCGTCGGGATCGGATGCGGCGCCCGTCATGGCCGCTGCCATGCCGCCGCGTGAGGACTCGCGGCGGATCGTCTCGAGTCTCGCGGCGGCACGCTCGCGGGCGGCGCGGGCGCGCACGACGTCCTCTGGGTAGTGGAAGGAGACCGCGTCGAACTCGACGGCGGGCGCATCCGGAGCCCCGTGCTCGTTCGCCGGCCCTTCGAGGACAACAAGCGGGGCCTCGGTTCGGTCGCCTGACCCCTCTTCAGGAATGGCGATGATCTCCTCGATGCGGCCCAGGGCGCCGAGCGCTGTATTGACGGCCGTGAGGGCACCGAAGAACAGGCCGAGGGGCATGATCATCATGAACAGGAACATGATGAAGGCGATGAGGTTGGCGATGCTGAGGTCGCCGGCGGCGACGCGGAGCCCGCCGACGCCGAGCACCGCGATGAGCGCGCCCTGCATGGCGAAGCCCGCGACGGGCACGATGAACGCCGAGATGCGGGCCACGTCGAGGCCGCGCTGGTACGCCCCGACGGCGTCGGCGTCGACGAGGCGCTCCTCGCGCTCGGTCGCCCCGAACGCCCGCACGGTGCGGACGGAAGAGATGGCCCGCTCGACGGATGCGGTGAGGTCACCCACCTTCTGCTGTGCTGCGGCGCTGGCCTCGCGGATGCGCATCGACATGCCGACGACGAGCAGGAGCGCGACGACGACGACGGCGAAGGTGATGAGGAAGAGCACGCCGTCGAGCACGATCATGGCGATGACGGCACCGATGAAGGTGAGCGCACCGCCGATGGCCTCGACGAGACCCTGCGTGAGGACAGCCCGCAGCATCGTGGTGTCGCTGCCGACGCGCGACACGAGGTCACCCGTTCGGCGGGCGTCGAACTCCGCGACGGGCAGCCGCAGCAGCTTCGCGACGAGACGACGGCGGGTGTTGAGGACGATCGACTCGCCAGTGCGCTGCAGGAGGAAGTGCTGGACGCCGTTCGCGATCGCACCGAGGACGACAGCGCCGACGAGCACCCAGACGACCCAGGCGGCGATCGTGCCGACCTCGACCTGCCCGATGAGCACGTTGACGAGCAGCGGCTGCGCGAGGCTCAACGCCGAGCTGAAGATGCTGATCGCGATGATGCCGGCGAGGAGCGGCTTGTTCACGAGCAGGTGGGGGAGGAGCTGCTTGAACGTGGCCCTCGGCGCACCGGATGCCTCGCGAGGCGGACGCCCGAGGAAGCCACCCCGCTTCTTCTGCGTCGTGTCCTCGCCGCCGACCGATGCTGAACTCACTGGCTTGTCGCCCAAACTCCTGGCCTTTCGCCCGCAGCGCGCTGAAGTGCGCGCACGCCGATGGCGCGCAGTCGTGTGCGCGCACCCGCCAAGGGTACCCGGCGCGACCTGGAACGACTCGCCTGGCCGAACGCGGGCGAGCGACGAGGACGGGGCCGTGCATCCGCAATGGATGCGCGGCCCCGTCGGCGAGGTGCGAGAGCTACTTCGTGTTGGTCACGTAGGCGATGTCGCGGGTCTCCTTGGAGAGCAGGAGCGCACCGAAGGTCAGCACGGCCGCACCGGCGAGGTACACGCCGACCCAGAACGGGCTGCCGTCGCCGAACGCCCAGAGGGCGATGAAGACGGTGGGTGCGAAGCCGGCGCCGAACACGCTCGACAGGTTGTAGGCGATCGCGCTGCCCGTGTAGCGCACGTTGGCGGGGAACAGCTCGGGGAGGACGGCGCTCATGGGGCCGAAGGTGAGGCCCATGAGGGTCATGCCGATGATGAGCATCGCCTGCGGGCCGAAGAACTCGTGCAGGCCGATGAGCGGCGTCATCGCGAAGCCGAAGACGAAGATCGCGCCGGTTGTCCAGAGCAGCATCTTGCGGCGCCCGTACTTCTCGGCCAACGGGCCGGAGACGAGCGTGAAGATGCCGAAGAACACGACGGACACGATGAGCATGATGAGGAACGTCTCGCGCTGGTACCCGAGCCCCGGCACCCAGGTGCTCGGGTCGAAGGGCTCCCCGGCTTCGGCCGCCTTCGCGGCAGCCTGCTCGCGCGTTGCCTTGGTGCCGAACGACAGCGTGAACGCCGTCATCATGTAGAAGAGCACGTAGGTGGCGAGCATGATGAACGTGCCGAGGATGATCTGGCGCCAGCTGCTCTTGAACGCGGCGAAGAGCGGGACCTTGGAGACCTCGCCGGCCTGGACGACCTTCTCGAACGCGGGCGTCTCCATGAGGCTGATGCGCACCCAGAGGCCCACGATGACGAGGATCGCGCTGAGGAGGAACGGCACGCGCCAGCCCCACGCGAAGAACGTCTCGTCGCTCATGAAGTGCGAGAGCAGCACGAAGAGCAGGTTGCCGAGGATGAAGCCGATCGGGGCGCCGAGCTGCGGGAACGTGCCGTAGATGGCGCGCTTGCCCGCCGGTGCGTTCTCGGTGGCGAGGAGGGCGGCGCCACTCCACTCGCCGCCGAGCCCGAGGCCCTGGCAGAAGCGCATGATGACGAGCAGCGTCGGCGCGAGGATCTCCCAGCCCGGCGTGAGCGCCGTTGGGAGGAGGCCGATCGCGAAGGTCGCGATGCCCATGGTGAGGAGCGTCGCCACGAGGGTGCCCTTGCGGCCGATGCGGTCACCGAAGTGGCCGAAGAGGATGGAGCCGATGGGGCGCGCGATGAACGCGACACCGAAGACGGCGAACGAGGCGAGCAGCGCCGTCGTCTCGTTGTCGTTCGGGAAGAAGAGAGCGGGGAAGACGAGGCTCGCCGCGGTCGCGTAGATGTAGAAGTCGTAGAACTCGATTGAAGTTCCGACGAGGCTCGCGGTGAGGACCTTCCCGCGGGAGTTCTTGACCTCGAACTCCTCGGCCGATGCACCTGGCGTGGTCTTGCTGGGGGATGACACGTTGCTCCTGAGACAGCTGGCTCGCTGGTGAGACGCGGTTTCGGTGCGGGTTGCGCGGTGCAGGAACTCAGAGCAGCGGTGGATGGAACGCGCCCGGCCCGGTTGATTGCAGGTCTGCTGACGCGAGTTCGACCGGATGCTTGTGGCTTCCGGCCGAGAAGAGGTTACACCGCATTCGTCGCGTTCGCTGGCCCTCTACCCAGCGCGCGGCGGCCTGGCCGCGACGGCGTGGCGCAGGTCAGCTCGCGGCGTCGTCGCCCGGAAGCTGTGGGAGCTCGCTCATGATGTGCCCCATGCGCTGGACCTTGGTCGTGAGGTACGCCAGATTCGCATCCTCGCGGCCGACCTCGAGGGGCACGCGCTCCTCGACGGTGATGCCGTGGGCCTCGAGCGCCTCAGCCTTCGCTGGGTTGTTCGTGAGCAGGCGGATGCGGGAGATCTCGAGGTCGTCGAGCATCTGCGCGGCGGCCGTGTAGGCGCGACTGTCGGCGGGCAGGCCCAGCGCGAGGTTCGCATCCACGGTGTCGAGCCCCTGCTCCTGGAGGGCGTAGGCGCGGAGCTTGTTGAGGAGGCCGATGCCTCGACCCTCGTGGCCGCGCAGGTACAGCACGATGCCACCGTCTCTGCCGATGGCCTCGAGGGAAGCGTCGAGCTGTGGCCCGCACTCGCACTTCAGCGAGCCGAAGGCCTCCCCGGTGAGGCACTCGGAATGCACTCGGACGATGGCGCCGTTCTCCGGCTCGCCGGAGATGATCGCGAGGTGCAGCTGGCCGTTGGCGTCATCGGTGTAGGCGCGGAAGCGCAGCACGCCGTGCCTGGTGGGGATCGAGGTCTCCGCCTCGAAGGTGATGGACGCTGGGGAATCGCTCATGGGGTCGCTTTCGTTCTACCGACCGGCCAGGCGCGAGAATGCGCCGAGTCGGTAGCCGAGGCCCCACGCGAAGACGCGCCAGACTGCCTCGACGATGATGTCGCTCGACATCTTGGAGGCGCCTTCCTGGCGTTCGACGAACGTGATCGGCACCTCGCTCACGCGGATGCCGGATCGTTCGAAGAGCCAGGCCATCTCGATCTGGAAGCAGTAGCCCGCGCTCTTGATGCGGGTGAGGTCGAAGCCCTGGAGGAGGGCGACGCGGTAGCCGCGGTAGCCGGCCGTGATGTCGCGGATCTTGCTCTGCAGCAGCACGCGCGCGTAGATCGACGCTCCCCGGGAGAGGATCTGGCGCTGCAGTGGCCAGTTCTCGGTGCGTCCGCCCGGCATCCACCTGGTGCCGATGACGAGGCCAGCGCCGGCGTCGAGGGCGTCGATCATCTCGGGCAGCCGCTCCGGCGGGTGCGATCCGTCGGCGTCGAACTCGAACACGTAGGTGTACCCGCGCTCGGCTGCGATGGCGAAGCCCTCGAGGTAGGCGGTGCCCAGCCCGAGCTTGCCTGCGCGATGCAGCACGCTGACGCGTTCATCCGCCGCGGCCATCTCGTCGGCCATCTCGCCGGTGCCGTCCGGGCTGTTGTCGTCGACGACCAGCACATGGATGCGCGAGTCGGCACCAAGAACGCGGTCCACGATGGAGCGGACGTTCTCGCGTTCGTTGTAGGTGGGGATGATGACGAGCGTTTCGGGCATTGCGTCATCCTAGCGCGGGGAGGAGCCGGAAATGATGCGATCTCGTGAGCTGTGCAGAGCGCCCTGATGCAGCGACCTGGCGGTGAAGAGAATCAGCGGATCGGCTTCGGGAACCCGACCCGCTCGTAGACCTGATCGAGCGTGCTGAGCGCGAGTTCGTTGGCGCGCTCAGCGCCTCGGGCGAGGATGCGGTCGAGCTCGGCCGGGTCGGCGAGGAGCTCGATGGTGCGCTCGCGGATGGGCGCGAAGGTCGACTCGACCAGCTCTGCGAGGCCCTTCTTCAGGTCGCCGTACCCACCACCCGCGTATTGGGCGGCGACGTCGTCGATCGTCGACCCGGAGAGGACCGAGGCGATCGTGAGGAGGTTGGAGACGCCGGGCTTGGCCTCGCGGTCGAAGCGGATCTCGCCGTCGGCGTCGGTCACGGCGCGCATGATCTTCTTGCGGGTGACCTTCTCGTCGTCGAGGAGCCGCAGGAGTCCGGCGTCGGACTCGGCCGACTTGGACATCTTCGCGGTCGGGTTCTGCAGGTCGTAGACCTTCGCCGTCTCCTTCATGATGTGCGGTTCCGGCACGACGAAGGTCTCTCCGAAACGAGAGTTGAAGCGCTCAGCGAGGTTGCGCGTCAGCTCGATGTGCTGGCGCTGGTCTTCACCGACCGGCACGGCGGCTGCCTGGTAGAGCAGGATGTCGGCAGCCATGAGGACGGGGTAGGTGAAGAGGCCGACGGTGGTCGTGTCGGTGCCGTAGCGCTGCGACTTGTCCTTGAACTGCGTCATGCGGCTGGCCTCGCCGAAGCCGGTGATCGTGGAGAGCACCCACTGCAGCTGCGCGTGCGCGGGAACGGCAGACTGCACGAAGAGGATCGAGCGCTCGGGGTCGATCCCGGCCGCGATGTACTGCGCCGCCGTCACCCGGGTGCGCTCGAGCAGAGACGCCGGCTCGAACGGCACCGTGATGGCGTGCTGGTCGACGACGCAGTAGATGGCCGTGTGGTCCTCCTGCATGGGCACCCAGTTGCTGAGCGCGCCCACGAAGTTGCCGAGGTGGAGCGAGTCGGCGGAGGGCTGCATGCCGGAGAAGAGCACGGGCTTGGTCATCTGTTGTTCCTCGGGGTCGTGCGGTTGGTGACGCGAGTGGGAAGGTGCTTCAGAACGTGTAGTCGACGACGACGGGCGCGTGGTCCGACCAGCGAGTGTCGTAGCTCGCCGCACGGTCGACGGCGTAGGTGGCGGCCCGCTGCGCGAGGTCAGGGGTGGCGACGTGGTAGTCGATGCGCCAGCCCGTGTCGTTGTCGAAGGCCTGGCCGCGCTGCGACCACCAGGTGTACGGGCCCTCGACCTCGCCGGAGAGGCGGCGGCCCACATCCACGAACCCGAGCCCGGTGCCGGTGGAGCCGTCCGCACCCTCGACGCTGGCACCGCTCTCCCCGAAGATGCGGTCGAAGTACGCGCGCTCGCGCGGCAGGAAGCCTGCTCGCTTCACGTTGCCCTTCCAGTTCTTGATGTCGAGCTTCGTGTGCCCGACATTGAGGTCGCCGACGACGAGCGAGTGCGCGCTGTGCGCCTGCAGCTCGGGGAGTCTCGCGCTCATGGCGTCGAGGAACTTCCACTTCTCGTCCTGCTTCGGCGTGTCTGCCTCACCCGAGTTCACGTAGCAGCTCACGACGGTCAGCGGAGTGCCGTCGATGTCGAAGTCGGCCTCGAGCCAGCGGCCGGCCGAGTCGAAGTCGTCCGCCCCGAGGTCGGTGCGGACCTCGCGGATCGGGATGCGCGACGCGATCGCGACACCTGCTCGCCCCTTCGCGGTGGCCAGGTGGTCGTGCAGCTCCCAGTCGGCCGTGTCGATGAGCTTGTGCAGCTCCTCGGTGGGTGCACGCACCTCCTGCAGCGCGAGGATGTCGACGTCGCGCTCAGCGAGCCACTCGCCCATGCCCTTCTTGTAGGCGGCGCGGACTCCGTTGACGTTCACTGACGCGATGCGAATGGTCTTTGGCATGGGTTCGAGTCTAGACGCGACCACCGACACGGGGTCCCGGGCGCCCTCGCTCCAACCGACGCTAGACGCGTCCGCCCTCGAAGCGGCGACGCTGGGCCTCGGCCTCGACGCGACGCTGCTCGCGCAGCAGGGAGCGGTACTCGGCCATCGCCTTCCAGCGGAAGAAGCGTGGCGCCGAGTTGAGGCGCTCCCTCGCCTCGATGACCTCGGTCGCGATCTTCTGACGCTCGGCGCGCAGGATGGTGTCGGTCGACTCCTCCCTGGCTTCCTTCGCGGTGAGGAGCCTCGGAGACGCTCCGATGTCATCCATCGTCACCTTGACCCACGAGGCGGTGAGCAGCAGCACCGTGCAGAGCAGGTTGAGGAAGATCATGAGGCCCAGGAGGACGGCGAAGGAGGCGACAAGCGGGTTGCTCGTCGCGCCGCCGATGAGCGCGGTCGAGATCTGCTTCAGGATGCCGATGATGATCGCCCCGAGGAATGCGGCGAAGAACAGGGAACGGGTCGGGATGCGCAGGCCGGCGAGGATGCGCAGGATGCCGGCGAGAACGACGGTGTCGAACGCGAGCAGGATCAGCACCGTGACGATGCGGATGACGACCAGCGCGAAGCCGCTCGACTCGTCGATGCCCACGGTCTCGAGCAGCGACGACAGGAACGTGGAGGAGAGCACGGTGAGCGCCGCCGAGATGGCGAGGGCGATCGCGAACGCGAGAAGGAAGCCCAGGTCGACGAGCTTCTGCACGACGAAGTTGCGCTTTGTTGCGACGGGTACGTCGAAGATCGTGCGGATGCCCGTGCGCGCCTGGGCGAGCCAGCCGAGCGCCGTGCCGAGGGTACCGACCAGCGCGATGGCGCTCGCCCAGCCGAATGCGCCGGTGTTCTCGAGCAGGCTCGGGTCGATGGCGCCGTCTTCCCCGATCAGGCCCGGAAGCGAGGAATTGAGCACTCCGATGAGCCCGTCGCGCAGCTCCGGACTGGTCGCGAGGAAGATGCCCGCGACAGAGAAGAGGAGCCAGATACCCGCGAAGATGGAGAAGATAGCGGAATACGCCATGCCGCCGGCGAGTACCGAGGCGCTTCTTGCCCCGAAATGAGCGAAGACTCGGGCAGGGCGAGTAGCTTGAGCCCAGGCGATCAGCGCTTTCATGCGCTCGCCGAACGGCGCCTCCGGGGGGAACTTCGGAAACGGCGGCGCGAACGTGGAACTGCGCGAACTCTTGCCTGAGTTTTGCTCGGTCACGGTCGAAGCCTACGTTGCTGTGCCGATACGCTGTCTGAGTTACCAGCACGAAGGAGTTGCTATGAAATACACGGGGTTTGGCGTCGGGACCGGCGTCGCTTTCGGTGAAGTCCTGCGCATGCCTGATCCGCTCCCCGAGCCGGCCGACGAGCGCGCCACTGGCGACGCCGCGACCGAGTACGAGCGAGCGATCGAGGCACTCCGTGAAACCGGCGAGGCCCTCACCGCTCGCGCGGCGACGGTCGACGGCGCCGCGAAGAACGTGCTCGAGTCGCAGGCCATGATGGCTGCGGACCCGTCGCTTGCAGACAGCATCAAGTCGGCCACCGAAGCCGGCAAGACCGCCGAGCGCGCTGTATTCGAGTCCTTCTCCTCCTTCGCCGAGATGCTGAAGAGCCTCGGCGGCTACCTCGCTGAGCGCGCCACCGACCTCGGCGACGTCTCGCAGCGCGTCATCGCCCTGCTCCGCGGCGTCCCCGCCCCCGAGGTCCCCTCGAGCGACACCCCGTTCATCCTCGTCGCGCACGACCTCGCGCCTGCCGACACGGCGAAGCTCGACCTGTCGAAGGTGCTCGCACTCGTCACGCGCGACGGCAGCCCGAAGGCGCACACGGGCATCCTCGCCGCCGAGAAGGGCCTCCCCGCCGTCGTCGCCGTCAAGGAGGCCGACAGCCTGCTCGACGGCATGACGATCGTCGTCGACGCCGCCAAGGGGCAGGTCATCACCGAGCCCAGCGCGGAGCGCATCGCTGAGGCGCAGGCCGAGATCGACCGCGTCGCGGCGATGAAGGCGGCCCCAGTCGAGCCCGGCGAGCTCGCAGACGGCACACCCGTGCAGATCCTCGCCAACATCGGCAAGCCGGCCGACGCGGAGCGTGCAGCTGCACTCGGCGCAGAGGGCGTCGGCCTCTTCCGCACCGAGTTCCTCTTCCTCGACAGCGACACCGCCCCGACGGTCGAGAAGCAGACGGCCGACTACACGGCCGCACTTGCCCACTTCCCGGGCAAGAAGGTCGTCGTGCGCGTCCTCGACGCCGGGGCGGACAAGCCCCTCGCGTTCCTCACCGAGGCCGACGAGCCGAACCCGGCTCTCGGGCTCCGCGGCATCCGCGTGCTCATGAAGAAGGAGCAGATCCTCCGCGACCAGCTCCAGGCGCTCGCCAACGCGCAGGCCGCGACCGAGGCGAAGGTCTGGGTCATGGCCCCGATGGTCTCCGACGCGCACGAGAGCGAGCACTTCACGTCGCTCGCCCGTGAGTACGGCCTCATGACCGCGGGAAGCATGATCGAGGTTCCCTCGGCAGCGCTCCTCGCCGAGCAGATCCTCGAGACCAGCGACTTCGTCTCCGTCGGCACCAACGACCTGACGCAGTACACGCTGGCCGCGGACCGCCTGCTGGGCAGCGTCGCGGCGTTCCAGGACCCGTGGCACCCGGCCGTGCTGCGACTCATCGAGCGCATCGGTGACGCTGGCGAGCACCACCAGAAGAATGTCGGCGTGTGCGGGGAGGCCGCGGCCGACCCGAACCTCGCGATCGTGCTCGTCGGGCTCGGCGTGCGCTCCCTCTCGATGGCGCCGCCCGCGTTCGTCGAGGTCCGCGCGGCACTCAAGCGCGTCACGCTCGAGCAGGCGAAGGAGATCGCGCATCTCGCGATCTTCGCGAAGTCGGCAGAGGGCGCGAAGGGCCGCGTCGTCGACGCGCTCGCGACGCGCGGCGTCATCACGACGGCCGTGCCGGTCGTCGAGGTCTAGCCACTCGATCCGAGGCCGAGCGCGTCGCCGCGCGGCCGCGCTGATCCCGAGCGGGGTGCATCCGGAGTCTTCCGGATGCACCCCGCTTCGCTGTGCGCTCGTTCTCCGCGCCAGCCGCGGGCGGGCTCACGACCCGTGGTCTCGGGATGGGTTGCGCGCCTCGGGATGGGCTGCAACCCATCCGGGAGCGAGGAAGCCATCCCGAGTCGAGGGCGGACGCCCGATCGCGAGTGTCTCCGCTCGATCGGCACGGCGAGCACCGGGCGCGTATAGTTGTACAGAATCCAGAAACGATGGAGTGTGCATGCCAGACCCCGGCCCCGTGGCTGCTCTCGAACGCGTCACGGTGCGATACGGAGCGGGTGAGCCAGCGCTCGACAGCATCGACCTCAAGATCCGCCGCGGCGAGATCATCGGCATCGTGGGAGAGTCGGGCGCGGGAAAGTCGACACTGCTGCGGCTGCTCGACGCCGACGAGACGCCAAGCGAGGGCCGGGTGCTCATCGAGGGCGCCGACCCGTCTGCGATGCGCGAACGAGAGCGTCGGGCTCTGCGCCGCCGCATCGGCATGGTCTTCCAGAGCTTCAACCTGCTCGCGAATCGCACGGCTCGGCAGAACGTGGAGCTTCCGCTTCGGCTGCAGCATCGCCGCGATCCGGCCTTCGTCGACGAGCTGCTCGACTACGTGGGGCTCGGCGACCGTGGCGGGGATTACCCGGCGCAGCTCTCAGGCGGACAGAAGCAGCGCGTCGCCATCGCGCGCGCCCTCGTGACGAGGCCCCCGCTGCTGCTCTGCGATGAACCCACCTCCGCGCTCGACGAGCGCACGACAAGCGACATCCTGAGACTGCTCGCCTCCACCAGGGACGACTTCGGCACGACCATCGCGCTCGTCACGCACGAGCTCGCCGCGGTGAAAGCGATCTGCGACCGGGCCGCGATCCTCGACAGGGGCCACTTGCAGGGCATCGTGGCGGTCGAGCACAGCGCTCGGGACGACCGCGGCTCGTACGTCGAGCACGCCAAGCGGGTGCTCGGATCGTGATGGAGCTCGTCGACAGCATCGTGACCTCCCTCACAGCCAACGCCGACGCCATCTGGCAGGCACTCGGCGAGACGGGGTACATGCTCGTCTTCTCCCTGGCCGCCGCGATCGTGCTCGGGCTGCCGCTCGGCGTGGTCATCTTCCTGACGCGCCCCGGCGGAGTGCGCGAGAACCGCGTCATCTGGCGGGCAGCGAACCTCTACGTGACCGTCGTGCGCTCGTTCCCGTTCCTGCTCTTCGTCGTCTTCCTCATCCCACTCACGCGGCTCGTGTTCGGCACGACGTTCGGTACGCAGGCGGCCACGTTCCCGTTGTGCTTCGTCGGTGTCGCGATCTACGCGCGGCTCGTCGAGCAGATCCTGCTCGAGGTGCCGTCCGGCGTCCTGCACGCGGCAAGGTCGATGGGGGCCGACACCGGGCAGATCGTCACCCGGTTCCTCTTCGTCGAAGCGCGCAGCGGGCTCGTCTACGCGCTCACCTCCGCAGCGATCAGCCTGCTCTCGTACTCGACGGTGCTCGGCGTCGTCGGCGGCGGCGGCCTCGGCGACTTCGCTCTGCGCTACGGCTACCAGGAGTACGACTACCCGCTCATGTACACGACGATCGTGATCGTCATCGTGTGCGTTCAGCTGCTGCAGACCGGTGGCCACCGGCTCTCGGTGGCGCTCGACCGCCGCTGAGCGCATCTCTCCCTTGCATCCACCCCGCGAACGCACCGAAAAGGAACCACCAGCTATGACACTTCGACTCCGCACGATCGGGGCGGCGCTCGCCGTCGGATCCCTCGCCCTCCTCACCGCGGGATGCGCGCCGACCGCCGATGGGGCGAGCGGCGGTGGCGATGTCGTCACCATCAAGGTCGCCGCCACCGTGACCCCCATGACGGATGTCGTCGAAGCGGCGGCCGAGGCCATCGAAGACGGCTACGAGATCGAACTCGTTCCCGTCTCCGACTACGTGCAGCCGAACGTGCTCGTCGAGAACGGCGAGATCGACGCGAACTTTGTGCAGTTCGTGCCGTTCATGGAGGAGTTCAACACCAAGAACGACGCGTCGCTCGCCGGCGTCACGCCGATCTACTCGACGGTCGTCGCGTTCTACTCCAAGACGTTGGGCTCGCTCGACGAGCTGCCGCAGGGTGGCAGCGTCGTGATCCCCAACGACAGCGCGAACGCGGGACGCGCGCTGCAGCTGCTTGCGGATGGCGGCATCATCACCCTCAATGAGGGGGTCGAACGATTCACGGCCAAGGTGGCGGACATCACCGAGAACCCGCGCGAGCTGGCCATCACGCAGGTCGATCTGCTGCAGCTCAACACGGCCTACGAGGAGGCAGACGCGGTCTTCAACCTGCCGTCGTTCGCGCGACAGCTCGGGCTGACGCCCGTCGACAACGGCCTCGCGGTCGAGCAGGATGAGCAGTTCGCAGTGACGCTCGTGACGCGCGAGGACAAGCTCGGCACTCCGGAGATCACCGCACTCGAGAAGGCGTTCACGAGCGACAAGGTTCGGGAGACGCTCGAGTCGCTGGACGTGCCGCCGGCCTTCTAATGAGCAGGTTCACCGTCGCGGATCGCTGCCAGGCAAATGTCCCAGACGGCCTTCGCTGAGGCGATCACCGCCAGTCGATGTGCCCTTCTCGGGGCGTCATTCGGGCCAGTCGGCTGGCAGCGTTCGAGGGCGGGGGGGGGGGAGAGCGAGCGGGCGAGAGGGCGAGCGGGCGAGCATTCGCGGGCGGACGAGAGGGCGTGCGGGTGGCCGTCGCGGTCGGCGGGGAGTTGAGCCGTGGGCTTGGCGCGGTGGTCAGGCGCTGAACTCGCGCAGCAGCAGTGACGCGTTGTGCCCGCCGAAGCCGAACGAGTTCGACAGCACGGTGCGGATGCGCGCTGGGCGGGCCTCGTGCGCGACGACGTCCAGGTCCGGGAACTCCGGGTCATCGAGGTTGAGGGTCGGCGGGATCACGGAGTCGCGCATCGTGAGCAGCGAGATGACCGCCTCGAGGGCCCCCGCGGCGCCGAGCAGGTGGCCCGTGGCGGACTTGTTCGCGGTCACGGGAACCTCGCCAAGGCGTGAGCCGAGGAGCTCGCGCAGCGCGGACGTCTCCATGGCGTCGTTGAGCGGCGTGCTCGTTCCGTGCGCGTTGACGTGGTCGAGCCCGCTCGCGTCAAGGCTTGCGTCGTCCAGAGCCGCGCGCATCGCCGCGAGGGCGCCGCTGCCGTCCGGGCGGGGCGCCGTCGGGTGGTATGCGTCTGACGTGGCACCGTAGCCGGCGACCTCGCCGAGGATCTCGGCGCCCCGCGCGATCGCGCTCTCCTCCGATTCGACGAGCAGCGCTGCAGCACCCGCTGACATGACGAACCCGTGGCGCGCGCGGTCGAAGGGTCGGCTCGCGGTGTGCGGCGCATCCTCGTGCCCGATCGCGAGGGCGCCAAGGGTTGCGTTGACAGCGAGATTGACGCGGTTCAGGCAGTCGTCGGCCGCGACGACGAGCACGGCGTCGGCGTACCCGTGCCTGATGGTGCGCATGGCCTCTCCGAGGGCGACGGTGCCGCTCGCGCAGGTCGCGGAGAGCCCGGCGGTGGCGCCGCGCGCGCCGTAGCGCTCGCTGAGGTAGGCGGCGGCTGCATCCGGGCCGCCGTACACGACGACGCCTGGTGGCACGCGGCGAGGCCCGGAGCTGTCGAGGATGCGCGCGGCGTCCTGAGTGAGCGAGACGGGACCGGAGCCGGTCGCGATGGTCACAGCGAACCTGGTCGAGTCGAACGGCAGCGAGCCTGGCGTGATGCCCGTCGAGCGCATGGCTTCGTCGGCGGCGGCCACAGCGTAGTGCGCGTGCCGATCGAGGCGGGCGACGTCCCGCTTGGGGAGGTGGTCGGCTGCGATGAAGCCGTGGACCTCGCCCGCGACGCGCACGGTGAGGTCGGCGACGTCGATGCTCTCGATCCGTCGGATGCCGCTGCGCCCGCGAGCAGCGACGCCCAGGTGCTGGCGGCGTCGAGCCCGTTCGGGGTGACCGCGCCGACGGCGGTGACGACCGCGCGCCTCACAGGCGGTCCGCCTCACCGGAGGTGACGAGCTCGAGAGCCGCCGCGCGGCGGGTCTTCCCGCCGGCGGTGCGCGGCAGGAGCTGCACGCGGTACAGGCGGTGCGGCACGAACTGGGGCGCGAGCCGTGCCCTCAGGTGGCCGAGCATCTGCGCCTTGGCGGGGAGCGCATCCGGATCACCCTCGATCACCACCGCCACGAGCGATCCGAGGGTGTCGTCCGGCAGCGCGACGGCGCAGCACTGCTCGCAGCCGGGCAGCGAGGCGAGCGCGCGCTCGACCTGGGGGAGCGACACCTTGTGCCCGCCGGAGACTGCCACGTCACCGGCGCGGCCGAGCAGCTGGATGCGCCCGTCCTCGAACGACGCGAGGTCGTTGACGCTCGCCCACCCCTCGGCGTCCGTGATGCGGTCTGCGCTTGTCGCCGCGAGGTACCGCTCGACGGCTGACCCCACGCGGATGTGCAGCGTGCCGGTCTCGCCAGCCGGCACCTCGACCCCGGCTTCATCGCGGACGCTCACCTCGACGCCAGCGAAGGGGGCGAGGTTCGTGCCGTCGCCCTCGTCGCTGTACCCGATGAACCCGATCTCCGAGGCTCCGTAGTAGCTGCGCAGGTGGGCGGTCGGGACGGCCTCCTCGAAGCCGCTGCGGATGTGCTCCGGCTGGTTGGCTCCGCCCGTGATGACCTCGACGAGCGAAGCGAGCGACTGCTCGCTCCGGCGTGCTGCTTGGAGGAGGGCGAGCAGCATGGCGGGTACACCGACGAAACGCCCGATGCGCTCCTCCGCGATGGTGCGCGAAGCCGCTCGCGCATCGAACCCGCTCTGCAGGTGCAGCGAACCACCCGTCCCGAGCACCTCGACGAGCGCGTACAGCGTGAGGCTGTAGGAGAGTGGGCCGGGCGCGATCGTCGAGCGGCCGTCGGCGGTGCCGAGGTACCGTCGGCTGATGCCGACGTTGTGGTCCCAGCTGCCGCGCGTGCGCAGGAACCCCTTGGGGAGGTCGGTGGTGCCCGACGTGAAGAGCAGCAGGAAGGGCTCGTCACGCGGCCTGACCTCGGGGCCAGGTGCCGCCTCGCCTCGTCTGGCGAGCGCTTCTGCGGCGGCCAGGTCGAACGACGCCAGCGACGTCGCCGTCGCACCCCAGGCTGCGGCGTCCAGCTGCTCGGCGAACTCCGGGTCGTCGGTGATGACGAGCGCCGGTTCGACGCGGCGCAGGATCTCGAGCCGGTGCTCGAGCGGCCAGAGCGGGTCGAGCACGGCGGCGACGGCGCGGAAGCTGATGACTCCCGTCAGAAGGCGCGCGGCGTCGAAGGCGCGCGACAGGGAGAGCGCGACGATCGGCACGCCGGCGGTCTCGGCGGCGGATGCGCCTCCCGCGACCGGATTCGGAGATCCGAGCAGCGTCTCGACACCCGCCCTCACCGCGGTGCAGGAGCGCGAGAGCTCGCCGTAGCTGAGACGCTCACCGTCGCCGGCAAGCGCGGGGCGCTCAGGCCAGCGGGCGGCGGTGTCGATGAGCGTGCGAGTGATGGGCACCACACGATTCTAGGTCGCGGACCTCTGTGCGGCTGAGGCGTGCGCGGGGTGCCGTGTCGGGCGTCTCCCAGCGGGTTCCTTCCGCCGCGCGCGCACCGCGTCACCCCGGGGTGGGCATCCCGGCGCGGAGACGCTCAGTCGAGCCCGACACCGTTTCGCAGCTCGCGACCCTTCGCGATGTCCCTGTCGATCTGCTCGAGCCTCTTCGCGCTCGCTTTCGTGTCGCGCGGCGGCAGCTGGATGCTCTGCTCAGCCTCGATGCCCCCGCGCAGCTCCCGCACCCGCTCGATCTCAGCGTCGCACTGTGCGCCGAAGAGCAGAGCGAGGTTGACGATCCACAGCCAGAGCAGCGCGATGATGACTCCGGCGACGCCGCCGTACAGCCGCTCGTAGCTGCTGAAGTTCGCGACGTAGAAGAAGAACCCGCCGCTTGCGACGACCGTCACGAAGAGGGCGATGAACGCGCCGAGCGTCATCCACTTGAACTTCGGCAGCCTCACGTTGGGCGTTCCGTAGAAGAGCACCGCGATCATCACGATCACGACAGCGAGGACGATGGGCCAGCGGGCGAAGCTCCAGACCGCGAGCGATGCGTCGCCGAGGCCGATGAGGCCGCCGACCGCCGCGGCTACGGGGCCGGACAGCGCCAGGATCCCGAAGATCAGCAGCATGAGCACGAGGAGGACGATCGTCCAGATCATCATGATCGGGCGGAGCTTCCAGAACGGGCGACCCTCGTCGATCTCGTAGACCGTGTTCATGGCGTGCGAGAAGCAGTTCACGTACCCGGACGCCGACCAGAGGGCACCGAGCAGACCGACCACGAACGCAGTGCCCGCGCCGCTGGACTCGCCGAGCTGCTCGACCGTGTTCCGCAGCGTCTCCGCGAAGGTCGGATCGGTCAGGTAGGTCGACATCTCATCGATGAACGACACCGCCTCCTCCGTCAGCCCGAAGAGGCCGATGACCGACATGAGCGCCAACAGCGCGGGGAAGACCCCCAGCAGCATGTAGAACGTGAGCGCGGCGGCGAGCACCGTGCTCTTGTCGCGGAGGAACTCGCGAATGGCGCGCGTCAGGATGTACCGCCAGGCTGGGCCGAGAACCGGTTTGAGTCCCTCCGGCTTGCGAGGGTCCCGCGCATCCGGGGCCGTCTGCGCCTTGACGACGCTGGTCTCGTGGGGTGAGCCGGGTGTGGTCATAGGAGCAGGCTAGGTGGGGCGGTGGGTCGAGGGTGGAGGGCGCGCGCTCGGGAGCGAGAGTCACGTCGACGTGAGGGGCCGACACGCGAAGAGGGGCAGCCGAATTCGGCTGCCCCTCTTCGCGTGTGGATGCTCGTCGGTTAGACGCGGCCCTTGAGCATGGCCTGCTTGACCTCGGCGATGGCCTTCGTCACCTGGATGCCGCGGGGGCAGGCCTCGGTGCAGTTGAAGGTCGTGCGGCAGCGCCAGACGCCCTCGCGGTCGTTGAGGATGTCGAGGCGGACCTTCGCGTCCTCGTCACGGGAGTCGAAGATGAAGCGGTGCGCGTTGACGATCGCGGCGGGGCCGAAGTACTGGCCGTCGGTCCAGAACACGGGGCACGACGTGGTGCACGCGGCGCACAGGATGCACTTGGTGGTGTCGTCGAAGCGCTCGCGGTCGGCGATCGACTGGAAGCGCTCCTTGCCCTTCTCGGGTTCTGCCTGTGCCTTCAGGAAGGGCTGCACCTCGCGGTACGCCTCGAAGAACGGCTCCATGTCGACGATGAGGTCCTTCTCGAGGGGGAGCCCCTTGATGGCCTCGACGTAGATGGGCTTCGAGATGTCGAGGTCCTTGACCAGCGTCTTGCAGGCGAGGCGGTTGCGGCCGTTGATGCGCATGGCATCGGACCCGCAGATGCCGTGCGCGCAGGAGCGACGGAACGCGAGCGAGCCGTCCTGGTCCCACTTGATGCGGTGCAGCGCGTCGAGGATGCGGTCGGTCGGGTACATCTCGACGTCGAACGCCTCCCAGTACGGCTCGGTGTCCGTCTCGGGGCTGTAGCGGCGGACGTTGAGCGTCACCGTGAACGGCTTGGGAGCCTCGATGGGCGCCTCGGGTGCTTCAGTTGTTGCAGCAGTCATTCTGTGAAGCCCTTCCTAGTACTTGCGCTCGGTCGGCTCGTAGCGCGTTACGCGCACGGGCTTCTTGTCGAGTCGGATGTGGTCGGCGGGGTCGGGGGACTTCCGGTCGCCGGTGAGGTACGCCATGGTGTGGTGCATCCAGTTGACGTCGTCGCGCTTTGGGAAGTCGTCGCGCATGTGGCCGCCACGGCTTTCCTCGCGGTTGAGGGCGCAGTAGACGAGCACCTCGGCGAGGTCGAGCAGGAAGCCGAGCTCGATGCCTTCGAGGAGCTCCGTGTTGTAGCGCTTGCCCTTGTCGAAGACGGCGATCTGCGTGTAGCGCTCGCGCAGCGAGTGGATGACCTTGGTCGCCTCGGTCAGCGTCTCCGAGGTGCGGAACACCTGGGCGTTCTTGTCCATCGTCTCCTGCAGCTCGCGACGCAGGCCGGCGACCGACTCGGTGCCGGTGGATGCCTGGAGGTCGTCGACCATGCTCTTCACGAACGCGGCGGCGTCGTCGGGCAGGGGAGCGAACTCGGCGGTCTTGACGTACTCGACGGCGTTGCGGCCGCTTCGCTTGCCGAAGACGTTGATGTCGAGCAGCGAGTTGGTGCCGAGGCGGTTCGAGCCGTGCACCGAGACGCAGGCGCACTCGCCGGCCGCGTAGAGGCCCGGGATGACGGTCTCGTTGTCGGAGAGCACCTCGCCGGCGTTGTTCGTGGGGATGCCGCCCATCGCGTAGTGCGCGGTCGGGTACACGGGCACGGGCTCGGTGACGGGGTCGACGCCGAGGTACGTGCGAGCGAACTCGGTGATGTCGGGGAGCTTCGTCTCGAGGACCTCGGCACCGAGGTGGGTGCAGTCGAGGTAGACGTAGTCCTTGTGCGGGCCGGCGCCGCGACCGTCGAGGACTTCCTGCACCATGGAGCGGGCGACGATGTCGCGGGGTGCGAGGTCCTTGATGGTGGGCGCGTAGCGCTCCATGAAGCGCTCACCGGATGCGTTGCGGAGGATCGCGCCCTCGCCGCGTGCGCCCTCGGTGAGGAGGATGCCGAGGCCAGCGAGACCGGTGGGGTGGAACTGGTAGAACTCCATGTCCTCGAGCGGGAGGCCACGGCGCCAGACGATGCCCATGCCGTCACCCGTGAGCGTGTGCGCGTTGGACGTGGTCTTGAAGACCTTGCCGAAGCCGCCCGTCGCGAAGATGAAGGCCTTGCCCTGGAAGACGTGCAGCTCGCCCGTCTTGAGCTCGAGCGCGACGATGGCCGCGGGGACCTCCTGGCCGTCGACCTCGGTCATGACGATGTCGAGCGCGTAGAACTCGTTGAAGAACTTCACGTTGTGCTTGACGCAGTTCTGGTACAGCGTCTGGAGGATCATGTGACCGGTGCGGTCGGCCGCGTAGCAGGCCCGGCGGACGGGCGCCTTGCCGTGGTCGCGCGTGTGGCCACCGAAGCGGCGCTGGTCGATCTTGCCCTCTGGCGTGCGGTTGAAGGGGAGGCCCATGTTCTCGAGGTCGATGACCGCCTCGATGGCTTCCTTCGCGAGGATCTCGGCAGAGTCCTGGTCGACGATGTAGTCGCCGCCCTTGACGGTGTCGTAGGTGTGCCACTCCCAGTTGTCGTCCTCGACGTTCGCGAGGGCCGCAGCCATGCCGCCCTGGGCCGCACCGGTGTGCGAGCGCGTCGGGTAGAGCTTCGTGACGACAGCCGTGTCTGCGCCCTGGGCGGCCTCGATGGCCGCGCGCATCCCTGCACCACCGGCGCCGACGATGACGATCTCGTGCTGGTGGTAGTGGACGCCGTCGACGGTGCGCGTCGGAGCGAGCTTCTCTGCCATATGTCTGTGGCTCTTCTTTCTCAGGTGGTGGAAGTCGTGTGGCCGAGCGCCGCGGCTAGGCCGGGCAGAAGCTCGGCAGGTTCTCGGCGGCGCCGTTGGCGGGGCACGGGTCGAACGTGTAGATCACCAGGAGGCCGAGGACGATGAGCACCGTCGTGACGATGAACAGCGTGACCTGCAGCGCGCGGCGCGTGCTGGCCTTCGACACGTAGTCGTTGATGATCGTGCGCATGCCGTTGGCGCCGTGGATGAACGCGAGGACGAGCATGAGCGTGTCCCAGACGACCCAGAACGGGTCGGCCATCTTGCCGGCGACGAAGGCGAAGTCGATCGCTGCGACGCCCTGCCCGACCATGAGGTTCGTGAACAGGTGGCCGAAGATCAGGATGACGAGCAGCACGCCGGAGACGCGCATGAACGCCCATCCGATGCGCTCCCAGTTCGTGCTGTTCTTGGCGGCAGCTGCCGAGCGCGGGTACTCGATGGTTTCGATAGTCATGGCAGCTCCCTCCTAGTGGCTGAACACGTTGATCAGGTGGCGGGGCGTGAAGCCGATCATCGTGACGACGCAGAGGCCGATGACGATCCAGAACATGAGCTTCTGGTACTTCGCGCCGCCCGGCAGGAAGTCGATGAGGATGATGCGGATGCCGTTGAACGCGTGGTAGCAGATGGCTGCCACGAGTCCGACCTCGCCGATGCCCATGATGGGCGTCTGGTAGGTGTGGATGGCCGCGTTGTAAGCCTCAGGGCTGACGCGCACGAGCGACGTGTCGAGCACGTGCACGATCAGGAAGAAGAAGATGGAGACGCCGGTGATGCGGTGGAGAACCCAGGACCACATGCCCTCGTTCCCCCGGTACAGCGTGCCGCCGCGATGCGGCTTCTTCGCTGACTTCTTCGGGGCTGTCGAGCCCGCCGGAGCTGGTGTCTGTACGGCTGACACGGGATTGCCCTTCTGTCGCGTTGCGTTCTCCGCTCAGGACTCTTGCGCCGAGGAGGTGAAGATGAGCGGCAGGTCCCAACTACACTGCGTTGGGCATGTTGATACCCGCCTAGACTACGCCTTCCGCGCTTTTCAGCTGGGAAGGTATACCTTCCTTCCTGCGAGGCCGCGTGGCCAGGACCTGGCCCTTCAGACGTGGGGCAGAACGCTCGGCTGCCGCACATCCGTCATGACGGAAGCGTAGTGCGCAAGGAGCTCGTCGCAGACGCTCGTCCACGAACGGGAGAGCACGCGCCGCCGGCCCGCCTCGCCCATGCGAGCTCGAAGACCCGGGGAATCGACGAGCTGCTCGAGCATGCCCCTGAGGTCGAGGTCGCCCGCTCGGTCCGGATCGAAGTGGAAGCCATCGACGCCGTGCTCGACGAGGTCGATCGGCCCACCGGCGTACGGCGCCACGACGGGGAGGCCGCTCGCGTGCGCCTCCTGGATGGTCTGGCCGAACGTCTCCTCAGTTCCCGTGTGCACGAAGACGTCGAAGCTGGCGTAGGCCAGAGCCAGGTCGCGGCCACCGAGCCTGCCGGCGAAGTGCACGGGCACGCCCTTGAGCGCCTTGCGGATGCTCGGTTCGGAAGGCCCATCGCCCACGATGACGAGCTGCACCCCGTCGAGGCCGCGCAGGGAGGCGAGACGCTCGACCTGCTTCTCCGGCGCGAGTCGGCCGACGTAGCCGATGATCGTGCGCGACTCGGCGCCAAGCCGTCGGCGGCTGTTCTGGACGGCCTGTTCGTGCTTGTTCCGCGGGTGATAGGTCTCGAGATCAACCCCTCGACCCCAGCGGGTGGCGTTGGTGATCTTCGCGCGACGCAGATCACCGAGCGCCGCGCTCGACGGCGCGAGCGTCAGGTCGGCGTTGTTGTGCAGCCAGCGGATGAACCACCAGGCGAAGCCCTCCATGGCGCTCAGGCGGTTGCGCTTCGTGTACCCGGCGACGTCGGTCTGGAAGACGGCGACGCTCGGGATGCCTCGTCGCTTCGCGGCGGCGATCGCCTGCGATCCCAGAAAGAGGGGGCTCGCCGCGTGCACGATGTCCGGCGCGAACTCGGCGAGCAGTCGGTCCACCCTTGGGGAGGGGAGGCCGACCGGGAACTGACGGTAGTCGAGGGCTGGCACCTCGACGACCCGAAAGCCGCGATACTCGCTGGGCGAGCCGGCGGCCGGGGTGATGACCATCGCCTCATGACCGCGCAGCGCGAGGTGGTCGAGCACCTTGCACACGCTGTTCGTCACGCCGTTGACAGTGGGGAGGAAGCTCTCGGTGACGACCGCGATGCGCATGATGCGAACGTAGGCGGCCGGCGTGGCGTCGAGGTGAACTCCTGGCGACGCGTTCCCGACGACATATCCACAGCTTCGTCACGCCGAAACCAGCAGGAGACAGTGTTCCCCTATGGTGTTGCGCATGGCAGATGCGATCGATCGGTTCTATGGCGTGATCCCAGCGGGAGGCGTCGGTTCCCGACTCTGGCCCCTCTCGCGGGCCGAAGCCCCGAAGTTCCTCCACGACGTCGTCGGAAACGGCTCGACCCTGCTCAGGGCGACCTGGGACCGGCTCGCGCCGCTGTGCGCTGAAGACCGGCTGCTCGTCGTGACGGGTGAGGCGCACGCGAAGGAGGTGCGCGCGCAGCTTCCCGAGCTCATCGAGGAGAACATCGTGCTCGAGAGCGAGGGGCGGGAATCGACGGCGGCGATCGGCCTCGCCGCCGCGATCCTGCAGCGCCGTGTGCCAGACGCCATCATCGGCTCCTTCGCCGCTGACCACCTCATCGGCGCAACCGACCGCTTCGCCGCTGCGGTGCGCGAGGCCGTCGAGGCTGCCGACGCCGGCGTCATCGTGACGATCGGCATCCAGCCCATCGAGCCGTCGACCGCATTCGGCTACATCCGAGCGGGCAAGCCGCTCAAGATCCCAGCCGCACCGAGCGCCCGCAAGGTCGACGCGTTCGTCGAGAAGCCCAAGGAGGCGACCGCGCGCCGCTACCTGGCGTCTGGCGAGTACCTGTGGAACGCCGGCATGTTCTTCGCGCGCGTCGACCGCCTCATGGAGGCGCTCGCCGAGTCGAACCCGGTCCTGGCTGCGGGCATCAACGAGATCGCCGATGCCTGGGGCACCGAGCAGCAGGCCGAGGTCACGGCGCGCGTCTGGCCCGGCCTCGAGAAGATCGCCATCGACTACACGGTGGCCGAGCCGGCCGCCGCGCGCGGTGAGCTCGCCGTCATCCCCGGCTACTTCCAGTGGGACGACGTGGGTGACTTCGCAGCGGTGAGCCGACTCCGCAAGAGCACCAACGGCAACGGCGTGACGGTGCACGGCGACGAGAGCAACGTCGTCGTCGTCGACGGCTCCGGGCTCATCGTCAACCACACCGACCGAGTCGTCGCCATCGCCGGCATCAAGGACATCGTCGTCGTCGATACGCCGGATGCGCTGCTCGTCACGACCGCGGCCAACGCGCAGAAGGTGAAGCAGCTGGTCGCCGAGATCAAGGAGTCGAGGCGCCCGGAAGTCCTGTAGTCCGCCTCCCGCTCCTCTGCGCGCGTGCACGGTCACAACGATCCGTGCACGCGCGTAGCGGTCTGGGCGCGGCTCCCACTACTCTTCCGGCATGTCTCGCTCTCGCATCCCAGGCGCCTTCGGTGCCCTCGCCGTCGCCACCCTCGCCCTGACCGCCTGCCAGGCTCCACCGGAGGCCCCGGGCTCGACGGATGCGGCGGGCGCTGGCAGCGACTACCTCGCGTGCATGGTCGCGAACAGCGGCAACATCCAGGACCGCTCCTTCAACCAGGCCGTCTTCGAGTCGCTCGAGGCGGCGCAGGACGAGTACGGCGTGGAGATGCGCGAGACCGTCTCGCAGTCGCAGGCCGACTACGAGACGAACCTCGAGACCATGGTCGGCGAGGGCTGTGACTACATCGTGACGGTCGGGTGGGAGCTCGCCGACGCGACCAGGGCGTCCGCCGAGGCGAACCCCGACATCACGTACTCGATCGTCGACGAGGTCGTCGAAGGGCCGAACGTGGCCTCGATCGTGCACGACACCGCGCAAGCGGCGTTCCTGGCCGGGTACCTCGCGGCTGGCGTCAGCCAGACGGGCGTCGTCGGCACCTTCGGCGGCGGCAACCAGCCACCCGTGACCGTGTTCATGGACGGCTTCGCGGCGGGCGTCGAGCAGTACAACACCGCCAAGGGCGCGTCGGTGCGTGTCGTCGGCTGGGATCCCAAGACGCAGCAGGGCTCGTTCACGGACGACTTCACCAACACGAACGCGGCGCAGACGACGGCGCAGGGGCTCATCTCGCAGGGGGCAGACATCATCATGCCCGTCGCAGCCCAGGCCGGTGAAGGCGCCGCTGCGGCAGCGCTCGCGGCCGGCGACGTCGGCATCATCTGGGTCGACTCCGACGGCTACGAGCTCCTCGGCGAGGAGTACCGCCCCCTGCTCGTGACGACGGTCGAGAAGCGAATGGAGCCGGCCATCCTCGGCGTCATCGGCTCAGACATCGATGGCACCTTCGAGCCGGGCAACAACGTCGGCACGCTCGGGAACGACGGAGTCGGGCTCTCCTCCTTCCACGACTGGGACTCGAAGATCCCCGCCGAGCTGAAGGCCGAGGTCGAGGATCTGAAGGCGAAGATCGTGGCCGGCGAGATCGTCGTCGAGTCGCCGTCGTCGCCGACGGGCGCCAACTGAGCGGATCTGCGACCCGATCGAGCACCCTCACCGACCGATCGGCCCGGAAGATTCCGGCCCCGTGAGAATCGGCGCCCGACGCGCCGAGAAACACACTCGTAACTGTGCAACGGTCGGGTTTCGATTCCGATCTGGGCCGTATTGTGACGCCGGGCTACGGCTATGCTCGGGCAATCACCAGCTTCGTCGGCATCCGCGTTCTGCGGCGCGACGGACATCCAACTCAGGAGGATCGAGAGTGGCTATCTCTTCGAAGCAGCGCTTCGCTGCAATTGGCACCATGGGCGTCGCAGCCCTCGTGCTCGCCGGTTGTGCCCCAGCTCCGGACGCGGGCGACGCGCCAGCTGAAGGTGCATCCGACTTCACCGCGTGCATGGTGTCTGACGAGGGCGGGTTCGACGACCGCTCCTTCAACCAGCTCGCACACACCGGTCTCGAGAACGCGGAGTCCGAGCTCGGAGTCAGCGTGCTCGAGGCAGAGTCGGCGACACCGGACGACTACGCGGCCAACCTGACGACCATGGTCGACCAGGGCTGCAACATCATCGTTCCCGTCGGCTTCAAGCTGGCCGACGCGACGGCTGCCGCCGCCGAGGCGAACCCAGAGGTCGACTTCGCGATCGTCGACGTCGAAGGCCTCGGCATCCCGAACGTGCTCGAACTCAACTACGACACGGCGCAGGCCGCGTTCCTCGCGGGCTACGCAGCAGCTGCGTACTCGAAGACGGGCACGGTCGCCACCTACGGCGGCGCCGCCATCCCGACCGTCACGATCTTCATGGACGGCTTCGCCAACGGCGTCAAGCACTTCAACGAGGCCAAGGGCAAGGACGTCAAGGTCATCGGCTGGGACGTCGACTCGCAGCAGGGCTCGTTCGTCGATGACTTCACGAACGTCTCCCGTGCCAAGGAGATCTCCACCGGCTTCCTGAGCCAGGGCGCAGACGTCATCCTCCCCGTCGGCGGCCCCCTCTACCAGGGCGCAGCAGAAGCGATCCGCGAAGGCGGCCAGGACGCTGTCATCCTCGGCGTCGACTCCGACCTCGCCATCGCTGACGAGCAGTACGCGGACATCATCCTCGTCTCGATCATGAAGGGACTCGACGTCACCGTTCTCGACGCCATCTCCCAGAGCGTCGACGGCACCTTCGAGGGCGGCACGACCTACACGGGCGTCCTCGAGAACGAGGGTGTCAGCCTCTCGGGCTTCGGCGCCTTCGAGTCTGAGCTGCCCGAAGGCACGCTCGACGAGATCGACGCCCTGAAGCAGGAAGTCATCGACGGCAAGTACCCGGACCTGTCGCCTTCCTCACCAAAGGTCTGACCCTCCGGCGTCTGGATTGACGTCCAGGCACAACATGGATGCGGGGCCGTCGCGCAACTCGCGGCGGCCCCGTAGCATGCCTACGCATGCAATCCGAGTCGGTGGCGGCCACCCGCCGCCCCGGCTCCAGCACGACCGGCCCACCAGGCCGTATCCCGCACTACCGCACAGCGAAGTGGACCGCTATGAAACTCGAGCTTCGAGGCATCACCAAGCGATTTGGTGCCTTCACGGCCAACGACAACATCAACCTCACCATCGAGGAGGGCGAGATCCATGCGCTCCTCGGCGAGAACGGTGCTGGCAAGTCGACCCTGATGAACGTGCTCTACGGCCTGTACCAGGCCGACGAGGGCGAGATCCTGCTGGACGACGCCGTCCAGCACTTCTCCGGGCCGGGTGACGCCATGGCCTCCGGCATCGGCATGGTCCACCAGCACTTCATGCTCATCCCCGTCTTCACGGTCGCCGAGAACCTCATGCTCGGCCACGAGCCGGCCAACGGCGCCGGCGTCCTCGACATCGACAGCGCCCGCCAGAAGGTCCGCGACCTCTCAGCGCAGTTCGGCTTCAACATCGATCCGGATGCGCTGGTCGAGCACCTGCCCGTCGGCGCGCAGCAGCGCGTCGAGATCATCAAGGCGCTCTCGCGAGACGCGAAGATCCTCGTCCTGGATGAGCCCACCGCCGTGCTCACACCCCAGGAGACCGACGAGCTGATCGTCATCATGGACCAGCTGCGCAAAGCGGGCACGTCCATCGTCTTCATCACGCACAAGCTGCGCGAGGTCCGCAAGGTCGCAGACCGCATCACCGTCATCCGCCGCGGCAAGGTCGTCGGCACGGCACTCCCGAGCGAGTCGAACGAGGAGCTCGCGGCGAAGATGGTCGGCCGCGCCGTCGACCTCGACGTCGACAAGGAAGCTCCGAAGCTGGGCGAGACGACGTTCGTCGTCTCCGAGCTGACGGTCTTCGACGAGGTCGGCGCCAAGCAGGTCGACGACCTCAGCTTCGAGGTCCGCGAGGGCGAGATCCTCGTGATCGCCGGCGTGCAGGGAAACGGGCAGACCGAGCTGACGGAGGCCATCCTCGGCCTCCACAAGAAGGCACTCGGCTCGATCAGCCTCGACGGCAACGAGCTCATCGGGCAGACGGTCAAGAAGACGCTGGATGCCGGGCTCGGCTTCGTGCCGGAAGACCGCACGGAAGATGGCATCGTCGGCGATTTCACGATCGCCGAGAACCTCGTGCTCGACCGCGCCGACCGCGCGCCGTTCTCGAACGGGATCGCGCTGAACCTGCGGGAGATCACGGCCTTCGCCGAGAAGAACGTCAAGGACTTCGACGTCAGGGCGCCCTCCATCGAGACGGCCGTCGGCCGACTCTCCGGCGGCAACCAGCAGAAGGTCGTGCTCGCGCGCGAGCTCGGCCGGGACCTGCGGATGTTCATCGCCTCGCAGCCGACGCGCGGTCTCGACGTCGGATCGATCGAGTTCGTGCACGAGCAGATCGTGCGCGTCCGCGACTCGGGCATCCCGGTCATCATCGTGTCGACCGAGCTCGACGAGGTTGTGCAATTGGCGGATCGGATCATGGTCATGTACCAGGGCAAGAGCATGGGAATCGTTGGACCGGAGACGTCTCGCGACGTGCTCGGCCAGATGATGGCGGGGGTCGAAGTATGAGCCAGCTCCAGAACGTGACGGCCGAGACGCCGCCACCACCCGGCACGCAGGTGCCGGTCACCGCGAGCGAGCAGTCGCCGTGGCACGGCCTCTGGCGCGACATCCTCGGGGGTGGGCCGCTGCGCTCCATCCTCGCGATCGTCCTCGCGCTGCTCATCGGCTCGCTCCTCGTCGTCTTCACGAGCGACGACGTGCTCGAGACGACCGGGTACTTCTTCTCCCGGCCGATGGACCTCTTCACCGCCGCGGGCGGTGTCATCGGCGGTGCGTTCCGCGCGCTGTGGGAAGGTGCGGTCTACTCGCCCCGCAACGGATTCGTTCCGCTGACGAACACGCTCATGTGGGCGACGCCGCTCATCACGGCCGGCCTCGGGGTCGCGTTCGCGTTCCGCGCTGGCCTGTTCAACATCGGTGGTCAGGGCCAGATCCTCATCGCCGCGCTCTTCACCGGCTTCGTGGGCGCGAGCCTGCAGCTTCCCTTCGTCGTGCACGTGCTCGTCGCAGCGTTCGCCGGCATCGTCGGCGGCTCGATCTGGGCCGGCATCGCCGGCTGGCTGAAGGCGCAGACCGGAGCGCACGAGGTGATCGTCACGATCATGCTCAACTGGATCGCGTTCTGGGGCCTCACATACCTGCTCAAGACCCCCGTCTTCCAGGCGGAAGGCGCCGGCGGAAACGCGAAGGCCAAGCCCATCGTCGAGTCGGCGCAGCTGCCCGACCTCGTGGGCGCCGCCGACTGGGGCTTCATCCTCGCGATCATCGCCGCCTTCGTCTACTGGTGGATCATGGAGCGCACGACGATCGGCTTCAAGGTGCGGGCCGTCGGCCTCAACCCGAGCGCCGCTCGCACTGCAGGCATCAACGTCGCCTTCATCACGTTCCTCACGATGGCCATCGCCGGTGCGTTCATCGGCCTCGCGGGCGCCACGCAGGTGCTCGGCCGCGCCACCGCCGGCTACGACCCCGGCGTCCACGCGGGCATCGGCTTCGATGCCATCACGGTCGCGCTCCTCGGTGCGGGCCACCCCGTCGGCATCATCCTCGCCGGTCTCCTCTTCGGCGCGCTCAAGGCCGGCTCCTTCCCGATGCAGGTCGTCGAGGGCATCCCGATCGACATCGTCGCCGTCATCCAGGGCCTCATCGTGCTCTTCATCGCGGCACCTCCGCTCATCCGTGCGATCTTCCGCCTGCCGAAGCCCTCCGGCATCCGCCTGCTCGACCGCATCCGCGCGTCGAGGGAAGGGAAGGATGACGGGCCGTCGAGCACGAAGGACGGCACAGGCAAGGGCAGCAACGGCACGAAGAACGAGGTGAACGCATGACCGCAGTGACGCCGAGCACCGAGGAGCAGATCCCGGTGGGCGCGAGCACCAAGGCTGAGGTCCGCACGACGCGCAGCTGGAAGGCCCCCATCGCGTACGCCTTCTTCAGTGCACTCGTGCTCGTGGTCTTCGGGCTTCTCGCACCTGCCGGTGCCTCGAGCACGATCGACCTGAACTCGGACGGCGTGCCCATCAAGTTCGACCCGCTGGTCCTCCCGACCATGGTCACGAACCTCGTGATCGGCGTGATCCTCGCCGGCATCACCGTCGTCGCCTTCCTCCGCACGGCCGCAGGGGCGAAGCTGCCCATGTGGGTCATGGTCGTCTTCGGCATCCTCTGGGTGTGGGCGCTCATCGTCTTCATCGGCGCGAACGCCAACGTGCCGCTCACCTGGCTGCTCACGGGAACGCTCGCGATCTCGACCCCGCTCATCTTCGGCTCGATGGCCGGCCTCGTCTCCGAGCGCGTCGGCGTCGTGAACATCGCCATCGAAGGCCAGCTCCTCGCCGGCGCCTTCACCTCAGCGCTGATCGGCTCGATGACGGGCAACCCGTTCCTCGGCCTCCTCGGCGCGATCCTCGCCGGCATGCTCGTCTCGCTCATCCTCGCCGTCTTCTCGATCCGCTACCTGGTCGAGCAGGTCGTCGTCGGTGTCGTCATCAACATGCTCGTGATCGGACTGACGAACTTCCTCTACTCGGGCGTCATGACGCGCGACAGCGGGTTCCTCAACACCATCGCGCAGAACGAGAAGTACCCGCGCTTCGCGATCCCGCTGCTGAGCGACATCCCCGTGATCGGGCCGCTGCTGTTCGACAACACGTTCATCGTGTACCTGATGTTCATCACGGTGCCCGTCCTCACCTTCGCGCTCTTCAAGACCCGCTGGGGACTGCGTCTCCGCGCCGTCGGCGAGCACCCGAAGGCGGCCGACACGGTTGGCATCAAGGTCAACAAGACGCGTTTCTGGAACGTCCTGCTCTCCGGCGCCATCGCCGGCGCGGGCGGCAGCTTCTTCACGCTCGGCAGCGTCGGCTCGTTCAGCCAGGAGATGACGAGTGGCCAGGGCTACATCGCCCTCGCCGCCCTCATCTTCGGCCGCTGGCACCCGGTCTACGCGACCCTCGCCGCGCTGCTGTTCGGCTTCGCCTCGAACCTCAAGACCCTCGTGAGCCAGGTCGGGGCGAACATCCCGCCCGAGTTCATGGCGATGATCCCGTACATCGTGACGATCCTCGCCGTGGCCGGTTTCGTCGGCCAGTCCCGAGGCCCCGCCGCGGCGGGCAAACCCTACGTGAAGGCATAGGTGCAGCCATGACGGCAACAGGAACCGAAGCGCTCGAGCCCGAATGGGCGACCCTCCGCGAGGCTGCGCGCGACATCATGACGAAGGCGTACGCGCCCTACTCGAACTACTCCGTCGGCGCGGCCGCGCTCGTCGACGACGGTCGCATCGTCGTCGGCTGCAACGTCGAGAACGCGAGCTACGGGGTCGGCCTCTGCGCTGAGTGCGGACTCGTCTCGGCACTCCAGGCGAGCGGCGGCGGCAAGCTCGTCGCCTTCACATGCTGCAACGGCGACGGCGACGTCATCATGCCGTGCGGCCGCTGCCGCCAGCTGCTGTACGAGTTCTCGGCACCGGGGATGCTCCTCGACACCGTCTCGGGCATCCGCACCATCGACCAGGTACTGCCGGACGCGTTCGGCCCCAGAGATCTCGAAGGGATCAAATGAGCTCCACCCCCGCCCAGTCCGCAGTCGAGGCGTTCGACGCCGTCGACCTCATCAAGGCGAAGCGCGACGGTCGTCTGCTGTCGACGCCCGAGATCGACTGGCTCATCTCGCGCTACGCCAACGGCTACGTGGGTGACGAGCAGATGGCGGCGATGGCGATGGCCATCTTCCTCAACGGCATGGAGCGCACCGAGATCCGCGACATGACGCTCGCCATGATCGCGTCGGGTGAGCGGATGAACTTCGACGGGCTCGGCAAGGTCACGGTCGACAAGCACTCCACGGGGGGTGTCGGCGACAAGATCACGCTCCCGCTCATGCCGCTCGTCGCCTCCTTCGGCGTCGCCGTGCCGCAGCTCTCGGGCCGCGGACTCGGCCACACGGGTGGCACCCTCGACAAGCTCGAGGCCATCCCCGGCTGGCGTGCCGAGCTCTCCAACGAGGAGATGTTCACCCTCCTGCAGGAGATCGGCGGCGTCATCTGCGCAGCCGGTGCAGGCCTGGCTCCAGCCGACAAGAAGCTCTACGCGCTCCGCGACATCACGGGAACCGTCGAGTGCATCCCGCTCATCGCCTCGAGCATCATGTCGAAGAAGATCGCCGAGGGCACCGATTCGCTGGTGCTCGACGTGAAGTTCGGCTCCGGCTCCTTCATGGGCGACATCGAGCGTTCGCGTGCGCTCGCCGAGACGATGGTCGCGCTCGGCGAGGATGCCGGTGTGCGCACCTCGGCGCTGCTCACGAACATGAACGTCCCGCTCGGGCTCGCGATCGGCAACGCCAACGAGGTGCGCGAATCGGTCGAGGTGCTCGCCGGCGGCGGCCCCGCCGACGTCGTCGAGCTCACGGTCGAGCTGGCTCGCGAGATGCTCCGCCTCGCGGGGCAGCCGGACGCCGACGTCGAAGGTGCGCTGAAGAACGGCGCGGCGATGGATGTGTGGCGCCGGTGGGTCTCGGCGCAGGACGGCGACCCGGATGGGGCGCTGCCCGTCGCGCGCGAGACGCACGACGTCCGCGCCGACCGCGACGGTGTGCTCGTCCGCCAGGAAGCGCTGCCGTTCGGCATCGCGGCCTGGCGCCTGGGAGCCGGACGCGCGCGCAAGCAGGACCCGGTCATCCACTCGGCAGGCATCGACCTCGCCGCGAAGCCGGGCGATGCCGTGAAGAAGGGGGACGTGCTCTTCACGCTCTCGGCCGAGGATGCCGCCCGCTTCCCGCGTGCCCTCGAGGCGCTCGAGGGGGCGTACGAGATCGGCGACGCCGGCTCGGAGATCCTCACCGGCGGTCCGCTCATCGCTGGCCGCGTCGGCGCGGAGTAGTCGGGCTCGCGGTGTGGAGAAGGGAAACCTTCTCCACACCGCCACGCCAGGTCGCGCGCCGGTTGCCTCCGCCAGATAGAATCATGGCTCTGGACGGCCGCATTTTCTGGATCGCGGCCACATTCGAAGGGGAACACCGTGTCTGTGCAGAGCTCCGCGCCATACGACGAGGGCGATTTCACGCTGCGAGACGGCACCAACATCCGTACGCTGCCCAAGGTGTCGCTGCATGACCACCTCGACGGCGGCCTGCGTGCTCAGACGATCATCGAGCTGGCCGACGAGATCGGCCTCGAACTCCCCGCAACGAACGCACCGGAGCTCTCGAACTGGTTCGCCGACCAGTCCGACTCCGGCTCGCTCGTCGAGTACCTGAAGACCTTCGACGTGACCACGGCCGTCATGCAGACCGCGCACGGCCTTCGCCGCGTCGCCCGAGACTTCGTCAACGACCTCGGCGCCGACGGCGTCGTCTACGGCGAAGTCCGCTGGGCTCCCGAACAGCATCTCAAGCGCGGCCTGAGCTTGGACGACGCGGTCAACGCGGTGCAGGCAGGCATCAACGAGGGCATCGACGACGTGCGCTCGCACGGCAAGCGCATCCGCATCGGCCAGCTGGTCAGCGCGATGCGCCACGCGGGCAACGGCCTCGAGATCGCAAAGCTCGCCGTCCGCCACCGCGAACAGGGTGTCGTCGGCTTCGACATCGCCGGCCCTGAAGACGGCTTCCCGCCCACGAACCTGCAGGAGGCCTTCGACTACCTCATGTCGGAGCGCTTCCCCGCGACGGTGCACGCCGGCGAGGCCGCCGGACTCGACTCCATCGAGAGCGCCATCTTCGACGCGCACGCCCTGCGTCTCGGCCACGGTGTGCGCATCGCGGAAGACATCGACCTCGAAGGCGAAGACGAGGACGGCACGTACGTGTCGCTCGGGCGACTCGCGCAGTGGGTGCGCGACCGCCGCATCCCCCTCGAGCTCAGCCCATCCTCGAACCTGCAGACCGGTGCCATCGCCGCGTGGGGTGAGAGCATCGAAGACCACCCATTCGACCTGCTCTACCAGCTCGGGTTCACGGTGACCGTCAACACCGACAACCGCCTCATGAGCGCGACGAGCATCTCTCGAGAGCTGACGCTGCTCGCGGACACCTTCGACTACGACCTGGCAGATCTGGAGACCTTCCAGCTGAACGCCGCAGAAGGCGCCTTCTTGCCGATCGAAGACCGCGAAGAGCTGGCGGAGATCGTGAGCGAAGGGTTCGACGAGGCAGGAGCATGAGCGCGCAGGAGACGCCTGAGCTGCAGTTCGACCCCACCAGTGTGCGGCTCGCAGCACACGCCCTCGACTGGCGCCAGGCCGTCGGCCAGATGGGCGAGCTGCTGGCCGAGCGTGGATTCGCGAAGCGCGGGTACACGAGCAACATGGTGCGTGTCATCGAGCGCTTCGGTCCGTACGTCGTCGTCGGCCCAGGGGTCGCGCTCGTGCACGCGCGACCCGGCGAGGAGACCATCCAGAACGGTCTCGCCGTCATCACCTACCCAGAAGGCGTCGGCTTCGGACATGCGCGCTACGACCCGGTGAGGGTCGTCGTCGGCATGACCGCGACGAGCGCATCCGAGCACCTGCAGCTCATCGCCGCGCTCGCGAAGGTCTTCGACAACGAGGTCGTCCTCGGCGAGCTCGTCGCCGCCGCGTCGCCCGAGTCGCTTGTCGAGCTGCTCAAGCCGCGCCTCGTGGCTGCCGGGCTCGCCATCGCCTGACACCTGCGCTGCGGGCGCCCGCCGTCCGCTGCGAGGTCCCCGACGTGGACCGTGCCCGGTCGCCACCGATCGCCCACCGTCGTGTCCGATTCCCGCGAGTGGACGCGGTCTGAACCTGCCAGACTCATCGCATGGCAAGCACCAACCTGACCGGAGACGACCGGTACCGAGCGATCCTCGCCAAGGACCGCCGCTTCGACGGCCAGTTCATCACGGCCGTCGGCTCGACCGGCATCTACTGCCGACCGAGCTGCCCCGCGCGCACGCCGCACCGGGAGAACGTCACGTTCTACGCGACCAGCGCCGCGGCACACGAGGCCGGCTACCGGGCGTGCAAGCGCTGCCTGCCGGATGCGGCTCCCGGCGACCCCGCCTGGAACCTGCGTGGCGATGTCGCAGCTCGCGCGATGCGCCTCATCGCCGACGGCGTCGTCGAGCGGGAGGGCGTCCCCGGCCTGGCTGCGCGGCTCGGCTACTCCGCTCGCCACCTGGGTCGTGTGCTCGCAGCCGAGCTCGGCGCGGGGCCCTTGTCCCTCGCCCGCGCACAGCGGGCGAGGACCGCGGCGACCCTGCTCGGCGCCACCGACCTCCCCCTCGCCGACGTGGCCTTCGCGGCCGGGTTCGCGAGCGTCCGGCAGTTCAACGAGACCGTGCAGGAGGTCTTCCAGCTGACGCCCACGCAGGTGCGGGACGCCTCACGGGGCCGATCAGCGAGGATGCGAGCAGGCAGCGGCCGTGTCGAGGAGGGCGGCCCGGCTCTCGGTGCCGGTGGGGTCCCGCTGACCCTTGCGCTCGCCTACCGCGAACCGTACGACGCCGCCGGTGTCTTCACCTGGCTGGGGGAGCGCGCCATCGACGGCGTGGAGATCGCGACGGGGCACAGCTACGAGCGCAGTCTCCTGCTGCCAGGCGGACCAGCATGGTTCAGCGTGGATGCGGGGGGCTCGCAGCCCTCGTCGCTCCGCCTCCGGGCTCAGCTGACCGACCTCAGCGACCTGCAGACGCTTGTCACCCGCGTGCGCCGTCTCTTCGACCTGGACGCCGACCCGGCCGCGATCGACGCGGCCCTCTCCGTGCATCCCGGCATCGCGGAGCGCGTGCGCCTGCGCCCCGGCAGGCGCCTTCCCGGAGCGGTGGACCCCGACGAGATGCTGTTCCGCGCGATCATCGGACAGCAGATCACCGTCTCCGCGGCCCGCACAGCGCTCAGCCGCCTGACGGCGCGAGCGGGCGCGGCGCTGGTGCCGGATGGCGACGATCGCCGACCGGACGAGATGGACGCGGCGGGTAGCGCTACCGCCGCCGCCGCGACCGGGCAGGTCCCGGGTCGCCGCGTGACTCGGCTCTTCCCGAGCGCATCCGCCATCGCGGAGCTCGGTGAGGAGTCGTTCGCCGGCCCCCGCGCGCGCTCAGCGACGATCACAAACGTCGCCGAGGCGATCGCCGGCGGACAGCTACGTCTCTCGCACGGCGACGACGTCGCAGAACAGCACTCCGCGCTGACCGCGTTTCGAGGCATCGGCGACTGGACCGCCGGATACGTGAGCATGCGCGTGCTCGGAAACCCTGACGTGCTGCTCACCGGTGACGTCGCCCTGCGCAGCGGAGCAAGAGCCCTCGGCCTCCCATCGGAACCGAAAGACCTCACCTCGATAGCAGAGCAGTTCAGGCCGTGGCGCAGCTACCTCTCGCTCCACCTCTGGGGAGCGGCACCGCCCAGAGCGCGGGCCGTCGCCAAGAAGACCAACAGGACTGAGACCGCCGAGCAACTGCCCGCGGCTTCCGCCGCCGCACCCCAGACCGCACCTCAACCTCACAGCACGGAGCAACCAGCATGAGCACACAGGAGAACCCACAAGCGACGGCGGCAGGCCGCACACACGCCAGCGACGTCGCGCCGGCATCCAATGCTGAGCAGCAGGCCGTCATCGAGACGTTCGGCACGCCGGACGGCCCATTCACGATCATCACCCGCGAGAGCGACGGCGCGGTCCTCTCGTCCGGGTGGAGCGACGACGAACAGCTCGTCGTGGCCCGCATCACGCCGAAGGCCAGGCCGACGGTCCTCACCCGCGGATGCAGTGCCGCATCCGACGCCGTCCGGGCGTACTACGAGGGGCAGCTCGACGCCATCGATGACGTTCCCGTCGCCCAGTTCGGCGCGGAGTTCCGGATGCAGGGCTGGCGCGGCCTGCGGGACATCGTGGCCGGGCATCCGCTCACCTACACGGAGTTCGCGACAGCCCTCGGTCGTCCGACGGCCGTGCGGGCGGCAGCGAGCATCTGCGCCAGCAACGCGCCGGCGCTGTTCGTGCCGTGCCACCGTGTCCTGCGCTCAGACGGCACCCTCGGCGGCTTCGCATGGGGTGTCGACGTGAAGCGCTCGCTGCTGCAGCGCGAACTCGCCCACGCCTCCTGACACGCCGCATCCGTTCGCCTCTCCGGACTCGGGATGGCTTTCGCGCACGCGGATGGGTTGCAACCCATCTGCGCGCGTCAAACCCATCCCGAAACGATGCTATCGGGCCAGGAAGGTCGACTCGGGCCTCGCCCGGAGTTTCGGGATGGCAAAGTCGCTTCGTTGCGGGAAGTTTCCCGCAAGACTGCGAGGTTCCCATCCCGAAGTCTGGGGTTGGTGCTGCGAGCGTGGATGTGCGTGACCGCACTCTGCTCGGTGCGTATTCGGGATGGGTTTCGCGCACGCGGATGGGTTGCAACCCATCTCGAAGCGTGGAACCCATCCCGAAACGATGCTGTCGGGCGGGCAGGTAGCGCCGGGCCGGGAAGGTCGCCTCGGGTCGGGAAGCTCGCGTCGGGCCACGCCCGCGGTTTCGGGATGGGAACCTCGCTTCGTTGTGGGAAGTTTCCCGCAAGAGTGCGAGGTTCCCATCCCGAAGTGGATGCGAGGCGCGGGATACGGCCGGAAGGTTCGAGGGCGAGGCACAGCGGCGCAAGAACGACGGGAGCCCCTCGGGATGGAAGGATCTCCAACCCGAGGGGCTCCCGATACGTGCGCTGCGGTGTCTACGCGGTGGTGAGGGTGATTCGCAGGGCTTCGCCGGCGCGAGCTGCCTTCGATTCGGCGTCGGCCGCTCGTTCCGCGGGCGAGCCTTCCTCGCTCGAAGCGTCGACGTAGACCTTGATCTTGGGTTCGGTGCCCGACGGGCGCACCATGACGCGGGTGCCGTCGGCGAGCTGGTAGCGGAGCAGGTCGATGGGCACCTCGTCGCCGGACAGGTCGCCGGTCTCGACCACCTCGACACCGCTGACCTCGCTCGGGGTGTGGCTGCGCAGCACGGCCATGACGCGTGGGATCTCGGTGATGTCGTCGAAGCGCACCGACACCTGTGTCGACACGAACGTGCCGAACCGCTCGGCGAACGCGTCGTCGTGATCGATGAGCGAGCGTCCCTCGGCCTGCAGGCCGATGATGAGCTCGAGGATCGCGACGGACGCCGAGATGCCGTCCTTGTCATGCACGGTCTCGGGGTTGACGAGGTAGCCGAGGGCCTCCTCGTACCCGTAGAGGATGTTCGGGGCGCGCGAGATCCACTTGAACCCGGTGGGGGTCTCGGCGTAGTCGAGCCCGTACTCGTGCGCGATGCGCCCGAGCGCCGGGGCGGAGACGACGGAGGTCGCGAGCGTGCCGTGCACCCCGTCCGCCTTCGCCTGCTCGGCGGCGCGCCAGCCGAGGATCTTGCCGATGTCGTTGCCGCCGAATCGGCGCCACCCGGCTGCGTCCTTCACTGCGACCGCAAGACGGTCGGCGTCGGGGTCGTGGGCGATGACGAGGTCGATGCCGGCCGCATCCGCCGTCTCGTAGGCGAGGTCGAGGGCGCCGGGCTCTTCGGGATTCGGGAAGTCGAGGGTTGGGAAGGCTCCGTCCGGCTCGACCTGCTGCGCGACGACCACCGGTTCGGCGATGCCGAGCTCGGCGATGACGGCGCGGAAGGTCTCCCATCCGACGCCGTGCAGGGGCGTGTAGACGAAGCGGACATCGCTCGGTGTTCCGCGCAGCAGCGCAGCGGTCGCCGACACGTACTCGCTGACGATGGACTCGTCTGCCGTGGCGTAGTCGGTCGAGCGCGGGATCTCGGGCACGGTTGTGCCGGCCGCGACGGCGCCGATGGCCGCGGCGATCTGGGCGTCGACGGGTGCGACGATCTGCGAACCGTCATCGGCGCCGCCGAGGTAGACCTTGTAGCCGTTGTCCCACTTCGGGTTGTGCGAGGCGGTGACCATGACGCCAGCGGATGCGGCGAGTCGGCGGACCGCGAAGGCCAGCACGGGCGTCGGCAGCTGCCTCGGCAGGATCGTCGCGGCCACGCCTGCGGCCTGCATGATCTCGGCGGTGTCCTCGGCGAACCGCTTCGAGTTGTTGCGGGCGTCGTAGCCGATCACGATGGATGGCGACTCCTCGCGCGCGAGCAGGAAGTCGGCGAAGCCACGCGCGGCCTGGGCGACGAGCACCCGGTTCATGCGGTTGGGTCCGGCTCCGAGCCTGCCGCGGAGACCTGCGGTCCCGAAGGCCAGACGTGCCGAGAACCGGTCGTGCAGGTCGCGCCAGGCGATCGCGCGCTCGCTCGTGTCGGTGTCTTCGATGGCGGTGAGCTCGGGCGAGACGTCGCCTGCGGCGTCGAGCAGCTGCTGCAGCTCGGCGCGCGTGACCTCGTCGGGGTCCTGGTCGCGCCACGCGATCGCGTTGTGTCGCAGGGCGACCTGGAGTTGGCGTGCGAGGCCGCTCATCAGAGCTTCACCACGATCTGCGACAGCAGCTCGGCGAGGTCGGCTTCTGCCGCCTTGCCCGCCTCGAGCACCTCGGTGTGGCTGAGTGGGTTCGGCGAGACGCCGGCGGCGGGGTTCGTGATGAGCGACATGCCGAGGACCTCCATACCCGCCTCGCGTGCGGCGATCGCCTCGAGCGCGGTCGACATGCCGACGATGTCGCCGCCGATCGTGCGCGCCATCTTCACTTCGGCGGGTGTCTCGTAGTGCGGGCCGCGGAACTGCACGTAGACGCCCTCATCGAGTTCGCGCACCGTGAGCGCCAGCTCGCGGAGGCGTGCGGAGTACAGGTCGGTGAGGTCGATGAAGGTCGCGCCCTCGAGGGGGGAGTCGGCCGTGAGGTTGATGTGGTCCGAGATCAGCACCGGCGTGCCGGGGCCCCACTCGGGCCGCACCCCGCCTGCGCCGTTCGTGAGGATCATGACGGAGGCGCCGGTGGCGGCGGCGGTCCGCACGGAGTGCACGACCCGGCGCACTCCCTTGCCTTCGTAGTAGTGGGTGCGCGCGGCGATGACCAGCGCGTGCTTGCCATTCGCGAGGCGGATGGAGCGGAGGGTCCCGGAGTGACCGGGGATGTCGGACTTCGCGAACCCGGGCACCTCGTCGGCCGGGATGGTCGCGATCGTCTCACCGAGCAGGTCGGCGGTCTGGCCCCATCCGCTGCCGAGCGTGAGCGCGATGTCGTGGCGTTCGACACCCGTCTTCTCGGCGATGACCGCGGCAGCTGCCTGCGCGAACTCGAAGGGTGAGGTGGCTGGGTCGTCGATCGAGGCTGCTTCGTGCGTAGACATGCTCACCAGCGTAGCGACCGTGGCGCGGCGAACGGGGAGCAAGGGCTGATGAACTCCGCGCGTGCCCGGAAACGGCTCGGATACCGGCCCGGTTTGGCGGGTTCATGCGGGAGGAGCAGAATGGGCTCATGGCCACGCCTTTTGATCGCAAGCATCGCATCGTCGTCGTCGGCGGGGGGCCAGGCGGGTACGAAGCCGCATTGTCGGCCGCCCGCCTCGGCGCGGAAGTCACTCTCGTCGAGCGCGTCGGCGTCGGCGGCTCCGCAGTCCTCACCGACGTCGTTCCGTCGAAGACCCTCATCGCGAGTGCGGAGGCTGCGACGGCGATCCGCGAGTCCGGCGAGCTGGGCGTGCAGTTCTTCGCGAAGGGTGACAGCGGCAAGCCGCTGAAGCCGGAGGTGGCGGTGAACCTCTCGAAGCTCAACAAGCGTCTGCTGCGTCTCGCTCAGAACCAGTCGGATGACATGCAGCGCACCCTCGAGGCGGCGGGCGTCAACGTCATCCAGGGCGAGGGCAAGCTCGACGGCAACTCGGCGGTCACGGTGGGCACGGGCTCCGGTGGGCAGGACTTCGATCGCATCGAGTTCGACTCTGCCGTCATCTCGGTGGGTGCTCGCCCGCGCACCCTCGACTCGTGCAAGCCGGACGGCGAGCGCATCCTCACCTGGACTCAGCTGTACAACCTCAAGGAGATGCCGAGCCATCTCATCGTCGTCGGATCCGGCGTCACGGGGGCCGAGTTCGCCTCTGCCTACTCGGCGTTGGGCGCGAAGGTCACGCTCGTCTCGAGCCGCGACCGCGTGCTTCCCAACGAGGACGCGGATGCGGCTGACGTGATCGAGGACGTCTTCAAGCGGGGCGGCATGACGGTTCTGTCCAAGTCCCGCGCGGCGACCGTCGTCCGCGACGGCGACGAGGTCGTGGCGACGCTCGACGACGGGCGAGAGGTGCGCGGCTCGCACTGCCTCATCGCGGTCGGCTCCATCCCGAACACTTCGGGCATCGGCCTGGAAGGCGCCGGCGTCGAGGTCACGCCCTCCGGCCACATCCGCGTCAACCGCGTCGCCCGCACCTCTGTGCCGAACATCTACGCGGCGGGCGACTGCACGGAGTTCTTCCCGCTCGCGTCCGTCGCGTCCACGCAGGGGCGCACGGCGGTCTTCCACGCGCTCGGTGACGAGGTGCGTCCCATCAACCTCCGCAACGTGGCGTCGAACATCTTCACGTACCCGGAGATCGCGACCGTCGGCTGGCAGCAGCGCTCGATCGAGGACGGCACCCGGGAGGGGCGCGTCTACAAGCTGCCGCTGAGCGAGAACCCGCGTGCCAAGATGCAGGGTGTCCGCGACGGCTTCGTGAAGCTCATCGCGGGCAACGATCTCGGCACGGTCATCGGCGGCGTCATCGTCGCGCCGCGCGCCTCAGAGCTCGTGCTGCCATTGTCGATCGCGATCGAGCAGCGCCTCACGGTCGACCAGGTTGCGCGCGCGTGGGCCGTCTACCCGTCGCTCGCGAGCAGCATCTCGGATGCGGCGCACGCCATGCACGTGCCCTACTCGGAGCAGACGAAGAGCTAGGCGGCCTCTGCGGGCGCTCGCTGCTAATCCGCATTCTCCTTTTCGCCCGCCGCCAGCGTTTTGGCGGGGAGTCCCGTCAAGCGCAGGTATCGTGCCGATTGGTTGCGCGTTGTGCGTGGTTCCGCGTCTTCCTGCTTCTGGCGGGTGCGTGGCTGGGGAAATCCACGATTGGGGAGCGATGATCGATGTCGAGCAAGTGAATGGAGTATGGGCGTTCGACCCGGAGCACACCCGTATCGGGTTCTCGGCGCGTCACGCCATGATCACGACGGTGCGAGGGGCGTTCAATGACGTCGAGGGCGAGCTTCTGGTCGACGTCGACGACCCTTCGAGGTCCGAGGCCACGCTGACGGTGAGAGCGTCGAGCGTCGACACCCGGAACGCGAAGCGTGACGAGCATCTGCGCAGCGCGGACTTCTTCGACGTGGATCGCTGGCCGGACATCACGTTCGTCAGCAGGAAGGTCGAGGAGATCGACGAGGGCTCGTACGCCGTGACCGGAGATCTCACGATCCGCGACGTCACCCAGGAGGTCATGGTGCCGATCTCGTTGGTCGGGGTCGAGACGGATGCGTTCGGCGTGCTCCGAGCGGGCTTCGAGGGGAGCCGCCGATTGCGGCGGCGCGACTTCGGACTCGAATGGAACATGCCGCTGGACTCCGGCGGGGTGCTGGTGTCGGAGCGCATCACGTTGGAGTTCGAGATATCGGTCATCAAGACCGAGTAGTCGGGCCCGCACGGAGGCCGACGATCCGCAGCATCCCCCTCTGCGGATCGCGGTGCGCTCAGCCGCCGAAGTACTCGTTCCAGATGTCGATGGCGAGCTTGATGAAGAGCACGCTCACGACGATGAGGAAGACCCAGCGGATGAGCTTGCTGCCGCCGCGGATGGCGGTGCGCGCGCCGATGTAGCCGCCGGCGACGTTCGAGACTGCCAGGATGGCGCCGAGGCCCCACAGCACGTATCCCTGTGGTGCGAAGAAGAGCAGCGCGCCGAGGTTGGTGCCGAGGTTCACGATCTTCGCCTTCGCGCTGGCCTGCAGGAACGAGTAGCCGAGCAGCGACACGAGGGCGATGACGAGGAACGAGCCGGTGCCCGGCCCGAGCACGCCGTCGTAGACGCCGATCGCGAAGCCGATGAGGCCCGCGACGACGTGGTGCTTGCGGCCCTCGTACTTGAGCTTGTCGAGCTGCCCGACGCTCGGCTTGAAGGCCGTGAAGATGCCGATGCCGAGGATCGCGACGGCGATGATCGGCTTGAACGCGGCGGCCGGGATGCTGGACGCGAGGATCGCGCCGCCGTACGCGCCGAAGAGCGCGATCGCCGCCATGGGCAGAGCCGTGCGGAGGTCGGGCTTCACGCGCCGGAAGTAGGTGATGGAGCTGGTCGTGGTGCCGGCGATGCTACCGAGCTTGTTCGTCGCGAGCGCCTGCACGGGCGTGACGCCGGGCAGCGTGAGGAGCATCGTGAGCTGGATGAGCCCGCCGCCCCCGACCACCGCATCCACCCAGCCGGCTGCGAAGCCGCCGGCGATGACGAGCGCCAGCAGCCACCCGTTGAACCCCTCGAGCCCCGTGAACGACTCGAGCCAGCTCGGGTCGGACGCGGCGAGCGTGGCGTCGAGCGGAGGCGAGAGCAGAGCGGGGGTCAGCAGGAAGGCGTCGGGCACCTGTCGAGGCTACTCGGCGTCGGCGAGCTCGAGCAGCTTCGTGCCGCTCGAGACGGTCTCACCCGCCGTGCCGGTGATGGCCGCGACGACGCCGTCGCGCGGAGCCTGGATGGGCTGTTCCATCTTCATGGCCTCGAGCACGACCAGCAGGTCGCCCTTGACGACCTTCTGGCCCTCTGCCACGGCGAACTTCACGATCGTCGCCTGCATGGGGGCGGTGATGTCTCCGCTCGAATGCGTCTCGACGTTGGTGTGCGTGCGACGCTTCGGCGCGTGGCCCGCCATGGTGCGGCCTGCGCCGCCGTGGCCGGCACCCGTCACGGCAAGCAGGCGCTCGGGGAGGGACACCTCGAGGCGCTTGTCGTTGACCTCGACGACGACGTTGCGCCGAGCGATGGGCTCGTTGACGTCACCGGCCTCGCCGCCCCACGGCTCGAGGGTGTTGTTGTACTCGGTCTCGATCCAGCTCGTGTACACGCCGAACTCGCCGTTCTCGGCCGTGAACGCGGGGTCGCGCACCACGGAGCGGTGGAACGGGAGCACCGTCGGCATGCCGTTGAGCTCGAAGTCCTCGAGAGCGCGGCGTGAGCGCTCGAGCGCTTCCTCGCGGGTGGCGCCCGTGACGATGAGCTTCGCGAGCAGCGAGTCGAAGGCGCCGGAGACGATGTCGCCCTCGCGGACACCCGAGTCCACGCGAACGCCGGGGCCGCCAGGCACACGGAAGGTCGTGATGGTTCCGGGAGCGGGGAAGAAGCCGCGGCCCGGGTCCTCGCCGTTGATGCGGAACTCGAAGGAGTGGCCGCTCACCTGGGGGTCGTCGTAGCCGAGGGCCTCGCCCTGCGCGATGCGGAACTGCTCGCGCACGAGGTCGATGCCCGTGACCTCTTCGGAGACGGGGTGCTCGACCTGGAGGCGCGTGTTGACCTCGAGGAACGCGACGGTGCCGTCGGCGGCGAGGAGGAACTCGCAGGTGCCCGCGCCGACGTAACCGACCTCCTTGAGGATGGCTTTCGAGGCGCGACGCATCTCAGCTTCCTGCTCGGCCGTGATGAAGGGTGCGGGGGCCTCTTCGACGAGCTTCTGGTGGCGGCGCTGCAGCGAGCAGTCACGGGTCGAGACGACGACCACGTTGCCGTAGGCGTCGGCGAGGCACTGCGTCTCGACGTGGCGCGGCTTGTCGAGGTACTTCTCGACGAAGCACTCGCCGCGGCCGAAGGCCGTGATGGCCTCGCGGGTGGCCGATTCGAAGAGCTCGGCGACCTCCTCGCGCTCACGGGCGACCTTGAGTCCGCGTCCGCCGCCGCCGAACGCGGCCTTGATGGCGACGGGCAGACCGTGCGTGTCGATGAAGGCGAGCACCTCGTCCGGACCCTCGACGGGGTTGAGCGTCCCTGGGGCGAGCGGTGCGCCGACCTTCTCGGCGACGTGGCGGGCGGTGACCTTGTCGCCGAGCGCCTCGATGGCCTCCGGGGAGGGGCCGATCCAGGTGAGGCCCTGGCCGATGACGGCGCGAGCGAAGTCGGCGTTCTCGGCCAGGAAGCCGTAGCCGGGGTGCACGGCGTCAGCACCGGAGCGGCGCGCGATGGAGAGGAGCTTGTCGATCACGAGGTACGTCTCGGCGCTGGTCGCGCCGCGCAGCGCGTAGGCCTCGTCGGCGAGGCGAACGTGCGGTGCGTCGCGGTCCTGGTCTGCGTACACGGCGACGGAGGCGATACCCGCGTCTCGAGCAGCTCGTGCGATGCGTACGGCGATTTCGCCACGGTTGGCGATGAGGAGCTTCGAGATTCGCGACATGGTTCCTAAGCCTATTGAGGTCGGGGCGGCCGGATTTGGCTCGATTCGACAAACTTATCCGGAGAAGGTTGTCAGATGCGCGCGGTTGGAGGTTCTCACCACGCCGAGGTGCTGTCAGTTGGGCGACATTGGCGTCGCAACACATTCCCATGGGGTGGGAAGCCGATTGCAGGTGATGTCACCTCGTGCTTAGCTACAGGGCTGCGGTTTTTTGCCCAGCCAGGCACCTAGCCAGCAATGGTCATTCGTGCCAGGTCCGCTCCGGGCCCGCCCACATTGCCGTCCACTCCGCGTCTTCGGTGACGCGCATCCACCACGTTAGTGGATGCGCCGTCGAAGAGGCCTCGTCGTTCCGGAGAATCGATGCTCGGTAAGCTCCTCGCCCGTTATCTACGGAAGTACTGGCCGCTCCTCGCGGGTGTGCTGGTCTTCCAGTTCCTTCAAGCGCTCGCGTCGCTGTACCTGCCGCGACTCAACGCCGACATCATCGACAAGGGCGTTGCCAACGCCGACACCGACTACATCTGGTCGACCGGCGCCGTCATGCTCGCCATCTCGCTCGGCCAGATCACCTGCTCGATCATCGCGACGGTCTTCGCCGCCCGCGCCGCCATGGCCCTCGGCCGCGACATCCGCGCCGACGTCTTCGCCCGGGTCAGCAGCTTCTCCGAGCGCGAGGTCTCGCGCTTCGGCGCGGGCTCGCTCATCACGCGCAACACGAACGACGTGCAGCAGGTGCAGATGCTCGCCATGATGGGCTCCACCATGCTGGTCTCAGCCCCGATGCTCGCGATCGGCGGCATCATCATGGCCCTGCAGCAGGACGTGGGCCTGTCCTGGATCATCGGCGTCGCGGCACCCGTGCTGCTCCTGCTGGTCGGCATCATCATCAGCCGCATGGTGCCGCTGTTCCGCCAGTTCCAGGTGAAGCTCGACAACATCAACCGCATCCTGCGCGAGCAGCTCACCGGCGTGCGCGTCGTGCGCGCGTTCGTGCGCGAGCCCATCGAGGAGAAGCGCTTCGAGGTCGCGAACAACGACCTCTTCCTGCTCGGCAAGCGCGTCGGCGACCTCTTCGTCACGCTCTTCCCGCTCGCCATGCTCGTCCTGAACATCACCGTGGTCGGCGTCATCTGGTTCGGCGGCATCCAGGTCGACCAGGGCACGGTCGAGATCGGCACGCTGTTCGCGTTCATGGCCTACGTCATGCAGATCCTCATGGGCGTGCTCATGGCCAGCTTCATGACGATCATGATCCCGCGCGCCGCGGTGAGCGCCGACCGCATCTCCGAGGTGCTCGCCACCGAGTCGACGCTCATCATGCCGGCGCACCCGGTGACCGACTTCCCGGAGCCCGGCGTCATCGAGTTCGACGACGTCGAGTTCACGTACCCGGGCGCCGACGAGCCTGTCCTCACCGGCATCTCGTTCCGCGCCGCCCCCGGAGAGACGGTCGCCGTCGTCGGATCGACGGGTGCGGGCAAGACGACGCTCGTGTCGCTCATCCCGCGCCTGTTCGATGCGACGGGTGGCACCGTCAAGGTCAACGGGGTCGACGTGCGCCAGGCGGATGCGGAGCTCCTGTGGGACGGCATCGGCCTGGTCCCGCAGCGCCCGTTCCTCTTCACCGGCACGATCGCCTCCAACCTCCGGTACGGCCGCGAGGCCGCGACGGACGACGACCTCTGGAAGGCGCTCGAGATCGCGCAGGCCACGGCGTTCGTCCAGGAGAAGGACAAGCAGCTCGAGTCGCGCATCGCCCAGGGCGGCACGAACGTCTCTGGCGGGCAGCGCCAGCGACTCGCCATCGCTCGCGCGATCGTGCACGAGCCGCAGGTGTTCGTCTTCGATGACTCCTTCTCGGCGCTCGACCTCACGACCGATGCCAGGCTGCGCCGCGCCCTCTGGGAGCAGCTGCCGGGCGTCACCAAGATCGTGGTCGCCCAGCGCATCTCGACCATCGTCGACGCCGACCGCATCGTGGTCCTCGACGACGGTCACATGGTCGGTCTCGGAACACACGACGAGCTGCTCGAGAGCTGCACGACGTACAAGGAGATCGTGGATTCCCAGCTTGCAGTGGAGGCACAGTCATGAGCCGTGACGCAGAGAACCAGAAGCAGGATGCGAAGGCATCGCGCGGCCGCGGTCGCAAGGCCAAGGAGGTCGTCGAGAAGGTCCTGACGGAGGAGGAGCAGCTCGAACTCGAGCTCGCCGAACAGGCTCGTCAGTCGTCCGGCGACTGGGACAGCGTGGCTCCCGGCAAGGCGAAGAACTTCGGGCAGAGCTTCGGCAGGCTGCTCGGCAGGCTCCGCCCCTACCGCGCGGCACTCATCATCGTGTCGTTCCTCGGCGCGGTCGGCGTCGTGCTCTCGGTCATCGCCCCGCGCGTGCTGGGTGAGGCGACGAACCTCATCTTCGAGGGCGTCGTCTCCAGCCAGCTGCCTTCGGGAGCCTCCAAGGAGCAGGTCGTCGCGGGGCTCCGCGACTCCGGCCAGACGCAGTTCGCCGACATGGTCGCGGCCATGGACATCACCCCGGGCGAGGGTGTGAACTTCGAGCGACTCGGCATGGTGCTGCTCTCCGTGCTCGCGCTGTACGTCTTCTCGGCGCTGCTCATGTGGCTGCAGGGCTACGTCATCAACATCATCATGATGAAGGCGATGTACAAGCTGCGCGAGGACGTCGAGCGCAAGATCAACGCGCTGCCGCTCAGCTACTTCGACCGCGTGCAGCGCGGCGAGCTGCTGAGCCGCGTCACGAACGACATCGACAACATCACCCAGACCATGCAGCAGTCGCTGTCGCAGGTCGTCACGAGCGTGCTCACCGTGGTCGGCGTGCTCGTCATGATGTTCTCCATCTCCTGGCAGCTCGCGCTCGTCGCGCTCGTCACGCTGCCCCTCATGGGGGTCATCTTCGGTGTCATCGGGCCGAAGTCGCAGAGGAACTTCGCCGAGCAGTGGAAGAAGACGGGGCGCCTCAACGCCCGCGTCGAGGAGTCCTTCTCGGGTCACGCACTCGTCCGCGTCTTCGGACGTGAGCAGGATGCGCGTGAGCAGTTCCAGGTCGACAACGAGCAGCTCTTCCAGGCGGCCTTCAAGGCGCAGTTCTGGGCGGGCGTGATGATGCCGGCGATGATGTTCATCGGCAACCTGTCCTACGTGGGCATCGCGGTGCTCGGTGGCCTCATGGTCGCGGGCGGCAACCTCCGCCTCGGCGACGTGCAGGCGTTCATCCAGTACTCGCAGCAGTTCACGCAGCCCCTCGCGGAGCTCGGCGGCATGGCCGCCGTGCTGCAGTCGGGCACGGCCTCGGCCGAGCGCGTGTTCGAGCTCCTCGACGAGGACGAGCAGGAGCCCGACTCGAAGGATGCTCCCAAGCCGGCGAACGGCGCGGGGGAGATCGTCTTCGACGACGTCACCTTCTCGTACACCCCCGAGCAGAAGCTCATCGAGAACCTCAACTTCTCGGTCGAGCCTGGCCAGACGGTCGCGATCGTCGGGCCGACGGGTGCTGGCAAGTCGACGCTCGTGAACCTCATCATGCGGTTCTACGAACTCGACGGCGGGCGCATCCTGCTGGATGGGCAGGACATCGCCGAGCTGCGGCGAGATGACGTCCGCAGCCGCACCGGCATGGTGCTGCAGGACCCGTGGCTGTTCGCCGGGTCGATCCGTGAGAACATCCGCTACGGGCGCCAGGACGCGACCGACGAGGAAGTGCTCGCGGCTGCGACCGCCTGCTACGTCGACCGCTTCGTGCATTCCCTCCCGGAGGGGTACGACACCGTGCTCGACGAGGACGCGTCCAACGTCTCCGCGGGGGAGCGCCAGCTCATCACCATCGCGCGCGCGTTCGTCTCCGACCCGCAGGTCCTCATCCTCGATGAGGCGACGAGCTCGGTTGACACCCGCACGGAGCTGCTCCTGCAGCAGGCGATGGCGGCACTCCGCCAGGGGCGCACGAGCTTCGTCATCGCGCACCGTCTCTCCACGATCCGCGACGCCGACCTGATCCTCGTCATGGAGCACGGCTCCATCGTCGAGCAGGGGACGCACGACGACCTCGTGAAGCAGGGCGGCGCGTACGCGAGGCTCTACAACTCGCAGTTCGAGCAGGCCGTCAGCGACCTGGACGTGGAGGAGCGCACGCTCACCTCGTAGTCCACCACCGTTTCGGGATGGGTTCCGCGCTTCCGGATGGGTTCTTTCCCATCTCGAAGTGCGAAACCCATCCCGAAACTGCGTTCAGGGGTGTCGGGGCGACGGATGCGGCTAGACGAGCATCTCGTAGACGCCGGAGCCGATGAAGACCAGCGCGATCACGACGAGGCCGATCCAGAAGAACTTGCGCGTGCGCGTGACGGGTTTGCTCATGGGGGAAGCCTACGTGCGGGGGAGTGCCCACCGTGCGTGCGGCGGGCACTCCCTGCGGCGGGCCTACGCGGCCGACCAGCCGCCGTCCGAGGGGAGGATGACGCCGTTCACGTTGACGCCGTCGTCGCTCAGCAGGAAGGTGATGGATGCGGCGAGGGCGGTTCCCGTCGTCGGCGTCGGCATGATCGCCATGCCCTGCTGCACGCGCTTCGCGCCGAGCTCGGAGTCGAAGCGCGCTTCGATGTTGGTGGCGACCCCGCCGGGTGCGACGGCGTTGATGCGGAGTCCGCTCGGGCCGTACATGAAGGCGCTCGACTTGGTGAGGCCGGCCACGGCGTGCTTCGACGCCGTGTAGGCGGCGCCAGCAGCCGACCCGCGGAGGGCGGCCTCGGAGGCCACGTTGACGATCGCGCCCTTGCCGACGGCGAGCATCGCCGGGATCACGGCGCGCATGAGCTTCATCGTGCCGGTCACGTTCACGGCGAAGACGCGGTTCCAGATCTCGTCGCTGACCTCGCCGACGGGCGTCATGTTGTCCATGATGCCGGCGATGTTCGCGAGGCCGTCAACCTGCGCACCGGCGGCCTCGACGATCTGGGCGACGCCCGCGTCGTCGGTGATGTCGGCCGTGAGCGTGACGATGTCGGCGCCCTCGTGCTCGGTGACGAGGGTGGCGAGGCGTTCGGCGGAGACGTCGACGGCGATGACCCTCCCGCCTTCGCGGGCGATGCGCGACGCGGTGGCCTTGCCGATGCCGGACCCTGCGCCCGTGACGATGATGGTCTTGTCGGCGAATCGTCCGCCGGTCACCGCCTCGACCCAGGCGGCGGCGCGGGGCGCGCGCGGCGCGTCGAGGTCGGCGACCGGGCCGAAGTCGCCGGGGGAGGCGGGGGTGACCTCGCCGCTGTTGACGCGCGCGATCATCGCATCCACCATCTCCTGCGGGAACTTGCCCTGGCTGAGCTCGACGAGCTGCGAGAGGGGCACGCCCGCGACGGGCGCGAGGGAGGAGGCATCCTGCCCGCCCTGAGCGAGGATCTCGCGGATCACCACGCCGCCGGTCGGATCGGTGAGCCATTCGCCGATGGTGTTGGCGGCGGTCAGGGGGTTCGCGCTCGAGGTCATCTGGGTGCCAGCTTTCTGCTCGGTCCGCCGCTCGCCGCTCGCCGGAGCCTCGAGTCAGGCGGTGACAGCGCCGGCTCGAACGAACCGGACAACACTGTCCGGATTATGCTAGCCCGATGTCGACTCCAGTGAAAGCCAATCGAGGACCAAGCGCGGGGCCCGAGAACCGCCGCGCCCTCATTGAGGCCGCGCGAGTCGTCTTCGCCGAGGGGGGAGTGGATGCGCCGCTCAGCGCCGTCGCCAGGCTGGCCGGCGTCGGCCAGGGCAGCCTCTACCGGCACTTCCCCACGCGGGGCGCACTGGCGCTCGCGGTGTTCGGCGACGCCATCGTCGAGCTGGAGGAGCTCATGCAGTCGCCGAGCGCTGGCCTCGCGGACCTCCTCGACCTCATCGTCCAGCAGATGCTCGTATCGGTCGGGCTCATCCAGCTCACCCTGACGGACGCCGGCGACGCGCACGGCTCGACGGTGCGCGACCGCATGCTCGCGGTGCTCGACATCGCCCTCCCGCGGGAGCGCTCGGCCGGCCGGGTCGGGAGCGACATCAGCGCGGAGGACGTGCTCCTGCTGCTCTCGATGCTCGCCGGGGTGCTGCCTCGCACGCCGCGCGGGGAGCGTGAGGCTCTGGCTCGCCGATCCCTCGAGCTGTTCTGGCGGTCGCTCGCGCCCTGAGTGAGGTCAGGCGTCGACCGCGCCGGCGCCGTCCGTCGCGTCTGCTCCGTCTGACAGCTGGCGGAGCACGCGGCGGATGCCCTCGAATCCGAGCACGAGGCCCCGCAGCTCCTCGTCGCTCAAGTGAGCGGCGAACTCGTCGGTGTCGGTCCGGAGTCCGAGGAAGCGCTCGTGCAGCCGAATGGCCTTGCGAGTGGGGGTGAGGTGTCGGATGCGCCGGTCGGGCTTGCCTTCGGTGCGGGTCAGGAGGCCGAGCTCGACGAGCTTGTCGATGCTCGCGGAGGCGGTGGGGACGGCGACCCCGAGGTGCTCGGCGGCCTGCGAGATCGTCGTGACGGTGCCGGTCGTGACGAGGAAGACGGTCTTCAGCTGCTGTGCGGTGATGTCGAGCTCGAGGAATGGGGCCATGTGTCTGGCGGAAAGCCCGCGGGTGAGTTCGGTACGGACGTCGTTCAGCTGTGTGAGCAGCTCGTCGCGTGAAGCGTCTGCTTGCATGGGAACCTCCTGAGATTGCCAAGCTTCACTCTAATAGTGAGGATGCACCTAAGTATAGTTCGGGGTGCAGGCGCCCGAGCGAGCGCGCCGCGGAGAACGGAGTCGATCATGACCAACGAGACCTGGTGCATTGCCGGCGGCGAGAACGGGGCCGACCGGCGCCTCGCCGACGCCCTCCTGCGCGGCGGCAGCACCGTTGCCATCGTGGGGCGCGACGTCGCGCCATTCGCGCTGCTCGTCGACGACTATGCCGACGCGATCATGCCCGTCGAACTCACCGCGACAACCCCCCAGGCGCTCGCGGAGCTGCGCGAGAGCATCGAGTTGAACCTCGGCGAGGTCACGCACTTCGGCGTGCTGCTCGGTGAGCTCGGCGAGGGGACCGCCGAGCAGGTCGCGGAGCGTCTCCTCGGCAAGCTCCAGGGGGCTGGCTCCCACGGCGCAGCGCGCGTCGCCGAACGAGCGCACCGCTGGCCGGCCGACGCGCAGCTCATCCTCGTCCGCGAGGCCGCGGCCGAGTCAGTCGCCGCCGACCACCTCGCCGAGAACGCTGACATCGAGGAGCGCATCCGCGTCGCCGCTGAACAGTCGGGACTCCCGGTTCCGGCTGTCTGCGTCCGCACCCTGGAGGAACTCATCCGAGGCGCAGCCGTCGTCGCGCCGCGATGACCCGAGATGGGGTCGACGCCGTCTGACGGTTAAGCTGACCCGGTGTCCCCCCGAGCCGAGAACCTCCTTCGAACCCTGCTGTCCCGCGCCAAGCGTGTCGTCGGAGCGCCCGCGGACGAGCCCTCGCTGACGTGGGCCATCAAGGTGCCGGCTCCAGATTCCCCTGAGGGTGACGTCTGGGGGGACGTGTTCTACGCGGACGACCTCGCGGCCGCCCTGCGCCGCCTCGGGCAGACCGTGTACGTCGACCGCTGGGAGACGCGCAACCGGCCCGACTCGAGCGTGCAGGATGATGTTGCCGTGCACCTGCGTGGGTTCCACCGCCCCGAGCTCGTCGACGGAGCCGTCAACATCCTCTGGATCATCAGCCACCCGGATTGGGTGAGCGAGGAAGAGCTCGACCTGCCCTTCGACCTGCGTCTCGCCGCGAGCGTGCCATGGGCTGCCGTCATGTCGCGCCCGGACCGCGAGATCCGCCCCTTGCTGCAGGCCACGAACGCCGACCGGTTCACGCCTGAGCCTCAGCCGGACGACCTCGAGTCCGGAGTGCTGTTCGTCGGGCGCTCGCGCAACGTCTTCCGGCCCATCGTGCGCGACTCCATCGCCGCTGGCGCCGACCTCGAGGTGTACGGCGACCTCTGGGACCAGTTCATCGACGCACGCCACATCACGTCCGAGTACCTCGACAACGCCGCCGCTCCCGGCGCCTACCGGGGTGCACGCATCGTGCTCAACGACCACTGGGACGACATGGCGCAGCACGGTTTCGTCTCCAACCGACTGTTCGACGCCGTCGCCGCCGGTGCCGCCGTAGTCTCCGACCAGATCACCGGTGGGTTCCCCGTCGAGTTCGGTGGCTCCGTGCGCACCTACTCCTCCGTCGATGAGCTGCGTGGTCTTCTCGCGGAAGGGGCGGCCGGATGGCCGACTCCGGAGGAGCGACTGGCGACTGCGCGCAAGGTCGCCGAGTTCCACTCGTTCGACGCACGCGCCCTGACGCTGCTCGTCTCAGCGAGGGAGATCCGCGCCGCGCGGGGCTGACGCGCGCCGTCCCCTGGTCGAGACGAGCGGCGCCAGCTACACGTCGCTGGAGGCGGTCACCTTCGTCACCGCCTCGAGGATCGGGGTGCCGACCTTCCCGTCCCCGAGGCCGACCGCCTCGACCGACGCGAACGCGGCCGCGTTCAGCACGATGACCGGCGTGATGAGTGAGAAGCCGGCTGCCTCCACGACGTCGCGGTCGAACTCGACGAGCACGGTTTCCGGCGTCACCGTGTCACCAGCCTTGACCTTGACGTCGAACCCCTTCCCGTCGAGTTCGACCGTGTCGATGCCGACGTGGATGAGCACCTCCAGCCCGTTGTCGAGCTGCAGGCCGAACGCGTGCCCGGTTGCCTGCGCGACGGCGACCGTTCCGGTTCCGGGCGCGTAGACGACGTTCCCGCGCGGCTTGATGGCGGCGCCGGGGCCCATGATGCCCTGGCTGAAGACGGCGTCCGGGACCTCGGCGAGCGCCACGATCTCGCCGTCGAGCGGGGAGAGGACTTCGACGGTGTGCGGCTGCGTCTCTGCCTCGCGGGCGCCGGCCGCCGCGATGACATCGTCCGTGCTCTCGCCCTTCTTCGCGGTCTCGAGATCGGCCACAGGCACGCGGGCCGCCTCGAAGGCCGCCTGCTGCTCGGGGCTGCGGTACCCGGAGAAGATGACCAGGAACATCGCCACGAAGAACGCCGCGCCGACCGCGGTGGCGTACAGCGGGATGTTGTCGAAGGCCGGGATCGTGAGGAGCGAGGTGAAGACGAAGGCGCTCGTCTTGACGCCGCCGCCGATGCCGATGATGACGCCGCCCACGAGGCAGCCGACGAGCATCCGCCCGTAGATGCGCTTGAACCGCAGATGGATGCCGTACAGCGACGGCTCCGAGATGCCGCCGAGGAGGCCAGCTGCGAGGGCGCCCGTGGAGGTCTGCCGCATCTGCGCATCCTTCTCGCGGATCGACAGGTACAGCACACCCGCGGTGGCGCCGAAGCAGGCGAAGTTCCAAGCACCCATCGGGCCTTGGATGTAGTCGTAGCCGAGTGTCTGGATGTTGAGGAGCATGATCGCGTTGATGGGCCAGTGCAGGCCGAGCGGCACCATGAACGGGTAGGCGAGCGGGATGACGATGGCGAAGATGAGCGGCGAGAAGTCGTTGATCGCCCGCAGCAGGTTCGCGAGGCCGGCACCCGTGTAGACGCCGATGGGCCCGATCAGGAATGCAGTGAGCGGGATCATGATCAGCATGCTCAGGAACGGCACGAAGATGAGGTGGAGGTCTTCGGGGATGAGCTTCTTCAAGCCCTTGTACAGGGGCCCGAGCAGCGCGGCCATGAGCAGCGGCGGGAACACCTGCGAGCTGTAGTCGAAGACGGTCAGCGGCAGTCCGAAGATCGGCACGACCGACACCTCGGAGCCGAAGACCTCGATCGGGTCGATGCCGTCGCTGAGTCCTGTGAAGCCGGGCAGCATGACGACGCCCATGATGGCGAAGCCGATCCACGGGTCGGCCCCGACTCGCTTCGACGCGTTGTAGGCGATGTAGAGGGGGAGGAAGACGAACACCGCCTGCCAGCACAGGTTCAGGAAGCGCCACGACGGTGGCAGGTCGGTGCGCGGGTCGGCCCAGTTGGGGATGACGCCGAGGGTGCTCATGAGCGCCATGAACGTGATGAACAGGGATGCGCCGAGCAGCGCCCCGAGGATGGGCCGGAACGAGTCGGACAGGAACTCGAAGACACTGTCGAGCCAGGCGAACTTGCCGCGAGGCCCCTTCGCCCTCGCGGCCGCCTTGATGGACGCCGCGTCCTCCGGATCAGCGGGCGCCCCGCCTCCCGACATGGAGGGAAGCGCCTGGATGTCGTTGTAGACGTTCTGCACGCCGCCACCGATGACAACCTGGTAGCGGTCACCCGACTGGGGTACGACTCCCATGACGCCGGGGATGGCTTCGACGGCCGCCTGGTCGATGCCGGATGCGTCGCGAAGCTGGAATCGCAGCCGGGTGGCGCAGTGCGTGAGATTGTCGATGTTCCCGGCCCCACCGAGCTGGTCGACGATCTCCTGGGCTGGCCCAGAAGCTCCTGATGAGTGTGCGGACATGGCAGGACCCCTCCCCTGTGAGGCGTCACCGTTGACGACTCGACCGCGACGTTACGCCCGGCCTCCGACATTCGCTAGACGCGAGGAGCGTCTGTGCTCATTTTGTGTCCGAATACGCGAGATCGCTTGTTCGGGGGATGCCGCGAGCCCGTGGGTCGCGGAGGGTCAGGCCCGGTTCCAGAGCTCCGGCCACTCGACGCCGAACCCGCGCACGAGCCGTCGGAGCGCGGGCAGCGAGAGCCCGACAACCGTGGACGGATCGCCCTCGATGCGGTCGATGAACGGCGCCCCGAGCGAGTCGATCGTGAAGGCGCCGGCCACGTGCAACGGCTCGCCCGAGGCGACGTAGGCGTCGATCTCGGCGTCGTCGAGGTCGCCAGCGAACGTCACGCTCGCGCTCGCGGTGCTCCCGACCCCGTCCCCGGAAGCGCTCGAGCCACCACGGCGGTCGACGAGCCAGTGCCCTGACCACAGCGTGCCCGTCTGGCCACGCTGCGCGAGCCAGCGCTCGCGGGCCACCTGCGGCTCGTAGGGCTTGCCGAGCATCCGGCCACCGATCTCGAACATCGAGTCGCCGCCGAGCACCAGCCCGTCGAGCGGTGCTCCCGTCGACGGGTCTGGCGCATCCGCGACCGCGAGCGCCTTGGCTCGGGCGAGCAGCTGCACGTAGTCGCTCGGCTCGAGAGGACCCTCAGCGAGGCGGGCCTCGATCACGGCGTCCTCGTCCACACTCGACGGGATGACGACTGGCTCGATGCCCGCCTGGCGGAGCAGCATGAGACGGGCGGGCGACGTCGAGGCGAGGTACAAGCGCATGAGGCGAGGGTACCGGGGCTGTGGGAGGACGCGGCGTTGGAGGGCACGCGAGGCAGCTCCCTGGGATGCCGGTCAGGGCGCGGTCAGCCAACGCGCCAGCTCCTGCCAGAGTGCGCCAAGGCCGCTTGCATACGATCTCTCGCATGCTCATCAGGCTCCGCAGTTCGGCCCAGCGCCCAGATTCCAAGGGGAGGGGCGTCGGGTGACCCGTCTCGAATCGCGGTATCGTGCGCCGAGGCAGACCAGGTTCTCCCGCTCATCGGTGGTGTGGGATGCGCCAGGCGTCGAGGCCGTGTCTGCCCCCGCCACGCTCGCCTGGGTGGCCGAGGCGACCGGCCATGTCGAGTCGGCGAGCGTCGTCGAGAACGCCGTCGGAGCCCTCACTGCGAACTCCCGAATCTCAGCGCCCGTCGTCGGCGCACCCGTCCCGGCGCAGGATCCGGAGCTCGAATACCTGCTCGAGACGGACCCCGTGCTGCGCACCAGGCTCGTCTCCCTCCGCCGTCCCCGCTCAGGGGAGAGCCTCACCATCACGTCCAATGGCCGCGGCGACTGGCGCGTCGGCGATCGTCCAGCCCCGGAGTTGAGCGGGGCACTGGATGTGGACATCCGTGCGACGCCGCTCACCAACACGCTTCCGATGCGCAGGCTCGGCCTCGAGGTCGGTGAGCAGCGCGAGATCGAGGTCGCCTACATCGACACAGAGACGTTCGCCGTCTTCCTCGACCGCCAGCGGTACCGCCGCCTCAGTCGCACCCGCTACCTCTTCCAAGCAGTCGATGGCTCCTTCGAGCGTGAGATCACGACCGACGAGCAGGGCTTCGTCCTCACCTACCCCGGTCTCTTCGCCCGCCTCTGACCCTCACGCGGAGGGCGGGATGCACGCACCCGGCTAGGCTCGAGCGCATGACCCAGGACGGCACGACCCAGCACCTTTCGGCGGAGATCACCCCAGGCGACGAGGTCGAACTCGAAGTCGGCGACATCGCGCACGGTGGCATCTTCGTGGCTCGCCACGAGGGCCGCGTCGTGTTCGTCGCCGACGCCGTGCCAGGGGAGCGAGTGCTGGCGCGAATCACCGAGGTGCGGAAGTCGTTCGCTCGGGCCGTCGCCACCGACGTGCTGCGCGAGTCCGCCGACCGCCAGGCGCACGTCTGGCAGGAAGCGAGTATCGAGCGAGCTCCGGAGGACCGGGCTGGCGGTGCCGAGCTCGGACACATCCGCCTCGCCCGGCAGCGGGAGCTCAAAGCGCAGGTGCTCAGCGAATCCATGGCGCGCTTCGCCGGCCACGAATGGCAGGGCGTCGTCGAACCGCTGCTCGGCGACGACGAGAACGGTGGCACCCGGTGGCGCACCCGCGTGACCCTGCACGTCGACAAGGACGGCCGCGTCGGCCCATACGCCGCGCGTTCGCACCGCGTCATCGAGACCGAGACGCTGCCGCTCGCTCACGGCGACATCGAGGAGCTGGCTCCCCTCGGCGAGCGCCTCGCTGGAACCGGGCGCATCGAACTCGTCGCGCCGGCTGAGCTCGACACGCGCATGCGGACCATCCTCGACGGCGCCCACGGGCGCAAGCCGGGCGTCGTCACCGAGGTCGTCAACGGGCGCGAGTACCGGGTCGACGAAGACGGGTTCTGGCAGGTGCACCGACTCGCCGCCGAGACCCTCTCCAACGCCGTCGCCGACGCGCTCGACCCGGCACTCGTCGACGCCGAGGCCGTGAACCTCGACCTCTACGGCGGCGTCGGCCTCCTCGCCGCGGCCTTCGCGCAGGAAGCCGGGCCAGGCGCGTTCATCGAGACCGTTGAGTCGAACGCAGCGGCCACCCGCCACGCCGCGGCGAACCTCGCCGAATGGCGCGGCGCGAGCGCCGTGACCGCACGCGTCGACCAGTACCTCGTGCACCTCGAACGTGACGCCACGCACCTCGACCGGGAAGGCATCAGCCGCGGCACGGTCATCCTCGACCCCCCCCGCTCGGGTGCAGGCAAAGACGTCGTCGACCGCATCGCCGGCTTCGCGCCAGCCCAGCTCATCTACGTCGCCTGCGATCCAGTCGCCCTCGCACGCGACACGGGCCTCCTGCTCGCGCACGGCTACGCGCTCGAGTGGATGCGCGCCTACGACCTCTTCCCGAACACCCACCACTTCGAGACGATCGCGCGCTTCGCGCGAGCCTGACCCGAACGACGTCGCCGCACGCGAAGAACGCCGGGCACTCGCATCCGCGAGGCGCCCGGCGTTCGTCGCACGGTCTCCGTCGAACGACGAGACCAGAGCGTCCTAGCGAGCTGCGCCGGCGAGGCTGCCCGTCGTCTGCGCGGCCTCGTCGGTGACGATGCACTGGATGAGGCGGTCATCGGCGTCATCCCAGCTCTGCTGGGTGGGAGTGAGGTAGCTGAAGTTCAGCGCGCTCTCCTCGTAGGGAAGCCCCACGAAGGTCGCGAACTGCGCCGTGCAGTCGGCTTCCGCCTGCGCGCTGATGGCTTCGTCTCCCGGGTACTCGCCCGCGGGCATCTCGACCTCGAAGTACACCTCGAAGTCGTGCGGCTCCGAGCACGGCACGACAGGGATCTCGCTGACCATGGTGCTGCCGGCGTCGTTGAAGCAGTCGCCCATCGCGAGCTTGAAGACGTCGAGGTCACCCGACTCGGTGACCTCCTGCGTCTCGTCGTCGCGGACCTCGCTCTCACCACCGGAGACCTCGCTCTCGACCGAGTCCGCGATCTCCTGCGCCGCTGAGCAGCCGGTGAGGCCGAACCCGAGGAGCGCGAGTGCTCCGATCGCGAGTGCTGATGTGACGGTGCTCTTCGCCATGTTCTCCCCCTGGAGGCTCGGTGGTTTTCGCTCACTGTAGCGACAAAATGGGCGCTTCAGGACCGCTTCTCGAGAAGCAGCGCAACGGCGCGCTCCTTCCGATCGACCGGGCAGTCCGCGAAATACGCTGAGCTCGCGATGAGCGCCTGCGTGTAGCACTCGGCGTGCCCCTCGACCGCGGGGACGGTGCTGCCGTCCCAGCCGGAGAACTGCCCATATCCTTCCTCTTCCAGCACGCGGATCATCTCGTCCGGGTTCGGGAAGACGTACGCCTGCTGCGCGTGGCCCAGCTCATGGATCAGGACCGACGCGCCCACCTCCGTGATCGTCGGGAACAGCGTCGCATCATCCGCACGCAGATGGATGCTGGCCGTCGGAGGCTCGACCGGGCAGCCGTTGCCCTCGCACCAGGACTGCTTCGTGCAGGCCTGCGCGCCCTCAGGGCAGGCCGTCTGGCCATCCGCAGCCCAGGTCGCAGGAACACCGGATGCCGCAATGAACGCGTCGATGCCTGCGTCCCCCTCCGGCCACGGACCGAGCGGGGCCGTGACGAGCGGCGGGTAGCTCAGCGAGGAGCTCTGCGCATCCTCCGGCGCGACGACGACCGGTTCGAAGCGGGACTGCGTGCCGAAGACGTTGACCTCGAACCACTCGCGGACGCCCTCAGCGCTCCACTGCTCTGCCGCACTCGCGCCACCCTCGTCGTCCGAGGGCACACCGGCAGGAGTCGCGAACACCAGCACCACGGCAAGCAAGGCGACGACGGCGAACAGGAACCCGCCAGACGATCGCTCGGTTCGCATGCGGGTGGGATCAGCTCCGGTAGGAGCCGCCGAACGGGTCGCTCGCGGAGCCGCCGCCCCGCATCCCGCGCTGGGAGAGCTCCCACGTCGTGCGCCGCCTGACGATGTCACGCGGTCGGTCGACGTCCTGCGCGGACTCGATCATCGACGCGAGCACAAGCGTCGCCGCGGCGAGCTCGTCCTCGCTCGGATTGCCGCTGACCGTGCGCACGATGTGCTCGAGGCCGACGTGCGAGGGAATCTGCTCCTGGCTCACAGCGGGATGTTCCCGTGCTTCTTGGGTGGCAGCGAAGCGCGCTTCGTGCGCAGCGTGCGCAACGCCTTCGCGACGATGACGCGGGTCGACGCGGGTTCGATGACCGAGTCGAGCTCACCGCGCTCCGCGGCGAGGAAGGGAGACGCCACGTTGTACGTGTACTCGTTCGCGAGGCGCGTGCGCACGGCGGCCACGTCCTCCCCGGCCTCCTCGGCGCGCTTGATCTCGCCGCGGTAGAGGATGTTCACGGCCCCCTGTCCACCCATGACGGCGATCTCGGCCGTCGGCCACGCGAAGTTCAGGTCGGCGCCGAGCTGCTTCGACCCCATGACGATGTACGCGCCGCCGTAGGCCTTGCGCAGGATGACGGTGACGAGCGGCACAGTCGCCTCCGCATACGCGTAGAGCAGCTTCGCGCCGCGGCGGATGACGCCCGACCACTCCTGGTCGGTGCCTGGCAGGTAGCCGGGCACGTCCACGAGCGTGAGGATCGGGATGGAGAACGCGTCGCAGAAGCGGACGAACCTGGAGGCCTTCTCGCCGGCCTCGATGTTGAGGGTGCCCGCCATGGCGTTCGGCTGGTTCGCGACGATGCCGACAGAGGTGCCGTCGACGCGCGCGAACCCGATGATGATGTTCGGCGCGAACAGCGGCTGCACCTCGAGGAAGTCGCCGTCGTCGACGATGAGCTCGATGACCTGCTTCACGTCGTACGGCTGGTTCGGGGAGTCGGGGATGACGGTGTTGAGCTTCTTGTCGAGGTCTGTGACCTCGAGCTCCGTCTCGATGTCGTAGCTCGGCAGCTCCGCCTGGTTGTTGTCAGGGAGGAACGAGAGGAGCTGGCGCGCGTAGTCGAGCGCGTCGTCCTCGTCCGCTGCCAGGTAGTGGGAGACGCCCGAGGTGCGGTTGTGCGCGAGCGCGCCGCCCAGCTCCTCGAAGCCGACCTCCTCGCCCGTCACCGTCTTGATGACGTCGGGCCCCGTCACGAACATGTGGCTCGTCTTGTCGACCATGATGACGAAGTCCGTGAGCGCGGGGGAGTACACGGCCCCACCCGCAGCGGGACCCATGACGATGGAGATCTGCGGGATGACGCCGGAGGCCTGCGTGTTCCGGCGGAAGATCTCGCCGTACTTGCCGAGCGCGACGACGCCTTCCTGGATGCGCGCCCCGCCCGAGTCGAGCATGCCGATGATCGGCACCCCCACCTTCATGGCGTGGTCCATGATCTTGATGATCTTCTCGCCGGCGACCTCGCCGAGCGAGCCGCCGAACGTCGTGAAGTCCTGCGAGTACACCGCGACTCCGCGACCGTGGATCGTGCCGGTGCCGGTGATGACCGCGTCGCCGTACGGGCGGCGCGCATCCATGCCGAACGCCGTCGTCCGGTGCCGAACGTACTCGTCCAGCTCGACGAACGAACCCGGGTCGAGGAGCTCGAGGATGCGCTCGCGGGCGGTCTTCTTGCCCTTCGCGTGCTGCTTCGACGCGGAGACCTCCTCCGCCTGCGTCACCGCTTCCGCGTGGCGGGCCCTGAGGTCGGCGATCTTGTCGGCCGTGCTCGTGGGAGTCGGGCCGGACGCTGCGGAGTCAAGTGGTGCGGAGTTCACCCGCGCTACTTTACCGGGCAACGGCTCACATGCGCCCGTACGGGTTAGCCTGAGTGCCCGGCGGCGTGCACGAGACACGCGCGACGCACGACATTTGAGAGGTTGACGGCATGACTCAGGGCACTGGTGCACCGAACGAGGCCGCGCCTCGACCGGGCGCCGAGGTAGTACCGCTCGCACCGGATGCGCAGGCGCAGCAGTGCATGCTGCCGCCGAGCGCCCCCGTCACCCCGTACGACGCGAACGCGCGCGGAGACCGGCCGGCCGATGTTCCCGAGTCGCGCCGCAGCATCTGGGGGATGTGGGCGCTCGGCGTCGCCGTCCTGTCGCTGGTCCTCGCGTTCATCCCCGTTCCCGTGCTCAACATCGCGCTCGCGCTCTCCATCGCGGCGGTCGCGTTCGTCCTCTCGATCGTCGCCCTCTGGCAGAAGCGACGCTCGAAGGCGCTCGCCATCACCGCGCTCGTCACGCTGTTCGTCGCCGTCCTCGCCTCCGTCGTGATGACGTTCGTCTACCTCTCCTTCATCGGCTCGGCGATCGCGGGCGCCCAGTGAACGCCCCCGCCATCACCCAGCTCCTCCTCGGGGGGCGCGCGGCCGGCACCGAGCTCCGCCTCATCTCCGTGCCGGAGGCGACCTCGACCAACGACGTGCTCGCCGACATCTGGGAGCGCACCGGAGGAGAGGCCAGCCAGAACCCGGCCCTCAGCACGCTGGTCACCTACGCGCAGACCGCTGGCGTCGGACGCCACGGGCGCGAATGGGTGTCCCCCCGAGGCAAGTGCCTCGCCGCATCGACGCTCGTGCGCCTCACCGACGACGAGACCGCTCCCCGCATCCTGGGCTGGCTGCCACTCATCGCGGGCCTCGCCCTCCGCAGCGCGATCCTCGAGCTCTCACCGCCCGCACCGGGCTTCCGCCCCGACGAGCAGGCGGCCCGCGTCGAGATCAAATGGCCGAACGACGTGCAGATCGACGGCAACAAGGTCGCTGGCATTCTCGGCCGAGTCCTCGGCACTCGTGACGGCGAGCTCTCCTGCGTCGTCGGCACCGGCGTCAACATCACGCTGCAGTCCGACGAGCTCCCCACCCCGCACGCGACCTCGCTCGCCCTCAGCGGCATGCTCTCCGCGCATCCGGCGGAACTGCTTCCCGCCTACCTCGCCGAGTTCGTCGCGCGCCTCGACGCGCTTCGCGCGGCACAGGGAGACGCCGTCGCGAGCGGCGCGCACGGCGAGCTGAGCGACGTCTGCTCCACCCTCCGGGCGCGAGTCGCCGCAACCCTCCCCTCGGGCGAGGTGCTGCACGGGTTCGCCACCGAGCTCACACCAGACGGGCACCTCGTGATCCGCGGTGACAACGGTGAGACGAGAGCCGTCGCTGCGGGCGACGTCGAACGGGTGCGCCCCGAGAACGGGGCCTGATGCGCGGCCGCCCACCGCACCCGAGCGAGCAGTCCTGGGACCAGATCTTCGGTGCCCCCGCCAGCGCGCAGCCGGGCTACCAGCAGTACCCGGCGCAGCCCGCGCCCGCGCAGTACCCGAACCAGTACGCCCAGCCGGCGGCTCCCCACGCGTACACGCAGTACCCGCAGCACGGCGACCCCAGCCAGCAGCACGGCAACCAGCAGTACGGCGGATACGCCGCACACCCGGACAGCGGCCCGCAGCGGCACTACGAGCCGCTCGGGATGCGCCTGCCCGAGCGGACGGTCATGCGAGTCCGCAGACACGGGCGCCGCCTCCTGCTGCCCTCGCTGATCCTCATCGCCGGCTTCGGCGCCGCCGGCTACAACCTGGGTGCCCTGCAGGAGGCCACCATCGGGGCCCGCCACGCCTGGCTGCTCGTCTCGCTCGCCGCGATCGTCCTGCTCGGGATCGTGCCCATCGTCATGTGGCTCCAGGCGCGGAACCGGATCACCACGCACCGGGTCGTGCTCTCCCACGGCACGCTGACGAGCGAGAACCGCGAGATCCCCATGAACGCGATCGTCGACGTCACCGTCCGGCGCAACCTGTGGCAGGCGATGTTCCGCTCGGGAACGATCGTCATCACCTCGGTGTCAGGGCAGCGGCTGCGACTCGTCGACGTCCCGAGCGCGAACTCGGTCGCCGCGTGCATCCGGGAACTCAGCGGGCCGTAGGGCCGAAGAGGTCGGGCGCGGGGCGCGGGCCGGCGTCAGCTGGTCGCGACGTCCGAGTCGTTCTTCTCCTGCATCTCGGCGACGCGCTTCGGGGAGAACACCCAGAAGCGGTAGAGGATGAAGCGGAAGATCGCACCCAGGCCGATGCCCACGAGGTTCGCGATGTTGTACGCCACCAGCGAGTGGTTGTCGAGCACGGCGTTCGTGAACCAGATCGGCAGCAGACCGATGCCGAGCCCCACGAGGCTGACGCCGAAGAACTCGATCGCCTCGCGGAAATTGTCCTGGCGCTTGTGCTGGCGGAACGTCCAGATGCGGTTGCCGATCCAGTTCGTCACGATCGCGGCGCACGTCGAGATGACCTTCGCCCAGAGCGCACCGTGCGCGACCTCACTCGGATTGAGCACGGTCAGCATGAGGACGTTGAAGAGGCCCGTGTCGACGATGAAGCCGACCCCGCCGACCAGACCGAAGTTGATGAGCTGCGCCATCATGCCCTTGGACGCGGCAATGCGTCGGAACACGTTGGCGACGCGGCCCCAGAGCGACCTCGAGGTGCGCTGGGCGGGAAGATCGAACTCCGCCGTCTCAGCAGCGACGAAGCCGACGAAATCCTCAGGCTCAGAGTGATGCGGCTCTGCGTGCTTGTGGGAGCGATTGGTCAAGCGCTCGACCTCCATCGTGGGGCACTTGCGGGGATGATGCCGCCGCAAGCAGGATAAACTGTCGGGGAGTTGTGACCCTCGTCGGAGTATAGACACGTCAGAGCACAGGCACGAGATTGCCACAGCACCGAAGGCGGGGAGAAGTCCCCTCACGTCGAATTCGATGCGGGCGCACAGACTCCTCCACGGCAGCAGACTGCCGGCACACTCTCGAACGGAGCGAACCATGGGTCAGGTCGTCGGCGTCATCGGAGCAGGGCAGCTCGCGCGAATGATGCTCCCGCCCGCTATCGAGCTGGATATCGACCTGCGGGTCTTCGCCGCCAGCCGCGGTGAGAGCGCAGATCGGGCGGTCACCGAGGTCGGTGACATGCACGTGCTCGAAGAGGTGCTCGCGTTCGCCCGAGGCGTGGATGTGGTCACCTTCGACCACGAGCACGTCCCGCAGGACGTCCTCCGCGGGCTGGTCGACGCCGGTGTCGCCGTGCGGCCGGGACCCCACGCCCTCCAGTACGCGCAGGACAAGCTGCTCATGCGCCGACGGCTCGCGGAACTCGGCATCCCCATCCCCGAGTGGGCCGAAGTGCAGGACGAAGCCGAACTGCAGACCTTCATCGATGCCAACGGCGGCGTCGCAGTCCTCAAGACCCCACGCGGCGGGTACGACGGCAAGGGCGTGCGCATCGTGCAGTCCGGCGCGGAAGGCGCCGACTGGTTCGAAGCAGGCGAGCCGCTCCTCGTCGAAGAGCGAGTCGACTTCCGGCGTGAGCTCGCGCAGCTCGTCGCCCGCCGTCCCTCCGGCGAGATCGCACTCTGGCCCATCGTCGAGACCGTGCAGCGAAACGGCGTGTGCGCGGAAGTCCTCGCCCCCGCGCCCGGCGCAGAAGGAGCAGACGACCGCCTCGGCTACGTCGCCGCGACCATCGCCCAGTCCGTCGCCCTCGGCCTCGACGTCACCGGAGTGCTCGCGGTCGAGCTCTTCGAAACCACCGACCAGCGCATCCTCGTCAACGAGCTCGCCATGCGCCCCCACAACTCAGGCCACTGGACGATCGACGGATCCACGACGAGCCAGTTCGAACAGCACCTCCGCGCAGTCCTCGACCTCCCGCTCGGCGACACCGGCATGACGGCGCCGCACGCCGTCATGGTCAACGTGCTCGGCGGCCCGCAAGAAGGCAGCTACGGCGACCGCTACGAGCGGGCCATGCACGCGCATCCCGACGCGAAGATCCACAGCTACGGCAAGTCCGCGCGTCCCGGGCGGAAAGTCGGACATGTGACCGTCGCCGGTCAGGAACTCGACGACGTCGCCTACCGTGCTCGCGCAGCGGCGGCCGCCTTCGACGACGACAGCACCATCTGACGCGTGTGACCTGGCGCGCCCGGAGGAAAGGCCCCACCGGCACGCCTCAGCGGCGCCCGGCGAACCCGCGTCTACGCTTGCACGCATGAGCGAGAACCCCACCGCATCAACCGCGCCCACCGACGAAGCCTCGCAGCAGGCGCCCCTCGTCGGCATCATCATGGGCAGCGACAGCGACTGGCGCGTCATGCACGAGGCCCGCGACGTGCTTGCCGAATTCGGCGTCCCCGCCGAGGTCGAAGTGGTCTCCGCGCACCGCACCCCGGAGAAGCTCGTCAGCTACAGCCGCGAAGCGCGCGACCGAGGCATCCGCGTCATCATCGCCGGAGCCGGCGGCGCAGCGCACCTCCCCGGCATGGTCGCCTCCCTCACAACGCTGCCCGTCGTCGGCGTCCCCGTGCCGCTCAAGTACCTCGACGGCATGGACTCGCTGCTCTCGATCGTGCAGATGCCCGCCGGCATCCCCGTCGCGACGGTCTCCATCGGCGGAGCCAAGAACGCGGGAATCCTCGCCGCACGCATCCTCGCCACAGGCGATCAAGCGCTCGCGGCCAGACTCGCCGACTACAGTGACGGACTGCGCGACGCCGTCGAAGCCAAGAACGACGCCCTCAAGCAGTCGCTCTAGCCAAGCCGTCGCCGGCCAGACCCGTCGCCGCATCCATGCTCCTCGACCGCAGGACCCCATGACACTCACCCTCCCGCTCCGGTACCCGGACGCCAGCTCGCCGCAGCTCATGACCAGGCGCGCCTGGTGGCTGCTCGTCGCGAACTTCTTCCTGCCGGGAACCGCGCAGGTGCTCGCCGGGAACCGCAAGTTCGGGCGCTTCATGCTGTCCATCTGGCTCGGCGGCATCGCCGCGATCCTCGTGGTCGTCATCCTCGCCTTCGTGCTCCGCGGGCCCCTGCTCTTCGTCTTCTCGACAACACTCGGCATCACGGTCGCGCACCTCGTGCTGCTCTTCTACATCGCCATGTGGGTGGTGAGCGGGCTGGACGCGCTGCGGCTCGTGCGCATCATCAAGCTCGAACAGGTCGCGCGCCCCCTCATCGCCATCGTCGGCGTCGTGCTCGTCACGGTGCCGCTCGTCTTCGCTGCGGTGACCTCGCAGGTCGCCAACCAGGGCAGGTCCGCCATCGAGGGGCTCTTCGGCGGCGCTTCCAACGGCATCCAGCTGCCAGCAGACGGTCAGCTCAACATCATGATGCTCGGTGGTGACCGCGGCGACGACCGCGAAGGGCTCCGCCCCGACTCCATCAGCGTGATGAGCTTCAACGCGTTCACCGGCAAGCTCACGACCATCGGACTGCCGCGAGCGATGGAGAGCTTCCCGTTCTCCGAGGGGCCGATGCAGGACCTCTACCCGAACCTCTACGAGGGCTGCGCCGTCGACGTCTGCTACCTCAACTCCGTCTACACCGAGGCCACGATCTCCGAGAACGGCAGCTACGCCGACGCCGGCGAGAAGGGCTCCGAGCCCGGCATCGAGGCGATGCGCGACGCCGTCGAGGGCATCACCGGGCTGAGCATCCAGTACTACGTGCTCGTCGACATGGCGGGCTTCACCGAGCTCATCGACGCCCTCGGCGGCGTCGACATCAACGTCACCGAACGCGTCGGCATCGGCATCAACGACGACGGCTCGCCCGGATGGGCGCCCGCGACGGAGTTCATCGAGGTGGGACAGCAGCACATGGACGGCTCGACCGCACTCTGGTACGCCCGCTCCCGCTACGAGACCACCGACTTCGCACGCATGGAACGCCAGCGACAGCTGCAGGAGGCGATGGTGGCGACCATGACCCCCAGCAACCTGCTCGGCAAGATCGGCCCGGTCACGGATGCGCTCGAGAAGGTGGTGCAGACCGACATCCCCGAGGGCATGATCGGCTACGTCGGCGACCTCCTCCTGAAGTCCCGCAGCGGCAACAGCGTTCGCCTCGACATCGTGCCGCCGAACTTCGACCAGGGCAACCCCGACATCCCCGCCATCCACGTCGCCGTGCAGGACGCGATCGCCTCCGACCCGCCAGAGGCGCCGGCCCCCGAGGAGACCGCGCCCGCCGAGTAGCGCGCGCCAGCGCCGTCGCGCCGCGCCTCCGCTCGGCTTCGGGATGGGAAACTCGCTTCTTTGCGGAAAGTTCCCCAGCACGAGGTGATTTCTCCATCCCGAGTCGGGGCTATCTCGCCTGGGCGCGCTTCAACGCCGCGCGGACCTGCGCAAAAAACTCGGCGGGGTTCGCGAGCTGTTTTCGGGTCACTCGGATCACGAGCCAACCAGCCTGCTGGATTCGGTTGATTCGTGCGATGTCCTTGAGCGCCTGTTCCTCGGTCCAATGGTGCTTGCCGTCGTACTCGATGGCGATCCTGAGCTCCGGGTAGGCGAGGTCGACCCGACCCAGGAATCGGCCTGCCAGGAAGACCTCGTGAGCGACCGTCGGCTCGGGGAATCCCGCGGCGAGGAGCGCTAGGCGCGTCGCTGTCTCTCTCGGTGACTCGACACCCTCGCGGATCAGCGGCAGAGACAGGCGGATTCGGGACGCACCGATGGTTCGCCCCCAGCCACTGCTCATCTCGCTGAGCTGTTCGAGTGTGGCGAGGGGAGGGACGCTCGCGTATTCGTTGTCGGGAATGCTCGGGTCGTCCGGTCGGCGGAGCGAACGGTAGTTTCGCGATGTGGAGACAAGAGCGTCCCCGACGGTGACGAGTTCCCGTATCGAAAGGATGCGCGCGAGAAGCGCCCAAGTCAGCGCCGGACTTGCCAGTGGCGTGCCCCGGTGCTCGACGCGCTCCCACTTGTCCGGAGAGATGCGCCGGGCTGCGAGTCTGTTCCCCTTCGGAGCATTCCTCCCGGTTGGCACCACGATGTGCACCGTCATGCTCGTGAGGAGGCGGTTCGGCACCGGCAGCCCCCAGAAGATCGCAGCGGTCGTGTCCCCGAAGGCCTGCCAGTCGCGCATCCGCGGGAGATAGGCCGTCGCCATCTCTTCGGGGGTGACCGGTTCTTCATTGGTGCGGATGCCATGGTACGGGCGCGCGTAGCTCGATCCGAAGACTTCACGTGCACTCAGGCCGGCACGGAGCCCTTCACCCGTGGTGAAGGCGGAGCCCGGACGGGAGGGCGGGAGCGGTGCTTCTGTCGTCATGCGGACAGGGTAGGGAGCGCTCGCCCATCAGGGCGAAGTTATCCACAGCGCGAATCGACCTCAGCCGCGGATTCCACATCCCGTCACCGGGTTCGGGATGGCAATCTCACTTCGTTGGGGGAACTTTCCCGCCACGAAGTGAGGTTCCCAGCCCGAGACGCGGCTACAGGTCGGCGTGGAAGTTCCAGACCTGGTCGGCCGAGATCTCCCACGAGAACATGCCGCCGCGGTCTTTGCCGGCGAGGCGCAGTCGACGTTCGAGGTCGCTGTCGCCGAGGACCCCGGCGATGGCGCCGGCAAGTCGTTCCGGGTAGCCGCTGTCGGCGATGCCGTCGCCGCGTTCCACGACGAGGGTCGCGTCGAGCCCCACCTCGACGAGGGCGGGGTCGTCGGAGGTGATGACGGGGGTGCCGAACTTGAAGGCCTCGATGATGGGCAGGCCGAATCCGGCGCTGAGGCTGGGCACGACAAGCGCGCTGGCGCGCTGGAGCGCGACGGCGAGCTGCTCGTCGGTGATGGCTCCGACGGCGACGACGCGCTCGCTGGCGACCCCGGACTCGCTGACGAGCGCGTCGAGGGTGACGTCGCCGCGCTCGGTCGGGCCGACGACGACGAGCTTGACGCCGTCGAGGCTGCGCTCGCCGAGTGCCTTGAGGAGCTGCGCGAGGCCGTGGCGCTTGTGCAGCGAGGCGAGCGTGACGATGTAGTCGTCTGGGAGTCCGAGCGTCTCGGCGATCGCATCGCCGGCCTCTTCGGACTCGGGGAGGCGGATGCTGGCTGCCGCGGCGGGGCTCATGACCCGTACGCGGTCGCCGAAGTCGTAGTGCTCGATGACCTGGTCGGCGACGGCGTTGGTCGGCACGACGATGCCGCTCGCGTAGCGGAACGCGCGGCGCAGCAGCGCCTTGTGGTGCTTGACGGTGTGCGAGCTGATGAGCTCGGGGTGGGTGAACGCCGTCATGTCATGCCAGGTGACGACCGTCTGGTCGATGCCCTGGCTGAGTGAGATGTCGCGCATGGGGGCGAGGGGAGTGAAGCTGTGGATGAACCCGCCGCCGACGGAGTTCGTGAGCAGCCCTCGAGACCAGGACGATTCGAGGCGCTCCGGACGAAGTGGAGCCTGCACGACGTTCGTCAGCCCGGGCACGCGCTCCTCGAGCAGCGCGACCTCTTCGCGCGACCGCTTGGGGATGATCGCCTCGACGTCGCATCCGCGTGGCGCGCGCACGATGAGCTGGCGTCCGAGCTCCTCGCTGTAACGCCGGGTTCCGCCTGGGCGCTCGTCGGCGGCGCGATCGAGCAGGACACGAAGGGTAACCATCAGGTTCTGAGGACTCCTTGGGCGGCGGCGTCTTCGAGTGCGTCGAGCCAGGGCCGCATGGGTGGAACTCCCGCGCTCGCCCAGGCGTCGTGGCCGAGGACGGAGTAGGCGGGTCGTGGGGCTGGACGCACGAACGCGGTGCTGTCCGTCTCTTTCACGTTGGCGGGGTCGAAGCCCGCGAGGCGGAAGATCTCTCGCGCGAAGTCGTACCAGGAGGCGATGCCCGCGTTGGTGCCGTGGTAGGTGCCTGCGGGTGCGTCGGCGTCGACGAGCGCGACGATCTGGGCCGCGAGGTCTGCCGAGGAGGTGGGCTGTCCGAGCTGGTCGGACACGACCGAGACCTCGGGCTTGGTGGCCGCGAGGCGCGCCATGGTCTTCGCGAAGTTCGGGCCGTCGGCCCCGTAGAGCCAGGCGGTGCGCACGATGTAGGAGGCGTCCGGCAGGGCGTCGCGCACGGCCGTCTCGCCCGCCGCTTTCGTGCGGCCGTAGGCGGAGATCGGATCGTGGTCGGCGTCTTCCTCGTACGGAGACGTCGCGTCGCCGCGGAACACGTAGTCGGTGGACACATGCACGAGCTTCGCGCCGTGCTCGGCGCACGCGGCGGCGAGCACGGCGGGACCGGTCGCGTTCACCGCGTAGGCGGTGTCCTCGTCGGTCTCGGCGCCATCCACGTTGGTGTAGGCGGCGGCGTTGATGACGACGTCCATCCCCGCCACGGCGGCCGAGACCGCCGCGGGGTCGGTGATGTCGAGCGCGGCGCGATCCAGGGCGGTGACGTCCCGGCCCGCGAGGGCACGCTGGAGGTCACGGCCGAGCATCCCGGATGCACCCGTGATCAGGAACCGCGCGGCGGCCGCTGGTGCGGCCGCCGCGGCGGGGACAGACGTCGAATCGGTCACAGGGCAGCGCGCTCCTTCAGCGGCTCCCACCAGGTGCGGTTGTCGCGGTACCACTGCACCACGTCAGCCAGGCCCTGCTCGAACGGAACCTTGGGCTCGTAGCCGAGCTCGCGCTGGATCTTCGAGATGTCGACCGAGTAGCGCAGGTCGTGGCCGAGGCGGTCCTGGACGCGGTCGACGTACGACCAGTCCTTGCCGGTCGCGTCGAGGAGGAGCTGCGTGAGCTCCTTGTTCGTGAGCTCCGTGCCGCCGCCGATGTTGTAGATCTCGCCGGGCTTGCCGCCGACGAGCACCATCGCGATGCCGCGGCAGTGGTCGTCCACGTGCAGCCAGTCGCGGATGTTGTTGCCCTCGCCGTAGAGGGGAACGTGCTTGTCGTCGATGAGGTTCGTGACGAACAGCGGGATGACCTTCTCGGGGAAGTGGTACGGGCCGTAGTTGTTCGAGCAGCGCGTGATCGACACGTTCAGGCCGTGCGTGCGGTGGTACGAGCGCGCGATGAGGTCGGAGGATGCCTTCGACGCCGAGTACGGCGAGTTGGGCTCGAGCGGGAACGTCTCGCTCCAGCTTCCCTCTTCGATCGAGCCGTACACCTCGTCGGTGGAGACGTGCACGAAGCGGGGAAGCTCGTGGCGCAGGGCCGCGTCGAGCAGCTTCTGCGTGCCGACGACGTTCGTCTCGATGAACACGGACGCGTCGCGGACGGAGCGGTCGACGTGCGACTCAGCGGCGAAGTGGACGACTGCGTCGACCTTCGGGATCCACTCGTCGAGCACGACGTCGTCGGTGATGTCACCCTCGACGAACGTGAACCGCTCGGAGTCGGACACGGGAGCGAGGTTCTCGAGGTTTCCCGAGTAGGTCAGCTTGTCCAGGACGACGACCTCGACGCCTTCCAGACCCTCGTACTGGTCCTGGAGCGCGCGGCGCACGAAGTTCGAGCCGATGAAGCCGGCCCCGCCGGTCACGAGAAGTTTCATACCTGTCCTGTTCAATCGTCGGCCGGGCTGTGCCGATGGAAATTTGCCGATGGTTGTGCGGTTCGAGCGGCGCGGTGTGGCCCGCGCGCGGTCGGAGCTACTCTAGCGCGGCCCTCCGACGTGCTACCACAGTCGTGCGGTGATGAGCGTGGCGAGGGCGGCGCGATCGCGCGGTCTGCGGCGCAGCTGACGCCAGCGTCGCACGAGCCGCAGCGCGTCCCGGTACGTGAACTCCACGAGGATCTCGTGCAGCCACTGCAGCCTCGGCAGCTCCTCCGGGGAGGCGATGTGGATGCACGCCTCGACGGTCAGCTGCACCTGCCCGCGGTGCCAGCGGTTGGAGGTGAGGCGGAGCCGCTTCCAGGCCTGGGCGAGGCCGGTGTTCGCGCCGACCGCGTTGGCGACGTGCTGCCGGTAGTCGACGGTCGACTCGCCGTCGATGATCCAGCGCAGACCGGCGGCGCGCGCGAGGGCGTAGATCAGCCAGTCGTGCGCGAAGGCCTCGCGTGCGGGGGAGTCGGGGTTGTCGAGCTGCTCGGCGACGAGGTGCGCGAAGCGCCTCGTGAGCAGGAACGTCGACCCGGGGCCCGGCGTCTCGAAGAGGTGGTCGGCGAGGCGCTGGGGGTAGTCCTTCTTGATGAGGATGCGCGTGCCGTCTTCCGAGAAGGCGGTCACGTTCGAGGAGACGCCGTCGGCGTGGCCCTTGGTGAGGAGGCGGATGTGGCGCTCGAGCTTGCCCGGCATCCACACGTCGTCCTGGTCTGCGAAGCCGACGTAGTCGTACTCCTCGACTGGGATCGTCGTGAGCAGGTGGAAGAAGTTGGGGGCGGGGGCGCCGAAGGTCTCGGGCGGCAGGATCGTGATGCGCGCGTCGGCTGCGGCCCGCTCGGCGAGGAGCTCGAGGGTGCCGTCGGTCGATCCGTCGTCGGAGACGAACACGTGGAGGTCGGCCCCTGCCTGGTCGAGGATCGAGTCGAGCTGCTCGTCGAGGTAGGTCCTGCCCATGTGCGTCGCGAGGAGGACGGCCACGCGCGGCGGCGTGCGCGACTCGGCGTTGGTGTGCATCCGTCGTCCTCTTTCTCTCTTGCGTGCGGCGAACCCTGTGGGTCGGGCAGGTCGCCAGCCCCCAAGTATGGCCGAGTGCGTCGGAGCGCGATCGCTGCACGCACCGCACTAGACTCCTCGGCATGGAGATTCGCGAACTCAGCATCCCAGACAGCTACGAGATCACGCCGAAGCAGTTCGGCGACGACCGCGGCGTGTTCTTGGAGTGGTACCGCTTCGACAAGCTCGCAGAAGCTGTCGGGCACTCGATCGACCTCAAGCAGGCGAACACCTCGGTGTCGACGCGTGGCGTGGTCCGGGGCATCCACTTCGCGGACATCCCGCCGAGCCAGTCCAAGTACGTGACGTGCACGCGCGGCGCCGTGCTCGACTTCGTCATCGACATCCGCACGGGGTCGCCGAAGTTCGGCGAGTGGGACTCGGTCCGTCTCGATGACGTCGACCGCAAGGCGATCTACCTCTCCGAGGGCCTCGGTCACGCGTTCGTCGCGTTGACTGACGACGCGACGGTCAGCTACCTCGTCACCGACACGTACCACGCGGAGCGCGAGCACGGCATCAACCCGCTCGACAAGGACGTCGACCTGCGGTTCCCCGAGGAGGCCGGCGAGCTGCTGCTCTCCCCGAAGGACACGGATGCTCCCTCGCTCGCCGAGGCGGCCGCGTCCGGTCTTCTCCCCAGCTGGGAAGAGGCTCGCGCCTACTACGCGGAGCTCAGCGCGAAGGCGGGTGCGTAGCCATGAAGGGAATCATTCTCGCTGGCGGGTCGGGCACGCGTCTGTGGCCGATCACCAAGGGCATCTCGAAGCAGCTCATGCCCATCTATGACAAGCCGATGATCTACTACCCGCTGTCGACGCTCATGATGGCGGACATCCGCGAGGTGCTGATCATCACGACGCCCGAGTACAACGAGCAGTTCCGTGCCCTGCTGGGTGACGGCTCGCAGCTCGGGATGCGCATCGAGTACGCCGTGCAGCCGTCGCCGGATGGGCTCGCGCAGGCGTTCATCATCGGCGAGGAGTTCATCGGCGACGACTCGGTCGCGCTGGTGCTCGGCGACAACATCTTCCACGGCTCGGGCCTCGGCTCGTCGCTGCGCGGCAATAACGTGCTCGACGGGGGCCTGATCTTCGCCTACCACGTGTCGAACCCGGTCGCGTATGGCGTCGTGGAGTTCGACGAGGATAACAAGGCCGTGTCGATCGAGGAGAAGCCGGAGGTGCCGAAGTCGAACTACGCGGTGCCCGGCCTCTACTTCTACGACAACGACGTGGTCGAGATCGCGAAGAACGTCGAGCCGTCCGCGCGTGGCGAGCTGGAGATCTCGAGCATCAACTCGGCGTACCTGGATGCGGGCAAGCTGCAGGTGCAGGTCCTCGACCGTGGCACGGCGTGGCTGGACACGGGCACGTTCGAGTCGATGATGCAGGCGAGCGAGTACGTGCGCGTCATCGAGGACCGCCAGGGCTTCAAGATCGGCTGCATCGAGGAGATCGCCTGGCGTGCCGGGTGGATCGACGACGCCGAGTTCGCTGAGCTCGCGAAGCCGCTGCAGAAGAGCGGATACGGACGCTACATGCAGGGACTGCTCGCGTAGCGGGTCCCTCATGATGGCGAAGGCCGTGACTCGTCCGAGTCACGGCCTTCGTCGTCGGCGTCGCAGCCGGGGTTCAGCTCCCGGTGTGCGCGTCGCGGTCCCGCAGTGACTGGAAGAGGTCGCGGGCGATGTCGTAGCTGCCGCGCGAGTAGGTGCGGTAGCGGCCCCGCAGGGTCCACCTGAGGATGCGGGGCACGCGCCGGATTCGTGCGGTCGGCAGCTGGACCCTCTGCCGTTCGTGGGCGACCTTGCGCCGCACGTGGGCTTCCTGCTCTGCCGTGCCGCCGAGTTCGGTGACGCGCTTGAGGAGGGCGACGGCGCGGCGGTAGCGGCGCAGCTGGTCGGCCGAGCCGTCCTTCGTCGCCTGCGCGATCTTGACCTGCAGCGTCGGCGCGGTCTGCCCGATCTGGTTGTCCGTGTGCTGCCGGTAGTCGATGAGGGGCTCGCGGACGACGCGGAGGCCGTTGACGAGGGCGGCTGTCGTCGCGAGCCACTCGTCGTGGATCCAGGGGGCCGGCGCGTTGCCTGCCCGGAAGACGAGGGATGCGCGCAGCATCATGGTCGCGCCGGTCACGAAGTTGCGGGCGGTGAGCGCTTCGAGCTGCCGCCCGTTCTCGTAGTCGCGCCACTCGGTCTGCGTGATCTCGAGCGAGTCGAGGAGGGTGCCGCCGATGGGCTCGCCGTCTTCGTCCACGAGGAGCGCGTCCGAGTGGGCGAGGAGTGCCTCGTCGTCACCGAGGAGGGCTGCGAGGAGGTGCTCGACCTTCTTGGGGTGCCAGACGTCGTCCTGGTCGCTCGTCGCGAGGTACTCGGTGCGGGCCTCGCCGAGGGCGAAGCTGAAGTTCGCGCTGACACGCAGCGGCTCGTCTCGCGTGTAGATGCGGAACGCCCGGTCGGAGGCTTCGAGCACGCGGCGGGCGAGCTCCACCGTGCCGTCGCTGGACGCGTCGTCCGAGACGATGATCTCGGCGACGGGGTGGCTCTGCGACAGGATGCTCAGCAGCTGCTGCTCGAGGAATCTCTCGCCGTTGTGCGTGCAGACGACCGCGGTGACGGCGGCGTCTCCGAGTCGCGGCTCGCGTGCGTCCTCTGGTCGGCGTTCGGCGACGAGTCGCGAAGCTGGCATCTGCCCTCCTGGGTCTGGTGCGCGGTGGTGCTAGCTTGGCACGAGTCTGCACGCGCTCAGGGGAGGAGTCGGCCGTATCGGCCGCCCGCGACTATGAATCGACTTGTCATCTACCTGCTCTTCGACAGGGCTGGCGTCGCCGACGCTGGCGTGCTGCACGCCCTCCGCGGCCTGCGCCCGCACGCGAGCGAGCTCTTCGTCGTCGTGAACGGCTCGGTGACCGACGAGTCGCGCGCGTCGCTCGGCGCGGTCGCCGATTCGGTCTTCGAGCGACCCAATGAGGGCTTCGACGTCGGCGGCTACCGTGCGGCGCTCGAGGAGATCGGTGCCGAGCGTCTGGCCGCCTTCGACGAGGTGATCCTCGCGAACTACACGTTCCTCGGCCCCGTCGGCGACTTCGCCGCGACGTTCGAGTGGGCGGATGCGGCGGGGCACGATGTGTGGGGCGTCACCGAGCACGGCCAGCTCACGCCCGACCCGTACACGCGCCGCGGCACGATGCCAGCACATCTGCAGTCGCACTGGATCGCCGTGCGCCGCAGCGTCGTGGTGAGCGATGCGTGGGCCGAGTACTGGGCGTCGTTGCCGGAGATCCGGTCGTACGACGATTCGGTGCGGCACCACGAGGCTCGGTTCTCGCCGTTCTTCGCGGAGCGCGGCTTCTCGGTCGGCGCGCAGTTCCCGGCGGGCAACTTCAGAGTCGAGGGGGCACCGGTCGCCAATCCGAGCCTCGAGACGCCTGTCCTGCTGCTCGAGGCCGGTGCGCCGCTCGTGAAGCGCCGGATCTTCGTCCACGACCCCGTCGAACTCGACCATCGGGGTGTGTCCGCTCGTGATGTCGCGCTCGATCTCGAGCGTCGCGCGTTCCCCATCGACGTGCTCGTCGAGAGCACGGCGAGGTTCGCGCCGAGCCGTGTGCTGGCCGGGGGAGTGGGGGCAGGGCCCAGGGTCCTGCGCCGCGCATCCACCGCGGTCACGCACGAGTGGGTTCGCGACGAGGCGAGCGGCGACGAGTCGGCGACCATCTCGGGGCTCCACCTCCGCATCGTGCGCGGTGACTTCTGGCGCAGGCTGGCGAACGGTGACGCGCGACTCCTCGAATCCGACCTCGTGCTCGTCGAGTCGGTCGCTGCCGCGTCCCTGGACTCGATGCCGGCGAGCGCTTCCCTGCTCGCCCGCCAGCGTGGGCGCCGGGTCATCTTCGAGCGCGCCGAGCCCCTCGCGTGGGAGTTCGCCGACCACCGAACGCTCGGCATGGTCGTCCCTGTCACACCGCCGATCGGCACAGGGCTGCTCGCCGACGGCTGGCGGGGTGCGCGAGCGAAGTCGGCCGCGCTGGCAGCTTCGCTCGGTGCGGTTGCACCCTTGGACGCGAATTCGCCCGTCGCGCCGTTTGCGGGCTTCGCCGCGTACCGGGTGGATGCGCTCCGCGGTTTCGCCGCGGTCCTGGACGCGCATGGGTTCTCGGCGCTCGAGGCCCGGTTCCCCGACGGCGAGCTCTCCCGGCTGCTCGACCTGCTCGCGAGCCGCCTCGTGTTCGATGCAGGGTTCGCCGTGTCGGAGGCGGAGACAGCCGACGGGCTCGCGAGCGACTACGCCCTCTTGGCCGCGAAGTACGAGGACCTCGTCGCGGAGTTCGGCGCTGAGGTGCGGGCGCCGCACCGGCTCGCGCGGGCACGGAAGCCTGGCGGCAGTCGCGTCGCGAGTCTCGCCGCGTCGCTCTTCCACCGGATGCCGGCGCTGGAGGAGCCGCTGCGGCGTCTCGCCGCTGACGCCAAGGGACTGCTCGCTCGCATCCGCTGACCCCGCTTCGCGGCGCGGCATCAGGTGGCCGTTACCCGCGCCGGGGTACCGTGTCTGCGACTGGAGGTGGCAGATGAGCAACGGCGAGACGCCGCTCGGCGGGCAGTACGACCCCGACGAGCTCGAAGAGCTGGAGAGCCAGGCCGAACGCCGTGGCACCGGCCGGGGGCTTGTCATCGGCCTCCTCATAGCGGCGGCCGTGGCGATCGCGGCGATCGTGTTCGTGCTCATGAACCCACTCGGCCAAGGCGCTCCTGCCGACAACACGGCACCCGTCACGACGCTGCCGCAGGCGACCGAGGTCGCCGTTCCGGAGACGCTCATCGTCACGGCGACGCCCGTGCCGACCGTCACCGTGACGGAGACGGCCACGGCCGAGCCGAGCGACCCCGCCGAGGCCTCCGGCGTGCAGGTCTCGCTCAGCCGCGTCTACTGGGTGCCGGACCAGAGCGTCATCTCTGCGGCAGCGCTCGTCTCGACCACGGACCCGGGCGGCACGTGCACGCTGGTCCTCAAGAACGGTCCCGAGACGTTCGCGGCCACCGCGACGGCCACCGCCCCCACCTCGGCGGACACCGACGCGTCCAGCTGCATCGTGAACCTGCGCGACCCGGCCATCAAGGCCGGCGACTGGTCGGCCGTCATGCAGTACGAGGGCCCGGCTGGCAGTGGCTCGAGCGAGCCGATGACGGTCACCGTCTCCTAGCCGAAGCCCCGGAATTCCGCCCTGACGGCCCGAAATCGCGATTATGCTCTCTGTGTAGGATGAAGCGCCGCCTGCTTGCGGGCGAACGACTCCACGACCTAGGAAGCTATGCCGCTGACGCTCGACAAGGCCTTCGATCCACGGGCCAACAGCATCGGGTTCCTCCGATGGCTTCTCGCCTTCGCGGTGATCTTCGCGCACGCGGGACCCCTCGCAGGGTTCTACGGCGGGCACGACCTCGGCACTCAGATCTCCAGCGAGCAGTCCGTCGGCGGCGTCGCCGTCGCAGGGTTCTTCTTCTTCTCCGGCTACCTGATCACGCAGAGCCGCCGCGGGAAGTCGACGATCTTCCGCTTCTTCTGGCGGCGGGCTCTCCGTATCTTCCCTGCCTTCTGGCTCGCGCTGCTCACGACCGCGTTCATTCTCGCGCCGATCGCCTGGCATCAGGAGACGGGCTCGATGGCGGGCTACTGGGACGCCGACACCGAGTCGCCCTTCACGTACTTCCTGAGCAACATGTGGCTCGAGCTCGGCCAGCGCAACATCGCGGGCATGGGCAGCTCGCTGCCGTTCGCCAGCATCGGCGGCTTCGACTGGAACGGGTCGGCGTGGACCCTGTTCTACGAGTTCCGCGCGTACATCATGGTCGGGCTCCTCGGGCTCTTCGGCGTGTTCTCGAACCGCATCGTCGGCGGCCTCATCGCCGTCGGCATCATCGGAGTGAACTTCCTCACCTGGAGCGGCTGGGTCGAGATGACCTCGCTCAGCCCGTTCCTCACCAACCCCTTCTACCCGATGTTCTTCGCCCCCTTCGCGTTCGGGATGCTGTTCGCCCTGTTCGGGGACAAGATCCCGATCGATGACCGGCTGGCGGTGCTCGCGCTCGGCATCGCGGGCTTCGCGTACGCGTTCGGCGGCTGGAACATGTGGGGTCAGTACGGACTCATGTACTTCCTCATGTGGTTCGCGATCCGCACGCCGCGGCTCAACAAATGGGAGAAGCACGGCGACCTCTCGTACGGCATCTACATCTTCGCCTGGCCGCTCATGCAGTTCGGGGCGTACTTCGGCCTGCAGAACGCCGGCTGGTTCGTCTACCACCTCGTCATCGCGGTCGCCGCGCACATCTGCGCGTACATCTCCTGGCACCTGATCGAGAGCCCCGCGATGAGCCTCAAGAACTGGACCCCCAAGTGGCTCGCCTGGCTGCTCGAGCGGGGCACCCCGGTGGTGGATGCGGTGAAGCGCAGGATCGTCAACCCCGCCTACTCGTCGTCCAACTTCGCCGCGCGGATCCGCGCCGGACGCGTGGAGGCGAGCTCATGACCGCCGTCGGTCCGAGCGGCGTCCGGCCAGACAGCGGCTTCGAGGAGCCAAAGTCCGAGACGGGGCGTCTGACCTGGGCGCAGCGGTGGCACCGGGTGCGTCTCATCCCGCTGATCCTGCTGCTGATCGCTGCGATCGTGGCGACGGTCGCGGGGTACCAGACCCGGAACGCCATAGCGATGGAGGAGTTCGTGCCACCCGCGGAGGCTCCCGAGTCGGAGGCCACCCGGCTGCCGGCCGAGCAATGCCAGCCGGGTCTCGTGGACCCGGTCACCGCCTCTCCATGGACGGGCGAGGAGCGAGAGGCCAGCGAGGCGGTCTGGGACGAGCACATCGGCTCCGACCCAGACGCGCAGCTCTTCGTCCCAGGGGAGAACGGCTGGGTCTTCTGGGGCGACACGCAGGCGAACAACTTCTCGCAGGCCCTCGGCCGCGGCTTCCTCAGCGACGAGGAGAGCGAGGAGTGGGCGAACTACTTCCGGACCATCGACGAGGGCCTCAGCGCACAGGGCATCGACTTCGTGGTCCAGGTCGTCCCCGCGGACTGGTCGGTGCATCCTGAGCAGCTGCCCGAGTGGGCGCAAGAGCTCCGCGGGCCGACGGCGTTCGACTACCTGGTCGACGCGCATCCCGACCTGCCGCTCGTCGACACCCGCCAGGCGCTGCGCGACGCATCCGAGGAGGGTGCGGTCTACGCGCCCGGCAACAGCCACTGGTCACCGTTCGGCGCCGCCATCGGCTGGGAGCAGCTCGCCGGCTGCCTCGGAGCGGTCGACGCGAAGTACCAGGCACTCGCCCCGCTGGACTACTCGAGCGTCGGGGATATGCCGGTCATCAGCGAGTTCGAGGCCTACGGGTTCCCGACGACGGACATCGGGTGGGGCACTCCGGTGTTGGACGAGGCGCCGCCGAAGATGCAGGCCACGCTCAACGACGGCTCCGTGCTCGAGGTCGACGCCGGTAAGGGGCTCGACATGCTGCAGCTGCCGGCCACCACGGTGACGGAGGGGGCACAGTCCGACCTGCGCGCCCTGATCGTGCGAGACAGTCAGGGCAACAGCGCCGGACCGACCTGGCAGACCGGCTTCGCCGAGACCAAGCAGGTGACGAGCAACCTCGGCAGCGCTACCGAGCAGATCCCGGATGTGCTCGCGGAGGCGGCCGACTACCAGCCGGATGTCGTGATCTTCGAGATGACGGAGCGGTACCTCAACTGGATCCCGGTCCTCCCAGCCGAGTAGCCTGGCAGGCGCCATCGTCGCCGGCCACGGCACTTCGCTAGCCTGGGGGAAGACCCCAAGGAGCAACGCCATGACGACCTGCCTCATCACCGGGGGAGCCGGATTCATCGGATCCGCGCTCTCCCACCGCCTGCCCGAGCATTTCGACCGGGTCGTCGCCTTCGACAACCTGCACCCGCAGATCCACCCGGTCCCTGAGCGCCCGAGTGAACTCGACAGTCGCGTCGAGTTCGTGCAGGGCGACGTGACCTCGGCGGCCGACTGGGATGCCCTCCTCGGCGACGTGACTCCAGACGTCATCATCCACCTGGCCGCGGAGACCGGCACAGGGCAGTCGCTGCTTGAGGCCACGCGCCACGCGAGCGTGAACGTCGTCGGGACGACCGAGATGCTCGATGCGCTTGTCCGCGCCGACAAGCTGCCGAGCAAGATCGTGCTGTCCTCGAGCCGCGCGGTCTACGGCGAGGGCGCCTGGGTGGACGCCGACGGGGCCGTGAGCTACCCGGGCCAGCGTTCCGCCGCCATGCTCGAGCGAGGCGAGTGGGACTTCCCCGGGCTCTCCGCGCTCCCGTTCGTCTCCTCGAAGGTGGCGCCCTCGCCGACGAGCGTGTACGGGGCCACGAAGCTCGCGCAGGAGCACATCCTCCGCTCGTGGTGCCTGTCGCTCGGAGTCACCGATGTGCTGTTCCGCCTGCAGAACGTGTACGGCCCAGGTCAGTCGCTCATCAATCCGTATACCGGGATCGTGTCGTTCTTCGCCCAGGAGGCGAAGGCCGGCCGGGTCATCCCCGTCTACGAGGACGGCCAGATCATCCGAGACTTCGTCTTCATCGACGACGTGGCCGACGCCATCGTGCGTGGCGCGCTCGAGTCGGACTCGAACGCGAACGCCTACGACATCGGCTCGGGGGAGGGCACGTCGATCCTCCGCCTCGCTGAGCTCATCGCGGCCCACTACGGGGCGCCTGCGCCCGAGATCAACGGGAAGTTCCGCAATGGCGACGTCCGTCACGCGTCCTGCGAGGTGTCGGAAGCGAGCGCCGCGCTGGGCTGGAGTCCTCGAGTCATGGTGGATGAGGGTGTGGGCCTCCTCTGCGACTGGATCGACGCGCAGAGACTCGAACGGGCCGAGTAGCTCGTATATACGGCACAGCGACCGGATTCCTTGGATTTCTCTCCTCGGGCGTGTCGCGACGATCACGGACCTGCCTGGGGCCGTGATCGTTGTGTTTCCGGGCTTCGCAGGGTCGATGCTGACACGGATGTTGTTTATGTGACTCGTGTGAAAGTTGGGACGGGTGTGGAGTTCCGTGGCGCATGTATGCATACTTGGAAACTGCTGAGCCTTCTCGGTGCACTCCGTGGATGCGCAGCAACCCAGTCGACCGACGCGTTGGGAACTCATGTTTCGCCGTACTCTTGCCATTTTCGCTACCGCAGCGGTAGCAGCCTCCGGGCTGCTCGGGCTGCAGCTCATCGCCTCGAGCCCCACGAACGGCGGCATCGAGGCCGCCGCTGCGGCGGACGCCAGCGGCTTCGACCCGGGCAACCTCATCAGCGATGAGAACTTCTACAACGGCAACGCGATGTCCGCGGCCGAGGTGCAGCAGTTCCTCGTCTCGCGCAACGGTTCGTCGTCCCCGACGGCGCTGCGCAACTACACGCAGGCGACGCCCTCCATGCCGGCCACGCAGTACTGCTCCGCCTACTCGGGCGCGGGCGGCGGCGAATCGGCGGCAGACATCATCGCGAAGGTCGGCCAGGCCTGCAACTTCAGCCAGAAGGCCATGCTCGTGCTCCTCGAGAAGGAGCAGAGCCTCGTCTCCATGCAGAGCCCGACCCTCGGTCGCCTCGCGGCGGCGACCGGATTCGGCTGCCCGGACACGGCACCCTGCGACCAGAGCTACGGCGGCTTCTTCTACCAGGTCTACAACGCGGCGCGTCAGTTCCAGAACTACAAGGCCAACCCGTACAGCTTCAACCACATCCCGTTCGCGTCGAACAACGTGCTGTACAACCCCAACTTCTCCTGCGGCTCCTCCGCGGTCTACATCTCGAACTACGCGACGGCCGGTCTCTACAACTACACGCCGTACCAGCCCAACCAGGCCGCGCTGAACAACATGTACGGCGAGGGCGATGGATGCTCCGCGTACGGCAACCGCAACTTCTGGAGCATGTACACCGACTGGTTCGGCGACCCCAAGGGCGCCGTCAGCGTGCCGTGGCTCGTCAAGGCCGAGGGCAGCTCGCAGGTGTACTTCCTCTCCGAGGAGGTCCGCTACCCGGTCACCGCGTCCAAGGTCGCTGACTTCGCGTACGCGCTCGGCGCCGTCTCCACGGTTCCGGCATCGACGCTCGACAAGTACACGACCGGCGCGAACGTCGGGGAGATCCTCGTAGGCCCGGACAACACGCCGTACTACATCGACGACGGCGTCTTCCGGAAGGTTCGCAACTGGACCGTGGCGGCCGACTTCGGCTACCAGCAGGGCTCGGACCTCGCGAAGATCACGCAGGAGCAGCTCGACAAGTTCAACAACGGCGGCGCGCTGGAGAAGTTCGTCCAGAACACGAGCGGTCAGATCTTCTTCATCGAGGGCACGACCAAGCGCGAGGTCGCGGACATCGCCGAGCTCGGCGCCCAGGGCATGTACATCGGCACCACGAAGCTGAAGGACGACAAGATCGACTTCCTCAGCGACGGCGAGCCGTTCCTCACCGGCGGAGCCGTCGTCGAGAAGCTCGATGGCTCGGGCAAGGTCGTGCTCGACAGCGACCTCACGGCTCATGCCGTTCCCGCATCGCTCGCCGACTTCAGCGCGTTCAAGGCGTCCGGCAGGTTCGGCCCGGCTTACGGCAAGCTCACCCAGGGCGACGCCCTCTCGGCGGAGCCCCTCGTGACCGACGGAACGTCGAGCTACGTGCACACCGATGGCGGGCTCCTGCGGGTCCCGGCGTCGACGTACGGAGCTTCGAAGTTCGTCTCCCTCCCGGCCGGCATCATCGGCTCGCTTGGCAAGAACGGCTCCGTCCCCGGCGCCCACTTCGTGCAGGAGAGCGGATCCGACACGATCAACCTCGTCGTCGGCGGCGAGCGCGTCGAGTTCTCCTCGAAGAGCGACGCAGAGGCCGAGGCCACGAAGCGCGGCATCTCGAGCACCATCTACACGGTGCCGAAGGGAACGCTCGACGGCATCGACACCGGCAACGGCATCACCAACGGCGCGCTCATCAAGAGCCCGAACAGCGACACCCTCCACGTGCTCGACGGCGCCCACCTCACGAAGGTGGCCAGCAGCGAGCTCGCCGAGGACTACGGCTTCGGCTCGAGCCCCTACGTCATCACCCAGGCCTCGTTCGACCGCATCCCGGTTCGGGACACGGCCATCACGACGAACCAGTTCCGCTGCGGGGACGACGCCTACGTCGCGACCGAGGGAGAGGCGTACAAGCTGACGCCTGAGCTCGAAGCGGCCTACGGCATCGACTTCCCGGGGATCTCGGCGCAGCTCTGCGGCGTCGTCCCGAACGCGGGTGCCTCGATGACCGAGTTCATCAAGGACGGCAGCGGGAAGATCTTCCTGATCACGGATGGGGAGAAGCAGCACATCTCGTCCCCGAAGCTCCTCGTGGAGTTCGGCGCCGTCGGCAACGTGATCTCGGTCCCGACCGCGTTCGCCGACCAGATCGCGACGGGCGCGCAGCTCACCAAGCTCCCAGCAGGCTGGGGCGAGCCGACGCCGAGCGAGACGGCCACGCCGACTCCAACGGCAACGGCCACGGCGACTCCGACGGCAACGGCGACTCCCACCGCGACGCCCGAGCCCACGGCAACGGCGACGCTGGAACCGACTGCGACCGCGACTCCGACCGCCAGTGCGACTCCGGAGCCCACGAACCCCACGCTCGAGCCCACTCCGACGTCGACGGATGCCCCCGGCACTCCCGAGCCGACGGAGACGGCAGCGCCGGAGCCAGCCGTCCCGCTCACGGCCGGTGAGGTCATCACCAACCGTGCCGGGACCGGCACCTGGATCGTGAACGGCGACGAGCTCCTGCAGGTCGGTTCGCCCGAGGTAGCGGCGCAGCTCGGACTCGCCATCGAGAACCCGCGCAGCGTGCCGGACGCGAACTTCGCGGAGTTCGGTGAGAACACCTCACCGCTCTACACCTCGGCTGTCACGGTCGGCGGCGTCTCCTACATCGGAGTCGACGGAGAGCTCGTGCCCTTCGCCACCCCGGAGTACGCGGCTGCCTTCGGTCTCGACTTCGCGCTCATCTCGCCCGAGGTCGGTGCGGGACTCACGGTCTCCACGACCGCCGAGCCGATCACGGACCGGGTCTTCGGCCCAGACGGAACGCTCTACCTCGTGAAGGACGGCGTGCTGCACCCCGTCGACCCCTCGCTTGCGACTCCCGTCGTGACCGAGACGGCGACGGCCACCGCAGAACCGACCGAGACGGCTGCACCTGAGGCGACGGAAACCGAAGCGGCGAGCGCCGACGAGGCGCCGACGGACACGAGCCGCCCGGATGCCACGGACGGGGTTACCGCCGAGCCGACCGCGACCTCGACCGAGGAGCCCGTCGAGACACCCGCTGAGGCCCCTGAGGCCGGTGCTGGCGTCGACGAGACGCCCGCCGCCGAGCCGACTGCGACCACGGAGCCCACGACGTTCCAGCTGTCACGAGAGCTGTTCTCCACGTTCCGCATCGGAGAGCCGGTCGCCGGCTGACGCCAGACCGCACGATACGAAGACCCCCGCCGGGGTGAGCGATGCTCACCTGGCGGGGGTTCTTCTCTCTACGGGCGGGTTCGAGTGATCGGACGACAACGCAGAAGACCCCCGCCGAGGCGAGGGTCTTCTGCGTTGGCTGTGCGGCGCTACTGGCCGGGGAGCTTCGCGACGATGCGGGCGTCCATCGCGAGCACACCCTCGAGCGCGAACGGGGTGCCTGCGTGCACGCCGAAGCGGAACGAGCCGGTGAGGCTGTCGACGGGTGTGGTGCTCTCGTCTCGCCACACCTCGGCGTTGACGACGTACTCGCCAGGTGCGAGCGCGAGGCGGTCGAGGTGGAAGTCCATGCTGCCCTGGCCGACCTGCACGGAGTCGGGCTGCCAGCCCAGCTGCTTGCAGGAGGTGCTCCAGATGCGGACGCCCTCGAGCGTCTCGATCGCGATCTTGAAGTTCGGGCGCTCGACCGGGCGCCTGGCCTCGAAGTTGAGGCGGATGGTGGGCGACTCGCCCGTGCGGATCTCGTTGTCGACGGCGCCGCTCTCGCCGACGAGCTCGATCGTGTCGATGTAGAGCTCGCCGCTGCCGTGGCGCTGGCCGCCGCCTTCGATGATCTCCGTGACGTTGCCGGAATCCCGGTACTTGTCGATGATCGCCGTCGCGGGGCCGACTTCCTGCAGCACGCCCTGCTCGAGCCAGGCGGCGCGGTCGCAGAACTCCCGCATGCCCTCGAGGCCGTGCGAGACGACGACGACGGTGCGGCCGCTGGCCTTGAAGTCGGCGAACTTCGCACGGCACTTGGCCTGGAAGTCCATGTCGCCGACGGCGAGCACCTCGTCGACGAGCAGCACGTCCGGTTCCGTGTGGATGGACACGGCGAAGCCGAGACGCACGTACATGCCGCTCGAGTAGTTCTTCACGGGCTGGTCGATGAACTTCTCGATGCCGGAGAAGTCGACGATCGAGTCGAAGCGGCTGTCGATCTGCTGCTTCGACATGCCGAGGATGGAGCCGTTGAGGTACACGTTCTCGCGACCCGTGAGCTCGGGGTGGAAGCCGGAGCCGACCTCGAGCATCGCGGCGATGCGGCCGCGCGTCGTGATGGTCCCGGTGTTGGGCGACAGGATGCCGGCGATGCACTTGAGGAGCGTCGACTTGCCGGAGCCGTTGCGGCCGAGCAGGCCGAAGGTGCCGCCTTCCGGGACCTCGAAGGTCACGTCGTCGAGGGCCTTGAACTCCTCGTACTTCGCCCGCCCGCCCTTGAGCACCGTCGCCTTGAGCGACTGGTTGCGGTCGTGGTAGATGCGGAAGGTCTTCGAGACGCCGGAGACGTCGACTGCTGTGCCTGCCATTTAGAGCTCCTCCACGATGTTCTTCGAGAACCGGGTGAACACGAGGATGCCGATGACCAGCATCACGACTGCCCAGACCCCGATGTAGAGCCAGTTCTCGAGTGGCGGCACCTGGTAGTCGTAGACGATGTTCCTGATCGACTCGAGCATGCGCTGCGTCGGGTTGAGCTGGAAGAGGAAGACGAGCGGCCACGGCTCGCCGAAGAGCAGGCTGCCCTCCTCGGTCAGGTTGTCCTGCGCGTTCTGCACCATCTGCAGGGGGAACATGACGCCGGAGGCGTAGAGCCACAGCTGCGTGAGGATGCCCCAGAGGTGCTCGATGTCACGGAAGTAGACGACGACGACCGAGAGGATGAGCGCGAGTCCGAGCACGAACATGATGATGAGGGCCAGCAGCGGGATCATGAGCGGCAGGTAGGCCAGCACCATGGGGCCGCCGATCAAGCACATGATGAGTGTGATGACCGCGATCTCGATGATGTAGGTCCACGCGTTCGCGAGGATGCGCGAGAGCGGCAGCACCCAGCGAGGGAAGTAGACCTTGCGCAGCAGGTCGGCGCTCGAGACGAGGGACCCCATGCCGCCGTTGACGGAGTTGGAGATGAAGCCCCAGCTCACGACGCCGATGCCGATCCACAGCGGGAAGAAGTGCACGCCCGAGTTCGTACCGGGAGGGGCCGAGATCTCGAAGAGCAGCCCGAAGACGAGCGAGAACGTCGCGATCTGCGCGAGCGGGTTGATGAGCGACCAGATTCGCCCGAGCGCAGTGCGCTTGTACTCCGACCGGATCTCACGGAGTGTGAGATTGACCAGGAGATTGAACGTGAGACCCCGAGACTGGGACCTCACAGAAACAGGCTTAGACATTGTCCTCCGCACACCTTGTGACGCTGGCCCCACGGAGGGGCCGCCCAAGACTAACACCAGGCTTCGGGGCCAATTCGGAGCCTCGCGGCGCGGCCACCGAGGGCCGCACGCGCGAGGTGGGGCGGGTCAGCGACCTGCCCGGAAGTTGCGGTACGCGGCGCGCGACCGGCTGTAGACCGGGCGCAGCGCGTTCGCGAGTCCCGGCGTCCGGCTCAGCACGATGCCCTTCGCGCGACCGAGCGGGGACTCGGCCTGGGAGGCGATGTACCGACGCACGAGCTCGACCTGCTCGCGGAACAGGCCGGGCAGGCCTGCCGTGATCTCCTGCACCTTGTACTCGAGGAGCGTGTGCGAGATGGCGGCGTTGTGCGTCGTCAGCACCGTGCGGACGTGGAAGCCCTCGCTGATCGCGGAGTAGCCGAGCAGTCGCTCGAGCACGTGCGGGAGCCCACCATCCGCGTACTGCCCCTCGTCGGGGAAGTCCTCCCACGTGAAGCCGGCCTGCACGAGCGGGCGCAGCGATTCGGGTCGGGCGATGAACATCGAGCCGAGCGGTGCGAGCGGGCTGGTCTCGTCGAACTCGACGCGCATCCCGAGCTTCGCGGCGAGCTCCTTGGCCGGCTCGAGGTTCGCGAACCAGGCGCGGCCGAGCGTCGGGAAGCCCATGTGGATCATGGGCGGGAAGACCATGCCGAGCGTGGGGTGGTCGACGAAGAGGCGGAGCAGGTTCGTCGTGTACCCGGAAGAGTTGAGCAGGTTCTGGAACAGGTGCTCCTTGAAGTGCCGCCCCGAGTTGAAGCCGTTCTGGGGGCTCTTCTTCGAGTGAAGCTTGACGACGATGTCGTAGCGTCCCGACTCGAGGACGTCCTTGCAGGTGAGCAGGAACGCCGAGATGTCGCGGCCGCGGTTGGAGCCGACGATGCGCACGTCGTCGTCCGGGCGGCCGAGCTCCACGAGCCGCTCCTGGATCGCGGTCTGCTTGTCGGCGTTCGCGGTCGTCACGACGAGGTCGTAGCCGCCGGGGATCGTGTTGGCGAGGTCGACGATCTCGTCGATCATCTCCTCGTAGAAGACGTGCGCGATGACGACCACGCGGAGGTCACTCGGGTCGGCGCCGCCCAGGTCGACGTCCGGCATGATCTCGAGGAGGGCCGCGTTCGTGTTCAGGATGCGCGGCTTGGCCGTCGTGCCGATGTCCTGCCAGAGCAGGTCGAGCGGGTAGTGCTTCTCTTCGAGCTGCTCGAGCACGCGCTTGCCGATGATGGCGAGCTCGTCCAGGTAGATGGGGTCGTGGAAGAAGAAGCGCCGCTTGACGATAGGGCAGCCGTCGGCGATGAGCACGTCGGCGAGGTTGAAGATCGGGTGCTGGTCGCCGTAATGGGCCGACGCGTAGGCGACCCACGAGGAAAAGCCCGCCGACTCGAAGTAGTGGGTGAAACGCGCCTCGTGCAACATGACGGAGTCGTCGTAGGAGTCGATGCGGGGCATGTCGTCCCAGTAGGAGCGCCAGGCGTCTGAGGTGAACATGCTGCGGCGCACGCCGATCCAGTGCGACTGGATGTGGCGGTGCATGACGCCGGTCATCGTGATGGGGTTCGGGACCACGGCCGCGTGGTCGGTGATGCCCCAGAAGTCGACGGTCTTCGCGTCGGCCTCTTCGAGGAGCGGCGCGAACGAGCCGATGGGCCCGTAGAAGGTGTAGTTGGCGAGGATGAGCTCGTCGTAGTCGCGGAGGCGGTCTGACCCGAATTCGCGGAGCGCGTCGCGGTACGCCCAGACGTCGTAGCCGACGTTCTCGCGCTCCCACACCGTGTCGGCGACGGCTTCGAGGCGGCGCCGCGAGTCGGTGGTGAGGGGGGAGTTGGACACGACGAAGATGTGCTCGGCGTGGGCGCGCAGCTCGCGGAGGCAGTGCTCGACGTAGCCGCCGACGTGTCCCTGCTTGTCGTAGACGAGGAAAAATACCACTCGACGCATGAGGTTGGCGTCCTTTGCTCTGCTCACGGCGACCCCGGCTGGAGTCTGTCGGGGCCGGGCGCCGGTGGGCGCCAGCCGATGCCCCATGCTACAGCGGGGTAGCCTTGGCCCATGAAAATCGTCATGACCATGATGGTTCGCGACGAGGCCGACATCATCGCGGCCGTCGTGGAGCATTCGCTCGCTCAGGGCATCGACCACCTCATCGTCACCGACAACGCGTCGGTCGATGGAACCCGCGAGATCCTCGAGCAGTACGAGGAGAAGGGGGTCATGACCCTCCTGCACGATCCCGAGCACAAGAAGCAGCAGGCCCAGGTCGTGACGCGCATGGCTCGCTCGGCGTACTCCGAGCACGGTGCTGACTGGGTCATCAACGGCGATGCCGATGAGTTCGTGTTCGCGCGCGACCGCTCGCTGACCGTCAGGCAGGCGCTGGAGCACTACAGCCCCGACCTGACGACGTTCCGCGTCCCGGTCGTGAACATGGTCGGCTCGTTCGGGCGCGAAGGCAGCGGGCTCGCTCGCCTCCGCTTCAGGGACGAGCGCTCCATCGAGCAGCTGAACCGCGCCGGGGTGTTCGCGCACCCGACTCCCAACGCCATCCACGTGGGCTCGGACGAGGTCGAGGTCGCGCACGGCAACCACTTCGTCTCCCTCGAGCAGCAGGGCGACGTGCCGGAGGGCTTCGAGCTCGAGGTGCTGCACGTGCCGTGGCGTTCCTGGTCGCAGTTCGAGCGGAAGACGGTCGCGATGGCGCTCGGCTTCGAGGCGAACCCGGGGCTTCGCCCGAGCGCGAACCACCATGGCATGCGCGACTGGCGGCGGTACAAGGCCGGCGTGCTCGAGGACTTCTTCGCGCTGCGCATGCCCACGACGTCCGAGCTCGCCGACGGCGGCTACGTCGAGGACACATCCATCATCGACGCGCTGCGCGCGATCGGCGACGCCGCCGTGGTGCCCGCGCAGCTCTCCGCGACGCTGGACGACGGTCACGACGAGGTCTACTCGGACGAGCAGCTGCTGCGCCTCCGCGAGCGGGCCGCGCTCTTCCAGAGGTATGACGACGTCGCACACGAGGAGGTGCGTCTGCTTCGTGAGGAGGTCGACGAGCGCAACTCGACGCTGTACCAGCGAGAGCTGGACCTCGTCGGTCTGCGGACGGCGTACAACGAGCTGGGGCAGCGCGAGGCCGAGGCGCAGACGAAGCTCTACGAGCTGCAGCTGCGTGAGGACCGCACGGCGGCCGCCGAGCACAGCGCAGCGGATGCTCGCGCACAGGCGGCGCGGCTCGGCGCCGAGCTGCTCGGGGCCCGCCAGCAGCTGCGGGCGGTCGAGCAGATGCCGGCGGTCAAGCTCGAACGGAAGGCGCGCCGCGCGGCGAAGTCGGTGCTCAGGCGCTGACCGTCAGGACGGAGAAAAGGGGCGCGCTGTCGAGAGATCGACGGCGCGCCCCGTTCTGTGTCGGTGCTCAGGCGCCGGCGCGGGTCGCCATGAACGACTGGATGTCGCTCGCGTCGCCGTAGACCTCTTTGGAGTCGTACGGACGGTCAGGGAACGCCCCGTACTTCAGGGAGATGTCGAGGTCGTTCTCGGTGATGAACCGCTCGACGTGCTCGCCGAGCGAGACGGGCACACCCGAGCCCACGTTGACGACGCCGCGCAGCTCATCCTGGAGGGCGACGGCCGCGATCTGCCTGCCGAGCTCCTCGACGTGGATGAAGTCGAACTTCGCCTTGCCGGAGGTGAACGGGAACTCGGTCTTGCCCGCGTCCGCGGCCTCGAGGAGCTTCGTGAAGATGGACTGGTTGTTCCGGTCGTCGCCGTAGATGTAGTAGGCGCGCAGCCACTGCAGCGTGACCTTCTCGTCGAAGGCGAGGAACGTCGACTTGCGCAGCGCGTCCTTCGCGATGCCATAGAGCGACAGTGGGTTGGTGGGCGTCTCGGCGGTGATCGCACCCTCGTGCCTGCCGACCTCGTGCATGGTGCCGAGCACGGCGAGGCGCTTGACGCCAGCTTCGACCGCTGAGTTCAGGAACCTGAAGTGATCGGACAGCTTGAGCATGTGCACGGGGGAGTTGTGGGCGAAGCCCGCCTCCCAGGCAAGGTGGATGACCGAGGTCGGTGCCGGCTCGAGGACGCTCGAGTAGTCGGCGTCGCTGCTCAGCAGGTCAAGCTCGACGATCGTCGCAGCCGGGTTGACCTTGGCGGCGCCACCGGGTCGGACGACGGCCACGACGTCTGCGTCCTCGGCGAGCAGCGCGTTCACGACGTGGCGCCCGATGTACCCCCCAGCGCCGGTCACCAGCACCCGTTGGCGTTCTGTCATGACGTTCCTTTCGACAAGGCCCTCACTCTAACGGAGCACGAAGATCGGCATCCGAGGCCAGCAAGGGCGGCACACGTTCCGTGCCATGATGTTTGCTGCGGTGGACGAGGCGGCGCAGGACGCGCGGCCGCTTGCAAAAGAGGAGACGCATGACGAGGACGACAGCCAGCGTGGTCAGCCCTGCTCCTGGTGCATCCAGGCTCCCGGACTGGACCAGGCGGGACTGGGTCTGGGTCGTGGTGGTCTTCCTCGTGGTCACGGTCTGGACGTGGTTCCGGATCCCGCTGCCGGATCACGATGTGGTCTGGGCTGAGGACGGGGTCATCTTCCTCAAGGAGCAGATCGAGCGGGGAACGCTTGCCACGCTCCTGCATCCGTACGCCGGGTACCAGCACTTCCTGCCGAGGGTCTTCAGCGCTGCTGTCGTCGAATGGGTCCCCCTCGAGTCCTACAACCGCGCCGTCTTCACGGTCTGCGTCGTGTTCGCGGGGCTCACGGCCGCTGCGACCTACCGGCTCACTCGGGGCATCATCCGCTGGATCCCGGGCCGTGTGCTCATGTCGCTCGTCCCCGTGGCAGTGCCGCTGCTGAGCCTCGAGATCATCGGCAACTTCGCCGACCTCCACACGTACTGCCTCTGGCTGGCGGCGTGGGTCGCGCTCTCGAAGCCAGCAAGCAAGATCGAGGGCGTCCTCTGGGGAGTCGTCGCGCTCATCGCCTGTCTCACCGAGGTGCAGGCGCTGCTCGTCGTGCCGCTCGTGGTCGTGCGCCTCTTCTGGGACCGCAGCATTCCAGTCCTCGCGATCGCGGCCGGAACGCTCATCGGCGTGGGAACGCAGATGTTCTCCTGGCTCACGACGCCGCGCCCCATCAAGGAGGGTGTCGAGATCGGCATTCCCGATGTCGTGGTCGGCTGGCTGGTGAACGCCGTCCTCCCGATCTGGAACGGGCACCGTGAGACGAACTCGATCCTCCTGGCCGAGTACGGGTGGAAGATCCTGGCACTCGCCGTGCTGCCGTTCGTGCTCGCGACCCTGGCTGCCCTCGTCTTCGACAAGGGGTATCAGCGGTTCGCGCTCTGCGGCCTGCTCTTCATCTCGGCGGCATCCTTCGGCGGGTCCCTTCTCGTGAACCCGCACGAGTCGTTCCAGTACGCGCGGTTCGTGGGCCCCGAGTGGTTCCTCGTGCCCATCGACCTCAGGTACGGCGCGGCCGCGGCTCTGTTCGTGCTCGCCGCGCTTCCGTTCGCGGCGTCCTCGCTCGTGATGCGCTTCAGCCCGAGGTTCCCGGTCCTGTCGCGCACGGTCGTGCTGGTCCTCTCGACCGTCGTCCTGGGCTACATCGCGATCCAGGGGCCGGAGGTGGCCTCAGCGAAGACGATGGCGAAGCCGTGGAGCGCGCAGGTCGGGGCCGCGGTCGTCGCCTGCGAGGCCGCGCCGGAGTCGAGCTACACCTTCGAGAGCGCGCCGGGCATCAGGTACTTCGACCTCTCCTGCCGAGACGTGCTCGAGCGCGCCACGGTCAGGCAGTGATCTGCGGCCGTGCGCCCTCGCGAGGGAGCACGGCCGACCGCGGCTCAGCGCAGGGACTCGACTCGAGCGACGAGCGTCGACGCGCGCGCACCGCCGCTCGGCCCGGCGGCGCGGTTGATGCGGCGCAGCAGGTCGAAGGTCATCGACAGCAGGTACTTCGCGAGCGCCGGCGTGACGGCGACCCTGGGCACGAAGCCCGCGGTCTGCACCGCCAGGGCGACGAGCTTCTGCCAGTCGCGGGTGCTCAGCTGCACGAGGCTTCCGTACTGCGCCGACGCGACGGACGCGCCGAATGTGCGGATCGCCTCGGTGCGGAGGATGACCGTGCCGCCCGACCCCTGCAACGGCGACGTCTTTCGCGAGTAGGGCACCGCGATCCCGAGCATCGAAGCGATGCCCTCGAACGCCGGCGTGGTGTCATCCCACTCCCGGCCGAGCTCGCCGAAGTGCTCGCCGTGGAGCAGCGGGGCCGCGACGAGCAGTCCCAGCTCCGAAGCACGCTCGAACTCGGCGATGGCCGCCGACGGGTCGGGGAGCCCGAAGGTCTCTGCGCCGAACGCGCGCGCGTCGACGAGGTCCGCCTGGCGTCCGCTCTGGTGGAACGCGTCGGGGCCGAGCACGATCGTGACGTCCTGGCTGATGCGGCCGGCGGCTTCAGACCAGTGCGAGGCCACCTCGATGCTGAGGGCGCCAGAGGCCTGGATGAGGGCGTCCGCGTCGCTCAGCCGGGTGCGGGTTCCGGTGACGACCAGCGCGGCCCGGCCTTCGATCAGGCGAGCCTGCGCGAGGCGCTCCTCGAATCCTGCGCCCACTGGGACGAGGACCGCGAACTCCGTCGACGACGCGGCCGTGGACTCGAGCATCGCCCAGTCGTGGAGCGTGGAGAACTGCGCGTACTGGTCCATGCTGCGCTGCATGTGCGGCCGCAGCTGCGCCATGTCGAAGCGCCCGGAGGTCTCGAGGAACTCGTAGAGCCGCGTCGCGTTGAACCCGGCGATCTCCTCGATCGTCGACGGGATGCCCGCGAAGAGGGTCTTGCGCTTGAAGATGGGGCAGTTGCGCTCTTCGATGAGCTCGACCGGGTACGTGTTGAGCGGGTAGAGCGTGTACGGCTCGAGGTCGGTCGTGTCGACGTAGGCCTCCCACGTGAAACCGAGGCGGTCGAAGAACCACGTGAACTTCGCCTCGTGCTTCGCGACGGCGTGCGAGTAGTCGGGGATCTCCGGCAGGTCATCCCAGTAGTCCTGGAACGGCTCGGACAGGAACATCGAGCGACGCACGGCGATGAAGTGCGACTGGATGTGCACGGGCAGGGTCGGCGTCTCGAGGACGCCGAACGGGTCGAAGGGGGCCGCGTGGTGCACGGTGATGCCCCAGAAGTCGAGGTCCTTCGCATCCATCGTGTCGAACATGAGGCCCATGTCGGCGACCGGGCCAACGATCGTGAAGTTGAACATCACGAACTCGTCGTACTCGGCGAGGCCCTCCCAGCCGATCGAGTCGATCGCGGTCTTGTACGCCCAGGAGTCGAACCCCTCGTTGGGACGCACGATGAGGTCGGTGCCGGGGCGCGCGGTGAACAGCTCGCGGCCTGCGTCGTTCAGCTCGCCGTTCACGACGACGATGACGTGGTCGAGGTGCGGCTGCATGCCGTCGAGCAGCGTCGTGACGTACTCGTCGACGACGCCCTGCTCGTCGAAGAAGAAGAAGATGCCGAGCCGCTTGGGCGACCTGAGGTCGCTCAGCTTCACTTGATGCCACCCAGGATGCGCCGTGGCACGGCGAGGATGCGCCTTGGGATGCTCCGGGCCAGCGAGGGGAGACGACGCAGGAGGTTGCGGGCGCGCTGCGCGGTCGTCGGCCGCACGTTGAGGTGATAGTGCGCGTCGTCCAGGGAGTTCTGCAGTGCGAGGACCCTCGCCTTGAGCTCGGCGTTCTCGGCCTTCTCCTCAGCCCGCTCGCGGGCGAGCTCGTCGAGGCGCTCCCGGAGTGCCTCGACCTCGACGACCAGTTCTGCGGAGCTTCGGGTATCGGGTGCGCTGCTTGGCATGGCCACGAGCATATCGCCGGTGACTCCCTTGTTCGTCTCCCTCGCCGCGGGGTCGGCTCGGCGGCGGATAGCATCGACGGATGAGCGCGCGAGCAGTCGGTTCCGAGTCGGAACGGTGGCGACTCGCTCCGCACCGCGAGTCCGCCTGGCTGGCCGGTGTCTTCGCCGTGGCCCTCGTGCTGGCGTGGTTCCGGGTGCCGGCCGGGGCGCACGGAGTGCTCTGGGCGGAGGACGGCGATACGTTCCTGCGCGAGCAGATCGAGCTCGGCAGCCTCGCCACGCTGTTCCATCCGTACGCCGGCTACCAGCATTTCCTGCCTCGGGTGTTCACGATCGTCGCCGCGGAGCTCTTCCCGCGCGACAACTTCGGTGTGGCGGTCTCGTTCCTGAGCCTCCTGGCGACCGCCCTGGTCTGCGCCGGCACGTTCCGCCTGGCCAGGGGAATCGTCACGTGGCTGCCTGCGCGCGTCGCGGTCGCCCTCGTTCCCGTGTTCGTGCCGCTCATCAGCCGCGAGGTGCTCGGCGACCTCGCGAACCTGCACACGTACTGCCTGTGGCTGGTGGTGTGGATCTTCGTCTCCCGAAGCGACGTGTCCAGGGCGGAGCGGGGGTTCTGGGCCGGGGTTGTCCTCGTCTGCCTCCTGACGGAGGTCCAGGCGATCGTCGCGCTGCCCATCCTGCTGCTTCGCCTCCTCTGGGATCGCGGCCAAGCGGTGTGGCTCCTGCTCACCGGCGCCCTCCTGGGCGTCCTGCCTCAGCTCGTGACGTGGCTGCTCGCCCCCCGGCCTCAGTTCAACGCCCCACATGGGCCCATCTCCGTCGCCGATGTGCTCGTCGGCTGGGGCGCGACGGCGCTGCTTCCCGTCTGGAGCGGCGACACCGAGTCGAACGCGGTGGCGCTCGCGAGCCAGGGGGCGGGCATCCTGGTGCTGGCCTTCGTGCCCTTCGCGCTCGCGGTGGGGCTCGTGATGGCGATTGGGCGGCGACCGGAGCGCGTGGCCCTAGCCGCGCTGCTGCTGGTCTCGGCTGCGGCATTCGGTGGCACGCTCCTCGTCAACCCGCTGACGATCTTCCAGTTCGCCCGGTTCGAGGGCGGTGACTGGCTGACTGCGCAGATCGACATCCGCTACGGGGCCGCCGCAGCGATCTTCGCGCTCGCGAGCTTCCCGCTCGCGGCGTCCGCGATCGTCGAGCGCTGGGGAGTGCGAGCCCCGCGCGCTGCGCGCTTGGCCGCCGCGGCTCTCCTGCTCGCCGTCGGGGCCGCGGTGGTGTCGCAGTGGGCGACCGTGCCGGATGATCGCCGCGCCGTTCCTGCCTGGTCGGCGCAGTACCGCGATGCGGTCGCAACCTGTGTCGGCGAGCCGGAGGGCGAGCGCGTCTTCGCCGTCGCGCCCGGCAAGTCCTTCGTGCTCGCCTGCGACGACCTGCTCCGCGACGCCGGGAAGTAGCGGAGGAGAAGCGTCAGACGCCCTCGAGCTTGTTGCGCTCGACGATCGGCAGGGGCCCCGTCTTGGTCGAGATGGTGCGCCTCGGCAGCGCGGGGAGGTCTTGGATGCGCAGCTTCGAGTAGATCGCCAGGTAGCAGAGCAGCAGCCAGTTCCCCTCGACGAGGAGGCGCGACTCGGTCAGCGACTGCACCGCGAGGGCGACCATGAGCAGGAACGCGAGCATGGCCGTCGGCGGGAAGTCGCGGGGTCCGCTGGCGTCGGTCTGCGGGCGGTCGACGGCCAGCCACCAGGTGCGGATGAGGGTCGAGAGCACGATGCCGACGAAGAAGAACGCACCGATGAGGCCCGTCTGCATCCACACGTCGAGGTAGGCGTTGTGGGCCTGCAGGAAGTGCACCCCGTCGACGACGAGGAGTCCCTTGAACGGCTCCACCCACGGGGCCCAGTAGCTGATCCACCCCATGCCGGTGAGCCAGTGCTCGCTGCCGAGCCGACCGACCTCGGCCCAGATGTCGCCGCGGCCCGACATGTCGCTCGAGCGGTTGATGAGGCCGAAGAGCTGCGTGTTGAACTGGAGCACGATCCAGCCGACGACGAGCATGATGGCGAAGACCGCGCCGTACATGCCCCACCGTTGCGCGTTGCTGAGCGGGCGTGCGATGAAGACGAGGGCCACGGCCAGGAGCACGACGGCGCACCCCACGAAGACGGTGGCCGACTTGCAGAGGAGGATCGCGACCAGGCCGAGCACGATCCAGGTGATCGCCGGCCACCGCTTCATCTGCTTGGCGTACCACTGCACGGCGACGGCGATGACGCACAGGAGCGCGGCCATGGCGAGCAGGTTGCGGTTGCCGAGGATGCCCTGGATGGCGCTGCCCGCGAAGATGTGCCCCTGGCTCCAGAGGAACGCGGCTGGCACGGTCTCGGCGGTGGCTCCGGGGATGCCGGAGACGCGCTCGAGCTGACCGGGGATGAGGAGGGCGAGGGGTAGCACGCCGCCGGGGAAGAAGATGGCGACGAGGACCTCGAACGCGAGCGAGAGGCCGAGGATCCAGCGCATGGCCGCGCTGAAGGCGCGCAGGAACTGCGGCTTCGTGAGCGAGACGGCGAGGGCGAGGGCGACGATCACCGTCACGAGCTGGATGCCGAAGCCGAGGAGCGACTCGGGTCGGTAGGCGGACCAGATGATGGAGAAGGCGCACCAGACGACGAAGGCGACGAGCGCCGACGGGAGATGCATGATCTTCGGGAGGGGCTTCTTGCTGGCGAGGAGCCAGATCGAGATGCCGATGATGATCGCGACGACGACGCCGAAGCCGTACCAGGTGAGCAGGTTGCGCCAGAAGTCGCCGGCGAAGGCCGTGAAGAACGTGAACGTCGCGAAGGCGGTGAGCCCGGGGCTCCCCGGTACCCGGGACACGAATCGACGCCATGGGGCGCGTTCGGTCGCGATGGAGTCTGCGGGGATTCGGGTGGAGCTCACCGGCCTATTCTCGCTCACTCGCGGACCTGATCGGTGCTGTTCCGCTGGAAGCCAGGGCCGCGCGACGGCCGGCGCCGCTCACACGAACGCCGCGTGGCCCGTGATCGACCTGCCGACGATTAGGGTGTTCATCTCCCTGGTTCCCTCGTACGAGTAGATGGCCTCCGCATCCGCGAAGAACCGGCCGACACCGTAGTCGGCGACGATGCCGTTGCCTCCGCACACCTCCCGCGCGAGGGCGACGACCTGTCGCATGTTTCCCGTGGCCACGGCCTTCGCGAGCGCCGAGTGCTCGTCGCGCTGGGCGTCGTCATCGTCGAGCTGCGAAACCCGAACGCACAGCGTGATGCTCGCGGTGATGAGTCCGAGCGCGTCGACGAGGCGCTCCTGGATGAGCTGTCGTGCCGCGATGGGGGCGCCGAACTGGAGCCGGTCCTTCGCGTAGGCGAGCGCGTTCTCGTAGGCGCCGACGGCGATGCCCGTCGCGAGCCATGCGACCTCGGCCCTGGTCTTGCGCAGCACACGGGCCGTGTCCTTGAACGAGTTGGCATGCTCGAGCTTCGCGTCGGCGGGCACGCGCACGCCGTCGAGGGTGATGTCGGCGTTCTGCACGATGCGGAGCGAGACCTTCCGCTCGATCTTCGTCGCGGTGAAGCCGGGAAGGGAGGTGTCGACCACGAAGCCCTTCACCTGCCCGTCCGCCACGTCCTTGGCCCAGATCACGACGATGTCCGCGAAGGTCGCATTCCCGATCCAGCGCTTCGCGCCGTTGAGCACCCACTCGTCGCCGACGAGCTCGGCGGTCGTCGTGAGCCCCCTGGCGGAGTCGCTGCCGGAACCGGGCTCGGTGAGTCCGAAGGCGCCGACGATCTCCCCGGACGCCAGCGCGGGGAGCCAGCGTTCACGCTGGGCGACGGAACCGCAGAGGCCGATGGCGCCAAGGGCCAGGCCGTTCTGCACGCCGACGTAGGTCGCGACGCTCGCATCGACGCGAGCGAGCTCGAGGGCAGTCCACCCGCGGAAGACCGCAGAGTTCTCGAATCGTCTGGTCTCCTCGAAGGCGAGGCCGACGACGCCGGCCGCGGCGAGGCCCTGGACGATCTCGCGCGGGAAGGTCGCGGCCTCCCAGTGCGCGTCGATCACGGGGCGCACGTCGCGCTCGAGGTAGTCGCGGAGGTTCGAGATCAGGCCCTTCTCCTCTGGAGAGAGCTCGGCTTCGAGCCCGGTGAAGTCGCCTGGCAGTAGCTGAAACTCGTTGTCGTCCATGACCGTCCTGTTCCTGGTCGAGCGGGGTGGGGCGCTGCGAGGCCGTGGCGGCGTTGCCTCCGGCGACGAATCGAGCGCTCCGCGAGCTTACGAAGAGGTGAGCCGGGTGCGCCACCGGGTTGGTGGAAACCATGAAGTCGAACGCGAGCTGGGTGCGCACCCTTGTATCTGCCATGCAGTTCGTCGCACCTCTCCCACAGGCGGACAGAGATTCGGTAGCCTTCGCGTGATGTTTCTGCCACTGAAGAATGCGCCCCGCGACTACGCCTGGGGTGCCCCGGGATCGATCTCGCAGCTCCTCGGCACGACCGGTGCCTGCACCCTCGACGACGCGGACTGGGACGGGGTGCCGCAAGCCGAGCTCTGGCTCGGTGCGCATCCTGGGGCGCCGAGTCGAATCGTCGACCCCGAACTGGCGGGTGGCGACGACGCTCGACGCCTGGATCGCGCAGGAGCCGGTGGCCACGCTCGGGCGGTACGCCATGGGCCTGCGGGAGGGCGATGGGCCGGGGCTCCCGTACCTACTGAAGGTCCTCTCGGCGGCGGCACCGTTGTCGCTGCAGGTGCACCCGACGCTGGCGGATGCCCGTCGCGGGTTCGATCGAGAGAACTCGTCCGGCATCCCCCTCAGCGCGCCGGAGCGCAACTACAAGGACCCGCTCCACAAACCCGAGATGCTCCTCGCGCTGAGCGAGACGATGGATGCCCTCGCCGGCTTCCGCGATTTCGGTGAGGTCGCCGCCGTGGTCGGCGACTTCGCCCAGCGGGCGGATGCAGATCAAGAGCAGCCGGGAGCTGGGCGCGCGGCGCTTGCAGACTTCAGCGCTCGGGTCCGCTCGCTCGCCACCGGCGAGGATCTCCGGGAACTCGTCACCTGGCTCCTCGAGGGTGGCGAGGCGGTTGATGAACTCGTCGCCGCCGTGTCCCGGGTCGCGCTCGCGGGCGACGAGGCCGGTGACCAGGCCGAGCGCTTCGCTCGTGAGCGCGGCATCATCGCGACGCTCGCGCGCATGTACGCGGGTGACCCCGGGATCGCGCTCGCGCTCCTGCTCAACCACATCACCATCCGTCGTGGTGAGGCTATCTTCCTGCCGGCCGGGAACATGCACGCCTACGTCCGCGGGCTCGGCATCGAGATCATGGCGGCGTCCGACAACGTGCTGCGTGGCGGGCTCACGCCCAAGCACATCGATATTCCCGAGCTGCTCGCACGGCTGGACTTCGCGCCGGTGCCCCCGCCGTACATCGCGGCGACGCGCATCCAGGACGGTGTCGAGGAGTATCGGCCCGAGATCCCCGACTTCCGCCTCGTGCGGGTTGTTCCGAGTCCTGTCGACACGGTCAAGACCATCCACCTCGATGGGCCCACGATGCTGCTCTGCCTCGAGGGGGAGGCCCGTCTCGAGGGAGCCAAGACGACTGCCTCCATCTCGGCGGGCGAGTCTGTCTTCGTGACCCCGGACGAGCTGCCGGTGCGAGTGATCGGCTCGGTCGACCTCTTCGCGGCGGGTCCGGGGCTCGACAGGCGCGACACGGTGCCGATGCGACACGCCGACTAGCTGGGAATTTCCGGCGCGGGCATTCCGACGCGCCGTTTCCTGGTCCCTCAGGGGATCCTCGGCGACACGCCGTCGCGAATCCCGCGCGGCTTCTCCGAAAAGTCTCAAGACCGGGCTTAGTGTTGAGGGCTTCCGACTTGACGCGGGGTGAATTACAACGATGTAATGATTCCGACGCGCGGGCAGGTGCCCGCAAGCAACGTGGGGAGAACGTGATATGGCAATTCCAGGGAGGAACCCCTCGGTTCCCGAAGACTGGTATGTCGACCCGGTCGTCCTCGGCGTCCCAGGAGTCCGCAGGAATGTCGGAGACGACAACCCGCTCGCCTGGCAGGCAGACGCGCTGTGCGCGCAGGTCGACCCCGAAGCCTTCTTCCCGGAGAAGGGCGGCTCGACGCGCGACGCGAAGCGCATCTGCGATTCCTGCGAGGTCCGGAGCGACTGCCTCGAGTACGCGCTCTCCAACGATGAGCGCTTCGGCATCTGGGGTGGGCTGAGCGAACGGGAGCGGCGCAAGCTCCGCAAGCAAGCCTGAGCGGCGCGGGCCACGGGCGTCAGGCCCGGGCCGCATCGTCTTGGCCAGTCAGTCTCGGGTGAGAGCGCGCGAGCAGGCGGGGCCCCGTCTCGACTCCGGTCGGGCGGGGCCCTTCGTGCATCCATGAGCGGGGGAGCCGGATGCATGAGCGGGAGACGAGCCAGTGCGCCGTCGACGCGTGTCGCGGCTTGCCGCCCCCAATGCGAGATCGGCCGGGGGACCCGAATACCATTCGTTCAATGCGTCCCGGAGTCACCGCAATCCTTGTCGCGCGAGATGCGTCGCGCGCGCTCGAGCGCACCATCGCCGCGCTCGAGGGCTCCTCGCGCCTCCCCGAACGCGTCGTGATGGTGAATCTGGCCTCGACGGATTCGACACTGGACATCATGCGGGCGTCCGAGCCGGACATCCTGCTGACGTTGGAGACCGATACGACCTTCGGCGGTGCCGTCGCCGAAGCCGTTGCCGTGCTCGAGGAGCAGGGCCTCCACTCGGAGGGGGATTGGCTCTGGCTGCTCGCGGCCGACAACGCCCCGGAGCACGATGCGCTCGAGCAGCTCCTCGCGACGGCTGAGCGGAATCCGTCGCTCGAGGTGACCGGCCCGAAGCTGGTGCGCAGCGACGACGCCGCGACGCTCGTGGAGTTCGGCCAGTCCATGCTGCAGAACGGTGAGAGCCTGCGCCTTCGCGAGGACGAGCTCGATCAGGGCCAGTTCGATCAGGATTCCGACGTGCTCGGTGTCGCGGCCGGTGGGATGCTGGTGCGCCGTGAACCGTGGTTGGCTCTCGACGGTTTCGACCCCGGTCTCCCGGCAGTGGACGATGCGCTCGACTTCTGCACGCGCGTGTGGCTCGCCGGCGGACGTGTGCTCCTGACCCCGTCTGCTCGAGTCGCCTGCGACCCGGAGGCTCCGGGCACGGCCGCGATGAACCCCTCGATGAGCGCCTCTGCCGTCGCGGCGGCGCGCGATACCGCGAGGGTCCACCGCAGTCTCACGAAGACCCCGCCGCCCGCGTTCGCCGTGCTCCGGCTCCTGCTCATACCGATCGCCATCCTCAAGGGCGTCTGGCACCTCGTTCGGAAGCGTCCGCGGCGTATCCTCGCAGAGCTCAGGTCCGCCGCTCGCGTGACGTTCGGCAAGACGGGCGCGGCCCGCTCGAGGGCGCAGTTCGCGAAGACCCGCACCGAGTCGTGGACGGTCATCGAGCCGTTGCTCGTGAGCGCCGAGGAGAACCAGAAGACGCTGGGCCTGCAACGCGAGGAGCTGCGTGCGCTCACGCACGAGGAGCGCGAGCGGTACTCGCTGGTCGGCTCCGGCGGCCTCTGGGTGCTGCTCGTGTCCACGCTGCTCGGCCTCGGGCTGGCGCTGCCGCTCATCGGTCAGACGACGCTGTCCGGTGGCGGACTCCTTCCCCTCGCCGACTCGATCGGCGCGCTGTGGGGGAGGACGGGGTACGGCGTCCGCGACGTGGGTGACGGGGCCTTCGGTGTGGCAGACCCCTTCACCTATGTGCTCGCGGTGCTCGGCACCCTCACCTTCTGGTACCCGAGTCTCAGCATCGTGCTGCTCTGGCTCTTCGCCCTCCCGCTGGCCGCGATGGGCGCCTGGCTTCTTGTGGCGCGACTCACCAAGCGGGCCGGCCTCCGCGCCTTCGGTGCGTTCGCCTGGATGCTCGCGCCCCCGCTGCTGGTGGCGCTGGCCGAGGGGCGCATCGCGGCGGTCATCGCGCACCTCGTCCTCCCATGGCTGATCTTCTCCGCCCTGAGCGCTTCGCGGAACTGGTCGCGCGCGGCGGCCACCGGCCTGCTCGCCGCAGTCGCGATCGCATCCGCTCCGCTCCTCGCGGTCCCGCTTGCCGTCGTCTGGCTCGTCTGGCTGGTGATCGGCGGTCGTGGGTTCCTGCAGCGACTGCTGACGGCCGCTCCGACCCTGGTCCTCTTCGCTCCGCTCGCGGTCGCGCAATGGAACCGAGGGCGGCCGCTGGCCCTGTTCGCCGACCCGGGCGTCCCGCTCGCGAGCACGGCGCCGGATGCGTGGCAGCTGCTCCTCGGCTTCCCCACCTCGCTCGTCGCCGATCCCAGCTGGGCTGGTGGACAGCTCGAGGCGTATCCCTTCGCCCCGATCATCGCCGCCGTCCTGGTGGCGCCCCTGTTCCTTCTCGCGGTCCTCGCCCCCGGTGGCCGCAACTGGCGCACGGCGCTCTTCGGTCTCCAGCTCCTTCTCCTCGGCTTCGTGACCAGCGCGGCGGCAACCCGTCTCGGGTTCGCGCACGTCGGCGTCGAGAGCATCTCCCTGTGGCCGGGCAGTGCGCAGTCGCTCATGTGGCTCGGCGCCGTGGTGGCGGCCGCGGCGACGCTCGGGGCGATCAGAGCGCGCGCCTCGCACGTCCTCGCCGGCGTCACGATCGCGGGCATGGTGCTCCTGGCTGCACTGCCGGCAACTGCGGTGGCGCGCGGCGACGCACTGGTCGGCGCAGGCGACGGCCGGTCCCTTCCAGCGATCGTCGACGCCCAGGGGCGAGCTTCTGACGAGGTGGGAACCCTCGTCATCGTTCCGCTTCCGAGTGGCGCGGTCGAGGTGCGGCTCGAACGGGGAACGGGTGACGGCCTCGACTCGCAATCGACGCTGCGCACGACAAGCGTCGGTTTCTCCTCCGGTGACCAGCGCCTGGCTGAACTGGCCGTGAACTTCGCCTCGGATTCCCTCTTCCGCCCGACAGAGGAGCTGCACGCGCTCGGCATCTCGTACCTGCTCGTGCCGGAGGGCTCAAGCGACGCGGCGACGATGGAGGGCCGACTCGTGTCCTCGCTCGACGCGAACCCGGGCCTGCGTCCGGCGGGCGCAACGGAGTTCGGCGCGCTCTGGCAGGTGGTCGGACCCACGCTCGAACCCACCGACCCGAGCGTCGCTGGCCCCCTCGACACTGCGAACACCGGGACGACGCTCGGGCGGTGGATGCTCATCGTGCAAGGCGTCCTGCTCGCGCTGACCCTCCTCACTGCCCTCCCGACCGGGGGCCTCACGGCGCGTGCCGCCGATGTGCGCCGCCGCGAGAAGACCACCGGTCGCCCCTGGTACGACCTGGACGGTGACGGTTTCGACGATGGCGAGCGGATGCTGCGTCGCGACGTCACGTCGCTCACCGTCGATGACTTCGAGGACGACGATGACGACGTGCTCGGCACGGGAGCACGGGGAGGCGACCATGACGCCCGATGAATCGACCGTGATCGCCGAGGCGCGTGCCGCGGACGACGCCGCCCGCGAGGCTTCCAGACCTGCCGCGAGTGGCCGGCGTCCCATCTGGCGGGTCCTGAGCGTCGGCGCCGCGCTCGTGACCGTGGGAGGCGTGGTCGCGGCGGTGCAGCTCGCACCGGAGGCCGTGCTCTCCACTCCCGCCAATGCTGTCCTCGTCAGCCCGGTCGCGAGCGCGCAGGAGCGCGTGTGCCCAGGCCCCCTCACGTTGCTCGGCTTAGCGACGGATGACCCGACGCTGCCAGCGACCCTGGGGACGACGAGTATCCGTCTCGCCGGAGACCTCGACGAGCTCGACGTCGAGCCGATCGTGCAGTCGACCCCAGTCGCCGACGAGCAGCAGGCGCTCGCGCCGGTCCGCTTCACGGTTCCGGGGATGACCGAGGACGGCGCCCCGACCGAGTTCGGAGCGGCACAGACACTGGAGCTCGCTCAGCCCTCGGCCGCGGGCTTCGCCGCGACATCCTGCCGCATGCCGTCCGCCGAGCAGTGGCTCGTCGGGGGGAGCACCGCCGAGGGCAGCAGCACGCAGCTGGTCATCGTGAACCCCGCCGACCGAGCCGCCGAGGTCCGCGTGACGGTGACGACGGCGGATGGCACGGTGCAGGCCCCGACGATCCGCGAGATCGCGGTGCCCGCCAGCAGCCGTGAGGTGGTGAGCCTCGAGGGCGTGGCGCCCGACCGGGGCGACCTCGTCGTGCAGGTCGAAGCCGTCTCCGGCAGCGTGACCTCCACACTGCACCAGACGCGCACCTCGGGGGCGACGCCGAGCGGCATCGAGATCATCGGAGCGCAGGACGCGCCGAGCACCTCCCTCTCGATCGTGGGCGTGCCCTCGACGAGCACGGCGTCCGAGGCGGAGGGCACCCTGGTGCTCGAGCGCGGCGCCACGCTTCGCGTCCTCGCGCCCGGCGACGAGGAGACCGAGCTCTCGGTGGCCGTTCGCGATGCAGCAGGCACCTCGCTCGAGCCGATCTCGCTGACGATCCAGGGAGGCCGAACCACCGAGATCCCGCTCACCGGATACCCGATCGGCCAGTACACCCTCGAGATCGAGGCAAGCCACCCCGTCGTCGCCTCGGTGCAGACGACGGCCACGGCGACCTCCTCGGACCTGGCCTGGTACCAGCCGGTTCCCGCGCTGAGCGGCGGCCAGGTCGTGGCCGTGCCGAACGGCCCGTCACCGAAGCTGCAGCTCGCCGACGCCGACGGGGTCGAGAAGACCGCGACGCTCATCGCAGACGACGGCACTGAGACTGCGATCTCCATCCCGGCGCACGGCACCACGTCCGTCGACGTCGAGGCAGGCCGCGAGTACCGGCTCGAGGGACTCGATCGGATCTCCGTCCAGCTCGCCTACGCGGGCGACGGCCAGCTCGCTGCCATCCCCATCTCGGCGAGCAACCCGCTCGCCGAGGTCATCACCGTCTACCGCTGAGCGCCGGACCTGCGGCCGGCGAGGTCACTCGTCGCCGAAGCGCTCCGGCGCGATGTCCCACGGGTCCGAGCCGAGCAGCTCGGCGACCGCCTGCAGCACGCACCGTTCCACGAGCATCCGGTAGTGCACCGGGTCCTCGCAGTGCAGCCGCGCGAGCCGATCGATCGCGACTCGATAGAGGATGATCCGGTTCGGGGCCTCGACATGCCAGCGGTCCATGCCATCGGAGTGCTGCAGCGTCTTGGGCACGTTGGCGATGTCGACCTGCACGTTCGCGAGCCGTTCGGGATTCGCCGCGCGCAGGTAGTTCATCGCATCCGCGACATGGTTCTCGAACCTGACCACGCGTCCGGTGAGCATCGGAAGGTAGGGGCCCGCGACGCTCGAGCGGATGCCCCTGCCGTGCCTTCCGCGGGCGAGGCCGCGCTCAGGGCGCGCCTGCCTCCTGGCGTTCTCGGATTTCTTCTCCCGGCGGCGACGTGGCATGACTGCGAGTTTACGCCCGGCGTACACTTGCCCCGATGCCCAATCGACCATGCTCACGAGTCGCGTGCTCCCGCAAAGCGGAGTACACGCTGACGTTCGACTACGAGGACAAGCTCGCCGTCATCGGCCCGCTTGCGCTCGCGGCGGAACCGCACAGCTACGACCTGTGCGCACGCCACGCAGAACGCTCGACGCCACCGCAGGGGTGGAGCATGATGCGTCCGGTAGTTTTGGGTTCATGACTTCTGTGGCTATCGCACCCGCGTCGACTGACGAGCGGGGTTCTCTCTCTGGTGTCGTGAAGAGCTATGACGTTCGGGGGCTCGTGGGCAGCGAGCTCACGGAGACGCTCGTGACGGCGCTGGGCGCCGGGTTCGTCGACGAATTCGCTCTCGCCGGGCAGACGGTCGTCGTCGGCCACGACATGCGCGACTCCTCGCCTGGCTTCGCCGCCGCCTTCGCCCGCGGTGCCGTCGCGCGAGGTGCGAACGTCACGCACATCGGCCTCTGCTCGACTGACGAGGACTACTTCGCGTCCGGCCGCTACGACGCGGCCGCCGCCATGTTCACGGCAAGCCACAACCCCGCCGCCTACAACGGCATCAAGCTCTCGCTCGCGGGCGCCAAGGCGCTCAGCTTCGACACCGGTCTCTCCGCGATCCGCGACAGGGCAGCCGCGTTCCTCGACGACGGTATCCCCGCGGTCGATCGGCCGGGCTCGGAGCAGCGCATCGACGTGCTCGCCGACTACGCGGCGTACCTGCGCGAGCTGGTCGACCTCTCGGGCATCCGCCCGCTCAAGGTCGTCGTCGACGCCGGCAATGGGATGGGCGGGCTCACCGTGCCCGCCGTGCTCGGCGACGCGGCCGGTCTCGGGGCGCTGCCGCTCGAGATCATCCCCATGTACTTCGAGCTCGACGGCACCTTCCCCAATCACGAGGCGAACCCGCTCGACCCCAAGAACCTCGTCGACCTGCAGGCGGCCGTCGTCGAGCACGGCGCGGATCTCGGTCTCGCCTTCGACGGCGACGCCGACCGCTGCTTCCTGATCGACGAGCTCGGCGAGCCCGTCTCGCCGAGCGCCGTCACGGCGATCGTCGCGCGACGCGAGATCGCACGCGTGCGCGCAGCCGGCGAGAACGAGCCCACGATCCTCCACAACCTGATCGTCTCCCGTCACGTGCCGGAGGCCATCGAGCAGGAGGGCGCGAAGGCGGTCCAGACGAAGGTCGGCCACTCGCTCATCAAGGCGCAGATGGCGGCCACCGACGCGGTCTTCGGCGGCGAGCACTCGGCGCACTACTACTTCCGCGACTTCTGGAGCGCCGACAACGGGATGCTTGCCGCCATGCACGTGCTCGCAGCGGTCGGCGGATCCGACAAGCAGCTCTCCGAGATCGGCGGGCTCGAGAACCCGTACTTCGCGTCCGGGGAGATCAACTCGACCGTCGCGGATGTGCCCGCCGCCCTGGCGCGGATCGTCGACGCCTTCGCCGGCATCGCCGACTTCGAGGAATTCGACGGGCTCACGGTCCGCGGTGCGGACGAGACCGGCTTCTGGTGGTTCAACGTGCGCGCCTCCAACACGGAGCCGCTCCTCCGTCTGAACGCCGAAGCCAAGGACGAGGCACGCCTGCAGTCGCTTCGCGACCAGGTGCTGTCCCTCATCCGAGCGCAGTAGCAACGGGCCTCCGCGCCCCTCTCGGGGCCGGGGCCGGCAGCATCCACCACCACCCCCGGAGCAAGGAAGCAGCACTCATGGCACCAACGTCGGGTATCGAGCTCTCCACCGAACGTCCGTTCGTCGTCGCGGACCTGGCACTGGCAGCCGCGGGTCGCCACCAGATCCGTCTCGCCGAGATCGAGATGCCTGGGCTCATGGCGCTCCGGGCGCAGTACGCCGGGCAGAAGCCGCTGGCCGGGGCGCGCATCGCGGGATCGCTGCACATGACCGTCCAGACAGCGGTGCTCATCGAGACGCTCACCGACCTGGGGGCCGAGGTCCGCTGGGCGAGCTGCAACATCTTCTCCACGCAGGACGAGGCGGCCGCGGCCGTCGCCGTCGGGCCGGAGGGCACGGTCGAGGCCCCGACCGGAGTGCCGGTCTTCGCGTGGAAGGGCGAGACGCTCGAGGAGTACTGGTGGTGCACCTCGCGCATCTTCGACTGGAGCGCAGAGGGAGCAGTCGGCCCCAACCTCATCCTCGACGACGGCGGCGACGCGACCATGCTCGTGCACCTCGGCCGCGAGGCCGAGCTCGCCGGGTCCGTCCGGGAGGCGAGCGATGAGGACAGCGCCGAGATGCGCGTTGTCCTTGACACCATTCGCGAGTCGCTCGCGCACGACGCCGGGCACTTCACGCGCATCGCCGAGGAGGTGCGCGGCGTGACGGAGGAGACGACCACCGGTGTGCACCGACTCTACGAGCTCGCCGAGCGCGGGGAGCTGCAGTTCACGGCGATCAACGTGAACGACTCGGTGACGAAGTCGAAGTTCGACAACACGTACGGCATCCGCCACTCGCTGCCGGACGGCTTGAACCGTGCGACGGATGTGCTCATCGGCGGCAAGACGGCGTTCGTCGTCGGGTACGGCGACGTCGGCAAGGGGGCTGCGGAGGCCCTTCGCGGGCAGGGCGCCCGCGTGATCGTGAGCGAGATCGATCCGATCTGCGCGTGGCAGGCCGCGATGGACGGCTTCCAGGTCGCGAAGGTCGAGGACGTGCTCGACCAGGTCGACATCTGGATCACGTGCACCGGCAACAAGAGCGTGCTGACGCTCGAGCACATGCTCGGCATGAAGCACATGGCCATCGTCGGCAACGTCGGCCACTTCGACAACGAGATCGACATGGCCGGCCTCGAGCGGCTCGAAGGAGCGACGCGCGTCGAGATCAAGCCGCAGGTGCACGAGTGGCGCCTTCCGAACTCGCGTTCGGTGCTTGTCCTCTCGGAGGGGCGCCTGCTCAACCTCGGCAACGCGACGGGTCATCCGTCGTTCGTCATGAGCAGCTCCTTCACGAACCAGGTCCTGGCGCAGCTTGAGCTCTGGCAGCGACTCGACGCCTACCCGATCGGCGTCCATGTGCTGCCGAAGCACCTCGACGAGCAGGTCGCGCGCCTTCACCTCGATGCCCTGGGCGTGCAGCTCACCGAGCTGACGCCGGAGCAGGCCGACTACATCGGCGTCGAGGTCGGCGGGCCCTACAAGGTCAGCCACTACCGATACTGATCCGTTCGGCCACGTCCGATCGCCGAGACGACGAAGCCCGCCAGCTGTTCTGGCGGGCTTCGTCGTTGCCGCTCGGTGACCGAGCCGTTCAGCCTCGGTCGGGGAAGGAGTGGGGCATGCCGTTGAGGGTGGGCGCGAGTGCGTCCTCTCGCCGGGCGATCTCGGCAAGGGCCGCGAGCTCGCGGTCTCGGCGCAGGACAGCCAGGCCCCGCAGATAGGTGTCAGCGTCGACATCCGGGATCGGATGCACGTGGGGGAGCGTCTCGCGGGCGATCTCGCCTGCCGCCCGGTCCCGGTGTGCCGGAGTGAGCTGCGCGGACTGGTCCAGGTAGTCGAGGATGCGACGCGAGGTGCGGTCGGGGAGCCTGCCTGCGTCCGCGATCGTCGCCCACCCGACGAGCTGCGGGGGCATCGGCCCGAGGTGGCGGCGGAGCTTCGGGGCCCGTTCGCGCTGGCAGGTCGTGCCGGCGAGGACGTCGCCGAGCCGTTTGGCCCGGGAGTTGACGAGACCGGTGATGATGGCGATGCCGCCTGCCGACCCGTAGAGCTCGATGAATCCGAGGAGGGCGCGGATGAATGCCTGACGGAACCCGGACGCGCCACCGTCGTCGCGGACGATCCGCAGGCCGGTCGCGAACTTGCCGACCGATCGCCCGCGCGTGAGCGTCTCGACGACACAGGGGGCGACGACGAGGCAGGCGACGAGCAGGGCGATGGCGATGGCGCTGAGCAGCGCTTCGTCGATGGCAACGGGAAAGTCGTCGCTCGACAGGATGGTCATCGTCAGGATGAGGAGCCCGATGTAGCCGACCATGTAGACCAGCGCGTCGAGGGCGGAGGAGGCGGCCCGGAGCGCAAAGCCCGCGGGTCTCACGTCCAGGTGGACTCCTTCGCCGACGACAAGCTGCTCGTCGGTGACGCTCAGGCGTTCCCTGGGTCGCGTCTGAGTGGCCATGGCAGTATTGAAACAGATGGATCTTGAAGCTCTCACAACCGCCCGTTCGGCGGATTGGCAGCGCCTGGGGGCGCTCGCTCGGCGCCGCAATCTGACCGGCGCCGAGATCGACGAGCTCATCACCCGCTACCAGGATTCGTCGACGGAGCTGTCGGCGCTGCGCACGAGCTACGGGGAGACTCGGGAGGGGGAGTTCCTCTCCGTGCAGCTGTCGCGTGCGCGGGGGAGGTTCACCGGAGCCGGGCGAAACATCCTGGTGCTCCTCGGGGCGTTCTTCACGATGGCGCTGCCTGCTGCGCTCTACCGCGTGAGGTGGTGGACGCTTGGCGCGGCCCTCTTCACGATCGCGGTCGCCGCGCTCAGCTACTGGTGGATCGTGGCGAACCCGGAGATCCTCGGCTTCCTCGGTTCCGAGGCCGCCCTGGAGCAGTACGCCGAGGAGGACTTCGTCGGCTACTACTCCGAGTTCTCGGAATCCAGCTTCGCTGCGCGCGTCTTCACGAACAACGCGTGGATCGCGGCGCAGTGCATCGCGTTCGGCATCACAGGACTGTGGGTGCCGGTGGTGCTCGTGCAGAACGCGCTCGGACTGGGCCAGAGCGCAGCTGTCCTCGGTGCTCACGGGCACCTCGACGTCTTCTTCCTCTGGATCGCGCCCCACGGCCTGCTCGAGCTCACGATGGTCTTCGTCGCTGCTGGGGCAGGTCTTCGCATCTTCTGGGCATGGGTGGCACCGGGGGCGAAGACGCGGATGCAGTCGCTCGCTGACGACGGCCGCGCGCTCATCGTCGTGGCAATCGGCACGACGATCTTCCTGTTCATCTCCGGACTCGTCGAGGGGTTCGTGACTCGTCAGGACTGGCCGTGGCCGATCAAGATCGGCATCGGCGCCGCGGCGCTCGGTCTCTACCTGGTCTACGCGCTCTGGCTCGGCGGCCGCGCAGTTCGGGCGGGGGAGACCGGGGCCCTCGAGAAGTTCGATGGTGGAGCTCAGCGCGTCTACGCCGGCTGACTGCGTTGACGCGGGCTGACCTACCGGTGGCCCGGAGCGTGGGTGGAGCAGGGGATGCGGGCGACACGCCCGGGATCGCCCCGAGTTGTGCGTCGCTAGGTCTCTGCGTAATGTAATCACTCGTCAGGCCGACGGAGCGAAACGCGAGAGCGGGTCGCACGGGCCAGACAGTTCTGAAAGAAAGATCAGCATCTGCCACTTGTTCTTGCAAGTTGGAGCAACATGATCTACACTCGGAACTCCTGCCTCACCGGGTAGCGAGATCAACGGCCTCTGGTTCTTCCAGGTGGTTGTGCGGAGGATGAGCTTCATGCTCACGGTCCGTGGTTCTTGTCCGGGGTTTGCAGTGCAAGCGATTGCTCCTTAGAGATGGCCGTGAGGTCTGAAGAGGGAAGCGCTCGATTCTTGAGAACTCAACAGCGTGCACTATGTCAAATGCCAATTTGATCCCGTGCCTCTTCTTTTTGGAGGGGTAAGGATTCCTTTTGGAAACATATTTGGACAATACAAGTCAGTACTGAGCCTTCGGGTTTGGTGTTGTTTTGTTTTTTGTCAGTTTCAAACTTGTCATCGCACTTCGGTGTGGTGGCGTGATGTTTATCAGGCAGCTTTCGGGTTGTTTGGTTGTTATTCATTTACGGAGAGTTTGATCCTGGCTCAGGACGAACGCTGGCGGCGTGCTTAACACATGCAAGTCGAACGATGAAGCCCAGCTTGCTGGGTGGATTAGTGGCGAACGGGTGAGTAACACGTGAGCAACGTGCCCATAACTCTGGGATAACCTCCGGAAACGGTGGCTAATACTGGATATCTAACATGATCGCATGGTCTGTGTTTGGAAAGATTTTTTGGTTATGGATCGGCTCACGGCCTATCAGCTTGTTGGTGAGGTAATGGCTCACCAAGGCGACGACGGGTAGCCGGCCTGAGAGGGTGACCGGACACACTGGGACTGAGACACGGCCCAGACTCCTACGGGAGGCAGCAGTGGGGAATATTGCACAATGGGCGAAAGCCTGATGCAGCAACGCCGCGTGAGGGATGACGGCCTTCGGGTTGTAAACCTCTTTTAGTAGGGAAGAAGCGAAAGTGACGGTACCTGCAGAAAAAGCACCGGCTAACTACGTGCCAGCAGCCGCGGTAATACGTAGGGTGCAAGCGTTGTCCGGAATTATTGGGCGTAAAGAGCTCGTAGGCGGTTTGTCGCGTCTGCTGTGAAATCCCGAGGCTCAACCTCGGGTCTGCAGTGGGTACGGGCAGACTAGAGTGTGGTAGGGGAGATTGGAATTCCTGGTGTAGCGGTGGAATGCGCAGATATCAGGAGGAACACCGATGGCGAAGGCAGATCTCTGGGCCATTACTGACGCTGAGGAGCGAAAGCATGGGGAGCGAACAGGATTAGATACCCTGGTAGTCCATGCCGTAAACGTTGGGCGCTAGATGTGGGGACCATTCCACGGTTTCCGTGTCGTAGCTAACGCATTAAGCGCCCCGCCTGGGGAGTACGGCCGCAAGGCTAAAACTCAAAGGAATTGACGGGGGCCCGCACAAGCGGCGGAGCATGCGGATTAATTCGATGCAACGCGAAGAACCTTACCAAGGCTTGACATATACCGGAAACGTTCAGAAATGTTCGCCCCGCAAGGTCGGTATACAGGTGGTGCATGGTTGTCGTCAGCTCGTGTCGTGAGATGTTGGGTTAAGTCCCGCAACGAGCGCAACCCTCGTCGTATGTTGCCAGCACGTAATGGTGGGAACTCATATGAGACTGCCGGGGTCAACTCGGAGGAAGGTGGGGATGACGTCAAATCATCATGCCCCTTATGTCTTGGGCTTCACGCATGCTACAATGGCTGGTACAATGGGCTGCAATACCGCGAGGTGGAGCGAATCCCAAAAAGCCAGTCTCAGTTCGGATTGGGGTCTGCAACTCGACCCCATGAAGTCGGAGTCGCTAGTAATCGCAGATCAGCAACGCTGCGGTGAATTCGTTCCCGGGCCTTGTACACACCGCCCGTCAAGTCATGAAAGTCGGTAACACCCGAAGCCGGTGGCCTAACCTTTTGGAGGGAGCCGTCGAAGGTGGGATCGGTAATTAGGACTAAGTCGTAACAAGGTAGCCGTACCGGAAGGTGCGGCTGGATCACCTCCTTTCTAAGGAGCACTTAGCACGCACTCTTCGGGGTGTGGAGCTGAAGTCATTTCGGTCGCAAACGTCGACCGGTGGCGCTCATGGGTGGAACATTTGACTATTCGGTGCTTGTTGTCGTTCGTGCGGAGTACGCCCTTTGGGGTTGGAAACGTGTGGGTGATGGTGAGTGCTGGTGTGCACGCTGTTGGGTCCTGAGGGACCGGGCCTGCTGCGGTTGTCGCTCTTTGGAGTGGTGAGCGCGGTGGATCGGACTCTTGGGCCTTCTTGGTTGGCTTTGTGTCAGTCGGGTTGGTACCGATCGTATGTTGAGAACTACACAGTGGACGCGAGCATCTTGAATGCCGCAAATGTTGATCGTCTTCGGATGGTTGGGTTTGTGGTGTTCAGCAATTTTAGTCAAGAGTTTCTGAGAATGAAATGATTGGCTACTCATGTGTAAATCAAATCTTTAAGAGCAAACGGTGGATGCCTTGGCATCTGGAGCCGAAGAAGGACGTAGAAATCTGCGATAAGCCTCGGGGAGTTGATAATCGAACTTTGATCCGAGGATTTCCGAATGGGGAAACCCCGCCAGGCCCCTTGTGGTGACCTGGTGACTCCCGCCTGAATATATAGGGCGGGTAGAGGGAACGTGGGGAAGTGAAACATCTCAGTACCCACAGGAAGAGAAAACAACAGTGATTCCGTTAGTAGTGGCGAGCGAACGCGGATCAGGCTAAACCGGTCGTGTGTGATACCTGGTAGGGGTTGCACGGTCGGGGTTGTGGGACTTTTCATGCTGCTCTACCAGGCAGTGGGCGTGACAGTAGCGTATAGACGAACAGCTTTGAATGGCTGACCAGAGGGGGTGCGAGTCCCGTAGTCGAAATGCGTGTATTGACGTTGAAGAGTATCCCAAGTAGCACGGGGCCCGAGAAATCCCGTGTGAATCTGTCAGGACCACCTGATAAGCCTAAATACTCCCAGATGACCGATAGCGGACAAGTACCGTGAGGGAAAGGTGAAAAGTACCCCGGGAGGGGAGTGAAATAGTACCTGAAACCGTTTGCTTACAATCCGTCGGAGCAGCCTTGTAGCTGTGACGGCGTGCCTTTTGAAGAATGAGCCTGCGAGTTAGTGATATGTGGCGAGGTTAACCCGTGTGGGGCAGCCGTAGCGAAAGCGAGTCTGAATAGGGCGATTCAGTCGCATGTCCTAGACCCGAAGCGAAGTGATCTATCCATGGCCAGGTTGAAGCGAAGGTAAGACTTCGTGGAGGACCGAACCCACCTAGGTTGAAAACTGGGGGGATGAGCTGTGGTTAGGGGTGAAAGGCCAATCAAACTTCGTGATAGCTGGTTCTCTCCGAAATGCATTTAGGTGCAGCGTTGCGTGTTTCTTACCGGAGGTAGAGCTACTGGATGGCCGATGGGGCCCAAAAGCTTACTGACGTCAGCCAAACTCCGAATGCCGGTAAGTGAGAGCGCAGCAGTGAGACTGTGGGGGATAAGCTTCATAGTCGAGAGGGAAACAACCCAGACCACCAACTAAGGTCCCAAAGCGCGTGCTAAGTGGAAAAGGATGTGGAGTTGCACAGACAACCAGGAGGTTGGCTTAGAAGCAGCCACCCTTGAAAGAGTGCGTAATAGCTCACTGGTCAAGTGATTCCGCGCCGACAATGTAACGGGGCTCAAGCACGCCACCGAAGTTGTGGCATTCATATTTATAGACAGGCCTTCGTGGTCCAGTCGTGTGGATGGGTAGGAGAGCGTCGTGTGGCGAGTGAAGCGGCGGTGGAAACCAGCCGTGGACGCTACACGAGTGAGAATGCAGGCATGAGTAGCGAAAGACGGGTGAGAAACCCGTCCTCCGAATGATCAAGGGTTCCAGGGTCAAGCTAATCTTCCCTGGGTAAGCCGGGACCTAAGGCGAGGCCGACAGGCGTAGTCGATGGACAACGGGTTGATATTCCCGTGGCCGGCGAAAAACCGCCCAAGCTAATCCAGTAGTGCTAAGAGTCCGAATCTTCTCGTCTGCCTTCGGGTGGGTGGGAAGCCTAGCGCTCGACCCCGTTCTGGTGCGGTTAGCGTATTAACAGGTGTGACGCAGAAAGGTAGCCGAACCGGGTGATTGGTTGAATCCGGGCAAGGATGTAGGGTGAGTGATAGGCAAATCCGTCACTCGTGAAGCCTGAGATCTGACGCGGAACTCACTTTTGTGAGGTAGTCGGTGATCCTCTGCTGCCAAGAAAAGCATCGACGCGAGGTTTTAGTCGCCCGTACCCCAAACCGACACAGGTGATCAGGTAGAGAATACCAAGGAGATCGAGAGAATCGTGGTTAAGGAACTCGGCAAAATGCCCCCGTAACTTCGGGAGAAGGGGGGCCTGAGGCGTATAGGGATTTACTCCTGAAAGCGCATTGATGGCCGCAGAGACCAGTGGGAAGCGACTGTTTATCAAAAACACAGGTCCGTGCGAAGTCGCAAGACGATGTATACGGACTGACGCCTGCCCGGTGCTGGAAGGTTAAGAGGAAGGGTTAGCTTCGGCGAAGCTCTGAATTTAAGCCCCAGTAAACGGCGGTGGTAACTATAACCATCCTAAGGTAGCGAAATTCCTTGTCGGGTAAGTTCCGACCTGCACGAATGGCGTAACGACTTCCCAGCTGTCTCAACCGCGAACTCGGCGAAATTGCATTACGAGTAAAGATGCTCGTTACGCGCAGCAGGACGAAAAGACCCCGTGACCTTTACTACAGCTTGGTATTGGTGTTCGGTGTGGCTTGTGTAGGATAGGTGGGAGACTGTGAAGCGGGCACGCTAGTGTTCGTGGAGTCGTTGTTGAAATACCACTCTGGTCATTCTGGATATCTAACTTCGAACCGTAATCCGGTTCAGGGACAGTGCCTGGTGGGTAGTTTAACTGGGGCGGTTGCCTCCTAAAGAGTAACGGAGGCGCCCAAAGGTTCCCTCAACCTGGTTGGCAATCAGGTGGCGAGTGTAAGTGCACAAGGGAGCTTGACTGTGAGACTGACAAGTCGAGCAGGGACGAAAGTCGGGACTAGTGATCCGGCAGTGGCTTGTGGAAGCGCTGTCGCTCAACGGATAAAAGGTACCTCGGGGATAACAGGCTGATCTTGCCCAAGAGTCCATATCGACGGCATGGTTTGGCACCTCGATGTCGGCTCGTCGCATCCTGGGGCTGGAGTAGGTCCCAAGGGTTGGGCTGTTCGCCCATTAAAGCGGCACGCGAGCTGGGTTCAGAACGTCGTGAGACAGTTCGGTCTCTATCCGCTGCGCGCGTAGGAAATTTGAGAAGATCTATCTTTAGTACGAGAGGACCGAGATGGACGAACCTCTGGTGTGTCAGTTGTTCCGCCAGGAGCACCGCTGATTGGCTACGTTCGGAACGGATAACCGCTGAAAGCATCTAAGCGGGAAGCCGGCTTCAAGATGAGATTTCCATCCCTTCGGGGGAGAAGCTCCCAGTAGACGACTGGGTTGATAGGCCGGATGTGGAAGCACAGAAATGTGTGGAGCTGACCGGTACTAATAAGCTGATGATTTGATAAAACATGCACATGAATGTTGTTGCTGTTCGCGTCCACTTTGTGGTTCTCGATAGACGATCGAGAATCGACCGCATGCCGGCCCGTTTTGGGTGTGGTGTGTGGTTCGAAACATGATGGTTTGTCCATAGTGTTTCGGCGGTCATAGCGAGAGGGAAACGCCCGGTTACATTCCGAACCCGGAAGCTAAGACTCTCAGCGCCGATGGTACTGCAGGGGGGACCCTGTGGGAGAGTAGGTCACCGCCGGACTTCTTCATGAGCCGGGGTTGGTTGGTGAGTGAGCAGAGATGCTCCTCACCCACCAACCCCGGCTTTTTTGTTGCCCGAACCCCCCCGTTGCCTACAGTCGACCAGTCGCCTTCAGCTCGATGTAGTGGTCGGCGATCGCAGGAGGCAGCGCCGACGGGGTACCCGTGACCGTGTCCCCGCCAAGACGACGAACCGTCTGGCGGACCCGCTCCTGATCCAGCAAGGCCCGCTCGGCGGCCGAGGCCGCGTACGTCTGCTCGCGGGTATCCCGGCGGAGCGCCACCTCGTGCACATCCGGGTTCAGCACCGACCCGAGCACCACCACGTGCTTGCTCGCCAGCTGCGGCAGAGCGGCGATAACCGGTTCGAGCGTGCCACCCGTCTCGAGCGTCGAGAGGATCACGACAAGCGACCGATGCGTCGTCACACCGCGCACGAGGCCGGGGATCGCCCGCCAGTCCGTGGCGATCAGCTCAGGCTCCACATCCGCGAGGGATTCGACCATGCGGCTCAGCAGCTCGGCACCGGAGACGCCCTGGATGCGTGCGCGCACACGGCGGTCCCAGGCCACCACGTCCACCCGATCGCCAGCACGAGTCGCAAGCGCCGCCAGCAGCAGCGCCGACTCGATCGCCGTATCCAAACGCGTCTCGTCGGCAACACGGGCCGCAGAGGTGCGTCCGGTATCGATGACGATGACCACACGGCGGTCGCGCTCCGGGCGCCACGTTCGCACGACGAGGTCCTGGCGCCGAGCCGTGGCGCGCCAATCGATCGAACGGACGTCATCCCCTCGGACATACTCGCGCAGCGAATCGAACTCGGTCCCCTGCCCGCGAACCATTAGACGCGTCGCCCCATCCAGCTCCCGCAGCCGCGCGAGACGCGACGGCAGATGCTTGCGCGAATTGAACGGGGGCAGCACCCGGAGCACACCGCGGTCGGCGAGGCTCACCTGCCGGGCAGCCAAGCCCATGGGCCCCCAGCTCCTGAGGGTGACGAGCTCGGACCTCCGGTCGCCGCGACGCGAAGGACGAAGCGGGAACTCCGCCACACGTCGCTCGCCGGACGGCACATCGAGCTTGGGTCGCTGCTGCGTTGCACCCGCGGTCGGCTCCCAGCCGTCCCTGACCTGGAGCCGGAGCGTGCGCGAGCCTCGGTTGGTGATCGCGACCCTGCTCACGGCGTGTTCCCCCAGCCGTACTCGAGCGGGCAGGTCACGCTCGATCTCGACCTGGCGCGGGGCGCCGGCGAGCAAGACGTCTGCAATCGACGTCAGGAGAACGAAGAGCAGCCAGATTGCGAGCGTCACGTACGCAGACTCCGCTGTCTGCCCGAAGAGCACCACTGGGACGGCGCCGACCGCAGTCAGGAGCACCAGACGTCCGCTCACCACCATGCGCTCACGCTTCCCTTCAGACCTGCAACTTCGACGAGCACCCGCAGCTGCCGGATCAGATGGGTACCTGGACCTGCGCGAGGATCGAGCGGAGGATCGCGTCCGCGCCGACCCCCTCGAGCTCGGCTTCCGGTCGAAGCTGCAGTCGGTGCCGAAGCACCGGAAGCGACATCGCCTGCACGTGGTCGGGCGTCACCGCCTGGTATCCGCTGAGGTACGCGAATGCCTTGCTCGCCGACATGAGGGCGGTCGCCCCGCGAGGAGAGACACCCATGCGAACGGACGGCGACTGGCGGGTGGCCCGAGCGATATCGACGATGTACGCGAGCACGTCCGCCCGGACATCGACAGCCGCCGCCTCGGCCTGAGCGCGCCTGAGCTCCTCGGCCGTGAGCGCGCTTCGCACCCCTGCGGCGCGCAGGTCCCGGGGAGAGAACCCCGCGGCATGCCGGCGCAGCACCTCGAACTCGGCGTCTCGAGACGGCAGCTCGAGCACGAGCTTCAGAAGGAAGCGGTCGAGCTGAGCCTCCGGGAGGGTGTACGTGCCCTCGTACTCGATGGGGTTCATGGTCGCGGCGACGAGGAAGGGGGAGGGGAGCGCGCGCGTCACCCCGTCCGCGGACACCTGACGTTCCTCCATCGCCTCGAGCAGGGCCGACTGGGTCTTCGGCGGCGTGCGGTTGATCTCATCGGCGAGCAGGATGTTCGTGAACACCGGGCCCTCGCGGAACTCGAACTCGCCAGCGGCAGCGTCGTAGACCAGTGAGCCCGTGATGTCACCTGGCATGAGGTCTGGCGTGAACTGCACGCGCTTCGTGTCGAGCGACAGCGTCTCGCTCAGGGTCCGCACGAGGAGGGTCTTGCCGACCCCTGGAATGCCCTCGAGCAGGGCGTGACCGCCGGCGAGCAGGGCGACGAGGAGACCGTCAACCGCTCGCTCCTGTCCGACGACGGCCTTGGCGACCTCGCCTCTGACTCGCTGCAGTGCTTCACGGACATCGGTGCTCATACTGGGCCTCCGGATTTCTCGGCGGTGGAACTCTGATCGGTGGTGCTGGGGCCCGTGCTGACGGGACCGCGGCCGGGGTCCGCCGCTTCGGCGACCGCTCGTTCCAGGGTCAGCAGGGCCTGGCTGAGGTCGAGCAGCTCGGCCTCGCTGCCGGGGACGGCGTCAAGGAGGGTCCAGGCGATGGCTGCTCGGTTCGCGCCGAGGATGGCCGCGCTCGAGGTGATGATCTCCTGCACGCTGCTGGCTTTGGCCAGCCCGAGCGACTTCGCGAGCCGGGTGGTCGTGCCGATGCGGAGGTTGTCGAGCGCGCGCAGACGCGCGCGCTGCTGGGCGTAGAGCCGTCCGCGGCCGTGCATGGTCTCCGACGCCTCGACGATCACCGGCAGGCGCTCCTCGACGAGCGGCCCGAAGCGGCGACCGCGCCAGACCATGACCGCGAGCAGCGTGGCGAGGGCGATCAGGATGCTCGGCGTCAGCCAAGGCGGCACGAACGCATCGAGTGAGGGCTCGACGCCGAAGACGGCCTCCGCGTCCGAGATTCCAGGCGTGTACCAGACGAGCGACTGGGTCTGTCCAAGCACCGCGAGCCCCATGGCCGCGTTCGCGGAGCTCAGCACGTCGCCGTTGCTCAGGTTGTCCGTCGCCCCCAGCGCGGAAAGCGTCGTCCCCGAGGCAAGCGTGGTCTCGACGTAGGCGAATCGCTCCGACTCGGCGTAGCAGGCGCTGCCGCCCGCGGCAGCGTCGTCGAGCTGATAGAGCCGAGCTCCTCGCTGCGAGATCTCGGGTGCCAGCTCGGAGAGGGGCGCAGCGCATTCCGCGCCCGCCTCGACGACATCTCCCGCTTCACCCGCGGCCCCGACCCCACCGACCGTGATCGCCCCGCCGAAGGCTTCGAGGAGGCCGCGGCTCGGAGCGAGCAGGACAACACTGTCCGCGTCCAGGTCAGCGATCTGAGCCGCCAGCTCATCGACCGCGATGCCGTCGCGGTCGTGCACGACCAACGTCGTCTCCCCCTCGGCGTCCTGGAGCCGCGACCGGGCGTCATCGATGCTCTCCGCGCTGCTCGTCTGAACTCCCTGCTCGCCGAGCACGGTGAACACGGCTTTCGCCCCGTTGGGGCGTGCGGAGTCGACACCGAGATAGGGGGAGTTGGCGCTCGCGACACCGCCCGCGATGAGCGCGCTGGTCACGGCGATCACGACGGCGCCTACGGCGATGAGGAGCCACGGACGTGCTCGCCTCAAACGCTCTGCGATCGTCGGCGTCGCTTCCTGCGTGAGGCTCATGAGGCGCGACCCGAGAACGAGGTGAGCGCCACCGGCTTGGCCGCCTGCAGCGCCGAATCCACCTCGCGCAACGCGAGCCAGTCGTCCTCTGACGCGCCGAGGCCCAGGTATCTGGCCGCGTTGAACGACCGGGCAGCTCGGTGCAGCCCGGGCGCCTGCCCCGGAAACGCAGAGGTCGTCGCCTCAGCGACGGCCGTCGCGGTCATGCCGGGGCTCAGTGCGATCACGGTGCGGTCATGCACGGCCCGCGCGAGCGCCCTGAACTGCTCGATCACGGCAGTCTCGAAGTCACCCCGTGCCCCCGCGGCGGCGGCGGATGCCCGCAGCTCCTGCGCGGAGCGCTCGTCACCGTCGAACAGATCAGGTGAGAACGCCGACCTGCGCCTCGCGCGCTGAACGAGGATCGGGCGACCCACGAGCAACGCGATGACGGCGAGGACGACGATCGCGCCGAGCACGAGCGCGATCGGCGAGAGCCCACCGGGAACGCCGTCGATGGGCTGCAGGATGTCGTTGACCCAGTTCCAGAAGTCATCGATCCAGAGGTCGAGCCAGGTCGGCGAGGCCTGCGTGTACTCGCTCTTGGCGAGCTCGCCCTGCAGCAGGTCTCGGGCTCGGTCCTCATCGATCTCCAGAGGGGGCTCTCCGGAGCCGGCCCAGGGGCCAAAGCCCATCAGCGCGCGTATCCCGGAGCGGTCATGGGCGCCGGGTGCTGCTCCCGCTGCACATCGAAGTCGGCGTCGGTGATCTCCGCGCCAGCTGACGACTGCTCCGCGTACCGCTGGAGGGTCACGCCGAGCCCTTCCTTCCGCATCCGCAGATCGAAGTACAGGATCGTGGCGTTTCCGCTGGTGAGTACGAGGACGATCGCCCCGAGCAGGACCTGCAGCGCTGAGGTGAGCAGCAGGATGACCGCGAAGGCGACGATCGTGCCGGGCTGCGGTTCCGTCGACTGCCCGGTGCCGAGCGGCGTGAGGATGACCTGGCCCATGCTGACGGCCAGTTGCGCGACCGTCGAGACCGCCCCCGTCGCGAAGTTCAGGATCACCTGGATGACGACCACGATGCCGAGCACCCGCCAGAAGTTGCCGTGGGAGAGACCCCAGCTACGCCGGATGGCCGCGATGGGCCCGAGCCCCTCGAGCACGATGGCACTCGGAGCGAACATGATCTTGATGCCCACCCACACCATGAGGACGACCGTCGCGCCGCCCAGCAGCAGCGTGAAGATCACGCCGAGACCGATGGAACCGGCCATCGTCGCCTCGTCTGCTCCTGAGCCAGAGAGGACCATGAACAGGATGAACGGGATGAGCAGCCAGCCGATGGCGATGAGGAGGAGCGAGCCGACGCCGACGATCAGCGCATAGCCGATGAGGCGCCAGATGCCGCGCCACCCGGCGCGCCAGGCTTCCTTGAAGCCGAGCTTCTCGCCGATCGCCCCGCGTGCGACGACGCGCACGAGAATGCCCTGCAGGAGCGCCGAGCCGACGCCGGCGATGGCCAAGCCGAAGAGCGCGGCGAGCGAGGTCAGCGTGATGGAGGACACCAGCATCGGCGTGATGTCCTCCTGGCTTCCGCCGAATGGGATGCGCGTGAACATGAGCATGCCGACGACCACCGGAAGGAGACTCGCGAAGAGCGTGGTCGCGCCCATGACGATGACGGCGCTGCCGAGGGTCGTCTTGGGGGACGTGCGGAAGAGCCGGAAGGTGGCGGCGAGCGCATCCCCGAACGCGAGTGGGCGCAACGGGAACAGGCCAGGAGTCGGGGCCGGCATCCACTGGCCACCGGGCCGCTGCCCGTACCCGGATTCCGGCGGAGGGCCGTACTGCCAGTTCGACGAGCCGGGGGCAGGCTGCGGCGCGGGCCACTGGGCTCCCTGCTCGAACCCGCCGCTCGACGGCGCTCCGGGTGGCGGCGGATACGCGTGGTTGGGCTCTGGTGCGTGCTCGTATGGGCCATGCGTCACCCGCCCATCGTGGCATACTGCTCGCCGCGCTCTCTGGGTTGAGCCTCTGAGGAGGCTACGCCCGCTACGCTGAGGGAACCGCCCGGTCTCGTGCGGGTTCTGGAACAGGGAGGGTTCTGTGGGCGAACGCATCCTCGTGGTCGATGACGACCTCGCGCTCTCGGAGATGATCGGCATCGTACTCAGAGCTGAGGGCTACGAACCGGAGTTCTGCGGTGACGGCGCGGCTGCCCTCGGCGAGTTCCGTCGGGTCAAGCCGGAGCTCGTGCTGCTCGACGTCATGCTCCCTGGGCTCGACGGCATCCAGATCTGCCACCTGCTGCGCGCCGAATCCGGGACCCCGATCATCATGCTCACCGCGAAGTCGGACACGACCGACGTGGTGCGCGGCCTCGAGGCCGGTGCCGACGACTACATCGTCAAGCCGTTCAACCCGAAGGAGCTCGTCGCACGCATCAAGACGCGACTTCGCGCCAGCCAGCCGGAGGTGCAGAGCATCATCCGCGTCGGCGACCTGACCCTGAACGTGAACGCGCACGAGGTCCTGCGAGGCGACGAGCAGATCAACCTGACTCCTCTCGAGTTCGACCTGCTCCTGACCCTCGCGGCGAAGCCGCAGAAGGTCTTCACGCGCGAGGAGCTCCTCGAGCAGGTCTGGGGCTACCAGTACAAGGCGGATACGCGACTCGTGAACGTGCACGTGCAGCGCCTGCGCGCGAAGGTCGAGCACGACCCGGACCATCCGAAGATCGTGGCGACGGTTCGCGGCGTGGGCTACCGCGCTGGGAACACCACCGCATTCTCCTGACGTGAGCGCAGTGATACCGCGCGCGACCTCCACCTCTCCTCGGTCCTCAGACGTCGACACGGAGGGCATCCGCGTCCCCTACCGGTGGCGGTCCGCCCGCGGCGTGTGGCGGAACCTCGTGTTCCTCTGGCGCACGTCGCTGCCATTCCGAACGATCGCGCTCTCGGTCGCGCTGACGACCGCGACGGTGCTCTCGGTCGGTTTCGTCATGTCGAACTCGATCGCGAGCGACCTCTTCAACTCGAGGCTTCGGCCGCTCGTCTCCGAGACCGAGCGTGCCGTGACGGCGGCCCAGACCGTCTTCGCGTCGGGCGAGGAGACGGACAGCGCGGCTCTGGAGACGCTGCAGACCGTCGCAGTGGATGCGGCGCAGGACTCCGCGGCGAACAGCTACGGCGTCATCTTCATGCAGAGCGGGTCAGGGACGGGTGAGCAGTCGAACGAGCTGCGAGCACTCGCGAAGGGACCCGTGTCCGCAGACCTCGTCTCCGATGAGCTGAAGGAAGCGGTCAGCGCAGGGGCGGACACGACCGCGACCGGTGCCGCGTCGACCTCCCCGCAGACGCACTATCAGTCGATCGCGCTCGTCGACGAGCTCGGCAACGTCGTCCCCGGCATCGTCATCGGCTCAACCGTCACCGTGCAGAACCTCGGCCAGTACGAGATGTACTTCGTGTACTCGATGGAGGAGACCCAGCAGACGCTCGACTTCGTGCAGCGCACCCTCGTCGTCGCCATGATCGTGCTGGTCCTGCTCGTCGCCGTCATCACGGGATTCGTCATGCGCGCCGTCATCCAGCCCATCCGCGAGGCGGCGAAGACGAGCCGACGCCTCGCCGCCGGCCACCTCGAGCAGCGTGTCCCAGAGTCCGGCGAGGACGACATCGCCACGCTGGCGAGATCGTTCAACGAGATGGCGGACAGCCTGCAGGACCAGATCGAGCGGCTCGCGAACCTGTCCCAGGTGCAGCAGCGCTTCGTCTCGGACGTCTCGCACGAGCTGCGGACGCCGCTCACGACCATCCGTCTCGCCGGTGGGATGCTCTTCGACCGACGTGATGACTTCGACACCGTCACGGCTCGCTCGGTCGAGCTGCTGCACGACCAGATCGAGCGGTTCGAGATCCTCCTCGCCGATCTCCTCGAGATCTCGAGGTACGACGCGGGCGCGGTGGAGATCCTGCGCGAATCGAACAGCCTCGCGACGGTCGCCGACGACGTCATCGGGGCCATGACCCCGGTCGCGCTCGACCACGGCACACGCCTCGTCCTCAAGGCACCAGGCGGATACGGCGAGTCGGAATTCGACGCACGTCGCATCAACCGGGTCGTGCGCAATCTCCTCGGGAACGCCATCGAGCACGGGGAGGCCAAGCCCATCGTGGTCTCTGTCGATTCCAACGAGTCGGCGGTCGCCCTCTCGGTGCGCGACTACGGCATCGGCATGACCGAGGCGGAGCGGACGAGGGTCTTCGACCGGTTCTGGCGCGCTGATCCGTCCCGCAAGCGCGATGGGCGGGTCGGGGCTCGGGCTCGCGATCTCGCTCGAGGACGTCCGCCTGCACGAAGGACGCCTCGAGGTGTGGTCCGAGCCCGGCAAGGGGACGAACTTCCGGCTCACGCTCCCGCGGTTCGTGGGTGGCAAGATCATGGGGTCGCCGCTCCCACTCGAGCCGGGTGACGCCGGGGCCGCGACCATCACGATCGAGCAGGAGGACGTGTCCTCCGAGGCGTTCACCGACGAGGACGTCGACACGCAGCCCATCGAGCTCCCTGACCTCGTCGGCATGCGCTCCTCGAACGCGGAGCCGATCGTCTCCTCGGCCCCCACGAACTCGATGGACGTCATCGAGACCGCCTCCCTGGACGAGCCGACGCAGGCACCAGCACCCTGGGACGACGCCGAGGCGGTCGTCGTGACGAGCTCGGCCCCCGACTCCGTGCCGTCGCTTCCCAGCAGCGACCACGACGATGGCCTGGACAGCGGCAACGCCGGCGCGAGCCGCGATCAGGACCAGGAGGACCCGAAGTGACACGAGCAGCGTACCGACGTCGCGCCGCGCGGAGCGCGACCGCCGCGATCGTGATCCTCGCCGTGCTCGTGCTCGCCGGATGCGCCCGCATCCCGACCTCCGGCCAGGTCCTGGCCGGAGAGTCCGAGCAGCAGGAGAGCGACCAGTCCTACAGCTTCTTCCCTGACGCCCCCCGCGACGGGATGAGCCGCGAGGAGATCGTCGAGGGGTTCCTCGACGCGGGAACCGGAACGCAGAACGACTACGAGGTCGCGAGAGAGTACCTCGCGGACTCGTACCGACAGGAGTGGGACCCGAACGCGCGCATCCTCATCACGGCATCCGTGCCGGACGTGGTCGATGCGGGGCCGGACAGCATCCAAGCCAGCTACAAGTCCTCGGCGAGCGTCGACTCGGAAGGCCTCTACAGTGAGCTGAAGAGCGGAACGACGGAACGGCTCGAGTTCACGCTCGCCCAGGACTCCGCCGGCGAGTGGAGGATCACGGAGGCCCCACCGGGCATCGTGCTGCTCAGTCAGAACTTCCGCAGCCTCTTCAAGAGCTACACGCTCTACTTCTACGACGACACCCTCTCGCGGCTCGTGCCGGACGTGCGCTGGTTCGACGCGCAGCAGACAGCGCTGACGCGGATCGCCCGCGCGCTCGTGAACGGCCCAGCCCCCTGGCTCGCCGAGGGCAACGTCGTCAGCGCCATCCCGTCCGGTGTCTCACTGCTGGGGGCGGTCACCGTCGAAGGGGATGTCGCCGACGTGGACTTCTCGTCGAGTCTCTCCTCGACCTCACCCGACCAGTACTCGCGGATGCTCCTGCAGCTCACCGAGAGCTTCGCGGACTTCGAGGCGATCACGAGCGTCACCATGTCGATCACGGGTGTCCCCATCGACCAGGAGCTTCCTCCGGAGGATGAGGTCGTGGTCAACCGCCAGGTGACGAGCACGCCGCTCGTGTACAAGAGCGGCGAGCTCGGCTTCCTCGGCGGCGTCAACGTCACGGCATCGCCAGAGACGGCGGCCCTGCAGGGCGCGCTCGCCTCGCTCAGCCCGCAGAAGGGCGCCTACTCCGCCGACGGCGACGTCGCATCCTTCGTGACCCCGAACGGCGTCTTCACGACGCCCATCTCCGATCCTGAACCCCTGCTCGTGGACGCGCGGCCGGGTCCGTTGGCCATGAGCCTGGACAGCTGGGGATACACCTGGACGGGGAGCACGGACGGGCCCGGGCTCCGCGCGACCGACGTCGAGGACCGCCAGCACAGCTGGCTCGAGCCCGCGGAGAACGTCGGAGCCACCGGGTACCGGGCCATCGCCGTGTCGCGCGACGGCGCGAGGCTGGCCGTGCTCGAGAACAGCTCCGTCGGGGTGCGCGTCGCCGTCATGGCGATCGAGCGTGAGCCGAGCACGAATCGACCAGTGGCGCTCGGCGTCCCGCTCGTCCTCGAACCGGGCGGAGCCTCACCGGTCGACCTCGCCTGGGTCGACGAGACGTCGCTCGCCGTCCTCGCGGTTGGCAGCGAGGGGACCGCCGAGGTCCGGACACAGACGGTCGGCGGCACGGTCAGCGTCAACGGTGCGGTGCTCGACGGGCAGCAGATCACGGGAAGCAACACCCCTGCCGGGCTGCGAGTGCTTGACAAGGACCACCACATCTACGTGCCGAAGGGCAACAGGTGGCAGCAGTCGGACGCCGTCGTCGACTTCATCCTGACGCAGGTGTGACGGATGCGCTGAGGCGGTTCTCCACAGTCTCAGCCGCCGGGTGAGACCGCGGACCAGGCTGAGGCAAGCTGGCAGGATGTCGCCGCCGTCTATGCAGGTCGCGCTTCTGCGCACGTGGCTCGAGCGGCTGCGTGCGGATGCACTCGACGCGCTCGCGGTGGTCCTGCCGGTCACATGCGCCGCGTGCGGAGCCGTCGATCGGGCCCTGTGCCGGCGGTGCGCTGAGCACCTCGCGCGCGACACGTTCGTCCGGGCGTGCGAGCTGCGCGTCGTCGCCGTCGACGGCAGCCGCATCCCGGTCATCGCCGCGTCCGACTATGAAGGACCGACCAAGGCGCTCATCGCGGCGCTCAAGGAACGTGGGAGGACGGACGCGGCCCGCCCGCTCGGCCTCCTTCTGCGGAGGGCGATCAGCGCGCTGGCGGAGTCCACGCGAGCCCCCGCATCCACGACCGGACCGCAACCCGCGTGGGTTCCGGTGCTCGCGCCCTCCTCGCCGAAGTCTCGTCGTGTGCGCGGGTACGCCCACCTCGCCATGCTCTGGGAGGTTGCGGTGCCCGGGACGCGCGGCGTCGGCGGGCTCCGCATCACCCGGCGGGTCCGCGATCAGGCGGGGCTCTCCCAGCACGCCAGGGCGGCGAACCTCGAGGACGCCTACGTCGCTGACCCCAGGCTCGCCGGTGCGCGGGTCGTCCTGGTCGACGACGTCGTCACGAGCGGCGCGACGATCAGGGAATCGGTGCGCGCACTGGAAGCCGTTGGGGCGGTGGTCGTCGGCTGCGCTGTCATCGCGGAGACCAGGCGGAGAGCACCGCATCACCCGTGAGCCGCACTCGACACGCGCGGAGGGTACGGCATGCCTGCGAAGTCGCAGATAACACCGGGTGAATAGGGGTCTACGATTGCGGCACAGCATCACGAGGCAGTGACACCTCGGCCTCGTGCAGAACGACAGGAGAGTGACATGGAAATCACGATCACCGGTCGCAACACCGAGATCCCGGACCGTTTCCGCGAGTACGCCACGGAGAAAGCGCTCGCCAAGGTCTCGTTGCTCGATGGCAAGACGCAGGCGGCTGAAATCAAGCTGACCAAGCGCACGGACCGCGCGGGCAACCTGCTCGACAAGGGCAAGGTCGAGATCACGCTCTTCGGCCCAGGCCCGCTCATCCGCGCAGAAGCCGAAGCCGGTGACAAGTACGCTGCCTTCGATCTCGCGCTCGACAAGCTCGTCGAGCGCCTCCGTCGCAACAAGGACCGCAAGAAGATCCACCGCGGGCAGCACACGCCCCTCCGCCTCCAAGAGGCGGCCGCAGACAACTTCTCGCAGATCGACGTGGTTCCCGCTGACACGGACACGATCAGGCTCGTCGAGAACGGCGGCACCGCCTCGGAGATCGCTGCGGAAGAAGAGCAGCTGGACGAGCTCTACTCGCCCGTCGTGATCCGCGAGAAGACGTTCGCCCCGAAGCGCCTCAGCAACGACGAAGCCGTCGATCACATGGAGCTCCTCGGCCATGACTTCTTCCTCTTCATCGAGAGCGAGTCGCTCCGCCCGAGCGTCGTGTACCGCCGGCGCGGCTGGGACTACGGCGTCATCGCGCTCGACGAGAACGAGGTTCCCGTCTCCTGAGCCCAGCTTGCTCAGCCTCGCCCCGGTCGATGCGTCCAGCATCGGTCGGGGCGAGGTGCGTAGAATCAACGAATATGCACAGCATGGGCTGTGCCTCTCAGCGCGCTCTCCCGCCGCTTGCGTCAACCAGTAGGAGCAGACCTTGGCCTCAGTTCTCGAGAAGATTCTCCGCATGGGCGAAGGGCGCACCCTTCGCAAGCTCGAGAGCATCGCCAAGCAGGTCGGACGCCTCGAGGACGCCTTCAAGGAGTACAGCGACGATGAGCTGCGCGACATCACCGCATCCTTCCGCGAGCGGCACGAAGCGGGGGAGTCGCTCGACGCGCTCCTGCCGGAGGCGTTCGGCGCCGTCCGCGAGGCCGCGGGGCGTGTGCTCGGTCTGCGCCACTACGACGTGCAGCTCATGGGTGGGGCCGCCCTGCACCTCGGCAACATCGCGGAGATGAAGACCGGTGAGGGCAAGACCCTCGTCGCGACGCTGCCCGCCTACCTCAATGCCATCGCGGGCAAGGGCGTGCACGTCGTCACGGTCAACGACTTCCTCGCGAGCTACCAGTCCGATCTCATGGGCCGCGTGTTCCGCGCCCTCGGCATGACCACGGGCTGCATCGTCTCCGGCCAGTCGCCCGCTGAGCGCCGCGAGCAGTACGCGGCCGACGTCACCTACGGCACGAACAACGAGTTCGGCTTCGACTACCTCCGCGACAACATGGCCTGGCGTGCCGAGGACATGGTTCAGCGCGAGCACTTCTTCGCCATCGTGGACGAGGTCGACTCCATCCTCATCGACGAAGCTCGCACCCCGCTCATCATCTCCGGCCCCGCTCAGGGTGACGCGAACCGCTGGTACTCGGAGTTCGCCTCCATCGTGCGCAAGCTCAAGGAAGGTCGCGACTACGAGGTCGACGAGAAGAAGCGCACGATCGGCGTCCTGGAGCCCGGCATCGACCGCGTCGAGGACGCCCTCGGCATCGACAACCTGTACGAGTCGGCGAACACGCCGCTCATCTCCTTCCTGAACAACGCCATCAAGGCGAAGGCGCTCTTCAAGCGCGACAAGGAATACGTCGTGCAGAACGGCGAGGTCAACATCGTCGACGAGCACACGGGCCGCATCCTCAAGGGTCGCCGATACAACGAGGGCCTGCACCAGGCGATCGAGGCGAAGGAAGGGGTGCAGATCAAGGCCGAGAACCAGACGATGGCCACCGTCACCCTGCAGAACTACTTCCTCATGTACGACAAGCTCGCGGGCATGACCGGTACGGCCGAGACCGAAGCGGCCGAGTTCATGAGCACCTACAAACTCGGTGTGGTGCCCATCCGCACGAACCGTCCGATGCAGCGCAAGGACAACCCCGACCTCGTCTACAAGAACGAGAAGGTCAAGTTCGACCAGGTCGTCGAGGACATCGTCGAGCGGCACGAGACCGGACAGCCCGTGCTCGTCGGCACGACCAGCGTCGAGAAGAGCGAGTACCTCTCGAAGCTCTTGGCGAAACGCGGAATCAAGCACGAGGTGCTCAACGCGAAGAACCACGCGCGCGAGGCCGCGATCGTCGCTCAGGCTGGTCGCAAGGGCGCGGTCACGGTCGCCACGAACATGGCCGGTCGCGGTACCGACATCATGCTCGGCGGTAACGCCGAGTTCCTCGCGGTCGCCGAGATGACCGCCCTCGGCCTCGACCCGCAGGAGAACGCCGACGAGTACGACGAGAAGTGGCTCGAGGTCTTCTCCGCCATGAAGGAGCAGGTCAAGGGCGAGGCCGACGCGGTCGCGGAAGCGGGCGGCCTCTACGTGCTCGGCACCGAGCGCCACGAGTCGCGTCGAATCGACAACCAGCTGCGTGGACGCTCCGGACGTCAGGGGGACCCGGGCGAGAGCCGCTTCTACCTGTCCATGACGGACGACCTCATGCGCCTCTTCAACACCGGTGCGACCCGCGCGATCATGGCCGGCGACGGCACGCCAGACGATCTCGCACTCGAGTCGCGCATCGTCTCGCGCGCCATCCGCTCGGCGCAGTCGCAGGTCGAGTCGCGCAACGCGGAGATCCGCAAGAACGTGCTCAAGTACGACAACGTGCTCAACGAGCAGCGCACAGCGATCTACAGCGACCGCCGCCGCATCCTCGAAGGCGACGACATCGCCGACAAGGTGCAGAACTTCCTCACCGACGCGATCGACGACATCATCCAGGAGCACACGGGAGATGGCACGGGCGACGACTGGGAATTCGATGCCCTCTGGACAGACCTCAAGCAGCTGTACCCGGTCGGCATCACCGAGGAGGAGCTCTTCGAGGAAGCGGGTGGGCGCAGCAAGCTCACGCGGAAGCTCGTCGAGGAGGAGGTCCTCTCCGATGCACGCCACGCCTACGAGCGCCGCGAAGCGTCGATCGGCACGGAGGCCACCCGCGAGCTCGAGCGACGCGTCGTGCTGAGCGTCATCGACCGGAAGTGGCGCGACCACCTCTACGAGATGGACAACCTCAAGGACGGCATCGGCCTCCGCGCCATGGCGCAGCGTGACCCGCTCGTCGAGTACACCCGCGAGGGCTTCGCGATGTTCCAGCAGATGCTCGGCAGCATCCGCGAGGAATCCGTCGGCTTCCTCTACAACCTCGAGGTCACGGTCAAGAAGGATGAGACGCCGTCCGCCAGCGAGACGCCCGACGTGCAGATCGTCGCGAAGGGGCTCGACGAGAAGGCGCAGACCGCGCTCAGCTACTCGGCAGCTACCGACCAGGGTGAGGTCGAGGTGCGCAACGAGCGCGGTCAGCTCAACCAGCGGGCGACTGCTGAGGCCAAGCGCCGCGAGCGGGACCTCGGCACCTCCTCCGCGCTCGACCAGGCTCGCGGTGAGGCCGGTGAGGAGCAGGCATCGCCGGTGGCCAGCACACAGCAGGCAACACGCTCGCGCCAGCCAGCCTCGCGTTCGGGGAACCCCGCGAAGCGGCAGGCGGCCGAGCAGGCGTCCCCGTCTGACGGCGACAGCCCGGCCGCAGGCAGCTCGTTCGGCAAGGGCGCGACGTCGAAGCCTGGTGGGCAGCCCGCGGGCAATCGCGCTCAGCGACGCCGCAAGAAGTAGCGGCCAGCTCCCGGGAGCAGAGCAGACGCCTCGGCGGACGCGCCACCACTCGTGGTGGCACGTCCGCCGAGGCGTTCTCGTCGCGCTGGGCAGTTCAGAGGACGTGGATGGCGGATGCCCGCCAGCGCCGGTCGAGACCCTCGAGGCGCACGGTCACGGCTCTGACCCGCGCACCGAAGTCGAGGACGACGACGGCATCGACGATGTTCTCCGTCGTCGCCTGAATGCGCACGCTCAGCTCGACGAAGTTCGGCCGGCGAGTTGGACGCCGTCGCGCCTGCCTCGCTCGTGCTGCGTGCTGCGTGCGAATGAGCAGGTGACGGTAGACGTCGTCGGTCACCCACCTGGACAGCTGCTCGATGTCGCGGACCCCGGAGATGACCTCGACGACGCTTCGGGCCAGATTCGAGACCAGTGGAGCCGGATCGGGAAGGTCGCTCGCGGCCGTGCGTTCCCGGACGAAGAGCGGGTCGGCGTCGATGAGTTCGCCCGCCGCCGCGGAAAGCGTTGATTGTGGCGCATCGATGGCGCGGAGCGCCCTGGTGCTGCGCGTTGGCGACATACTGCCCCCGTCGGATCTCAGACGATTCCCCCCGAACCGCCTGGCCACATGAAACCACGTCGCTCCCGGTGCTCGCGAGGGGTGAACTCCCCTGTGGATAACTCCGGTCGCACGGGCCGTGAACTCTACGCTGTCGAGGTGCGATGGGACGATCTGTTCGATGACCTCGCGGGCGAGCTGCAGGGGGCGCTCGACGACGAGGCCGCCAGGCGCGCCGTCGACGAGGAGCGACTTCGCGTGGGTCGACTGACCGTGCGCGAGCGTCTCGTCGCGCTCGCGGAGGCCAGTTCGGCGCCCATCTCCCTGCAGCTGTCGGACGGTTCCCTCGTGGCCGTGCGCCCGAAGGCGTTCGGCAGCGACTGGCTGTCAGCCGAACTGCTCGCGGAATCGGGTCGGGCGCGCGTCTGCATCGTCCCGACGGCGGGTATCGCGTCCCTGGTGCTCACTGAGGAGCAACTCGTCGCAAGTCTGCGCGAACCGGCCGCGAGCGGTCCAGGTGACCTGTCCGGGCGACTCGGCCTCGCATTCGCGCTGCGGGACCTCGGGCGGCGTCGCCGGCAGTGCGAGTTCGTGGTGACCACCGGCACGATCGTGGGCACCATCGACCGGGTCGCGCGCGACCACGTCGATGTCGCCGTCCACGAGCGCGGGGTGGCCAGAAGATCGCGGGATGTCGTCGCGTACCGCATCATCCCGCTCGACGACCTGCGTCTCGTGATCCTCGCTGACGACTGACCGGTCCGGGGCCGGCGACGGGCTGCCTACGGCAACGGCCGCAGGCGCGGGGTCGTGTCATCCTGTGTGGCGTTCGCCTCGAGGAAGTCGCCGGTGTCTGCGAACTCGCCCTGGCGGAGTGCAGCGACGCGTCGCTGGTACTCATACTGGTCGTCGATGTACTGCTCGAGCATCGTCCGTTCCACTCGCCATTCGCCGACGCCGCCGATACGGATCGCGGGCAGCTCCCCGCTCTGCACGAGACCGGTCGCCACATCCATCGTGACGTTGAGGACCTCGGAGACCTCGGCGAGGGTCAGGAAACGGCCGATTGACTGGGGGTCAACGGATGCGTTCATGCCCTCGATTATCGCGCGCAGATCATGGATCGACGCATGTTGTGGATAACTTCTGCAGGTTCTCTCTCGCTGCGCCACGATGGCGGAGTCGCCACCTCGCGGCGACCGAAGAAGGGAAGAGTGGCATGAGCGTGAGCAGGGCTCGCAAGCCGAGACGCTGGGTCGACCCGAGGCTCTTCCTCGGAATCCTCCTCGTCATCGCGTCGGTGCTCGGTGTCGTCGGCGTTCTCGTCGCCGGGAACCGAACGGAAATTGCCTACGCGGCCGCCTCGACGATCGCACCCGGGCAGCTGATCACGGTCGATGACCTCCTGGCCGTCGAGGTCGTGCTCGGGCCGAGCGCGGAGGCGTACGTGAGCACGGAGACGGTGCCGACGGGCGAGTTCCTCGTGACCCAGGCGGTCGAGGCTGGTGAGCTCCTGCCGAGGTCGGCCCTCGGGGACGCTGATTCGAGCCGGTCGTCGGTTGTCGTCGAAGTCTCCGGCGGGCTGCCGACGGAGCTGGGCGCTGGCAGTGCGGTGGAACTCTGGTCGAGCCAGGAGTCAGCCCCCGGGACCTACGGCGCGCCAGTGCTGACCTCGTCGAATGCGACGGTCGCGAAGATCCTCCCGAGGGAAGGGGCCCTTTCCGCGAGCCAGGCGGACCGGGTGGAGCTGCTGCTGCCGAAGGCCGAGATCCCCGCACTGCTCGCGGCGATCAGCAACGATTCGCGGCTGGCCCTCGTCCCAGTCTTCCGCGAGAAGGGGCAGTGACATGTCGAGGATCCTGCTTGCCATCGAATTCGAGATCGAGGCCCGCCTCCTCGAGGGCATCATCGCGGCGGGACACGACATCGTCGATCGAGTCTCCGGTGGGCTCGCCGCCGCGACGGCGCTCGAGCGGCTGCGACCCGAGATCGTGGTGCTGCAAGGGGCGCCGGAGACGCTGACTCCGCGCAGCCTGGCGGCGTGCGCCCGGTTCGGCGCGCGTGTGATCGTCGTGGTCTCGAGCGACTTGGAACGGCGGAACGCGGAGACGCTCTCCGCGACGGAGGTCGTCGAAGCGGCGGTCAGCTGGAGCGAGATCGAGATGCTCCTCGCCAGAACGTCCGGCGACTCCTCCCGCTCCACGCCAACCGGCCCGATTCCGCAGCGATCGGTGGCATTCTCGAGGCCCCCGGCCGTCGGCCTCCAGCCTTCGGACGAGGACCGACCTGACCCTGCCGAGCCCGAGCCGGCGAGTCGAGTCGAGTCCGAACCCGAGCACCCGACGAGCGATGGAGCTGGGCGACGTGAGCGCAGACGCGCGGCCAGAATGCCCACGCGCGTCGGCACCCGCGCCGTGGCGCACGAGCGGGGCATGACCGCACTGCCGCTCCGACGGGCACGCGCAGACGGCAGGGGCGTCGTGCTCGCGGTCTGGGGTCCGCACGGTGCTCCGGGCGCATCCACCGTGGCCGCAGCGGTCGCGTCCAAGGCCGCCGAGATGGGGCAGCGAGTGCTGCTCATCGATGCCGACAGCTACGGCGGCTCGCTCGCGGCGATGCTGGGCATCACCGACGAGGCGCCGGGCTTCGCAGCTGCCTGCCGCTTGGCGGGCGCGGCACGACTCACGGTCGCCGAGATCGAGCGCATCGCGGTGCCGCTGTCCTTCGGCCGGGGTGGACTGCTGGTGCTCACCGGCATCGCGAATCCCGCGAGGTGGCCGGAACTCGCGAGGGATCGGGTGGCAACTGTGCTCGAGAAGTGCCGCGAGGTCGCCGACCTCGTGGTCGTCGACGTCGGCTTCAGTCTCGAGAGCGACGACGAGATCGCGAGCGACGCGTTCTCGCCTCGTCGTTCGGCCGCGACCCTGACCGCCCTCACCGCTGCGGACCGAGTGCTCGCCGTCGCGGACGGGCAGGCGGTTGGCCTCCAGAGATTCCTGCGCGCCCGCGCGAACCTCGTCGACCTCGTCGACGACACACCCACGGATGTCATCGTGAACCGAGTGCGAGCTGACGCGGTCGGCCTGGGCGCCGCAGGTCAGATCCGGCACGTCCTCTCGCGATTCGCGGGCCTCGAGGCGCAAGCGCTCATCCCACTCGACCAGGCGGCGTGCGACCGTGCGCTGCTCGCCGGCGAGCCGGTCTCGTACGCCAGCCCCCGCTCCGCGTTCGCTCGTGCGATCGGAGCCTACGTCTCGGACACGCTGCTGGCCCCAGCCGGCAGTGACCTCGAGACCCGGCAGCCAAAGGGTGAGAACAGGCGACGAACTTCGGCGTTTCGTCGATTCTGGCGCGGTCGCGGCGAACTGCAAGCTCAGAACTCCTAAGCTGACCGAGTGTCGAGTCTCTCATCGCAACTCCAGCGCCGCGGAACCCTCAGTGAAGCTGAGCAGTCGTGGATCCTGCAGCTGAGCGCCGACTGGCAGCTCCTCACCGACCTCTCGTGCGCGGATGTCGTGCTCTGGGTCCACACGAAGGACGACGACTTCGTCGCCGTCGCACAGGGGCGCCCCTCGAGCGCCCCGACGCTCTTCTACCGCGACCTCATCGGCCAGTCCGTGCGGGAGCAGTGGGCGATGGCCGTGCGCAGGTCCTACGAGGAGGGCATCACCGTTCGGTCGACCGAGCCGGACTGGTTCGACGAGATCCCGACGCAGCTGCTCGTGACACCCGTCTTCTGCCGTCTGCCGGGTGAGGGAGTCAGCCAGCACCCCATCGCCGTCATCACGCGTCACACGAACCTGGGGAGCGCACGCTCGATCACCCGCCAGGAAGAGACGTTCCGCGACTGCGCCGACGAGATCTTCGCAATGATCGAAGAGGGAGCCTTCCCCGATCCGGAGGCCCCGCAGATCTCACGCCGCGGCGCACCGCGAGCATCGGACGGACTCATCAGGCTCGACAGAGACGGCGTCGTCACGTTCGCGAGCGCCAACGCGCTCAGCGCCATGAACAAGCTCGGCTTCGGGGGAGAGCTCGAGGGGGAAGTGCTCTCGGAGGTCGCCTCAGCGCTCGTGCACGACAAGAGCCGCGTCACGGTAGACGAGGCGCTGCCGCTCGTCGTCACGGGGCGTGCGCCGTGGATGACCGACGTCGAAGCGCGAGACATCACCGTCACACTGCGCGCGCTGCCGCTGAGGGCGCACGGAGAGCGCACGGGCGCCATCGTGCTCTGCCGAGACACGACAGACGTCAGGCACCAGCAGCAGGAGCTCATCACCAAGGACGCCACGATCAGGGAGATCCATCACCGCGTCAAGAACAACCTGCAGACCGTCGCGGCGCTCCTGCGTATCCAGGCCCGACGCTCGCGGAGCGACGAGGCCAGGGAATCGCTGACGCAGGCCATGCGTCGGGTCTCCTCGATCGCGGTCGTGCACGACACGCTCTCCGGTGGCTTCTCCCAGACCGTCGACTTCGACGAGGTGTTCCTCCGCGTCATGAAGCTCATCACCGAGGTGTCCGCTTCCTCGAACACGGTTGTCCGACCGGTCGTCAGCGGTCGATTCGGAACGCTGCCCAGCGAGTACGCGACGCCGCTGGCCCTTGCGCTCACCGAACTCGTCACGAACTCTGTCGAGCACGGACTCGCGGGGCAGGAAGGCGAGGTCACCGTCACGGCCGAGCAGACGCCGGGTGGGCTCTCCGTCACGGTGGCGGATACGGGCTCCGGATTCGTCGCCGGACGCATCGGCGCCGGTCTCGGCACGCAGATCGTCCGCACCTTGGTTGAGGGCGAGCTCGGCGGCTCCATCGAATGGCACTCCGAGCCGGGGGAGGGAACGCAGGTGAAGCTCCTCATCCCCAGCCGCTGGAAACGCGAGACGGGCGGCGCGTGAACGCCGCCCGTCGGGCGATCCGCGGTCAGGCCGCGGGTTGTCTGCTGCTCAGGACGCGCGTCGCGCTCGTGCAGCGCGACGCTTGAGTGCACGTCGCTCGTCTTCGGAGAGGCCTCCCCAGACGCCGGAATCCTGACCGGTGTCGAGTGCGTACTGAAGGCACACCTCGGTCACCTTGCAGGAAGCGCAAACGGCCTTCGCTGCGTCGATCTGGTCGACAGCGGGGCCGGTGTTCCCGACCGGGAAGAAGAGCTCGGGGTCTGCGTCCAAGCAGGCGGCAGTATCGCGCCAATCCATCAGTGGTGCTCCTTATCGAGTGCGCCTCGCGCACAAAAACGCTCCGCTGGGAGCGAAGTTCGTGAACCCGGGATGCGGTGACTGGCCTATAGACTTGGCCTCGATTTTGCATTCCTCCGGGTATCTCTACCTAGAGAAAGATTTTGCCACAGCGTCATTTTCCAGGCAAGGGGTAATTCGTGAGCCCAGGCACGACCAAGCGCCCGGTCGCCGTCGTTCTGCTTGCCGGGGTGCTCGGCGTGGAGGCCGTGATCCTCGCCGCCGTGACGGCGTTCCTCGTCGTGGAGACCGCCGCGCAGGAGGCCAGGTTCCTCGCCTCCTCCCTTGCGCTTGCTGGGCTCGCGCTGCTGGGGGCCGTGCTCCTTGCGCTCGTGGCCGTGTCGACGCTGCGTCTGCGCGCCTGGGTCCGCGGGGCTGCCATCACCTGGCAGATCATGCAGCTGGCAGTCGCCTGGGTGTTCCTCCAGGGCGATCTGGCCGTCTGGGCCGGCTGGGTGCTCGTCGCCATCAGCCTGCTCGGCATCGTCGCGGCCGTGCATCCGGCGACGGGCCGTGCACTGCGCCGCGACGACGACGAGGTGGAAGCGAGGGGCTAGACCCCGAGCAGCTTCAGGATCCGGGCGACGTGGCCCGCGGCGCGAACGTTGTAGAGGGCCTCGGTGATCTTGCCGTGCTCGTTGATCACGAAGGTCGAGCGGATGGGGCCCACGGCGACGCGACCGTACTTGTTGCGCTCTCCGTAGGCGCCGTAGGCGGTCTGCACGGCGTGGTCGGCGTCGCTCAGGAGCGTGAAGTCCAGGTGCTCGGCGTCGCGGAACTCGGCCAGCTTCTCCGGGTCGTCCGACGAGATGCCGAGGATCGTGTACCCGGCGGCGCGAAGGGGGGCATCGCTCTCGCGGAAGTCGCACGCCTCAGCCGTGCATCCAGGGGTGAATGCCTCGGGGTACGTGTAGAGGATGACGCGCTTGCCGCGGTAGTCGGAGAGGGAGACGGCGTTGCCGTCCTGATCTGTGAGGGTGAAGTCCGGAGCGTCTGCGCCCGGCTCGAGGCGGGTCGGAGTGGAGGTCGTCATGGCCTCAATCGTGGCATGTCGCGGCCGATTGGACTTCGAGTTCAAAACAGTGCTATTCTCTCTTGGTCGCCACGGAAACGGAACGACGCGCACCTCTAGCTCAATTGGCAGAGCAATTGACTCTTAATCAATGGGTTCTCGGTTCAAGTCCGAGGGGGTGTACGAGATAGGCCCGGTAGCTCTCGCCAGCTACCGGGCCTTCTTGCATCCTCGAGGGAGGCTCTCTTCGGGCTGGGAGGGCACCGGTCTGCCGTTCTCGGAGGCGCGGTGCTGGCACAATGGGCATGCACTGGCTTGGCGCGCAACGCGCCGACGACGAGGAGGCGGATTCCGTGACGATTGCACCCGGAGAACTTTGGGCGAACTGGCCGCGGACCGCACGCGCGAACCCGTCGAGCATCGTTGCTCCCAGGACTGCGCTCGAGGTCCAGCAGGTCGTCGCCGAGGCCTACAGCAGGGGCAGGCACGTGCGTCCCGTCGGTGCGAGCCACACCTCGAATGCGCTGGCCGCGGCCCCGGACATCCTTCTCGACGCCCGAGGCCTCCGCGGCATGAACTGGATCGACCTCGACAGCCATGAGGCGTCGTTCGGTGCCGGCACGACGATCGCCGAGGCCGGGGCCCTGCTCGAGACCTACGGATGGCAGCTGCAGAACATCCCGAACAACCCCGCCGTGACTCTCGGAGGCGCGATCGCCACGGGCAGCCATGGCACTGGTGCTCGTTTCGCGAGTCTGTCATCGCAGCTCGTCTCCGCGACGCTCGTCTCCGGGACCGGCGAGCTCGTCACGGTGAGCGCCCACCAGGACCTCGAGCTGTGGCCTTCGGTGAAGCTCAGCCTCGGCGCGCTCGGCATCTTCACGGAGCTCGTGTTCCGCATCGTGCCCGGCTACCGCATCCGCACCTCGGAGGAGCAGATGCGCATGAGCGAACTCGTCGACGAGTTCGCTGTGCTCGCCTCAGGCGCTGACCACTTCTCGGCGAGCTGGCGGCCGCACACCGATGAGGTGTTCGTGACGCAGGGGTTCCGCGAATCCGGCGAGATCGCCGACGAGCCGACGCCCTCGCGCCGTTCCGCATCCTTCGGCGCGCTCGGCGAGATGCTCGCCATCGGCCTGTCGAAGTCGCTGCCGTTGCTCACCCCCGCGGTGAACAAGCTCGCGAACCGCGTGCATCCGGTCGGCGAGTCGACCCTGGGGCCCATGCGAGCGCTCGCGGAGCCCGCCCCGGTGCGCTTCGCGTCGCTCGAGTACTCGTTCCCCATCGCCGAGACCCCAGAGGTGCTGCGGGCGCTCGACGAGACCCTCGAGCGAGCGCACCTCAATCTCCCCTACGCCGTTCGCATCTCGACGACTGCCGCCGACGACGCGTTCCTGTCCAACGCATACGGCAGGGCTGTCGGGAACATCACGGTGCGCGTGCCGTCCACGCTCGACGCGCGCGCGATCTTCACCGCTGCCGAGGACCTCTTCCTGAGCCTTGGCGGCCTCCCGCATTGGGGCAGCTTCCACACGGTGCGTGCGGAGGAGTTCAAGCACGTCATCACGCGTTTCGGCGACTTCCACACGGCGCGCGAACGACTGGATCCGGAGGGCGTGTTCGACAACGCACACCTCAAGCGCGTCCTCGGGGCGCACTGAGCCGACCGCGTTCGAGCGGGGCCTGAGTCGTCTGCTGGCCCGTGCCGACGCTCGTCGAGCGTGATGAGCGGATGCGCGTCGAAGCGCGGACGCCTACAGGGGCTCGTCGGCTCGCGGGTCGTCCAGGTTGCGCCAGGGGCGGTCACGCCACCTGAACGCTCCGGCCCGGTGCAGGATCCAGGCGGCGAGCATCGCCCCGACGGCACCGGATGCGCCGCCGACGAGGAGCGCCGCGCGCGGCCCGAACAGTTCGACGATCCACCCCATGACGGGGGCGCCGACGGGCGTCCCGCCGAGGAAGATCGCCATGTACAGCGAGAGGACCCGCCCGCGCATGGAGGGCTCGACGCTTCCCTGGACGAGGGCGTTGGCCGTGGTGATCGCGCTGAGCGAGGTGAAGCCGATGGGGATGAGGGCCACGGCGAACAGCCAGAACGTCGGCGCCAGGGCGGCTGCCAGGCAGCTGAGCGCGAAGAACACGCTCGACGACAGCAGGACACGGAACCGGGCTCGCTCGCGCTTCGCGGCCAGCAGCGCGCCCCCGAGCGAGCCGATGGCGAGGATCGAGGAGAGCAGGCCGAAGCTATCCGCGCCGCCACCGAACTCCATGGTCGTCATGGTCGCCGTGTAGATGGGGAAGTTCAGGCCGAAGGTGCCGAGGAGGAAGACCAGGACCAGGACCGCGACGATGTCCGGGCGCCTCGCGACGTAGCGGATGCCCTCGCGGATCTGCCCGCGGCCGCGTTTCGATGGGGGAGCGGGGAGCAGGTCCGCGCCGCGCATGGCCAGGAGGGCCGCGATGGTCGCGAGGTACGTGAGCGCGTTGACGAGGATCACGGGGCCCGCGCCGATGAGGACCGTGAGGACTCCGGCGACGGCCGGCCCCAGCATCCGGGCGCCGTTGAACGACGCCGAGTTGAGGGCTACGGCGTTCGAGAGCAGCTTGAGGCCCACCACCTCGGAGACGAACGCCTGGCGCGCTGGCGCGTCCAGGGAGGCCGCGCAGCCGAGGAGCAGTGCGAAGACGTAGACGTGCCAGAGCTCCGCGGCGCCCGCCGTCACGATGGCGCCGAGCGCGAGGGCGAGCACGGCCATGACCGACTGCGTCCAGATGAGCACCTTCCGCTTCGAGAAGCGGTCGGCGATGACGCCGGCGTACGGCGCCAGCAGCAGCTGCGGGCCGAACTGCAGGGCCATGACGACGCCAAGCGCGGTGGCGTCGTTGTCGGTGAGCTCGGTGAGCACGATCCAGGCCTGCGCTGTGCGCTGCATCCACGTGCCGACGTTGGAGGTCAGGGACCCCGCGAACCAGATGCGGTAGTTCCGTTCGCCGAGCGACCGGAACATGGAACTCACGGTGGCTGCTCCCTGGGGGTGGTCGGATGTGCGGGGTGCACAATGTAATAGTTGTGGCCGCAAGTATGTATGTGAAGGTCACAAAATGATCTCACGTACAATGACGCCGGTCGTCGAACCCGAGGAGAGCCGCAATGGCAGACAAGAACCGCGAACACATTCAGAAGCTTCGCGAGGAGGCGAACGCCATCCGCAAGCAGGAGGAGGCGCGCGCCCGGCGCGGTCGCGTGCTCACGCAGGTGGGCATCATCGTCGGGGCCGTCGTCGTGCTCGGTGCCATCGTGCTGCTTGCCGTCTTCGGCTCGACCTGGTTCGGCAAGAAGATCGAGCTGACCGCCGATGGCACGGTGGCGGTGCAGCGCCTCGACGGTTCGAGTGTCGAGCAGCCCATCGAGGTCGTCGACAACTCGGCGATCGTCGTCGGTGCAGCGGATGCCCCCGTCAAGATCGACTACTACTACGACTACTCGTGCCCCCACTGCGTGGACTACCACGAGCAGACTGGGGCGGTCTACAACGATCTCGTCGCCGCAGGTGACGCCCAGGTGACCTACCACGCGATCAACATCGTGGCCCCGTACGGTGCTGAGGCCGCCGCGGCGATCGCGTCCACCGTCGCCTACCAGCCGTCCGCGTTCTTCGAGGTCCACGACGGCCTGTTCGGAATCCCAGGCCAGACGCAGACCAGCTGGGGTCCCGCTGACTACGCATCGGCGCTGAGCCAGCTCGGTGTGACGAACGAAGAAGCCCTCGCCGCGGCCACCAACGGCGAATTCTCGGGGTGGGCCGCCGCGAACACGGCTGCGTCGCGCGAGGCCGGCGTCTCGGGAACCCCGAGCATCTTCGTCGACGGCGAACTGCAGCAGACGCCCCCGACCGTCGAGACGCTCATGGCGCTCGCCGGCACCGCGAACGCCGGCGAGTAGCGGCGGCGCACGATGACGAGCTCCCCTGAGACGGCAGAGGCCGGCGCGGCGGACGAGCAGGGCGGCGTCTCCCGCCTGCCCTGGCTCGTGCGCACGCCGCGGAACGTTGCGTGGGCGCTTGTCGTCTTCGGCGGCGTGGGGCTCCTCGCGAGCTTCTTCCTCACCGTGGAGTACATCCACAAGCTGCAGGCGCCGAACGAGGCGCTGGTCTGCGATCTGAGCATCTTCGTCACGTGCGGTCCGGCCATGCAGTCCTCAGCTGGCGCGATCCTCGGCTTCCCGAACATCATCATCGGCCTCGTGACGTTCGCCGTGACGGTCGCGATCGGAGCTGGCATCTTCGCGGGTGCGAGCTACCGTCGCTGGTTCTGGGTCGCCTTCCAGGTCGGTCTGGTGGGCGCCGCGGCGCTCGTCAGCTACCTGCAGTGGTACAGCGCCTTCGAGCTCGCGCGCCTGTGCCTCTGGTGCATGATCATCTGGGCGGCGACCATCCCTCTCGTCTCGACGGGGACGATCTTCAACCTCGTGCACGGGCACCTGGGTGCCGGCGCGAAGCGAGTGGGGGAGAAGCTCGCACCGTTCCTCGTGACGATCATCATCGTCTGGTACCTGGTCGTCGTCGCGGTCGTCTTCGCGGGGCTCCTCCCGTACTTCGCCATCTAGGCGCACGCAGCGCGTAACGAAGAACCCCGGTCCGAACACGGACCGGGGTTCTTCGTTACGCGCTGCTCAGTGCTGTGCGCGCGTGGAGAGAGGCTCAGGCGATCTTGCGCTCTTCGGCCAGGGATGCTCGCGCTGCGAGGTCAGCCGGGCGAGGGGTCACCGTCTCGACGAGGTCCTCAAGCGACTCCTCGGGCTTGAGGAACGACTCGATAGCCTTCTGGCGTTCCGCTTCGCTCGCAGGAGCGAGGCGCACCGGCGCTTCGTCGCCTGCTTCCAGCGCTGCGACGGTTCCCAACGTGTTCTGGATGCGGCGCACGAGGTCGGCGACCATGATCTCGGAGAACATGGCGTCGTCGCCCGGCTCGCGGTCTGGGCGCCATTCGAGGCGGTAGCGGCCTTCGGCCCCGAACATGTCGTCGAGGAGGAGGGTGAGCTCCTCGCGGGCCTCGTCGCTCATGATCGCGCTGGGCTCGAGCAGGCGCGGTGGCTCCAGCTCGCTTCCCGGGCGCTCGAGGCCGGAGAAGTTGGGGTGGCCGCCCAGGGGCATGGCCGGGCGTGCCGACGGTGCGGATGCAGCGGGGATCGGGGCCGGGATGGCACCCATCTGATGCTGGGGGAGCGACGGCAGCGTCGTGGCCGTCTGCTGGGGGGTGGGCTGCGTCGAATCTGCGATCGACGTGGCTTCACCCTCGGGGTGTCGCCGCTTGCGGAACCAACCGAACACGGAGTCCCCTTTCTGCACCTGGATTGTGAGCTCGTGAACCGGGACAGGTCGTCTGCCGCGGATTGAGACAGCACTAGTCTCACGGCGTTCGTGCGGCGTGTCGACAGACACGCCGCACGACGCTCGGATTGTTAGTCGAGCTCTAGCTTCTTCTGGTTCGCGTCGTCCATGACGGCGCTGATCGCCAGGGCCGTGGAGATGCCCCAGGCCAGCCAGACGAGCACTGCTCGCCAGCGCTTGGTCTCCATCGAGGTCTGTCGGACGACACCCACGATGCCGAAGACCGAGGACAGGATCGCGCCGTTGGTGAGGAATTTGCGCATGGGTTCCGCTCCCTTGTGCCGGGGCCGCGTCGTTGTGATGCCGCCAGCGTTCTGATTGACGTCGTCAGGGTAGCGGTGTCGTCTGGCCATCCGATGAAGTGTGGATGCGATCTCGACGCTGCGCGGAGGTGGGGTGCCACGGCTGAGCGGCGGGACATTCTCGTATTCGCGGCGTCGAGAGGCGTTCGGGTCGTCCTCGACTAGTGGAATTGGTCCGGGCCAAGTTAGCGTGCATTCATCATCCGCGCGAATGCGCGAGTGATGTCGGCAGCTGCACACCCCGGTGCAGCTGTGTCCCCTGACGCAAGGTCTCATCGATGAACCCTCCCTCCCTGCCCAGAACCCGCATGGACTCCAACCCCGACAAGCAAGCCGGGCTCACCCGGCGAGGGGTGCTCGCCAGCACCGCCTGGATCGCGCCCGTGCTCCTGACGGCGACCGCGGCTCCACTCGCCGCCGCGTCGACGTGTCAGTCCCCGTCCGGCCTGTACAGCACGCGTGCGGGAGCGCGCCTGCTCCACGGGTCGCTCGCCGGTGTGTCATTGAACGCGGTCACGGGTCTCACCGGCTCGCAGGCGAGCAACAGTGCCGGGTCCCCGCCGATCGTCACGGTGGCAGGGCCCGCCACCCTCGCCCCGCTCAGCGGCGCCGCCGCTGTGCTCAGCGGAATCCTCACGCTCGCCGATGCGAACCTCGGCGTCGTCCACCAGTTCGCGCGCGCGAACCGTGACGGCGGTTCCCTCGGCGCGGTCGGAGCCGTGTCGGACAGCGGCAGCATCACCCTCAACCCCGATCCCTACGCCGCACCCGATCTCGCGCGCGTCGAGCTGAAGGGGCTGCTCGAGAACCTGGCGGGCGCCCCCGCGGCGGATCTCGTCGGTGCGGTCTCCGATGTCGCTCTTGTCGTCGGCGCCGTCGGCGCTCGCAGTGAGATCGCGGATCCGTGCGCCGAACCGGTCGCCCTGCGTCAGTACCTCATGAGCCATCTTGCGCTCGAGCTCTCCACGCCAGCGGCCGGCGCGCTCGTCTCCGCGCTCACGGCCGCTCTGCCGACCCTCGCCGTCGACACGTCGCGAATCCTGGGGCCGCTCTCGTCGATACCGTTGCTTGGCGGGATCTTCGACGCCGCCAACATCTCGGTGTCCGTGTCGATCGCCGCTGACGCGCTCCTGCAGCCCCTGCCCGGCGACGGCTCGGCCGCGCTGACGCTGGATGCCGAGGCCGGGACGGCCTCGCTCGACCTCTCGACCCTCTTCGGAGGGCCGTACGTCGCGGGCACGCCGGGGTGGCTCAACGGGCTTGCACCGAACACGGCGCTCTTCGCCTCAGGGTTCCCGGTGTCGGCCGTCTCGACGATCCTGGACCAGTGGGTCTCGGCACTGCTCGCTCGGCTTGCGTCGAGCGTGGCCATCACCGTGACGACGGGTTCTCTGAAGCTCTCCGGCACGCTCGCGCAGTTCGCGAGCGGCACGGCGACCTTCACCACCGGCAACAGGCTCACCGACCGGCTCCTCGGCGGGCTCATGGGCGGTGTCATGGTCGCGGTCGCGGGGAGCGTCGAGGCGGCGCTCGAGGCGCTCCTCGACCCAGCAGGGGTCCTCTCGGTCGAGCTCACGGCCATCACTGACCTCCTCTCTGCCGCGCTCCTCCTGCTCAGCGATGTGCTCGCCCTCACCGTCAACGCGCAGAACCACCTCCCCGGTTCGCTGCCCTCCGCGTCGACGGTGCCAGGCCAGTTCGAGGTCACCGCGCTCCACGTCGGCGTGATCGGCGCGGCTTCGCTGCTGGACCTCTCCATCGGTCATGCGGTCGCCGGCCCCAACGTGCCCCGCGCCTGAACCGCGGGGGTGAGCTGACCGGTCAGGATGCGCCCCGCTCGCGCATCCTGACCGATCGGTTGAACTCTGACCGTTCGGTCAATAGACTGCTCGCGTGACCGAGCAACCGCAGCCGAATCCCGAGCCCACGCAGCCCGAGCATCCTCGATCGGCGTCCCGCCAGCATCCGACCGACCTGCTCAAGCAGGCTGCCCTCGTCGAATTCGCCGCGCACGGCTACGAGGGCGCCTCGCTGCAGGAGATCGCAAGCAAGGCCGGGTACACGAAGGCCAACCTGCTCTACCACTTCGGCTCCAAGCAGGGCCTCTTCGAGCAGGCCGTGCTCGAGGCCCTCGGCGCGTTCGAAGAGCTCGTCGACTCCCTGCAGGACCTCGACATCGGCACCGAGGACAGGCGCCTCGTCGGCCCCTTCGTCGACTTCCTCCTCCAGCACCGCCTGGCCGTGCACATGTTCGTGAACCACCGCAGCACCGGTGCTGGCGAGTTCATCGCGACCCGAGTCGACCCCATCATCGAACGACTCGTCGCGGCGTTGTCCGAGGACGACCCGGACCGTGCGCTGCGCATCGCCATCGGCCTCGCGGGCGTCACCTACTGCCTCGCCAACGAGAACATCCCAGGCGAGGCGCGGACGCAGGAGCCGACACGCGACGAGCTCGTCGACGCGCTCACCTTCATCTCGGCCACGCGCCGCTAGTCGACAGGCAGACACCGCACTCATGGCCCTTCTCCTCTTCCGCATCTCCCGCGGCTCATACCGCCACCCATGGCGTGTGCTCTCCGCCTGGCTCCTGCTGCTCGCGGTCGCCCTCGGCGTCGGCGTCGCCGCGGGCGGAACCCTCAAGGAGTCCTTCGCGATTCCGGGCACGCAGTCGCAGGCGGCGCTCGACCGCCTCGGCGAGGTGTTCCCCGAAGCAGCCGGTGCCAGCGCCAGCGTCGTCGTCGTGACTCCCGCGGGCGACTCCGTCGACGACGAGCCGTACCGGAGCGCCATCGACGCCGCGTCCGAGCGCATCGGCGAGCTCGACGGCGTCAGCCAGGCCCTCTCTCCCTTCTCGGAGTACGCGACCGACGCCGTGTCGGACGACGCCGAGGCAGGCATCATCCGCGTCCAGTTCGACGGAACGAGCGAGGACATCAGCGACGAGCTCATCGCCGACGTCACCGAGGCAGGCACATCGCTCGAGGACTCCGGCCTCCAAGTCGGGTTCGATGGGCAGATCTTCCAGAACCTCGAGTACGGGCTCACGCCGACCGAGATCGTCGGCGTCGTGTTCGCAGCGATCGTGCTCCTCGTGGCGTTCGGGTCGGTGCTCGCCGCAGGGCTCCCGCTCGTATCCGCCATCGTGGGGGTCGGCGTGACCATGGGCGGCATCCTCTTCGCCGCGAAGTTCGTGGTCGTCTCGAGCGCCACCCCCCTGCTCGCCGTCATGATCGGCCTCGCCGTCGGCATCGACTACGCACTCTTCGTCGTCTCGCGCCACCGAACGCAGCTCGCGAACGGCATGGACGCCGAGGAATCGACGGCGACCGCCGTCGGCACGGCAGGCAACGCCGTCGTCTTCGCCGGAGTGACCGTCATGATCGCGCTGCTCGGCCTCGTGATCGTCGGCATCCCGTTCCTCAGCGTCATGGGCATCGCCGCGGCTGCCGCCGTCTTCACCGCCATGGCGGCCGTCATCACCCTCGTCCCCGCGCTGCTCGGCTTCGCGGGCGAGCGGATGCGCCCCAAGGCCGGCTCGCGCGCGTTCCGTCGCGAGACCGGCGCAGATGCGAAGCCGACGATGGGCCGCCGCTGGGTGCGGCTCGTCATGAAGGCGCCGCTCCCGTTCGCACTCGCCGTCATCGCCATCCTCGGCACGCTCGCGATCCCGGCACTCGACCTCAAGCTCGCGCTCCCGTCCGGCGCATCCGAGCCCGAAGACAGCGTGGCGCACATCGGCTACGACCTCGTCGCAGAGCACTTCGGACCAGGCGCCAACGGGCCACTCATCGTGATGGTCGACATCACGCAGGGTGACAACGAGACCCTCCTCGACGACCTGCAGCTCATCGCCGACCGCGTCGCGGACGTCGACGGGGTCGACACCGTCGGCGACCCGCTGCCCAACACGACCGTCGACTCCGCCATCATCCAGGTCGTGCCCTCGACGGGCCCGGACGACGACGAGACGCTCCGAGTCGTCGGCGAGATCCGCGACCTCGGCGACGAGCTCGAAGCTGAGACCGGCATGGCGACCTCCGTGACCGGTGCGACCGCCATCGCGCTCGACATCTCCGACCGCCTCAACCAGGCGCTCCTGCCGTTCGCGGCCGTGGTCGTCGGGCTCAGCTTCTTCCTGCTCATGATGGTGTTCCGCTCGATCCTCGTCCCGCTCAAGGCGGCCCTGAGCTTCCTCCTGAGCGTGTTCGCCGCCTTCGGCGTCGTCGTCGCGATCTTCCAGTGGGGGTGGTTCGCCGACGCCCTGCACGTCGTGCCCGGCCCCATCATCAGCTTCATGCCCATCCTGCTCATGGCCATCATCTTCGGGCTGGCCATGGACTACGAGGTCTTCCTCGTCTCCGGCATGCGCGAGGCGTACGTGCGCAGCGGCGACGCGCGGAACGCCGTCGAGACGGGCTTCGCGAACGGCGCACGCGTCGTCACCGCGGCCGCGCTCATCATGTTCTTCGTCTTCGCCGCCTTCGTGCCCGAGGGAGCCGGCGTCATCAAGGCCATCGCCCTCGGGCTCGCCGCCGGCATCTTCTTCGACGCCTTCCTCGTGCGGATGACGCTGGTGCCCGCCATCATGGCGATGCTCGGGAAGCGCGCCTGGGCCCTCCCAGCCTGGCTCGATCGCATCCTCCCCGACCTCGACGTCGAGGGCGAGCACCTTCGCCACTACCGCCAGAACGTCGAGTGGATGCGCGAGCAGCCCGACGGCATCGCCATGGGCGAGCTCGTGGCCGGAACCGAGACGACGGCCACGCGCCCCGTGACAGGTGGCATCGAGCGCGGCGGTGTGCTGCTCGTGGAGGGACAGCTCGCCGAGCGGCGGCTGCTCGCGGCCACCCTCGCGGGACGCATCGAGCCCGTCGCCGGGCACGCCCACGCGCACGGGCACCTCACGCCAGGCGACGAGAGCGCCCTCATGCGACGCGTCGCCGTCGTGGACGCCTCGACGCTGGACGCCAGGTCGGCGGAGCTCACCGTGGGTGCCCTCCTCGAAGAGCGGCTGCGCCTCGGACGCGGAGCCACCGGGGGACCGGTGCCAGCCGCACTCGTCGACCAGGGAGTCGCCGAGGTCTCAGCAGCCGCGGCCAGACTCCGCGACGGCTCGCCCCGCGTGCAGGCCGGCACGAACCTCGGCGAGCTCCGGCCCGCATCGAGGGGCGTCGCCTTGGCGCGCATCGCGCTCGCGGAGGACCCCGAGGTCCTGATCGTCGATCTCGGCCCAGGAGCCGAACCCGAGGTGGCAACCCGCCTCGCCTCCTCCCTCCTCGCGGAGGTGAGCACGCTCGCCTCACCCGACACGACCATCGTGCTCGGACTCCCCAGCGGACTCGACCCCGCCGCAATCATCGGCAAGGTTCGACGTCCCGCTGGGCGCATCCGCCTCGACGCCGCGCCGGGCGCATCCGCCGACGCATCCACATCCACGCACGCCGCAACCAGCACGCACAAGGGAGCACTCGCATGAGCGCCGCCGTCCTCCACGCCGTCACGGCCGACCGCGGGGCGCTGCGCCGGCGGCGCCTGCGCAACCTGCTCGTCGCGATCCTCGTGCCCCTCGTCGTCGCCGGCGCCTACTTCGCCGGCCTCGCCGGCGCAGAGGCCCGCACCTCGGCGATCCCCGCCATGATCGTGAACAACGACCAGCTCCAGACCCAGACCGCGCCGGACGGCACCGAGACGACCGTCATCGCGGGCCGGCTCGTCGTCAGCGCGCTCACCGATCCCGACACGGCGACCGGCTTCGACTGGCAGCTCGCCAACGCCGACACCGCGGCGGCGGCACTCGAAGACGGCTCGGCGTACGTGGTCGTCACCATCCCGGAGGACTTCTCCGCTCGCATCACGGGCATCGCCGACGAGGGGGCGACCCCCGCCACGATCGACGTGACCACCGACCAGTCGCACGACTACCTCTCGCCCGCCATCGCCAACGGGCTCGCCGATGCGCTCACCGCCCAGTTCGGCACGCAGGTCACCGAGATGGTCGCCGTTCAGCTCTTCGACGGTATCGGCCAGACCGCGACCTCCCTCCGCGACGCCGCCGATGGGGCATCCCAGCTCGCCGACGGCGGCACGCAGCTCGGCACCGGCCTTGCCCAGTTCGCCGACGGCCAGAGCGAGCTCTCGACCGGACTCGTGCAGAGCGCGGACGGTGCCAGCGAGCTCTCGACCGGCGTGAGCACCTACGTCTCCGGCGTCAGCCAGCTCTCAAGCGGCATCACCCAGTACACCGGCGGCGTCGACCAGCTCTCCGCGGGCATCACGCAGTACACGAGCGGCGCCGACCAGCTCGCGGCTGGCGTCGGCCAGCTCGCCGCGCAGACGCCAGGACTCCGCACCGGCGGACAGCAGCTCACGGACGCGGGCACACAGCTCGAGGGATACTCGACCGCCGTCACGCAGGGCACCGCCACCTACCAGGAGCAGATCCGGCCGGCGCTCGTGGCCCTCAACGACTCCACGGACGGCCTCGTCGCCTGGTGCGCGGCCCTCGCCGACACGACGTTGAAGACCCAATGCGAGACCCAGATCGCTGGCCTCGTCGGCACGACCGGCGGCGTCGACGGCCTCGTCGAGACCCTCGACGGGGCTACGAGCGAGCTGACCGCCGTGACCGACGGAGCAGACGACCTGAAGACGCTCGGCACCGGCCTCGTCACCCTGGCGGACGGCATCGACCAGCTCAACACCGGCGCCACACAGCTCTCGGCAGGCTCCAGCAGCCTCACCACGGGCGCCTCCGACCTCGCGACCGCGGGCGACGAACTCGAGAGCGGCGCATCCCAGCTCATCACCGGCGGAACCGAGCTCGAGACCGGCGCGAGCGCGCTCGCCACTGGTCTCGGGCAGCTCCGCGACGGGCAGCAGCTGCTCGTCGACGGAGTCGCCCCCATCCAGGAGGGTGTCGGCGAGCTCACCTCCGGCGCGAGCCAGCTGTCGACCGGACTGAGCGACGGCGCCGCGCAGGCGGAGAACGCCGTCGGCGATCCGGACGCGCTCGCGGAGGTCGTCGCCAACCCGGTCCAGACGAACCAGACCATGCAGCACGAGGTGAGCTTCGGCGAGATCCTCACCGCGCTCATCCTGCCCCTCGCGCTCTGGCTCGCCGCCCTCGCGACGACCCTCATGCGCCGCCTCGTGCCGACCGAGGCCTACGCGTCGATGGCGACGAACGGGCGCATCCTGCTCGACGCCGCGAGGCGCATGCTCCTGCCACTGGCCGCAGTGCTCTTCGCGGTCATCGTGATCGCCCACGGATTCGTCGGGGTGCCCGTGACCGCGGCCTTCGCGACGCTCGGCCTCGGCGCACTCTGCGCGCTCGCCCTCATCGGCCTGCACCTGCTCTTCACGACGCTCTGGGGGCGCCGGGCGGCAGCAGTCGCATCGATCGGCCTCCTGAGCATCCAGGTACTCGCCATGCGGGGGCTCGTGCCGCTCGAGCTGAAGTCGCCGTTCGTCGAGATGCTCTCCGGGCTGCTGCCCGGAACGCACCTCGCCGCGGGGCTGCAGATCGCCTACTCGGGAGGAAGCGCCTCCGGAGTGGTCACGGCGGCCATCGGCATGCTCGTCATCGCCGCGGTGTCGTTCGCGGCGGCGAGCCTCGTCATCGGACGTCGGCGTCGCTCGAAGCCGTCACTCGTGGCCGGCCTCGCCGCAGGGCGCCGCGAGCTCGTCGCCGCGTAGACCCCGCGTCTCGGGGCAGCGTCTCGGGATGGAGAAATCACTTCGTTGGGGGAAATTTCCCGCCACGAAGTGAGGATTCCAGCCCGAGTCGGGCGTTGTGGCTGAGCCGGGTGCTCGCCGTCGCCGCGTAGACCCCGCGTCTCGGGGCAGCGTCTCGGGATGGGGAAATCACTTCGTTGGGGGAAATTTCCCGCCACGAAGTGAGGATTCCAGCCCGAGTCGGGCGTGGGCGGCTAGACCTCGTCGGGGACCGGGCGGCCCAGCTGCAGGTGATCGTGCGCGAACGCGACGGTCTCGCGGAGCATGCGCAGTCGGTCGGCCTCGTTCTTCGCCTTGCGCGTGTTCACCTCGGCGACGACATGGCCCGACCAGCCGATCGAGGCGAGGTACTGCAGCGTCTCGGCGACGGGCTGCCCTCCCTCGCCGGGCGCGAGGTGCTCGTCGAAGAGCTTGTCGTTGACGTCGGGCGCCTGGCCGTCGCAGAGGTGGATGTGCCGCAGTCGGTCGCCGGCCGCCTTCGCCATCTGCAAGGAGTCGCGTCCCGAGAGCGCGGCGTGCGAGAAGTCGAGGGTGATGGCGTCGCAGTCCATGTCGACGGGGTCGATGCCGGGCTTGTACGCCTGCAGCGCCCGCCCGGACACCTTCCACGGGAACATGTTCTCGACGGCGATCTCGGTGCCCGTGTCTGCGTTGATCTCGCGGACGATCTCGAGGAAGTTCTCCGCGTATCCCGACTGCCACCGGAATGGCGGGTGGACGACGACGGTGGAGGCGCCGATGTCGCGGGCGAGCTCGGCGGAGCGCTGCAGCTTCGTGCGCTGGTCGCGGCCCCACACGAACTGCGTGAAGAGCAGAACGGGGGCGTGCACGGCGAGCACCGGGAGCTGGTACTTGTCGATGAGGCGCTTCAGCGCATCCACGCTGCGAGATGTCTGGTCGGTCGAGATCATGATCTCCATGCCGTCGAAGCCCGCGTCCCTGGCTATCTGGAACGACGTCTCGACAGACTTGGGGAACGTGCAGGAGGTGCTCATGCCGACGGTGATCATTTTCCGGAGATTACTCCCCCCGGCTGTCCGAAAGGTGACGGCGGCCGGAGCGCCTCAGGCGAGACGGTACTCGAGCTCGGGCCGCCCCGGGGTGCCGTACCTGGGGGTGCGATCGGCGGCGGAGGTGTCGACGAGGTGCTCGAGGTAGCGGCGCGCGGTGACGCGGGAGAGTGCCAGCTGCTCGGACAGCTCCTTCGCGGAGATGCCGGTTCCCGCCTCGAGGGAGCGCAGCGCGGAGATGACGCTCGCGAGGGTCTCGCTCGTCAGCCCCTTGGGGAGGCTCGCGTGCGGTGTGGCCTGTCGGAGGGACGCGAGAGTCTGATCGACCTCATCCTGGCTGGAGACGACGTGGTCGAAGAGCCCGGCGCGGTACTCGCGCAGCGCCTCGAGCTTCTCCGCGAACGTCTGGAACGTGAACGGCTTGAGCAGGTAGTGGGCGATGCCGAGCGAGACCGCCTGCTTGACGGTGGCCGCCTCGCGCACGGCCGTCACGGCGATGATGTCGACGTCGTGACCTTCGGCCCGGAGTCGCCTCGCGACGTCGATGCCCGTCGCGTCCGGCATGTTGATGTCGAGGAGGACGACGTCGATGCGCTCGGTGTCGCCGTGGGCGGATGCACGGACCGCGAGGAGCGCGGCGGACGCCGTGCCCGCGACGGCGACGGTGCGGAACCCCGGAAGGCGGTCCACGTAGGAGGCGTGCGCCTGCGCTGTCAGCGGCTCGTCGTCCACGATGAGCACGTTCAGTGGCGTCGCCTGCGTCGCCCGCTCACCGTCCATTCGCGGCCTCCCAGTCGCGCGAGGCCCCGGCCTGCGCTGTGTCCGGGGCACGCAGCGGCAGGCACACCGTGAACGCCGACCCGTCGACCTCGATGCTGCCGCCCGACCGGCGCACGGCCTGCCGCACCAGCGCGAGCCCGACCCCGCGCCCCTTGCCGGGCTTGCCGGATACCCCGAAGTCGAAGATGCGGCCCAGGAACTGCGGATCGGGCCCGTCGCCGCTGTCGCTCACCTCGATGAGCACCTCCCCGTCGAGCTCCTCGACGAGCACCCGCACGGCTGGGGCCGGCGTCGTGCGTGCCGCGTCGAGCGCGTTGTCGATGAGGTTGCCGACGATGGTGATGAGGTCGCGAGCGGTGGCGCTCGCGGGAACCCGCTCGGGCAGGTGCAGCTCGAAGCGCACATCCATCTCGTCTGCCTGCGCCGACTTGCCGAGGAGCAGCGCGACCAGCACGGGGTCCTCGATGGCTCGCACGAGCCGGTCGGCGAGCTCCTGGCTGACGTCGAGCGTCGAGCTCGCGAGCCGCATCGCCTCCTCGGGGCGGCCGAGCTCGATGAGCGCGATGATGGTGTGCAGCCGGTTCGCGAACTCGTGCGCCTGCGAGCGGAGCGCCGCCGCGAGCGTCTGCGAGGTCTCGAGCTCGCCGCTGAGCTCCTCGATGCGGGAGTGATCGCGCAGCGTGACGACCGTGCCGGCCGAGCGCGGTGCATCCTGACCGGGCCCGCGCGTCACGACGGCTTCGCTGTTCACGACGAGCACATGCCGTTCGGTGACGACGATCTCGTCGACGACCGCATCGCTGCGGAGCATGACCTCTCGCAGGATCTCAGGAGCGGCCAGGTCCTTGACCGGAACCGGGGCGGCCCGCGGGTCGAACGGCGGCAGGCCGAGGTACTCGCCGGCGACCACGTTGGCGAGCACGATCCTGCCCTTCGGGTCGATGAGCACGAGCCCCTCGTCGATCGACCGGAGCACACCCTCGTAGTAGGCGAACATGCGGGCGAGGTCCTCGGGGCCACGGTTGTCGGTCACCCGCCGAAGGTAGCGGCTGAGCGCCCAGGCTCCGGCGCCGCCGATGAGGAGGGCGCCGAGGGCCGACCAGAGGATCAGGGCGATGCGCGACCCCGTCGCGACGTGCGCGTTCGACACGGTCACACCGGCCGACACGAGGGCGACCACCTCGCCGTCGTCCCAGATCGGGGCGACGGCCCGGACAGACGGGCCGAGCGTGCCCGTGTAGGTCTCCGTGAAGGTCGAGCCGCCGAGCGCCGTGTCGATGTTGCCCTGGAACAGGCGCCCGATCTCCTCGGGGTTGCGGTGCGTGATGCGCACGCGGTCGGTGTCCATGATCGTGATGAAGTCGACATCCGTGGAGTCGGAGATGACGATCGCGTACGGCTGCAGCGTGCTGCTCGGGTCGGCGGTCTCCAGCTGCTCGACGACGAACGGGTCGTGGGCGATGGTCTCGGCGACCGCCAGGCTGCGCAGCGCCGCGTCGTCCTCTGCCTCGCGCCGCGCATCCGCCCACACGATGACGACGCCGAGCCCGGTGAGCGCGAGGATCGCGACGAACTGCAGCACGAAGAGGCGCGTCGCAACGCTCCAGCTTGCGAATCGCACGGTTCCTCCTCGTCGTCGATGAGCGTGCCGCGTCGGATCTCGCCGCTGCGGGCGCGGTGAGAACAGTATGAACGCAAGTCGCGGCAGTTCTGCCGGTGAGCGGATGCTCGATCCATCGCTCCCGACGCAGCTCGCGTCGGATCTCAACGGAGAGAAGAAGGCAATGGCGCTCACATCTCAGGACACCAAGGCTCCGCGCAAGCGCGGGATCGACAAGACTCACTGGCTCTACATCGCCGTCATCATCGCGGTGCTCGCGGGCATCACCGTCGGCCTGGTCCTCCCGGAGTTCGGGAAGGCCCTCAAGCCCGTCGGCGAGGCGTTCGTGGCGCTCATCAAGATGATGATCGCCCCGATCATCTTCTGCACGATCGTGCTCGGCGTCGGCTCCATCGCGAAGGCGGCGACGGTCGGCAAGGTCGGCGGGCTCGCGCTCCTCTACTTCATCACGATGTCGACCTTCGCCCTCGCCATCGGCATGGTCGTCGGCAACTTCATCCACCCGGGCGAGGGGCTCAACATCGCGAGCGCCTCCTACGAGGCCGATGCGTCGAAGAGCGAGGGCACGGCCGACTTCCTGCTCGGCATCATCCCGACGTCGCTGTTCTCGTCGCTCACCGACGGCAGCATCCTGCAGGTGCTCTTCGTGGCCCTGCTGCTCGGCTTCGGCCTGCAGAAGATGGGCACGAAGGCGGCGCCCATCATCGACGCGATCGCGCAGATCCAGGCGCTCGTCTTCCGCGTGCTCGGCATGATCATGTGGGTCGCCCCGGTCGGCGCGTTCGGCGCCATCGCCGCGGTCGTCGGAGCGACGGGCATCGACGCGGTCATCGCGCTCGGCACCCTCATGATCGCCTTCTACATCACGTGCGCGCTCTTCATCGTCGTGGTGCTGGGCACGCTGCTGTGGCTCGTCGCCCGCGTGAACATCTTCAAGCTCATGAAGTTCCTCGGCCGCGAGTACCTGCTCATCGTCTCCACCTCGTCGAGCGAGGTCGCGCTGCCCCGCCTCATCGCGAAGATGGAGCACGTGGGCGTCTCGAAGTCGGTCGCCGGCATCACCATCCCGACCGGGTACTCGTTCAACCTCGACGGCACGGCCATCTACCTGACGATGGCGTCGCTCTTCATCGCCAGCGCGATGGGCACGCCGCTGTCCATCGGCGAGCAGGTGTCGCTGCTGATCTTCATGATGATCGCCTCGAAGGGCGCCGCCGGTGTCACCGGCGCCGGCCTCGCGACGCTCGCTGGAGGCCTGCAGGCCCACCGCCCCGACCTGGTCGACGGCGTCGGCGTGATCGTCGGCATCGACCGCTTCATGTCCGAGGCTCGCGCGCTCACGAACTTCACGGGCAACGCCGTCGCGACGGTGCTCGTGGGCACGTGGACGAAGGAGATCGACAAGCAGCGCGTCGACCTCGTCCTCAGCGGGGGCGCCCCGTTCGACGAGGCGACCATGAACGAGGACGTGCACGGCTCCACGGATCACTCCCGTGACGCGAAGAGCCAGCAGGTCATCGACGAGGAGCGCGTCACCGCGTAACCTGCGCCGCTGCGCCGCTGCCTACCGGCAGACCTGTGGGGTGTGCATCCGCTTCGAGAGAACCGGATGCACACCCCACAGGTCTCTTGGCGGTTTCCGCCAGGGCGGGGGAGGAGCCAGGCGGGGGAAGTGTGGCGGGGCGCGCAGCGGTGCGGCTACAGCCAGTCGCGTCTCTTGAAGACGATGTAGAGCACGACCGACGAGCCGATGACGAGGGACACCGAGGCGATGAGGCCCTCGACCTCGTTGTGGCCGGGGAAGTCGACGTTCATGCCGAAGAAGCCGGTGATGGCGGTCGGCACGGCGATGATCGCAGCCCAGCCCGTGACCTTCTTCATGATCTCGTTCATCTTGTTGCCCTGCAGGGCGATGCTCGTCTCGATGGCCGTCGAGATGTGATCCGCGAGCGTCTCGGACCAGTCGGCGGCGAGCGCCGCATGGTCGCCGACGTCGGCGAAGTACGGGTGCAGCTCTGGCGCCACCTTCTCCTCTCCCTGGTGGATGAGGAGCGTGATCACCTCTTTCAGGGGGAGCGTCGCGTGGCGGAGCTTCGAGACGCTCCGCCGCAGCGTGAACGCGCGTCGCTGCACCTCGCTCGTGTCGGGCCGCTCGCTGAAGAGCCCGTCGCTGAGGGCCTCGATGACCTCGTCGAGCCGTTCGACGGAGTCGGTGTGGTTGTCGACGATGACGTCGAGGAGCGCCCAGACGAGCCAGGGGACCCGGTACGCGGAGAGCTCCTCGTTCTCGTCGAGGCGCTTCGCGACGGATTCGATGGGGAAGCCGGCTTCGTGCACGGTGATGAGGATGCCCGGCAGGATGAACGCCGTCAGTCGGGAGATCGTGACGTCTCCCTGCTCGTCGCAGTCGGAGCTCGACAGCGTGAGCAGCAGGTGGGAGTCGAAACGCGCGAGACGGGGACGCTCGAGGTGGGACCTCGCATCTTCGACGGCGAGCTGGTGCAGGTCGAGGAGCGAGGCCAGCTCGTCCAGGGCGCCTTCTTCGTCGAGCGTGAGGTCGACCCAGACCGTGCAGTCCCCGGATGCGCGGTGCTCGGCGAGATTCGTGAGCGAGTGCTCGCCGCCGACCCGGTGTCCGTCGCGGTAGAGCCTCGTGGTCTGCATGCGGCTTATCGTACGACCGCTCTGGCGGGTGGTCGCCCGTAGCTGAGCCTCCGGATCGCCCATTCCGCGGGCCCCGGCTTGCCCATCCGCTCGAGGAGGACGGCACCGAGGAGCGTTGCGAGCCAGGTGCCGGTGCCGATGAGGAGCGCACCACCGGTGCCCACGGTGGCGCCGAGCCCCATCGACCAGGCCGGCATGATCGCGAGGAAGATGACCGACTGTGCGAGGTAGCCGGACATGGAGCGACGTCCGAGGGCGGTGAGCGCCCCGATCATCGGGCCGGGGCGGGAGCCGGAGCGCTGCGTGCCCGCGACGATGAGTGCGAAGAGCGCGGCGTAGCCGGCACCGGCCAGGATGCCGGTGGCCGCATGCAGTGAGCCTGCGAGGAACCAGACGGGGCCCGGCTCGAACCCGAGCGCCAGGCCGAAGGCGAAGGGGAGGCCCCCGAGGATGGCGGCCGAGACGCCACCGATCGCGATGCTGCGGACCGCGCGAGCGTGCTGCCACGGGCGCTCGAGCAGCTGGCTCCGGGCCATGAGCAGGCCCAGCATCATGGGCGGGAGCACGCCGAGGACGGTGAACGGCGCGAATGCGAGGAGCGGAAGGAACTCACCGGCTCGCGCGAGCTGAGCGTCGAGGAGCGTCGCGCTCACGGCGGAGGGCATCATCGGATCGGCCGCGCTGCCCACCGCGGCGAGCCCGGACGCCGCCGCGCCGTCACCGCTGCCGAAGGCCACGGCGAGCGGGGCCGTGATGCCGAAGACCAGCCAGAGCACCCAGTTCGGCGACCTCATCAGCAGGATGAGCACGAACCCGGCGAGCGCGTACGTGTGCATGATGTCGCCCATGAAGAGGAGCAGTCCGTGCAGTGCCCCGAAGACGAAGAGCCACGCGTTGCGCCGCACGAGCAGCCGCCTGACGACGGGCCACGCTGTGCCGAGCGCTTCCTCACGCGTCACGAGCTGGTGTAAGCCGTAGGCGAACAGCAACGAGAACAGCGGGAAACTCCGGTTGTCGATGAACAGCGCGCCGAGGACATCGGCGACCCGGTCGCCGAGTCCGGCATCCACCGGACGGAACAGGATGCCCTGGTCCCTGCCATACAGATACACGGTGAGGTTCGCGATCGCGATGAACAGCAGAGCGAAACCACGCGCGGCATCGGGCGCCAGCGCACGCGCTCCCGTCGCCGTCGGCCGGGGTCCAGGCGGAGAATCATGCATGCACTCACGCTATCGAGCGAGGCATTCGGCACACACGCAGACAACTGCCAGGTAAAATCGATTCGTCCACACCGCTGCATGAGCTCCAGGAGGCCGAATGATCGCGTTCCTGGCTATCTTCCTCGGCGCGAGCATCCTCATCCCAGTGCTCCACAGGTGGCTACGGAACGTGACGTTCCTCGCCGCCGCCATCCGCCGCCGCCTTCGTCTGGACTGCGCTGCTCGGTCCGCGCATCCTGAGCGGTGAGGTGCTCGTCGAGAGCGTCCCCTGGATCCCGCAGATCGACGTCGCCATCGCCATGCGCATGGACGTGCTGGCGTGGATCATGACGCTCATCGTCACCGGCATCGGCGCGCTCGTGCTCATCTACTGCGGCCGCTACTTCAAGCCAGACGAGCCCGACCTCGGGCGCTTCGCCGCGGTGCTGCTGGCGTTCGCGGGCGTCATGTTCGGTCTCGTCCTCGCCGACGACATCTACCTCCTCTTCATCTTCTGGGAGGCGACGAGCGTGCTCTCGTTCCTCCTCATCGGCCACTACTCGTCGAAGCGCGCGAGCCGCGGTGCCGCCATGCAGGCGCTGCTCGTCACGACGCTCGGCGGCCTGGCCATGCTCGTCGGCCTCGTCATGCTGCACGCCTCGACCGGCACGACGCTGCTCTCCGAGATCATCGCCAACCCGCCCGAGTTCGACGGCTTCACGATCACGGCCGTGATGCTCGTGCTCTCGGGCGCCGTCACGAAGTCGGCGCTCGCTCCGTTCCACTTCTGGCTGCCTGCGGCGATGGCCGCTCCCACACCGGTGAGTGCGTATCTGCACGCCGCGGCCATGGTGAAGGCCGGCATCTACCTCATCGCCCGCCTCGCGCCCGGCTTCGCCGAGATGCCGGGGTGGCGAGAGGTGCTCGTCACGATCGGCATCGCGACGATGCTCATCGGCGGGTGGCGCTCGCTGCGCCAGCACGACCTGAAGCTGATCCTCGCCTACGGCACCGTCAGCCAGCTCGGCTTCATGACCATCGTCGTCGCCTTCGGCACGCGGGACGCGGCGCTCGCGGGCCTAGCCATGGTCATCGCGCACGCCTGCTTCAAGGCCGCGCTCTTCCTCATCGTCGGCATGATCGACCACCGCACGGGTACCCGCGACATCCGCAAGCTGTCGGGGCTCGCGAAGGCGGCGCCCGTCCTGTTCTGGATGACGGCGCTGGCGATCGCGGCCATGGCCGGCGTGCCCCCGATGTTCACGTTCGTCGCCAAGGAGGCGATCCTCACGGCGCTCCTCGAGGCGGGCGAGGCCGGGAGCGTGTGGGGGTGGATCGCGCTCATCGGCGTCATCATCGGCACCGTGTTCACGGTCGCCTACTCGGCCCGGTTCCTCTATGGGGCCTTCGCGTCGAAGCCGGACGTCGAGCGGGTGCGCTACGTGCCCGAGCACCTCGACTTCATGTTCTCCCCGCTCATCCTCGTCGCCGCCTCGCTCGGCTTGGGCTTCGCGTCCGGTCTCGTCGACCCGGTGCTCGCGATGTACGCGGACACGCTGCCGGAGCTGCCCGGCGTCAAGCCGTACCACCTGGCGCTCTGGCACGGGTTGGAGCCGGCGCTCTTCATCACGATCGGCACGTTCATCGTCGGTGGCCTGCTCTTCGTCTGGCGCGCCGGGGTAGCCCGCGCGCAGGCGAAAGTGCCTCCGCTCATCGAGTCGTCTCGCGGCTACTGGACCACGATGCGCGTCGTGGATGTCATCGCGGCGCGCACGACGGCGACGACCCAGCGCGGCTCGCTTCCCTTCTACCTCGCATCGATCTTCATCATGTTCGTCGTGGCGTCCGTGTTCACGCTCGTCACCATGGACACGCCCGTCCCGGCCTTCGAGACCGAGATCCGCTGGCAGGAGATCGCGATCATCCTGATCATGATCCTCGCGGCGTTCTTCGTGACCACCTCGGAGAAGCGGTTCCAGGGCGTCATCCTCGTGGGCGTCACGGGCTACGGCATGGCCGGGCTCTTCGCGCTCTCAGGCGCACCGGACCTGGCGATCACGCAGGCCCTCATCGAGACGATCACGCTCGTCGTCTTCGTGCTCGTGCTGCGCAGGCTCCCTGCCCGCCACGGCAAGGCGCTCAAGAACCCGCCGTCGTGGCTCAGGTGGCTCATCGGCGGATCCGTCGGACTCGTCCTCGCCATCGTCGCGTGGATCTCCCTCGCCTCCCGCCAGGCGATCCCAGACTCCGTGTTCTTCCCGGAGTTCGCCTACAAGGGCGGCCACGGCTCCAACATCGTCAACGTCACGCTCGTCGACATCCGCGGATGGGACACCATGGGTGAGCTCTCCGTGCTCATCGCGGCCGCTACGGGTGTTGCGAGCCTCGTCTACCTCAACAACCGGGGTCGCTCGCGGGTCGACGCGGCGCGCGGGCCGCGGTTCCGCCGCGCATCACGCCCCGTCACCGAACCCATCGACCTCGCCGCCGTGAGCGCGGCCGGGCAGAAGCTCGGCCGGGCCGACAAGCTGCAGGGGGAGCGCCGCAAGGTCTGGCTCATCGCCGGCAAGTCGCTCGCCCCGAGCAACCGCTCGATCATCCTCGAGGTGGTCGTGCGGCTCGTGTTCCACGCGCTGCTCATCGCCTCGCTCTTCCTGCTCTTCACCGGCCACAACACCCCGGGCGGCGGCTTCGCCGGCGGTGCGGTCGCGAGCCTCGCCCTTGCTGCGCGCTATCTCGCGGGTGGCCGGGCCGAGCTCGACGAGGCCGTCAAGGTGGATGCGGGCCGTCTCCTCGGCATCGGCTTCCTGCTCGCGACGCTCACGGCTCTCGTGCCGATCTTCTTCGGCCAGGCGCCGTTCACCTCATCCTGGATCGATCAGGACATCCCGGGGGTGGGACAGTTCGTCTTCGTCACCTCCACCGTGTTCGACATCGGCGTCTACCTCATCGTCATCGCGCTGGTGATCGACATCCTGCGCTCGCTCGGTTCGGAGATCGACCTGCAGATCGAACAGGATGCGTCTCCCGACTCGGACTCGGCCGCTGAGCACGACGGTCTGCAGGGCGAGGGAGGCGAGCCCGGTGAGACGGGCTACAACACCGGGGCGCTTGCCCGTGTCAACGAAGAGGTCGAGGCAGATCAGAGCGACATCGAACCCGTCGGATCCGAGGAGGTGACCCGCTCATGACCCTGTCCCTCGTGCTGCTCGTCGGCATGGCCGTGCTGTACGCATGCGGCGTGTACCTGCTCCTCGAGCGCAGCCTGACGCGGATGCTCCTCGGGATCCTGCTCGTCGGCAACGCCACGAACATCCTCATCTTCTTCATGTCGGGCAGTTTCGGGCTCGCCCCGATCTACGACGCCGACATCGCGCCGGAGGACTACTCCGACCCGATCCCGCAGGCGTTCATCCTCACCGCCATCGTCATCACCTTCGGCGTGACCGCGTTCATGCTCGCCCTCATCTACCGCTCGTGGAGACTCGCGCAGGCGGACACGGTGAGCGACGACGAAGAGGACATCGCGATGCGCACCGCGGACCTCTCGCAGGACGACGAGGAGTTCGACGAGGACGAGTCCGGGGACACGGAGTTCGGCGAGTACGCGGAAGCGGCGGTCTCGACTGCCCGCATCAACATGGGCGATGGGCCGAAACCAGGGTCGGGCAAGGACAGCTTCGCCGACGTATCCGTGAAGGCCACAGAGCCGAGCAACCGGCACGAGGAGCTCGAGGAGTTCCGGGCGGGTGAGCAGGATGCGGACGCCGAGCAGGGCTCGCAGCCTGCCGGAGCTCGCGAGGTCGGCCTCGACTCGGGTTCCGATGACCACACCGAACCGCACGACGACACCGCAGGAGAGGGGGAGCGCTCATGACCTGGCTCGTTCCCCTCATCGTGCTCGTGCCGCTCATCGGCGCGGCCCTGGCGCTGACCGCCGCCCGCGCGGCGCGCCTCCAGATCTTCATCGCCCAGGCGACGCTCGTGCTCGCGCTCGGCGTCAGCATCGGATTGCTCGTCGCGGTCACCACATCTGGGGAGGCGCTGGTCGTCCAGGGTGGCGGATGGCTCGCGCCGTTCGGCATCTCGCTCGTCGTCGACCAGCTGTCGGCGATGCTCGTCGTCGTCACGAGCATCGTGCTGCTCGCGGTCATGGCCTTCTCGATCGGCCAGGGCGCGGCGGACGGCGACGACGAGACGCCGGTCTCGATCTTCTACCCGACCTACCTCGTGCTCTCCGCGGGCGTCTACAACGCCTTCATCGCTGGCGACCTCTTCAACATGTACGTGGGCTTCGAGATCCTGCTCGTGTCGAGCTTCGTGCTCATCACGCTCGGCGGAACGACGGAGCGCATCAAGGCCGGCGTCACCTACATCGTCGTGAGCCTGGTCTCGTCGTTCATCTTCCTGGGCTCCATCGCCCTCATCTACGGTGCGGTCGGCACGGTGAACTTCGCGGAGATCGCGGTTCGCATGGCCGAGCTCCCGCAGGACGTGCAGCTCATGCTGCACATGCCGCTCCTCATCGCCTTCGCCATCAAGGCGGCGCTGTTCCCCCTGTCGTTCTGGCTGCCGGACTCGTACCCGTCAGCGCCAGCGCCGGTCACGGCTGTCTTCGCGGGCCTGCTGACGAAGGTCGGCGTGTACGCGATCCTGCGGACGGAGACGCTGCTCTTCTGGGACAACGACATCTCCGTGCTGCTGATGGTGATCGCCCTGCTCACGATGATCGTCGGCATCCTCGGCGCGGTGGCCCAGGCCGGCATCCGACGAATGCTGTCGTTCACGCTCGTCAGCCACATCGGCTACATGATCTTCGGCGTCGCCCTCGGCACCGAGCTCGGCTACGCCGCGACGGTGTTCTACATCGTCCATCACATCATCGTGCAGACCGCGCTGTTCCTCGTGACGGGGCTCATCGAGCGCATCGCGGGCTCCTCGTCGCTGACCCACCTGGGCGGGATGCTCAAGCGGGCGCCGTTCGTGGCCGTGCTGTTCTTCATCCCCATGCTCAACCTCGGCGGCATCCCGCCGTTCTCGGGCTTCATCGGGAAGCTCGGCCTCTTCACGGCGGGCGCGGCACAGGGCAGCGTGCTCAGCTACGTGCTCATCGGGGCCGGCGCCGTCACCAGCCTCCTCACCCTGTACGCGCTGATCCGCGTCTGGAACCTGGGCTTCTGGCGCACGCAGGAGCAGGTCGTCGACTTCTCCTCGCCGATGACGGAGCGCATCTCCGACACCCCGGAGTCGGCCGTCGTCACCGAGACGAAGTCGTCGTCGCGGCTCATGACGATCGCGACGACCACCATGGTCGCCGTGAGCGTCGCCATCACGATCTTCGCCGGCCCCATCTACGAGTGGTCCGAGACGGCCGCGTTCGATCTGTTCCCGGCTGAGTACATCAGCTCGGTCTCCAACGGGGAGGTGCTCAAGCCATGAAGGTGAAAGACGGCAGCGCCCGCAAGCCCAGGCGCCATGCCATCCTCGTCCAGCTGCCGCTGCTGCTCGCGCTCGTCGCGTTCTGGCTGGTGCTGTGGGGCCACGTCGACGTCATCAGCGTCGTCACCGGGATCATCTTCTCGGTCATCATCGTCGAGGTCTTCTACCTGCCGGCCGTCGACCTCTCCGGCCGCATCAACCTGTGGTGGACGCTCGTCTTCTTCGTGAAGTTCATGTACCGGCTGGTCAGCGCGTCGTTCATCGTCGCGTGGCTGGCGTTCCGGCCAGCGAAGCCGCCGCTCGGCTCCGTCGTCTCGGTGCAGCTGCGCACGCGCAGCGACTTCATCCTCACGCTGACGGCCGAGGTCAACATGCTCATCCCCGGCTCGATGGTCGTCGAAGTCGACCGGATGCACTCCGTGCTCTACCTGCACGTGCTGGACGCCTCGACCGACGAGTCCGTCGAATCGGTCAAGGCGCTCGCGCTCGACGTGGAGGAGGGGCTCGCGCTCGCGCTCGGGACCCGCGACGACCTCTGGCGGGTCAACCGCGACCGCGTGCGTCGTGGGCTCGAGCCCATCGGCCAGTCGCCTGCGCAGAAGAAGCACGAGGCGATCCGCGACAAGCAGTTCGCGCACGACACGCCCGTCGTCGTCAAGGGCTCATCCGCCGGCGCATCAGCAGCGAAGGAGGGACGCAAGTGATGGTCATCGACGTCCTCGTCTGGATCTTCGGAGCGATGTTCGCCGTCGCGGCGCTCCTCGCAGTGATCCGCATCATCCGCGGTCCGTCCATCGTCGACCGCATGGTCGCCTCCGACGCGCTCCTCACGATCCTCATCTGCGTGCTCGTCGCCGACATGATCATCCGCGGACACACCGACACGATCCCGCTCGTGCTTGCCCTCGCCATGACCGCGTTCATCGCCTCGGTCGCCGTCGCCAGGCACGTCACCCGACAGGAGGCGAACGCTAATGAGCGCTTCTGACGCTCTGCTCGCCTCCGGTGGGCTGCTCGTGGAGAACGCCCCGGTGGACGCGCTCGACGTCGTCTCCCTCGTCTGCCTCGGGCTGGGAGCCATCCTGTCCCTCGCCGCCGGGGTGGGCCTCATGCGCTTCTCCGACGTGCTCATGCGGATGCACGCGCAGACGAAGCCGCAGATCGCGGGCCTCATGTTCCTGCTCATCGGCCTCGCCGTGCAGCAGACGCACCTGCCCACGATCCTGTTCCTCATCCCGATCATGTTCTTCCAGATGCTCACGACCCCGGCCGGCGCGACGATGCTCGCCCGAGCCGGATACCGCAGCCGGCAGTTCGACAACGTGTCGCTGCACGTCGACGAGCTCGCCGCGGCGGTCGAGAGCGCCCAGCGCCGAACCGACGACGAGCTGACGCGCGCGCAGGCCGTGCGGACCGGGGAACCGGAGAAGGAGCCGGCACCCGAGCACGAGGGTCTCGGGCACGGCGAGAAGTAGGCGCTCCCGGCGGCGCGGGGCGACCTTCTCCGCGGCGTAGAATGGCGGGCATGCCTGAGCCAGAAGTCGACATCAAGCCACGCAGTCGGGTCGTCACCGACGGCATCGAAGCCACCACCTCGCGGGGCATGCTCCGCGCGGTCGGCATGGGCGACGAAGACTGGGACAAGCCGCAGATCGGCATCGCGTCCTCGTGGAACGAGATCACGCCGTGCAACCTCTCCCTCGACCGCCTTGCCCAGGGCGCCAAAGAAGGCGTCCACTCGGGCGGCGGCTACCCGCTGCAGTTCGGCACAGTGTCCGTCTCGGACGGCATCTCCATGGGCCACGAGGGCATGCACTTCTCCCTCGTCTCGCGTGAGGTCATCGCCGACTCGGTCGAGACGGTGGTCATGGCGGAGCGCCTCGACGGCACCGTGCTGCTCGCGGGATGCGACAAGTCCATCCCCGGCATGCTCATGGCCTCCGCCCGTCTGAACCTCTCGAGCGTCTTCCTGTACGCCGGATCCATCGCGCCCGGCTGGGTCAAGCTCTCGGACGGCACCGAGAAGGACATCACGATCATCGACTCCTTCGAGGCAGTCGGCGCGTGCAAGGCCGGCAAGATGTCCGAGGCCGACCTGAAGCGCATCGAGTGCGCGTTCGCCCCGGGCGAGGGAGCCTGCGGCGGCATGTACACGGCGAACACGATGGCGTCCGTCGCCGAGGCGCTCGGCCTCAGCCTGCCTGGATCGGCCGCTCCGGCGTCCGCCGACCGGCGCCGCGACGCGTTCGCGCACCGCTCGGGCGAGGCCGTCGTCAACCTGCTGCGCCAGGGCATCACGACTGGCGACATCCTCACGAAGGAAGCGTTCGAGAACGCCATCGCGCTCGCGATGGCGCTGGGCGGCTCGACCAACGTCGTGCTCCACCTCCTCGCGATCGCTCGCGAGGCCCAGGTCGACGTCACCCTGCACGACTTCAACCGCATCGGCGACAAGGTTCCGCACATCGCCGACATGAAGCCGTTCGGCAAGTACGTCATGAACGACGTCGACCGCCACGGCGGCATCCCCGTCGTCATGAAGGCGCTCCTCGACGAGGGCCTCATGCACGGCGACGCGCTCACCGTCACGGGCAAGACGCTCGCCGAGAACCTCCGCGACCTCAACCCGGACCCGGTCGACGGCGACGTCGTGCACACGATCGACAACCCCATCCACGCGACGGGCGGCATCACGGTGCTGCACGGCTCGCTGGCACCCGAGGGTGCCGTCGTGAAGACGGCCGGCTTCGACGCCGACGTCTTCGAGGGGCCGGCCCGCGTGTTCGAGCGCGAGCGCGGCGCGATGGATGCCCTCACGAACGGGGAGATCGAAGCGGGCGACGTCATCGTCATCCGCTACGAAGGTCCGAAGGGCGGACCAGGCATGCGCGAGATGCTCGCCATCACGGCGGCCATCAAGGGCGCGGGTCTCGGCAAGGATGTACTACTCTTGACGGACGGACGATTCTCAGGCGGCACAACCGGCCTGTGCATCGGCCACATTGCACCGGAAGCGGTCGACCAAGGTCCCATCGCTTTCGTCCGCAGTGGAGATCTGATTCGGGTCGACATCGCGGCTCGCTCGATCGACCTACTCGTCGACGAAGCCGAGCTCGCCTCCCGCCGAGAAGGCTGGGAACCGCTCCCTCCGAAGTTCACGCGCGGCGTGCTTGCGAAATACTCGAAGCTCGTCCGCAGCGCGTCCGAGGGCGCGACCACGGGCTAGCCCTCAGAGTCTCGACTCTGATCCAGAGTCTCGACTCTGATCCAGGGCTGCGCCTCATCGACTGCGCTCGAGCCATCGAGCACGAAGAAGAACGGATCTCATGACGCAGGAAACTGCCGCCCGCATCGCCGCGGCGTCATCACCCTCCGCTGGGCACGAGCCCGAGATGCTGACCGGAGCCCAGGCTGTCGTCCGCACCCTCGAGAACCTCGGGGTCACGGACGTCTTCGGGCTGCCGGGTGGCGCCATCATCGAGGTATACGACCCGCTGCTCGACAGCACCAAGCTCCGCCACATCCTTGTTCGCCACGAACAGGGTGCTGGGCACGCGGCCGAGGGGTACGCATCGGCGAGCGGCAGGACCGGCGTGTGCATCGCGACGAGCGGGCCCGGCGCGACGAACCTCGTGACCGCGATCGCCGACGCCTACATGGACTCGGTGCCGCTGCTGGCCATCACCGGCCAGGTGTTCTCGCACCTCATGGGCACGGACGCCTTCCAGGAGGCCGACATCATCGGCATCACGATGCCCGTGACGAAGCACAGCATCCTGGTTCGCACGCCAGAGGAGATCCCCGCGGCCATCGCCGCCGCCTACCACATCGCCTCGACCGGTCGTCCGGGACCCGTGCTCGTCGACATCACGAAGGACGCGCAGCAGAAGAAGGCGCCGTACGTCTGGCCCGTGAAGCTCGACCTGCCCGGCTACCGTCCGGTGCTCAAGGCGCACGGCAAGCAGATCCTCGCCGCGGCGCAGCTCATCGCGCAGGCCAAGAAGCCCGTCTTCTACCTGGGTGGCGGCATCGTCCGCTCGGGTGCTTCCGCGGAGGTGCAGCGACTCGTCGAGAAGACCGGGGCGCCAGCCGTCACGACCCTCATGGCCCGCGGCGCGTTCCCCGACTCGCACCCGCAGATGCTCGGCATGCCGGGCATGCACGGCACCGTGCCCGCTGTGCTCTCGCTGCAGGAAGCGGACCTGCTCATCACCATCGGCGCCCGCTTCGACGACCGCGTGACCGGCAAGGCGGCGCTCTTCGCGCCGAACGCGAAGGTCATCCACGTCGACATCGACCCCGCCGAGATCTCGAAGATCCGCACCGCCGACGTGCCGATCGTCGGCGACGCCCGCGAGGTCGCCATCGACCTCCTCGCCGCCGTCACCGACCATGCGCCCGCCGACACGGAACGCCTCGACGAGTGGTGGACCTACCTCGACGGCCTCAAGGCCGAGTTCCCGCTCGGGTACACCGACCCGAGCGACGGACTCCTCTCGCCGCAGCGCATCATCCAGCGCATCAGCGAGCTCACGGGGCCGGAAGCGATCTACGCGGCAGGCGTCGGACAGCACCAGATGTGGGCAGCGCAGTTCGTCAAGTACGAGCGCCCCAACGCGTGGCTCAACTCCGGCGGCGCCGGCACCATGGGGTACGCCATCCCGGCGGCCATGGGCGCCAAGGTCGCCGAGCCGCACCGCACGGTGTGGGCCATCGACGGCGACGGATGCTTCCAGATGACGAACCAGGAACTCGCGACCTGCGCCATCAACGACATCCCCATCAAGGTCGCCATCATCAACAACTCGTCGCTCGGCATGGTGCGGCAGTGGCAGACCCTCTTCTACGACGGCCGCCACTCGAACACCGACCTGAACACGGGGCACGAGACGGTCCGCATCCCGGACTTCGTGAAGCTCGCCGACGCCTACGGGGCGCTCGGCATCCGCGTCACGAAGGAAGAGGAGATCGACGCCGCCATCAAGCTCGCGCTCGAGACCAACGACCGCAGCGTCGTCATCGACTTCGTCGTGAGCGCAGACGCCATGGTGTGGCCGATGGTGCCGCAGGGCGTCTCGAACAGCTTCGTCCAGTACGCCAAAGAACACAGCCCGACCTTCGAGGGGGAGTAGACCATGTCGAAGCACGTCCTTTCCCTCCTCGTGGAGGACAAGCCAGGCCTGCTGACACGCGTCGCCGGGCTGTTCGCCCGCCGAGGCTTCAACATCGAATCGCTCGCCGTCGGCGCGAGCGAGGTCGACGGGCTCTCCCGCATCACGGTCGTCGTCGATGTCGAGGAATTCCCGCTCGAGCAGGTGACGAAGCAGCTCAACAAGCTCATCAACGTCATCAAGATCGTCGAGCTCGAATACGACGCGTCCGTCCAGCGCGAGCACCTGCTCGTCAAGGTCAAAGTCGACTCCGCGACCCGCTCGCAGGTCATCGAAGCGGTCAACCTCTTCCGGGCCCGCGTCGTCGACGTGGCAACGGACGCGCTGGTCATCGAGACCACGGGCGACACCGGGAAGGTGCAGGCCTTCCTGCGCGTCCTCGAGCCGTACGGGATCCGCGAGATCGTCCAGTCCGGCCTCGTCGCCGTCGGCCGCGGATCGAAGTCGATGACCGAGCGGGTCTCACGCTGAGCCACCGGCCAGCGCTCACCTGCCCTGTGCCGACCGGCACTGAAGAACCCACACGCCAAACGCCAACAACCAAGGAGCACACACGTGGCTGAAATCCTCTACGACACCGACGCCGACCTGAGCATCATCCAGGGCAAGAAGGTAGCCGTCGTCGGCTACGGATCGCAGGGCCACGCCCACGCGCAGAACCTCCGCGACTCCGGTGTCGAGGTCAAGATCGGCCTCAAGGACGGCTCGAAGTCCGCCCCCAAGGCACAGGAAGACGGCTTCGAGGTCCTGAACGTCGCCGACGCGGCCGAGTGGGCCGACGTCATCATGATCCTCGCGCCGGACCAGCACCAGCGCTCGATCTACACGGACAGCGTCAAGGACAAGCTCACCGCAGGCAAGACCCTCGCCTTCGCGCACGGCTTCAACATCCGCTTCGGCTACATCGACGCTCCCGAGGGCGTCGACGTCATTCTCGTCGCCCCGAAGGCCCCCGGCCACACGGTGCGCCGCGAGTTCGTCGCAGGCCGCGGCATCCCGGACATCATCGCCGTCGAGAACGACGCATCCGGCACCGCATGGGCAACCGCCCTCTCGTACGCGGCCGCCATCGGTGGAACGCGTGCCGGCGTCATCAAGACGACCTTCACGGAAGAGACCGAGACCGACCTCTTCGGCGAGCAGGCTGTGCTCTGCGGTGGCACGTCGCAGCTCATCCAGTACGGCTTCGAGACGCTCACCGAGGCTGGCTACCAGCCCGAGATCGCCTACTTCGAGGTGCTCCACGAGCTCAAGCTCATCGTCGACCTCATCTGGGAGGGCGGCATCGCCAAGCAGCGCTGGTCGGTCTCCGACACGGCCGAGTTCGGCGACTACGTGTCCGGCCCCCGCGTCATCGACCCGAGCGTCAAGGCCAACATGCAGGCCGTGCTCGCCGACATCCAGTCTGGCGCGTTCGCGAAGCGCTTCATCGACGACCAGGACAACGGCGGCGTCGAATTCGCCGAGTTCCGCAAGAAGGGCGAGTCGCACCCCATCGAGAAGACCGGCCAGGAGCTGCGCAAGCTCTTCGCCTGGAAGCAGACCGACAGCGACTACGTCGACGGACAGGTCGCGCGCTAAGCGTCACTCCCGTCTGCAGTCCTGAACTGCGTTGGGCCGGCCCGAGCATCCGCTCGCGGCCGGCCCTTCCTCGTCAGCGATCGCTCAGTGTTACGGCGACGTGAGGCGAAAGCGCGCCTCGCGATAGGATCGCTTCGGCCTGCGCCCGCAGACTCCCTGTCTCCACTGGAGGATTCTTCACGTGTCAAAGCCCGTCGTTCTGCTTGCCGAGCAGCTTTCCCCCGCAACCGTGGATGCGCTCGGTCCCGACTTCGAAGTCCGCCAGGTCGACGGCACCGATCGTCCCGCGCTCCTCGAAGCACTCGCCGAGGCCAACGCGATCCTCGTGCGCAGCGCGACCCAGGTCGACGCCGAGGCGATCGCCGCGGCCCCGAACCTGAAGATCATCGCCCGCGCCGGCGTCGGCCTCGACAACGTCGACACGCCCGCCGCCACGAAGGCCGGCGTCATGGTCGTCAACGCGCCCACCTCGAACATCACCTCGGCAGCCGAGCTCGCGGTCGGCCACATCATCTCGCTCGCCCGCCACATCCCGAACGCCAACGCGTCGATGAAGGCAGGGGACTGGAAGCGCTCGAAGTACACGGGCGTCGAGCTGTTCGAGAAGACCATCGGCATCGTGGGCCTCGGCCGCATCGGCACGCTCGTCGTCGACCGCCTCAAGGGCTTCGGCGTCAACCTCGTCGCCTACGACCCCTACGTGACGCCCGCCCGCGCCTCGCAGCTGGGCGTGCAGCTCCTCACCCTCGAAGAGCTCATGGCGCAGTCCGACTTCATCACCATCCACATCCCGCGAACGCCCGAGACCACCGGTCTCATCGGCGAGGCCCAGTTCGCGCTCGCCAAGCCCGAACTGCGCATCGTCAACTGCTCGCGCGGCGGCATCATCGACGAGAACGCGCTCCGCGACGCCCTCGAGTCCGGCACGATCGCGGGGGCAGCGCTCGACGTGTTCGTCACCGAGCCGCCATCGAACCGCGACCTCCTCGACCAGCCGAACCTGCAGCTCACACCGCACCTCGGCGCATCCACCGATGAAGCCCAGGAGAAGGCCGGCGTCTCCGTCGCGCGCTCCGTGCGCCTCGCCCTCGCCGGTGAGCTCGTGCCGGACGCGGTCAACGTCGCTGGCGGCATCATCGACGAGTACGTGCGCCCCGGCATCCCGCTCATGGAGAAGCTCGGTCAGTTCCTCCAGGGCCTCATCGGGGCCTCTCCCGTCGCCCTCGACATCGAGGTGCACGGCGAGCTCGCCCGCTACGAGGTGAAGGCGCTGCGCCTCGCCGCGCTCAAGGGGTTCTTCACGAACATCGTCACCGAGCAGGTCTCCTACGTGAACGCGCCGCTCCTGGCGGAGGAGCGCGGCCTCGACGTGCGCATGAACGTCGACGAGGACAGCGACGAGTACCGCAACGTGCTCACGCTGCGCGCGACGCTCAGCGACGGCAAGACGGTCTCCGTCTCCGGAACCCTCACTGGCCCGAAGCAGATCGAGAAGCTCGTCGGCATCAACGGCTACAGCATCGAGGTGCCCCTCGCCGCGCACCACCTCGTCATGGTCTACAGCGACCGCCCCGGCGTCGTCGCCGTCTACGGTGCCGCGCTCGGCGAGGCAGGCGTCAACATCGCCGGCATGCAGATCGCCCGCGACGAAGAGGGCGGCCAGGCCCTCTCCGTGCTGACGATCGACGAGCCGGCCAGCGACGAGCTGCTCGCGCACCTGCGCGACGCGATCGGCGCCTCCGAGCTGCACGAGATCGACATCGTCGAGAGCTAGACGCCCCGCGTCACCCACACAAGCGCTGCCTGCGTTCCCAACCCCGCGAGAGATCGCCGCGGTTGGGAACGCAGGCAGCGTTGTTCTTTGGGCCCGGAATGGGGGTGCTCGTCGCGACTTATTTGGGGCAAAACACGCATTGTCCTGTGGGATCAGGCTGGTGTCCAGGGCTCGAACTTTCGAATGATGGTCCGCTGACCACCCGAGTGCCACGCTAGCCACATGGACCGGACAGCACGGCACCCGATCAGGAGCGTCCACTCGACCGGGGGCGGCAGGCCATGACCACGTTCCTCCACGCGCTCCGCGCGGAAGCAATCAAGTTCATCTCACTGCGTTCGTCGCGGGTCGCGAGTCTCGCAACCGTCGCGGTCGTGATCGGTGTCGCCTACGGCGTCACCGCGCTGACGCACCAGGCGATGCTCTCGGGGGATGTCACCGCTGCCGGCGGACTCGAATCTCAGCCGGCGTTCCTCGTGGTGCTGCACTACGGACAGATCGGGGCGGTCTTCCTGGGGGCGAGTGTCTTCGCGCAGGAGCGCGACAACGGTGTCGTCGCCTCCTCGCTGCTCGCCGTCCCCGACCGGCGCAGCTTCTTCCTCGCGAAGGCCCTCTCCGCGCTCGCGTTCGGCGTCGCGGTCGCCCTTCCCGCCGTCCTGGGAAGCTATGCCGCACGCTGCGCTGTCCTCGACTGCCGCGCGGTCGGCAGCCTGACGAGCCTTCCCGGTGGAGACCTCCGCCTGCTCGCGGGGTACATCATCTACTGGTCGCTCATCAGCCTGCTCTCATTCCTGATCTCGTCGGCGTTCCGCAGCGGCATCGTCGGGCTCACCGCCATGCTGGCGCTCACGCTCGCCATCTCGCCGTACCTGCTCGAGTTCACCTCGGCCGCCAGGTTCCTGCCCGACCAGGCGGGCGCTCAACTGCTCCTCCAGGACGCTCCGCTTGCCGGGGACCTGGGGCCGATGCTCGGGCTTCTCGTGCTGCTGAGCTGGATCGGCGTCTTCGCCGTCACTGGATTTCTCTCGGTCCGCTCCTGGGCCGTCAACCACGCAGAAAAGGGGGGTGGGTTCATGATCGAAGTCGAGAACCTGACAAAGATCTACGGGAAGCGGACTGCCATCGAGTCCGTGACCTTCGAAGCCAGAGCAGGCAGGGTGACGGGGCTGCTCGGCCCGAACGGAGCGGGCAAGTCGACGACGATGCGCATCCTGCTCGGCCTCGACCGAGCGACGTCCGGGCGCGCGTCGGTGCTCGGCTCCGAGTACCGAAGCCTGCGGCGTCCCCTGACCCGCGTCGGCGCGCAGTTCGACGGGTCGGGTGCCCATCGCGGACGCACGGCGAGAGCGCACCTCCGATGGATGGCGACGAGCAACGGGATCTCGCCCACGCGCATCCCGGAGACGCTGCGACTCGTCGGGCTGTCGGACGTCGCTGACCGCCGCGTCGGGACCTTCTCTCTGGGCATGGGGCAGCGTCTGGGCATCGCGGCCGCGCTCCTCGGGGACCCGGAGGTCGTGATCCTTGACGAGCCAATGAACGGGCTCGACCCGGAGGGCATTCGCTGGATACGGGATCTTGCGCGCTCGCTGGCGGGTTCCGGCCGCACGGTGCTCATCTCGTCGCACCTCATGGGGGAGATGCAGTCCATGGCTGACGACCTCGTCGTGATGGCGCGCGGAACGGTCATCAGGGCGGGGGCGGCAACGAGCCTGGTCGCGGAGCACGACAGCCTCGAGCACGCGTACTTCGCCTGGACGCAGGGTCGCGCCGAGCATGTTGCGGGTGATGCCGCGTGAAGATGGCGCTGGCGTCAGAGTCCTGGAAGCTCTTCACTCTCAGAGCGGTCCTCATCACGCTGGCCGTGAGCTTCGTCGTGCCGGTCCTGATGGCCGCAGTCACCGCCCCCTCCGTTGGCGAGGGACTGCGCGTCGACGACCCGATGCTCGCCGCCGGGACGACGCCGGAGGTCGTCGGCCTCGAATGGATCGCGCTCGGGCAGATCGGGGTCATCATCGTGGGGGTGCTCGCGGGAAGCGGTGAGTTCTCCGGCGGACAGATCCAGACCTCGCTCGTCGCGGTGCCGAACCGGTTCAGGCTCGTCCTCGCGAAGGTCTCGGTCCTCGCCGTCACCGTGACGTTGCTCGGAGCGGTGACGATCCCGCTGCTCAGCATCTGCAGTCAGCTCGGTCTCGGATCGCTCAGTGTGCTCAGCGACGGCGTGCCCGTCTCGCTCCTGGTGCGCTGGCTGGGCGGAGTCGTCTACTGGACTGGTATCGCGCTGATCGGGTTCAGCTTCGCGGTCCTGGTCCGCCAGGCTCTGGTGCCGTTGCTCGTGCTCATCGCGGTCTCGCAGCTCTCGCTTGTCCTGGTCTTCCTGACGCCGTGGGCGAAGTTCCTGCCCACGATCGCCGGCGCGCAGCTGTTCGATGCTGCCGCCGTGACCGCAGCGAACCCGGCGGCAGCGCTCGACCCTGGGAGCGCCTACGCGGTGTTCCTCCTCGCGGTCGTGGCACTGGTCTGCTGCGCAGCCGTCGCGATCTGTCGACGGGATGTCCGCGCATGACCCTCTTGCGGGATGGATGCGGGTCGGCGGGTCTTTGCGAGGCTGTCCTGGCGCATCCATCACGCAAGTTGGACAGCGCGCCGCTGGTGTGAGGGGCGGGACGTGTGGCTGATCAGTGCCCGAGGTTCGCCTTGAGCACGGAGATGGCGACGCCGATCAGGGCGAGGCCGACGCCGGCGGCGAAGGTGCGGAACGAGGGCCGCTCGCCGCGGATGCGCTGCACCGTGAAGCCCATCGCAGCGAGCCGCACGATGATCACGATCTCCGCGACGAGCTGCGCCGTCTCGCCGTCGATGACGCCGAGTGCGGCCACTCCGAGGATCGCGGCCGGGATGGACGCAGCCGAGGCGATCGGCACCGCATCCCGCAGCTCGTGCAGGAACTCGATGTGCGCCGTGCGCTCGCGACGGTCGCCGACCTCGGCCCTCGTGGAGTGGCCCACCGCGTCGGCGATGAGGTGCGCGAGGAGCGTCGTGCCCCCGGTCGCGAGGACCACGATCGCACCTTCACCGGGATTCTCGCCCGCGTGCACGAGCCCGAGGAGCGTCGCGAGGATGATGATGTTGCCGTACACGTAGGCCGTGAGGCGGCTGGCGGCGCGCGCACGCGGCAGATCGTCCTTGCGGCGCAGGATCGCGGTGGTCATGACGACAGACGCTAGCCCGGCTGCGGCCTAAACTGGGGGAGCCGCGACCGCCGTCGGCAGGAAAGGACGCCTCGTGTCGGAACGTGCAGCGCCAGAGAAGCTCGACATCGCCGTCATCGCGGGCGACGGGATCGGCCCGGAGGTCACCGCCGAGGCGCAGCGCGCGCTTCGGGCTGCGCTGCCGGCAGGCGTCGAGCTCACGCTCACGGAGTACCCGTTCGGCGCGGCCCGCTACCTCGAGACCGGCGAGATCATCTCAGACGCGGAGCTGCACGCGCTCGCGCAGCACGACGGCATCCTCCTCGGCGCCGTCGGCGGCGACCCCGCCGACGAGCGACTGGCCGGGGGCATCATCGAGCGTGGCCTGCTCCTCAAGCTGCGCTTCGCGTTCGACCACTACATCAACCTGCGCCCTGGCGCGATCTCGCCCGGCGTGAAGACCCCGCTGAGCGACCCCGGCGAGGTCGATTTCGTCGTCGTGCGGGAGGGCACCGAGGGGCCGTATGTCGGCAACGGCGGCGTCGTCCGCGTCGGCACCCCGCAGGAGATCGCGACCGAGGTCTCCGTGAACACGGCCTACGGCGTCGAGCGCACCGTGCGGTACGCGTTCGAGAAGGCCAAGTCCCGCCCCCGCAAGCACCTCACGCTCGTGCACAAGAAGAACGTGCTCGTCAACGCCGGCGTGCTCTGGCAGCGCGTCGTCGACCGGGTCTCCGCCGACTACCCTGACGTCGCCGTCGAGTACCTGCACGTCGACGCTGCTACGATTTTCTTCGTCACGAACCCATCGCGATTCGACGTGATCGTCACCGATAACCTGTTCGGCGACATCGTGACCGACCTTGCCGCAGCCATCACCGGCGGCATCGGGCTGGCGGCCTCGGGCAACATCAATCCCGAAGGCGAATTCCCCAGCATGTTCGAGCCAGTCCACGGCTCGGCACCAGACATCGCGGGCCTCGGCAAAGCCGACCCGACGGCGGCGATCCTCTCCGTCGTTCTGCTGCTCGAGCACTTCGGACTCATCGACGCAGCCGCAGCCCTCGACGCAGCCTGCCGCGCCGACCTCGCGTCGCGAGGCGGGGCATCCAGGAGCACGTCCGAGATCGGCGACGCCATCATCTCCCGACTGACCGCGCAAGGAACCAACGCATGAGCGACACCAGCAGCACCCAGCCAGGCACGACGACGCAGGCCGCACGCACCGCGAGCGCGTCCCTCGAGTTCGCGGTCGAGCGAAACCCGGCTCCCGCATCCGCCGAGGTGCGGGAGGCGGTGCTCGCCGACCCCGGGTTCGGCAAGCACTTCACCGACCACATGGTGATCATCGACTGGACGGTCGCCGACGGCTGGCACGACGCCCGCGTCGTGCCGTACGGCCCGCTGCAGGTCGACCCATCCTCGGCGGTGTTCCACTACGGCCAGGAGATCTTCGAGGGCCTCAAGGCGTACCGCCACGGCGGGGGAGAGGTCTTCGGGTTCCGGCCAGAGCGCAACGCGCAGCGCCTGCAGAACTCGGCGAAGCGGCTCGCGCTGCCGGAGCTGCCCGAGGAGCTCTTCCTCGAATCGGTGCGCCAGCTCGTGCAGATCGACGAGCAGTGGGTTCCGGCGGCCGGCGAGGGCAAGACCCTCTACCTGCGCCCGTTCATGATCGCGTTCGAGAACTTCCTCGGCGTGCGTGCGGCGCAGACGGTGCGCTACATGGTCATCGCCTGCCCGGCTGGCTCGTACTTCTCCGACCCCACGCGCCCCGTCGACATCTGGCTCTCGCAGGAGTACTCGCGCGCGGGTGCCGGCGGCACGGGTGCGGCGAAGTGCGGCGGAAACTACGCGTCGTCGCTGCTCCCGCAGGAGGAGGCGTACGCGAACGGATGCGAGCAGGTGCTGTTCCTCGACTCCTCCGAGAACAGGTACCTCGAGGAGCTCGGCGGCATGAACATCGTGCTCATCAAGTCCGACGGCACGATCCTGACCCCGCTGAGCGACTCCATCCTCCCCGGCATCACACGCGACAGCGTGCTGGAGCTGTGCGAGCGGGCCGGTCGCAGAATCGAGCACCGGCGCATCACGATCGACGAGTGGCGCGAGGGCGTCGCCGACGGGTCGATCGTCGAGGCCTTCGCGTGCGGCACCGCGGCCGTCATCTCGCCGATCGGCAGGGTCAAGTCGCCCGATTTCACGATCGAGAACCCGGCGCTCACGGAGGACTCGGTGAGCATGCGCATCCGCGCCGAGCTGACGGGTATCCAGAACGGCGAGCTGCCCGACCTCATGGGCTGGACGCAGCGACTGGCGTAGCTGCGGCATTCGCATGGTCTACGGGTGGGCTGCCCGCAAGGGCGCCGAGTATCAGGAGCGGGCCATGGCTGCGCCGTCGAGGCGCGGCTTCGTGCTGCTGGCGGTCCTCGAATTCGTCCTGGCGATCGCGTTCGCGGTGTTCCTCGCGCTCGCCGAGTTCTGGCTGGGACCCGTCGTGCTCGTGGTCGCCGCCCTCGCCGGGTGGGCGACCACGAGGTACCTCGTGCACGTCCCGGCCTGGCTGCGGCGGGTGGTCGTGATCGTGGCGGTGCTCGGGATGTTGGCGCTCGGCGTGTTCGCGAGTCCGGTCGCCGCGATGGGGCTGGTCGCGCTCTTCGCATACTCCGGCGGCTGGTTCCTGACGTTCGCCGTGGCACCGTCGCGCGCGGTCCGCTGGCGAGAGGTGACGCAGCGCCGCCGCTAGCTCTTGTAGTGCAGGGCCATGTAGGAGCCGCGGAGCAGCTGCACCTCCAGCACGAGCTGACGGAAGGTCCACGCGCGAGGCGGACGGCACGTGATGAGCGACATGGGGCCGTCCCGCAGGTCGAGCAGTTCGACGCCCTCGACCTTGAGCGCGGTCTCGGGGCGGGCGCGCGCGAGCAGGCCCCGCACGCCGTCCTCGTCCATGTCGGCGTCTCGGGGTGCGTCGAACTCGAACGTGAGCTCGTGGATGTCGACGAACAGCGAGTCGGTGTCGTCGAGCTCGTCGCGGCGGCCGTCCTCGCGCTGCTCCTCGCGATACACGTAGCCGAGCACGTCGTCACCGGCGGGCATCGTCACGATGAGGCCAGCGGGTGGCCGCAGCTGCGGGCGCAGGGAGCGGCAGACGTGCGCGAAGGCGAGGTCCTCCACCTCCAGGACGTCGACGGTGACGTCGACGGCGTCGTCTCGTTCGATCTCGACGCCGTTCGGGAGGGTCACGGAGGTGCGCATGCGCCAAGTCTGGCAGAGCGGACGGCCCGCAGGGTCCGCTCGCGCAGCTCAGTCGCGCATCCCGCCGCTCGGGCTGAGGCGCCTGGCCGCGCCCGCGAGCCACAGCTGCACGCCCTCGGCCATGACGCGGGGGTCGAGGCCCGTGATGCTCGCGATCTGGTCGAGTCGGTAGCGCACGGTATTGCGATGCGTGCCGAGCTCCTCCGCGACCTGCGCGATCTGGCCGGAGTGCGCGAAATACGCGTCGAGGGTCGCGAGGAGAGTGGAGCTGTGCTCGGTGTCGTGCGTCTCGAGCGGTCCGAGCACCTCAGCGGCCAGCTCGAGCACGGGCACGTCGCGGCTCGCGAGGAGCAGCGACGAGATGGAGAGGCGGGCCGACGTGGCGACGTCCACGTCCTGCGGGGCGTTCCGCAGCGCATCCCGGGCCTCGAAGTAGCTCCAGCGCAGCGCGAGCGACGTCGGGTAGAGGTCGCCGATGCCCACTCGTGCCGCGATGCCCGCCGACCGTGCGAGGCCGATGAGCGCCTCAGCCGCCGCGGGCATTCGGGTCCGCTCGGGCGCGATCACGACGAGGCGGCCATCGAACACCGCGGAGACCGACGACTGCAGCTCGGCGGGCAACGGGAGCGCGGTGAGTTCTGCCGTGCGCCGATCGTCGGTCTCGGCGACGAGCACGCGCGCGGCCTGCCCCGTCGCGACGCCGAGCGCGGTCAGCCGCCGCTCGGCGTCCTCGACCGCGAACTTCCCCTGCACGAGGTCGTGCAGCACGAGACCCGACGCGTCGCGGGCCGCCCGCACGCGGCGCGCGTCCTGCATGAGCTGCAGGCTCAGGAGGGAGCGCGCGTAGTTCACGAGCCCCTCGTTGACACGCGGGCTCGTGATGTGGAGCGTCGCGCCGGCCGACTGTCCCGTGGAGATGGGGAGCGCGTCCCAGCCGCTCACGGCCTCATCCTGCACGTCAAGGCTGCCCGCCAGGAGCTCGCCGAGACGCGTCACGGCGACGTGCGATCTCGTGAGCCGCCCGAGGCGCGCGGCGAGCCCGGCGACGCCGCCATCGGAGAGCAGCGCGGTGACGAGCTGCTGCTGCTGCCGATGCTCGCCCTCGAGGCGCGAGTGCTGCGCGTCGGTGCTCGCCTGGGTGACGACCTTGGTGAGGGCCGCGAACGGCGTCTCGTAGGCCACCTCGAACAGGGGGAGTCCGGCCTGCTCGGCCGCGGCGACGAGGGCTTCCGGCACGTTCTCGTGCGTGAAGCCGGTGCCGACGCCGAGCGCCACGGTGTCGGCCGCGACGAGCGAGTCCACGAACGAGCGGTACGCGCGCGTGCCGCGCAGGCGCATCCCCGTCGTCAGCACCAGCTGGCCTCCCGTGAGGAACGGCTGCGGGTTGAGCAGCTCGGTCGTCGCGACCCACTCGATGCCCGTCCGTCTCGTCCCGGGGGCTCCGGTGAGCAGGGTCAGGCCGAGGGAGCGGTCCGCGAGAAGCGTGTCGACGGTGGCAAGCATGCCCCGATTGTAGGCACGCCTAGACGGATGCACAGCCGCGGTAGGACGGGTCGTGCGCGTGCCCATTCGTCGCTGAGGGGAGAACCGCGTAGCCTTCAAGCCATACCAAGAGGTCGAACCCCGAGGAAGGGAAGCATCGTGACGGAGTTCCGCATTGCCCAGGAGCGCAAGCTCGAAGGCGCCATTCCAGGCCCCAAGTCGCAGGCCCTGACGGCGCGTCGTGAGGCGAGCGTCTCCGCGTCGCTCGTCCCCGCAGTCCCCGTGTACGCGGCTGACGTCGATGGCGCCATCATCCGCGACGTCGACGGCAACCAGTTCGTCGACTTCGGCGCGGGCATCGCCGTCACCAACGTCGGCGCCTCGCACCCCCGCGTCGTCGCGGCCGTGCAGGAAGCCGCGTCGCACTTCACGCACACCGCCTTCGGCATCACCCCGTACGAGGGCTACGTCGCCGTCGCCGAGAAGCTCATCGAGATCACGCCGGGCGGCCACGCCAAGAAGGCCGTGCTCCTCAACTCCGGCGCCGAAGCGGTCGAGAACGCGGTCAAGATCGCCCGCCACTCGACCGGCCGCAACGCCGTCATCGCGTTCGACCACTCGTTCCACGGCCGCACGAACCTCACGATGGCCCTCACCGCGAAGAACATCCCGTACAAGGACGGCTTCGGACCCTTCGCGCCAGAGGTCTACCGCGCACCCATGAGCTACCCGTACCGTGACGGCCTGACCGGCGCCGAGGCGGCAGCCCGCACGATCGACGTCATCGAGAAGCAGGTCGGCGGCAACAACGTCGCGGCCATCATCATCGAGCCCATCCAGGGCGAAGGTGGCTTCATCGTCCCCGCCGAGGGCTTCCTCCCCGCGCTCGTCGAGTGGGCGAAGGCCAACGGCGTCGTCTTCATCGCCGACGAGGTGCAGGCCGGCATGTGCCGCACCGGCGCCTGGTTCGCGTCCGAGCACGAGGAGATCGTGCCCGACCTCGTCACGATCGCGAAGGGCGTCGCGGGCGGCATGCCGCTCTCGGCCGTCGTCGGCCGCGCCGAGATCATGGACAGCGTGCACGTCGGCGGACTCGGCGGCACCTACACGGGCAACCCCGTCGCCACTGCCGCCGCGCTCGCCACGATCAGCATCATGGAGGACGAGCAGCTCGCTGCCCGCGCCCTCGAGATCGAGACCATCGTCAAGACGCGCTTCGAGGCGCTCAGCGCCGAGCTCGGCGAGAACACGATCATCGGCGAGGTCCGCGGACGCGGCGCCATGCTGGCGTTCGAGTTCGTCGAGGCCGGCACGGCGACGACCACGAAGAAGCCGCACCCGGCGGCCGTGAAGGCGATCGTCGCCGACGCGCTCAGCCAGGGCGTCGTGCTCCTCTCGTGCGGCACCTACGGCAACGTCGTGCGCCTCCTCCCGCCGCTCACCATCACGGACGAGCTGCTGAACGACGGCCTCGACGTGCTCGAAGCCGCCATCCGCGCGCAGGCGTAGCCCGCTCGCGCCCGCCACGGGCGCGCATCAGACCGCCGGGAAGCCCCGGCACCAGAATCTCGACGCCCCGGCACATTCCGCGCCGCCGGGGCGTCGAGGTGTCTCCGCGGGCATCCGCGCCGCGCCCGCCCCCGCGCT